>NZ_BOSJ01000013.1 GCF_018403285.1 Paenibacillus sp. J45TS6 | reverse complement strand
CATTGCTAAATACGAAACTAAACAAATTATTGAAAGAAAGAAAGACCATGAATTTATTTTTTCTCTCATAAATTTCACCTCCTCATATAGCTAATTAAGCATAAGAAATATCCGATGGATTTTGTAGAATCTTAAACGATCATATGTGCCTGATAATCCTGAATGTTGTTATTTATGGTTTCGCTAGGCAGGATTGAAGCATTAACTATATAGGATAATAACCTCCAATCACAATGCAAAAATTTACATCTAAAACTCAGTTAAAAAACAAGAAACACATAGGCTGTCCTAATAAAAGGGAGCAGTTGCCAAATGGCAAACTGCTCCCTGCTGTTTTCAACAAACGTTTTTTCGTTTTATTAGGGAAGATAAAAATGATGATTAATTATTATCTTGTCTAGCTTTAACCAATCGCGGTATTTTTTTCTCGTAAACAGATAATACTTGTGAAATTAATTTTTCGCTTGGAATCTCGTTATCTTTCAAAATAGCATATATAAGGTTCAAGAAAGTCTTCGCATCTTGTTCAGTTAATTTTTGAATAGATTCCATTGTGTTATCATTCGAGAAATTTCCTTCTTTTGTCTCCATAACTATCCTCCATGCTTATGTTCATTTGTTCTTCCTACACAATAGCTATGTCCCTTAGATATAACGCTTTTAGTGATTAAAAAGTTGAATTAATCTGTCAAAAGTAGCTAAGAGAAAAAGCAACACTCTATTGATCGTTGCTTACTTTAAAGGGAGCAGTTGCCAACTGGCAAACTGCTCCCTGCTGTGTTCAGCTATCGTTTTATCGTTAGTGTAACAAATGACAATTGATGTAAAATAATCACTCCGGTATCATTGAAAGCCGAAATGCTTTTCGACTTCCAATAACATCTGATCTTTATTTAACTGAGCTGTTCTTTAATTGATACTCCTCAGCTTGTCCTAGGTCTTGAATGAATTAACTGACGAAGATCTTTAAAAAGCAGATCTTATTAGTCACCTGCAATTATAATGTTGTAAGGAAGAAGATGTTTTATTTTTTTAATTATATTGATTAGTTGAGATATCTTTTGTCAAGGAAAGGGACTAGAGTATTCAATTCTTGAATAAATTCTTCAACCTCAGACCCTTTAAAATTACCTTTCGCTAAATAATAATGTTTTAAATTTCGAACATATTTCGTTTTACCCCAGAGTTCCTTGTTAATATTATAGAAAATTTGAGTATGCAACTCATACGATATCTCTACATAGTCAGTTTCATTACCATTTGAATCACATAACATAATATCTAAACCCAACAAACGCACCCCAATTTATTTGTATTGTTGTTTTTCCGTTAGCGTAACAGTTTAGGATTATTCGTTCTTATCTTTCATCATAAGTTCTTTGATCTCACGCAATTCCTTTAATATTTCTTTTGAATATTGAGTACCTTTAGAATTATCTACACCTACTTTTATAATTAATCCGCCTACCAACAAATAAACGATAAACATTATTATTCCGCTCAATTGATTTCCCCTCCAATCTTTATCATAAGAGAATTTATCCCAATTATAATTTTTTCTTTTGTTTTCTTTCAATAAATATCCAAGTGTAATATATCAACCAAAATACAATAGGTGCTAAAAACACATACTGTCTCTGATTTACTGGAAGAAAGCAGAATGAAAATAGCCCAATTATTAACATTGGTGGCATTAGAATAAAATACTTTTTCTTATGAACGTTCATCCCCTCCATTTTGTTTAATGATAACAAAAATACCTGCCGGTTTGCATGACTAAAAGGGAGCAGCTGCCAACTGGCAAACTGCTCCCTGCTGTTTTCAACTAACGTTTTTTCGTTTTATTAGGGAAGATACGAAATGATGATTAATTATTATCTTGTCTAGCTTTAACCAATCGCGGTTGTTTCATGGAAGCAAATCGCAAAGAGAAGATCCGCAGTTGAACGAGTAAATGCATACCTGAAAGAGTTCTTTCAATTAAATAACCTAAGACACCGAACAGGAGCAAAAGCGAGGCTGCACTTTATCCTCGCAACACTAGTTTACAACAGCATGAAGCTAGTCGTGGATCGTGTGAACAAACAATAAAGAGCGAAAGCCTCATAAAATTTAAAATGTATTACGATTGCATTGGAGTAGTCTGCAATTCTTTAAGTCAATGCATTATGAAATTGATTCAATTATATTAATATTAAAACCAATATATGGATTGACTTATTAATTAACTATATGTATTATAGGTACTCTTTGGTAATAATCCAATGAAAAGTAAGGGGCCCATTACTGATTCTTGAAAATTATTACTAGTTATATTAAATGGGGGAAATGAATAATGAAAAGAAAAAAAACATTAGGAGCATTAATAAGCCTTGGTCTAATAGCTGGATTAGTATTGATGGTTAATACTGGGTATAGTCAGGATAAAGAATTTAAAATGGATAATGGCGGTAATATTAGTATGAATGTTACTGAAAATTATTCAGATGTTTTACCAATCGAGCTCAAAACACAAGAAGAGGAACAAGTTATTGAAGAAAAGGCTGGTATTCAAGAATTCAGTTTTTCTAATGAAAAAAGGAACGCTCAAAGTAAGAAGAGCTTATCTTTAAATATAGATCTAACACCTACAGGTGATTTTTATAAGGTCAATGGTAGCGGATCATTAGAAATGGATGGAGTGAAGAACAAAATTGAACTGATTGGGTCTACTATATCCAAAGTTAAGCTAAAATCAGGGGATACATACGTATTCGGTCCACTAGATGCAATTATGACAAAAGAAAATGAAGAAACAGAGGAAATAATAATCGGTCTTGGCTCAATTGTGGAGACTGGACAAAGATACTTCTCCTTAACTCTTGGTAACTTTGGTGAAGGAATCTCGTATTTAATTTTTGGTGACACTAGTTTCTTAACCGAAGAGATTGCAGATATTACAACGGAATATGCAGGGGGCTAAAAGAATGAGAAAAAAATTAATATTAAGTATGTTAGCAGCTTCATTTTTATTTTCTTCAACGTTGATATCATCTAGTGAGAAGGTATACGCTGCTGAAACAATATTGCCAGGGTTTGACTATTATTATAAAGGAAGCTCCTACGCTAATTTATATATGAAAGGCTCAAGTAATGATAATTCTAATAAGACTGCCGATAGTACTGTAGTTATGAGTGCCAAAGCACTCTATCAACCTGAGCGTGGTATAGGCTATGAATCAATTACAGCATGGTCTAGACTCAGTACTATAAACAATATTTATAGCGGTTTATCATATTCAGATGCTAAAGTTAATCAAATAGATGTTAAATTTAGGGTTCAAAATTTAGGTATTCCTTTTGATATATACTCAACTGATCCAAAAGAGGAATTAACTGAGCATAAAGTTAATCCTTACCTTGAAGGGTCTTTAAGTTCCCTAGTTAATGTTCTAGCATATAAGTATCCGATAACCTCAGCTGTTTATACTCCTTTTCAAATGGTTCTAAATAACATTAATGTTAAAAAAGGGACTAATCTTACAGGAAGTGGGGGTACTGTCCAAACAGTGCAATTCTTGCTTCCTGATTCTTCAAAAGCCGACTTACCTATTTCAATTTCTTATAAAGAAGCTGATTATAAAACAAGGAAAGGGGGGGGACTTGAAAGAGGCGTTACAGTTAAATTCATATATGATATGCCTAAAAATTATCAAAACATAATTGTTGTTCCTCAAGCCAAGGTTAAATATTCTGTAGTCATGGTTGCTGGTAATGCGGCTCCAGTCACTTTATATGGTTGGACAAACACTGCCTATGTTGAACATACTGTTAACTCAAAGTGAGGAAAATTTATGATGAGAAGAACTTCTAGTATCAAGGTTGTTTTGGTAATTTCATTAATTCTCAATGTAATTATTGGAGTTCTATTATATAATAGCTACCTCATAAATAAGGATAAAATTGTGGGTGATTCATTAGAATACAGTAGGTTTATAAACCGTCTTGAGAGGTATGTATACTACCTCGACCAAGCAGGTAAACAAACTACATCTAACGAAATAATGAACTCTTTAATAAATGCAGACAAAAGATTGAATCTAGCTGAAAAATCACTAGACAAGTTCAATAATTCTATGTCTGCAACAGATTTAATCGCTAGTAGGATCACTTTGATAATTGAG
Organism: Paenibacillus sp. J45TS6; assembly: GCF_018403285.1. Taxonomy (GTDB): domain Bacteria; phylum Bacillota; class Bacilli; order Paenibacillales; family Paenibacillaceae; genus Paenibacillus. The sequence continues at coordinate 129,777 of NZ_BOSJ01000013.1, read as the reverse complement.
GATATTGATGAAGCGAATTTTAGATTGTTATCTCAGTATGCATTATACAATAATGGAGAAGAGAAAATCGCAGATATAAAGAAATCTATAGATAGATTACTAGATGCGATACCTAAGGAATATTCAATCGAGAAAAAAAGTGAATTCATTAAAAAAATTAATAATCTTAGTTATTGAATTTATATTTCTTCAAAAACCACCGACTTATATGTTTGGTGGTTTTTGAATTTTCAAACTAAAATAAAAGATATTAGTTTGAAATTGTAATTATAATAAAGTAGGGACATAGGGTTAATCACCCGGGTTGTCCCTGCTAACCCGATCATTGCAGGACTCGGTAGCGCTAAAGGAATGCTTTGTGCCGTAGACGTCTAGTGAAGTTTAAGCTAGGTTATTATCGTCAAAAGCGCTACGCGGGGAATGCAGGTAAGATCACTGCAATTTTATTATGGCCTTCATGGTATAGGCAGGTTCGATTCCTGTCAAGGTCTTAGAGGTGATGAATAAATGAATTGTAAACATAGTTGGGGACGTTCTGGACATATTAATGATCTTATATGTACATATGCAAAATATATAGATATGGATAACTGATAAGAAATGTATGCGATAAAAAGAAAGCGAAAAAAACAGCCATTAGATTGAGAAATGGGCTGTTTGTCAGTGATTTTTAACTGTGTGTCAAACTAAATCTATTGAAGGAGTATTCGTTGGCGAGATGATCATCATCTAATCCTAATGTACTTGCTGATATTGGATTATGTTTTAATATGTCTTTTGCAACTGCTTTTGGAATCACTATTTTGTGCATTATTTTCTGCTTGTTACCTGCGTTTTTAACATATTTAATTATATCTATAATGTTACTTGAAAAAATAAAGAGACCGTTTTGTAGTTGAAGTCTTTCATTACTTGCTGAAACGTAACCGGGGCTAATTGCAACGGGGCTTTGCATTTGATGAAAGGATACATATTGTTTTAAATATTCCATGTAATCACCATCCGGAGAGACCGCATAATTTCCATTTATACTATATTTGTTGAATTTAGCTGGATCTAACAACCTTAAGCAGGGATCGTCTTTACTATCCTGATCAGCAGCCTGACAAGCAAAAAACAAGGCTGAGTCTAAACTTGTAGTCCAATCGAGAAATCTTGACGCTAATCCGTAATGTTGGGCAAAATAAGGTATATCCCAGCCAGATAGTCGATGGATTACGCAGCCATCTGGATGAGTGACTGTGCCATTTTCAAAAAGTTTGTCATATGTCCACATTTCATATTTTTTAGCAATAGATAAATGATTACGTGAAAGTTTTACAGTTAGAGTAACAACATTTTTAAATTATAACATTGAATCCGCTATCTTCTGGATTTCCTGATCATCAAGTGGCCTTCCTGTAAAATCAGTAATTATATACTGTATTCCTGAGTCAACAAAAGTTAAGCTTTTATAATCTCTAGTTAACAAAATAGCTGGAACTTCTCCTTTTAAGAATAATTTCTTTGCATAGGAAGCTCCATCATAATGCTTAATACGATCAAATTTTTTATTCTCTTTACTAATGCTTAATAATATTTGATCTCCTGCCTCAAATCCATAATATCGGACTTCTATTTGTTCTTTATTGATATCTTTTGTTTCAGTTTTTTTTATATTGTACGGAAGAAACGTAGGAAGAGTTATTTTTAGTCCATTCCGATTTTCATATGACTTGATAACTTTCTCTTCAGTTTGATCAATGTTCACCCATTCGTTATGTCCTGATACGTTTATCATCACCATTAATACGAGTACTATGTAGTTAAACACTCTTGTTCCTCCTTAATAAAAGATCCATGTTTTTATTAAGGTTACCTGAGCAAAACTTATTATTCATCGAGATAAAGTTTCGTACGTTTCTTCACGCTAATCTGCCGGTTAGCTTAGTGGAAAAATCATCCGAAATATCGAGCGAATGTCTCCTATTAGAATCCCTTTTTCTGTTTTTATATTTTGGGATTAATGATTTCTGATATCTCACAATCCTAACCTGAAAAGCCATATTTTTAACGTCAAAAGCCACATGAAAATAAAAAGAACCGATACTATAGTTTTTCTACTCTATATTCCCGCTATAAATAGAACCTTGAAATAATATCCAAGGTTCTCTGTTAAAAGTCGATATACAGAGGAGGATAAATGATGTTGGTCAGTCCTTCTTATATTGACCCATTTCTTCCTTTCACGTCCAGCTAATTGACTCCACAGCAGACGTTAAATCCTCCATACCAGGTGTCGTATAGATCATTGTCATCTGAATATTAGGTGTCCCATCTTTCTTAAAGTGTCCCATTAACATAGCCACTTGCTGCAAGTCATTACCAGCACTAATCAAATCGTGACCAAAAGTATGCCTTAAGGCATGACAAGTCAAGTGATCAATTCTTGTACGGCTTCTATAATTCTCAATCATATGCTGTACACCGCGAACAGATAATTGCTTCGATCTCTGTGAAACAAAAACATACGGACTCGTATCATCTCGATCATCAAAGTAACTCTGCAATGCAGAACGAACTTCATTGTTTAGCGGTACTTCCCGGTCTTTATCTCCCTTTCCTCGAACATATGCGCTGCCGGACCTTACACTCATTATTACCTCTTTTTTCTGAAGATCACAGAGTTCATGAACTCGAAGGCCCGCCCGAAGCATGAGAAGCACAATTGCATAATCCCGTTTGCTATTTTGCCCGCGCACCTCCCTCAGTAATGCATTCTGTTCATTTCGAGTAAGCCACTTTGGCGACCGTCTAGCTGCCGGCGGTTTTTTAATTGGACCCACCGGATTATCTTGGATAAGTCCCTGATCGGCAAAAAAACGAAAAATCGCATTTAAATGAACAAACGTAAGTTGCATCGTGCTCGGCTTGGCAGGCTGCCCTCCTCTTCCTCCGGAAAGCAGCATATACCGTTTGTAATCCGCTATATCTTTTTGTGTGGCTGTCCCGGCATCAGACAGATCCGGATCAGTTCCTTTAATCCAATTCTCAAACTTGTTCCACGTAGATAAATAATTTAATATGGTCCGCTCGGATACTCCTGACTTACGTAGATGATTTTCAAATAATCCGAACATAGTAGACATGTGCATTTTACTCCTTATCCAAGTCAAATTTGTCTTATTATTATGATTCTTGACGTTTTGTCCGGAGTAGAACAGCTTGTTGATATACTTGAAAAAGATCATCCCCCCAAGTACCTAGCGCATCACATAAGTTGAACTCATTAGAACTGTTAAACAAATTTTGAGCTAGTTGAACGATCTTACGATATCCACTAGAGAGGTAACCATAAGCTTGGGATTCCAACTCTTCTCCATTCTCATCAAGTTCATAAATACGATCAATAACTACCCTTTTTTCTTTAGTCCAAAAATCTTCTTCTACTATTTCTTTTTCTTCAAACTTATACATCCAATCAAACGGTCGTTCACCAAATTTCCCGTTGACCTTATTATAAATTTCCGGAAGTGCTAATACATAACAAGCTGATTTGTACTCCGAATCTTGTTCGGCTTTATAAAATTCAACAAGCATCTCAAAATTATTTTTATGTTCATCTGTTACAAAATACATTTCAATTCACTCTCCTTATGTATTGGTAATATTTACTTACAACCATTCTTCGATTCGATCACCGTTGACTATTTCGGCTCCTTCATTTCGCTTCTATAGAAGATGACAAGTTTATTTGCGCTTAGCAAACGGTAGAATCAGGGTTTGCTACATTTATTTTAACACAACTCGTCATCTTTTGTATAGAGAAGATGACGAGCGTTGTTGTATATCTTCTAGCTTCAACTAAAAGAGAAACTTGGAAGCATTGATAAAGTTTCATAAAAAGGTTATGTTTAAAATTTTTCTTACATATTATATAAGTATCAAATACAGAACTTTTACCTATTCCGTATAGATCCAAGAAATAGCTTACTATTACAAATTTAAAGACACCGATCATAACTTAATGATCGGTGTCTTTAAAACTTCTATCTAGACTAATAGTTTTCTAGCTCTGTATAAATATCTTTAATTAAGACATCGACTTCTAATACTGCAGAGTCATCATTATTAAAGAATATAGAAGGTTTTATACCTTCCTCTTTCAAGTGTGGTAATAAATCATCTATAAATTCATATAAAACTATCGATTCACTCTTATATAATTCCCATTCCTTAATCGCACATGCTTCTGCAAACTCTCTTTTTGGCCAGAAAGGAAATAATAGATTCCCGTTATCGTCTGACGTTAAAGCCCAACCATTATCATAGAGAGCCCAAACTTCTTCATTATCGGCTATTTTTTTAATAAAATATTCATAACGAATATTTGAAGGTAATTGAATAACAGCTTCAAATTCTTTTTTATCCATTCCAATCCCTCATTTATTTTTATCATAATTAATTGTATCCATTTTTACTTAATGGATATAGTAACTGAATGGAACTAATATATCAAATCAAGCAGCGCTTTTTAAACAGAACTGCTTGATCGTTTACTTTTTCCTTTAAATAAAATATTTTTGATTAATTGTATATAATTCATATAAAGCTTTTATATCCCTATTACCATCTAATAAATTATAAAGCAAGTTAAAAACCATATGAGCAGGTTCAAAATCATACCATTTTACAGTGGGATGCCTTAGTATAGGTTTATTACAAAAAATATACGTTTTTGAAGTTGACTTAAAATCCCAATATAATGAATCTATATTTTTTTTAAGGGTCTCGGCCAGGTATAATCCTATATCCAGTGCAACTCCTTGGCTAGAAACACTCAATTTGTTTCTTTTAATATAAGAGTGTATCCATTCAGGTGTTTCAGATAATTTTTTTTCTATTTCTTCCTTCGACAGGTTCACCACTTCAGCTATATCATTAACAAACCATTCCCATAAAGGAATTAAGGATTCCGGAGAATAATCGAGATCTGTTTCTGATCCATTACTTGTAAATTCATATGCTTTTTTTAAGAGTTCGATTCGAATCGGTATTTCATTTACATACCAATTAAAATGAACCCTAGCTTCTTTTCTCGTCATCTCCTTAAAATCTTTTATCTCAAATGGTGGATGCATTAATGGATAATCCAACAAAAATTCAACTCCTTATAAACTAAAAATAATAATGATATTGTATTTTAATTTTATTCTCTCTTAGATATTTCAATAGTGGTTTACTTCCACCTATCTTTCCTGTTATTGTACTTCTAAAAAAGTGCCACACTACTCTTTTAACACGCTTCTCATTTAATTGCCAAGTGCCTCCCAATAACCAGGAACACCTTGATTTATTCATATATGTTATTCCTAAATTCATCTACGGGCCGATACAATTCTATCGAACGAAATCCATTCCCAGTCATCGTCATAATGGATTTTTATTTCCTTACGGTACGTGTTGATTACAGAAACGAGACCTGTCAACTCTTTAAATTCGTGTGGAGCATACAACGTCAGAGTTACTTTAACATGGCCACATAACGACTCTGAAAGTGCAGCCCCAATCATTTGCCATTCCTGCTCATCGATGATCGGTTTTAATTTCAGATCAGTTTTAGACATATATTCATTGTACGCTTCTCGGTGTTCCGGAAGCATCATACGTGAAGACTCATATAAACCGTTATTGCTAAGTTTTTTTGACACACTTCTGCCTCCTAATACTTGGTCCAGTAATCTAGATTGTCTAAAGGTTTAAACGGTTCGCTTCTAAGCTGCTGTTCCCAACCTTGAAGTAATTTAACCGATTCGACTTGTCGCTTATTATCCCAAATAATAAAAAGCTTATCTTCCAGGCTAATTAGCGTTTCAGTAATGTCTTTTTCAGACTTTCCGGTTTTAATCATCAATTCTTGCATAGATGGTAACCGCCCTCGTCCAACGGAGTAGTTGTGTAGTATCCGGTGTATCTTGCGTTCGGAATCATCGAGCATAGTATCCATCCTTTCAGCTTCTTCATACAAGTAATTATAAGCGAACGTATGTTCTTATTTCAACACAAAAAAAAGCCAGCTGTTAGTGCTAGCCTTTTGAAGGATCCAAAATGACGGTAATTTTTACATAGTAAAACTTGGACCGTTTTAGAAGCATTTTTGTGACCAGTTACCCATAAATGAAAATAAAAATCGTTTTAAACGGACGTATAAGATCAGTTTTAGTTGTATATTGATAAAAATAAACCTTAGGTTGGAAAACTTAGAATTTAATTCCCTACTGTTGATGGCTGCATACCTACAAAGTGGCTTCGTACTCCTTCACCTTTTTATAAAAGGTCGGCTTCTTCATATCGACCATATCCATAAATGCTACGGCTGTAATCTTTCCTGCCTTCCACTGCTTATACAGTTTACCCCACTCTTCAGGTAGTTCTAACTTAGGTCTTCCCAAATGTTTACCTTTAGCTTTAGCAACCGCAATACCTTCAGCTTGACGTTGTAGAAGAGTCTCACGTTCCTGCTGTGCAATGGATGTATAAACCTCGATTATAATGTTGTTTATCATATCGATAACCCATTCTTGGCCTTCGGGAACATCCTGCATAGTCGTCGGTAAGTCAATAATCTTTACACGAATACCTTCATCTTTAAAGTATTGTAGGTATTGTTTGATCTGTTCCTTGTTTCTTCCTAAACGATCTACAGACTTAATATAGAGTGTATCGCCTTTACGCATAGCCATCAGCATATTTTGGAAACCTTCACGATCCATATCCTTACCTGAAGCCTTATCACTATATATGTATTTATCATTCGTTACATATGGCTTCAATGCTTCATACTGTCTGTCCAGGTGTTGTTCTTTAGTTGACACACGAGTGTACCCAAAATTAATTCCCATTGTATCCAAACCACCAATCTATATCTCTTGTTGCCTTCATTATAACCCTAGATGTATATAAACAACAATTAGTTTATATACGTTCATAAAGGTTTATATGTCGTGATATATAGACTGAATTACACTACTTTGCTGAGCGTCTATAATGGTGTACCTTTATGGACGGTAGAGACTCAAAAATAGAATATATAACAATTAGTATAAATATGGGGCTTAATTGATTTATTGTTTATAATTAGATGAATAGATGAGACTCAATAGATGAAATTGAACAGGTAATAAAAAATAATCAAGTTCCTACTCTGAAAGAGCAGCCGGTTTTCGCGATCGGCAGCTTTTATGTACACATGATACGTTAAAAAAGAAAATCTTGTATAAAGCACAAAAAAGAAACGAGCAGTGCCTGTTCGTTTCTTTTTTGTAAGTTTAATGTTTATTTGTACTTTAAAAATGAGGATAAGTATCTCAGTTCAAGGTATGTGCAATTCCAGGTTATTAGTTTGTTATAGGATAAGTTCTGCTTGCCACAGTATGATTATAAATTTGATCTCCTTCATATACTTTATGTATTGATCCACAAGTATAGGTACGGGAACTATTGTAAAGATAATTCCCTGTGGTTGTATATGCATAATTATCGTTTTCTTTAGTATCTTCAGCATACTTAACTACTGATCCGTTTTCAGATAAATTCACAGCGACAAAAACTTTACGATATTTATCACTTGTATTAAGGTACGTTCCCGCAAAAGCATAGATATATTTTTGCCCACTCACAGTTGTAATACCAAATCCACAACTTGACCCTGTAGTATTAATTGGTCCCGTCGCAGCACTTGCAGGGGTAACAACCGCCAAGTACAAAACAAAAAAAGTAAGCAATATTTTTCTCATGAAATCACCTCCATAAAATAAAAGATTTGTAAATTTATACTATCATGTGTCACTTCACAAATCTACCTTTTATTTTGACATTAATTGTAATATTATGTGTTATGTTACAGTTTTAAGAGAGGAAATATTTTTGGGTTAATAACTCTTTACTTTAGCGAGAGGATATACTTCAATGTACTTACCTGACAGGATTAAATCCAAATGCCTAATGGTTGTTTATGTAGTAAACCGTTTGCTTCGTATAAAAAATAGAGTTTTGGCTTTTTCTACCGATTTAATAACTAATTTCAAGTAAGTGATTACACATTCCTAGTATTCCAACTATTTAGTACCAGTTAGGCATTGCTTCTTGCTAATAAAGTATTTCATATACCAATAACTGTATATCCTTTGGCATATCTTAAAATAGAATAACTTATAAACTCTTAGAAAACGATAAACAAGATGACTTCAATTTAAAGTCATCTTGTTTATCGAAAGTATTATTCCTTAAGACCCCAATCTTTACCAGATGACATTAACTGATAAGTTGTGGCGTCAAATATTGCATATTTTGAACTCGTATATTTCGGTTCATCTTTAAAACTAATAAATACATACACATACTTATTATTATCCCATTCTTTCGAATTATGAGCTGCATATTCTTTGAATACTCGTTCATACTTGTCTTTTGTATTATTATCTATCTTGTCAGTAATTTTTACTAAATCTTTAATTTGTATATACTCCTTAAGATTTAATGAAGCATTTTGGTATTCACTAAAAACAGAATGATCTATTTTGTTATAGAATTCTACAGCAGACAGATTTTTGGGATTTGCTAGTGCAAAGCTAAATGATACTAAGGAAAGTTGTACTAACAAAGCTAAAATCAACGCACTAAGGATATTTTTTTTCATATTAACAAAACCCTCCATTTTTATAAAAATTAATTGTTACACATTTCTATATTTCACAATAACTACTAGATATTATGTTCCGCTGAAGAAAAAATATACTTGTGGCTATATTTTCAGATTTAAAAAAATGAGAGTGTTCGATTGATTCTCTGATTAGTATTCTTAATGATAGGAAATTTATCAAATAATAAATATCCTCATAAGCAAGAATTAAAATAAAGATTAAGATGTGGATTATTTTATATAAAAGTTAAAGTCGGACAAATGAGCTCCAAAATCAAACCAGTTAATGTTGTACCCATAGTAGTTACTTGATATTTACGAATCAGTCGTGTCTTTGTCTCCATGAAGCTTGAAATACTAATACTACTTCCTTAATATTATTGGCTATATACAAAATTCCAAAATCGTAGGTTTCATACACCGTAATCAATAACATAAATCATGAAGATCTTTACTACTACGAATACATAATACATACACTTTAAACATACCCACAAAAAAAAGGTACTGAATTAGTTTTTGTTAGATGGGCACGGGCCTTTCGAATCGACAGTATATGATTCTATTGGATAATTCGTCGGTTCCGGTTTCTTAGTTGAGAATTCATTAATCACTTAATCAGCAATATCTTTTTCAATTTCGTCAAGACTGTAAACGATATCTCCTGAAACAGTATATTTACACGCACGGTTACCATCACTGTTAAAACACTCGTCTTTTACCAATAAACCGGCTAAGACATTTCGACAGATGCTTGACTTTGTATACTCCATACCACCAATGTTAAAGGTATTGGTAACCGAGAAGGAAAGAGACGGAAAGCTCATAGGGGAGGTTTTGCCAATGATTCAAACAAATGGAGTGTTTAAACGAACGAACAAAGCCGGGAAAAGAAGCTACGGTTAAGCGACTCTCCGTTAAAGATAGGCACCGTGGCTTCGATCAAGAGTATATGGAAACTATAGCCTTGAATTTAAGTCGCATGAGCAGTTAAGAAGGGGGCTCTAGGTGTCAATTCATAAACTAATACAACAAAGTCTACTTTAGTTTTATTTCGGGGAAATATGGACTGTTCCGGATGAACTTGTGACAATATGTAGAGCTTTATCAAGAAAGATATAATCTTGCATTCGATTCCATCGCCAGAATAAGACTTGTACAACCTGTTTTAAATAAAAGCTGTTAAACATGTAGCGACTATTAGTGACGATAGTAAGGAAGAAATTCTTATTGGTATAGGGGAATATTTTTGGCTTTCCCTTGCTGAAGAAGTGCATTAATTTCTATTACCAGCATGTTAGTGAAAACAGCAGCCAGAAAAGGCTGCTGTTAATTTTAATTCTTTTATACTAATGGGTAGGATACATACAATGGATGGCGCGCTCATTATCGGATTGCGGAATATACTTCCCCTACAAACAGCAAAGGATTTACCTTTACACCATTGATAATGATTTCAAAGTGTAGATGGTTCCCGGTGCTACTGCCAGTTGACCCACATCCACCAAGCACGGTTCCTGCAGATACTTGATCCCCAGCACGAGCTTTAATGGAAGACAGATGCGCATAGGTAGTAACATAGCCACCCCCATGGTCCACACGTACATACTGACCGTAACCTTCACTTGGATTACTCGCATCTTGCCAGCCAGCCATAATAACCTTTCCGGCTTTAGATGCGGGTATCGGTTGTCCATGCGAACAAGCAAAATCTACGCCTTCATGTGGTTTTCCTACTTCGCCCGTAACGGGATGGGTACGTGGGCCAAATCCGGATGTAACTTGGCCGTTGACCGGACGACTAAATCCAGCCTTACCCGGTTGCGGAATTATAATAGCATCGTATCCTTCTGTCACGTAAAGCGTAGCGTATTTCATTACTTCTGATACATATTCCTGGCTGTGATTGTATTGATATAGTGCTTTTTCAATGTTACCAGAAGCCGCTCCGCTCTTTCCCAAGTAATTGGCTGCGGAAAAGACTGCATCTTCTAAATCCCACATATCTGCTTTTCCATCACCGTTTGCATCTACGCCATATCCCCCGTACTTAGAGATTAACTCCAAACTAGTTTTTTCCTCATCGCTGAAGTTTCCAGCCCCTGAACCACTACATGAGCTATGCCCCCATCCAATAAAAGTACAAGGCATAAATTGTAAATGCCCCTCTGCCCCAACGGACGAAATCATAGGATCTAACGTAGAGAACCTAGTTTCAATTCGGTGTACTGCCGCTAAGAGGTTCCAAGGAACTCCATATTTTTCTGCGGCCGCCTGATAGATTGGAATATACTCTGCTGGGATTTCAGATTCACCCAAAGCAGATATGATTCCGCTCCCCCAGCCACCGCCTCCATAATTACCTTCAGAATCGGAGCTGCTGAACATCATGACCATTAACATAAGCACTAATAGGGCACCAACAAAAAGTATAGGAATGAAGGCCAAACCGCCAAGTATAGTGAATTTCTTCATGAATTCCACGCCCTTGAACGTACAGCTAAATCATCAATCTTCCATTTACCATCAATCATGTTGACCTTAATGATATAAGCTAACGTACTTGTACTCGTTTGGCTGTCCTGATCGGTATGCTCTACCTCAATATCTGCATTCCACCACTGTTCCTCCAGTCCCTCTTTCTGTGGTTCCAGCTCTACACTAAGCACCTTCGTTTTAACAATCGTTAGGGTTCCCCGGCGCTGCTCCTGTTCTAATGCCTTATACAAGTTATCAGTTACATAAGGTAGAGATTTCTTCAAAAAGTCATCTGGGTTCTCAATGTTGAACGGTACGTATACCTTCAGAAACTCCGGAATAACCTTTTGGACCTCCGTCTGCATTTCTTCTGTTGGAGCAGTCACCTCTTCAGCATACTTCTCCGCTTTCGCTTCCTCATTTGGGGAATACTTGCGAACAGTTTGCTTCTCCTCGGTGACAGGCTGCTGCTTCTCTTCAGCAGCCTTTTCTTGTTCAATCCGATTTCCTTCAATGATTGACCCAATAAGCAAAGCGATCATACCTAAAGCAATGATCGTCCCAAGCCATTTCATTACTCGTTCCTTCATGACTCATCGCTCCCTCTATTACGAGGATCTAGCGGTATACTCTGTACACGGTTCTCCTGTTTCCCAGATCGTATTGGTGTGGATTCCTCATGATTTTCAGCTTGACGATCTACTCCCCTGCTTCCAAGTGATTCTCCCCTCTTAGATGTTCGGGTTCGGAATCTCTCCTGCTGAGTACCTGAAGAATGTAGCGGTATACTTTGTACACGGTTCTCCTGCTGCCCTGATCGTATAGGTGTGGTATGCTCTAGGTGTCCTGTTTGACGATTTTGAAATCCACTTCCAAGTGACTCTATCCCCCTGGATGTTCGGAAATTCTCCTGTTGCTGTCTTCTTTGATTACTCCCTTGGCTTTGTTCTGAATGTAGATGTTCTTTGTTAGGAATGACACTCAGAGGTACGGTCTGTGGTGCTTGTCCGCTGTTAGCTGTGCTATGAGGTGGCCGCGAGTCTATAGCTTGATCCTCCATCGGCATAGATGAAAACAAGGAAGCATCATAACCTGAATAGTCTTGACGATCTGAAGATCCTTGTCCACCGGTTAAGGACTCCGATTGATTTCTTAAACTACCATCACCCGCGAAATAATGATTAGGTCTAGTAGTAGCGTCCTCATAACCTGTATCCCCTGCTACACCTAAATTTCCGTATAACGGTGTAACGTTTTCAGGAAATTGTCCGCTCGTTGTGCTACGCGATCTCGCTAAGTCTCCCGTAGCGCTAGTTTTTCCTTTCGTATCGTTTAGAGATACTGTTTGCGGTGCAGTACCTGTATCCCTATCTCTGACGGAGCTTGTGGCAGCTACTTCTGCTCTCGAATCTCCAGTAGACCCAGCCATTACTCCTGCTATCATACTGGCGCTCATCCCGCTTCCACTAGCTCCTAGTGGTGGTGGATCTCCTAAACTTTCTGATTGTAGCGGAGGAATATCCTCAAAACTGTTATCTGTAAGCGTACTGGAAGCAACTTTATTATCTGTAGCATCCAGGCGTTCATTTTCTAGTGCCGCCGCGGAGCTATGATCTCTACCATTTTCCATACTATCTACGGCCGCTACAGCCGCAGCTCCCCCCGCTGGTCCACCCGCCATCATTCCTGCTACTTGAGCAGCTCCGCGAGTCGCTTTATATCTAGCCCCATTCATCCGGCGATCGAGCTGTGACGCTTCTATCGCTAGTTGACGTGCAACCTGGTTGCCAGCAAATAATATTCTAATTAAGCGATTACGAATCAAAAAGATAAGCACCAGGATAACAAACTCGATGATGGCAACGGCAATGTATCCGATGCTATCGGTGTTCCCTTCCTGATATACGATCTCAGACATCGTGAATACGATCAGCGCTATAAACGATACACCCAGTTTAAGAATAAGCGGCAAGGCCAGTTCTTCCATATACCTACGGAATACACCGCCACCCGCCGGGAATGCCGCAATGAGTAAATAAAATGGTGCGAGTGCGGCCACGGCCAAGAACCAAAACTGCAGAACAATGATAAGTAGCGCTAGAGCGAATATCGGAAGGGAAGTAATTCCATTAACTACGGTATACAGTCCAGTAAAAACTAAGCGCTCTGGTACTTGTACGTAAGTCATCATCCCATTGCCTAATTTACTCACTTCTTGCTGTTCTACATAGTCCTGCCTATCCTGTCCTGGAGGCTTGCTCAATAATTCATCAACCCGGCTTACTCCTACCTCACTTTCCTTATCTGTGCCATATTGCATATATAAATAGGGACGATGTACAAATAGATCCCACATATTGTTTCCCATGCTTTGCCTTCCACTTGTTGTACCGTCTTCACTAAGACCCGAACCCGCTCCCATGATAATGGCCGAAGCTTCGGTCGTTAGAGAATTAGCTCCCTTCAGCACCGTAGCATAGTTACTAAAGAACAACAGCGTAACCACCAAAATTAGAAATGTCTTCACCAAGTTTCCGACGGCTTCAATTTGTGCGTTTCTGAATAAATACTGATAAGCAAATAGTAAGCCAATAGAAATTCCAATGATTCCAATTAACTTTCCATACAGTCCCAAACTACTAAAACTCATCGAGGAAATGCCTGTTAAACTTTGCATGACTCCCTCAATACGTTCAATTAGCGTATTTACTACATCAAAATCAAATGCATAATCACCGAACGGTTAACATGGCATTGGTCATGTATAAGTTCATTTTAAATAAGATATTGACCATAAAGTTCATGGCTTCATAAAACTGTGCCATGATTGAATCCTTAACTGCATCCCCTGATATCCAGCTGCCAACCGTTGAAAATGCTTGGGAAAAAACGTTCTCTTCTTCATCTCCGTCTTCTGTTTTTGAAGTAACATCAATTTGGTAATAGGCTGGAGATCCATCGCTGGTTACTTCGTGGTCAGTATTAAATAGATTTGACGAAATATTATTGCTAAAAATTTTATCCGGATCGGCTGCGTCTGCTATTGGCAGTGTACAGCTCACAAAAAAGATAAAAACAAGCATGCCATATCGAAGCCAGCGTTTCATTCCGATCACTCCCCGCTATCGCTTTTGTGGACAATGATCGCTTCATCTGGATTCGCATTCCTTAGCATTTCCTCTTCATCGACTATTCGGATTTTCCACTCACCATCCACTTTACTCATACTTAGGAGATCGAAAAAATACTTTTGATGATTGTCTAAAAAATATCTTACCTTATAAAAAATTTCGCCATCTAGTTAGGTAGATCCTCAGAAGGCTCATTTATATAGGAGTTGATATTGTAATTCTTGGTGTTTAGGTTGTCCGAGGAGAATGGAGTACAGTCACCCTCTTTTCTAAATTCGCAGGTTTTTTAACTAAATGTTCGCTGATTATCTTTTTTTTGAAGAGATTGATTTACGTTGGTCATTACCTTAAGGGAGTGACCAACATGACAAAAAGAATTAAAGATCAAATGCAAAGTAGATTGTTGATGTTTTATTTGGAATCCAAGCGTTTTGCTTTCCTAGTAGATTATGCTAGCGCACTTTACGAATTATTAGACTTATTTAACTTACTAAGGCAGCTACTTTAATTTTTTTAAGAACTGGTGCCATCACTTGGCACCTTTCATGATGATAAAACCAAAGCGGAATCATTATGCTCTCTTATGCTTGACTGCTTGATGGGAGCGAAGCCAAAAGCGGAGCGGACAGGAGGCAGTCTTGACTTCTCTGGTAGCGGGGTATAAAACGAGGGACAGAAACGTAAAGCACCTTGTACAGATGCTCTATTCTTCCATCAGCCGACCATTTTCAGAAGCAGATGCCCATCAGGATTCAGAAACTTCCTTTGAACTCGCCTTGGTTAAAACCAAGCTACAACCATAGGACAAATAAAGGCCTCCCAGTAATCCAGGAGCACCCGCTATAAAATTTTTAAATTCATCTACCCCGATTCAACTCCTATATAGCGGGAATTACTGATTGTAATTTTTAACACGTACGTTTACGTATACGTAAACGTACGTGTTAAAGTAAATTTACATCACACCTCATATATCGAGAGCTCCCCTTCCTGATCCTTACATGTGTCATTAACCCAACTAGATCCTTCACAGATCCCTATTAACGATCTATTTCCTCCAAGATGTTTATAATGCGCTTTTGTTCCCTTATCCCCTTTTCTAATAAATAGGAAAGCACCGCAGTCATCGTTATATGATCAGATGAACTAACCGAATTAAGATGTTTAGTAATTGCTCGAAGTTTTGCCTCATCTTTTTCACTCAGTATATTTCTTATAAGCCTGGACATAATAGGATACATCAGATCTGCTCTATAAATAACTTTTGTCAAAATTAAAGATGCTGCCACTTGGATGGAACTATCTAAGCTATAAGCCAAAGAAGCCATCTTTTCATGGTCCCGATCCAGGAACCTCATATATAGACGTTTCTTAGAATTGAGTTTCATTTTAAATGATTCCCGCTCTGAGTTTCCAAATATGTATCTGTTCTCATACTGAAGATCTCTTTTGAAGTATGGCTGCAGTTCATCAATAAGAGACGCAGATTTATATCCTTCTATAATGATAAACTCTCCAATGAGTTTGATTGGAGCATCACAGACATAGCTAAGCTTTGAAAAAATCTCATATGCACTCAAACTAATTGGAGCAGCGATTGCTCTTTTTTTATCTGATCTAACCTTTCTCATCGTCTCCCCTTTAAACATTTTATCTCCTCTTTTCTCCATTATCTCTGCAACACTGTAGATATGTTGCTAAGTTAATGTATTGTATGCAGCGGTAGGGGACCTTTAGAACGCCAGTATATATCCAGATATAAAGGGAGATACTATATGTAAAAAGCTTGTGGGAGAGTGCAGAATGAAGATAAAGATGAATGAAGAAAAAGCCAAACAATTATCTAAGGAAATTATAGATTTTGCTCATAGAAATAATCTCAAAGTACGAAAAAAAACGAAAACAAAAAGCAAGGGCGCCTAGTTGCCCTTGCTTTTTAAATTTCACGAGTTTTATTAGGGCTAATAACTCGAGATTTTACATATCTTTTTCAATTCAGATAAATGTTGTAGGACATCTTCCAACATAATATAAGTAAGTCTGCTCGCACGTTGCTTCGGCAAATGGAACAGGACGAGACATTTTATGTGAAGCTTTTTTATTGTTGAAAGAGGAAGGAATACTAAAAAAATATAAAAAAATAATTACTTTTCGTGACTAGATCTACTCATTGATATAGATCTCATTATTGATGATCAGCCATCCTCCAAAGAACTAACTATCACAGATTTACTGTCTCACTTTTTAAACAAAATGATATTTCTTTAAATTACAATCTCATGAAAATTTATAATCATTACGTATTTAGATACCAACTTTGTCATCTCCTTATGGAGATAATCGATTACATAGAAATATCATTTTGAACCCAGTATAACCAGCTCTTCAAAAACATCAAGAAAAGAGAAGACTAAAAAGATAACCGTGAATATTATCCTAATGTGGACTATAGAAATTTTGATAACTGCTTGGAAGATGAAGTGGACACAAAATCGATGGGTTTTACCGAAGGATGGAACTCCTTACTGAGAAATCAGATACATTAAAAATACATCCTTGCGGGAATGATTTTTAATGGTAATGTATTCACTATCAATAGTTTATGGATTCGAGGCAGCATATTATCTAGATATATTATGTTATCTATATCCATTATTTAGATGACTCACTAATTCAATTTGTTTCAATAATACGGAGGACTTCTTCCGGGCTTTCAACATAATCAACATATAAGCGAATCATCAATTCAAATACACTTACCTTATACTCCCGGTCAGTAACCTTATGTATCTCATATCGTTTATCTTCTCCCACAGAAACTCCACCTATTGTATATATTTCACCTACAGGTAACATCTGAATTGTCTTTTTCTCAACATCATTTACAGAAGGCAGCTATGCCCACATCTGGCCTGACAAAACTAACTAATTAATGAACAGTGGAACTATTATTTCTTTCAGGGATTTAGAGATTTACCTATTTAGAAGATTTTTGGCTATCTTTAATTTTACGTTTTTCTTTCCTTTGACGTTCTTGTATTTTAGGCTCGTAATAACTCCTCATAACGATCTCATGAATTTTGATGTAACGACCCGTATGATATACCAAACCTACCTCTTCAAATTCCTGAAGATTACCAAGCCTGCGATCTTGTTTAATTGTTCCTGGTATTAGTCCCCACAGCTTCTCCGCTTCATTTGTTGTCATTACTTTTTTCATGGCACCAATGCAAGAAGGACAAACAGTAACATTTGCTGGCTCGACAGAGTTATTGTATTGGTAAAACAAGTGTATGGGATCTTCATTTTCACGTATCCAATGATCACAAACAGTACACTTTTTATCCGATCGTAAGAATGTTAGTTTTTCAAGTCGATATTTTAATTCATTAAGCTGATTATCTATAAGTCTTTGAGTGGTAAATCTTACATCTAAGGGCAACGTGTCTTTAATTAGTGAAAATTGCTCTAAAGCCCGCTCTAGCTCTACAATTTTCTCCTGTGTACTTTCAATAATTGACAAAATGAAACACCTCCAAATGATAATTTTACCCGATATTGAGTACAATTATAATCGATATCGATTATAATTATCAAATTAAACCTTTTAGATATTACTGAGGGAAGGCCGGATCAAACTAAAATTGCTTGATACCAAAGGGTTTAACAGTGGGACAGCGTAATTCTTTCGGGAGAAAACTGCTGCTATAGCATGTGAGGCGCAAAGACTAATTCAATATAAACAATGAATTAGTAATCACAATAAAAACAAAAAAATCCGGTCAATATTTACGGTTGATATTAATGAAAAAGACAACTCATAAAATGCATGAGTTGTCTTTTTGATTCTAATTTCACCTTAGTTATCGTTCTAATTCTGGTCTCGTCTTCTCGCTTTCTGCTGTACTGGATTTGTCTTGCTCTTTTAAGTGCTGTTCTTCACTTTTATCTAAGCGTGTTACAGCCACTTCTCTAGCAGCATCTATATTAGGATTTGGTTGTCCAGGTGAAATAGATCTTCCAAGAGTTTGCTTTTTTATGACTTCTTGAATATGTTCTCTATCCAGATGGTCGATCTCCCTGATGATATTATTTGCTGTTTTCTGTATCTCCCCAAGTGCTTGTTTTGCTAGCTTCATATCCTTGGTCCATGTTGCAATGTAACCGGCGCTATATGCCTCCGTATCAAGACCGTAATACTTTGTAACCATAAACGCTGTAGCTTCTGCCTGTGCTTCCTTATGTCCCCTTGGTAGGTCTTTTAACGGGCTGTCCATTCGGTGAAGCTGCGAATGCGCATACTCATGAACTAATGTTTTGAATTTCAATGTTGAATTAGGGATAGCAGGGTTAATCCGAATTGCATGGTTCGAGCGGTCATAATAACCTCGAGCGTTAGGATTTTCTTTAAAATCATCGGCCATTTCCCTTATATCCATTTTCTTACCAAGGTGCTCTGAAAGCTGAAGGTACATTTTAGCTGCTCCATTACTGTCTTTAATATCATCACGAATGAACTGCCGGACATTAACAATTTCCTTGCCCTTTGTTTGGCTCACGTCAAACACATTCACACCCTTAAAACCAGTAATCTTCTCTACCTTTTCCGTAATCTCTTTTCCCTTGTTATCAAGCTGCGGACGCTGCGAAACCGGATCTATTTTAGTCACCTCCATTTTCGTAAATGTAGGAGCAAAAATTTTAATAGCCGATTCCCCCTTCTGGACCTGTCTGCCCATCTCCTCCCAGCTTCTATATCCCTGCACCATAGTAGCATCGGGTTTTTGAGAATATATCATCACTACGTTATTTAAGCTATATTTCGGAAATTTAGAGGCTACTTCTAGAAAATGCTGAAATTCATTATTTTTAAATATTCGATCTATGGCTTGGTCCACTTGTTTTTGTATCTCAGCCATCTTCGCTTCATACTCTTTAGACTTAGGAAAAGGCACTTTATTCACCCTCTTTCAGGTATAGAGGTTCGTATAATTTAACCCCGTTTTCTATTTTTTCGAGATAGGCGATTTCTTCATAGGTCAGCAGATCTTCATTTGGAATTTCTTCATAGGTTAGATACCCAGCCGGTTTAGCCAGATATATAGGTTTTTCGCTACCAACGATCTCATAATATTGATAGTACATGCTGCTTCCCCTCTCTGTTATGATTCATACTTTTATCTGTGGTACTTATATTCAAAATTCTCTGTTATAAGAAACAGATGCATTTCATCGGTGTCTCTCCTTTCATTACATAGGTAGATCATCTTCATCATCTGTATTTTTAAGCTCTTTTCCTTCTCCATTATCTTTTTGATCTGGAGCTGTTTCTACTGTTAGCTCGTTAAGTACATCCATTAATGCATCTGCATCAGGATCACTATCATCAATTTTGCTTAGTGCTTCTTCTAGCTCCCGAAAAGCAGCCTGAACTTCTTCATCACTGTCAGTATCCAGTTCAGAAGT
This sequence comes from Paenibacillus sp. J45TS6, assembly GCF_018403285.1. Classification (GTDB taxonomy): domain Bacteria; phylum Bacillota; class Bacilli; order Paenibacillales; family Paenibacillaceae; genus Paenibacillus. The sequence continues at coordinate 110,022 of NZ_BOSJ01000013.1, read as the reverse complement.
GGTATTTTCATTCCAAAGATCCTCCGTATTCCTGAACTCTGGTTCTGCAGAAACATTTCCTAAAAGCATGCTTAATTCTTCTTCTGAGATTTCCTCGCCCTCATTCAGTTCTTCTACATAATGCTGCTCTTCTTCTTGTGGGACTTCCATTTCAGCTTCTAGAGCCATCATTTGAGCCTCTAATTCTTGGTCATAACCATCTTCTTGTAATTTCTCTGTAATTGTATTCTGAGCTGTATAAGCTACTGAAATTTCTTTATCTGCCTTCTTATGACTCTTACCAAATATTTTCAGGAATTTTTCTCTGTAAAACTGCTCATAACTTGGCCTACGATCCTTACCAAATAAGAATTCGCCGTATATTTTAAACTGATAAGATTTCTCTAGTTTTAAAGGGAAATATCCATTAACGAATAGATAGCATATTGCAGGATTTACATTGAGTAGCTCCCCTTGCGTAATGAGTGGCCGCTTTACATACTGTTCTGACACACTTTTCGATGCATTTTTTTCTCCAAATGAAGTACTTCTCTGTCTATGTTTAATCGTTGTCTCCCCCGCAACATCACTAAAATACTTAGCAGTCTTTGTATCCTTGGTGCGAAGAAACAGCGTAGTGTCATGGTTGTTAATAATAGAACGTGCCATGTCTGGACCATACATGCGTTTATCTTCTAATTGCCCAATATCTTGAATAACAGTGTGCAATGACATCCCGAGTCCGCGGCAAGTGGCCAGAATATTTGGATACCCATTGATTCTCCCAATGTTTGCAAATTCATCTAGTAAAAAAATAGAATCAATCGGAAGCCGTGAATGGTTTTCGTCTGCGATATTATAAAATGTGTCGATAAGCTGTTCCATAAAAATAGCCGTAAGCTGCTTAAATGGATTACTCTTCATACGTACTTTGATATAGAGAATCGTCTTCTGCTGCTGTAGATCCCTAAAGTTAAATGCACTTTTTGCTGTAAATTTAGCTATCTTATGCATGGCAAAGATTCCGATCTGCTGTGCCAAGGTTGACATTATCCCGGTTCTGGTATTCCCAGCGCTCATATTAGCAAGCGTAAACATGTCATATGCTGGATGGTCTTTTGGCAAATTTTCAAGTAACTGTTCAAGGAATTCTTCGTTCTTCCCAGCTTTCGCTGTGAAATGCACTACATGAGTCATTGTTGCCTCAGTACCATATTCTGTTTTGATGTACAGAATGATTGCTGCAAAATATGCGATAGCAGATTCACTCCAAAAATCCCGTTTACCATCATCAACCGCATTCGATGCGATCGTATTTGCCACGGCACGTGCATCCTCGTCATCTTCTACATAATCCAGCGGATTATAGCCTACATCTTCAGAAAAGTTTACGAAATCGATTTGATATACGTTATACCCTTGATCTCGTTTGAGCTGATGGGTAGCTTCATAAATTTCCCCTTTAGGGTCTGTTACTATAATGGTTTCATCTATATGATTTAGCATGTTAGGAAACACATACGCTTGCCCTTTCCCTGAACCGGATGAACCAATTACAAGGACGTTACGATTATCAACATTGGTCCCTTTGGGCATGATAATAAGTTCTTTTTTACTGGGGACTTTACCCAAAATAATTCCCGGTTCCATCTTAAACGCACTCATTGGATCACTCTGATATGAATTTCTTTTTGAAAAGGTTTTTCCATTAATAACATCAGATGGCTGTCCCCACTTCGATGTCCCGTGGAGTCCAAAATCACTGGCATCAATAAGTTTTGGAACTAAAATTGACGTCTTCATACTGTAAAGCAGCGCACCTAAGATAATGAACGGTGTAAAAGAGAATATCACTTTCAAATTTTCCTGCGTATAGCTAAATGGAATAACGGTAGATGGATCTAATATGAGTTCTGTAATATCCCCCCCTGGACCAATGAAATAAAAGCCAACCATGAGCAGATATGAAAATATTAGGCTTAAAAGAATACTTACAAAAATGGGTTTCCATGCTTTTTTCTTAAATACCATATTTCCCCCTTAATGATCCAAATGCTGACCTCTATATCTTCTGCGTTGCTTTTTCTCCGTAGGATCTTTTCCTCGTTTTTTGTTTTTGTTTGCCCGCTCTACCTGATCTAAAACTTGAAGTAATCCAGAAACAATATGTTGCGAATATGCTTTTTCTATTTGCTTCTCTGGTGTTAAGGTTTGATCTGAAGTATTCGCATTTTCCTTTTCAAATTTACTGATAATAAGATGCAAATCTTGATCAACTCTTCCTGTACTAAGTCCCTTCTCATGACGATCTTTAAGCTGCAATATCAATTCAGCATTTTTAATTGATTCAAGGGAATCCGAATAATGACTTTGTAACTCCACTTTAATCAGCCCAACATTACCAGCTAGGTCTTTTTCGTGTCTCTCTCTTTGGAGTTTATACTGCTCTACTTTTTTATTAGCCTCATAAACAAGATCATACTTTTGTTCTTGTAAAGAGTTTAAGATTACTTTTCTTTGTTTTTGAATTGCGCGATCTAAAATGAAAATACTCTTTGAGATATTTTTAGTTTGATCAGAAAGAGAAGGTACATTCTTATGAATCTCATTTCCCTTAGACTTGGCATACTTAGATATCTCTTCTTTGTTTAAAACCTGACTAGTATCCTTAAAATACTGAACTGCATGGTACATCTCATCTACTGGAATCTTATAATTCACTTGATATAAAACTAAAAATTCTTTTTCCGTGAGTTCTCTCTGCACCTCTAATGCTTTTACAGATTTATCAAGCAGTAAGCTGTATTTCCTAAGATCTTCACTATTTTTTTGTTCCATTACTTTTATGCTAGTAACTTTATTTTTCATCTGAGCTAAAAAATGAGTAGGTGTGAAACCAAATTTCAGTACCTGTTTTGGATCTTCCTGAAACGCTTTATACGCTTTACTGAGGAGATTTTTTTCTGAAAGGATTTTCACTCTATCACTTTCAATTTTTTTCTTCCAGCTTCCTTGTTCAATTTCATCTTTAATATGCTTAGCGATTCGGAAGTCTACATAGCTTTTAGATCTTTGGGCAACCATCTGTAAAGCTGATTTTTCTTCTACACTAAGCTGTCTGCTTGTGCGAACCAGCTTGATTTGCTCTTTAAGTGTTTTTTCGTTTTGGTACTCAGAAATCGAGATAACTTGTTTCCTTCTATCATCACTCAGTTTACCGAGTTGTGCATTCAGCTGCCTTATTTCTTCATTAATTTTCCCGTAAAAAGTGGCAGGTTCATATAGAGTTTTGTTCCTAGCTGCTTTATCTTTTAACTGCATTTCATAACGATAAGCTGTTCTCTCTAGCCTTATCTCCGGAATCCGATCAAGGCCCTGCTTCTTATAACTCTCATGAGAAACCTGATCATCTATACCGCGTATGTTCAGCTTCTCATTAATTATTTCTGCATAATTTTTACGCCAGCGAGATAACGTTTCTTTCTCATTCCAATCTGTAAGGTGAACACTTACCTTTTTGATCACCCCACTGACTTCCTGGTTAATCTTTTTACGCTTGTTCCCCCAAGAACCATCTTCATTAAAAGGACGCATAGTAAGCATGACATGGGCATGAGGATTCTTTTCTTTGTCTCTATGAATTGCAATATCTGCTACCATACCTTCATCTGAAAAATTCTTTTTACAAAATTCGAGAAGCAACTCCTTCTGATCTTCCTCACTTAACACAGTAGGAAGGGCTAAGCGAATCTCCCTAACCATTTGTGCATTCTTTTGTTTCTCAATTTTCTCAACTTCGTTCCATAGACGTTCCCGGTCCATAACCCAATCAGGAGCATGCTTTGGTTTTAAAATAAAGCACTGCGGCTGGACAATTCTTTCACCATAGTTTTTAGTCAATCCATCGCGCTCTGAATAGAGCGTCTCTCCGCTGCGATAAGCTGCGGCCGCGACAGCGGAATGACTCGCTCGGTTTAAGATCTGTGAGCTAAAGTAAAAGTAACCCATGTCTTCACCACCTTCCAAAAGCCCCTGCGGGTTATTTGCCGTTAGGTAAATTTACTTTCCTAAGGGAAAGTCATTCACGGTTAGTGAATGAGATCGAGCAGAAGGCGAGTCCCATTCCCTGCATCGCAGGGGTATAAATGGGCACTCTCGCTTCGCTCTTGTGACCTATCGTATCACAAATTACCATTTATTAGTAAACTTCCTTCTTATTTACCAGTAAAATAGGGATCAATAAATCGATTGTTATTCATGAGGAGGAAATGAAAATGGCGAAGAAAAGTAAGTTAGGACAAGTACAAAAACTAGAAGAACAAATCAAGGAACTAAGAGAAAAACAGAAGAAGATCATAGAGCAGGCCCAAAAGGAGATCGGGGAATATGTAATGGATTCATGGGAAGTAGAGGATATAGAGCAGGCAAAAAAATTGATAGATCAGTTTCAATCTGAAGCTAAAAACGCATTTAGGAACATGGGAGGAAATAATAAAGGTTTAAAGGAGGATTTGACTGACGAAAGTATCTATAGCCAAGCAGGTTCAACGAGTGCTTAGGATGAGTCATGATGAAACAAAGAAGACACCCATAACAGACATAGATCTAAAAATCCAGCAGCTAAAAGAGAGACAACACCGATTAATGAAGCTAAGCTCTGAAAAAGAAAGAAAACAAAGAGCAAATCGTTTAATACAGACCGGTGCTTTAGCAGAGAAGTATTTTGGAATTGAACATTTAACTATAAAACAGCGCGAAGAATTATTTAAAATATTCTCTGATTTCATTTCAAAAAACACCCCTACTAAATATAGGAACAAAGATTAACTACTCTTGTTTCGTAAGGAGGGTACTGTGTTGGATGCAAGAGATTCATTTAAATCTTAATCATACCATGATTAAGTATTGATCAGGTCATCGAAGTTATTGAGGAACTTGTTTATAGGCAGAGAAGTAAACTGCAGAAATACGAGGAAGAAAAATTAAACCAAAATGAACAAACATCTGACAAGATTTACTTCATTCCGTCCAGATCTAGGAATGGGATCTGGACGGTTTTCGTTAAAAACCCTCGTAGCAGCAAAACATATCTGAATTCACTAAAAGAGAAACTAAATAAAGATCCTGACAACAATAAGGAAGAACTCAAAAAGCTTTATCTCGTTGAGGTTAAACTTAACAGTAATATCAGTAATACAAAGAAAAAAGAAATCTTACTTGCCATGTATTATTTAAAACTTGAACCCAGAAGGTATGTACTGCATCTAGCAGAAACAAAAAGCAAAATTGACTCACTTAAAACTAAACTTGAAAATAGTTCGCTTTTATATAAAAAGTACTCAGAAGAGGTAGACAAGATAGAGAAACTATTTGCTAAAAAATCGATATTCCTCAAAAGGAAAGATTAGTAACAGTAATCAATCATATTCAAAAAATCCGAAAACGTATCAGAAGGAGATGGATCACTATAGAGAAAAAGAGAGAACTCTAAACAAAGCTTTAGATCCAGTTAAACAAAAAGATTTACAGAAAGACAAGGATACCGGGAAGAATCAAAAACAAGAAACAACTAGTACTCAATTGGAATCGTTACGTTAAAACTATCTTTTTTCATATATCTTAAGATATTTTTCGGTTTTAAAAACAAAATTAGACTATAGAGTGGATATCAACAAAATAGTTTTTGTATTACTACAAGTCTGGTCTTGTTCTAGTCGTTGACTTAGGACAAAACTTGTAGTGTTATTAACATTTATTGAATTGCGATTACTTGAACTCCATCCTTGCACTCTCTATATATTTAATGTAGAATACTTAAGCTCACTGGATATGTTTGTTGAATAAGCAATTCTGCGACTAACTCATCAATTAGTGTGTTATGAGTGAATTAAATATTGGGGGAAAATCGTGAAGAAATTATTGTTATTAGCTATTTGCAGTTTGACACTACTTACAGCATGTTCTCAAAAATCCGACTTATATGATAGTCGGTTAGAAGAAAGAAAATTAAATTTCACTGAAGAAATAAGTAAGGAAATAAACGAGAAAATAAATGAGAAAGAAGAGAATATAAAAGAATTAAATCAGGAAATAAACCAACTTAATATACATATAAAGAATCTTAACAAAGAGAAAGAAGATATTTCTTCTATAAGTAAAATTTCATTGGATTTTATTCAAGCACAAATAACAGAAGATAAAGACAAACTCCGTAAATTGTTACCCGAAGACATGATCGTTGAAAAAGATAACGAAATATTAATAGATGATTATTATGAAATCTTTTTTAAAGATAAAACGTTGGATAGTTTCCGTTTTCATTTCTATGATTATGATAGTAAAGATAATACATACACAGTATACATAGTAGAAAATTATGTATACTTAGATGGCGAATCTGAGTCTCCTCCAACACTTCTTATTTTAGATTTTATAGATAATAACGATCGATGGGAGATAAATGAAGCATCTTTCGACATCTTATAGATTACTGCTCAATGAGCTACCGCATATAAATAAGTGATTAATTTCAACCGGTTAGAGAGACACTTTCTCTTACCGGTTTTTACGAATACTCAGGAGCATATTTATAATGAAATTCAGCGTAGAGCTTTTGCAATAAAACTATGCGTTTAAAAAATAGAACCTCTGAAGCAAAATTGAAGCTTGTTTAGAACATCTGTTTCCGCTATCGGTATTAGTTAAGTATCTAATTCTACGATTAGATTATCCTAAGGCATTCTAACAGCTATAGAGCGGGTTTGAATTGATCCTAGTAGATAAAGGGATATATTTTTAAATGCCACTTTTTCTAAATCTATTTATACGTTCTCGTCAGAGAAATGTAATTTTTAAATACCTATATCCTTCAGTTAAATATGTAGCAGCAAGTTTACAGTCCTATCATTGGTATCATCTTCACATTCTAAGTTAACTATTCTAGTAATTTAGATAGATATGTAGAGGGTTATTTACATCTATAGAATTACCAAGGTTCAGGTTATAGTAAAGAGAATGATAAGAAAGAGGTTGCCATCTTATGAATATTCAACGTGTCTACAAATCAAAAGAAGATTTTACAAATAAAGTGAAGTCAGTCGATCCAACATCTCTAATCAGTTATAATCTGCTGAATATGTCTCTAGAAATTACGATTATTTCTTCATCTCAAGATCAACTATTCATTAAACTATCTGAATTTGTAAATTATGATGACTCTCCTCAGCTTTTAGCGCACGATTCGTTCTTTATTATATTAAATGAAATCAAAGCCATTAATTCAGGCGAGAAATTTATCAGACCATTATTGAAACTATTCAACGAAAACCTTATAGCTATTGTTCTTATGCCTGAAGAACATTACTACACAACAGATAGGAATCTAATTGATGAGATTGAGAAAGATTTTTATTGGGATGATATTTATGAGAGTGGCAATTCAAAAAATTATGTAATATTTCAATCAGCCGAATATTTGGTTTAATTTTGGAGGTGTATCGATGTTTTTCTATTGGGTAATTGGCTTTGGTATCATTAGTAGCTTAATTATTAATTGGTCGTTCAAGAAATTTTTAAATATGAAACCTACATTTGATGACATCATGATATTAACTTTGTTCTTCCTTGGAACCTATTCGCTGATTGAAGACCTAATTAAAGCTCAAGATTTTTTTGTATCAATCATGTGTACTCTAACCTCACTCTTACTTGCATTTCGTCGTTATAAGAATATTAAGAAAATTTCTCAAAAAGCTTAATGGTGACCTCTGAGAAGAGGTTTTTTGTTTTTTTATCATTCATATAAAATACTAATGCCTATTGTTATTTGTATTAGTCATCTATACCTTATAGTGTTAATCATAATTCTGATATCTTTAAGGGTAGTCACTTTCTACTCGGCATATCTTATAAGCTTTCTATATAACTTACTATCTAGATCAAATATTTGCTTCCACGCTTTTCTTTCTCTTTCTAGAGCACTTCTCAAGTTTCTACCGATCTTTACGGTTGATCTGTTCTAAACCAAACTATATTTCTAGTGGACTACGTACGATTATGAGTTTAGTTATGCTCTGATTACACCAAAAGCAACTTCAGTCTATATGATTCAGTCATGACTCTCTTTTATGCCTTTCATATTCAAATCCCTTTGAAATATATATTTTATAGGTGGAGATAAGCATCATTAAAGCTATTCTACAACACCATTTCTTAAAATCATTTCTTAAAACCTTTCTTTAATATCATAAGTCAAAACATTTAGTTAATACCTTTTTAGAGCATAAAAAATTGCTAAAAAACCCTTGGTACGACTGGGTTCCTACGATTCCGAAGATTGAGAAAAAGAAAGATACTTTGTTTAAACACTCCCCTATTAGAAGCTTACACATAGAAATAAGCTTATTCCCTAAGAATGAACAGATTATTCATAATCATAATCTAGTAGTAAACAGTATAAGAAGTAGTAATGAACAAACAAAATTAAAATAGCCACGATATAAAAATACTTATCCACAACATTATGATTAAAAAATCCTTTTACTGGATAGAATAATTACTAGTAGATCGTATCCTCCCCTTCTGGATGCTACTCTTAAGCTTGCTAAACATATAAAGTAGGATAGCGATAGTAAAAAACGACACACCAAAAAGCAGTCGCTTCTATGTAGTAGAATCCCACTGCGTAATGTATGTGTGCTTTTAACAAGGAAGCTAGAAAAAGACACAGGAAAAAAGCCTACTTAGATAAGATTTTAAAAACTATATAGCATAACGTCGGTCTTTTTTATTTTTAGCCGCTATCAGTCTTTCAATCTCTTGTTTTATTTCTAAGATAGGCGCTGGAAGAGATTTAATTCGGTAGTAATTCTGTATAAACCACTCAGGATCTTGATGAACTCTACTTAACCAGCAATAGTGAATATGATTAAGTCTACTGATAATGCTTTCACGCTGCTTGCTAGCTTCTTCCACAATTTCATTGTTCTTTTGTGAAAGTTTACCATCTTCAAATAGATTACTTTCAGCTGCTTTTTTCTTATTGTTGATTCCTTCTAAATCAATGGATAATTGTACTGCATAATTGATTTCGGCCGATTCCATAACGGCCCGAAAGTAAGCACTTATTTCATCCAGTTCATTTTTCTCTTCATTCACGGTGAACTCATTTTCTTCCTTATAAATCATCTTGAAAAAATGATGAGAACGCATTTTGTCTTTTTGAATATTGAAAAGAGCCGTATCAAAAATTTCTGTTGCATACTCATAGCCAAATTTTGCATAGTAATCTTCCATTACTTTAGCTATTTGCCATACTGCTTTACGAGATAGAAAGTCACAGCAAAAACGATGCTTTTTAAGCTGTTTTAAAACCCACAGCTCAGCACCTTCAGAATATACTTCACCCATATCTAACCATTCCTGATGAACGCTTAGTACTTGAAAGTTATCTTTATAGATTTTCATTTTTAAGTATTTGGAAGCTTTCTCTAAAATGCGTAAAGCTTCTTTTCTAGTACGTATATTTAACAGTCCTAAAGGACCATAAAGATCACTAATATAACCCCATCTGAAATTCCCAGGGATATAAACTAGCTCTTTACCCACATAATGCAGAACAAGACGCTGCACATTGCGTTCTTCACTTAGAAATTCATCGGAATTGAAGAAGTTGAAATTTTTGGAGTATAAGTCTTCTTTATTAGTAGACTCCTTCTCTTGAATAAAAATAAATTTATTAAAGAATAGTTTGCCATTGTCATCAGAATGAACAATACCTTCACAAACTAATTTTTGGAGGAGAACATTGATCCGGTATCCGGATGTTTTCATTCTTTTAGCGAGTTCTGATTTGGAAAGAGGGATTTCGCCTCCATACGCACAAACTGTTCCTAGGAGTAGTTTGAGTTTAAAGAGAAGACGAGTATCATTTTGAAGGGTTCTTGCATCGAATAAATCAGGGTGGTGTTTCATAAATAGCCTCTCCTTAATCCAACCCAAAAAGGCATAGAAAAATTAAGGGCCTCGGCTTTCTCTTTTATTCAACCCGTGATATAATTGAGTCACAGTTTCATAAAGCAAAACCAAGATCCCGACTTTTCTCTCCAAGTCTTATAAGTGCAGGTCGCCAAACTCGACACTTTTAGACTTTAAAAGGTTGGGTTCTTTTCTTTTGGTAGAAATTGTTTCAAACATTCAGCATTGGATTCAGCGAAAATTCGAAATTAATCGCTTTTTGAGACAATACACTGACGAATATCTTTATATCATTCACTATATTGAAGTTTAATGTATTTTTATAAAGTACTTAATTATGTAAAAGGAAATAATTGGTCGATTTCTTAACCTAGAAGTTATTATATCATTGCAGATTTAGTCGGTAAATAGATGAGAAAAGAGCGGAAATTTGGCTCAAAAAACTGAAATCCCTTGAAGTATATAGAGATTTGATATGTACATAAGTAGCGGAGATTTGGCTGAATTTACAAAGAACCCTTGAGTATCAAGGGTTCTTTGTACTATAAATCTTAATTAAAATTTTTTTAGAAAAAAAAGAGCGGAAAATTGGCTGAAAAAATGAGAAGCACTATTAAAAATAGACTCAAATAGACTCAAGATCACTAGAAAGTAGCGTAAAATAATAAAAAGAGCGGAACTTTGGAAGAGTTTTTTATTTTTATAGTCCTTTTTGGCTCATGTTATAAATGAGAATTTCGTAAAATATTTTAATATATATAGCAAAAAGTATCGAAATGAAGAAAAAAGAGCGGAAAATTGGCTGAGTTTTTAAAAGGAGCGGAGATTTGGCCTAGTTTTTATAAAAGAGCGGAAAATTGGCTGAATTTTTTACCTTTAAATCATTAAATTTATGTATTTAAAATTGGGTTAGTATTATGCTGTCTAGAGGATGATAAAAAAGAGCGGAAAATTGGAAGAGAAAAAAGAGAGCCATTACAAGCTAGCTCTCTTCATGAAACGTCTATATTTACTTTAAATTAATTTGTTCGGGAACTTCTTCAATAAAATGAGTTAATTGCTGGTTCCCTAGTAAGTCTTCTACTTCATAGGTTTCCACAGGGAAGAAATTGATGAGAAATGAATCTCGTTTACGTTCATAAGACTCTACGGTTACCTTTTGGGTGACAAAGTCCTGTAAACATTGCTCTATCAGGGCTAGGTTTACATCTTTTCGTTTACTCCGGAATTGCACCTTATGAATGAAGTAAGTGTAATCAAAGGTTGCAGAGTATCCCGTCTGTCTAAAGTAACAAAGGAAACGCTCTTTTTGTAAAGGGAAAATTAGTGTCTGAGAAGCTTTATTTTGAAATGAAGCGAGTCTATCGCTATAAGCTCGTATTACCTGCCCTTTTACATAGTTCTGATGAATTTCTTCATTAATCGTGATCTCTGCAATTTCACCATTACCAAGTGGCTGAATATCCAAGCGATCAAATATACCAAACACTAATGTCCTATTCGGCTCAATGACATTGAAAGTTACGTTAGCCATCTTCATAAGTCGTTCTTTAACAGCATTATAGTTTTTTTTGTTATCGGATCCATAGGTTGCTCTAACTAAGTCGCCAATCGTAACATACACTTTTCGGTTCTCAAAAAACTGTTTATTGTCCCGTAGGGATATTACGGAGCGAAAAATCTCTAAATCTGTATTATCTACAGACCTTAGTATCTTCTCTTCGCTAAGAAGTTCTTGGCTTACTAATGTATGAAGAGAATAATCTTCGCCAGGACGATATTCACTAATGTAATGCAGTTTATTATCGATGAGAACGCTCTTATCCGTTAATTTCATCTTGGTTAGACTTGTATTTCCAACCGGGTGATCAGCATATTTTAAAGGCTGGTCGATAATGATTTTATTTAGATTTCCATCAAAGTTTTTTATTAGGACATCAGCAATTGCAATAATCGCATCATACCGAAGTGCTTTCTTTATTTGTGTAGGAGTTTTATCTCTTATGTATTTGTAATCCATAAGCCTCGATTCCTTATCACTACACCATTTCGCAACTTCATCTAATCTTTTCTTAATTAATTCATCCATGGTTTCTACGTTATGCAGCTTCTTAAATTCAGAGAAACCATACATATCAATTAAAGATTCAAGTAATGCAATCTCTTTTAATATTTCCGTTTTTTTTGATTTTTTTGTTTTCTTAACACTATCTGCTAAAGATTTGTACCATCTCTTCTTTGTAGCTTGAGCTAATTTATTAGTACCACGCCGTATTTCTTTTGTATTGGCAGGCGTGAATTCTGTCGAGATAATGTCTTTAAGAAACTCTCGTATATTTCCTTCTTTTAATTCGTTATATATCGCTTCACACGGTTCTCCTAATTCAGATACAACTTGATTAAGAAAATAATGAGGCACATGTTGTTGAATCATATTTACACCTCCATATAACCTACAGTTTATCATAAATATAACAAATTAAGATTAGGAAATTATCCCTTACTTCGCATGTTTGTGAGCGTAGAAACGTCCTTTCAGCCATAATTCAGGTGAAATAAAAAAGAGTATGCGGAGCACATCACAGGAGTACTGAGAAATCTACTGCTAATTAAAAATTCACCGAAAAAACCTTCTTGGTTTTATATTTTTATTTACCCATCATTAATATTGCAACTGATCATGTGTACATACCTATTGATATAAACAACAATGTAATTATAGGAAAAACTTGTTTGATTACGAATGAGCTGGATGATATCTTAGATAAATAAACAATATTTTCCAATTAAACTAAGGGGGGATAACTTGGCTAGTCCTAAACTGAATCTAGCACTGAATAAGGATGCAGGTATGATCATTTCTTTAGCTGCTAATAAGATGGGAACAAGTAAACGAAATATAATCTCCTTGGCATTAGTTGAGATATTAAAGAATGTGTATGATAAAAGATTCATCGATTCGCTGGCAAGTGACATTACTACGACTGTTTCTACAGCGACCACGATCAGTGAGCAGGTACAAACAAAAATAGAAGATATTGATAGACACGGATATTCAAGGCGTGTGTTCTTTGGGCTACTTATTTCAGACTATTTCCTGAATAACCGCGATAAATTTAGGCTGGAACAAGATGAGCTAGAGGAAGAGATGAAGTCCAAAAGTCATATTGAGATTACAATTGATAAAGCAACAAAAGATAAGATTATATCTTACTGTGAGAAAAACGCGATGACAGTGAGCTCTCTTTTTTCCCATTATATATTGAATGAGGAAATAAAAACTTACGCTTATGTAATAAGCGTAAAGGCTCATTTGAATTTGATTCTGAGTGAAAATGTGAAAAGTGAACTTAAAAACAAGGCAAAAAGCACTAATAGAACATACCGATTTTATTTGAATTTAGTAGCAGAGCAGATAATCAGTAATATATCGACATAAGGGATCACCTTTTGTAAAAGGTGATCTCTTATTTTTATCCCCGAATTAATCAAAAAAAGTCTAATCAGATTCAAAATAAGGAAGTAATTGGTAATATTGTGCTAGTTTCTCATGGGAGGTTTGACTAATATCACTGTTAGAAGAAGTCTAGTAAAATTCCTATTAGAAGGGAAATTGCAAATGATAAGGGAGGAATGGTGGATGTTTGAGTCTTTGCAAGGGTTATTCAATACACTGTTTGGTGATATCACTAAGACGTTCATTACGCTTTTTTCTATTGGTATTCTCGTATGTGGTTTGCTGGCAGCGTTCGGCGGAGAAGAGAATCAGCCAAGATTTAAAAAAGGACTGATCACTTGCGTAACTGGACTGGTTGCTTTCTTACTGGCAAAACAGGTTGTTGACTATTTCCAAACCAATCTTGGAGGCTAAGGGGCTGATTTTATGATGTTTGATAATCAGTCAGCGGTAGAACGCAGGGACCGTCTGAGGGAGGAAGGGAAAATTGAACTTCCTCTCAATGTAGATACCAAGAAGTATATTCTCTCCTTAATCAAGTACCGGGATTTACTTATCTCATTGCCGCTGATGGCTATTGGAATTTTAGCCCTCTGGTATCTCACTCAGTTAGGTTACTCGTTTAGTGCACAACTACTTCTCATTTGCTTGTCACCTTGGGGTACATTTTTACTGATTCTGACGATCCACCATCCAGACCGTAAAAACATAAACTTCTTTACTCACCGGGTGATTTGGAGAATTCAGTTCAATAAAAGACAAAAAATATTTGTCTATATGAAAGGTGATCTGATGAGCAGTAAACAAAAAAAGAATGCGGTCAAAGATATACGTGAACAGCTGGGCATAAAAAATATCTACTCCGAGTGCTATGAAACGACTGATAACCGGTTCGTAAAGGTGATCCGTGTTTCAAGTGTGAACTTATCGCTGCTTAATAAAAAGGAAAAAACAAAGATCTTTCAAGCCTATGAGACCTTTTTGAATGATTTACCAAGGAGTATGTTACCTCTTCAGGTCAGCCAAATTGCCCAGCCCATTAACCTTACGAATTACGGCAGTTATATCGAGGAGAAAACAGCGAAAGAAGAATCTCATGCGAAGGCGATCCTTACTAAGAGTTACCTGAATTATATCGATGATATACAGAAGAGTAAAAATATGGTTTCAAGAAATAGGTACGTTATATTGGCACGTCCATTTACGAATGCAAACCGAAAGAAAGTGCTTAGTGAACTTGAAAGAGACGTTAAGATTGTAAGCTCTCAAATTGAGAATATGCTTGGTGGACGCTATGAAATGAAAACAAAAATTTTAGACAATGAGGAACTGTTTCATCTCATGTTTGCATGCATCGACTATGAAAATGCTCAGGTCAATTTCAGCTTTAAAACAGCGCTCTTCTCGCCTCTTACGGTGGGTGAGCGGACATATGAAGAAATGAGCGGAAGCTGGAAGCAGATGAAAGCGAATCATATCATGTAAAAAAAGGAGAGCAACTTCATGGGTATCTTCTCCAAAAAGAAAAGAGAAACGCTCGAGTCTTCTTACATTGGCTTTAGTGAAAATATACTGAATTTGTTGTCACCTGATTCTATTGAAGAGGAAGAATCCTTTGTGCGCTCTGGAGCTAACTTTACCCGCACTCTGGTAGCAGCCGAGTATAGCGCTATTTTGAACCAAGAGCACATCATGAACCTAAACGACCTAAGCGAGAATATCAGCGTTGTCCAGTTTTTAACCGAATACGATTCAGGGGAAGTAAGAAAGCAGCTATCTGAAAGTATTAGGCAGAACAGACAAAAGGCAGATTCTAAGTATGTAAACGATGCTGGAAAAGCGGAAGCGGAAGCGCAGATTGATAGCGCCCGGATGACACTGAATCAGCTGAGCTACAAGAACGAGCGAATGTATATGTTCCAAATGCTGATTCATATTGTAGCAGCCGATCTAAAGCAGCTAGAGAGGTTAACCCAGCTCGTAAAGTCTGTAGTTGGTCCGTTTGCTAAGACTGTAACGCCAATGATGAAGCTAAAAGATGCATTCGATAGCTTTTTACCTATTGGTCACAATAAGGTCTACGACCTAACCTACCGGCCGATGAATGCGGAAGCAGTAAGCTTCTTTTTTCCTTTTCATGAGAACGAAATCTTTGATCAACACGGGATCATTAAGGGGCGTAATATCACTACCGGAAATGTTGTGATCGTAGATGATACGAAGCTCCACAATAAACATGAGTTTTTAATCGGAATGAGCGGAACCGGTAAAACAAGTACGCTCTTTGCTAATATGATGCGCAAATGGATGCTTGGTAGCATCATACGGACGATTGACCCAAAAGGTGAATTCGGAGCGATTTACAAAAGTCTTGGCGGCGAATGGGTGAAGTTCAGTTTTAATGGTGGCAGTATAATCAACCCGTTTGATATACCAGTGATTAGCGCAGAAGCTCAGCAAGAGATGGAAAGGCAAGGATTGTCGGAAGGAAACCCGCTGCTTGCTAAGATCAGCACCTTATTAACGATGTTTAAGCTCATGTATCCAGATATGAATGACTTGCAAGAAGACATCTTATCTAAATACCTGATCGAGCTGTACAAGAAATTTAATATCAACGAGAAAACGGACATCGGTAAGCTCAAGAACACTGATTTTCCCATCATGAAAGACCTATACGATTTCCTTGCAGAGAAAAAAGATAGCGGCGAAGAAGAGTTCAGCAAAATCACTGATTTCCATACCATTTTGTATGCGTACGCTGAAGGACTTTTCGCAAAAATTCTTAATGGACACACAAATGTGGATATCAAAAACCCGCTTTGTGATTTTGATATTTTAGAGCTACAGCACAAACCTAAACTGCAGCGTGTCGTTTACTTTTTGCTTTTGTCTCACATTCAGTACGAGGTCGTTAACGGCGATAAGTCAGAGTCACAGCTATATATCGATGAAGCCCACATTATTGCCGATCCGAAGGTACCGCTTGCTATGGAATATCTGTACACAGCAATGAAAATGCTGCGCTCTTTTAACTGCGGTATTACCCCTGCTAGTCAGTCTATTAAAGACTTTTTATCGGCTAAAGATGAGCAGCGTAACTACGGGGAAGCTGTTATCAACCAAGCAACGCAGCGGTTTTATCTGCCTATGGCGGATACGGAAGTGGATTTCTTGGAGCGGGAAATGAATATGCAGTTTAGTGAAGAAGAAAAGACCGCTATTACCGTCGTTGAAGGACGAAAAGAAGAAGAAGCAGGAAAGGGTCTCTACTTTGTAGGTTCTAAAAAAATCAGACTGCAAGTTGTGCTTACTGATGTTGAGAAGCAGCTATGGTTTGAGCGAAAGCCGCTGAGCGAAGTGATTGGGTAATGAAGGAGCTGCTGAAAGAAGCGCTGATTTATAAGGCTAGGTACTATATCGCAGTATTTTTTCTTCTAGCCGGGATAGTAGCCATAATAGCTGCGATTATGAACGCTATTGTAGATGACAATAGCGGTGGATCAGGCCCTGGAGGATCTGGACCGCTGCTCTGTACCCCTGGAGAACTTAACATGGAATATATCGATAGTAAATTTGCCGATCTTGGAGTATTTACGGGGAAACAAAATGTATTTATTGAATCTGCTACAACTAGCGGCATTGATCCGGTACTGCTCATGTCCATCGCTATGCATGAAACCACGTACGGAAAATCTCCTGCCGTAGTAAATAAGAACAACCCTGGCGGCCTCATGAGAGCGGACGGAAAAGGTCTTATGACCTTTGCAAGCTTGGATGAAGGTATACAGTTTATGGCGGCAAATTTACAGCGTCTATATATATCACAAGGACTCGTAACAATAGAGCAAATCGGAAATAAATATGCCCCAGTCGGTGCAAAGAACGACCCTAATAACCTCAATACACACTGGATACCTACTGTGACACGTATCGTAAACTCATTTGGTGGGTTATCGGCAAACTGCGATCAGATAGCATCTGGAGACTATGCCTACCCTACTGCTCCTCCTTTAATCGTGACATCATCCTATGGCATGCGGACACATCCCTTAACGGGGAAGCCCTCTACTATGCATCAAGGGACGGACCTTGCGTGTAGTATTGGGGATCCGATCTATGCTGTAGACAGCGGCACGATCGCAGTGGCCGTGAAATCAGGCGGTGGCAACTATGGGCATCACATCATCATAAATCACGGAAATCGCTTTACCTTATACGGGCATTTAACCGCTGTATCTGTCCGGCTTAACCACAATGTAATTAAGGGTGAGCAGATAGGAACATGCGGGAAAACTGGACGAGTGACCGGCCCCCATCTGCACTTTGAGATACAAACAGGCGATATATACGGTACAAGAGAAGATCCTTGGCCTTTCCTTCAAAACATAGGAAGCCGTAAGGAAGAGTCTGATCTGCACAGTGAAGCTGATGAATCTACCGGCAGAGAGGATGAATACAAATGAAAAAAGGTTTTATTAAGCTCCTCTTAGGTATAAGCCTTGCAGTATCACTTGGTTGGGGATTGAAACTATTTACAGAGCTGAATAAAGCACGGCAAACGATCGCAGAGTTTCAAGATATTGAAACACTAAATCAGCGCTCTGAAGACTTTGTACGTGCATATGCAAAGGGTAAACACCAGGAATTTTTAACAGCTGCTGCAGCCGAGCGTTTTGCAAGGCAAGATAACCGGGAAAAGGATTATGAAGATACACACATGTCTGAAGATGCGGGACTCTCAAATGTTGAAGTAAAACAGCTATTTACAAAAAAGGTAAAGGATCGGGATGATCAGGCAGAGTCTTATGCTACTGTTCGCATGCAGTATGAAATGGGCGGCTCCACTAGCCCGGCAGATGATTATATTCAGACATTCTTTATTCACTCCGTATGGATGAAAGAGGATGGAATATGGAAAGCAGATGATGTAATTATTTCACTTCAAGGCGATACCCGTGATGATGTACTGAGAAGAGAAGCAAAAGAAGCTTTGGATAATGCGACGAAGGCGAGGGGAGTAGAATGAAGCTGTCTCCTGGCCATAAGGCAAAGCTGCTAAAATTCTCTCAGAAGACGCTTATTGTCCTGGATAAGCTTTTCGTGCTTTTAGTCAAAATATATGAGAAGCCGGTCGAAAAAGCGAAGCGAGACTTTTATTTAGAATTCAAGACGGACATGACAGAAGATGAACTTAGAGAACTAAGATATCAAATCACATTAAGGTGGAGTGTTGCTGTTTTTGTTGTCCTTTTCCTAATTTTCTTTATTTGGAGGTCAGGACGGTGAAAACGAAATGGTTAACTTGGATCCTGTTTTTAACGTTAGCAGTAACGGTATTTCCAACGTTGAGTTTTGCCGACGAAGGAGATTTTTACGAGGAAAACGAATCTTTTTTTGAAAACGCCCCGGAAAGTTATAAAGATTTTATAAAGAAATATGACCCCGATGAACGTACAGTAAGCTGCGGACGGTTTGATGTTTCTTGTCACGTATATAAGATAGCTTTAGATTCGGGGATTTCCGCTATGGACTTTATCAAGGATCTGATGAAAAAGACAATTATCTCTCCAACAGATGTAGTCGGTAACCCATCCTATGAAGCATATAAAGACGGAATCTTTGCTTTATCCAAGATCGTACTTGCGATATTCATTGCCTTTAATGCCGCAAAAATAGTGAGTTTACGGATGGCTGACGCGGAGGACAGCGCAGCGGTATGGAACGAAAAGATAGTATCTCTTGTTGTCAGTGCATTCTTTTTGTTTGTGTATGATTCAATTATTGAATGGATCTTACATGCACAGGAGCTATTGATGAAAGAAATAATTGATACGATAAGTAGTGACAATATGATTATCAATATGATCAGTAATATTTTAATGGGCCCAGGTTTATTTTCAATAGTCGTCATTTTAATTATTGGCGTTCTGCTAATCGTTTTAATGTTACAGCTATTTTATCGCACGGCCTTTGTGGCTGTTTTATACATAGCCGGCCCCATTGCAATTGCAACTAAAATAAATGATACTTACAACTTTTTTGACTTCTGGCTTAAAAACTTCATCATTGCGTTTATCACATTAGCTTTGCAGCTGATATCAATAGCAGTCGGCCTAAATCAATTCCTTATACCACCTGAATATTTTGGGGATACGTATCATTTGTTCCTAGGCTCAGCATTCTTTATTCTTTCGATGACGCTTCCAGGACTGTTAGGACAATGGGGATTTAGCACCGGATCGGCTCGATCTGTGTCTTCAGGTGCAAAGACTGCAGTTAAAATGATGGTTATGAAACGCAGATAAAAGGAGGGTTTAATAGATGAAAAAACTTATCTTATTGGCAGCTTCATTTATGATCGTTTTGTCAGGATGCGGCAAAGAAGAAAACACACCATCTACAGTTCCACTAGGTGCCGAAAAACAGGTTCAGGAACCGGCTAAGCAGATAGAAGAACCTGAAAGAGAAGCGGTATTTAAAAATGAGGACATTGATCAGGCGAAGAAAATGGCACAACAATACGTTGCTGTGCTTACTGAATTTCATGGGCGTAAAGCTCACACAACGTCAGATATAGAAGGTTTACAAAGAGAAATGTCTGAGAAAATAAAATCCGCAATTTCTATTCATAAAGATTCACGAATCTATCAAGAGAGTGGGACAAGAAGAAACGAAGCAAATAATTTAGATCTAAGTGCTTCACGCTTTGAGTTGTTTCTAGAAGAAGCAAAGGAAGTCTATTATCCAAACCTCACTGTTAGTGAACTAATAATACCTATGACATATATAATACCAGGCAAAAATTCAAGTGGAGATCCTAAAACATATAAATTACACTTTGTTAAAAATAACAACAATCAAATTCAGCTCATAGATGGATTTTTTGTAGGAGGACCAGACCTTGAAAAGAAGGATCAGGAGGAAGTTGACCCTTACAACGCAGAGAAACTTAAAAATGATCTTAAAATACAGTGAAAGGAGTGAGAGTTTAAATGCAGTCAACCATTAATAAATATGGTGAAATTGAAGTCATTGGTAATGAAGTCCACTACAGTATACCGCTATCCTACACGGACTTTGATAGCCTTGATGAACTGGAAATGGTATATAAACAAAAAGGGACTTCCCTGGCTGTTTACAGCCACTACCTGTTTGCACATGATATAACGCTTGTAACTAACAGGCTTGTGTTTACTTATTATCTAGAGAATATGAAATCATTTTATTATTTGCGTCAATTATATTTTGAAGACCAAGTTTATTATTTCCGTTCTTTTATCGAACTGGCTAAAAACAATCATAATACAGCAATCTTGTGGGATAAAAATAACCTTTTTGTAGATCTAACAGATAGTAAAGTAAAGGCTTTAGTATTTGAATTTAGTGGTCATAGTCTTTACAATATTCCTCCAACGCTTGATGGACTCAAAGAGGTGATCTTGTTATCTTTAACTACGCTTTTCCGGGTTTTAGGTAAGCCTCGGCTGACCGACTTTATTGACCAAAGGGATATGGTTATTCGATTTGCTGAACAGGTTCTTAGAGCCGATTCAGTCCAGGAAATCGAGCGTGTTTTGGAAGAGACCATTGTAAATATAGAACGACAGCAAGAGATCCGCCTTGAATATGAAGAGAGCTTAAAGCAAATGAAGTTCTTTGAAAGACGTAGAGAGATTAAAAAAGCTAAAGCTGCCGGCAAATTAACAGCTGCAACTATATCTGATTTTGTTGAGAAGCCAAACCTTGGTCTACGATCTAAAGAAAATTCAAATCCAAAGAAGCAGGCCAATCATGAAGAAAAACAAGGTTTCTTCAATTCAAAATATTTTTTCTTAGGATCTGCCGGAGTAGCTGCTGTTCTACTTACAGTGAACATACTCTCCCCTACCGATCCAAATGTAAATGCTTCAGCGTTGAACAATTCTCAGGTTGAAAAAGAAGAGAAATCGGTTCTAAGCTCAGATGAGGTTGCTGATATTTACCGTAAGGTAATAAACGGTGAAAATGAAGCTGCTATAACCATACTTGAGACAGCGGGATTTGAACACTTAGCTGATACAGAAAGGAAGCAATTAGTTCAGTTATACGAAAAAGAAGGACAGTATCATAAGATTTTGCAGTTGGATCCAAGTCAGGCCGATATTGATATGGTTGTAAAGAAAATGATAGAGAAAAAAGAGATAAAGCAACTAAAGGAGCTTCAGTCACGTTTCCCAGCATATGCACCAATTAACTATGAGGTTGCCTATATGACGGCTAAATACGATACGGTAATTAGTCTAGCAAGTGATATTGATTTAACAGATAGTGAACTGGCAGAAAGAAGAAAAAGTCAGCTGTTAGTTTCCTATCTTTGGTCAGGACTCCTTGAAGAAGCTCGAGAATTAGCAGGGGATGACTCAAAAATGATAAAAAAAGTGAGTCAATTTGAATCAAGTAGCCAAAAAATTAAAGATTTGAATAACTCTTTAGATACTGCTCAAGACAAGGGTGATGAAAAAGAGGTGAAGGAGCTGAAGCAGAAAATCAATCAGATTAAAACTAACATAAACAGAATCTGACTAAGGGCAGGGGTTGATCATTTGCAAAAAAAGTATATTCGGAGTCTTGATGATATAGGGAGAATTGTACTTCCTAAGAAGATTCGTAATGAACTTCACTTGGGAGAAAAACAAATGTTTGAAGTGTACAGTGATGGTGAGAGAATTATACTAGAGAAGTATGATAACCTTGAACCCTGTATAGTAACGGGGGAATCCACTAAATCAAATCATACGTTTGCTTTTGGTCACGGTACAGTTACACTCAGTCCATCGGGTTTCAAGCAATTACTTGAAGAACTTAGTAATTATAAATATGAAGAAGATTAAAGTGGAGCCAGTCCTACGGGGCGGGTTCTTTTATTTTACAAACAGTTACACATACGTACACGTATACGTATACGTGTACGTATGTGTAGTAGATTGTTTAACTGATTTATTGTCATAGACGATCCAACAACAAATGTTTGCAGAGTAAATGATGTCGAACATTCATAGTGTTATGTCTCTACATCATTGCTTTATTCAAATTAAAACCATCTTGTATGAGTCAAACAGTATTTGTATACGCTATAAACTACCCACTAGTAAACTGTTATTTAAGGGGAGAAGTGATGGCGCTCAAAGCAATATTGATGAGAACAGAATCAACGAAGATTATTCTACTCATACCCTTGAAATGATTTACACGTACGTACACGTATACGTGTACGTACGTGTAGTCAGAGATGAACTAAATATGATCATTAT
Source organism: Paenibacillus sp. J45TS6 (assembly GCF_018403285.1). Lineage (GTDB taxonomy): Bacteria > Bacillota > Bacilli > Paenibacillales > Paenibacillaceae > Paenibacillus. The sequence goes on along the minus strand of NZ_BOSJ01000013.1, from coordinate 87,318 downwards.
CATGGGATACACACTTTAGCTAGGTTTGTCATAGACAATATGATTATGAATGTCTGCAGAGTAAACGATTAAGCAGATCAAAAGATCATACGCGACATCATTGCTAGTCAATACAAAACAATCTAATATACTTCAGTTAGCAGCTGGATAATGGTATCCTTGAGATAATTTACACGTACGTACACGTATACGTACGTGTAGTTAAAGATGAACAGAATTAGATCACTATCATAGCTAGGGATAGACATATGAGCTGAGTGTTGTCATAGACGATACAACTATAAATGTATAAAGATCACCCCGCGAGCTAACTGTTCTGTAAATAGTTCAGGAGAATTTATAGCTACACTCAGGGATATTGATAAGTGCAGAATCAACGACGAGTATTTCACTAAGAATTTTGAAGTAATTTATACGTACGTATTACGTGTAGTTGTCAAGAGTAAGATCATTATCATAGGGAAAGATACATGAACTGAGATTGTTGTCATGGACGTTAAAACTATGAACGTTTTGCATAGTAAACGATCAAGCAGTTCAAAGGGTCATATCGCGACATCATTGCTAGTAAATTCAAAACAATATAGCAAGATTGGTCGCTATAGAAGCTATAAGAACTACCCACCAGTTAACTGTTCTCTAGGTAACCAAGAGAAGTGATAGCTGCTCTAGCGCAATATGGATGAAAACTGAACCAACGAAGAGAATTCAACTCATCTCCTTGAAATAATTAACACGTACGTACACGTATACGTACGTGTAGTAAAAGGTGAACTGAATTGGATCATTATCATAGCTACGGATAGATATCTGAACTGGGTCGGTTGTCATAGACGATACAACTATGAATGTGCATGTCACACTTAGGACGCTATAAAGGCTATAGAAACTACCCACTAGTTAACTGTTTTCTAGGTAGATAGCTAATAGCTATTCTAAGCAATATTGATGAGAATAGAATCAACGAAGTTTTTCTACTCATACTCTTGAAATAATTTACGCGTACGTACACGTATACGTATACGTACGTGTAGTTGAAGATGAACAGAATTAGATTATTATCATAGGGATAGATATCTGACCTGAGTTTGTTGTCACGGACGAAATTGTTTGCAGAGTAAAAAATCGATTTAGCAGTTCAAAGGGTCATATTGCGACATCCTTGCTATATAGCAATGTAGCAAGAGTCAGATAGCAGCTGTGGTAGCTAAAGCTATAGAAGCTATAAGGACTACCCGCTAGTTAACTGTTCTCTAGGTAAACAAGAGAAGTGATGCTGCACTAAGTAGTATTGATGAGAGCGGAACGAACGAAGAGAATTCTATTCATCTCTTTGAAGTAATTCACACGTACGTACACGTATACGTATGTGTAACAGAAGATGAACAGAATTAGATCATTAGTATAGCTAGAACAGACGTATGTGCTGAGTTTGTGTATTCAGTTCCTAGCTTAGGACGCTATAGAAGCTATAGAAACTATCTAGTAATTTATAGTTCTCTAGGGATAGCTACACTAAGCATATTGATGAGAGCAGAACCGATGAAGAGTATTCTCTAACCATAACCTCTCACTAGTAAACTGTCCTCTACTTGATCAGGAGAACTGATAGCTACACTAAGCAAAATTGATGAATCAATGATGAGAATTCTACTAATAGTATAGAAATAAGCTACACGTACGTACACGTATACGTGTACGTACGTGTAGTTGAAGATGAACTAAATAAGAACATTATCATGGGATGGACATATGAGCTAGGGTTGTTGTCATGGACGATACGATTATGAATGTTTTGCAGAGTAAAGTATCGACCAGTTCAAAAGGTCGTATCTCGATCATTGTTAGTCAATACAAAACAATCTTGTATGCTTCAAAAAGCAGCTTAGTACCGATATAACAGCTACCCACTCTAGATCAAATTGATAGCTACTTATAAGCTAATATTAAGTTGAACAGAACCAATAGAGCTTTAAACTAGTATATTATTCAAATAAAGCACACGTACGTACACGTGTACGTACGTGTACTAAGCTAAGTTTGTAGTCATGTACACCGTGTGTTTGATGCCGAACATCTCAAAACCATAACCTCTAATCAAGCTAATCAATTTATACAATCGAATATGACAGATATCAACTGTGGTCGCTATAGAGGCTATAAAAGACTACTGGCTAGTTAACTGTTCTCTAGGTAGCAATAAGAAGTGATACCTGCTCTAAGCAATATTGAAGAGAACTGAACGAAGAGAATTCTACTCACATCCTTGAAATAAATTACACGTACGTACACGTATACGTACGTGTAATGGAAAGTTAACTGAATTGGATCGCTATCATAGCTAGGGATAGATCTATGAGCTGGGTTGGTTTTCATAGACGATATAACCATGAATGTGTGAATCTGATACTAGCATAGGACGCTATAGAGGCTATAGAACCCCTGCTTACTAATTAACTGTTGTTCTTTAGGTAACTCAAGAGAAGTGATACTTGCTCTAAGCAATACTGATGAGACCAGCACGAAGAGAATACTGCTCACACCCTTGAAATAATTTACACGTACGTACACGTATACGTACGTGTAGTTGAAGATGAACAGAATTAGATCATTATCATAGGGATAGATACTTGAACTGAGTTTGTTGTCATGGATGATAAATCTAATGAATGTTTACAGAGTAACGATCGAGCAGTTCACAGGATCATATCACGACACATTGCTTAGTATGATTCAGATAGCAGCTGTGGACGCTATGAGGCTGTAGAAACTACCTACTAGTAGCTGTTCTCTAGGTAAATCAGGCGAAGTGATACTTACTTTAGAATATTGATGAGAGCAGAACCAACCAATAGTATTCTACTCATCTCCTTGAATTGATTTACACGTACGTACACGTATACGTACGTGTAGTAGAAGATGAACTGAATCAGATCATTATCAAAGCTAGAATAGACGAATGAGCTGAGTTTGTAGTCATAGAGGATGCGACTATGAATGTTTGCTGAGGGTCATATGACGACACATTGCTTAGTATGATTCAGATAGCAGCTGTGGACGCTATAGAGGCTATAGAAACTAATTACTAGTTAGCTGTTCTAGGTAAATCAGGCGAAGTAGGCAATATTGATGAGAGCCGAACCAACGAAGAGTATTCTTCTCACCTCCTTGAATTAATTTACACGTACGTACACGTATACGTACGTGTATTAGAAGATGAAATGGATCATATCATTATCAAATCTAGAATAGACGAATGAGTTGAGTTTGTAGTCATAGAGGATACGACTATGAATGGTTTGCAGAGTAAAGTATCGAGCAGTTTAAAGGGTCATATCGCGACATCATTGCAAGTAAATTCAAAACAATATAGAAAGATTCAGACAGCAACTGTGGATGCTATACAAGCTACGAAGTAATAGCTACACTAAGCAATATTGAAGAGAGCCGAACCAACGACGAGCATTCTACTGATATCCCTGAAATAAATTACACGTACGTACACGTACACGTACGTGTAATAGAAAATGAACTGAATTGGATCACTATCATAACTAGGGATAGATCTATGAGCTGGGTTGATTGTCATAGACGATATAACCATGGATGTGTGAATCTGATACTAGCTTAGGACACTATAGAGGCTATAGAAGACTACCAACTAATTAACTGTTCTCTAGGTAAATCAGGAGAAGTGATACTTGCTCAAGCAATATTGATGAGAGCAGCACGAAGAGAATTCTGCTCAAATCCTTGAAAATAAATTACGTGTACGTGTAATAGAAGATGAACAGAACTAGATCATTATTAAAGCTAGAGTAGACGAATGAGTTGAGTTTGTAGTCATAGAGGATACGACTATGAATGTTTGCAGACTAAAGTATCGAGCAGTTTAAAGGGTCGTATTGCGACATCATTGCTAGTAAATTCAAAACAATATAACAAGATTCAGATAGCAGCTGTGGTAGCTATAGAAGCTAAAAGGATTACCCACTAGTTAACTCATTGAAATAATTTACACGTACGTACACGTATACGTACGTGTAGTAGAAGATGAACAGAATTAGATCATTAACATAGGGAATAAACTCATGAGCTGAGTTTGTTGTCATACGATACGATTATGAATGTCTGCAGAATAAACATTCGAGCAGTTCGAAGGGCCATATCATTGCTGTATGATTTAGGTAACAGCTGGGGACGCTTCAGAGGCTTTAAGGATTACCACTAGTTAACTGTTCTCTAGGTAATCAGGAAAAGTTAAACCTGCTCTAAGCAATATAGATGAGAGCAGAACCAACGACGAGACACTCTACTGATATCCATGAAACAAATCTACACGTACGTACACGTATACGTACGTGTAGTTGGAGGTGAACAGAATTAGAGGCTTATCATAGGGATAGACACATGAACTGAGTTTGTTGTCATGGACGATACGGTATGAAGGTTTGTAGAGTAAACGATCGAGCAGTTCAAAGGTCATAATCGCGACATCATTGCTAGTAAATTTAAAACGATATAGCAAGATTCAGATAGCAGCCATGGTAGCTATAGAAGCTAAAAGGACTACACACTAGTTAACTGTTCTTTAGGTAATCAGGCGAAGTGATACCTGCTCTAAGCAATAGTGATAAGTTCAGAACCAACGAGGAGGTTCCACTATAGCCTTAAAATAATCTACACGTACGTACACGTATACGTATGTGTATTAGAAGATAAACTAAATTAGATCATCATTAGGAAGAACACAAGAGCTGGGTTTGTTGTCATGGACGATACGGTATGAAAGTTTGCATCGAGCGGTTCAAAGGTCATATCGCGACATCATTGCTATTCAATTCAAAAAATATAGCAAGATTCAGATAGCAGATGGGGTAGCCATAAAATTGAGCAGAACAAATGAAGAAATTATACTAACATCCTTCAAATAAATCACACGTACGTACACGTATACGTACGTGTAGTAGCAGATGGACTGAATTACATGCTTACTACAGCTAGGGACGCTGTAGAGGCTATAGAAACTAACCACTAGCAAACTGTAAAATCAGGCGCAGTGATTGCTACGCTCTAAGCGATATTGATAAGAGCTGAACCAACGAAAAGGACTCTTTTCATATCTGCAAATTAATTAGCACGTACGTACACGTATACGTACGTGTAGATGATGTAAATAAAATTAGATCATTATTATAGAGATAAGACAAAAGCTGGTCTATTTTCACTGGTTAGATATGCAAGATTCAGAAAGCAGCCGTGGTAGCTATAGAAGCTATAGAAGCTAAAAGGACTACCCATTAGTTAACTGTTCTAACTGTTCTCTAAGATTATCAGGGAAGTGACATCTGCTCTAAGTGATATTGATGAGAACCGACAAAGATAATTCCACTAATAATTTTAAAAAAACTAACACGTACGTATTCGTACGTGCAGGATTAGAAGAAGTGAACTAGATCATTATTATAGAAAGGGACATATATTGGCTGAGTTTTTTGTCATAGGTTATACAGCTATGAAATTAGGTTCAGTTATTAGCAGGATGCTATAAAAAACCTACCTACTAGTTAACTGTTCTCTAGTTATCACCAGAAATGCCTTCTCTAAGCGGTAAACGTTGAGGTATAAGTATTAGACATTAAGCAGGTAGAACGAAATCTCCTGGGTGACATAAGTGAAATAATGAAAAGGTAAGAAACATATTTAACTTTTTAAAAAACGATATTCTATAATTCAAATAACGAAAGTCCTCTCGGTTTATACATTTTACACGTACGTACGTGTTCTAAATTAAGTTAGCTATAGATCATAAGCAAGATATTGTTATGGACGATACAACTATGAATTTATTGCTGGGAATGTGTCTAACCTAGCTCCCTCTTCGTACAAGGAAGCACAAAAAGATAATTCACGTGTAAGAGATCAAATAATTATCTGATCAATCTCTTACATGTACGTGTCCAAAATGCTCAAGTAGAATCAACATAGTCAATAATTCGCTTTTTAGCTATAAATCATACCTCTATTCACAACCAATTTGTTTAGAAATGGTAATGGAAGAAGCCCCTCTCCTCAGAACACTGATCGAAAGGTACATGTGCTGAGTTTTGACTGGTTATATCACTACCATAGCTAGGCATAGATAACAGGATAAAGTTTGTTGTCAGACGTTAGGTCAAAAAGAGTGAAGCAATATTGATATGAGTAGAACCAATGAGAGTTTCAACTCATATTTTATTCAAATAATTTACACGTACGTATACGTATACGTGTACGTACGTGTAATCGTTATATACATTGTTAATTTAGCTTCTTAAAGACATATGAGTGGAATTTTCTTTTTCAAAGACTAGTCAAATAGGATCGTATGAACCGATATATAATAGTAGGAAATGTTTCTAACTAACTGAGCATGCTTCTAAAGGAGAAATTTATATTATGAAAAAAATACTGAATTTTGATGGAAAGAAGTCTGATATGCTTATCGAGATACAAAGATACTCTGATTCTATTCAAAGACTGTTAATTGGAGAAGTAGGAAGAACTTCTACTGTTACTTTTATGAAGTATGGCGGTATTCAGGTTGGAATTACAATGTACGCACTTCATGTTGGAGAAAGTAATCATTTTCTTATCTCGGTTACGAACAAGATAACTGAAGAAGGTTATTTTTTTGTTTTTGAAGGTGTATGGGACCATGAACTGGTTATTAATACACTTTATAGTTACAACCTCACATGTTTTAGAGAAGCAAATTTCAAAGACCATCGTGGAATATTGAAGGAGATTGGAGACTTAATGTACCTCGTTCTTACTGAATTTGACGGGCGACTTCTTTTGAGTATTGATTATGATAACAAGGAAAAGATATTAGTGAAAAAAGATGTGTACGAAGTGCTTACAGATTTAGAATGGATTGAAGAGGTTATGGAAGAAAATATTGATATTAGTAAATGAAAGATTTCTTAAGAGTTTAAGTTACCAGTTCTAAATAATATTTAATGACTTCATTATAGTGTATCTATAAATTTAGAAGCTTTACTTCATAGTAAATAAATAGATCCAATAATCTCATATCTCATTTATGACATCAAGTCTATCAATTTAATTAGTTACGAAATAATTGCTATCTGTTACGGCTTGATCATCTTATTAAAAGTATGTTCAAAGAGTTATTGTTTTATACATATTACAATCACAAATAAAACTCGATGTATAAGAACAAACAAAAGCCATTTTATTATTTATTACAACCAAAACTGAGCTATCGTTTTGTCACTGGTTATTGAAGTTAGATAATTCATATAACCACTTTAAATTTTACGAATAAAATAGGCATATTTTAAAAAAACTTTAATAGAATAATAATGTAAAAGCAGCTGAGAAATAGCCACTTTTGATTATTCAATCAAAAGTGGCTATTTCAATTTTTGAATAATAATGGGCTCTATTAAAGATTAATGTTGAGAATTAAATCTCTGTATTCCATTTTTTAAATAACCACTATTGAAGGGGATGCTGATTTTTTCGCGCCAATTATTATAAAATGCCAAAAAGGATTAACCCTACGGTATTAATACCCAAGTTACTACACATATGTACAAACCAAGAAGTATATAAAGAACGCGATGCTTGGTTTAATAAGTGAAATACAATACCAGAAACAAACAATCCGATTATAGCTAATACAAAGACCCACCAGTCATACCAACCAATCATCATCGCTACATGATAGAGAGCAAATAAGGCGGCGCTTGTTATATATGTTAACCACTTGTTGCTTACATTGAAGAATACGGTCCCGAATCCTCGAAAGAAAAATTCTTCTAAAAACGAATTAATCAACGAAATGTACAAAGCTACTATTATAAAATTAGATGCACTTACGCCAACCGAATCATTTAAACTGGTTGTGATATTAGAAAAATCGATGAAAGGCTTTAATAAAAAATATCCACCTACGATGATCCCGTACACAAGTCCCCCGTAGCTCAAGGATTTTCTAAAAGAACTCTTCGAAAACTTAAATAGACCAAGCAATTCCACTTTTTTACATTTCCACAATAAAACGAAAGGGACTAGACCGAAAAGAAAAATCTTAATAAACGATTTTGGTGCGTAACCTAGTGCCCAAACAGCGTCTACAAATGCTAAGATCATGCAACTAATAACAAAATATAAAAAAGTTAAAAAGAAACGCAAAATCACTCACACCTTTTATAAAAATCATAAATTTTTCTATCTTAAAATTAATTTAATAATTTTCAACATTAACATTTAACAGATTTTAATAATAAGGGAATAGCAGGATGAATCTTACTCATTGCAAGCTCTTTAACTTCATCAGTTACATGTGTGTAAATTTGAGTGGTAGAGATATCTTCGTGACCTAGAAGCTCTTGAACAGTGCGTAAATCTGTACCGCTTTGCATTAAACTAGTTGCGAATGAATGTCTTAGTTTGTGGGCAGAAAGCCTCTTTCCAGCAAATTGAGGATATTGTTCCAATAATGCTGTGAAAGTTTTTTCGGCGATCGTTTGCACCATACGCTTACTGATTCTACCCCGGCGCTGTGATATAAAAAATGCAGTTTCTTTACTATACCAAGGTTCTAAGCGACTTGCTAAATAGGCTTGTAATAACTGATTTAATTCAATTGGAAGGGGAATGTATCTCCATTTATCGCCTTTTCCTAAAACTGCAATCCTAGAATTATCTTTATCAAAATCCGTAACGTTTAGTTTCACAATTTCACTTACTCGAAGCCCCGCATAAGCCATAAGAGCAATGATGGTTATATCACGGATAATGTGTCTACCATGGACAAGTTCTAAACACACATCTAAAGCTTCCTTTTGAAGATACGTAGGCTGCCGATTTTTCTCCACTTTTGCTTTTTCGATTTCCACTGCTGGATTGCTCATAGCAACTTTAAACTTTACCATCACTTTATAGAAAAGCCGAATAGCTGATAGACAACGGTTACGGTAACGCGGGCCAGCACCTTTTTCACGGACCTCAGTCAGATAATACATGACATCGATATCAGTTACCTCTTTTACAGACTTTCCATCCAAACTTATTAAAAAGTGTTTTACATCATGTAGGTAACCTTTCTGAGTTTCTTTCGAATATTCACGATCTTTCATATAGGCAATAAAAAGCCTAATTTCATGGTCATATTGCTCAAAGACTTCTGCATAATCCATCAGCCCACCACCTTAAAAATCGATTTAAAATGAAATTGCGTTAAATTCTTATTTAATGCAATTTAGTATAACATTAATAAACGATATAGATAAATATGGAACCTATTAGTTTATTTAGCTTCTAATGTTATTCGATTAAGTTTCATAACTCATTATAAAAACAAACAGTATTTGGTAGTCTGTAGTCTTAAGTATATAAACAACGGTAGGAGAACAATCGGTATTTGATATAGAGGAGCAACGGCATCTGATTTTTCAATGTCGTTTCTTTTTTTTTATATTATTTTAAATTGTATAAATCACAAAAAGAAAATTGAGAGCGTATATATTTAATTGATTATTGTAAAGGAGGAGATCCTGGTTAATCTATCAAAGATTCCAACTGTGACAAGGTTTGTTTGATGTTAGAGTCTGTTTTCCCAGCAAGATTGATATTAATTGGATCGAGACCATTTGACCTTATTTTAGCCATGCTAGATCTAGCTTCCATTTTACGAATCCACAACAAAAAGTGGCGTTTAGGTGCTTCTGTTGATATCAATTAGCTTTGGTTTACTCACTAAGTACAACAATGACGGAACTAAAATCGTTATTGATCACTAATTATATTTTTACAGTATATGAAAAATTAGAAATAGATTTTTCATCCGTACTTAGCTGATTTTTCCCGTCTTAAAAATTTTTAGCATGTCAAAGTGTATTAATTGATCGATTCACTAAATCTAACGAGAATCTCAACACTGGTCTTTACTACAATGAAAAGAGCAAGCAGATTTTTTACTCCCTTCTTCGACATTCATGATTTCAATATACCGAACGAAAGAAAGTAAATGAAATAAACCAAAACAAAACTCACTATTTGAAGTATTTTAATCAAACTAGTGGGCAGCAGAATAAAATGATATGCAATAGGATATATATGAGATTAAGAACGTATATTTGGAGGATGCCGGATGAAGAGAAGAGATGCCTGGAAAACCGAAGAGGACATATTACTTTTACAAACAGTAATAAAATATATCTAAGGGTAAAACACAATTAGATGCGTTTGAATATGTAGGTGAAAAGTTAAATCGATCGGCTGCTGCAGTTGGCTTCAGGTGGAATGGAAAACTACGTGCTAAGTTTGATAATCAAATAAGAGAGGCGAAAAATAACAAAAAAATATTATCAGTTCAAAGAAACATTCTTAATGAGACTAAAGAAATTAATACAGATCAATTGCAATTAAATCAGATTATTTATTCTGTAATCTCCTTGAACGATGAATATGAGCAGATGCTTTGGTCGATAAAGGATCTGAGAGATAAAATAGATAGCATTGACAATGAAATAAAAGAGATAAAGGAAGCTGAAATACTTCTACCTAGTAATAATATAGATCTAGAGAACTTAGAAGCTCTTAAAAAGATTGTGCTAAAAACTACAGAATTATTACGAAAAGAAACGAAAAGAACTGCAATTTAAATTGAGGTTCTTTCATTTATTGACTAGTAAGTCTATGAATATTGACGTCAACATGTGAATGTTAAATGATATACTGTAAGTAGCGAGATATTTACAAGGATGGTGAATAAAATGAAGATTCCAAATGAATCACCCATCACATATAAAGAATATTTAGAGTTGAAAAGTGCATCAAATAAATTGTTAGAATATATCGATGGCGTTGTTTACATGTCGCCATCTCCTAGTACGAGTCACCAGCGTATTTCCATGAAATTAAGTGTTCAGTTAGGTAGTTTATTAATGGGCAAAGAATGTGAAGTACTAGCAGCCCCATTTGATGTTGTTCTGTCTGACGAAGAAAACAATCAGAAAGTCGTAATTCCTGATTTATCTGTTATTTGTGATCCTTCTGGGTTTGACGAACAGCGATATGTTGGCGTTCCTAAACTGATCATTGAGATCATTAGCCCATCTAATCAAGCTCACGATTTAGTATTTAAGCTGAATCTTTATCAAAAATATAAAGTTCAAGAATATTGGATTGTTAATCCTCTACAAAAGTATGTACAGGTGTTTACTTTAAATGAAGATGGTCAATATGAGATTTTGGCAAATGAGAAAAGCGGAACGATTCGCTCCTTGGCAGTTCCAGGATTTGAATTAGACATTGAAAAAACTTTTGATTCTTAAGTAATTTAAAAAGAATAAGACATATTTAGACTCCTTTTCTCAAGAACAATAATTCTTGACGGCTAGGAGTCTTGTTATTTATGTACTTAGTATTATATTTCTATAAACTCATTAACATTTTGTATTGATTGGGGAACATAGACTTTGAAAATTACAAGAAAAACCAACAAATTTAAGGAATTATAACCGATATAAATAGAAGAGATATAAGAAATGGAGAAATTAAAGATTTCAGATGCAAAAATGATAGCAATACAGCTTTTTAAATTTTGCAAAAGAGCAACTCAGAGAAAGAGAGAAGAAGTTGGTTCACTTTAAAAGTACCAAGTAGGCCAGAAAGTGAGTTTAAACCTAAAGTTGCAAACTGGAGGTAATTTCATAAATGAATTTAGGTGCATTGACCAATAGAGCTGAGAGAATCAGCGGATTTTTAAATTTGGAGAATCATCCGGTAAGAAGAAAGAATTATAAATTCAGAGTGACATACTTCACACTCTTGTATGCTGCTTTGCAAGCGGGGGCCAGGAATGAAGAGCAAGTTAAGGATATATTAAATACATACAGAAAGTACTTTATTATTAAGGACAGTGATTATTACCAAATACAAACTTTTATAGATGAAGGAAATGAGAAACTCTTTGACTATTTGAGAAGTCTCATAGAAGATGAAAAATTTACACAATCTGTTTATAGTAAGTTGCTCTTCGGAGAGATGCTGTTCTTTGAATTGAATGGTAACGATGAATTTAACTTTAATTCTATCATTCGTTTGTATGCTGATTATTGTAAATTTCCTCAGTCAATGGAAGTAGAAATCAAATCATTGCTGATTAAAATGATTGCAGGCGAAGAAGTTGAGGGATTATTTAAATTAAAACGATTAAAAGTGTTTAAGTATCTTCAGAATGCAGTCAACGCATATTTGTTACAAGAACAGGTGAAATCCTTTAATGTTACAGTGATTGCCACCATGAGTTCAGGTAAATCGACTCTTCTGAACGCACTGCTTGGCAAGAAGATCTTCCCTTCTGAAAATAAAGCTTGCACATCAACTTGTTTGAAATTTACGAACAGACCTAAACAAGTCAGAGAGATAGGTTTGGCTACAGGTCAACATACAGATACCCGATGGAATCTTACATATGATGATATTGCGAGATGGAATGGCGATTCTGGTATCGAGCAGATCGAAGTAGAAGGAAATATGAACAGCATTTCAATGTTGAAAAAATTCAACATATCTTTTATTGATACACCAGGTACAAATAATTCAAGAAACCGCCATCACGAAGAAATTACGCAAGAAATTCTTGAACAAAAGAAAAGTAACGTTATCTTGTATGTCCTGAATGCTGCAAATTTGGCTCCAGAAGATGATAAAATCCTACTTCAGCAAGTAATAAAACATTTAGGAGACCAACAAATCATCTTTTTATTGAATAAGACCGATCAACTTGATCTAGAGGCAGAAGACAGTATTGCTGAGTCTTTAAATATTGCCAAAAGCCATTTGATGGAGTTAGGTGTCGCTTCTCCAGTCATTGTTCCAATATCCTCGTATGCTGCCGGATTATTCAGGGACATCCTCGATAACAGAGCTTTAACAAAGAGGGAAACGAGAGATGCTCTTACCCTGTTAGAGCTGTTCCGGATTCCGCTATATGATATGAATCAATACATTGATAGAAACCTAACAAAATCGTTACCGCCATCCGTGGTTCGTTTTAAATTGCATCGGAATATTCAAATAGGAAACAATTATATAAATTCAAAAGTAATAGATGAAGCAATTAAGAAGACAGGTATTCATATTGTGGAACGTTTGCTGCTACAAAGCATCAAAGAATCAAGTATATCCGATAATGGAAGGTGTTCATATAAATGACTGAAGTATTTATCCGCTACAACCCTTATAAAGTTGAAACACAAATAATGTACGACAATGAGGAGATTAGCCAAGAAAGTCAACTGTTCAAGTTCAAAAATGAGAGGTTGCAGGTTTGGTTGGACCAACTTATTGATATATTGATATACGAGCTTAACGAGACAGAATTCCAGGTAGTGTTCCATGGAACACTACCTGATTATGATGATGTAATCGAGGCCTGTGAGAAATATAATCAGAGCAAGGATATCAATATTCAGTTAGCACATATTCCAGCTGAGAACAATGACGATAAAATCAGCCAACTAACGCAACTTGTGAATGATATGCAGCATGGACCGTTCGAAGAGCTTCGCAGTAATGCCATTAAGAATAACTTTGAAAAGGCTCTCAGCTCAGATTTTGAAATTGCAGTAATTGCAACAATGAGCTCGGGTAAGTCGACACTAATTAACTCCTTGCTCGGTAAAGAATTGATGCCCTCTAAACAGGCAGCCTGTACTGCAACAATTGCAAGCATTAAAAACGTTCCCGGTTGCAATGAATTTATCGGACGTTGTAGTGATATAGAAGGGAACGAGATTATTCCGCTACAGACTTTGGACAGTAACCTCATGAAGGATTTCAATAACAATGAAGAGGTCTCGCATATTGAAATAGAAGGGACTATTCCATATATATCTTCTAATAGTATGAATCTGATTCTAGTAGATACTCCTGGTCCCAACAATTCCAGAAACAGTGCTCACAAAGATCATACTTACCGGGTTATCAAAAATGAGTCCAAACCATTAGTACTTTACGTGCTGAATTCCACCCAGCTAAGCACAGATGATGATAATAATTTGCTTTCTACTGTGGCGGAGCAGATGAAAAGCGGGGGAAAACAATCAAAGGACCGATTTATTTTTGCAGTTAACAAAATCGATTTGTTCGATCCTGAACGAGAAACTATCGAGGATACCTTAAAGGAAGTCAGAGACTACCTGCAAGATAATGGGATCATAAATCCTAATATCTTTCCAGTCTCCGCAGAGACAGCAAAGCTGATCCGGATGGAACAAAACGGGGATACTCTGACGCGCAAGCAGCAGCAGACACTTAATGCGCATGACTTTTTTATTGAAGAGCCTCAGATGCACCTAGTTAAATATGCTCCGTTGAGCAATACAAAGAAACGAAAACTTTTAAGTCAAATCGAACATGCACAAAGTGAAAATGATACTTACGCCGAAGCTTTGATCCATTCCGGGATTCCGTCCATTGAAGAAGCAATCAATGAGTATTTAGACAAGTATGCGGAAACTTCAAAAATTACAGCGGCTGTGAACTCCTTCAAAGATGTTGTTGAAGGTAAAAAAATAGAGCAGCAGTTACAGGAACAAATGTCCAGCAACGAGGGATTACGGAAGACAATTAATGCACAAATGAAACGCATTCAAGAAGAAATTTCTAAAGGACAGAATGCAAGTGCCTTTAAAGAACGGATCAACAATAAGAAATATGATATTCGATCTGTAACGAGAAGGATCGAGGGCAAGGTACATACCAAAATTGATGATTTTGCGTCGCTATTTAATAACGAAGGGAGCATCGAGGTATCCAAAGCCAACAAAATTATTACTAAATTAAAAGAGGACATCTCCTCCCTACAAAGCGACATTAAGACTGATCTAGAGATTATCATTCTAGCAACCATGCAAAATGACGCAGAACAATTGCTAGAAGAGTATCGTAATTATGTAAAGGACCTAATTGAAGTAAGTGGTGATAGCCTCCAGCGAGATGAGTTCCGAATTTTTGCTGCTGATATTCCTGACGCAGAAACGTTGGTAGAAAATCTGAAATATGAGGAAACAGTTGCTGATGGGAAAAGGTGGGTGAAGACATCAACTTGGTGGAATCCCTTAACCTGGGGCTCAGGATACAGTGTGCCTAAATATGCCACCAAAACTTTTGTAAATGTAGACCGGATCGCAGAAGAAGTAATTAATCCAGCAAAACAGGATTTGTTAGATAACATTAATGAAGCACAGGCTTACCTAGACAATGAAGTTACCAAGTTAAAGGTGTTTTTTAATATAGAGATTCACCGTCTGGAAGAATTGTTATTACTGAAGGTAAATGAAATGGAGGAACTGTCAAATGACAGTGAAGTGCTGAATGCCAGGATCAAAGAGGACCGAGAAAAAAGAAAGTGGCTTCATAGCTTTGTTGAACGTCTAGAGAAAATTTTAGAAATTTAGAAAAGGATGTGACTGGAATAGTGTTTGAACCGCAAAGTTATCTAGTAGATGCTGTAAAAAAACGTGATATAGAACAAGTAAAAATTGCCCTAAGCACATATCTATCCAAAAATCCGACGAATGAGCAAAATGAAGTCATGCAGGCAGCAGAATATGCTGAAAGCCGACTGTCTGATCCGCTTTGGGTAGAGCATGACGGTCTGTATATCGAACCGGACTCCAGCAAGTGGACCACAGATTATCTGGGTCAATTGAAGAGCGACCTTGGCTATAATTTCTCTAAGGAACGGTTCAAATTCATCCTTGAAGTCGGGAAAAAGGTCAGACCCTTAAAACGAAACTTCTCACAAGCTTCATCATCACCCGAAACAATAAATACAACAAATATACCTGTAAGGGTTACCGACATGGGAAAGCCGAATACAAAATGGCTAGTGATAGCGGGACTTGGAGGAATAGCGATACTGGGAGTAGCTCTGTTCCTGTATACCAGAAATCACAATTAGGAACAGAGTCTGTGCCTGCGCCAGGCAACCACGATCCTGCCAGTAATACAACTACTAACCACAGCTATAATGAAAATAGCGGGCACGCCTTACTTAATGTTGTAATTAAAAAGAAAAACCGATTCAATCTGTCCAAAATTTGGACAGAGAAAAACAGAAAAAATTACAACTCACAAAGCCAGAAATCGAAAACATCAAACCGTAACTTAAAATAGAAGGTGAATGGGATGAACAATATTTCTGATATGGTAGAAATAGACGGTAGGAACTTCAAAGATTTAGAAGAGGCATTTGAGGTTTCCCTCGATTTAGTACAGAAGAATTATTTGGATGAACTGCATCTACGCAACGTTGTTCCTGTTCCCAAGCATATTAGCGAATTAACGACTCGAAACAATATCCGGCTGTTCAAGATGAATAAACTGACCTTTGACAGACAGGAGAACAATCTCGATAAGATTATGACTGTGTACAACACACTTGGGAATGTTTCCGGTTCGCTAGTTATGATTATCAATAGCGACGGTAACCACACCAATCTTTACCTAGGTACCCGGACGAGTTCCAAGGAACAGGATGTGAATTCAGCGAAAGAAGCTCTTAAGAAAAGCTTTGAAGGAAACTTTCCGGGAAGTGATATTGAGAACTTAAATAATAGTGAAATTGAGAAAATAATATCTTCCATATTCACTTCGGAGTTGTCACAGAATGAGAACATCATCTCTTCTGTCTCAGGTATTCCTTCGCTGAAGGATCAGGATAAAACCAAGTTTGTTCAGGGGCTTGAGAAACTTGTCGATGCGATGAAGGGCGAAGAATTCTCCGCCGTTTTTATAGCAGACCCAGTCCTACACAGGAACATTGATGAAATTAAACTCGGTTACGAAAATTTATACTCACAATTAGTCCCCTTCGCAAAATGTGATCTGAGCTTTAATTCAAGCGACAGTATGGCGATTTCAGAAGGGATGAGCAAAGGTGTTACGGCAACAATCAACGAGAGTCTGACCAAAACGCAGAGCTATACCCAGGGATCATCTGAAACGGAGAACCAAACAGAGTCTGACACCAAGACAACCAATTGGGGGGGGGCGCTTGGAGGATTAGGCGCAGCGGGAGGATTTTTACTTGGTGGACCGGCCGGGGCTGTGATAGCAGGCGGAATATCTGGTGCGGCCGGATCATTAATAGGCAGTTCGACAGACGGCACATCTCATTCGCAGTCCAAAACTACCAATCAGTCGAAGAATGAGGGAGAATCTGATACGCGTGGAAAATCCGACTCCACCTCTACCCAGGAAAGCTCATCTGAGACACAGACCTTCGGTAACTCTAGAAACCTGCAAATACAATTTGAAAATAAGACGGTAACCAATTTGCTGCAAAAGATCGATGAACAATTACTCCGGCTGAAAAGCTCCGAAGATTTCGGTATGTGGAGTTGTGCCTGTTATTTCATTGCACCAAGTGTTCAAACTTCTCGAGTAGCAGCAAGTACATATAAAGCTATTATGCGTGGTGAAAACTCAGCGGTTGAGAACTCATTTATTAATACATGGGACAACAACAATAAAGCTAATCTATTGGAAGTTGGAAAGTACCTAAAGAAATTCAATCATCCACTAATTGAGATGAAAGTTAATACTGGCCTGCAATTACCACATATCTCCCCAGGATCGTTAATCAATGGCAAGGAGTTAGCGCTTCAAATGGGATTTCCCCAGAAATCGCTAAGTGGGCTTCCTGTCATTGAAACTGCTGAATTCGGAAGAGACATCATTACCTATAACGAGGCTAAAGAATATCAAAATACGATTAAGCTGGGTAACGTGTTTCACATGGGGAGGCCGGAAAGTACAAACATCGAGATTGATGTTAATAGCCTTGCGTTGCATACTTTTGTTACCGGTTCTACAGGTTCCGGGAAATCGAATACGATCTACCAGATGCTAAATGAGCTTGTCAGAAAAAACATTCATTTTCTAGTCATCGAACCGGCTAAAGGTGAATACAAAAAAATATTTGGCGGCCGAAAGGACGTATCTGTATTTGGCACCAATGCAAATTTCACGGAGCTGCTCCGGATTAATCCATTCCGATTTCCCTCTCAGGTGCATGTGTTGGAGCATATAGACCGGATAATTGAGATCTTTAATGCTTGCTGGCCAATGTATGCGGCTATGCCAGCGGTGTTGAAAGAAGCAATTGAACGGACATACATCTCCATCGGGTGGGATTTAGAAGAATCCTTTTATTTTGGAGAAGAGGCTCAATACCCGACATTCTATGATCTATTAACAATTCTGCCAGTCATCATTCGCGAGTCTGCATATTCCGAAGAGGTAAAGAGCAACTACACCGGTGCACTCGTGACTAGAGTGAAATCAATGACCAACGGCTTATTCGGTAAAATATTCACTGATAATGAAGTCGCGAGCGAAGTTTTATTTGACCAGAACTGCATTATCGACTTAAGCAGGGTGGGTTCGGTTGAGACGAAAGCACTAATTATGGGGATTCTGTTTATGAGGCTTCAAGAGTACAGAATGTCAAATGACAGTCCTATCAACAGTGAACTGCAGCATGTGACCGTTATTGAAGAAGCGCATCACCTGCTACGACGCGTTACTTCTGAGCAAAGCCAGGAAGGAGCCAATCTGCAAGGCAAGTCGGTTGAAATGATTGCTAATGCAATTGCCGAAATGAGAACCTATGGGGAAGGGTTTATCATTGCAGATCAAGCACCTAATTTATTGGACAGGTCGGTCATCAGGAACACCAATACAAAAATCATTTTAAGACTGCCAGATGAATTGGACCGATCGGAGGTCGGTAAAACTGCCAATCTAAATGAACATCAGATTAATGAGCTTCCTAAATTACGCACCGGCGTTGCTGCTGTGTATCAAAACAACTGGCTGCAGCCGGTACTATGTGAAGTGAGTGAATTTAACAATTTTCAGCCGTATTTGCTAGAAAAAAGATTAGATGTTTCAATTCAGACTTCAAATCGGGAAATGTTAAGCCAGTTGCTCGAATTACTGCTACTGGAAAGGGTCCCAGAGAACAACCGAAGTAATCTCGCCTCCTTTGAAACTGACCGCCTGAAAAAATGGCTAATGGGTTGTTCTATAGATCACTCTATCCGGAAATACCTTCTCCATGATCTAGAGTATTTTGAACTGAATCATAAAATGAAGTTATGGGAACAGAAAAACTTTGAGGAATTGTCACGAATTGTATCCTCACTGATTCCGCAAAGAATAGGCCTCATTCAATATGCCAAAACCTCCGAAAATCTTACGGAATGGAATAGAAGATTTATTGAAGGACTCAGAAAGTATACTTCGTTCTCGAATCCGGAAGCCTATGATTCAGCAGTAATGCAGTGTCTGCTTCAAGATAAAGCCCAGGAGGACCCAAGATTTAAAGATTTTTATTATCTATGGATTGAAGAGCAGAAGGAAGGAGAGGTTCGCGTATGTTAGAGACGCTTTCTTCTATAAGTATGAACTGGGAGACAATGAAGGAAGAGGTAAGTAAGGTTTCCTCTGATGTTCCTAGCTTCGCAAAAGATCTAAAACCAAGTTCCATTACAACCTTTGACGAGGCCAATGAACCACTTTATTTGAAGACCAGAAATGAGGGGTTGGATGGAGAGAGGCATCCTGAGACGAATATCCCCTTCCAAGAAAAAGTAATACTGACCTCGGAGGGTACCTTTACCGGTGTCTTTCCTGAGTTTCCTGTTACATATGAGATGGAATTAGATGAGTCATTATATCTTGAATCGGATGCTAAGCAATTTAAAATAGCAACACAATCGCTGAATGAAGCAATTAGCAGCAACCCTGACTTGAAGGCAAATTTTGATGAACGGCAAATCGAGCAAATCAATAACGGCAAAGTGCCGGAAGGCTATGTCTGGCATCATAATGAGGAGCCAGGGATGATGCAATTGGTAGAACGTTCACTTCATGAAAATACTGCACACACAGGTGGAAGGTCCATTTGGGGCGGCGGTTCCGATAATAGATAAAAAGGAGGCTTATAAATGAATAATGTAAAGTGGATTCTTGCAAAGAGTGAGCTTTCTCGAGCGGATGTATTGAAAGTGGAGGAAGCACTAGGCATTTCTTTTCCGTCTGATTATGTCGAATGCGTGTTACTGAGGAATGGCGGACAACCAGTACCGGATACCTTTGATTTTAAAGATAGAAAGGAAGCCGTGTTCAATTCTTTAATTGATCTTAACGTAAGGGAGAAACGAAACGTTCTAGAGGTACATAATAATTTGAAGAACCGCCTTCCTGGAAACGTCTTTCCGTTTGCTGATGACCCGTTTGGTAACTATCTGTGTTTTGATTACCGTGAAGGAAACAATCCCTCTATTGTATTTTGGGATCATGAACAATTAGTTGACGGAAGAGCAAATGTGCTGTTTGTTTGTAATTCTTTTAGTGATCTGCTGGATAAGTTATACTCATAGGCAGTCTTCTGTATTTAGAAATCGGTAAGTTATTATTACTAACCACTTTGCATTTTGACGCTAACCACAAGAGCGTCAATGAACCCGAT
Organism: Paenibacillus sp. J45TS6; assembly: GCF_018403285.1. Classification (GTDB taxonomy): domain Bacteria; phylum Bacillota; class Bacilli; order Paenibacillales; family Paenibacillaceae; genus Paenibacillus. The sequence continues at coordinate 66,755 of NZ_BOSJ01000013.1, read as the reverse complement.
TTGTTTGGCTCTTTTATGAATAGAAAGAGTGTGGCACTCGGATTGACAATCCATAATTTCAGTATTAACTCAGGCACTATGATTAGTTGGCTAAAATTCACTTTTTCATATTGATGTTAGCCGTTCAAGTTTTGCTAAAAGTTTGTTCAGTCATTCTATAATACCAATATAATTGTAGAGAATAAACGATAGCGGGTTAGTGAGTACACTTATGAAGGAGACAATAATGAAACGCAAACTATTGATCTTTATAACTTTGATACTAACATTATTGGTAGGGTGTAATTCAAAAGTGGAGAGGGAGGAATATATTGCTAATGTCTCATTTTTGACTCAAAAAATTACTGTCTCCTCTGCAACTTCCGAAAAAATAATTAATAGTTACTCAAGACTCTGGCTTAAAACGATTGAGAACGGTATTACAGTAGAAGATTTTGCTGATATATTGGAAACGACAACTTCTGAAGTTAACTCTGCATATAGTGAGTTTCACAACGGTATTGGACTTCTTGAAAATAATACCTATTCGAAAGTTACAAACTTTAATGAAGCAATTATCGTAGCAGGGAAGTACTACGAAAATACTGGTGAGATTAAAACGTTAAACACATTAAGAAAGGATATTCAATCGCTAATAAAAGAATTAGCCTCTCCACCTACAGAATATGAAAGTCTTTATGATGAACTTTTTCAACTTTATAAAAATTATGAAAGCTATGTTGATCTTGCAATAAATCCAACAGGGAATTTACAAAGTTATACCAGTAACTCCCAATCTTTAGCAACTGAAATTATTTCTGGAGTAAGAGCAGTTAATGCTAAGATGCCCCAATGAAAATATAAAGAAAATTAATGCTTATTGTGAACTAAAACCCCGTAGATAGACGTTCTAAAAAAACTACACTCCTAACAATAGGAGTGTAGTTTTTTATGGCTAAATATACTGTAGAGGAAAAATTACAAGCAGGCAAAAGAGGTTCATATGACATTGCTAATTCGATCGGACAGAAAATAAGGCAATACTTAGTTGCTAAATGATATAAAGGATTTTACTAAGATAAAATAATTAGGTTGTGCGGAAGGTACACCCGGATACCCAATCTGATCGAGAGTATTTGATCAAGCTCTGACATGGTTAAAATTCAAAATGAGAAAGAGGTTTCGCTGTTGTGATGGATGTATTCTAAAACAAAAAGTTCAAGGATAATGAAAAAAGCATAAAATATATATTCATAAAATTAGGATTTTGTACACATGTTAAGATTTATAACTTGTAATCCTATTTCCGGCTTTAGCCAGTTAGTTGAGTTGAGTGCACATTATTTATATAAAATTATGGTGTGGTTTTTGGTCTATAAATGTAATTCTTCCCTAAATAAGAAACAAATAAACCAGCACTTGAATTTTTTCAATAAAAAAGATGTATCAGTTCCACGCTGACTTCGTTTGCAATCAATCTTCTATTTTGTATCATTTGGTTAATAAGGTGCCTCGCTCTATTGATATCCCACGTCACTGTGTATTCACCGTTACAGTGAGGAAAGTACATTGTCTCTTCAAACATATGATGGCTGTTTAAAAGGTATGGCTGACTATTATCTGCACTTGCCAGTTCATTCTTATAATTTGCAACAATGTCCACCAAATTAGGATACTGATTCACAATCTGTACCCCATTCAATTTAAAAACGGATTCATCAATAAAACTGTCTAATAAATTCCCTAAAGTATGCAAGAAAACACCTCTCTTTTTTCATTATAGGTAACTCAGTACATAAAAGCCTGCTACTTAACAATGAGCAAACAACATGCTTACTTGTTCTATTGGGAGCTATCGTTACCCGTTACTGAAAAATTTGATTATATCGAGCGGATCTTAATGAAATAGCTGAGGAATTAATTTAGAGACATGTCTTTTTATCTTAATAGGATTACTGTTGTCCCTCTACATGGTTTGTGTCCAAAACTCCTTTAGACCAGCATATTGATATACCTTTAAGTCCTTATTATTCGACCTATCCCCTTATCATTTGTCATATTATCTCATATTTTACATTTTAATTCAATTATAAGTCTGCCAACTAGATAATCAAAATGATAAAAATGAAAGATTAGAAGAAGTAGATGGCCAGTGTGACGTAAAACAAAAACATAGCTTCATTCAGCTTAGGGAATACTAGTTTAATCCAGAGCCTGTAACCCTCCTACTTAGGAAACGAACTGAAGATGACAAGCGTATCCAAGGGTTTAGTCCAAATACTATGAAATAAAATAAACCCGACTTCTACAAACGAAATCGGGTTTTTATAAGCAAACTATACATGTAGAAATAAATTACCAATCAATCTTCCCAAACATCGTCCATAAGCTTCTTAATCTGCTTCTTACGATCCTCTGTTTCCGTATGATCTGGCTTCCATACTCCCTCTACTAAAGTAACGACATCCCCCGAACTCACAGAAGCATCAACAGCAGACATAGGAACATCATGTGTCTGGCCATCGATTTCAATTACCGCAAAGTCACCTTCAAACCGATCAACGATTCCCCTCAAATGTACCTGCCTCCTTCTTATCTTTCACAAGCGATACCGTCTTTATCTCGATCGAGTTTCGTGCTATAACCAGGATCACCTTCGTAAAGCGGTGCCTTCCCAGCTTCTCTTACTTCGGTACAGTTCTTATAATAAACATTCGTGTTTGTTTCCGTCTTTGTTACTGCAGTGTCCTTATTACTCGTCGTTGCTGCAGGTTCCTTTTTAGTTGAAGTGGTATCTGATTTTTGACTGTTTGTTTCTTTATCTTTCACCGATGTAGTATATTTCCATTCACTAACAGATGGCTTAATGGTCGTTCCATCGGACGTAAATACAATCGTTCCCTGCAGATCGTTACGATAAATTTTCACATTCTTATTATGAAGTCTCTTTAAAATGTTATCCGTCGGATGGCCATAACTATTGTCACCTACTTGAATGACAGCATACGTAGGATTAACCACATTTAAAAAAGCCTGGCTGGTCGATGAATTGGATCCGTGATGGCCTACTAATAGCACATCTGATTTTAAATTCACACCGCTGTTTATCATATCGCTTTCGCTTCCAGACTCCGCATCTCCCGTAAATAGAAACGAGTTTTTGCTAAAAGCAAGCTTAACAACTGCGCTCATTTCATTTTTATCATCATAGCTTTTAACGGGAGCAACCATCTTAACATCAAGCTGATCATCTAAATCGATCGTTACACCTGCTTTTGCTGTCGTAACTTTAAGACCTTTATTTTGAATTGAGGTAAGTAAGGATTCAAATGTTTTTGTGTTGGAAGACACTTTTGGCATATAGATCTTACCGATATCAAAAGCATCTACTACCGCATCAAGTCCTCCAACATGGTCAGCATCGGGATGCGTTCCAATGAGAACATCGACTCTCGATACACCTTGTTTTTTTAGATAGCTAACCATACGCTGCTCATCATCATTATTTCCTCCATCGATCAGCATCGTTTTACCACCTGGTGTCTGTATAAGCTGAGAAGCACCTTGCCCTACATCTATGTAATGAACGGTTAGTTTACCTGTAGGAGTAGCTGTGGAAGGTTTGGCTGCTTGTGTAGTTGTTTCCTCTTTTTTTTCTTCATCTTTCGTTGTTTCATCTTTTGTTGTTTCTGTCTCTGATGAATCTTTATCTGAAGAAGTACTATTGGAAGAGTTATTATCGTCCTTACTTAATGCTGGATCTGTTGTCTGTGGAATAGTGCTACTATTGTCTACCGGTGTTATTGTTGTTGATCCGCATCCACTAAGGATAAGAAACACTAAACACGTTAGTAAAACAAAGTAACTATTCTTGCTAAAAATCAGATATCGAAGCATTTAAGGCAGAAGAAAAGCGACTAGCAAAGAAACGTAAATATCTTGAGAACAAAAATAATGGACTTAAGTCATACACTCAGAGCGTCCTAGAAGTGAATAAGATTGATAAGGTAAATGCAGGAATGTTTAAAGTAAAACTACAGAAGAATCCTCCATCAATCAATGTTTTAGATAGCAATAAAGTTCCAGATACATATAAGATTGCACAAGAACCTAAGATTGATAGTAAGAAACTGCTGAGTGATGTGAAGAATGGTGTAGTGATTGAAGGAGTAGAGCTTATTACAGATAGGCAACATCTGAGAATTTTGTAAGAAACCAAAGCTAAGTGTTGTGTCAAGAGGGGACAAATTCCAACATACCTTCTTGAGAACGAAAAATTTGAATTAAGAAAAAATAAAGATAAGAGGATAGAAAATATAAAAAGATGATAACTGTATTCTTAACAGTATCATCTTTTTATGAAACTTATATTATGGTACGTATGTAATTTGGGCAGTATCCCTAGCTGATAATACTAACTCCATCGGTGCTAAAGGTTTCCAAGCAAACATTGGTGAAATTGTTGTATCGGCTCCAAAATAATAAGCCTGCCATACAAATTTAGAACAGTAATTTGGATCCAAAACTAAGTATCCACTTAATACATCGTATTCTGCTTTTGGATATTTATCCATGTACCAATTTGCCCATTGAGCTGCAGCTATAGAGGCATTATAGTCATTATGTCTTAATACATAAATTTCGCTATTCTGTTCAAAGAATACTTTCAAAGGTTCTTCTTTAGGGTCAATTCCTACACCTGGGAAATGTGTAATACTTGATCCAGCATTAGTAACTATTGCTGCATGTCCTACCCAATTAGCAGGTTTAGGTCCTCCATTCTTCTTAGCTACCAAGATATCACCTGAACGAGCTACAATTCCATTATAGCTTCCTGCACGAGAGCCACCATTAATATATTCATCTGCAGTGACAACTGCTCCTCTACTTTCTATATCTTTCATTATAGAGTTAAACTGCTGTTCCATCTCTTTAATTTCTTCAGGTGTGTAAAATTGCGAATACATATTATTTTCTTCTTGTGTAAATCCGTAATTACCGATTGGAAGTTCATCTGCAAAACTTTGCGGTGCATAAGAGCCTAACAAAACAATAAACACCATAAATCCAGTTAATAGTTTAATTTTCTTCATATTAATAATTGCTCCTCTACATTGTATTAAATTAGTATATTATATTAATATGAATTTTGGTATACTTTTATTGGAAAAGATTAATATTTTATTAATAAAAAAACTGAAGGGGAAATTTATTTGAAAAAATTAGGATTAATTAGCGCATGGACCATTTTTGGTCTTGTATGCATTGCAATTGGTTTTGTTGTTTTTACTCTGTACTCTCTTAATACTCCACCAAAGAGTGATCCAGAAATTGTCGCATATAACGAGGAAAGAGTAATGAAGTACTTGATTGAGGACAAAGGTTATTCTGAGAGCGATATAGCTAGTATTGAAGCTAAAAAGATGCCGAAATCTTCCGGCTATGAAACCTTTGTTGAATTCTCAGATGAACTTGACAAATTATATGCTTACAAATTAGAAGAAGACGGTGAAATAAAACAGAACGGAAGTACTGGAGGGGCTTATAAGCATAAAGAGTAAATAATAATAAATAAATATTAATCTATCAAAAAGACGTTACTATAACCGGTGCCGTCTTTTTAGTTTGTAAATATGACACTGCTCAATTATTCATTGAATAAAATGCGTGTTTTATGATAATAACGAGTGAGGAAACGGGAGTATAAGGGAGCATAAGTGAGCATTTGGAAGATGTGATTTATCAAAAAAACGATTTGAAATCAAATAGCAATAAAATACATTGATATAGGAACGGATGTTTGGTTATAATAAACAAAGCAAACAAATGTTCTTATAGGAGTGATGCAACATGTTACCTGACTATGAACGGAAAGTGCATAGGATTCTATACAACTACATAAGCCAACGTGGAAGAACTCCAACTATACGGGAGCTGGAGATTAAAACAGGACAGAGTACTAGTCGTATAAAAGAAGCGCTACTTCTGCTTGAATCAGAGGAGTTTATATTGTGGGAAGATAAATCTACACTGGAGAATATTATCTTATTAAAAGAGTGGGAAGATGAAAGCAATAGACCAAGAACTTACACATCTCCACATGGAACTATAGATTATTGGACGGAGTATTAATTATGGCGAAAAAACTATTTGATAATGGATTGTTTGAGAGCTCACGTATGATATTGCCTGAACACAGAGATGCCTGGATAAGAATGGCGAACACTAAATTAGCAAGATTTAAACCAACTTTAGACGATCAGGAAATACAACGAATAGAGTATGAAATTGTGCGTTCGTATAATAGAAGAGAAAAAATAAAGCTTGTCTTATTCGATCCATACGAGGATAAAGAAATTACAGGTATAGTAGTTGCTTTAAACACTTATAAACGTGAAATTAAATTTTTAACTGCAGAAGATGATTGGAAATGGATTTATATTAAGGACATTATATCTGCATCAGAAGAATAAAGAGTAGACCATCATTCAGTTGATGGTCTTTTTCTTTTGGAGGCATCTCCAGGCAATTTAGTTATAAAACGTGCATAGCCATTTACATTCTTCACGTAATTCAGAGCATGATAACGAGGTAAATTCATCAAATCTTCTTCAGTGAAAGGATGTAATTCGCTTTTTAATTCATCGAAATTTTTCTTATCGGAACCTGCGATAATAATATAAGATGCATTGGCACTGCGGAGCTCATCTCTCATTATTTTGAGTTGAAGGAGATAATGGCAACTGATGATCGATTTGAGTATAAATTTAGACATTTGAGACAGTTTACTGGTAAGAAACTTTTCAGAATGATTGCACTGATAAAGTTCATCGATAACGATATTTACCTTAACTCTTTTCGATTTATCCTTTATTTGTTCAGCTCTAATCTGTGCTGCCAACCATACTTTCGTGAGAAAGTATAAGACCATAGTGTCCTTTTCTGACTCCACAGTGAACATGTGTTGAGGGAGCTTGATCGTAATCAATTGGTTCTTCTGCATCTCTTCAACAAAATCTATGTTATTGGATGTATCCTTTTTAAGCATTAGTTCTGTGTAGCTATTTCTTTTTAGTACGTTTAGTCGATCAAGAATTCCTATGATTAGATTAGTCTTAGTTCCCTCAACTATATCCTGCTTATTGTAATCATCTAATTCACGTAGATTTTCAATATACTCCTCCAAGAACTCAAGTTGATGCCTTGGAACATTGTGTATGAATCTTCCACGTATTTTGTGATTTTGGAGCACTCCAAACACGTCTTTGATACTTCCATTGTTGATAAAGGCGATTAAACTAGCTGATTCTAAATATCGTTCCATTTTAGGACTTAATCGGCTGTCGTCAGCATTGATCGAATTTATCAAGGTTAATAAGTTAGTGGTTTGACGTTTTGCATTTTCATATTGTTTAAATGGAGTGTCTGAATTACCAGAATTCACTTCGTTATAGCCTAAGCCTTGTAAAGCTTCTATATTGTCACATCTGATTTCTAACACCTTGTCTTTGGGAAAACACTTTGCAACCTCATCACTCATCTGACATGTTTCGATGAAATCAAAAATTATGCAACATTCTCCATTTTCAATAGCATCAACACATAAATTGCTGATTAATGTACTTTTCCCTGCCCTACTGGGTCCTATTAACAATGTGAGGAGATTTCTAAATTCAATATCATTACTAAGGTATGCTTTTTGTGATTTACCTTTGTAAATATTCTCCCCGATACACATTACACCACTCTGTAGATCCTCTGGGACTTCCGTCTCCAAAGATTCCACCCGTTCTATAAAATTATACCTTTCCAAAACATCCCTACCAGCTACACAAAGGAAATTCTGTGCTTCTTCATCTCCTATTAGATTTCGTGTGGTGCCCGTAGAGAATCCCCCATACTTAAATTACTTATTGCACCTGTCATTATTCTATAAATCACAAGAAAAGGTAAGTTAAAAATTGACATGGCCGCTTATAAGTGATTTTGCAACGCTAACCCGCAATATAAAATAGACCCTTCAACATGAGAAGAGTCTATTACTAATCAATCTACTTATTTTTCGCAGGCTATACCGTCTTTGTCTCTATCACTTTTTATATTGGCTTCATATAGAGCTTTAGAAACATGAGGTTTATATTTTGTTTTTCCACCTTTATTTTTGGTTGATGATGAACGAGCTACGCCGCCTTTATACACCTTATTCAGCTCTGTGCAGTTTTTATATGTAACTACTTTTTCTTTTGCTTCTGCTACGCCAGTTGATCCTATCGTTGGTCCAATAATAAGCCCAAGAGATAAAATAGCCACAAATACCTTCTTGATATTAATACTAACACTTCCTTTCTACAGTATAGACTATAACTCTATTGTCCTTTTTCTTCAATATATTGGATATTATTCGGCAAAAACTGTAACGAAGAGTACGGATTGAACTCCCCTACAAACCTTACTCATCTCTACACGCTTAACTGGCTATACCATAAGATTACAATGAAAAAAGCCGCTAAAATAGGACCTTACGCGTTATACACCTATACTAAGAAATGACCTCAATGATTATGTACTTTATTTGTAATATGAGGTTGGCAAAATTACAAATTCATGTTCACCGTTATCGAAGTTCTTGAGGCTAATCATAATCTTTTTAACATCTGTTACGTTAACTTCTAATGATGTTACCTTTCCTGGTTCGACAGAGACATTCCCTAAACTTCTATCATCGATTAAATCTTCGAATACAGTTACTTCGACCGTTTCTTTTGGAGCAAATAGATCTAGATGCAAAGTTTGATATTTCTTATCTGGTGTGGAGTAATCATGAGCAAAAGCAGTAAATTTGGTATACAGCACTTCTTTGTATTCTTTGCCCTCGATATTTGTATGACTCTTATTTCTTGTATTACTGAAGTCATCATAATCAAAACTTACTTGTTGGAACGGTGTCTTTGCGCCCTTCTCCCCGATATTAATCTTGCCAGTCTTCGAATCCACGGTAATGTTTGTTTTCGTCGCTTCCTTTACTACACCAACCGGCAAGTATGTCGTACCGTTAATGACAACTGGCTTTGCAGTGGTTTTAGCGGTCCAGTTTTTCCCATTAAGCGTGTACTTGAGATTCGAAACCGTCGCCTTGACCGTTTGCGTGTTAGCTGCGAAAGCCACCGAACTACTGAGTAATAAAAATGCGGATAGCAAAACAGTTACTCTTTTCAATTTCATCTTTCTTACTGACTCCTTTTATGTATTATTTTTACATCTATTAAAAATATCGGTTAATCAGACGATATAATTAACAAGAAATGTAAAAATAATTAAACAGGGATAGTGCACTATTATGTCTAAATCATCCCAAAAATTTCATAAAAGGAGCACGATGATATTGCAAAACAGACATTCTATGAAGACACTGACTGCGGATGACCAGTTATACACGGCGAAGATGGAGGCTAAACCCATCTTTATATACTTTAATAAGAAGCTCTATGGAAGAGGTGTGATCGAGAGGATTACTGAGGATAGCATAAAAGTGAAGGGCGAATATTATATGCGCGGGGTTTGCGAGTTTAAATGCGAAGGATAACTAAGATTTGAGGCACTTACTTTGAAATACTTACTACTTAATACTAATATCTTGGATGGAAACTAGATATTCTCCTTAGTCCAACAAACGACTGCTTTCAAATTTCTGATATCTTCACAATCCTAACCTGAAAAGACACATTTTTAACGTCAAAAACCACATGAGAATAAAAATGTGGTCTAAACTTTGCTGTAACGAAACAGGTTTAACAGGTCTGTTTTCCCGATAAAACAAAAACGAATCAATCATCACCTTTTCAGGATCAAATCAATTCGCCTCTGTACGATAAACCGCATATATTTTGTTACACTTATGAATATATCAATGTATAGTATTATATTCAATTCCAGGCCTAAACTACACATTAATCCCCAATTATTTTTAACTAATCATAACCCCGTTAGCTTACAGAATGGAGTAGGTGCCCAGTGGCAAACCGCTCCATTCTGTTTTTGAACTAACGTTTTACCGTTAGACTTGGGAGTGAGAATTGCTAAGGCGAAGTTGAGACGTGCGCATATATGGAATGTTATGGGTATTAGGTAAATACCTTTGTTTCCGCATGCCCTTTTACGTCGCCTCGGCTACATGCTTCTCCTATTCTTTCATTTTTCTCAATTTGACTAAGGAGAAATCCTGCGAATTCATGAGCCTGGGTGAGGTAATCAAATCATTTCGAGGGAGCTTAGTACTGTCCCAAATAACAAAACATAATATATTAAACCGTATAATAAAAATCCTCATCTTTTTGTTTTATGATGAGGATTTTTCGTGTTATTGTGTTTTCCAGTAGGGTACTAACCGATATTAATCTTGTCTTTATATTTCTGTGCCCATTCTTTAAACGGGGTTAATTTGATATTATAAGTTTTTAACGAATCAACATCTACATTGTATCCTACTTCGTTATTCCATTCATGGGATCTTGCCCATGCCTATTAATGGATCTAAATACAGCTCCTTCTGATATATTGGCTGCTTCTAACCACTTATTAATAGCATAAACTGGACAGGTATCTGGATTCTCTCCGTATGGTACTAGAGACCTCTTCAAGAATAACGAGTTTCTCTAGAGCGTTATATTTTCCTCTAGACATGAAAAGCTCCCCCTTGCAGAAAGGTTTATTTTTTAACCTGTCTACCGTAGGGGGAGCATATATCAAGACGGCTGCCTTGCTGTATTATTGATCTTTTGAGTTCTGGTATTAAAAAGTGAGAGTGAGAAAAAACTCCAGCTTCTATTCATTCAGATCTATGCTTTTATCCATTATTTTGACTGTACCATCTGAAAGTGACGATTTATACAATTGTTCTTTATATTGGTTTAAGACTAAAGCAATATCGGAAGATTCCTTTAAAAGAACTACTTGATCATTCAGTAACTTTTCGGCTAGGTTTTGCTTTGATAAGAGTTCCTGATAAAGAGGTGGTGCGACTTTTTTCCAGTGCTCATCTTCAGTAACTCCATCAGCAGCAATAAACTTTTTATGAGTTTCCTGTACTTCTATAGGCTGTTGACTTAATAAATCTTTCATTTTTTTGGCTTCCTGTCTTCCTTCATCTAAAGTTGCTGATACCCCCTCTTTCTCAGCTAATTGCAAGAACAACTCTTCTTTAATCATGTGTTCAAGAACTTCGGAATCAGTAAAATTTGATTGGGAAGTACGATTATACTCTTTATAGTTTAAAACATCCGTATTCGTAATTTCTTGGTTCCCGACCTGTACCAATACCTTTTCCTCGGCTTTATTATTAATTTCAGTATTAATTTTGATTCGATTAAGATCTGAAGTAAGAGGATCAATTGCAGAAGATGATAAAGCCCCAAACGTAAAGACACCTGCTAATAAAATTCCTAAAGATACGATCAACTTATTATTCTTTTTCATTTATACTCCTCCTTACCAGTTGAAATTAACCCAAGCCGTGTTATCAAGTTGAAAAGATCCAAATCCTCCATAGAATACAGTAGAACCAGCTGCAGGAGCAGATGTAGAGCTATATGTCTGTCGAGCGTCATTGTATTTACCCGAATATCTAAGTTCAGTATGACCTATATATGCACCTTTTTTCGGTAGGGAGACATTCCCCCCTCTAAGCTCTAACGTTCCTGCTCCCCATGTTGCATTCGGATAAGCTAAAAAGGCATTCTTATGTGTGGAACTAACTAATTCCCTTCTAGTGGCAACCCAGTTCGATCCAGAAGTTGTCGCATTTATTTGAACGTTTGTAGTAACACTAACAGGTGTATAAATACGAGCTCCAGAATCATCAACCATCCACATAGAAATTAAATCTGTATCAGAAGGACTAACTGCTTGAGGACTAACAATAGGATCAGCTAAAGCGACATCATTCCTAATAATAGAATCCCCAATAAACAATGCACCCATCATAGAGGATGCGGCTAAGAGTAGTGCAATTTTTTTCTTCAATAGTTTACCTCCTATTTACTAGATAATTTGGACCCTCTATTTACTTAGACGCTATTATTCCATAAAAGCAGCGAATAAAACAAAAAAAGTAAAAAAAGTATATAATGATCGATTTTAATTAGAACATATATTACAATGTGTTCTCAGGATGCTGTAACCAATTAGCCCATTTCTTATCAATAAATACTTTAGATGAGTACCACTAATTAACAGATTAAAACGAGGGAGTGAGTTAAATGAAAAACAAACGTAGAATGTTAGCAATAGGTATATCCATTTTATTTATATTTATTGTAATTTTTTCAGTGTACTCATTTCAAAATAACACTTCATTTCCCAAATTAGTATCTAAACAAATACAAAAAGAGGATATTAACGAGATCAAGATTTCTCGAATAGCTTATGGCACTTTATATCGTGAAGAAGTAATTATTTCTGAATCGAACGAAATAAGTTCTCTAATAAATAATCTTAACAATATAGAATTATTAGAAAAATATAACGAATATATCCCAAGGACAGAGTACCGCTATGATGTACTGATACAAGTAAATCGGCAGGAAAGGTTTGGAATCACTTTTTTAGATGAGTACAATTTAGAAATATATGATGCCCAAGATTCAAATAATCGACTTAACAGATACGAAATTGAAGATGGTTATAATTTAAATAGACTTGCGGATTATTTTAAATGAAACAAATAATTTAAGTCTAAATCACCAAATAATTCCGATTGGTATAATATAAGAATATATCTAAAAAAGTACCCCCTTAATATATGAACTGCCCCCTGTCAAGTAGACAGTAATTTAAAAACATCATTAAGCAACCTGAGTCCGATATTCATACGGGCTTAGGTTGTTTAATGATGTTGAAAACGATGGTGGTTGTAGAAATGGATGTACCGTTGGACGGCATGCTCTACTTCCTTACTAGTACGAAAAGTGTATAGATTAAAACACTCCGATTTAAAATGACTAAAAAAGTTATCCATACATGCGTTTTCTCATCAATTTCCTTTACTCAACATACTAGCTATCATTCCGTATCTTATAAGACGTTGGTTATATTGGCGAGAGGTATACTGGACCCCCTTGGTCACTATGTAGGAGAATTCCTTCAACTTTTTGTTTTTTTCTTGTCTTTGTGAAGGAGCATTACAAGCTTTAGATCATTTCTTCGACTGATTTGATAAGACATAATTTCGTTATTATACAGGTCCTTTATAGCAGTTGTTCCTTCTTTTCGTTCTCGGTTCCTAGAGGGATCGAGGAATGGTTGATTATGAGGGGAATGCATTATCAGCCCTTAAGTGATGCAAAGCAAGTGAGGATCTTGATAGAGAGGGTTGTATATCAAATTGATTATAGTAATGTTCCATAAACAATCCAAACGATCGACGATCACTTCCACCTGTCCGAGTTCCAGAAACGAAAGATGGCAATCAATTATTTCTGTACCAATCCGAACCAGCCGTGCAGGAAAAGATAATTAATCCCTTTCAACCGTAACAACATTGCTCCCTTGGTTTTTACTGCATTCAATACGCATGAGTTCGTTGTGCAATTCGTCGACTTCTCGAGACAATGTCATAGTTTGAATGTGTGATAATCCAAGCCGCACGTCTCTCTTACCTTCCAATTCAATTTTCACCGTTCTTAAATCTCTCAAGGCAGATGTCCTGTATGGTCTATGCTCGAACATAATCAGATGATTCTCCGCTATGAATCTTAATTACGCTATACTGCCCAGTTTGCATAACAAAAAGGGCAGCTGCCAACTGGTAAGCTGCTCCCTGCTGTGTTCAACTAACGTTTTTCCGTTAGTTGAACAATGAATTATGAAATAACCTCAATATTTACGTTCTCAGCAGATATAGTGAGTTCCATTAAAGGACCATCTAGTAACACATGAAGTTCAAAACCTGTTTCTGTGAGGTAAACTTCATCATAAAGCCAGCCACTTCCTACACTTAAGTTAGTAGGTTGAATATTCTGTACTCCCGTAAAGACTAGCCTGATATCCGTTAAATAGTGATAACTGCCTCTACAATCCAATGTCATGATAATCGTATCTTTCAAAGGCTGCTCAATTGAGGTTACCTGTGCGTCGTGTAAGGTCTTCTCATATAAATGAATAACATTCTCGGGTAATGATTTTTTAATGGAGTTGTAGTAGTTCCGATATGCAATCCCTTTTGCTTCTACTCTCTCGTGATACTCCAATAGCCACTTGTCAGCCATTTTTCTAAGCTTTTCAGAAGGAAATTCTGATTTTAGCGTTCCGTCTTGAATATAGGGATGAAAGGATGCTGGAAGATATTTGAGTAAATCAGCTCTTTGATCTTCCAAGTTGTTCTTACAAATTTCTTTGAAATTCAAACCTTCAGATTCATACCAGGCAATGTCGTCTTCCCAGTCCTTTTCCGTTTCATGAAAAATCAAAAAACCTCTTATCTGCGATTCCTCATACAATTCTTTAGTGAAATATTTCATTCGTTCCTCCTAGTATAGTTCGCTTATTAAACATAACGACTTGTATATATGTTTTGTTGCTCTAATCTGATGGCTAGCAAAAAGGGAGCAGTTGCCAACTGGCAAACTGCTCTCTTTTGTTTTCATCTAACGTTTGTCAGCGTCTTCTTTGTAATTGCTGGTATCTATGAGGTTAATACTCACTTTTCAACTTGAAGAAGATAGCAAGATCAACATATTTCTCTTTTTCAAACTCATGTTGCCTTAAAACACCTTCCTTGTAAAAGCCGAGCTTATACATCAAACGAATTCACCGTTAGGACCCGATTGCTTGTGGGCAATGTTAGATGAAGTCTGATTACAATCGCATGTGCTTACACGAGATGATTTGTGATAGACATAAAAATACCACTCTAGTATATTACGGGGTGGCTCAATTGTTTATAGACTACCCCATTCACTCGGAAATTTCTTTCGTTTCTCCATCATCCGTGTCACTTGACCACTTCGCATCGAAAATTTCTATAACCGATTCAAAAGCAGGTTCTTTTCCAGTACTCCCGTTAGAAGAGCAGCCAATTACTATACTAGTGAAAGTTAGTAATAAAACGACGAGAAAGGTAGTTCTTTTCAATATTGATGCCCCTTCCCTTATTCTTGTGTAACAGGTATATTGTACCATTATGTCGAAGCGTATTTGCAACTTGTTTACGAAAGGGATGCGATGAATTTGCACTAAAAGTATTTTTTACAAAGCCGCTAACTTCCAATGTCCAGTATATACGGCGATGAGGAATGCTAAGCCGATTGATTCTCCATTAGCGTAAGTGCAATGCTTCCTGTTAATGAATCTCTAAAGTTTCTGTGTTCTTCAGATAGGTAACTTTCATTTTAGTTTAATCATTTTCGCCTGTATTTCCTTTGTAAGATATGTACCAATTGATTAAGTCGGAGCTGAATTCTTTGTGTTTTTTTATAAAGTCTTCCCTGTAATCATTAGGAATAGAGTCAATTCCCATGCTAAAATGATCGTCGAGTTCATGGATAATAAATTCATAAATATCATTTTGACTTTTCCCTTGTTCTAATAAAGTAATTAATTGAACTGTTATGCAGTCATATTCATCATCAGGTGCCCCACCACCAACGAGACCAATTGGGTCCCATGTATTTATAATTGGTAATAGTTGCGTATAAAGGTTGTTAAACTTTTTCTTCAGCATTTTGATTTGAGTATTCGAGAGATGTACCCACATAAGCATCACCTTTTTATGGTTGGTTTAATTAGCTTTTGGTTTTAAATTACATATTAACCTCTATAGATCACAATGTATACGAGACATATATCGCATTTTTTGCTTTAGTCATCTTAATAAGTTTTACCATAGCGTAATCGCAAAATATTAAGTTCTGGTCCTGTTTTTCGATTCAGCCACAAGGATCATGGGATAAGCTACAAATAAAAACAAGGTGAAGTAAATCGATTGTTTAAACGATCTCAAAAAACAAATCATGGGACCAACCATCTTCACCTATTATCCAATAAGCTATCTGATTTGATATTGCGATCCCATCGTTAACATTTGGAATTAAGCTTTGAGTGTAGTTTTGGGCAAGACAAACAACGATGAACAGGGATAAACCAGTAGCCAAAGCGGCACCCTTTGAATAAGGGTAGAGTATCTCCGTTTTTCTTAAGACGGAAATTGAAACAGTAACAAATATCAAACAAACTAACAAAAAATCATCTTACACCTCACAATCGTTTATCCTTTATACGTTACCAGTATTTGTTATGTTGCGTTAACCTGCCAAGTAGGTTAAAGAAAAAGCAACCGGTCTATTGATCGGTTGCTTACTTTTTCTAATTAAACTATCGTTTTTCCGTTAGTTCAAATGAGTAGTTCATTTTTTTAATTGAGTAATTTTTCTTAGAATTACTACTGCACAGACAGATATAACACTAGCTAAGTATAAAAGAGCGTATGCTATAGCAGCATAATATGTCAGTTCAGCTTCAATACCGGATCTTGTAAGAACTAAAATAATGGCAAAGCCAACAACAAAAACGACAAAACCCAATAGAGCATTTTTAATAACTTCTTTCACAAATTCACCTCCTAGGTTTATACCAGTTCCCAGCTACCTATACTAACCCGAACAGCCTAATCGACTGTAATCTTATTTATCTAAAGTTTTACGTACGCTTATAGTCCAACGGATTTATGTAGAAGATCCCATCATCCGACAAACTTTTTCTTTAATTTATTTTCTAAGTGGCTCAGTAATTTTGAGATTTTTAATATAATTACCTCTTATAAAGTTATGGTAATACGTAATGAAGTAAGTTTGATTAGTCTCTACCAAACTATATGTAGATTCAGGCACAGATATTTTTTCTCGTTCGCCTTTCCCACTAGTAATTGTGATATAGTTCTTGAATTTCCCAACTTCCTTACCTTCTACCTTTGTAATAGTAGTTATACTTGAGCTATAGAAAAACAAATAAAGTAAAAAAAATATTATAAAAGATGTAAATAAAATTTTTTTCGCATCTCTCTGATAATGAACCTTTACTAATTTAAACATAAGCATCTCCTTTATTTTATTAAACTTTCTTTTGTAATTGTGAACTAATGAATTTTCCCTTCCAATTTTTACTTAATCGTAGATTCTAACATATCGTCTGTTTATAACTATAGGTTAAAATATGGAAATACGATTAAAATTCTAGGTTTCATTATTAATCCATGCAATGTGAATATGGGTCCTAAACTGTCCAGGAGCTTAAAGAAAAAGCAACCGGTCTATTGATCGGTTGCTTACTTTTTCTAATTAAACTATCGTTTTACAGTTAGTTGAACAAGCGCGCTTTCTTTTATTTCACAATATCTTCGTACTGTGCATCATTTAACGGAACCATTTCTGTATAAATAAAGTATTAGACTGAGGAAATAAAGCACTAGACAGCTAAAGAGTAGTTTTGCGCAACAATAATTCGCAGTCAACGTCTAATTAAATGTGCGGAAATTTACAAAGGATAAGATAATTTTGAAAAGAAGGTGTGACAAGCATGTTCTTTAGCAAAAGATTGATTACTATTATCATTGTATTTATAGGCATAACCCTTGCTTATACTGCATGTCGAAGTATTAATCAGAATAAAGTGCTCAAAAATGAACAAATCGAATTAATCAAACTTAAGTGTATTCAGTTATGCGAAGATTGGGAAAATAAGCCTTTCCTAGATCGAGATTATACAGATAAAACATCAGTAGATATTTATAGAACTGCCATTAGAGACTCAATACCAATGGAGGGCTCGTTGGATTATGGGGCAGAGTTTGAATTGAATATTTATTACAAAGATCAAACGGTCCTAGGATATCATCTTTCATTAACTAAAAGTAAAGGGTATTCTGGATTACTTGTTGCGTTATCAGACACTGAGCAAGGATACAGTATTGAAGTGAAAGATGCAGACCAAATAAGAGATCTTATTTGGAAGTAACAGATGCAAATTTCACTTTCCTAGCTGTCAAGTTGAGTTGCGTTAAAATCAACTTCGTTCAACTAACAGGCATACTAGAGCGATTAATTCTAGTTTGCTACTATAAATAAAGATTATAAACTGTAAATTGAACTAACGTTTTTCCGTTAGCTTAATGATTTACTTTGTTTCGGACGAATCAGATTGCTCTTTATCGAGGACTTCATGGATTTTATTTGTTATCTCGTTAATGTTGCGGGAACGATATTTCAAAATAGGGTTAGCCCAATATTCGGGTCCAGTTTCTTCATCACCTATTTTTACTAAATTCAATGTATATGCACCCTCTGAACTCATAGCTGGATACCATCCTAAATCCAAAATCAATCCGATCTTTTCATTTCTAAAATAGAATATATCCTCATGTAGTTCCCATACATAAGGAAATGAGTCATCATGAAAGTCATCGGGATTAATTTCGAAAAAATGATTCCATACGACAGTCCATTCTGACGGAATATTTAATGGCACCAACTGTAGGCTCATTTTAATAACACACCCCTTAACATTCTTCATATTCAAATTTCCGTGACTTGACCAAGTTATACTGCCCAATAGCATGAAAAAGCAACCGGTCTACTGATCCGTTTGCTTACTTGTTCTTCTTGAACTATCGTTTGAACATGTAGAAGATATTGAAAAAGTGAAAGAAGCTCTAGCGGAGATCCGCTTGATTCTTCCTTCCCAGCCGATTGTCTTTACGTTCCGCAGCGCAAAAGAAGGCGGAGAAAAAGAAGTCAGCACCGCTTATTATGTAGAACTGAACCAAGCCATTGCGGCTACTGGCCAAGTGGATATCGTGGATGCAGAGCTGTTTACAGGTGATGCAGAAGTAAAAGCAATAATCGAAGAAGCTCATAAGCATAATGTCTATGTGATCATCTCGAACCATGATTTTGACAAAACACCTTCTAAAGAAGAAATCGTATCCCGTCTTCGTAAGGCACAAGAACTCGGCGGGGATATTCCAAAACTGGCAGCTATGCCGCGAAGCGTCTCTGATGTGCTGATGCTGATGGATGCAACTCATACGATGAAAGAAGAGTATGCAGACAGACCGATCATTACCATGTCCATGGCGGGCAAAGGTGTGATCAGCCGAATCGCGGGTGAACTGTTTGGTTCTGCACTCACTTTTGGTGCTGCCAAAAAAGCATCCGCTCCTGGTCAGGTGCCTGTTGAAGAACTTCGTAGTGTACTGAACACGCTGCACAAGCATATGTAAATGAAGAATGAGAAACGTTTGAGCCTTTTGGGGTTCAAGCGTTTTTTTATTTATAGTTAAATTATGGTTTCATTTATTTCACGCGAAATATTATAATGGAAAAACTGATATAAACGGCTTATACAAATTATACGAAATTAATCATAAACGACTTACTGAAGAAGCCTGATATTATCTATATCGTTCGCTAAGACCCGATCAAACATTTTAAATGTAGCTTTTTATTTATTAACAGCAGGGAGAAGACATCATGAGAAGAATATTCACGTCACTAGTAATAGCCATTTTATTATTTTCAATCCAATTACCTCGCACGACATTTGCCGATTCTGAAGAAGCACCCATTGTTATTGATACGGGCAAAATAGTAAACGGTAGGACTTTAATTCCGATAAGAGTTGTTTCTGAAAAGTTTGGTTTTAAAGTACAATGGGATCAAAATCTAAAGACAGTTGTAATTAGTGATAAAACAACGAAAATAACTTTAAAAGTGAACTCTAAAGAGGCAACTATTAATGAAAACAAGGTTTCTTTGGATGTTCCTGCTCAGATCCATAAAGGAACGACGTATGTACCTCTCAAATTCTTGAGTCACGCGTTTGGGGCAAGCGTGGAGTGGAATCAATCATTTAAGGTAGCTCATGTAACGTTTGAGAAAATCAATATCCTAATTTACACTCAGATAAAGCCGATTCCTTTAGTAACGGATGAACAGTTTAAAACCTTTTCTCAAATCGCAAATGAGGCTGCGGTAATAACGGATATTCGACAGGCTAAAGCATATTTTAAACCTTATTTTACAGACAAGTTACTGGGGAATATTATTTGGTATAAAGGTCTGCCATTTGATACACAATTTGATGCGGAAAAGAATAGTATGATTACTTATAAAGATATATACAATTCTGAAGCGACGATTTCACAAAGTACTCACTTTGTTAGTCTTGTTTGGCTTACACGTACGATGCAGTTAACATTTACAGATGAGGGCTGGAAAATACAAAAAATAGATTTTAAATATTTATATTTATAGATTGCAGAAGTAACCTACAAGTTAAACACGGTTATTATTATCAAGCAAATTGCTTAAAATGGGTTCGGTATTGTACCGGACTCATTTTTAGTTTTGACTGTATGACGATATACTTTCATTTGATAGTGCCATCCTTGATCAGAATGATAAATAATTCATGTTCTTCCGGCGTACCATGCATTTTAAACCGAGTTCGTGCATAAGACGTTGAACCTTTTTATGATTCACTTTTTTCCTCGATTGACTAATTCATTGCGAATCGGTAAGCAGCCGTACAATCGATCGGCTGTTTTTTTATTAAGCTAACGTTTTTTCGTTAGCGTATTAAACTAATTACCGAATTAATCACAACTTGAGGATTGTGAATTTGTATAGAATGCCAGCTGTCTTCCACAATAATATGTTGAGTTTTTTTAGACAGAATTAAAAGCTCTTTTTGTCCATGTTTCCATTCTTCACTTTGTTTGCCTGCAGTTAATACTAGTAGAGGGATATCCGATCTCAGTGGCTGTGATTGATGTAACTGTTCAGCACTTTTAATGGTACAGAGGAATTCTAAATATGCTGCCTTATATGCATTATTTCTATATCCTAATGCAGCGGCTTTTTTCTGAATATCGAGAGGCAGTCTTTTAGAACCAATATGCTGTTTTATCATTCGAGGAACTGCAATAGGTGATAATAGATAACCAAGCCTAAGGCGTTTTTGATTTTTTAGTCGTTCTATTCTTCTTTTTTCACTTGAATTGGATTCAAAATATCTCTTTTCATGAGTTGAATCGACAAGAATAATACCCACTACTTCATCAGGAAACTCAGATGCAAATAATCGCATTATCATTCCACCATACGAATGCCCAACAAGTAAATATGGCGGTTTTAGCTCTAATCTACTTAATAACTTTCTAAGATCATGGACATAATTTTCACATGTGGGTTCATCAATCGTTTGTGTACTCCACCCAAATCCCGCTCGGTCGTATGAAATAACCTTTGTATGTTTGGATAATTCAGGTTGTACTAGTGACCAATCTAATGCACAGCCCCCCATTCCTGATTCTAATATAACAGTCGGTCCATTTTTATCTTGTCCAGCTACAATAGCATGTAAGCTATGGCTACCGATATTAATCAACTTCCCCATTCGCTTGTATTTATGTATTGCATATTTTGAAAGAAGAGTTTGAACGAATGCTAGTGGGAAACCAATAACTGAGATTGTTGTTCGAAGAACCCTTTCTTTTGCATTTATTTTGGTCAAACTTTTACACCTCTCTCTAATGCTTTATTATATGATAAAGGTGACTTTCACTTTAAAAAAGAGAAACTTTTCAAGTTGATTTTTCTTATTTAAGAACTAATTAACAAAAGCTTCCTTGAGCTAAAAAAGCAACCGATCGCATTGAACAGCTGCTTTCTTGGTATAATTAAGCTAACGTTTTATCGTTAGTTGAATGGACTTCAGGTTGGTTTCATTAACCTTTTAATAAATTTAAAAACGCCAGATGGTAAATATTCAAGTTTAGCTGTAAAATATGATCCCAGAGCTTCTAAACTTAATTGTTCTATGTGAAAAGTATTTTGGATTTGTAAGCAGCTAAAAAGAACGGAAGGTTGATATCATGGAAAAGCTGATCATTGAACCTGGAAAATCTATTGGTGAATTTAAACTAGGTATGTCAAAATCACACGCAGATCGAATATTAGAAACGTTTCCTTCATTTGTTTTACTTTAATATGACACAAATGACCTTGTGAATTTCATTGAAATACCATACGGTGCAACAGATTTTTTTGAATGTGAAATTATAAAGTTAAATGATATGGAGAATATTAATCCTTTCCAGACACAAGCAGATCGCTTGATAGAAATAATTGATAATGAATCAAAATTTGATAGGAACGATCCAGAAGTGGGATATACCTATCGTTTTCATGAACTCGGACTTGCCTTTTGGCGTCCAAACATATTAACAGAAGATGATTTGAATAGTGAGCGTTTTTTATCATTGAGTAAGGATATTCAAGAAGATGAACTCAAAAGCTTATATTTTGAGTCGATCTCGGTTTATCCACTTTCCTCCACAGAATAAAGAATCCCCTTGTTAATGCCTTCAAATAGTAGACAAAATGCAGCCGAATTTTACTGTTCGGATGCATTTATTTTCTTAAGATATTGATACTAATGCCTTTACTTTTGATTAAAAAGATCTAGGTGCCATCCATTAATATGCTACATTATATAACCTAACCACCCACTAGGACGTAGTATCTCTCCTAAATAAATTAAATCGACATGTTACTTTTCATTCTTCCCATAGACTGATTTAAAATGATTGAATCGATGGTTGAATAGTTGCTTTAATCTGCCGGTTTGCACAACAAAAAGGAAGTAGCTGCCAACTGCTAGCTGCTCCCTGCTGTTCAACGTTTTTCCGTTAGTTGAAACGAAGATAAGAGTATTGTTTAGTCCATTATAGTCAGCTTCTGTAAATTCATATTAGCTCACAAAAAACACAGTTAACGGGATATCTTACTGACATAAATAACTTTCTATATTTTTATGTAATAATATTCTAAATATTGCTAGTTTTATTATACTTTTATTAGAAGCGATTTGTTAATATATATTAATTGATTTTAGATAAAGGAGAATTTTTTTGAAGAAAATAATGATGATTGGTGGCGGAGTTGTTCTAGGGCTTTTAATTCTTGTAATTGGTTTTGTGTTCTATGTTTTTCACCTTCTTAACACTCCACCGAAGAGTGATCCAGAGATTGTTGCCTATACTGAGGAAAAGGTTAAAGATTACTTAATTGAGGAGAAAGGGTATTCGGAGAGTGATATTTTAAGTGTTAATTCAAAAAGAAAACCAAAGGATAAAGATAAAACAGCAATTGGATATCAAGTTTTAGTTGTATTCTCAGATGAACCCGATACTATTTATTATTATGAAATAGTTGATGAAGATGAAAATAAAATTGAACAACTTGGAATTACTGGAACAGATATTAAGCATAAAAATTTTCCATAAAATATTAGATTGTATAATGTATAATTTTCCATTATCTATTACTTATACATAAACAGATACAAAGAATGTAGAGCACAAGTGGGTATGAAATAGTGCAACTGTTATAAGAGCAGCAAATAGTGTATTTGTCGCCCTAGCGCTTTCTTCTCTTAGCCGGAAGGATTGTGCTTTTTTCTTTTTTTGACTGTACTAGTGGCAGAGGTAATAAAGTAGATCTAACACTATAACTTTACTAGCTCATGATACATATCATTAAATAGCAGATAATGATAAATTAATTCAATTCACTAATATTATAAGGATGTTGCCATGACTGGTAGCGTCTTTTATTTAATAGTCCTATGTTTAATAGCTTTTCCAGTACTGTATCCAAATTATCTGATTTCATCTTCGTCATCTATCTCATAATTTGTGATAAAAAATCCATTCGCTACAACATCGAACAATTGTTAAGCATCCACTATATATTTCTCAGATCAATATTGAATCTTTGCTCTCTTTAAGAGTTATATCATTTAATAGACGGATAAATTACGAAGGTTTCAAAATATAATTTATCTGCTCGCTCTTCTTTCTCATCTTCTGGTAAGTTCTCTACATCCTTCGAGTACAATTCAATACTTCTCCACAATCTTAGACCTAGCTCAGGAAAATCATATTGACACCCTTCGCTATAAAAATTATTAATAGCGTATGGAGAAATTTCATTTAATTTTGGAATTAAGTCTTCCACTTTTGTCTGAAATAAATCGATATTGTACCCTTCTAAGACTGCTGCAATCGTTCTATCGTTTGAAATTTCAAGTTCAGTTAAACTTGAATTCGTATAGCTGGTTGTAAGAACCGAAAAAGAATATTCTAAATCGTTTAAAATATGATTAATTTCCGTTTCAGGCATACCTAATTTCAGTGGTCCAACATATTCTCCAGGCTTAATTGTAACATTATGCATTTTCTAAAAAACTCCTTTACTTTGTTCTAATCCCAGGCAACTATACCAAGGTAATCTTCTAACACTAAAATCGTGAGAAGTAGCTCGTTAAAATATTTGTTGTATAGAATATTAATGGCATTTCACTTTATCTCATAGCCAATAGAAGCTTCCTCTTTCTTATCATAACCATGCCAAGAGGATATACCCAGATGTGATTTATGCTCATTAGTTCTTCTTACATGACATTAAAGAATTAATAGATATGAAGCGAGATTCTGTAAAGATCATTCGAAATGTAGGCCAGTGCTATACAGGCAATCAATAAATATATCTTGTAGTGCTTCTGACTCTTAAAAATCTGAACAAAACAAATGAAGAAGACTATACATAAAACAGAAAAAATTGTATCAGTTCCTATAAACCCCAACATGTACCTTGACACTCCATCCATAAATATTTTAATAGCTTTGCTCTTTAAATAATACTAGAGAAGTATATCACGTCATCGTCACACTTATTAGTTATAATTTACCAATATTAATAAAATTTCTATAATGACTCTTTAGTAATAGGGGATAATATTAACAAACACGCATTCATCCACAAAACATCTAGGTTATACTTTCATAGTAACCTATTTAAAATACCCGCCATTTTGTCTCATGTATCCGCTTTTTATGTAAACAATATTCAGGCTAAGTATACTACACAGCTGACACACATTTATTGAACTATACTGCCCGTTAGTTTAATGAATTAAGGTGGAGAATATCACCGATTAGATATATGACTATTCGGTACATATTCTTGTCCCCCGAACATCAGCAAAATCATCTTCAGTTACCAAGGAGATATACGAGCCATTTAGAGAATATACACTTTGGCAATTTTTTTGGTTTGTACGACTCTTGATGATAATCTCATATAAGTTACTTTCATAAATGCTTCTTGACTTGCAGCCATCATCATTGTAACTGAGCTAAGTATCCGCCCATACCCACCAAAATAATAATCTTTTTGGATTACACCTACAATGAATTGCTTCTTGACGTCCTGTCTTCCCTAGGAATCTCCCTCAAAGAGTATCAATCTCCCAGTCAATCAATCCAGTTACTCTGCTTCATATTTGGAGAGATAACAACAATAGTTACCGTAGTATCAAAAATCATGCTTTTAAGATGATTTTAGATGGTTTCTGTCTTTCTGTCCGTCAAATTAGGTGAAGTACTGGTTTCACCCTGATAATAACGAGCATCTGTGCCAAGAGCCTTAATTATTCGATCTCTTGTATGTTGAGCTTCGCTGTACTTATAAGAAATGAATGTTTTACGTGCCCTACCTGAGCCTCCCTCTTTATTGCCTTTTTCTTTTTTCAAGCATATTCACAATTTCAATTACAGTGTTAATCAATGCTTCGTCAGTCTGATTCACATCGCCCAGTAATTGATATTTATCTTCTAGCCCAGCCTGGGGAACATATCGGCCAAAATCACTTATAACAGTCTCCCATATTTTTTTAGCAGTAAAGTCGGTCGCACCAATGGGAATGGGTATTGCACCGTGATTCACGCTTATTTCGAACTCTTCAATCATGCCATTTGCTTCTATTACAGCACCTGATGAATCATCAATTTTATTACCAAACATAAAAATGGAAATCCCAACGTTTTGAATCATGTTATTTCTGTGTTTAGTCCATAATTCCTTTATAGGGATTTGACCAGTCGTATTTTGAGGAAATGGTCTCGAAATCAGACGATCTTCAACCCGCTGACTTCTCGTTTTATAGATTTCTTCCAACGCACCCGAGATTACACAACTGCCAACTCCGAGACCAAAACCAGTTACAATATTGTTCCCGTTTTGGATTATTTTTTTACTCAGGTTACTTGCGAATTCTAAGCAGCGTTGCTCTCCCCAATTTCCATAGTTAGAAGCACTACTGGATACAAATAAATTTCTTCTCTTATATTGCTGTTCCACTTCCTTGAGTATAGCCGTAATATCCTCATATTGACTTACTAGAAGCACTTTAATGCTGTATCTTTTCAGATCATTCACTTTTAACTTCTGCTTTATCTCAGCATATAAAAAATCCGATTCTTCCTTAAAATCATCTCGCTGCACTTGTTTCATAAAGCAGTAATGGGTGCGTTGATTCTGACCCAAAAGGATTCTTATGCGACTCAAAATATATTCCAAATTGGGATCATCAAAACTAAATCCAATAAACAACATCGTTTTTGAAACGAGGTCGCCTTGAAGAGCCGTAGTAAATAGCTGCCGCTTGTTGTTGTAATTTTCGTAATCATCTTTAGTTAGAACGGCTTCATGGGGTAATGAAATATCCCCATGCATTTTATAAATCTTGGCATCACTATTCGGTTTTGTTACCGCTAAGTTTTCCGTAGTTATTTTTGAGTCGATCCTTTTCCCTTCGGCTTTTAAGGCATCCTCGATCAGGGTATCATAATTGGTTGTCCAATATGTATCTATAGGCAGCCTTGATAATATCTTATGATTTTCAGTGATTTCGGCATCCTTTGTAAATTCGTCAATTAATGCTTGATTTATTTTCCCCCTGTTTCCACCATTCTCATTAACATGGTACTGCGCTACTGCTATAAGATCACTTTCTTTATCGATATTTAAATTGATTTCTTCAGCGATATCTCGAAGCAGTTCCTTCCAGTTCACAAATCCCGCAGGTTTAGACAATCCTGCGCCAGCAAATACAGCCGCATTAGACTCCTCAATAGCAGTTTTAAACATTTTCTGAAACTCCGCTATTTCTTTGCTCACCAGTTCACCCTCCTCAAATTCAAGATTCAAACCAATTGGCTAAATGTATCCCTCGTGATTCCCCTTGTTTTATAACATACCAGTTGCCATCGTATGATTGTTCAATATAGTTGTAAATCCCATAGTATTCTCTCTCGTCCCATGTTCCTTCATTTTTCACGAGTGGAAGAATTGCAATTTTATTTAGACCCTTTACACCATCGGCTAACCCAAGCTCCCATGGTATCCAAATCGATCGAATACTCCCTGGTGTCGCCAGCAGTACAAATTTATTAGAGCGGTTGATTCTTTGTTTCAGCTTCTGAGCCGTCTCAGACGATGTTTGGCTAGGCATATTATTGTCAAGCCAGTCAACATAAGTTCTTTGCCCGAATTGTGCCAAAAAACCTACTGCTTGTTTTACTTGCTGCTCGTCATCATGACGATGGGACAGAAATACCGTGTTTGACGTGCTGAATTGGTAATTTTCATTAAGAGACTTTTGAATCGACTGAGACATATTGTTCAACTTATTGAATGTTAGGTAAGACATAGAAATTCTCCTCATTTCGATAGTGTTTATATTTATTTGAGTGATATTGTTCAATGGAAAGTGTATACGCCAAAATTCACATCTTCTTTTAATCTAATACGTAATTCTCAATCGCTTTTAAATTAAATTGTTACTATAATGATAGCTCTTTTGGGAGAAGAATTCCAGAAATCATTCCCAATTCCGACCAAAAAAGCTCCCTGCAAGTAGCGGGAGTCTCAACTTTATTAGCTCTATAGACCTTATTAAATCACTTTATCCGCATCCACCTGATTTCCTCCCTCAACGCACATCGTACCAATGAACTGGCTGATCTTCTACTTGAAGTGAACCTTGATCTCGTACCGACAAACATCGACTCTGCCGCTGATTATGTGGTGCAATATATACGATTTCAGCAAACGACGCATAAACAACCTTCTTGAGCAGTCACTGTCACATCTCTTTTCGTACCATCAATATTAGGCATTCCACATGTGTGGAGCATTTACGCTACTATTTGCAGATTAAGCATTGCCGCCCCCACCTTCAACTCAACCCTCTGCTTTATCACACTATCGATGATACAGTTCTACGTTTCCTTGCTGAGGCGAATGAGCACACGTCTGAATATATTACAGTTAAAACAGAAAAGTAACGTGGTGGGACAGCTCTACGAATCAAGATTCGACATAACACATCAAATAAATGGATTTTTTTCCTGTTTTAAATTACTATAATACTAGGAAAATCAAATTAGGAGGTAGGGACATGGCTAGTTGTACAGCTCCAGTAAACGGACATCGCTCAGCAAGTGCCGCAGCCAACTGCCCAGCGTGCAGAGGGCGTTATGGCCGCTATGGTAGTGGGGGTGGCTACAATCCGTACTCGCCCTCATCTTACTCCTCGTCCTTGACAAGTGGAGGGGGTCGAAGTATCGGCGGCGGATCCGTCCGTAGTTCAAAACCACGCTGGTCAGGAGTAGGTTCGTCCATATTGTACACGTCTGAAGAAATTCGGTCATTAACACCAATCCGCAACAACGTCGAAACTCTAGCAAAACAACCTGACCTTCGAGACGTCTTCCTGTGCCATGCATGGGATGACCGGAAGGGAGCCGCCAAGGAGTTGCACGATCTGCTTGAGTCACACGGTGTCTCCGTCTGGTTTAGCGAGAAAGACGTTAGCCTCGGTGTGCCGTTGCTTCGCGCTATCGACAAAGGCTTGGCCAACTCGCGAGTTGGAATTGTGCTTGTGACCCCTGCACTGCTACGCCGCCTCCCAGCAGAGGGCATCGCTGACAAAGAACTTTCGGCACTCCTGGCAGGTGATCGGCTCGTTCCGATTGTGCATGATACAACGTATGAAGCTCTCCGCGAAGTCAGTCCCTTACTCGGATCACGAAGCGGCCTGAACACTACAGAAGAGCCTATGGCAGACGTCGCGGCCAAGCTCGCAGAGTTAGTCTCCCTTTAAGCTCTATTAATCTACCAAAGTATGCTGTTCAGTTGGGGCTGTTAGGATGCTTTATCGCTTCTAGTTTACTTCGCAGACACCGTTGTACGGCTTAGTAAAGGAGACCTTGCATATAGCAAGGTCTCCTTTACTTTAGACTTGAAAAGTACTGTCACATCTCATTCCGTACCATCAATATTAGGCATTCCACATGTGTTGAGTGCGATATCCTAATTGCTGAATCTCGTCTGCCAATAGTTCTGAATCCCCTGAAAGAAATTTCTGGTATTCTTTATTAAGCTCATCATTTCACTCTAGAACTTCCTCCACACACACCATCGTAGGACTAAACTCCGCTATTGCTACGACAATTCTTAAATTTCTTTCTGACGATAGGGTTCAAGGATGTCATCTACATATCGAAAATGGAAAATACCCATCTCTAACACAACTGTTTCCTATCTTGTACGACTCCCAAAGAGAGAGCCTCGTTGACTAAGCAACATAAGTCACCGAGATGAGGACTCAAATATGCTAAGGGCCAATCAATTGGCATAATACATTGTTTTGAATCAACAGATTATGTGCATGATAATCATGATGAATTAAGCTTTTTTCGGGAAACAAAGGTCTCGCATTTTTTCGATTTCTGTCCAGCTAGGAACACTAGTTTCTTGACTTCTACTACCCGCTATCCTTAACCACGCTTTAAAGAAATTAATACAAAATTGAGTCACTATTTTTCTAGTACCCAGAAAATAACGTTTGGATTAATCTCTCCCCTGTTTTTCTCATTTGATGATTGACAATTAGGTCTGCAAAAAAATTCTAAATGATCTTATATGATTAATGGTGGTCTATAGGAAGTATTGTTCGATCTGCACAAGTTATCACAGTAAAACTTTTCTTCTTTTAGCAGGGACGTTTTCCAAAAATCATAAGCATACGCGTATGGACATATTACTGGGAATTCAGCAAATTTATCTGCTTTTTTGGGTTCCATTAGAAAAGAAGTACAATGTTTATGATCCTCTAATGAACTATTGAGCATTCACTCTGCTGCTTGACTTGGTTCCTGATTGATTGTCACTACAGGTATATTGTGTATGGCAGCCTGTTCAATGGCTTGTTCCACAAGTTGCTTGTCAGGACAAAGATAAACAACTGGCCCAACTCCTTTGCACTTGCAAAATGCAGTGAGGATGCCACGCACGCACTTCACGCCTACAAACTCCATCTAGAGCAACTCTTAGAAGAGTATGATCTAGCTCAGCAACAACTTGAACAGATCGAGAAAGAAATCCACATGATACTGGGGCGTGTTCTTTATGCAGCAAGTTGCTTGAAATCGCAGGTGTAAATGCAACCAGCTTCACTTACTCGATCTTTTAAGATTCTACCCGTAAAGCCGAAGATAAGTATGTATTTCATCTATAGAGTTTCAAGGTGCTTTATTTCTTGTTCTAATGATCTATTTTCCCAATATTGATGAATAAGCTCATCTACATTTACATAGGCTCTCTCATCAAATGTAAACTCGTAGTAATATTGTTTGTTACAATCCTTCTCTATTTTATAGTCAAGATCGATTGGAATATAGAGCTTGTTGTACGTACCTTGACTGATTTCTTTCAAAGTTACTCTTATATCTTGAAATAAGAGATACAGTCGATATTTACCTGCAGCAGTAAAGTGGTTTCCATTTTGAGCTATTTCATTGAGACTATTTACATGAGAAACGATTGAGTTCATTCATTCCCTATAATTTAATTTAAAAAATATAAGATAGATATTAATTATCATTAACTCAGACGATTTGTTAAAATTCTATCTTATGTTATATGTGCTAAGGCCATCCCGTATTCTTTCTACAAACTCCCCTACTGTGTTTCCATTCTCTTCACCGTAGAGGTATGAATTCAACGAGTAATCAAACAACAAAATATTCATTCTTTTAGTGTTAAACAACTTCAAATCTTCTTTGAATATTTCGATTGCTTTAAAAACCTCACCTTTTAACATGTACAATATGCCGTTTATATAAGTAACGATATCTTTTTCCGTTAAATTAATTTTAGACTTCTTACAAAATCGTTTGATGTACTCATTATTCAGTTGAATATACTCGTCGATCAAACCATTTTTATTGATTTCTATCTCATTTCTCGCGATATAAGAATGCAAAAACTTTCGAAGTGAATCATAGTTTTGCTTTTCATTTCTATTGCCCTCTATCCTTGATTTTAGATAGAGATATTTATCACACTCAAAGTTATCCATCTCGTAGAATGACTTTCTGTAGTCTCTTGCAGTTTCATTTGTTGCATCCAGGTTATATTTTTTCAGTAATTTTGCTAACGTAGTACCGTCAATCAATTCAATGTTCTTACCATCAGCGAATTCAATAGCTTGCTTTGAAATGAGGAATTTGTAATTATAATACCTTTATTTGCATTTTCACTTAATACAACACCATACAGATCTCGAACTGCAGGTTCGCCTACTGAACTGTTCCAACGCTTGCACTGAACAAGATACTTCCCTTTAAACATAGCTGCATTTGAGTATGCAATAATATCAACCCCACCTTCTCCTGAGAAAGGAAATGCAGTCCTTGATAAACTCAAATTTATAGTTCTCATATTCGAATCGATACCATTCGCTCTTAATATCGACAATGGAGCTCTCTCTTCCCGCATGAAGCAAATTAATGAGGTATTCGAGCTCACGCCCTTTAACGATCGCCAAATCATTTATCTCCCGTGTTGTTAGCCTAAGAACCGCCTTGGTCCATTTCGCGCTTCATTTAAATTTCCTCGTAGAATTCACCGCTACGTTTGGATAGTCTTTTATTTCCGCCTCCGAACTGGACCGCACGCGTAATCCGCTATTGGCTCACCCTTCAGTTGGCTACGTTTCTGTTCTCATTCTTGAGTTGATTTTCGAACAGTATGATGTTTTTATATTCCTTTTCAAGAAACCATAGATCAATTATTTTTTCAGTGGAGTAACTACCATTTAAAATGTCTTTCTTCTTAATTTCATATATAGGTTTATTTAGTTCTAGCGCGTAATTTAATTCATATTTCACCCACAAGGATTGCATAGAATGTTCCGATTTAACAAAAATGATTGCTTTCGATTGTTCTATTCGTTTTTCTATTACTGTTCTAGTGGCTAGTCCAACTAAATTTCGTTTTAAGTAGTCATTATCATTTACCCAATCACAATAGACATTTCTCTTGCTTTTATTTAATTCTACAATTAAATGTTGAATTTCTTTAAAATCAGCACTACTGTGCGAAATGAAATAATCGTAAGTCTTGATTTTTTGCTCTTTTGAGTTTTGAATTCTATACTCAAGTTCTTCAGGTATTTCTTTAATATTAAATCTTTCGTTAGCATACACATTTCTTAAGATTTCTCGTCGTTTCTTGTTCTTACTTGGAATACGCATATACTTCTGTTTTCTTAATACAGCAAGATGTCCAAGCTCCTGCAAATGATAAAAGGCCATTTCTCGCAATTGTCTATTGTATTCTGATTCTACTTTCCTTTTAAAAAAGTCAATTACTTTAGTGCAGTAGTATTTTTGAAGTTCTTTTAAGATGTATATCCTATCTTTTTGTGATGTTGATTTTCTATCATATAATCCCATCAATTCATCAAGAAACAGTGGTTCAACTTCTTGAGCTTTTATTTTTGCTTTCGTGATTTTTTCTTGTCTCTTTCTTATTTTGGGATCTCTTTCTTTCTTAAAATCGTCTTCAGCCAATATTTTCACTTCAATAATAAAGCTATTCCTATACGAATCAATATACTCCTTTGACAACAACTTCTTCGTAATATCCAAACTTTCAACTAATAGGATCGGTTCCATCATAGCAAATCTAACTTTTTTTCCTAATACTTTTAATTTTTTATCCTTAGCACAATAATATTTATATTTTTCGTTCAATATCTGCCACTCAAACGGATAATACCTTTTTATTAATGATACTATAGTTTCTAAGTCATATTCTTTAGGCAGTACTAAACTGATTTTTTTAACATAATTACTGAAATTTATTTTGAAACTCTCAAGCTCTTTTGTGTACATATGTTTAGTAAATCCCGACATTATATTTCCCCTCCAATTCAATGGGCTATATTAGGCATACTTACAACTCAGCTAATTACGAGCATATTATAAACACTTTTTTGAATATTCAATATTCTCATTAATATCATATGCTATTTGCATATAAGTATCGATATCATCTTAAAATCAGTCCACTTAACAGCTAGAATGTGAGATGATTTGCCCGTATATATCATATTAGATTTGCTATTATTACTACAATCGATATAAATTGGCGATATTATGCTGAAGTTCCGGGCCTACATCCGGAAAGGCCCCTGAAATTATGATGCCTTTCCTTGGAGGTGGTTTGTATTCTAGTGTCAGGTACTTTTGTAAAGAGGTCACATATCCATCAATAGAATCAACACTAAGTTGGTTCGTAAACGTCTCCAGACTTCAGGGGAACTTGAGGCCCCAGGAAATAAACCTGTATCAAAGTTATATCCAAGCTGCGGGTGAGCCTGTAAGGCAAGCTCGGAAAGTAATGGGTCAAAATCCGCTTTTATCCGTAACTTTAGGTTTTCTTCCAAATAGCTGTAAGGAGTGAATCAAAGGCCGCTGATGATAATGGAGCTCTTTATATTTCCGTGGGATACTCACTTGATACAGCATGGTTTTTCTATGAATTGGTATAAGTTCGGTACTTTTAGAGTTTGAAAGCTTTTGCAGTCGGTTAAAATGATCCATAACGGACATCGCATTACTTCGGCTAATTTGAAACGCCTTGTGAATAATGTTGTCAATTATTGAAGGTTGAGTAAGAAGATGTTCTTCTAAATTTTCAAATGAAAAATGCGGGCTATCCCCCGGCTTGTCATTCAATAATGCTCTGTCAGTGTCGGGCCCGAACTTTACCCATTCAATTGGTAAATTCAATCCTAACGCAATCCTAAGTCCCTTCTCAACCCAGATCGATTCTCTTGAGAGTGGTGTATCGACGAAGATTACAGCTTCACTTTAATATAAATTTTTCGTATTATCATTGATGATAAATTTAGAATGAATTGTTACCCCGCCCATAATTTCGTCTCCTTTATTGAGCTCTAGGCATAGAGCCTTGTAGCCATTGAATAAACATTTTGCGAATCATGGACCCAAAGTGCCATCTCATTACTTCCTTGAACAGTTCTCCTAGTGATGTAGCTATTTATCTTGGCCCTGATACGTATCAGTTGCTTGAGCGGTATCGGTAATCGGCAAGATCTCTACCTTATTCTTAATTTCATCAAAATAACCCAATTCCCAAGGCATCCATTTTGAATTTATCGAACTAGCAGACACAGCATACAACAAAGAGCCGCACTGTCTCATTCTTTTACGAAGCGTATTAGCTGTTTCTTTTGAGACCTGATTACGGCTCATTTGTCGATCATTAATCCAATCAATGTAAATTGAATATCCTAACTCTTCCATAGCACTTTTTATTCCGAGCAATAATTTATCGACAGAATAACTGTGTGACAGAAAGATATGGTTGGTTTTTGATTCATTAAATTGATTAGCCGCGGTTTCTAGTATCGTGCCTACACTTCTATGAAATCCCTTTTAATCAGCTTTCGATCTGCTTTTGCTATCAAGTCTTGTTTATTAAATAATGCCATATTACCACTCACCTCCGTTAAATTATTTACCTCCAAGAACAGCTGCTCTCTCTGTCCATGTAGAAAAATTGTTGTATCCGCCGTCTACCACCCAATCGTATGAATCAAAAACCATTGAGAATTTTCCTTCAGAGATATTTTTAAATTTATAATTAACGTCGGATTTATTAATGCTCTCTTTAAACTTCCAATCTCCACTTACAACATCCCACTCCCAAAGATGTATTTTGGCATTCTCTATACGAAAATAAAAAAAATCTAGTGGATTAGGTCCTTTTGCAAATGTGAGTTTATTTTTGTCAGGAATACTATTGATATGAATATTTATAAGTCCATTACTCCTTTTAAAGCTTTCTAGAATTTCATATCTTACCCATGGTCTTGCATACGTTTCACTCCCAGTCAAAATTGCTGTGACTGAAGTATTTCGTAGTCCTGAGTTGATCATTCGTTTAATAGCAATTGTACTTTCTTTTTTGACCTGTTCCCATAACGAGGAATCATAAAAGATAAAATCATCTTCACTTCTCTTAGTAACCCAACTGTTTCGAACCGCATTAGTTCGAAAGCTAGCAACATCTTTATATTGAAAGGAAAAGAAAACTTTGCGAGCCAACAAAAAAACTCCTCTCAGACAAAAAGATATAGATAATCAAAAACCAAAAGTTACTGTTAGTTATACCTTGAAGTGGTGTGTTAATATTTAAAATCTTCCGCCTACACCATTAACTCTGCTTGTTGAAGCACAAAATCAATTTCCATTTTTTCAAGATCAGGCGGATACCCGTATTTCTTCAACAGTCTCTTAACCTTAATGGGCCCGTACATTCTCCCGAAAGTTGAGTCCACCTTTTTAAGCTGGCTTAGCATGCAATGATTAAGCGTTCAGTGTTTTTTTAATATATCATTACTTATGTATATATGATTAGAGTCATAATTCAGTTTATCAGGAAGAGTATTGAATTCACTGCTTGAAGACTAAAAGCTCGCGAAGGCTGGGTAATCTTTTGGCAAATTGGTATAGGCACTATATACATTTCCTGTAGCACCTAGCATTAGAACAGCAACAATAACACTTTTTCCTTTAATCCTTCCATACTGTTAATTACATTGTATATTATATCATTTTCAGACAATTATTGAGTGGTGTTTGTTGCGCTAAACTGCCACATGACTTAATTTCGTTTTACTGGTATTCTTGACAAGCTTGTATAGCTTAATGAATCAATTAATTAGATATATACCTAATCGGTTCAAGTTCTTGTCCTTCAACAAGAACATAACTAGCAAAAAGTACGATCTACTTATATGATTCAACTCTTGTTTTTACTGTCCTCTCTATTTCTTTGCCAAAATGCTTATTGACGAGTTGTATTATCCATTTCAAATGAGATTACAGTTTCAGTTGAAATACTTCCAAGCATTGAATTTGGTCTCTTGACGATAAAACAGCCTTTAGCATTTCAGTCATTCAAAAGATCCCACCACTTATACTTAGATATTCGTCTAACCGGTAATGGGACCATGTTTTTGTCTATTTCGGTAATCGGTACAAGTTCTTGTCCTGAACAGCTAGTTTCAGTACCAATATTTCACTTTTTAAATACCTAACCGCCCGTGTTTACCTCTCATGTGTCAGTTGTTTCATAACAATGTATGTGAACACTTTCTGTATTATGGTACTTAATGAGGTTAAAGAGTATCTGTTCATTTTTAGATATGCATCAAATCGGTAATCGGACTATGTTCTTGTCCATTCCGGCAATCGGTACAAGTTCTTGTCCTTGGCTCGGGACAAGAACTTGTACCGATAAAATAAAAAAGCCGCTAAATTAGCGACTTTCAATGAGACCATGTTCTTGTCCCTCGACACGAAAAAACGCGCGAAACAAAATAACAACCGGCAGGTTGGAGTTGGTCATGATTATTAATTCCCGTAAATCTCCTACAGCTAACTCTTAAAATGATTTATTAACATGAACCTTCTCATTTAAGAGTTGGAAATTGCATTACCGTATTAACCATAAGTTCGATCATATCGAATGTGTGATCGTTCACCTTCTTTTGCTCCAATAGCACACTAAAATCCGTATGTTTTAGATTAAATTTACTTTCCATTTCACGCTTAAAAGCATACTTAACAACTGGAAATACAATGAATAAGATAGGTACCTTGGGTTTATATGGTAAAAGATATACATCAAAGCTATCAAAGTTGAGAGAGGTTATCTCGTATGATACATTTTCATCTAAAATATGCTCAAAAATCTTCTCGGTGAAAGCAAAGGAATTATTGAACATGACATATATGTTTCTTGTACAGTTTTTAGCTATGCCCTTTAACTCCTTGGTTTCTTGATCGATTAATAATGGTGAACAGCAAATAGCATTCAACACATATGTCTCTTCAATCAAACGATTCAATTGTTGCTTCGATACAAAATCAAGCAAATATCTTTTTTCCTCTTGAATTACAATGAACTCAATTGAATATGAGAGCTCTCCATTATTTAAAAGCATCGCTTTAATATATAGAGTCCCACCTGGCTCTGTCACTTTATTGATCATAGTTACGTAATCTGTATATGTCCACTTAAAAGTATTCATTGACGATGCAGAGATTAGATCAAAAAGGCTTGAATCAGGAGCAACAAGATATTCATCCGCCTTTATAAGCATGCTTAGATGTCTTCTTTTCTCATCGGTTAAATCAGTTTCAATTATTTTCATGATATCTATTTTAGGAAGATCCTTACCTCTTTCTACATCTTCCTCTTGTTTAGATGCTATTCCATTAATAATATCCTCAATCGATTCGCCAGTCTTCAATTTTTCTTTTACATCGTTTACATATTCCAGGAATTTATTTTTAGTTGAAATATTATGCTTTGTAAATAGTGTTTTTAACTTCCCTGTATTGATCAATTGATCGCGAGTAAATGGCGGAATAGAAACATTTAAAGAACACACTCCAATTAGTTTAACCAGTTTATATATATCGTTTTTATCTTCATTAATATCGAACAAAAAAAGCAACGGTTTAATATAGTTGTAATATTTTTTATTACCACGTTCTAGGTCACGTAAAGCCTTTTTAAACTCTTCTGAACTTTCTAACGATTCTTTTAAATAAGAAAATTCATAAAAGACTGCAATTGCCTCTTGTACGTATCTCATTTCATCTACAAGAAACAATGCGGTGTTTTTATATCTTTTCGAAAAAGATGATACTTTTAACAAAAAGCTAGATAGCTGGCCGAAGTCAGTATTCTTTGTCAATACGACATGTAAGATTTCATGAACAATGGTTGTCATAATCCCGTAATCATGTTCATCTAGCACATTAATGTTAATGTTGTTATGTAAGTCGAAGTTTCCAAGGTCTCTGCTCATTTCTCCACTCTACCCTTCTAATTTTGAAAACTCACACCTTTTGTATTGTTTTCTAGAATATTTTATTAATAGTAGCTGTATCATTTTTTATAGAGGAGGTGAATTACGGAACTCTAGAGCCTCCTTCTTTGTCACCGGAATGGGGTCAGTCCTTCTCTTAAGAAGAATGCTGTTTCACGTGAAGTGAATATATGCCTTCAATTGCATTCGTATGTTAAGTCCACACTTCACGAATTTTTAAGCAATGGTGTTCATAAGTAATATGGGATTAATCGGGCGTTTCTTATCGACCTCTATTCGAAGAGCATCAATTTGCTTAAACATTAGCCATTTTCCTTCCTATTTCATATTGCTAGCATTATATCATAAGAAATCATAAATTTATCACTTATTATAGGGATCATTGTAGTAGTCGCAGTTTATAAAGGGCCACATCTTGTACAATCACTAAATCTCCTTAGGGATCCTAGCATTGTATTAAGAGAACAAGAGTTCGATAAGCAGTCGGCATATAACATTTGTGTGGCTGCAGGAAAATCGTATGCTACGGAACCTGAACTAGCTGAGTTCGATGATATATTAGATGTGACTGTATCGGTTGCAAGAAAAAAATTATAATATGACTGTAGGCTTCTCCGTCGCTACTGCTTTTGGAGGTAGAAAAATGGTATCTATATCATGTGAATTTAAGGGAGCTAACATGGAATCATATATGTTGAACAATTAAATTGACGGATTGTAATATGAAGCGCGAAACTTTGTTCAAATTATATAGACTTATGATATAGATTAGTTTCCTCACATCAACATTCACACACGAGAATCAGTCTGTGAGCTACATATCTAAGCATAATGGCAAAAAAATAAAGAAGCTAATGGATAGCTAGTATTTTCCCCTCATGGCAAACAGTAAAGATAACATGTTACATATCATCATCTGTCGGATGTCGGACGACAAGAACTTATATACTTTTAGGTTTCCTCCCTGTTGCTACACCCGGCTGACCGTTTCGGATATCCATCAAATTTCCTCTCCTTTTGCTGTGGGCTTCCCCTCGGAAGCCCACAGCATCGTATTAATCTACTTGTGGACAAACTGTAAAGCTGTAATCTGTTCCGTATTCAATCATAAAGCCGTGTCCTTCAAAGAAAGCTTTCAGTGTGTAATAGATATTCCATAATCGAACCTTCGCTTCATGATCAACCTGTCGGATATTTAAAAACTTTCCAAGTGGGCTCCCCTCATGAAGAACCATAAGCGTATGTTAATCATAAAAAGCCATTTATTCACCAATATTGATAGACTCAATGACTCCCTGTTCACTGTCATAAGCCATGCCGTTAAAGTAAATCCGGATCGCTCTCCAAAGTCCTCTTTCTTCTAAAAACTGCTTGAAGTTATCTGTCTGCTAACCGTTCCATCTCTATGTTTTTCACTAGATTTGTCATATTTAAAAACTCCTATAAATTAGAATTGGCTTAACCCTCTAGCCCCTTTTGCTGGATCACTCGGTCCACTACTGTGGGTATGCCAAGCTTTCGTGCTCCACTTCCATCTGTTTGGGAATTTCTTTGCGCCGTAAGGGACTTGGCTTGTACCTGCCTTCCCGAATACTTTGCAAAAGCTCGTCTTTATGTTCCTGCAGCCATGACAGCGCATCTTCTACGGTCATCCCGTCATTTCCTGGCGTTCCATGGTTGCGTTTGACCTGCTTGTAGGCTCTATTCAGATTGTCTCTGTTCAGTATCTGCTCTAACAGGTCTGTTGCACCGTCCTTTTCTCCACATTCCCGAATGACGACACTCCTTGCTCCCACATACTCTTTGCGTTCCACGCTATCCCTTTGCGGGCAGCCCTTTCGGTATTCTGCTTTCATTGCGTCGACTCTATTTCTTGCTTATACTCGAGACTTACGATTGTTCACCCTTTCCCGAAAAAAACTTCTCGGTACTATAGCTTCTGCTGACTGCTCACAGCAAGCTTTACTCCGTCTTTCGGATTTTTTTCCTACTTCATGTCTGTGAGATCTTCCCGGGTAAGAGCGATAACTTTCCCCTCATCTATCTGCCACATTTACATGATGAGCTTCGGGCAGTATTGGACTTTGCTTTGACGTGCAAGCTCATCCGCTTCATCATGCCTTTTATGTGATTTCTGTTCGTCAGACCGAGGGTTTGCCTCCGGCTTCCTTCAGATTCCGCCTCGCGGCGGACACCATTGCCTTTAGCTAACAGTTCCTACTGCCCAAGCCTGTAGTGGACTTGCACCACCTAGTTATCGCCCATGCCGGGCGCTCTCGTTATCGGGTGGAGTAACCCGATAGCGGTGCGTATCGGCTCTTAAGTGGCATTTTTTTCCGCTTTAGAACCGGTAGCATCAGCCCTACATCTATTCATTTAAACTACTTATTCACACGTAGTAGAAAGCCGATATATAAATTAATGAAATACATAGATAGGGGATTATTAAGTGTATACAAGTAAAAAAGTGTCAACAGAATTTGTTGGGGCCTTAATATTTCTGATTGTAATGCTGCTAGGTTTGATTGTTTTCAAAATATCAAATCATTTTGAAAATCAAATTCCTCTTATTTCTCTTGCCTCTTTACAAAAAGAAACTGATACCAAGCTTAAAGCTGAGAGTTTGTTAATTGAAGCTCCTACTCTCCAGTGGATTGCTAAGGCAAAAAATGAAAGTTATTTCTCAATCGAACAGACAATATCTCCAGAACTACTCATCATTAAGCACGAATTTTCTGACTTGTCCTCAAAGGTAAAGGCAATTGATAAGTTCGGGAAAGTTATGTGGGAAAGTAATCAAGAAGATACTAAGAAAATAAACCTATCAACCGGAGAAGTTATACCCGAAGTACATTCAACAACCGTGTATGATGAAAATAGCAACGTAAAAATTGATTATAAAGATAACACATCAATAACTGCTACAAAAAATGAAAACCATCTTTGGACGTTTGACGTACCCGAGACATTTAAATATTGGACTACAGATAATGTTCTGATAATAGGTGACCTTGCTTATATAAAAGGAGTAGGTAAGGTTAAGTTGTCAGGCAAGCGTTACTCTAGTTATGATTGGTTTTTTGCTGTTGAGCTTGATACTGGATTAGTTCGTTTTCAAGACTCTGAATTTCTTTCAGCAAGTACCCATGCTGCAGCTGTGTTAGCTCCAAAACTTAGAGAAAATAGCACAGCCCTTTCTGATGATTATCTTTATATTTACAACACGAAAACTGGACAAATTGTATGGAGCAAAATGTATGAGGAAGTAGATCAAGAAGAAATAGATAAATTTGTTTATCCAGAGAAAGATAAGAATTCAACATCCAATAAAACTCAAATTAATGTCAAAGTTGATTCAAATGATAATACGATAAAAGGATATGATCAAAATAATAAGGAAGTATGGATTATTAGGCCTCCATTTGAAAAAATATTTATATTGTGGCCAAGCTCTACTGGTTTCTACTTGTTATACGACAAAAAATATATTTTGTATTTTAAGTATTAATCAAGACTCTATTTATATCGGGCAATCAATATTGATAAGAACCGGCTTAATTCTGCCGGTTCTTTCCTTTAATTTTTTTTGGGAGCACACAATTAGGGCGCAGGCCTGTCCTTCTTATTAAGCCGTACCAGGATTATTATGAGCAATGCAACGATAACTAAAAGAGAACCTTGTAACCAATATACTGACCAGTATTCAATGATAAAATTACCGATCAGCATAAAATGCCCAGGGAAAAAGGCAATTATCAGTGTAATAACGATACTTAACCACCAAATATTCTTCTGAAGCCATTGCTTCATAACGTATTCTCCTTTCCAAAAAAACATGTATGTTTATCAATATCTAAATTGTACAATCCCTATATATATACGTCGAACGATACAATATTAAATTAAAGCGCTTTCTTTTTAGGTTTTTAAAGGAATTCTTTTAATTTCAACCCTTAAAAAGTTGTATTAAATACATATTTTAGTTGTTTATTTTTCAACAAAATGGCATAATTATTGTAAATATTACAACTCAAAGGAGATTGAAATGGCAAGAGCACGAGGAAGGGTACGTAATGTTTTCTGGGGAGCCTTTGTCCTAGATTGGTTTAAGTATCTGCAGGATCATGATTTAAGTTCCTCTGACTATCGAATAATGTTTTATTTGTGCGAAAAGATGATGACCGATGACAATATAGCTCGGGTAAAGCAGAAGACAATTGCTCAGGATCTTTCCATGGATAAAGGTAATGTTTCTAAATGTATTAAGAAACTATGCTCCAAGCAATTTATTGTAAAAGCATCTGATGGTTTTATGATCAATCCGAATTTATTTTATGGAGGTAATGGTTTTCAAAATCGTGAAAATCTTCGGGAAAACTTTTATAATCTCCTCAGCGATCCTGCCCGTTTCTTTATGGATGAAGATTTCAGAAGATTAGTCGAATATCCCCAGGAGGATGATTATAACAAATATGATGCACCGTTCAATCGACCATAGATTTATTTATATAGAGTATGTATTCAAGGTTCTTACCTGCATACATGCTCTAAGTTGCTATAACAGTACAGGTTCAATTAATAAGACCGAGTTAAACGTGAAACTACACTAGAGTAAAGGGCTGGGTAAACCAGCCCCTCCTCATCAAACCGTATGTGAGGTTTTCCCTCATACGGCTTTCCGATGTTCGTCATTCATGTGCATACAGATTACAAAAGCGTTTTGAGTCCACATTGTCTCGTCATGTACCGCACTTCTTGGACTGCACTTTGCCACCGAGAACGTTGCCTTTTCTTTGCATACCATTTTGCCAAACGCAACACAATGTACCAATCTAACTTCGCCATTTTTCGTTGGCTGTAGAACGTGTGGTAGTAATTGCGCCACCCCTGAATCTTCGGGTTCAGCCAACCTACGTGCTCCGCGAGTGACTTATGTCTCTGGCTGGACGGAACTAAGCGCTCTTTTACCACTTCCCGGATGCGGTCCATTG
Organism: Paenibacillus sp. J45TS6; assembly: GCF_018403285.1. GTDB lineage: Bacteria > Bacillota > Bacilli > Paenibacillales > Paenibacillaceae > Paenibacillus. Next base: position 23,610 of record NZ_BOSJ01000013.1, on the reverse strand, counting down.
CCCCTTTCGCACTTCGTTTTGGACGGAATCCAAATGAAAATTCCTGAAAGTCCGCTTCAAAGATCGGTTCCATGACCAGTTTCGCTGCCATCTGAATGACGCGGCTCGGACGGTTGGGATATCCAGCGGTCTCTGCTTGCCATCTTTCTTCGGAATATAATGCCGTCGTACGGGCTGTGGATGGTATTTGTTTTCCTTCAAGCATCGTTGGCATTCAAAGGAAAAATGCTTCTCCCTTCTCCTCAATATCAGAAAGAGTTTCTCCATCGACGCCAGCCGACCCTTTGTTAGCTCGTACTCTCCGCCAGGCTTCCTAATACATTCAGTAGACTTTGTCGTACAATGCGTGGAATCTGCGCTTCTTGTTTTCCTTGGCCGCATGACCTAGTCTCTTTTGGAGTTGTTGAACGTTTTCCTTTGGTGTCGTTAGCCGTTTGGCATTCACTAATTCGTACCTCCTAAAAAAAACATGAACAAAGCAAGGCTCTTTGCAGGGGGCTATCCAGCGCTACTTTTATAATCCAATATCATTTGCTGCATTTTCTTCGAACAATGAAGTGTGCCTTATATACTTCCGAACCATATAATCAGATTTATGACGAGATTGTTTCATAATCGATCTTTCACTTTTTCCTAGTATGGCAGCAGTTGTGGCGAACCCAGATCGTAAACTATGCCCCGAATAATCTTCTTCATTAAGACCTACCGCATCAATATATCGCTTTACTATAATAGCAACCGCTTTATCAGATAATCTTTTTTCAGAAACTTGCCCATGTCTATTAATGGATCTAAATACTGCTCCCTCGGATATATTCGCTGCTTCTAACCACTTATTAGTAGCATGAACTGGACAGGTATCTGGATTCACTCCGTATGGTATAGCTACTACTTCCTTTTTCCCTTCTTGATTTGTCTTAGAAGTCTTCAAAGAGATTACAATTCCTTCTTTAACCGGTTTAATATCCTCTACATCAATACCTACTAGTTCACTTCTTCGAAAAGCACCTGCAAATCCAAGTAAAAGTAAGGCTCGATCCCTTATACCTAAAAGCCGATCAGGAAGTACATCTAGAATTTGCTTAAGTGTATCTAGGATAATAGGATCTTTTCCTTTCTCTTCTGTTCCAATCGTGCGTTTAATACCAGCCCAAACTAATCGAATCTTATTACTAGTAGGTGACTCATAACCTGCAGCCGTATGTGCTTGGGTAATCGCACTTATTCTTCTTTGGATTGTGCTTGCTTTATATCCGTCTTTAGCAAGGCTCGTAAGATAGAGCGCATAAGTCTCCTCCGTAGTAGGTAACGAAGGTAATCCAAAGTTATCGCACCATGACGTGAAATGTCTCCAATCGGATTGGTAGGAACGCACGGTATTTTTCGCTTTTGCATTAGAGACATATGTATTTGCCTCATTCATAAGAGCGTGCAATATCTCGCTTGCTTCTTGTATTCTGCCATCCTTATCTTCAGCTAAGAATGATCCAGCATTATGTATATTATCGTTCATTATTCTCACCTCTTACTATTTTATCTTATCTCTTCGTCTTATTTCTTCCTCCTTCCTTCTAATTTTCAAACAACTGATCGAACCGAACTTCTTACTACTCACATACCCACCACCTTCTCTTTTCTTTTCTTCTCTTTTTTCTCCTCTCCCTCTTTTTTTCTTTTTATCTTAAGTTCCGATACGCTTATCTTATCGGAACTTAGGTATCTATCGTTATTATACCACCTTTCCAGGTACATTTCATGCTATATTCATCTCGTTTTTTATGATATAGTTATACTAAATATTATGGTAAACCGGTAAACTACACTGTATATCAAGGGTTTACCGGTTTACCAAAAGGAGAATTTTCGGATGGCTAAAGATGATGTAAAATCATTCAAAATGGATAGTGATTTAAAAAAATTAGTAAATGAGAAGATTGCAGAATCTGGTATGGAAGGCGCTGAGTGGCTCAAAACACTTATGACTTTAGAAACACTCCATAACATTCGTGAAACGAACCCAGAGCTGGAGTACGATTTAAAAGATCTAGAAAAACACATGAATATTATTTTTAATTTGTTTATCAGGGTTTATCAGCGCGGAGATACGGCGGTAAGTGAGAGCAAAGAGGAAGCTAAGAAGTTAGTTGATGCTTCCAAAAATGAATTGAATGATCTTAAAGATGAGGTAGCAGAGCTAACAAAAGAGAATAAGAAATATACTGAGGAGTTAGAGCGTATTATTCTCGAGAATAATGATCTTCAGGTAAAAATGAATCAGCATGTTAAAGCAGCAGAAACCTTGGAAGAAATGAACCGACTTTTAACTGATAAAAATCAAATGCTACAAAGAGAGGTAGAGGCATATGAAGGACTAAAAATAGATAACGAGCAATTGAGAGTTGAAATGCAGAAGCTGAAGGATAAACATATAGAGGATATAAAATCCTTAGAGGAAACAATGCGTAAGCAAAAAGAGGAATTTGCTCAAATCAAAAGCGAAGATGAGACGCAGATTAGAGAGGCTGAAGAAAAACTCGACAGGAAAGAATTTGAATTTAAACAGATTATAGAAAACTTAAAACGAGAACATGATTTATCTCTGAAAGAAGCCATTATAGAAGAAAAAATGAATTGGCAAGAAAAAATTCAAAAAATTTATGAAATGAATAGGTATGTAGTAAAACAGACAAATACTAACGAATTAAAAACAAAAATAGAAGAAATGAATGAAGAATAATAATATGTTTTTTGTTCGCGTATCGCCCATTCGTATCGATCGATTACAGATCATTTTAAGATTCAGGTTTAAGACAGATTGAAAACAAGGAGTATTCGTACAGCTGGAACAGCACGGACGACAGAAAAAATGGATCAGGAATGGGTACAGGTACGGAGTAAGTAGTGTTGAAAGAGGGAGCCGAGATGTTAAATGGCACTTGAAGATCAGGATGGAAGAGGAACAAAAGCACGGTAGATATTCAAAGAATCTATTAGGACGAGGATGTCAGGATGGACCACAATAATGTAGTAAGGTAATGTGGCCCTTGACATCCCCTCTTAGAATCAATACACAAGCACCTTAGACCCTACCTGCCGAAATCAGCATGTCTTGCACAGTAAATTGGTTGCATCTGTAGAGAGCATCTTTTCGCTTGGCTGGTTGTTGGCCAAATACGAATAGAGATTGATTTTTTACGAGCACATCTCAAGGGATACGCGCCCAGTCTGTGTCAACCAAAATAATATAACCGGAGTATTGCTGTGTTATTTTTTCAACGATTCTCTCCATTCAATAAGGTCATGTAGTACCTCTCGAAAATCCTTGTCAAATGGGTACTTCTCCGATAACATATCAGATTCTGTGTTCTCAATCTTTTCCCATTCTTCACTTAACTTTATCCATGATGAAATAGCGTCATCTAATGTTTGATTAAAAGAATCCATTATTTTACACCCTCCTTTTGACTTGAAACTATCTACTCTGTATTGTAGAACAAAATATACAAACTTGAAAAGGACTAACAGAAGAAGAAATGGAGAAATATGCGCAGATACTTATCGAGGATTTTCTATTACATACATTAGCAGAGCTCTAGTTGATAGCAACTTAAAAACACCATTAATAATCTCATTTTCTTCATCTTTGCCAAGGGATATGGCAAGTAAATTTTTCAGAGTTGAATTTAATCTAATATCCTCCAACTCTCAATCTAATAACAAATGGACATGACCCAAAGAGCTAGGTCATGTCCATTTGTTTAAACTAAAATAGTAGTTTGATTAAGAAGTTCATCAATGTCCCACTTAGGAGCTATATGATCATATGGTACTCCAGCATATGTTTTCAAAACAGCTTCTATAATAACTTTTGCCCCATTAGGAGGTACAGCCATCCCTACTTGCTGGCGAACTTTGTCCTTTGGACCCTTGAATTCAAAGGAGTCAGGAAATGTTTGAAGTCGAGCCCGTTCCCTATTTGTTAATGCACGTGGTTCTTCCCAATGATACATATGGGTACCGCCGCCTCCACTACCGGTTACTGTATATGATGGCGAAACTGTATCAAGTCTACGATAAATTTGGCTCATTCTAGCACCTTTCACATTTAATCTTAAATGTTCAGGAATACCTTCATACCAAGCATTTTGTCCAGGTGGAATGGATTCTAGAAACTCTATGACCTTTTTTGTATGCTTAGGCATATCATGGTTTAAAGCCCCTTCAGGTATTGGTGGATCAGTTATTGCTTCATATGCAGTTTTAAAAGGAAACGGTAAACCTGGACCATGAGTTGGTGCAGGTACTCTGAATTGTACGTTTAGGTCATTTCTAAAACCTACAATTAGAATACGTTGTCTTGACTGTGGGACACCATAGTTAGCAAAGTTGTATAAATGTGGAGTCACCTTATAACCAGCATCTACCATATCTCTCAAAATTCGAGCAAAGGCTCGACCTTCATTTGCGCTTTGCAGACCACCAACATTTTCTGCGATGAACCATTTAGGTTGAAATCTTTTTAAAACCTTAATTCCATAAGTGTACAAAGGGCCAAATTCACCATCAAACCCCTTTTTCTCTCCAACAACGCTGAAATCGTTACATGGGAAACCATATATGAAAGCATCAATGTCGCTTAGACTGTTTATGTCTAGTTCACGAACATCTCCATGGTACACCGTATCCGGCTTATCGGGACATATGTTATGTTTATAAGTTTCACAAGCACTAACATCGTAATCATTGGACCATGCATGTTCAATCGAGTAAACTTCACCATTCGCTTCTACTTTGGCATGTTTTGCAGCCCACGCGAAGCCGCCCGGGCCGTTAAATAACTCGCCCTTTTTAAATATCAAAATTATCCCTCCTGCCAACCTAGATGTTCGTATTATAACACACTTTTGTTCGCTATTACCGGTTACATTTTAAACTATATATGGATAATAATATGTAAATATAAGCATACAGTTTCGCGGATTCATGATTTAATAACATTTATATTTGGTAAGCTGCAGACTATATCTCTTATATACCCATTAAGTCCTTTATACTTTGCTCCAGTCCTAACCAACCGCTCATATATATCTCTTGTTCTTTGAATGCACTTTGCTTTTCGATGCCAGACCATCCAACTAGCAAACCCTTGAGTACTTTATTCTCATTTAAGTATATTGATTCATAATCTTTAAAGTAACAAACTTTTTACCATATCGTTTTGATAATTCATCGTATAAAGCTTTCCTCTTACTATATTCTGGATCACTTGATTTTTTTTAGCGAAATATAGATTAACTAAAAACATTTTTTCTGTAGAAGACATATTCTCAAAGTCCATTTAATGAACCCCCATCTATTGTGATTAAACTATATTATAATCCTACAATTTTCTATAAAACCCTTCAAATTTATTTCAGTCTTAATTAATAGTTAAGAATGAAACAGACTCTTTAATATCCGATTCGTAGTCAACATGGGTCTTATATAGTATAATTTTATAATATTTTGAACTGAAATTAGGATATAAGAATCAGATCTTTCAGAAAGCACTTAGTAATCTATAGAGAAGTTTAATAGATTGGTTAAAAAGATCGGCTTATAATAACCAATATCAATGGGGGAAACAATAAACATGAGATTACTATGTTCAGATATATTACCGCTCCGTATAGAAGATTCTCAGAAAGCATTCATAAAATATTTCAATGAAGCAGCTTCAAATTGTGATTATTTAGAAATTGCAGTTGGATATGTTTCGAAGGCATCTCTTAAAGAATTGAGAAAGATTGTTGAAGAAAATCGTATTAACAAGGTGTGTTTAAATATAGGAATGTATTTTTTAGAAGGTATGCCAGAGGGTACATATCATGCAGCTGTATCACTTAATGAAGCATGGCGGAAGTCAGGTATTGATGGTGAAGTGCGAATTGTTAAAACATTCAAGTATCATGGAAAGCTTTATACATTCTACAAAGAAGGGAAACCAATAGCAGGAATTGTCGGTTCACATAACTTAGGCGCCATAAAACTTGAGGCATCTAATCGACGACAGTATGAGGTATCAACTGTTACTGAGATTCCACAAGAAATAGAAGAAATATCAAATATTATTAACAAATTAAAACAGCCAAATTGCTCTGCTAACATTCAGGAGGTAAACATCCCGATTATTCGAGAAGTTAATAGTGCATTGGTTGACCAAGAATTTGTTACAAGAATCACTTCAGATGAGATTAATGCTTATCAAAGCAAAATGACTGACATATCTTTTGAAATTCCTTTGAAAGTTCCTGTTAACCACGAAGATCCAAAAATGCGAGGTTCTAATACAAATGTTTGTTATGCTAAGGGACGTAAAAGAGTATGGTGGGAAATAGAAATAGTAGTAAGTAATAAAATCAAAGAATTACAAGGATACCCTGAATACCAAGTACCTTTTATGGCTGTTACTGACGATGGGTGGAAATTTAAGGCGTGGACCTGTGGACAGAATAATAAGAATCTGTACTCTAAGGATGATTTGAAAATCATGGGACGTTGGATAAAAGGCCGTCTTGTGGCAGCAGGGTTAGTCGAACCAGTAAATCAAGTTGAAGCAGACACAGCATTTGAAGGTTTGATAACAGAAGAAATGCTTGAAAAATACGGTAGAAAAAGCATTACGCTTACCAAAACTACTTTAAGGACAACAACTGAAGAGGGTACAGAAATGGATGTTTGGATGCTCTCGTTTTTGCCCCAAAACACAGGTGTTGTGGAGGTAGCATTGTGAAATACTTAGAATCATATCTCCAAACCATTATAGATAGAGGTAATCATCAGCTCGCAGATTCTATAAAAAAAACTGTAGGGGACGTTGCACCCCAATACTTAGAAAAATTCTCATTTTGCGACCATGAGGTAGGTTTACTTTTCGGAAATGTGCAATCTGGAAAAACAGGCCAAATGTTTGGAATTATTTCTGCAGCTTCAGACTTGGGATTTCCTGTATTTATTATACTAACAACTGACAATGTTGTTCTTCAGCAACAAACTATCGATAGAGTTAGAGCTGATTTAAAAGGATTCTGCATTTGTGACGAATACGATTCAGAGATATTCACAAAAAATTGTTTGATGGAACCAACAGTTATTGTTTTAAAGAAAAATGTTAACACACTGAAGCAATGGTCGAATATTTTAGCTTCAACAGGCTTTATGAGAGGAAATCCTCTGTTTATCATCGATGATGAAGCGGATGCAGCCTCTTTAAATACTCTTGTCAACAAAAATCGAAAATCCTCAATCAATAGGTATTTAGATGAAATAAAAACAAAGTCGGCATGTAGCATTTATCTTCAGGTTACGGGGACACCACAAGCTATACTTTTGCAATCCATGGTTTCAGGCTGGCATCCCTATTTTACATACTATTTCCGTCCAGGTAGTGGCTACCTTGGGGGTGATTTTTTCTTCCCAAAAGAGGGAGAAGCGAAATCAGTAGTATTTACTGACACGAATGAAAACCCTTTAAAATCAGCTATTATTTCTCATCTTGTTGCCTCGGCTCAAATACTGATATCCAGCGGTAAGGTATGTAATTTCTTAATTCATCCCAGTGTTCGCCAAGCAGTTCATACTCAATTCCAAAATGATGTGCATAAGGAATTACAGTATTGTACCAATAATATTGATGATCCTACTTTTATGTTAGAGTTAAGAAACGAGTTTGATCGCGCATACCCTAAGAAATACGAACGTAAGACTTTCGAAGAAGTACACAAGAAAATTAAAGATCTATTGCTGAATAATCAAATAAAGGTGCTTGTGATGAATGGCTCTTCATCTGTTACCAGTGATCAGTATGAGATGGGATCAAACATTGTAATAGGTGGAAATACACTAGGAAGAGGAGTTACTTTCCCTGGTCTGCAAACAATTTACTATACTCGAACTGCAAAAAAACCTCAGGCTGATACTATGTGGCAACATAGTCGGATGTTTGGATATGATCGAGACGAAGGCTTAATGAGGGTTTTTATTGGCGAGAGACTATATAAATTGTTTTCTGATATTAACTCTACGAATAACTCTATTATCTCTCAGGTAGAACGTGGCTTGAAGGATATTAAGATTTATTACCCTGAAGGTGTAAATCCTACAAGAAAGAATGTATTGGACAATAAAAAGGTGGGAATTATCTCAGGAGGGACTAACTATTATCCATTCTCTCCAGAAAACGATACTATAGAAGAGCTCGATCAACTTCTTTGTCAGTTTGATGATTCAGAGGACTATTATCAAGTTAGTTTGCGGTTAATAATAGAAATTTTTAGACACATTACTTCCGAATCAGATTTTCGAATTAAAGCTTTTGTGAGCATTATCAACTCTATGTTAGCTGACCATCCTACTGCACAGGGTATTCTCTTGGTTCGAAGAAATAGGAATGTTGCTAAAGGTACTGGTGCAATGCTGTCTTCAAACGATTGGCAACTAGGTGCATCAATACAAGATAAAGTAGTATTGACAGTTTATCAAATGACAGGTGAGAAAGGCTGGGGGGGACGAAAATTGTGGGTTCCCAATATCAAGCTCCCTAGTAATGTTGTTTACTATGATGTAAACGACGATGATCAATGTAGCAACTAAGTCTAAAAACCTTAGAATTTTTTATCTATGCAAGACTTTGTCAACTTTCCGTCTAAAATCTTGTCCTTACAAATGTAAAACCTGCTCAAGGAGCGGGTTCAGACTGCAGGCAAACTAGCTTAAACTAGTTTGTCTGCAGTCTTTTTTATTTTACAACAGCAGTAACTACTTTCATTGAGGTGACATGCTAACGAAACAATCTTCCATTCAGCGTGACCAACTTGAAATGGGAGCCGCGCTGCCATGAAGAATACAGATCTGCAAATACACCTTCATACCATGTGATTCTTCCAGTTCACGAAAGCATGCAAACTCTTTACCGCGGTGAACGGTAGCCGTTTGAAAAGGGTACTGTGCTACACCTACAGCCATTACCATGGATAATGAAGTACGGTCTAGCATTTTAATAGCGGTGTACAGTCTTGTTTTTCGCTCGATACATGTAGCAACACAAGCCTTGCTCTGAGATATGTATAATCTTTAGATCTCAGCAAAATATCACAAAAAAAGTCCGCAATCTTATTGCAGACTCCGTAATTCTAATAGATTCAAATCAATGCTAAATTTCCCTGTTAATAAAACATCTAATCCCAATAAACCATTAATATTATCATACGGAAACGATGTGAAGTCTATAAAATGATCTTCAAGTTTGTACTCCCCTAATTCAATTGATTCCACTTTCTTAACAAATGCATGTTCTTTACCACCAATTCCATAACTAGTGATAATCTCGTCTTCCATGGACACTCTAATTCCAATATCATCGACTTCGTCCTGAGAAATTAATGTATGGCTTGCTCCTGTATCAATAACCACATTATGAATCTGTTTCTCTCTACCTTTGTATCTTATCTTAATTGAAGTAAATAATAAGCCATCTCTATACTCAATTTTCATTAGATGGTTCTCCTTAAACCTACTGCTCTACGTATCTTCACTACTACTTGATCCTTTGAAGTATGGTAAATTAATGTGTTATTCTTACTGTTTAACAATTCCTTCGTAGCATTCTCTTCTGTAATTGGTCCTATAACGGCTACATCGTCAATGATTTCTTCATTATTTTTTTCTTCCGAATGCAAAATTTCAAATTTCACAAATTGATTCGGGTAGATTTTTCTGACTTCTTCCCACTTCATATTGGATTCCTCCAATCGTACTGGATTTGCTCTAATTGTATCATATTATAGATTCTGTATTAGCAATTGAAATTGAGTTACCTAGGACCAAATGAAAGTGTCGATCCGATCTACCTCCACTCATTTCTTGTCTTAATAAAAAAAGTCCAATTACCGTAGAAGTAAGTATCGTTCAAATGAAGATAGCATATCTGCAAAAGCAACTTTTAGTCTTGGGGGATTATGGATAAAAGATCGTTAGCAGTATTCCTACAAGAGAAAGTTAAATAAACGTTTGGTTCGTCTTACACCATAGTAAGACTTGCAAGAACAAACCCTCTTCTACATTAATCCTACAGCATAATCTAAGAAGAACTTATGGTAGCTTATTTTACGTATGTAAACATATTCGTTATATGCCTGTGAAGAAATAAGATTTATTATATAACACTACTGAAAATACTTGGTATCTAGTATAATCATAACTGGCGGTAGGGCTTACAGCGTAAGCTTCAAGGGAAAAATATGAAGAAGATAACGAACAAAGCAGAAAATTGGATACAAACCAAAATAGCCCCCATTCGAACTGTTGGAAAGCAGATCATCAAATGGGTGGCTATACTTGGACCAGTGTTTTATGGACTTTACTGGGGTATCCGGTTGTTTGCATTGCTACTAGGATTCCCACTGTAAGATAAGAAAGACTCGGCAGAAAAGGCAAGTCCGGCCGTATACCTAGCTTTACTTGGCCGTTAAGCTAGGTATAAAAGACCGCCATAAATATGACCGCTGCACTGTAAGCTAGGAATGCCCCTGCCGGGGCTTTTTTATATTCTTATTCTACACTTAACCTGAATAATTCATACAAAACAAAAAGAACCCTTACTTTGGCCGTTAGGGTTCTTTTCGCCTTGGAAAAAATATGAAGATAACGGGAATTCCCGGTATTACCTTTAAGTTTACAATGACTACTACTCGGCTAGTAATGACTAACTTAACTTCATTTTAGAACTACAAGTAGCGATAGTCAAGAGTTAAGGGCTAAAAAGAGCCTTCCTAAAGCCAATTAAAATTCTAATCAATATTGAAAACTCTACAGGAGAGGCGGGGTATCTTTTTAGCGTAAAACTCATCAGAATGCCTGACGAGTTTTTGCTACCGACACCATAACTTCCTTTGTATCTAAATGGTAAGTGAGCATCACCCACTTGCCTTTATACTCATATACCCAGCTGTAACTATCTTCTCTTTCAATATCGTCTGCAAACCCGATATCTAGCTGTTCTTCTTCATCTGGCACTAATCGAACAAACTTTTTATCCAGCGCTTTTCGTGCATAACCTTTTTGTCTTTCCTTCATCTCTAATCTCCCTCTCTTCATTTAGTTGGATAGTCTATTTAAATGCACTAAAGTCAAAGTTTTTACCTGCGGCTCGTTATGAGAAGAAAAATCACAGCGCCTTACGCCTAACAATAGATAGCATCTTCCAAGCGGGTTCGTTCAGCTCATCCATCGTGAAATATAAAAATTCTACAAATGCCCTATTCCTGCTAGCTCATCTTTAAAAAAAGGAACGATGACCTCGTTATACACATCAGAAGACAAAGCATGTATTTCACCAATCGTAACCGTCCATAGATGTACTTGACTTTCACTATGGCGTGCTAGTTTATTTAAAAACTTAATATCAAACCAGAACGTTTGGGATGGATGAAATTCTCCGCCTACATAAGTAATACATAGCTTGTCTTCTTTTCGGTAAATGTCCGTTACGAAATTGGATTCATAAAAGTCAGCCTCTAATCGGTATACCAATTCCTCTTCCATCCTGTGCCAGTACTGAGACTCTTCTCTTTCATCCAGGACTGTAACCTTTCCCTCTCCCTCACAGATCGGACAGTCTTCTGCTGGATTACATTCACAGGTGCGTTCAACTGTTTGATACAAACTAGAAAATTTCATGAAGTCTTTATTAAATATCATTTTCACCTCTCCTTTTCTTGTGCTACGTAGCACTCACATTTTTGCCTGCCGCATGGGATCAGGTCCCGAAAGGGCGTTTTTTCGCCTTTTGACGCGTAGCTTGGAAACAAGGGCATAGCGGTATGATCAAGGGTTTCAGCCGAAAAATTTTTTCAGCGCATTTTCTTTGCTAGAAGAAGAAAAAACTTTTCGGCCCCTTGAACATGCCGCTTAGCGACTTAGCTTTCAGGAGGTGGAGAGGTGAAGCCAGAGGCTCGGCCTCCTGGAAGGTTAGTCGCTTTGCCCTTGTTACCATGCGGAAGGCAAAAGGCGTAAAACGCTAGATTAAAAAAGAACCGGCAACTGCCGGTTCTCGCCTTTTCCTTCTCTATATCTCTTATCTTTTGCACGATGAAGGAGCGCAGCGGATCATGGTGCTTCACCTTGCGTGGCTGCTTGATGATAAGTGGAGTAGCGCGGAACATTCATGATGCAGACATGCCTTCCCTGAGTTAACCTCAAAGCCATTAGCCTTTGGCTCCGTGGCGTGGTGTAAAGCGACAGACAGGAACCTAGAGCGCTTTAGCCGAAGAATTTTCCGGCTTAGGCGCTCTCGTTATCGACTGAAGTAACCCGCCAGCGGTGCGTACCAGCTCTTAAGCGGCGCAGCCACTTTAGAGCTGGTAGCATCAGCCCTCAGTACTCAGTACTTCATGAAATAAACACGTAACATTTTTTCTGATCTTAACTTTCTTGCAAGGATCAAGAGGAAGCTTAAAAGTTAGTTTCAGGTTCAAAAATCGAATTAAAAGATCTCAAGAACTCACAAAAGAGAAGAAGAATTATACTAAAGAGCTAGAGCAAATTATTCACGAGAGTAAAGATTTTCAGGTGAAGATGAATCAGCATGTTAAATCAGCATAAACCTTGAAAGAAATGAACCGGCTCTTAACTGAATAATAATCGCATGCTGTAAAAAGAGGTAAAGGCGTATGATGGGTTAAAAATAGTTCTTGGAGGAAACCCTTACTAAGAAATACAGGAATCACTCTAATTAAAAAGAAGTGAGATGCATATGAGAAAGGCTGAAGAAAAGCTATTCAGGAAGGAATTTGAATTCAAACTAATTACGAAGATCTTTACACGAGAGCATGCTTTATCTTTGAAAGAAGCTACATTAGAAGCGCTAGATGAATCAGTTATATGCTAATTACAAGCCTTACACAAGTAAGATGTTTGATGAAAACACGAAAATAGAGGAGTTCCTTCATATAAATTGCGATATATATGTAAAAGCTATTACGACGGAATATTCACTTAATTTAAAATTCATATATTTAATAATTGACTAAACAATATATATATAATGTACTTATCCAGCTAATAATCCAATCTGAAGGTGATGAAACCGCTGAAATTGTTAACAACTAATGATCTGGATGAGCTTGTTCAGTATTATGAAAATAAATTTTTAAACTTTTAACCGATAAAATATACGGATTTGAGCACAATAGTCAAAAAACCGTCTCAGTGATTCACTGAAGACGGTTTTCATATTTTACGCTACATTTAGTAGTTTAGTGAAAATCTTTAATAAGTATCTCCTCTGGATAAACGCCTTGAGGTCGACTTTCGTGTATCTCTAAACAACTGAAAGAGAAAAGACTCATCCTGCACGCATCATAGTTAATATCACGGTCAAATTAGATCTGATTTTTGTAACAGCCTTTGCATCAATGCAGCTATTTCTGCTCGCGTTATGAAATCCTTTGGAGCAAGGATTTGGTCGCTCTTACCGTTTAAGATTCCAGTTAGTAAAACGATTGCAGTGGCGTCTTTTGCCCAAGAAGACACCTTCTTAGCATCAGTATACGAATTTAAAATCTCTTCAGAATCTTGCTGTGACCAATCAACCTTAAGATCCGTGAGTTGCATCGCTTTTGTTATAATAACTAACGCCTGCTCACGAGTGATTTTCTCCGTAGGATGGAACAATCCATCTCCCAAGCCATTAATCAACTTATAATCGTAAGCGGTTTGTACCGCTCCTGCATACCAAGCCGATGACCCCACATCTCCAAAGTTAGAGGAATCATTTTCTTCGTTTAATCCTAAAGCTCTAACAATAATAGAAGCGAATTCTGCTCTTGTGATTTCCTTATCAGGCGTGAACAATTCATGCCCTGTCCCCTTGACAATCATCCTAGCCCCCATGTCGTTAACTGCTTCTTTTGCCCAGTGATGGCTCACATCGCTGAACTCAAGAGGATTCCACACCACTGCATAGGTACTATTTGTTAAGCTGTTGATGACTGCACAGTAGATTCCATTTATCTGTACCACTTTAGTTGGAACATGACGAACATTGCCATTAGAATCGATGACAACACCGGTTGTAATTTGGCTAGGCTCTATCCCATCTGGAAGAGCAATAGAACGTTCCACATAAACATTAAAACGGTTGATATCAACTGACTTGTTCTCATAAGATCCTACAATTGAGAAATCAACTGGTGGAGCGACAATACTCAGGCCAGCTTTGTCTGCTGCACGTTGAACAGCCTGGTTTATCGCTGGTTCAGTTAAAGCAATTTTAATCTGAACCTTGATATCTGAGAGGAACAGTCTGTCCAATCTGTTTAGAGATTGCGTCAATATCAATTTCCTGAGCAGGTAATGTATAAGTAGCATTATTTGTCTGAATTTTCACTACTGCTTGCTTCTGTTCCAAATTTTTGATCATCTGTCCATCTAATTCCCCGATTACAACGTCAGATCCATTAATAACAGGGATCGTCACCACAGCATGATCACCTTCTTGCGCCAACTTCTCATTAAGCTTATTTGGATCTACTATAACCATCGAGACAGTTTGGTTATTTAAAATAGAATTAACCAGTTTTCCTGCTCTCTCGATTTCACCGTTTACCAAAACTTCAACTTCTGTATCTGCAGGTTGTTGAGAAGGTGTTGTGGATACAGGAGTTGTTGAAACTGGCGTTTGAGGAATTTCTGGAACACTCGGCAAGTTCACAACTTGTGTGACTTGGAACGTAACCGAAGACATGTTATCTGCAGATAAGGTTACTATTGCCGTATAGGTTCCTGCTGTTAAACCATTTTTTGCTTTCAAAACAAAGCTGTTTGTATCTCCACTTTTTAACGTGTCCTGTACTGAAGTTATTTCAAAAGCGCTAACTTCTCCAGCAGTTAGTTCTGCTTTCAAGTTCGTTAAATTCCCAGTTCCAATGTTTGAAACGATAACGTTCTTTGTTTCTTGAGTTCCTGAATTGTATCCTTCAATCAGAGACATTACTTTTTGATCAGTAATTGTAGCAATCTTGTACGTTAGTTCAGCTGGTGCAGCTATCACTGTAATATTGGTGGTTGCATGCTTGCTATTATCTACAACCGAAGTGGCAGTAATCGTGTAGTCGCCTGGTATTGCATCGGGAGATACCATTACTTTGCCGGTTTTATCGACCGAGACTTTTCCAGTAGGATCACTGCTCGTCCAGTTTACAGTCTCCCCTGCACCGCCTACCACTGTAACTTTAGCAGTGAGTTGACGGTTTTCTCCTTGTACTAACTCAGCACTGCTCGGATCTACTGTTACACTTGTAACCGCAGATGCTTGTGTTACGGTAACAACGGACGTTGCATACTTACTACTATCTACCGCCGAAGTGGCTGTAATTGTGTAGTCCCCTGGTATTGCATCGGAAGCTACCGTTACTTTGCCCTTTTCGTCGACCGAGACTTTTTTAGAAGTATCGTCGCTTGTCCAATTCACCGTTTTCGCAGCTCCGCCTACCACAGCTACTGTAGCAGTAAGCTGACGATTTTCTCCTTGCTTCACTTCAGCACTGCTCGGATCTACTGTTACACTTGTAACCCCAGGAGCTGGTCTTACAGTAACAACGGACGTTGCATATTTACTACTATCTACCGTCGAAGTGGCTGTGATCGTGTACTCTCCTGGTGTTGCATCGGAAGCTACCGTTACTTTGCCCTTTTCGTCGACCGAGACTTTTTTAGAAGTATCGTCGCTTGTCCAATTCACCGTTTTCGCAGCACCGCCTACCACAGCTACTGTAGCAGTGAGCTGTCGATTTTCTCCTTGCTTCACTTCAGCTTCGCTCGGATCTACGCTTATATTTGTGACCGCAGGTGCTGGTGTTACGCTAATCGTAGAAGTACTGAATTTACTACTATCTGCCGTCGAAGTGGCTGTAATCGTGTAGTCCCCTGGTATTGCATCGGAAGCTACCGTCACTTTACCGGTTTTATCGACCGAGACTTTTCCAGTAGTATCACTGCTCGTCCAGTTCACTGTCTGAACTGCACCGCCTACCACTGTAACTTTAGCAAAAAGTTGGCGGTTTTCTCCTTGTACCAACTCAGCACTGCTCGGATCTACTGTTACACTTGTAACCGCAGGAGCTGGTGTCACGGTAACAACAGACGTTGCATATTTACTACTGTCTGCTGTTGATGTGGCTGTGATTATATAGTCACCCGGTGTTGCATCAGAAGCTACCGTTACTTTACCCTTTTCATCGACCATGACTTTTCCAGAAGTATCGTCGCTTGTCCAATCCACTGTCTGCGTAGCACCGCCTACCACATCTACTGTAGCAGTAAGCTGTCGATTTTCTCCTTGCTTTACTTCAAAGCCATTCGGATCTACGCTCACACTTTTAACTGCAGGAGCGGGTCTTACGGTAATAATGGACGTTGCATACTTGCTGCTATCTGCTGTTGAAGTTGCAATGATCGTATAATAGCCTGGGTTCGTATCAGGAGCTACGGTTACGAGGCCATTTTTATCAACCGAGATTTTTCCAGATATATCACTTTTCGTCCAGTTTACTGTCTGAGCCGCATCGCCTACTACAGTTACTGTAGCTGTGAGCTGTTGATTTCCTCCTTGCACTACTTCTGCCCTGCTCGGGTCTATGCTTACACTAGTTACCAAAGATGCTCGTGTTACGGTAACAACGGACGTTGCATATTTACTACTATCTACCGTCGAAGTGGCTGTGATTATATAGTCACCTGGTGTTGCATCGGAAGCTACCGTTACTTTACCGGTTTCATCGACCAAGACTTTTCCGGAAGTATCGTCGCTTGTCCAATGCACTGTCTGTGCAGCACCGCCTACCACATCTACTGTAGCAGTAAGCTGTCTATTTTCTCCTTGCTTCACTTCAAAGCCATTCGGATCTACGCTCACACTTTTAACTGCAGGAGCGGGTCTTACGGTAATAATGGACGTTGCATACTTGCTGCTATCTGCTGTTGAAGTTGCAATGATCGTATAATAGCCTGGGTTCGTATCAGGAGCTACGGTAACGAGGCCATTTTTATCAACCGAGATTTTTCCAGATATATCACTTTTCGTCCAGTTTACTGTTTGTGCAGCATTGCCTACCACAGTTACTGTAGCTGTGAGCTGTTGATTTCCTCCTTGCACTACTTCTGCCGTGCTCGGATCAATGCTTACACTTGTTACCGCAGATGCTCGTGTTACGGTAACAATGGACGTTGCATATTTACTACTATCTACCGTCGAAGTGGCTGTGATTGAGTAGTCACCCGGTGTTGCATCGGAAGCTACCGTTACTTTACCGGTTTCATCGACCAAGACTTTTCCGGAAGTATCGTCGCTTGTCCAATCCACTGTCTGTGCAGCTTCACCTACCACCGTAACTGTAGCTGTGAGCTGTTGCTCTTCTCCTGGCACTACTACAACCCTGCTCGGATCAACGCTTACATTCGTAATTGCCGGTTCATTCGGTGCAGCTGTCACTGTAATATTTGTCGTTGCATACTTGCTGTTATCTACTGTCGAAGTTGCAGTGATCTTGTAATCACCTGGCATTGTATCCGAAGCTACTGATACCTTGCCGTTTTTATCGACCAAGACTTTTCCAGAAGTATCATTGCTTGTCCAATCCACTGTCTGTGCAGCATCACCTACCACCATAACTGTAGCTGTGAGTTGGCGTTCTTCTCCTTGTACCATTTCAGCATTGCTCAGATCTATCGAAACATTAGTAACTCCAGAAATATCCGGATCACTATAACCAACTTCATCAGGACCAGTTACCCGAAAAGCTACGTTACCTGTCTCTCCCTTAGAAAATCCAGTCATAACCATAAAATATGTTGCGCCAGCTTCAAGTGAGATGTTGCTGATCTGAGATAAATAATTATCGTCGTCTTCCGAGATATCATCATTACCTGCTATCAAATTATGTAATGGATGTTCATAGTCAAAATCATCTTTGTATAAGTACAGGACCGTATCTTCTAGGGTTGATTCGGTGACACTAATACTGTAATCTCCAGTTTGTATGGGAGTAATCATTCTATAGAAATAATTTCGCTTGTAACCATCAGGATCATCTTTTCTTACTGTGTCTGTAAATGGCTCTCCAGCACCCATATATTCTGGATTGTCAAACCATTTATGCTCTCCCTCTAGAAAATACCATGTTTTTTCAAGTAGATATGGATCAAAGTTATCTTCATTTTCATCATCATACGATACATCGCCCGGCATCTGAGGTCTAAAATACTCTGCCTCAGTATCCAAGCTGCCATTAAAAAGAGTATCAAAAAGAGAATCTTGGCTTGCTGCATTTACAGTCCACGGACCTGACAGTAGCGAACTGGTGGTAAGCGTGAAAACTAAAAAAAGTTTTCCGGCAACCTTACTCTTAGCATAGAACTTGAACATCAGTTTGTCCTTTCTCGTAGAAAATTTGCAGCTAGTATTAAGTATCGCAAATCTACTTTAACAATTATTTCTTTGGTGGGAAGACGGAGTGCAATAATAAGATTTAATGCTGTATAAGGATGCATGTTATTATGCGGCTGCGAGCTGCCTGCTACCTGATAAAAGGAACCTCGATGGATAAGCACGGACGATAAACCAGGCATAATTCGGCTAATCCTTTTACACAAATGACTCTTGTGTACACAGTCAAACCTTTAGCCATATGTATCTAGGAATGTTGAATGACCGGTGAGAGTATATTCGAAATTTTTTTCATCAATAAGTGGGGCTTCTGATGTGTTAATAACTATATCCCCAATTAAAAATGATTCTCATAATAGTAGGCTCAGTAATCCAGCCTAAATACCCTGTTGGAGAATGATCGTATGTTAAAATTAACTTCCAACGGTAAGATGAATAAAAAAATTTCGCTAAACTTCTATATCAACTTGCTTCAACTCACTTTTACTTACATCTGCATCCATCCTCCTAAAATCATATGATGTATGTGTCAAACTCATACAATAAGTCAAAAGTGCTAGTTACTTCTTTAACTTAGTGGAATTTGTCACTTTCAGACTTTATTGTAAGACAATTTTATCCAGAAATATAGACTTATTTTTCTATAATTCGACATTATTCCTGCTTTTTTTCTAGAAATATTTCATATTCATAAGTAAACCTATTATGAAAGACAATTTCCTCTTTGAATCGCAATGAATTTCGTACATTGATAAAGTATTTGAGCTGGTATTTTTTTTACCGCTACAAAACAGAGTTTGAGTGGTAGTCTTAAAATACTCAATGGAACGGGGGTTAGGGTACAACATCTAACAGTTTGATATAAAAAAGTACTCTTGCCCTTTACGATTGCTGGGTCACGTAAAAGAAATGGCCAGGATCGCCTGACTACGAAAAAAAGCTATCTTTGAAATTCATATGAATTTCAAAGATAGCCCTTCAGCAGGTTCTTATAAATAGATAACAAGCTAGCACCACTTGGAAGCAAAAAAAGTAAAAAAATCAGTTGAAGGAAAACCTACCATCAGCGATTCTTTACGAAATTTTAGGAAAAATTTCCGCTGGTATCTCGAACACAAACGAAGAAAAAATATGTTCAGTATTAACAAATCCACACCTTAATGCAATAAAATGATTCATTAAAGGTTTTCCCAACAATAAGGCAAATAAAATAAGGGCTAAATATCGTCTTTGTGTAATTTTATTTAATAAAATTTACACCCCGGGCTTCCATCTTAAGAGTTTTAATTGAGAAAGACGTAAAAATGAAATATTTAAAATTAAACTAATAAAAAGGTATTACATTTTAATGATGTAATACCTTTTTATTGTATTTATGTGTAATATTATTATCAAACTATAGGTTGAGGAGGAGAGCTTAAAATATTATGTGTAAATAGATAAATAGCAAAAAGGAAGACCTTTTCTTGTAGAATGAAGTTACCACACCACAATTCACAGAAAAGAGGTCTTCCCTATGAATCATTTTACAACAGATTTAGTTCAAGCTCTAGTCACAAAACAGGATATAACCGAAGTTTTTCGTTGCCACTTAGAAATAGCTATGAATCGCTTGTTAGAAACAGAATTAACGGCATTCCTAGACTATGAAAAGTACGACCGGCTGGGATTGAATTCTGGAAATTCTCGCAATGGAGTTTACACGCGTACACTTCGCACTGAGTATGGTGAACTGCAGCTTAACATCCCACGTGATCGCAACGGAGAGTTTAAACAACAGACGGTAGCTCCGTACAAGCGGACCAATGATACGCTTGAATCCTTCGTCATTCACATGTTCCAAAAGGGTGTGACAATGACAGAAATTGCTGAGCTTATCGAGAAAATGTACGGTCATCATTACACACCTCAAACGATATCTAACATGACCAAGGTTATGGTGGAGCATGTAGAAGCCTTCATGAAGCGTACGCTAACAAAACGTTATGTTTGCGTCTATTTAGATGCGACTTACATTGCGGTTAAACGCGAAACGGTGTCTAAGGAAGCTGTATATCTTGCAGTGGGGATTCGTGAAGATGGCTCAAAAGAAGTCTTAACGTACGCCATTGCGCCCACCGAATCGGCCTATGTATGGAAAGAACTCCTGCAAGATATTCGCGAACGTGGTGCGCATGAAGTACTCCTCTTTATCTCAGACGGATTAAAAGGTATAGTAGATGCCACTCAGCAAGTCTATCCACAAGCCAAATACCAAACGTGTTGTGTTCATCTGGCACGTAATATCGCTCATAAAGTACGTGTATCTGACCGTGCAGAGATCTGTGGAGACTTTAAATCGGTGTACAGAGCTGACCATGAACAAGCTGGCAAAGCTGCTCTAGAATCGTTCTGTGACAAATGGAAACCCATCTATCCCAAGGTCGTTACATCTCTACGAGAAAATCCATATATCTTCACATTCTACAGTTTTCCAAAGTCCATATGGAGAAGCATTTATTCAACCAATTTAATTGAATCTTTCAATAAACAAATTAAGAGATATACTAAGCGCAAAGAGCAATTCCCACATGAAGAAGCTCTTGAGAAGTTTCTGGTTTCACAGTTTGAAATCTATAACCAGCGATTTACTACTCGTTGTCACATTGGCTTTGATCAAGCACGTGCCGAACTCCAAGCGATGTTCATCACTAGAGACTAACATCACTTCTACAAGAGAAGGTTATTTTCATTTACACAAAATTCTTGACGCTACCTTGAGGAGAAAGTTAACTAACAATTAGTTTTGTGTTAACAAAATAAATACATTATTATTCGGAGGTGTTTTTTTGGCAGACAAACGTAAATTTAACATATTCATTGGTTTGATTAGTTGTTTTGGGATATGCACAGTAGGAGGATATAGAATCTTTACTAACAACATAGAAGGTATGTCATTAGTAGTATCATATATATTCTTTATAACTGGATTGATAGGCTTTGTTTCTAGTGTTGTAGCTTTATATAGACACCCTCGAACTTAGCGTTGCTTTATGACAACGCTTTTCTTAATGCTACTGTACAATATTGTTCAATTATTTAGTGAAATGTAATTCTATACGGCTACTTATTACGAATAGAAGATTGTAAACGATTGCTGCATCATGATTGGATGTTATTGAATAAACATCTTAAAATGCATATCACCTACCAAACCTATTCTACTCGTTACCCTGAAGAGACGGAGCCCATTATTTTGGTAACCCTCTCTTCTTGTTTGTTGTCATGTCATATTAGGTTAATCAAAAGGTGAAGGCCTGAAAAATTAATTCACGCGACCCGTTTGGTGGCGAATCTGATGCATAAAATATGCCTAGCTAAATGTGTCAAGTGAGTTTACGATATGGCTTCAACAGCTTGCGGTAACTCTCTTTCGTATTCTTTATATAGCACATAACAGTGAACGCCCCTAGAAGAGTTTATTGCTTTCCTAGCATACTGAATGGCTGCTTCATGGTTGCCTGCACTACTCTCCATTTCAACAAGCAATGCTAATTTCATCCATTGTTTCTTGATTGATTCAAGTCTTATTTGCGCCTGATCTCTTTCCCCATTCTGTATATGAAGGATCGTTTCGTAATACGCGCGGTAATCGGATTGTCGGATATACGGAACAGCCTCCCGAACAATAGCCATATCCTTTTGGTAAACACCAAATGCCGCCTTGAACGGAGCCTGTGTCTCTGGCTGCTTATATTTACTCATAAGCTGCTCTATAACCAACCTTGCTTCATCCTCTAGCCTGTTAGCAAGGACATAGTTGATGTAAATTGCAGGCGTTTTTTTCTGTTTTAATAAAAAAGATTCTAAGCGATCTATGCGCTTTTCCAAGAGTAGAGGATAATAATAGAGCAGTAAAAATGATAGTAAGACAACAGCAACAATCCCAAATGTGAGGAGTTCAGAATATCCATTGACTGTCATGAATAAGACAAAAACAAACACGGCTAAATAAAATATGAATTTTCTCCAAAAAGACCCCATTATTTTTCTCCTTCATACAGAATATTTAACAAGCAAGCTTCTATTATAACAATTTTTATATTCTATTTTATAAAATTTTATAACAGACAACTTGCGGCATAAAAACTGCAGTTTAACTATTAAGCTACCATCTATCATTAGTTGATTCCCTTTAGTTACTAGTTTTAATTGAATATTTTTATCTGGTTCAAGCCTTAATAGGTATGCCCCAAGGTCGATATGAGAATTATATTCACTTCATATTAACGATTCTAAAAGTTCTAGTAATGAAAAATCGCTTTTACTAATCTTCTTTGTAAGTCGATTATATTGCTTGATCGTGCACTAAGAAATGTAACAGTACTTCCCAACCATCCCGGTTCTGAAAGTAATAGCTGATACTTTGAATTAAAGACAATGTTGGTCTTACATTTTATAACCAATGTAAAGACCACCCATGTGCTTTTACTGTCGTATTAGGGACCTTTTTTCCAGTCTGAAGTATGGTGAGATTAGAAAAAAGGTGATTATGTTCAAATAGTATGCGATATGTATATTTTCTATTATGAATTTTTCACATATTGTATAAATCATATGTTTCGGAGGTTGAATACACTAACTTCAGACCCGTGGATAGTAGCTCCTTATAACCATTTCGTCACAATTTCATAGTCCTTTCTATAATTTATTGACCATCTATCAGTTTTCACTGTAAAATATAGTAAATATTTCTATAAAATTGACGAGGAGAGACATTAATGAATGTACATCATCCCTATAAAGAGCCCTTAGACTTGGACACTATTGTGAATTTGATGCAAATAAATTATGCAGTAGAAAACTGGGAAATGGTTTTATCCTTGTCAGATGAGCTAATGACTTTAGCAAAAAAAATTCACAAAGAACTTGTTGAAACGGGGACTACTACTCATTCCTTTAAAGATCATATCGTTTATTATTTTGGATATAGTCATCTTATGAATGGTTTATCATATGACGAATTGTAATATGAAGTGCGACACCTTACTCAAAAAATAAAAATGGCCCATGGCCTGATTCGTGTAGAATTAAGTTACCACACCAAATTCACACAGGAGAATCAGTCCATGAGCTATTCACATCTTAGC
>NZ_BOSJ01000012.1 GCF_018403285.1 Paenibacillus sp. J45TS6 | reverse complement strand
AGGCGAGGGTCGCGGGTTCGATTCCCGTCGTCCGCTTTTATATTTTTTGCGCCCTTAGCTCAGCTGGATAGAGCGTTTGACTACGAATCAAAAGGCCGGGAGTTCGAATCTCTCAGGGCGCGCCATTTTATTTTTAAATAAGAAACAAGAAATAAGCCGGTGTGGCGGAATTGGCAGACGCGCGCGACTCAAAATCGTGAGGGAAACCGTGGGGGTTCGAGTCCCTTCACCGGCATATATATTTCGGGATGTAGCTCAGCTTGGCAGAGCACCTGGTTTGGGTCCAGGGGGTCGCATGTTCAAATCGTGTCATCCCGATTATGAAAAGGTTATTGCTTAGGCAATAACCTTTTTTTGTATATAAAGATTGGATCTCGGTCACAATAGACTAAAAAGTGTGTTAGAAGGGGATCCAATTGAAGTTCCTTAATTTTAATAAACGTTGGAAAAAAATCAAACGAACGTTAACGACTTTCACAATATGTATTTTACTTGCAGTATTAGCAGGGGCCGGCTTACCGATCTCTCAGATGGTACAATCCCTCTTAACAGCAGGCAGCAGCATTGAAGTGATGGAAGAAAACTCATCCCTTGAAGAAGACAGCAACATGGCCCAAGCGAGTCTATTGGAACAGATTCGTTCAAACGACAAATTGCGGCGTGTTTTTTTAGAGAAGAACTATGTTTGTGGTACAGAAACCATAAATTTGGGTGACTTCACTCCAGAAGAAATGATCACTCTAGTCAAGCAGCATCCTGGCTGGTCTGGTTATATTGAGGCGGGAAATGATCTAGTAGTACAGGAAACAGTTAATGACCTGTCTCCGCATTGCAAAGAGAACGCATATATGAGTTTGGATAAAGAAGGGAACCTAACACTCTTTGATGGAAAGCCGAAGGAAGAAAAGACCATTCGTACTTTTTTTCAACTTGATGTTGGTTCGATGGAAACCTCTTTACCAGCCGGCGTCCTTGAGCAACTGCAAAATGGCATACGTGTTCAGGATATAGAGGAATATAACAGTGTGCTTTCTACTTTTGGTGATTACGCGGTTGCCCCTGTAGGGAATATTGTAGAATAGGTAAGAAAAGATAGGCGAGAGAAGACGGATGAAGATCCGTCTTTTTTCGTTTTTATACGAAAAAATTCAGGGAATATTCGGAGTTTTCGTCGAAGCGCAAACTTTTTCGTTATAGGGCTGGAACATTTGATATAATGAATAAACGATACATATGTTCGCAGTATGTTAAGGAGAGATGTGTTTGCGTTTTTTAGGAATTGACCCGGGTATTGCTATTGTTGGTTTTGGTTTTATAGATAAAACAGGAAGTAAACTCACTCCTGTTCAATATGGATGTATACAGACAGAGGCACATACACCCGATGAGGAAAGACTGCTTCATGTGTATGAGGCGATGTTGCAATTAATTGATAAATATAAGCCTGATGCTGTGGCATTAGAAAAACTATTTTTTAATCGAAATGTAACGACAGCCATGTCGGTCAGTCAGGCAAGGGGTGTGTTGATTCTCGCAGCAATTCAAAGAGGATTACCTATTGCGGAGTATACGCCGATGCAGGTTAAACAGGCTATTGTGGGCTATGGTAAAGCAGAGAAGAGACAAGTTCAGGAAATGGTCAAAATGTATCTTAAGCTGCAAGCCATCCCTAAACCGGATGACGTAGCCGATGCACTAGCTGTAGCCATCTGTCATGCTCATTCTTATACACTAAATTCTAAGTTAAATGAGGTTTTGAAAAAATGATCGACTATATCAAAGGACCGATCGTAATCATTGAGAATGATTATGTCGTAGTTGATGTACAGGGAATTGGATATCAGATTTTTTGTCCTAATCCTTATATTTTTGCTAAACAGGAAGGTACCGTTACAGTATACACACATCACCATGTAAGAGAAGATGCGATGCTGCTTTATGGGTTTGGAAGTCGTGAAGAACAACAACTGTTTCGGAAACTCATTGAAGTATCAGGAATCGGTCCTCGTGTCGCCCTTGGGATTTTAACGGGAGGTACGCCAGATCAGCTGGTTACTGCGATTCATCAAGAGAATATTACTTTCCTGACCAAACTTCCAGGGATCGGGAAAAAGACAGCACAGCGTATGATTCTTGATCTAAAAGATAAGCTGGATGGATTTGGAGGAGCGATATATGCCACTGGACTATTTGCTCCTAATGTAGCAGCTGAAGGCGACGGCTCATACTGGTCCGAGGCTAGAGAAGGTCTGAAAGCCCTTGGATATACCGACAGTGAGCTTGATAAAGTATGGCTTCGCATGAAAAACGATACAACCGCAGAAGATACAGCAGATGTACTTATGAAGAAAGCTCTGAAAATGCTTTTTACCGGATAAACAGGAATAGAATAGAGGGATAAGTATGGATGACCGGATTATATCCGCCAACCTGATGATGGAAGATCAAGCGGTGGAGCTGAGTTTGCGTCCCCGCTATTTGAATGAATATATTGGGCAGGACCAAGTAAAGGAAAACTTAAAGGTATACATTGAAGCTGCCAAGATGAGAAATGAAGCACTGGATCATGTGCTCTTATACGGCCCGCCAGGACTTGGTAAAACCACGCTGTCAAACATTATTGCGAATGAACTTGGTGTGAACCTGCGGACCACTTCTGGACCGGCGATTGAACGGCCTGGTGATCTTGCAGCTTTGCTGACCAATCTGCAAGAAGGGGATGTCCTGTTTATTGATGAAATTCACAGGCTTAATCGTTCTGTAGAGGAAGTGCTGTACCCTGCAATGGAGGACTTTGCACTCGACATTATGATTGGTAAAGGTCCAAGTGCGCGTTCTGTGCGTCTAGATCTCCCGCCGTTTACTTTGATCGGTGCTACGACAAGAGCAGGTCTGTTATCTGCTCCACTTCGAGATCGGTTTGGAGTGATCAGCCGGCTTGAGTTTTATACTGTGGATGAGTTAACTTTTATCGTTTCCCGTACAGCCGATTTACTTGGTATTGAAATTGTTGGAGATGCTGCAGAAGAGATTGCACTTCGGTCGAGAGGGACACCGCGTATTGCGAACCGTCTGCTCAAACGTGTTCGGGATTTTGCCATGGTACGAGGGGATGGTATCATTACTTCGTCACTAGCAGAAGAGGCACTTAAAAGACTGCAAATCGATCCGCGTGGACTTGACGATATAGATTATAAGATGCTGAAATCGATGGTCACAAGCTTCCGCGGAGGACCGGTTGGTCTTGATACGATCGCAGCTACCATTGGAGAAGAAAGTCAAACGATTGAAGATGTGTACGAGCCGTATCTCCTGCAAATTGGTTTTCTGCAAAGAACTCCGCGAGGCAGAATGGTGACTCCAGCTGCTTATGCGCATCTAGGAATTCCAATGCCGACAGATCGATAATTTGATGCTTAGGCAGTACAAATTTTGTGTTGTGCGCGGCTACAAGTTGAAAATAAGCGAATAGGAATTTCTGGGTCAACGAATGGGGAGGAGAACGATAAATGAACCGAATAATGAAAACTCAAAGTGTCCGCTCCTTATGGACAAAGGGAGCTAAGATGACCCTTGCTGCAGTACTGCTGGCAGGTAGTTTATGGGGGCCGCTTCCATCAGCTAGTGCTGCAATAAATGACACTATTCGTGTCGCACTGTTCGCAGATCTCGGAAGCACCTATAGATCCACTACACCTGCAGTTACACTTCAAACGGATGGAGATTGGACTGCTGGGATGAATGGGGCATCAGGTTATGAATCATGGATATCACTACCTGCCTCGACACAAACTCGTTTTAGTGTCGATGGTTTTCGTGTGAAAGTGCTAGAAACAGATGTATTTAAGACGGCTTCCGGAGCTGCAAAAGTACTACAGGGAACAGTCGATAAACCAATCATTTATCAATCCTCTAAAAACGGAAAAACAATATATCAAGTTTACACAGGAAATTACTCGACATCAGCTCTTGCGGAAGCAGCTGCCGTACGAACACAGAAGACAGCTGCTTCTTATTTAGCTGGACAAAAGCCAGTTGCGAAAGGAAGCAAGCATAGTCAAGCAGGAGTATTTGCAAGTAAGAAAGATGCAGATATAATGCGTGATACGATTACTTCCAGCGGCTATGATGCCTTTACAGTCATCCAGTCGGAAGGCGGTAGGCCTGAATATGCAGTATGGGTTGGTGAAGAAACAACAGCTGCTTCTTTAGCTGCGTTAGAAAAACTCGTAAAAGTAAAATTGCCAGAGCTATCTTTAAGTTCGGTAAGTGCGGGAATGAATGCTTTAATCATTAGGCAAGATGTGACTCTTAATTTGGTCTCCCCGGAAGTAACCAACCACTATATCGTAAGCGGAACCGATATGAAGATAATGCTGGATTCAAGTAGCACGGGCATAAAAGTAACGGAGCGTTCCGGACGTACATATCGAGGAGATTTTGAAATAAGTGCATATAACGGGCAGCTCGCTCTTGTCAATCAAGTACCACTTGAAGAGTATCTGTATTCCGTTGTTGGAGCGGAAGTATACCCATCTTGGCCAGCGGAATCTTTAAAAGCACAATCCGTTGCTGCGCGGAGCTATGCACTTTTTCAAGGAAATAAATTTAAGATCGCTAATGTGGTAGATACAACGTTAAGCCAAGCTTATAACGGAATCGGATCGGAACATCAGAATGTAACCAATGCAGTAGATGCTACTGCCGGGGAAGTTATAAAAAGCGGCGGGAAAGTTGTTGAGGCTATTTTTTCTTCCAATGCGGGAGGGATAACTGCGGATCCGTCTGAAGTATGGAATGGTGGAGGGACTCTATTCGCAAGCGTAGATAGTGCAGGAGATAAGTCTGCTCAAGAAGGGACACATAATTGGTATCATGTACTTCTAAGTGACGGAAAGACAGGCTATATCCGGGAAGATAATACAAAACTCTTGGAAGGAAGAACTGCGGCAGGGCTGCCTAAACTTACGGTTACTGCTAAAAATACAAACGTTCGTAAAATTCCTCTCATCCAGTCGAGTGTATCTCCTGTAGCCCAGTTAAATCCAGGTACTGAATTAGTTATTCTTGGAGAAGCAAAAGAATCGGGTACGTACAGCTGGATGCGTGGACCGTTTACATCTGCGGAAATTTCAGCCATGCTTCAAGGAAAAATATCAACGACTGTTCCATCCACTATTTCTAGCTTGGAAGTAACAAGCCGGGGTCCATCGGGTAGAGCAGTAGAAGTGAAAGCGAATGGACAAGTGCTTGGTGTTAAATACGGAGATGCATATCGCAGTGCTTTTGGAAGTTTACCGAGTACTTTGTTTGATATTACGAATACCGGAAGTTATACTGTACTAGGTGCAAATGGACAGGTTGTGACTAAATCTGGGGCAGCTGGAACATCTGTAGTATCAGCTTCCGGTACGACATCTTATTCTGGAAACTCCCTGGTTGTCATGAACAAAGACAGCGAGGCAAGAGCAGTTAGTAAGTCCCAAGCTTTTCTGTTTACAGGTCAAGGATATGGGCACGGGCTGGGTCTGTCTCAGTGGGGAGCAAAAGGACTTGCAGATGAAGGGTATGATTACCAGTCTATTTTGAAACACTATTATCAGAACGTAACTATAGTTAAGGAATGACGACATAATGAATGTAGATCTATATGATTTTGAGTTACCTGAATCTCTGATCGCTCAGACACCGCTTGAAAATCGAACTGCATCAAGACTCCTGACGCTGAACAAGGACAGCGGGGAAATGGAACACCATACATTTTCAGATATCATTAATTATCTTCATCCCGGCGATACGTTGATTCTGAATGATACAAGAGTTATACCTGCAAGATTGTTTGGTGTAAAAGAAGATACAGGAGCTAAAGCAGAAGTTCTGCTTCTCCATAATCTTGGCGACAATCGCTGGGAGACCCTTGTTAAGCCAGGGAAAAGACTGAGAAAAGGGGCTGTCATCCGTTTTGGAGACGAGTTGTCAGCTACGATTGAAGAAGAGACCGATATGGGGGGACGGATTATCCGTTTCCATTATGAAGGTATTTTCCAGGAAATATTGGATAGGCTTGGTCAAATGCCATTGCCTCCGTATATTAAAGAAAAATTAGAAGATAAAGAGCGGTACCAGACGGTTTACGCAAAACATGAAGGGTCCGCTGCCGCTCCAACGGCGGGGCTTCATTTTACTACTGAACTGCTTGAGGCAATTAAACAAAAAGGAGTTCGCATTGGTTTTCTTACTCTCCATGTAGGACTTGGAACGTTTAGACCGATGTCAGTAGACGTAGTAGAAGATCATGTTATGCATGCCGAGTATTACTCTATATCGCAAGAGACAGCAGAATTAATTAACGAGACCAAGAAGAGTGGCGGAAGAGTCATTGCGGTTGGGACCACGAGCTGCCGAACACTGGAGACGGTGGGAAATCAATTTGAAGGTCAAGACTTGGCTGCAAGCAGCGGCTGGACGGATATCTTTATATATCCCGGCTATACGTTCAAAGTAGTGGATGCACTCATTACTAATTTCCATCTTCCCAAGTCTACTCTTGTGATGCTGGTCAGTGCCCTTGCAGGCAGAGAGCAAATCATGGAAGCTTATAATGAGGCAGTGAAACAACAATATCGTTTCTTTAGTTTTGGAGATTCGATGTTTATTTATTCAGATAGAGGATGAGAGAAAAATGTCAGCAGCGATAACCTATGAACACATTAAAACTTGTAAACAATCAGGAGCACGTCTTGGGCGCGTTCATACTCCGCACGGAGTAATCGAGACTCCTATTTTTATGCCAGTAGGCACACAAGCAACAGTAAAAACGATGAGTCCTGAAGAACTCAAAGAGATGGAAGCACAGATCATTCTGAGCAATACCTATCATTTGTTTCTCAGACCAGGACATGATATTGTTCGCGAAGCAGGCGGACTTCACAAATTTATGAACTGGGATCGTCCTATTTTGACAGATAGCGGTGGTTTTCAGGTATTTTCTCTCAGTGAAATGAGAAAAATAACAGAGGAAGGCGTGCACTTCCGCTCTCATTTGAATGGAGATAAATTGTTCCTTTCTCCTGAGGTTGCCATGGATATTCAAAACTCACTAGGTTCTGATATTATGATGGCATTTGATGAGTGTCCGCCCTATCCGGCAGACTATGAATATGTTAAAAAATCACTTGAGAGAACAAGTCGTTGGGCTGAGCGTTGCCTTGAAAGTCATGCGCGGCCAAATGACCAGGGATTGTTCGCAATCGTTCAAGGCGGAATGCATGAAGATTTGCGAAAACAGAGCGCTCGGGATTTGACTTCCATGGATTTCCCGGGGTATGCTATTGGTGGATTGAGTGTGGGAGAACCCAAACATTTAATGTACGATGTACTGGATTACACTGTACCTTTGCTGCCTAGTAACAAACCTCGTTATCTAATGGGAGTAGGTTCACCAGACGCATTGATTGAAGGTGCAATTCGCGGTATAGATATGTTTGACTGTGTGCTTCCAACTCGTATTGCCCGGAATGGGACAACGATGACAAGTCAAGGTCGACTTGTTGTTCGTAACGCAAAATACGCCCGTGATTTTGGTCCACTTGATCCTGAGTGCGATTGCTACACCTGCCGGAATTATTCAAGGGCTTATCTTCGTCACTTGATCAAGGCTGATGAAACATTTGGTCTGCGGCTTACAACGTACCATAATCTTCATTTCTTGTTAGATTTGATGAAGAAAGTACGTCAAGCTATTATGGATGATCGATTGCTTGATTTCCGGGATGAATTTTTTGATCAATATGGATTGCATGATAATGACAAAGGGTTCTAAGTAAACTACTTATAACCGAGTCTTGAAAGGGGGGAATAAAATGTTGAACTTCACAGCAACAACGAATGCAGCTGGCGGTGGTTTGCAGCTAATCATTATGATGGTACTTATGTTTGCAGTGTTTTACTTCTTGCTCATTAGACCACAGCAAAAAAGACAAAAAGAACATCGAAACTTATTGAATTCCTTGAAAAAGGGAGACAAAGTAGTAACGATTGGCGGCCTTCACGGTACGATCACAGAGGTAATGGATGATACTGTTGTACTGCGTGTAAACGATGTCACTAAACTGACATTTAACCGCAGCAGTATTAGTGCCGTATCTCCAAGAGAGAGCGCCGAAAATAAAGCGTAAGTAACAAAAGAAGACTCCTGTTTAGGAGTCCTTTCTGACTGTAGGCACACTAGCTTTAACTAGTGTGCCTACAGTCTTTTTTTATTTAGATCTTGATGTTTTAGGATTTTTCTACATTCACTCCAAAAATACCGCCGATTGCTCCTAAAATAAATGCAGCACCCCATTGCAGCACATCTTGCAGTTGCAAGGAGGAATCAAGAGCAAGAAAACCAATGAGAAGGATAAGAAGTCCGTATACCGCTCCCATAATTCCACCGTGGTACCATCCGCGTTCATTTGATCTTTTGCCTGATATAAAGCCCCCTATTAGTATTGAAACAGCATGTACTACGTAAGTGTAGAATGATAAATCCTGCTCACGCATACCTGTAAGCCAAAGAAAAAGCGATAAGACGAATGCGCCGATAAACATCCAGATGAAAGCAGCATTTAAACCAGAGAGCAGAGGATTATTAATTCGTACAGAAAACAAACGGCGAACAAATTGCATGAAGGTGACCTCCCTTAATCATTCGGTTCTCATTAATACATTGTATGGTCAAGCTATCTATGATATGAACTTGATTTTCCATTAATTAAATGGCATGACTTTTCCATGTTCGGTCAACCTATGAACTGTTATGGTGCAAATGATTGTGACTCAAAGCAGGGGAGGATGACATAAAAGATGGATCACGTCATGTTACATATTGGAAGAACAATACTCATGTATTTTATAGCTGCATTTGCGATCCGACTGATGGGAAAGAGAGAAATTGGAAAATTATCTGTTTTTGATCTCGTTATATCCATTATGCTCGCTGAAATTGCGGTGTTTGCTATTGAAGATATAAAAAGACCGATTTATGAAGGAATCGTTCCTATTATTGTTCTCGTTGTTCTGCAAGTGGGTATCGCTCTAATCGGACTGAAAAGCCGCTGGTTTCGGCTCGCTTTGGATGGTAAACCGGTCATCCTGGTCTCTAACGGTGAATTGCAACGAGAAGAAATGAGAAAGCAACGTTATAACTTAGATGATCTAATGCAGCAGCTCAGAGAACAAAGTATAGATAATGTTGATGATTTACAGTTTGCGATCCTGGAGACGACGGGTAAACTCACCACCTTTAAAAAAGAAAATAATGCTCCGTTGTCTGACAACACAGGGGACTCAGGATCTGCAGAAACAGCACATGAGAGCGATCTGAAATCGAAAGAAGACATCAAAAGTAGTGATGAGAGTAAGGAACATATAAAGGCAATGCAAAATATACGTTATGGAGCTCTGCCATTGCCGCTGATTATGGACGGGAAAGTACAAGATTCTAATTTGGAGTTAATTGAGAAAAATCGTTTCTGGCTTAAAAATCGGATTCAAGAAAAAGGAGTTAAAGATTTTAAAGATGTATTTTTATGTTCTATTGACCACAAAGGAGAGCTGTACGTTAACGTAAAGAAAAAACCGTAATTCATTTATTTACGACGAATCCAAGCGCCTAAAATAGGAACACGAGATAAATCATGCAGATCAATTAAGCGACAAGCTGCCATAACCGATAAATATAGAAGCAGACCTATAAAGCTAGAAGCAAGAAACTGAAGGAACAATATACTCGGCCAAGGGAGATGATGAAATAAATACTCGACAACGGCTGCCATTATGATCATTCCTGTGCCCACTTTTAGAGCATCAAGCCAGCGAAAACGAAAACCAAGGAGTTGCTTTAGACTTCTCCCATGCAGCAGAGTTACAACAAGGGCATTAATACAGATGGCAATAATGGCGCCATAAATACCGTATTCGGGTTTTGAGGCAAGATAAAGGATGAGACTGATCTTAATGATGGCACCCAGCATTGTATTGAAGAGCGCCTTACCAGGACGTTCTAAAGCTTGAAGAGCAGCTTGTAAGGGAGCTTGCGTGTAAATAAATAGAGCAAAGGGAGACATGGTCCTCAGCATATCTGCAATGGAACTGTTATTGTAAAGAAGCAGGCACAGCGGTTCTGCGAGGACATACATAATGACTGCAAATGGTCCGCCAGTAACAAGCGCTAAACGCAGAGATTGGTGCATTCTTTTGTGAATTGTTTTGTAATCTTTTCGGGCAGCAGCTTCAGACAGAGAAGGAACTAAAGACGTAGCAAGTGAAGAAGTAAGTGCACCTGGCAAAAGAAGCAAAGGAATAACCATACCTTGCATCGCTCCGTACTGTGCTGTTGCTATTGCTTTCGTGAATCCGGCAAGGGCAAGACTTTGTGCTGTGACAATGGTTTCGAGAAGATAGGAGATGGAGCCAACCAAACGTCCCGCAGTAACCGGAATTGAAATAGACATGATTCGTTTGAATATAGATTTACTTTCCATCTTAGTCTTATGGGACTGCGGCATAGGTGCGGGCACCATTATACCCGCTTTTCTATTGCGTTCATGCTGCCAAAGTAAAACAAACATGCCAATTAGCTCTCCTGCTACTGCACCGAGCATGGCTCCCGCAGCCGCAAATTCGATTCCTTTTGGTAACAGAAGGTAGGAGAACCATAGTACGCACAAAATACGCATGAGTGTTTCAGCAATGGAGGAACTCGCAGATGGAATCATATTTTGTTTCCCTTGAAAATAGCCCCTGTATACGGATGAGACGGCGACGATTAAGATCATGGGCGTCATACTAACAAATGTGTAATAAACCCTTTCATCTGTAAGAATTCGGCTTGTTACAAATGGAGCAAATAGAAGGCATAACGCTGTAAAGACGGTACCAGCAGTCAAAGTAAAGAACAGACTTGTTTTTAAGATTTTCTCTGACGCTTTTACGTCTCCATAGGATTCAGCCTCAGCTACAAGCTTAGCAATGGCTAGCGGAATTCCACCTGTAATGAGTGTTACGATAACGATGAAAAAGGGGTATCCTTGCTGATATAAGCCAACGCCTTCCGCACCAATGAGCCGTGGTAAGACGATTCGGGGTATGAACCCCAGGATCCGATTAATGATGCCGGCTGCTAGCAAAATCATAGTCCCCTGGATGAACGTTTGTTTTTTCATAAGTGTTAATCCCTCTTCCCCATGGGTTAGTACATAATAGGTTTTGTCATATGGTACTAGTTCTACTTCATGAATATGCCGAACCTGTCCCATCTCATGACTGTTAGTTAACAATCAGATGATTTCCTTTCATTCACCAGGGAGATGCTCGTTCAGCTAGGCAGGAATACTGTAGGAAGATGTCGAATAGGTAAGCAGGAGCACAAAAGGAGTGATTTAACGCCATGGAATCATTTATTGAAGAAATGGACGCCCACGAGCTGGAAAATGCAATTGAGCTCTTATGCTGCAGTAAGGCAGAAGAACTTCAATTAGTGGGATATCAATATGTAACAAGTAAAGATGTTTGGAATTGCGTCAGCCGCAAATATGAGAAACAAGGAATCCCCCCACTCCATCAACTGGTTAATGATATTTTGTCGCTGAAAGCTACCAGTTTTATGAACTTTATGACAGTATCTGCATACCGAGGCTCCTCTTTCTAAGGAAGAGGACTTTTTTAATGAAAATTGACTGAGATTTCCTGCATCGCTATAATGGGAATATTGAGAATGAAGGGGGAACTATGGACGGCATGAAGAGAATAGTCAGTTTCATTCTGGTCGTGCTTGTAACGGTCGGCGTTATGGCCTATACAAGCCCGGGGCTGCTCAAAGATATACGTTTGGGCCTCGATCTTAAGGGAGGCTTTGAGATTCTATATGAAGCACAGCCGCTCGAAGCTGGACAAGCAATCACCAGAGAATCACTTACACAAACCGCAAAAAGCTTGGAGCAACGTGCGAATGCACTAGGCACAAGTGAACCCGAAGTAACTACAGAGGGTACGAACCGCATTCGTTTGAGGCTTGCAGGCGTCACGGATGAGGTAGAGGTACGGAGTAAAATGAAAGAACCTGCCGAACTGACATTTCGGAGTGCAGCAGAAGATGATGAGCCCGGAACATACAGCAAAATCGAGCTTCGCGGCAGCGATTTTGTTGAAAACGGAGCAGCAGTTGTTTATAACACTCTGAACCAACCGATGGTAGATATTCAAGTGAAAGACAAAGAAAAATTTGCTGAAATTACAAAGCGTCTTCTCGGACAAAAATTGGCTATATACCTTGATGATGAGTTGTTGTCTGCTCCTGAGGTACAACAAACACTGACGGATGGTAAAGCGCAAATTACTGGAAGTTATACAAGAGAAGAGGCTAAAGAACTTGCCGATACAATTAACTTAGGTGCATTGCCTCTTAAACTGACAGAGAAATATTCTCAGAGCGTCGGGGCAAGTCTAGGTCAGTTATCACTTGAGCAAACGATAAAAGCGGGGATTATTGCTTCGATCTTTATCCTAGTCTTTATGATTAGTTTGTATCGTATTCCAGGCGTGGTGGCAAGCTTTGCGCTCATCACACATACTTGGCTTGTACTTGCTATTTTCTATCTCGGTGATTTTGTTCTGACTCTTCCGGGAATAGCGGCCTTCATTCTAGGTATTGGGATGGCAGTCGATGCCAATATTATTACTTACGAACGGATTAAGGAAGAACTTCGCAGCGGCAAAAGTATCCTGTCTTCTGTGAAATCAGGTGAGAGAATTTCGTTCCGTACGGTCATGGATTCCAATATTACAACGATTATTGCTGCATCCGTTATGTTCTGGTTAGGAACCGGGTCTGTAAGAGGATTCGCCATCGTTCTAATTATTGATATTGTGACAAGTATCCTCACGAATGTCTTCTTCTCCCGCTTCTTATTGAACCTGCTTGTGAAAGCAAATCTCATCAAGAAGCCTAGTTACTTCGGAGTGAAGGAGAGTGAAATTCGTGCGCTTTAAATGGGATTATGACTATATTAAAATAAGTAAGTATTTCTACACCTTTTCTATTATCATTACACTGCTTGGTATTTTAAGTCTGGCGGTCTTTGGACTTAACTACGGTGTAGATTTCCGATCAGGTTCAAATGTGGATATTACAGCAAGCAAATCAGTAACGAAAGAAGAGATTGAGCCGATCCTTGAAGAAATCGGACTCGCAGCTGAGGAACCTCAGATCTCTGCAGGAAGTGACCGGATTAATATTCGTTTTCCTTCTGTACTTAATGAAGAACATGAAAGCAGCTTAAAAGCGTCTTTTAACGAGAAAATCGATCCTGAGGCTTCCTTTGAAGTGAACACGGTTGATCCAGAAATGGCGAAAGAGCTGGGTAGAAATGCTATTTATGCTGTTCTCCTTGCAAGTTTGGGTATCATGATCTATGTAACGATCCGTTTTGAATGGAGATTTGCGGTTGCTGCCATTGTGGCATTACTGCATGATGCGTTTGTTGTCATCAGTATTTTCTCGTTATTCCGATTGGAAGTAGATCTAACCTTTATAACGGCAGTACTTACCATTGTCGGGTTCTCAATTAATGACACCATAGTAGTATTTGACCGTATACGTGAAAACTTACGTTTCTCTAAAATTAAAACACGTACAGATTTAAACGAAGTCGTCAATCGCAGTATTTCACAAACAATGACTCGTTCTCTGTACACAACAGTTACTGTATTTATTGCATCGTTGTTCCTGTTCCTACTTGGCGGAGAATCCATTCGGATGTTCTCACTTGCGATGGTCATCGGCCTTGTATTTGGGGCTTACTCATCCATCTTTATCGCAAGTCCATTATGGGCAGTACTTAAAGGCAAACAAAAAACCAAATCACAATAATCCTTCTAAGACGACTCCATAACTTACTCAAGGATTACCGAAAACCGCGTCTTATGGTTATAGGCGCGGTTTTCTAATATAACTGTCTTACGTGTAGAGGGGGAACACGGATGACCACCAAACAACACCGAGCAATAGATGTAATGTTCTGGATGGAAGTATGTAAGAATACTGTTCTAACCATTGTAAAAGGAAGCGTTGGTATTGCTTCGGGAAATAAAGCATTATTAAGCGATGCTCTATATTCCGCAGGCGAAGCAGGTTCTCTTTTTACACGACAATATCAAGTATGGAGCGGTAAAGGATCGCCCACAGAATCTTCAGAGAAAAGGAAGAAAGTTGGCCAATTCATAGCACTCATTGTTCCGCTAATGGTTCTACTGGGCGGGCTTCAACTTGCCATATCTTCAGTTAAAGTCATGATTAAGGCAGATCCGGAGCCTCCGCATATCAGTGCATTAATTGCAGCAGTTATCGCGTTCACTTTTGCTGAACTTTGGTTTCAATATGAATGGCGCCATACATATAAAGACGCTGAACGTTCCATTATGAAACGTTATTTTGAACAGCACAGATACGCATTTTACACTTCTTTATTGGTGCTTACTGGAATTATTTTATCTATGATTGGTAAATCATTTGATTATTTCTATCTTCTTTATGCTGAGCCTATGGCTGCTCTTGTAACTTCAGGAATCGTGATTTGGAGAAGCTATCTGCTTATAACAGGTCACATACCAAGGCAAGAAGAAGAATCTTTTGTAGATACCTATGATTACATGCAGACAGTTCAGCGTGTTCATGGTATTGTTACCGTGGAGCATATTTATGCCTATGAACGTGAAGAAGGAATTCATATTGATTTAACAATAACCGTCAATCCGCGTATGACCGTAGCAGAAGCACAAGAAGTAGCGGAAAGATCGAAAGTACTACTAATGGGACGTTTTGAACAAGTATCTAGCGTTCAGCTGAAAGTCGTTCCCTATCAATCAGAATACCCATATAAAAGTAATTGTGATCTTGCTGAAAGAGAGACGAACACGTTACTACAATAAGAATGTAAAATGAAAACTCAGGATTATCTGAGTTTTGTTTTTTTGCTAGAAAGAAAGGTGATTAATGAGTGCTTTATTCTCAATATCATTGGAACGAGCCCAAGATTACAGATGAGCAGGTAAAAGGCTTATCAGAGGAATTATCCATTTCTCATTTGATGTCAAGATTATTGCTAAACCGAGGTATCGACAGTAAATCAACAGCAGAGCAGTTTTTGCGTCCTTCTGATGAAGTGCTTCATGATCCGTACTTAATGAAAGGAATAGAGCAAGCTGTTCCTCGTATCCGTGAAGCTCTTGAGCAAGGCGAACATATCCTTATTTATGGTGATTATGATGCTGATGGAGTATCAAGTACTTCGCTTATGATTTATCTTATGAGAGAGCTGTCTGCCTCGTACGATATTTATATACCTCATCGAGCGAATGAAGGCTATGGCCTTCATAATCACGCACTGGATTGGGCGCACCAACAAGGAGTTACCTTAGTCATTACCGTAGATACAGGAGTTAGTGCTGTCGAACAGATTGCTTACGCTAAAACCCTCGGAATGGATGTTATTGTTACGGATCATCATGAGCCGCCTGAAGTTCTTCCTGAAGCATACGCCTTAATTAATCCAAAACAGAAGGACTGTCCTTATCCTTTTAAAGGGCTTGCCGGAGTTGGAGTTGCTATGAAGTTGGCAGAAGCGCTTCTAGGAAGTGTACCTCGTGCCTGGATGGAAATTGTTACGATCGGAACCGTCGCTGATCTCATGCCGCTTATCGATGAAAATCGGGTTATTGTTCAAAGAGGCATCGAAGAAATGAGAGATACCTCATTTCCCGGAATTCGAGCCCTGTTAGAAATCAGCGGTGTGGACATGCCTACTGTTAATTCAACGAATGTTGCATTTGCTCTTGCCCCTCGTATTAATGCCAGTGGCAGACTAGCCCATGCAGGCAGAGCGGTTTCCTTGTTAACAACGGAAGATCCTGATGAAGCTGCGCATCTTGCAGAGGAACTAGATCTGCTTAATCGTGAGCGGCAGCAGGTGGTAGAGCAAATGACGCAGGAAGCTTTTGAGATACTGGAGCAAAAAAAAGTGGATGGCAAAGTTCCTGATGTTATCGTTGTAGCTGGTGAAGGCTGGAATCCAGGCGTAGTGGGTATTGTCGCCTCGAAAGTGCTCGAGAGATATTATCGCCCTACACTGATCTTGGGGATTGATCCTGCCACAGGAAAATGCAAAGGTTCGGCTAGGTCCACTCCTGGACTTGATATGTATGAGGCCTTGACCGCTTGTAAAGACATCATGGATCATTATGGGGGACACCCGGCTGCGGCAGGAATGACGCTTCATCGGGATAAACTGGAGCTGCTGGACTGTAAGCTGAATGAGTATGCCGGCCAAGTAATGAAGCCTGAGCATTTTATTCCTGTTACAGAGACAGACGGAGAGTGCCGTATATCCGAAGTACCGCTGAATGTAATTGAAGAAATGGAACAAATGCAGCCTTTTGGTATGAACAATCCTACTCCTAAATTTATTATTCGAGATGCTAAACTGATGACAAGCCGGAAAATGGGAAAAGATTTAACTCATTTAAAATTAACGATTGAACAGGATGGGAAAATGCTGGATGCTATTTCCTTTGGAAAAGGTAAACTTGCTGACTATATCCCAGAGGGATCGGTAATCGATGTGATGGGGACGCTTCAAATTAATGAATGGAATGGGTCTAGAAAACCTCAATTCATGATGGAAGATATCCGGGTGAAAACACGCCAGGTGTTTGATTACCGTGGATGCAGGGAACCTCTTAAGGAAATGAATACCATTTTAAAAGACCTATCTCAGAGAATAATTCCTAATGATGGAAAGATCGCAGTTCTTGTTCAAGAGAAAAACTTATTTGCTATTGAAAACCATTTGTATGAAAAGGCCGTTTGGGTATATGATAGGAAGGTTGGGATCGTTCCGTGGAACGATTCAGCCAAAAAAATTGGCGATAAGCATCTGGAAAGTCTGTTTGTGCTGGACATCCCTGAAACTGCAGAGCAATGGACAGCCATGCAAAGCATGATTGTGAAAGCGAATAATGTCATTCTTCTTCACCGTACGGCCAATCCTAATCAAAGATTACAACGACCGAGTCGTGATGACTTTAAACGTATATATGTCCTTGTTTCAAAATGGGGACAGGAAGCTGTGCCTGAAAAAGAAATGATTGAGGCTTTAAGCCGACAATGTGGATATTCTGTAAGAATGATGTCAAAAGTCATGGACGTGTTTGAAGAGTTGTCATTTATCAAACGTCATTCAGGTACGTTGACCTTTGTGACAAATCCGCCGAAGCAGAGTTTGACGGATTCCAGGAACTACCAGGCCATTGAGCAGCTGGCTGAAATGGAGAAAGCCATGTTTGATTTGGCAGCGCCCCAACTGATGCAATGGATGAAATCTCAGACAAAGGGTGCATCCTAGCTCATTTAAATTAGGAGGAGATTATTTTGGATTTTAAAGAGTACATTCGGGTTATACCTGACTTCCCACAACCGGGAATCAGTTTTAAGGACATTACAACCCTGTTGAAAGACGGCGAGATGTATCGCAAAGCTATAGATGAAATGAAAGAAATGGTTTCTGATCTGAAAATTGATGTTATTGCGGGTCCAGAAGCACGTGGATTTGTAGTGGGCGCACCGCTTGCTTATGCACTGGGTGTTGGTTTTGCTCCGATTCGTAAAAGCGGAAAGCTTCCAGGTGAGACTATTGAACTTGGATATGACCTAGAGTACGGAAAAGACAAACTTGCTATGCATTCAGATGCGATTGAAAAAGGACAAAATGTGCTGATCGCAGATGACCTGCTCGCAACAGGAGGCACCATCGCAACTTCGGTAAGCCTTGTAGAACAACTTGGAGGCAATGTGGTAGGTGCTGCTTTCTTAATCGAGCTTGAAGAACTGAAAGGTAGAAATAAACTGACTGATATCAACGTATATTCTTTGATGAAATACTAAGTTGTAAGAGCACTAATAATTCTCAGGCTGAATTTTAGATTCATGATGACAGGTTTCTCGGGAAATATCCTAAACACTTGTCATCTGCTTTTTAGGTTCAAAAAAAAGGGTATCCTCCGCTCGGAGGATACCCTTTTTGGTTTTA
Source organism: Paenibacillus sp. J45TS6 (assembly GCF_018403285.1). Taxonomy (GTDB): domain Bacteria; phylum Bacillota; class Bacilli; order Paenibacillales; family Paenibacillaceae; genus Paenibacillus. The sequence continues at coordinate 119,224 of NZ_BOSJ01000012.1, read as the reverse complement.
GTGATTATTTTTTTCGGTGGATTCATCAATCCATCCAAGTTTATGGAACAGACCGAACAGAAGGCTTGCAATCATACCCACTATGGTTGCTAGTGCCATCCCTTTTAGTTCAACCGTACCAATGGTAAGTGTTGCACCACTGAGGCCTGTTACAAATACTAAGGTAGTAAGTATCATATTACTTGTTTTAGAAAAGTCTACTTTTTGTTCTACAAAAATACGGAAACCAGATGCAGCTATGATCCCGAAGAGCAAAAGTGATACGCCGCCCATGACTGCATCAGGAATATTAGCGACTACAGCTGTAAACGTACCTGAGAATGACAATACAACAGCAATAATCGCTGCACCGCCAATAACAAAAATGGAATACACTTTTGTAAGTGCCATAACACCAATATTCTCACCATATGTTGTGTTCGGTGTAGATCCGACAAAACCAGAAATGATGGTTGAGATTCCGTTACCTAGTAGAGAGCGATGAAGCCCGGGGTCTTTTGATAAATCTTTTCCAACAATACTGCCTGTGACGAGTAGATGACCAATGTGTTCGACAATAACAACAAGTGCCACAGGTACAATGGTAACAATCACGCCAATATCCCATGAAGGAGTAGTAATTGTTGGTGCAGTTATAAGGTCCACATTTGTAATAGAATGAATATCAACTTCGCCCATGAAAAAGGCTAGTGCATAACCTGTAACGATCCCAATCAAAATATGAATGATTTTAGCAAACCCGCGGAACAAGAGTGCACCTAGTACGGTTACACCCAGAGTTACCATAGAGAGTGTAATTGTGGTAGCGTCAGGAGCCCAATTGGGATTGGTTGCCGGGTTAGAATTAATTAGTCCTGCCATTCCTGCGGCAACAGGGACGATTTCTAGTCCAATCAGGGCAACAACAGCACCCATTACAGCGGGTGGGAAGAGTACGTCCAGCCATCTTGTCCCAACAAACTTAACAATAAGTGCTACGAGACAGAAGATAATACCGGTAATAATAAAAGCAGCCAGTGCCATTGAGTATCCATTACCCGGATTATTTTTCAGTACCATTCCTACAGGTGCTAAGAAAGCAAAACTTGATCCAAGATAAGCAGGGATTTTCCCTTTACATATAAATATGTACAGAAGTGTCCCTAATCCGTTCATTAACAAAATCATACCCGGGTCTACCCCAAAGTAGTTAGGAACAAGTACGGTACTTCCAAACATAGCGAACAAATGTTGGATACTAAGTAAAAAACCTGGACCCAATGGTAATTTCTCATTAACTTGTATTTCGCGTTGCAAAATGAGTTCACTCCTTATTCAATTTTCATGTCATGCTGTAAAAACGTCATCGCAAACAATCTTTACTAGGATATACAGATTCCCATCATTTTTCAATGTAATTTTTTGCGGAAAAGTGGTCATGCTGGATCAAGCGCAGAGGAAAGGAATACGGAGAAATGGTGATTCCCATCAGATTATGTCATCTACTGGCGATGGTTGACGTAGAAGCAGGTAAGCGTCATAATATTATAAAATCACTTTTTCGGGGAACCTGTGTAGATGTAAGATCGGCGGGTTCCATTTTATTATAGAAAGGAATCGGACAAATCTAGATGGGCATAGAGCAATTACTGGAGAAGGCTGGAGCCTATATCAAAGAACCTGAGCTTACCCTGATCCGTGAGGCTTATGACTTTGCTGAAGAAGCCCATCACGGACAGACGCGCAAATCAGGTGAACCGTATATATTGCATCCGCTGGCGGTGGCAGACATCGTGGTGAATATGCAGATGGACAGCATATCAATTATTGCTGCCCTGCTTCATGATGTTGTAGAAGATACTACAGTTCCTCTGGATGAAATCAGAAAGAAATTTGGCGAGACGTGTGCCATGCTGGTCGATGGATTAACTAAGCTTGAGCGAATTAAGTTCCGTTCAAAGGAAGAGCAGCAAAACGAGAATTATCGTAAGATGTTTATAGCGATGGCGCAAGATATCCGTGTCATTGTGATTAAACTTGCGGATCGTCTTCATAATATGCGGACTCTTAAATATCAGTCAGAAGAAAGCCAACGTCGTATTTCGTATGAGACCTTGGAAATTTTCTGTCCTATTGCTAATCGGTTAGGTATTTCTGCGATTAAATGGGAGATGGAGGATATCGCTTTACGATATCTGAACCCGCAGCAATATTACCGGATTGCGAATCTGATGCATAAGAAACGGGCTGAGCGTGAGCTTTATATTGATAATGTTATTGACCGAATTAATGAGAAATTGGGAGAAATGGGGATCCAGGCGGATCTTTCAGGAAGACCCAAACATATCTACAGTGTTTATAAGAAAATGACGACAAAAAACAAGCAGTTTAATGAGATTTATGATCTGCTTGCTATTCGTATTATCGTCGATAATATTAAGGACTGTTATGCAACCTTAGGTATTATCCATACCTTGTGGAAGCCGATGCCAGGCAGATTTAAAGATTATATTGCGATGCCAAAAGCAAATATGTATCAGTCGCTTCATACGACGGTTGTTGGACCAAATGGTGAGCCTACAGAGGTTCAAATTCGTACTTGGGATATGCACCGTACTGCTGAATTTGGTATTGCTGCTCACTGGGCTTATAAAGAGGGCGGAGCAAATAATCTGGAAGACAGCATCACTTTCTTCCGGGAAATTCTTGAACTGCAGAATGAAGCAAAAGATGCCTCAGAATTCGTTGAGTCACTAAAAATGGATTTCTTCTCTGATTTGGTGTTTGTCTTTACGCCAAAAGGTGAGGTCATTGAGCTTCCGGCAGGATCGGTACCGCTGGACTTTGCTTACCGAATCCATACAGAGGTCGGTAATCGAACCATTGGGGCAAAAGTGAACGGCCGGATTGTTCCGCTGGATTATCAGCTGAAAACCGGGGATATCGTAGAGATTTTGACTTCCAAGCATTCATATGGTCCAAGCCGAGATTGGCTGAAAATTGCGCAATCTTCTCATGCACGCAGCAAAATTAAGCAATGGTACAAGAAAGAAAAACGGGAAGAGAATGTTGAAAAAGGCCGAGAGAGCCTAGAACGCGAAATGAAACGTCTCAGTCTTGAACCTTCTCAGTGGCTGACAGACGACAAACTTCAAGAAGTCGCTAAGCGTTTTGCTTTTAATGATATTGATGATATGTTATGTGCGATTGGATTTAGCGGTATTACAGCATCTCAAATCGTCACACGACTTACTGAAAAACTCCGTAAGGAGCAAGAAGAAACAAATCTTCTGGAACTTACTACGGAACGGAAAGAAATCAAAGTAGCACCTGAGCGCAAAGTACAGCATACCAACGGTGTGCGCGTGAAAGGAATAGACAATTTACTCGTACGCTTCGCCAGATGCTGTAATCCTGTACCTGGGGATGAAATCGTCGGCTATGTCACGCGCGGACGCGGTGTTTCGGTGCATAGAACGGACTGTCCTAACCTGCCGTCTGTCGATGGACAAGAGGAAGAAGCAGCCCGCGTGATTGAAGTGGAGTGGGAAGTCGAAAGCGAAACAGCAAACTACAGTGTCGATATTGAAATAACGGGACATGATCGGAATGGTTTGCTTAATGAGGTGCTTCAAGCTGTTTCTGAAAGCAAGACGAACATTTCTGCGGTTACAGGCAGAACAGATAAGAACAAACTGGCTCAAGTGCATATGACGATTCTCATTCGGAATACAGATCATCTGCAGTCTGTTGTGGAGAAGATCAAACGAGTGAAGGACGTATATAGCGTACATCGAATTATGCAATAGGCTGTAAGGTAAGGGGTATGTAAATAGTGAAAGTGATTATCCAGCGTTGCAGCAGCGCTAAAGTTACGGTGGACGACGATATTATTGGCAAGATTGATCAAGGTCTTATGCTTCTTGTGGGTGTTACTCATGAAGACGAGGAGAAAGATGCAGATTATCTGGCTGAAAAGATTGCAGGCCTGCGTATATTTGAAGACGAATCTGGGAAAATGAATCACAGTGTTCTTGATGTACAAGGGGCTATTTTATCGGTTTCCCAGTTTACGCTATACGCAGATACACGCAAAGGAAAACGACCTAACTTCATGGCTGCAGCGAAGCCAGATGTAGCTGAACCATTGTATGAATACTTTAACGAGCAGTTAAGAAAAAAAGGGCTGCGAGTGGAGACTGGAAAGTTCGGAGCCATGATGGATGTGTCACTTACAAACGATGGCCCTGTTACTTTGATACTGGAAAGTAAAGTGTGAGAATGCTTTGGAAGTTTGTTTAAGGAACGACTCTGACTAATAAGAAAAGGACCTGGACATAATAGGAGATATACCTGAAATGATCCGCTAAAAAGAAGGTGCTTTTCTTATGCGTCAATCTTTTAAACAAGCGAATATGAGTTACTCCTCTTTACTTCTGCCGAGCAGTGTTTCGGAAGCGATGCACCTTGCCAGGCAGGCATCAAGCAATCTACCGGCTTTTTTTGAAACAAGACAATTGGATAAACCGGCGAGAGAAAATATGCCTCGTCCTTAGAATTTATTGCGATCCTCCTGATTGGCTGTTAATTTTCAGTCAAACAAGGGGATCGCTTTTTTTGATGCATCGTTATGAAGAGAATACGACCAAGTATTTTTACCTTAGATGTTATAAAGACGGCATAGCAGGGTAATTACATCTCGAGGCACATTAGCCAGAAAGGAGACGATATCGATGAGTAAAATCGCATTTTTATTAGCAGACCAATTTGAAGATTCGGAGATGAAGGTACCTTACGATGAGGTGAAAAAAGCAGGACACGAAGTCGTTATTGTCGGACTTGAAGCAGGTAAAACCGTTAAAGGGAAACAAGAGAAAGCAGAATATAAAGTGGACAAAGCAATTGCGGATGTGAAAGCAAGTGACTTTGACGGCGTAGTCATTCCAGGCGGTTCTTCTCCAGAAGGACTAAGAGGTGATGAGAACATATTGAATTTTGTGAAAGAAATTAATCAATCGAAAAAACCAATCGCAGCGATCTGCCATGGTCCACAAATTTTAGCAAGTGCGGATCTGTTGTCCGGTCGGACCATTACTTCCTATCCACCACTGAAGGACGACATGGTTAATGCAGGCTCTACATTTGTGGATAAAGAAGTAGTCGTGGATGGTAACTTCATTACTTCCCGTACACCAGAAGATGAACCAGCATTTGTTCGTGAAATTCTAAAAGCAATTTAATTAGATATGTCACTTTACCTGGATAGATCACTTTAAAGGAGGGTTTGTCATGTCAAAGAGGATACAAGCGTATTTTAGAACGGAAAATGAGGCAGAAGGAGCAAGAACTTCACTACAGGTCTATGCGACAGAACAGCTTGAGGTTGGTGAATTAGAGTCCGGAGTAGGAAGGGAAAAACATATCCTGCTCCCCTTCGTACCGAATAACGGAGGTTCGGGCACAGCAAGCGGAACTGGAGGAGTTGGGGTAGCAGGTACAGGATCAGCTCAAGGCGTACCTATCGTACCTGTTATTACAAATGATGACCGTGGGGAAGTGACTACTGCTGATATTAACGGCAACCGGGAAGGCGGTATTCTAAATGCGGAGGATGTATCATCAGCGGATCATGACGACCTCCGGTATGTACTTTCTTGTAAAGTGAAAGATGAAGAATATAATGATGTAGTCAACAAAATTCGTCAGAACGGCGGTTTTGTAGAATCATTTGAATAACAAATAGTCAGTCAAGACAACAAGAGCTTTTTCCCAGGGGAAAGGGCTCTTGTTTTGTTATGATTTTTGTTATGATATGTATAGGAATCGACAAAATAATTAAAGCGCTTTCATATTTGTAACATACTTGTAATATAAACAACATCGTTCGTTAATATGGGCTGTTTATAATAACAGCATGACCCCCTTTTTTAATATATTTTTCTTTTAACCTACAAACCGTTTTTGTAGGTTTTTTTCTGTCTTTTTTTATTTGGTCAGCACAATAAGGCAATTTAAAATGGATATCCTTCACCTGTTGTGTAAATTTATGATGTGAAATGCTTGACTTTGAGGTATGGGTTCATTACAATCGAACAATAATAGATAATATAAATGATTCGATGACAGGACCAAGTACTCCGTGCCCCACATGCCTAGAGATGAATCCCTTTGGCTGGAAGGATTCTCATGATGACCGGACGAATGACTTCCTCGAGAACGAGTGGCGAAAGAAAGATGGAATCCTAGATGGGTTTTTGTTTGAGTAGCCATTACGCGCTGACGAGCGTTACACGTTGAAGCGAAGGAATGGCTGGTTTTTTCATGCCTGTATAAAGGGTGTGTACTAGTTCATCTTTCGAAATGTGGGTGGTACCACGGTAGATTCTTGCGATTCAGCAATCTCTCGTCCCTGTTTCAGTAATGAAACAGTGCGAGGGATTTTTTTGTTGTATAAAGATTGATTAGGATGTAGTGGAGGGATGAAAATGGCTTTTCAAAAACCGACAGGAACTCAGGATTTGTTACCAGGTGTCGTAGAAAAGTGGCAGTATGTCGAAGAGAAAGCAAGGGATCTCTGCAGACGGTTTAACTACCGCGAAATTCGCACTCCTATTTTTGAACAGACGAACTTGTTTGAACGTGGAGTGGGAGAAACAACGGATATAGTAGAGAAAGAAATGTATACGTTCCGCGATAAAGGGGATCGCAGTATGACACTTCGCCCTGAAGGAACAGCGGGGGTCGTTCGTTCTTATGTAGAGAACAAGTTATATGGAGAACCGGATGTAACTAAATTGTATTACACCGGACCTATGTTCCGTTATGAGCGTCCACAAGCGGGCCGCCAGCGTCAATTTCACCAGTTTGGTGTTGAGGTGTTCGGAGCTGTAGATCCTGCGATTGATGCTGAGGTTATCGCGCTTGGATATCAGTTCTGTCGTGAACTTGGGCTTCAAGGTGTTAGCGTAGAGCTAAACTCTGTAGGAAGTGCAGAGAGCCGTGCTGCGTACCGTGAGACTCTGCTTGGCTTCCTCAATCCAATGAAAGATACCTTGTGTAAGGATTGTCAATCTCGGATGGAGCGTAACCCGCTTCGTGTGCTGGACTGCAAAGTGGATCAGGATAAATTTACAGATGCACCTTCTATTTTAGATAGTCTTAGTGAAGAGGAAATGACTCATTTCAAAAAAGTGCAACAATACTTGGATGAAATCGAGATTCCATATACACTCAATCACCGTTTAGTAAGAGGTTTAGATTACTACACCATGACGGCGTTTGAACTCAAAGCCGAAGGAATTGGGGCGATTGATACCATTGGCGGAGGCGGAAGATATAACGGTCTGGTGGCTGGTATAGGAGGTCCGGATCAGCCAGGGATTGGTTTTGGTATCGGACTGGAAAGAATCTTACTCATCCTTGATAAACAGGGAGTAGATTTGCAGGCGGTCAAACCACTTGATGTTTATTTTGTAGCTTTAGGTGAAGCAGCTGAACATGAAATAGGAAAACAAATCTTCAAACTGCGTCAAGCAGGTTTCAGTGCAGAACGAGATTATTTGGGCCGTAAAATGAAAGCTCAAATGAAATCTGCCGATCGCTTAAAAGCACGTTACACTGCAATTCTTGGTGATGATGAACTTGAGCGTGGAGAAATTGCGATCAAGTCGATGGAAACCGGTGAGCAACAAGTTGTAAAACTAACAGATATCGAATCCGTATTACGTTAGAAGTTACAACAACTTAACATACAGCTCTATGCGAAGCAGAGCAGAACACGCCGAAGGCTAAGGGTTAAATCACTTGCCCTTACTGCTCCAAGCGAAGCGGAGTAAAACACGCCGAAGGCTAAGGTCTAAATCACTTGCCCTTACTGCCCCAAGCGAAGCGGGACAGAACATGCCGAAGGCTAAGGGTCTGAATCACTTGCCCTTACTGTCCTAAGCGAAGCGGGACAGAACACGCCGAAGGCTAAGGTCTAAATCACTTGCCCTTACTGCCCCAAGCGAAGCAGGGCAGCACACGCCGAAGGCTAAGGTCTAAATCACTTGCCCTTACTGTCCTAAGCGAAGCGGGACAGAACACGCCGAAGGCTAAGGGTCTGAATCACTTGCCTTTACTGCCCCAAGCGAAGCGGGACAGAACACGCCGAAGGCTAAGGTCTAAATCACTTGCCCTTACTGTCCTAAGCGAAGCAGGACAGAACACGCCGAAGGCTAAGGGTTTGGATCACTTGCCTTTACTGCTCCAAGCGAAGCAGGGCAGCACACGCCGAAGGCTAAGGGTCTGAATCACTTGCCCTTACTGCCCCAAGCGAAGCGGGACAGAACACGCCGAAGGCTACAAGGGTTTAAACTCTTTTAGATGTTTTTACCGGCGGCTCGAGCAAAGCTGAGCAGTGTACCAGCCGAAGGCGTATTCAGCGCATGGAAGCTGCGTCGGCGTATTTGCAAAGCAAGTACGCAAGACAAGCAGCGACTCCTTCCACAAACGTAAGTTTTTTCAACCATCCACTACCTGAGATCAGTTCGCTAGTTCCGGGTGTCCAGAGGGCAGCGCCTTCTGGGGTCCTCCCTGTCAGGGAGGATTTAGGTGGGTGCATTATAACTATAAGGGAGCAATCACAAATGAAAAGAAGTCATTATTGCGGTACACTGACGACCGAACATATTGGACAAACGGTAACACTGAACGGATGGGTACAAACTCGCCGTGACTTGGGAGGCGTTCTTTTTATTGACCTGCGTGACCGCAGTGGTATTGTACAGGTTGTATTTAACCCGGCATATTCCGGTGAAGCACTGAGTATTGCAGATCGCGTTCGTTCCGAGTATGTTATTGCCGTATCAGGAACCGTAGTGAAACGTGACGAAGAAACCGTTAACGCAAACTTGCCGACGGGGCAAATTGAAGTGCAAATCACAGAAATCGAAGTACTGAATGCAGCAAAAACACCTCCATTCTTCATTGAAGATGGAATTGAAGTAGATGAGTCTCTGCGTCTGAAATATCGCTATATGGACTTGCGTCGTCCTGAAATGCAAAAAACGCTTAAACTTCGTTCAAAAGCAGCAAAAGTATTCCGTGACTTTTTAGACGGACAAGACTTTGTTGAAGTAGAAACACCAATTCTGACGAAAAGTTCACCAGAAGGTGCACGTGACTATTTGGTACCAAGCCGTGTGCATGATGGAGAGTTCTTCGCTCTTCCACAATCTCCACAAATCTACAAACAGCTGCTAATGGTGAGCGGACTTGAGCGTTACTACCAAATCGCTCGTTGTTTCCGTGACGAAGATCTTCGTGCGGACCGTCAACCTGAATTTACACAAGTCGATATCGAAACTTCCTTCTTGCAGCAGGATGATCTGCTTCCAATGATGGAAGAACTCATGGTTAAATTGTTCCGTGAAACCAAAGGAATTGAACTTGAGACTCCTTTCCAACGTATTACTTATGCTGATGCCATAGGCAAATACGGTTCAGATAAACCGGATCTTCGTTTCGGACTGGAACTGGTAGAAATGAATGATATTGTATCCACAAGCGGAGTGAAAGTATTTGCTTCTGTCATTGAAAAAGGCGGAGAAGTAAAATGCTTAAACGCAAAAGGCTGCGGAACTTGGACGCGTAAAGAGATCGACGATCTTGGACCTTATGCTGCTCGTTATGGAGCTAAAGGGCTTGCATGGATTCAAGTAAAAGAAGGGGAATTCAAAGGACCTATCGTAAAATTCATGTCCCCGGAAGAAATTGAAGCAATTAGAGAGCGTACAGGCGCAGAAGATGGAGACTTGCTGTTATTCTCCGCGGATAACAAAAAAGTGGTAGCCGATGTACTCGGGGCGCTCCGTTTGAAAATCGGCCGTGACCTAGGTCTGATCGATGACAACAAATTTAAGTTTGCTTGGGTCGTAGACTTCCCTCTCCTCGGATATGATGAGGATGAAAAACGTTATGTAGCGGAACACCATCCGTTCACACGTCCAAAAGATGAAGACCTTCACCTGTTCGAAACAGATCCAGGTCAGATTCGTGCTCAAGCTTATGACCTTGTACTCAACGGTTATGAAGTAGGCGGTGGTTCGATGCGTATTTACAAACGTGACATCCAAGAGAAAATGTTTAATGCAATTGGTTTGTCTCCAGAAGAAGCAAACGATAAGTTTGGATATCTGATGGAAGCATTTGAATATGGTACACCACCACACGGCGGGATTGCGTTTGGATTTGACCGTCTGGTTATGCTTCTTGCAGGCCGTACAAACTTGCGTGAAACGATTGCTTTCCCGAAAACAGCAAGCGCAACAGATCTGCTTATGAATGCACCTTCCGAAGTTGATGCGAAACAACTCGAGCAACTTCATATCCGAGTGGCACGTAAAGTCAAAGCAGAAAAGAATTAAGTAAGGGGGACAAAAAGTCACCATGCTACATCAATTTTCTAGAACAGAACTTGCCATCGGAGCAGAAGGCCTCGACAAACTCAAGAACAGCACAGTAGCTGTTCTTGGAATCGGGGGCGTAGGTTCTATGGCAGTCGAAGCCCTGGCAAGATCTGGGGTAGGACGGATTATCCTGATCGATAAAGATGTCGTGGATATTACGAATATTAATCGTCAAATTCACGCGCTGACCACAACAATTGGTCAGAAAAAAGCGGATCTAATGGTAGATCGGGTAAAACTCATCAATCCAGAATGTGATGCAATCGCACTAAATATGTTCTACACGGACGAAACCTATGAAGAACTTTTTAAATACGATCTGGATTATGTACTAGATGCGTCCGATACGATTATTTACAAAATCCATCTGATTAAAGAATGCCGTAAGAGAGGTATTCCGATGATCTCTAGTATGGGCGCAGCGAATAAAATGGATCCAACCAAATTTGAGGTTGCGGATATTTCCAAAACATCAATGGATCCCATTGCAAGAGTAATACGCAATAAGCTTCGTAAAGAAGAAGGGATTAAAAAAGGAGTTAAAGTCGTTTTCTCTACCGAACAACCGATAAAGCCGCGTCAAGATGTGACTGAAAAGATTGTTCCCGAAAATGCACCTGAAATTCGTAAAGCAAAGCAGCCTCCGGCTAGCAATGCTTATGTCCCTCCCGTAGTTGGGCTTATTATGGTCAGTGAAGCCATTCGCGATCTGCTCGCTGACATTTCTGTGTAATGTAAGAGAACTATGTACAAACTAGATTTATCCGCGTGAACACTTAACGCTTGGTGTTCACGCTTTTCTATGTCTATAGGTGAATGTAGGAAAGGAAAGAGGAACATAAACATGAAGCAAAATGGGTGGACTCGTTCTCTGGGAATGAGGCAGGATGATGTAGTGAAGAAAGAAATAGGCGCGGGAATCATCTCGTATTTTGCCATTGTGTATATTGTGATGGTTAATGCTTCTATTCTGGCGGATGCGGGAATGCCGCTGCAGGCAGCAATGGTAGGTACGCTTCTGACTTCCATTGCAGGATGTTTACTGATGGCTTTCATCGGTAAATCACCTATTATTGTCGTTCCGGGTATGGGGATTAATGCATTTTTTACGTACACGCTTGTTCACTCTATGAATTTGAGCTGGCAAGAAGCGCTTGCAGTAGTTACCGTAACTGGGATCTTGTTTGCCGTGGTTGCTTTTACGAGTCTATATAAAGTGATCAGTGAGGCAATACCGCACAATCTGCAACATGGAATTACAGTAGGGATTGGACTCTTCCTTACGTTTATCGGACTGCAGAAGAGCGGGATCGTGGTTGCACATCAAACGACATTTGTTACGATCGGACATTTTGATGACCCAGGAGTGCTGACTGCCTGTATAACTTTACTGCTCGCGTTTGTTTTATTTGTTCGAAATGTGCCTGGAGGTCTACTGATCAGTATGGTATCGGGAACGGCCCTTGCTTATCTGCTGGGAGCGGCGGAACTTCCTGCACAAATGATGTCGGCGGCAGAGCCTCTTCAGCAATATGGCCAGCTCTTCGCTGAGTTGTCATTTGGGGGACTTGTACAGTTATCTTTTTGGATTGCTGTATTTTTACTATTGCTTATTGTCGTCTTCGAGAACATTGGACTCATTGCATCTCACACGAGTATTATTGGCCGGCCTGAAACATTCCCTGGGAGTCTGCGTGCTCTATCCATTACGAATGTGTTTGCCGGTATTTTCGGAACCAGTCCTGTCGTAGCTGCTGCGGAAACAACGGCAGGGATCGCTGCTGGGGGAAGAACCGGACTGACATCGTTTACGACTGCCATACTTTTCTGTGCTACCTTTTTCTTCATTCCTGTTCTTACGCTGATTCCGGATAGTGCAATTGCTCCAATTCTAATTGTAATCGGTGGACTTATGGTACAAAGCGTGAAAGATATGGATTTTTCCGAATACACGGAAGCTTTTCCGGCATTTTTAATTATGGTGATGATTCCATTCACATACAGTATTGTAGATGGGATGGCTTTCGGTTTTATTGCATACCCCGTAGCCAAAATCGCTGCTGGAAAAGCAAAAGAAGTACCTAAAGTCATGTATGGAATTGCGGCCCTGTTTTTACTTAACTTTATTATTTATGCACTCTTGTGAATCAATTTCATAACTCATATAAAGGTGCTGTGAAATTGAATCTTGTAAAATAAATAAGCTGTGAAATTTGTAAATGGAAGCTTCGCCCTAAGTGGCAAGGCTTCTTTCTTTATGCAATGTAGGGACAGGTAAACAGAATAGCTTTTTTCCATCAATTGTGTTATATTGATACTCCTTTTGCGGTACGGATAAACGTCCGAATGCAAAAACAATTCTTAGGAGGTAACTGAACATGGAGGAAACGTTTCAAAGTGCCTATCAAGAAGAAGAACAGAGGCTGAAAAACACAATGAAGGAAGTAGACCGGCAGCTCGCTAAGTTTAAGTCTATACCTGTGTATACAGGGCATGACTTTACAGAGCAAGTGCTTGAAGCAGGACGAGAAGAGCGCCGTCAGCGTCTTTCCAAAATTGTAAAAGAGCCTTATTTCGGACGTCTTGATTTTGAAGAACAAGGCACAAACAAGATGAAGCCGCTATACATTGGCAAGGTTGGTGTAGATCGGGAAGATTATACAGACCAGCCGCTCGTAATCGACTGGCGTGCCCCTATAGCTAGTCTCTTTTATTCCTTTACCGGGGGAGAAGGGCCTGCGGAGTATGAATCTCCAGAAGGGGTCGTAGAAGGACTTGTATATCTAAAACGAAATATCGTCATTAGACAACAAATTTTAGAACGTGTGGCAGATACCTATAATCGGGATAGTGATCAGCCGGCTGTATCGGATGAGTTTCTCGTTTACCGACTAGGTGAGAATAAAGATAATAAACTGCGTGACATTGTATCTACGATTCAGGCTGAACAGGACCGGATCATTCGGGCAGCACGGAATACAGCGCTGATCATACAAGGGGTGGCGGGAAGTGGTAAAACTACCGTTGCTTTGCATAGACTTGCTTTTTTACTGTATCAGTATAAAGAACAAGTATCTGCAGATAAAATGATCATATTTGCACCGAGTAATATGTTCCTTGATTATATTTCTAATGTACTGCCTGAACTGGGTGTCGGCGATATTCAGCAGAGTACATTTTCGGACTGGGCTCTTCAAATACTGAACCTTGATATACGGCTTGCCGATGCGACAGAGACACTGGATTATTGGTTCGAGAGAGAAGGAGAACTGCCTGAGATTACGGATGAAGTCCCGGGTAGGTTTAAGGGTTCAATGAAGTTCATGGACATCTTGCGTAGCTGTGTAGAGCAGATGGAGATGACCTCAGTTCCTGATATGGATTTCTCTCCATGGGATGGGAAGGTGCTGCCGCGGGCAGAGATTATGAAATGGTTTGACGAGGAATATAAACCTTATCCCCTTGCCAAGCGAAAAGAACGGGTGATGGCCCGGATCCACCGCTGGATCGAGATGGAGCTGAAGAAGGCCCCTTCTGCAGCGGTGCAGAAAGAGAGAAAGAAAAAAGCGTCAGCAAGAGAAAAAGCATATGCAAATAAATGGCCCAAATATGAGCCTCTTACTTTGTACAAACATATATTTAAGGTAGCTAAAGGCGGAAGTGTCATTCCAGACGAAATACGAAAGCAGATTCCGCAATCGGTAATGAAATCGACGGCAGCTGATCTCAAGCAAAATGTGGTGCGAGAAGAGGACCTTCCTGCATTGGTTTACTTACACGTACTCGTCAATGAAATTTCAGGCGAACAGCGTTTTGATCATGTTGTTATCGATGAAGCACAAGATTTCTCGCCGTTTCAGATCGCATTATTGGATCTGTTTGTGAAGGGTCACTCGTTCACGATTCTTGGCGATTTGTCACAAGGAATTCATGCATACCGGGGAGTTCACCGGTGGGAAGAGATGAGCCAACTTTTTGCCGAAGAACATAATGATTACTTTGCGCTTACTCGAAGTTACCGATCCACAATGGAGATTATTGAGTTTGCGAATACCATTCTCGAAAAAGGGGTACAAAGCGGCATTACAGCGGTTCCGGTGTTCCGGAGCGGTGACGGGGTTAGACTTATTGAGTATGGAGAGGATTCAAGAAAGAATACTCTCCAAAAGGCGATGCAGCATCTAATCGATAAGGAATACAGAACGGTTTCCATTGTGACACGTACCCTTCATGAAGCAAAGGAATTATACGAGGAGCTGAAAAGCGCTGGAGTAGAAGTGAATTTAATTGATGATGGGAAAAAGCAGTACGAGGGCGGTTACTCTGTATTGCCTGTGTATTTATCAAAAGGGCTTGAATTCGACGCAGTGATTGTAGCTGACGCCGACCAGGATCACTATGGAAACAGCTCTTGGGATGCGAAACTGCTGTATGTAGGATGTACCCGTGCACTCCATGAGTTGTGGCTTATGAATGGCAGTGAGCGTCCCGTTTACGTGGAGCAAGAAGCAAAAGAAGTGGTAATACATGGCTGGCCAAGCGAATAAGCTGCCTCGTGCCTGAATGTCACTAATAAAAAAAGCTGGAGGGAAGATCATAATCTCATTTATGAGAGCTATGCATTGCCCTCAGCTTTTTTGTTTAGAGCTAAAGTTGAAATGATTTTCTTAGTCATTGTACTCGTTCTCCCGCGATTCTTGGAGTGGGGGCAGTATAGCTTGTTTCTTTTTACGCTGTAGTTCCCGCTGGTTAAAATAAAGCTGAATAAGATTTAAGGCCCATAGAACAAGTAAATAAGAGTGGAGTAATATGGTGAATATGATATCAGTAATAATGTGTTCTTGTGACTTTGATCCAAGTTCTCTCAACAAGGGTATCGAGTCATGATAGATGACTGTAAAATAAATTTGTATAGCACTTGTTGCTAATCCAAAAATGGATATGACTAAATTTAGCCAAAAATTCCTCATCTCAGACGCAACCATCTGAACTGTCAAAACATCGTTTTTTTGGTCACGGTATTTTCTCATAAAGTAAATAGATAAAAGAGTAATAGTTATTACAAAACAGACACTGTATTCTAACAAGAGGATTTCTTTATCATAGTGGTAAGATAGAAAAAAACGACCTAATAAAATGATATTAATGGATAGGGCTGCGGTGATCGGATAATATTTTGAAATTTTCATAAACGAATCCCTCATTTACTTTGTTTAGATTAACTAATATTACCATATAAAAAAGGATTTCATGCGGCTGAACTGGAATGTTAGAAAATAAGTTTGTTATGGAGGTGTTCTCATGAGATGTGGCGCCAAACGATACGTCGTGATTACAGAAGCAGGCGGTCAAACAAAGGAAACGATTGTAAAAGCCAGAACTGCCATAGAGGCAAGAAAAGTAATTCGTAAACAATATGGACCCTCGGTTCCCATTCAGAACGTATATGTATTGCCAGAAGAACAAGTTCAAGAAGGCACTATGTTATCATAGAAGATAGAGTGTTTAAGGTCTTAAGTAAGTAAAGGAAGTGAATGCATCATGGATTTATTCTCGTTTAGTCAGGATTCAGAGCCGAAAGCAAGGCTTCTTGCTGACCGGATGCGGCCACAGAACCTAGATGAATATATTGGTCAGGAACATATCGTAGGACCGGGAAAGCTGCTAAGACGAGCGATTGAAGCAGACCAGGTATCTTCCATTCTTCTGTATGGACCGCCTGGATGCGGAAAAACAACACTTGCACACATTATTTCTCATCATACAAAGGGACATTTCGTTCGTCTTAATGCGGTTGATGCGACGGTTAAAGATGTTCGCGAAGTGATAGATCAAGCCCACAATAATAAAGCGATGTATGGAACGAAGACGATCCTGTTTCTGGATGAAGTTCACCGTTTTAACAGCTCAAGGCAGGATGCGCTTCTTCCTGCTGTCGAGAAAGGGACGATTATTTTTATCGGTGCAACAACGGAAAATCCTTTTCACTATGTAAATGGGGCCCTTCTCAGCCGTTCGACTTTGTTTCAGCTGGAATCTTTAACGAAGGAACATTCATTAGTAGCGATGAGAAGAGCACTACAGGACTCAGAAAAAGGGCTTGGATTCATGGATCTTGCAGCCGATGATGAAGCACTTCTTCATATTGCCACGATGGCGAATGGGGATATTCGCAGAGCGCTGAATGCGCTTGAACTGGCGGCGCTCACTACGCCTCCCCAGCAGGACGGAACGGTGCATATTACGCTTGCGGTAGCGGAGGAATCGATACGCCGGCCGATTGTAAAAGCGGACGAGTCAACGCAGTATGACGTTTTATCCGCCTTTCATAAAAGTATCCGCGGATCAAGTGATGCCGCCTTATTCTGGTTTTTATATGCTGTAGAAAAGCTCGGTATGGATCCGATGGTATTTATCCGCAGACTGATTGCGGCAAGCAGTGAAGATATTGGACTTGCTAGTCCAAATGCAATGGTACAGGCTGTTGCTGCACTGGATGCCTACCGAAATAACGGCTGGCCTGAAGCTAAGCTGAATATTGCGCAGGCTATACTATTTGCCGTGGAAAGTCCAAAATCTAACCGGGTATATACGGCGATCTCAAGCGCGATGAATGCGATTGAGGACCTGAAGTCTGCCGATGTTCCTTTACATCTTAGAGATGGTCATTACAAAGGTTCAGTACAGCTTGGTCATGTCGGCTATCAATATCCGCATAATTTCCCGGGACATTATGTAGAGCAGCAGTACTTGCCTAAAGAAATTAGTAATTACGTTTTCTATGAAGCTTCGGAACAAGGGAATGAAGCGAAGATTAAGGTTAACCAGGACCGTAGGCGTATACGTAATCAAGGGCGTTGACCATAGAATTAAATCAGGACGGGCATAGAGAGATTTGTATTGGTTCTAGCCCTAGCAATGTGTACAGAGGAGAATTTCGGAGTTATGAGAGAACTGATATATGTAGGAGCAGGCGGTTTTCTGGGCACGGTTCTTAGGTATGGAGTCCAGTTAGGGCTGGAACCTGCATCTTCTAACTTTCCACTAGCGGTGCTAATGATCAATTTAGCAGGGTGTTTTTTTCTAGGGTGGTTTTTCACCATTACCCCTACGAAGTGGCAGATCTCTGCTGAATGGAGATTACTTATCGGTACAGGCTTTACGGGTGCATTTACTACCTTCTCTACTTTTTCAGTAGATAGTATTCATCTGTTTCAGGATGGTCAAGTGGGTCTGGCAGTAAGCTATATTTTGCTCAGTGTTGTTATTGGACTGCTCATGAGCCTCATCGGTATAAAAGCAGGGGAACGGATGACTTCCTCCCGCTATCCAAGGGAGAGTAAGCGATGATTTGGTTAGCAGGATTGGGCGGGATTGCTGGAGCTATTATGAGATACTCGTTAGGACGTTACATCATGAAAAGGGTACACAATGATTCGCCGTATCCATTTCCTTTGGGAACATGGGTTATTAATATCAGCGGATCGCTTTTGCTTGGTGTATTGTTCGGTTTATCTAAAGCAGAGCTGTTATCCTCTGTATGGTGGGCAGTGCTTGGCACTGGATTTTACGGAGCGTATACCACGTTCTCCACATTCGGATATGAGACGATGCAGCTGATTACTGCAAATAAGGTAGGCAAGGCTTGCATGTATGTGATCAGTTCGGTTACGCTCGGACTTATCGCTGCTTGGATCGGAATTTGGGTTGTCGGCATCTTCATTCATTAAGGGATGGATGGAGAAGATTTTTCTTATAGGCAGGAAAAAAGCCATCCTTCATGGTAATACATGAGGGATGGCTTATATTTTAGAATTCTGTTTTATACCAGGATGTTAGACTCATATGGTACTTTTTCAACTTGATCAATCGTTCCGCCTCCAAGACAAACGTCACCATCATAGAAAACAACGGCTTGTCCTGGGGTGATTGCTTTTTGCTGTTGATCAAAAGCAACATGAACCGTACCGTCTTTACGCCATGTCAGAGTAACACCTTGATCAGGCTGACGATATCTGAATTTGGCAGTGCAATGGAATGGTTCCTTCGGCGTTTGGTCGCTGCCCGCAATCCAGTTCACACCTGTCGCAATAAGTCCTGTTGAATACAGACTAGGATGCTGATCACCTTGAACGACATAAAGAATGTTCTTCGTAAGATCTTTGTCAGCTACAAACCAAGGTTGTCCGTTACCTGAACCGCCGATACCCAGACCTTGACGCTGCCCGAGGGTGTAGTACATGAGTCCATCGTGACGGCCTTTTACTTCACCACTTTCGATGTCCACCATGTCTCCGGATTTAGCTGGCAAATAACCAGAAAGGAATTCTTTGAAATTACGTTCACCTATAAAACAAACGCCTGTACTGTCTTTTTTCTTGGCAGTATATAGACCAGCCTCCTCCGCTAAGCGCCGAACTTCCGGTTTAGGAAGGTGCCCGATCGGGAACATCGCTCTGGAAAGCTGTTCTTGACTGAGGGCATTCAGGAAGTAAGTTTGATCCTTGTTATTGTCTACGCCGCGAAGAAGTGTGTATTTCCCATCTTCTTGAACGAGTCTTGCATAATGTCCTGTTGCCACATAATCCGCGCCAAGATCAAGCGCTTTGTTAAGAAATTCTCCGAACTTGATCTCGCGGTTGCACATGACATCAGGATTCGGTGTCCGTCCGGACTTATATTCATCGAGGAAATAGGAAAATACTTTATCAAAATATTCCTTCTCGAAGTTAACTGTATAATAAGGGATATCCAGTTGTTCACAGACGCGGCGGACATCTTCCGCATCATCTTCTGCCGTGCAGTGTCCGAATTCATCGGTGTCGTCCCAGTTTTTCATGAAAATACCGATGACGTCGTAACCCTGCTCTTTGAGTAGCAGTGCTGTGACGGAGGAATCAACGCCTCCCGACATGCCGACGATGACGCGGGTGTTTTTGTTGTCGTTAGACATCGTCATCACCATCTTTAATTAGAATGTTTTTACGCGTTTTATTGTAACACATTCGTGGTTAACTTACGATAGAATGGAAAAGCTGTATTTATGTCCTTCCAGGACGGACATTTTTACTATTATCGTCAAGGTTTATTTTCCATATTCAGCATTCTTATGTTACCATTATCAAAGGGTTATGATCGGAATAGAGTGGATTGGTGAAATATAGAAAAAGACAAAGAGACTTTTACTGATATAACAAACAAATGACTATAAATTAATGAGGTGTACCTACTTTGAAAATATCAACCAAAGGCCGTTATGGATTAACAATTATGATGGAACTCTCTGGTCGTTTTGGCGAAGGACCAACTTCCCTGAAAAGTATTGCAGAGAAAAATCAACTTTCAGAACATTATCTAGAGCAACTGATAGCTCCTCTTCGTAATGCGGGACTCGTAAAAAGTATTCGCGGTGCGTACGGCGGATATATTTTAGCTCGTGAACCTTACACGATTACAGCAGGAGACGTAATACGTGTACTCGAAGGACCGATCTCACCGGTTGACTTTACAGAAGAAGATGATCCCGCTAAACGTGATTTATGGATCCGCATCCGAAACAGTATTGCAGATGTGCTCGATTCGACTACGTTACAAGATCTCATATCGTATAAAGAAAAATCCGACGCGGATAACTATATGTTCTATATTTAATGCGGGGTGAAAAGAAAGTGAATATCTACTTGGATCATGCTGCATCTACTCCTGTGCATCCAGAAGTTGCCTCTGCAATGTTTGAGGTAATGACTGGCCAGTTCGGTAACGCATCAAGCGTGCACGCTTTCGGGCGTGCCGCCAAGCGTTCCGTAAGTGAAGCTAGGGATAAGATGGCGGCTTATTTGGGCTCTTCTCCGGACGAACTTGTTTTTACTTCAGGCGGAACAGAAAGTGATAATTTAGCCATCTTTGGTATAGCAGCTGCTGCGCAGCATAAAGGAAAACATATCATCACAAGTCAAATTGAGCATCATGCAGTGCTTCATGCCCTTGCATCACTTGAAAAGCAAGGATATGAAGTTACTTATCTCCCTGTTGATTCCTATGGAATGATCGACACAGCTGACGTAGAGGCAGCGATCAGACCGGATACGATTTTAATTAGCATCATGTATGTCAATAATGAAGTAGGCACGGTCCAGAATATTGAGGAGATTGGCCGGATTGCAAAAGCTCACGACATTCCTTTCCATGTGGATGCCGTTCAAGCTTTGGGATCTATTCCAATACATCTGCATCAGCTGCCTGTAGATTTGATGAGTTTTTCCGCTCACAAAATCAACGGACCTCAAGGAATCGGACTGCTATATGTGCGCAAAGGAATGAAGCTTGAGCCGATGAACCATGGCGGGCTGCAGGAACGCAAGCGCCGTGCGGGTACAGAAAATATGGCGGGGATCGTGGGTTTTGCTAAAGCACTGGAACTCCTGGAGAAGACGATGGAGGAACGGATGCTTCAGGATGCGGCTCTGCGTCAATTTTTTATTGAAGAGCTACAAAAAGAAGCAGGAGAAAATGCGGTCGTTGTAAACGGACATCCGCAGCAAACGGTATCCCACATTGTGAATGTCAGTTTTCCAGAAGTGAAAACAGAAACGATGCTGATGAATTTGGATGTAGAAGGAATTGCTGCGGCAAGCGGCTCGGCCTGTACATCTGGTTCTCTTGAACGTTCTCATGTCCTTGAAGCTATGAATTTGCCAAAAGAAATTATGGATTCAGCGATTCGATTTAGCTTTGGTTTGGGTAATAGTAAAAAAGATTTGGAATATACGGCAAAAAAAGTTGGAACCATCCTGAAACGCCTGCGTAATAGAGCGTAAGGGTTTCCTTGTATAAGGACGAAGGAGGGATTATTACGTCTGTTGTCACCAGCCTAAGTGGAAAGGTATCTAATCTTAATATGTTTTCTTGTGCATACTAAGATGAGCATACGATTTCATAATTGACTCTAGGTGATGGAAGGGATAATCCTGTCATGAAATTTCAAGAAATGATTGGACTTGCTGTATTCGATATCGAAGAAGGCAAGAAGATCGGTAAAATTTGCGATTTTATTTTAACAACAGATTGGCAGCTTACCGGAATTGAATTGGATGGAAGATCTCTTTTTTCTAAACAAGTCAAAACGGTGTCTTGGGAAGACATCCTTGCTTATGGCAACGATGCTGTGATGATTCGAAACAAACAGGCTGTCCGTAAAACGGAAGCTGACAACATAAAATATAGTTATTTAAAAGGACATCATAAACTCAGGGATATGACCGTGATGACGCAGGAAGGTCTGCAACTCGGACGGATCACAGATGTTTATTTTGACCAAAAAATGGGGAAGAATATATTAGGACTTGAAATCAGTGATGGTTTTGTAATGGATCTGATGGAAGGTCGAAAATGGTTGCCTCGCACGGATGAAATGAAGATAGGTGAACATACAGTCGTAGTTCCTACGGCAAGCGAGCAGCATTTAGTAGATGCTATTCATTCTGTTAACGGATAGGTGGAAATGTAATGAAATGTCCAAATTGTAACTCAAAAGATATAGGTAAAATTGGTTCTCATCAATTCTATTGTTGGGGATGTTTTATAGAACTAAATGTAAATGGTGAAAAAATGTCGGTGTATCAAGTAGAAGAAGACGGTACACTGAGTTCACTTGACGATCTTTTCTTTGGAGAAGAGATCGTTCAGGAGTATCCAGGAATCCATCTTGCTCCTTAACTTTGTTAATAACTTCCTCTATAAACGGTCTGGCACACTTTTGTCGTAGATATGACTTGATTGTAGTTTAGCACTTATGATTAGAGGCAGGGCAAGGTACATAGGAGATGGGTAGACGAAAACTCAAATATAATAGAATGCTTTTCTATATAGAAACACTTGCGCAGCTTGAGATGATTTTTTCGAGCTGTACAAGTGTTTTTATATTTTTACAGATGAGGTAAGCAGATTTCCCCGCGATCTTCAGGATTAATTTATCCACTCATTACATATACTTACAAGGATAAGCCTGTCCGAGGAGGAAACTTACTGTGGAACAACTATCGAAAAACAAGCTGTTCCGTTACGGACTGCTCGTGCTGCTCGCCCTCGTCATTCTGTATTTTGTGTGGCTGCTGCGTCCCATGCTGCTGGGAATTTACGGTTTTTTAAAAGCCATATTTGCCCCTTTTCTAGTGGCATTAATTATTTCATATGTTCTTAATCCGATTGTTTCTATGCTTGGGGGACGTAAAGTTCCGCGTACTATCGCGGTTCTGCTCATCTACGCTGTATTTCTGACATCTTTGGCTGTCATTTTGATGAATGTCATACCGATGTTTATAGAACAATTGGAGCAACTGAATGAACATTTGCCTGAGCTGAATATGCATGCTCAAAGCTTGCTGAATAATATGAACAGTAATCTTATTCCACCAGGCGTTCGTGTAGGAATCAATGGCTGGATGTATCAGATGGAGAATAAGCTGGCTTCCGGGATTTCTGTCTTTATGGATAATATCGGGGCTACCATCAGCACCATTTTCAATATCTTCATTGTACCTTTCTTAATCTTTTATATGCTTAAAGATTTTGATGTGATGGAAAAAGCCGTGGTTTCTTATTTACCCCGGACGCAGCGGAAATCGATTGTTATGCTTCTCAAAGAGATTGATACTGCTCTTGGCAATTATATAAGAGGACAATTTCTGGTGTGTATTATTGTGGGTGTGTTTGCCTATATTGGGTATATGGTGATTGGTATGCCTTATGCACTTATTCTAGCAAGTATGGTGAGTGTCTTTAACATTGTCCCATATTTGGGACCGTTTCTTGGGGCAGCACCTGCCGTAGTGATGGCTTCAACCATATCGGTAAAAATGTTGATTTTCGTCATTGTCGTAAATACACTATGCCAAATTCTCGAAAGTAATGTGATCTCTCCTCAGGTTGTGGGGAGAACGCTTCATTTACATCCACTGACCATTATTTTTGCCCTGCTCGTAGGGGGAGAACTTGCAGGAATTGTGGGGTTAATTCTGGCTGTTCCGGTCTTTGCGGTGTTAAAGGTGGTATGCCAACATTTCTTTTTGTACTATATCAAGCGTAAAACCATTGAGTAGCAAAGGAACCGGGGGAACTAAAAATAGAGCTTATTTATTCTCAGATATGCCTCTGCAAAAGGTATTTAAAGGACCAGTGAAGAATCAGTAAAGAACCTGATAAGCTCAACCTGCTTGCATTGACACCATTCTGCTCTAAAGATATAATCGGATATATATGTATATCGTAAAATACAGTGATGAAATCAAGTACGTCAGGGTGTTTCTACAGAGAAGGGACTCCTACTATCTAAGGTACGAAGTGCTTTTTGGATAGCAGGCTGGAAGAGTCCTGAAATGAAGCGGCGGAAAGCTAATTTCGGAGTGCGGTTAAAAGCCGCCGGATGACCTCCGTTATCGGGTTCTAACAAGGCGATCGCCGGTTTTACACTTTTGCTTAGGACATGCTTATGCATAGCTCCCTTGCGATAGGATGTGAGGGCGATAACCAGGGTGGTACCGCGAACTTCTCGTCCCTGATTTATTCAGGGGCGTTTTTTTGTTTTTTTACAAGAGAAGTTCCGCTCGTTTTTTTGTATCTGTTACTCCTGTTTTTAGTGTAGGGAGTAACCTTTTCAATCTTTATATTTTTTAGCCCGGAAGATATGTCACCGCTACCCGTTAGCGTAATGACCAGCACGTTTGAAGAAGCGAAGCGTTCGTATTTGGTTCTGAAATGATTAGAGCAGGAAGCAATACTGGATCAGAGATTTCAGAAACAACGACGATCGGAAAACAAGCTGGGCATGAAGCGGCCTAAATTAGCGGGCAGGTAATCTTTTCGGCTAATCCAATATACAATTTAAACCGGAGGTTATGACCATGAAGGCAAGTGAAATCCGTTCCAAATGGATCGAGTTTTTCAAAACCAAAAATCATAAAATTGAACCGAGTGCATCGCTTGTACCTCATAACGATCCCTCTCTATTATGGATCAATGCAGGTATGGCGCCGCTTAAGCCTTACTTTGACGGCCGTGTAAAACCGGAGAATCCGCGTATTGCTAACTCTCAAAAATGTATTCGTACCAACGATATTGAGAATGTAGGGAAAACACGCAGACACCATACGTTCTTTGAGATGCTGGGGAACTTCTCCATCGGCGACTATTTCAAAGAAGAAGCAGTAACGTGGGCGTGGGAATTCTTGACTGATAAAAAATGGATCGGATTTGATCCGGAACGTTTGTCCGTTACGGTGTACCCAGAAGACGAAGAAGCATTCAAACTGTGGAATGAAAAAATTGGTCTGCCTGCAGAGCGCATCATTAAATTAGAAGAGAATTTCTGGGATATCGGTGAAGGTCCTTGTGGTCCTTGTACAGAAATTTTCTATGACCGCGGAGAAGCGTATGGCAATGACCCGGAAGATCCAGAACTGTACCCTGGCGGAGAAAATGAACGTTATCTTGAAGTATGGAACCTGGTATTCTCCCAGTTCAACCATAACAAAGATGGCAGCTACACGCCGCTTCCGAACAAGAACATTGATACAGGTGCTGGACTCGAGCGTTTTGCATCCATTTTGCAGAACGTAGACTCTAACTTTGATACCGATCTATTTCAGCCTACCATCCAGCGTACGGCAGAAATGGCTGGTGTGAAATATAACGATAGCGTAGAAATTGATGTAGCTTTGAAAGTTATTGCTGACCATGTTCGTACCGTTGCGTTTGCAGTTGGTGATGGGGTACTTCCTTCTAATGAAGGCCGTGGATATGTTATCCGCAGGTTGCTGCGCCGTGCAGTACGTTATGGAAAAGTACTTGGACTCGATCGTCCGTTTATGTATGAGCTGACACAGCAAGTTGCTGATGTAATGGGCGTATACTATCCAGAGGTCGTAGAAAAACGCGAATTTATCGCGAAGGTAATTAAAACAGAAGAAGAACGCTTCCATGAAACGCTAAGCGATGGTCTTGCTATTCTTGCGGAGATTAGCGGACAAGCAAAAGCAAACGGACAAAATATGATCAGCGGCAGCGATGCTTTTAAATTGTATGATACTTATGGTTTCCCATTTGATCTTACTGAAGATTATGCAGCGGAACATGGACTTACGGTTGACCGCGAAGGCTTCGATAAGGCGATGGAAGAACAACGGAATCGTGCACGTTCAGCACGCCAAGATAACGCGAGTATGAAAATTCAAGGCGGAGCGATCTCGGAGCTTACGGTTAAAAGTGAATTTGTTGGATATAATGACCTCGTGACCGAAGCCAAAGTCGTAGCCATTATTCGTGACGAACAGATGGTGGATTCCGTAAGTGAAGGCGATACTTGTCAGCTCGTTCTAGACCGTACTCCTTTCTATGCCGAAAGCGGCGGTCAAGTAAGTGACGAAGGTATTTTGCGCGGTGAAAGTGTATTTGCTAAAGTAAAAGGTCTCTTCAAAGCGCCTCTTGGACAACATGTTCATATGGTAACCATCGATTCTGGGGAACTTCGTGTTGGAGATTCCATCAAGGCTGAAGTAGATAAAACCAGTCGTGAAGCGATTGTAAAAAATCATACAGCAACACATTTGCTGCATAAGGCACTAAAAGAAGTGTTAGGAGACCATGTTAATCAGGCAGGTTCTCTTGTAGAACCAGGACGCTTGCGGTTTGACTTCTCTCACTTTGGCGGTATTACACCAGAAGAACTGGCTGTTATTGAACGTAAAGTAAACGAACAAATCTGGAGACAAATTCCGGTTGTTATCGAATACAAATCCATTGACGAAGCGAAAGCAATGGGTGCTATGGCTCTATTCGGTGAAAAGTACGGTGATATTGTTCGCGTGGTACAGGTGGGTGATTACAGCCTTGAACTGTGCGGAGGTTGTCATGTGAATAATACATCGGAGATCGGTTTGTTTAAACTTGTGAGTGAAAGCGGAATTGGGTCTGGCGTAAGACGGATCGAGGCTTTGACAGGACGCGGTGCATATGAATACATGGAAAGTCAGTTAGATCTTTTGAAACAAGCAGCAGCTTCGCTCAAGTCAAATCTAAATGATGTGCCAAAACGTATTGATGCAATGCATGCTCAAGTCAAGGAACTCACTCGTGAGAATGAATCTTTACAAGGAAAACTCAGCTCCATTGAAGCAGGACAACTTACGGATAAAGTAGTTCAGCATGGAGATACCAAAGTACTTACGGCTCGCGTTGAAGCAGCGGGAATGGATACACTTCGTACACTGGCAGATGAGCTTAAAGTGAAATTGCCTGATACGGTGATTGTTCTTGGTGCTGCAGCAGAGGAGAAAGTTAACTTCGTTGTCATTGTCCCACAAGACCATGTGAAAAAAGGCCTGCATGCCGGTAAAATCGTGAAAGAAGTCGCTGCAGTATGCGGAGGCGGAGGCGGTGGACGCCCTGATATGGCTCAAGCTGGCGGTAAAGATGCGGCTAAACTTGATGAAGCACTTCGTCTTGCTGAACAAATTATTGCGGGATAAGGTTTTATAACGTTTACAAAAAACATAATATTCTCACTTTCCTGCTATATTTACAGAGGACAGAATATGTTATTATAAAGAAGAAATCAATTCGGCATACCAAAATGAATAATTTTGATTTATGCAGAAGCGAGGTGTCGTTATGGACTCCATGGATAAGACAGTTAAATTTAATGTGAAAGGCGATGTGGAAGAAGCTTCTGCACAAGAGATTCTTCTTAAAGTGTATGACTCCCTTCAAGAAAAAGATTACAACCCCATTAATCAAATGGTGGGCTATCTTATTTCCGGGGATCCTGCTTATATCCCGCGCCACAACAATGCAAGAAGTCTGGTCCGCAAAAAAGAACGCGACGAACTGATTGAAGAATTAGTACGTTCTTATCTGGCCAATCACCGATAAGAATAAGGAGAAATGAATGAAGATCTTAGGCTTAGATTATGGCGACCGCAGAATTGGCGTTGCGCTTAGTGACGCCTTTGGCTGGACTGCTCAGGGTTTAGAAGTTATTGAACGGCGCCGTGAAGGGGACGAGATTGCACGAATCACTGAACTTGTCAAAATGAACGAGGTTAGTGAAATCGTCGTCGGGTTACCGAAAAACATGAACGGCACCGTGGGTCCCCGTGGTGAGATCTGCATTGAATTTGCAGAAACGCTACGGGAAACATTGGACTTGCCCGTACACCTATGGGATGAAAGGCTCAGCACCGTTTCGGCGGAACGTACGCTGGTTGATGCCGACGTAAGCCGAAAGAAGCGTAAAAAGGTTGTGGACAAAATGGCCGCAAGCCTAATATTACAAAATTATTTAGATGCCAAAAGTACAAGGTGAGGGGGAGTTTACTATGACTGATATTCAAATGGGTATGGAAGAGGATCGCGAGATCATATATATTACGGATGAAGAAGGTAATGACGAAGAGTTTGAGGTGCTCATGACCTTCGATGTAGATGGATCAGACGCTAAATATATGATGGTTGTTCCTGTCGATGTGAACGATGACGAAGATGAGTCAGAGGTCTATGCCTTCCGTTATGAAGAAGAAGGGGACGACATCAAGCTGTTTATGATTCAAGATGAAGCAGAATGGGCGATTGTGGAAGAAACTTTTAATACTCTCGTCGATTCAGAAGACGACGAGGAGAATGTATAGATGACTGATTTTCCTTTTACAAGAGCGGATCTAACTATTACGACTCGCTTGCAAGAAGCATTTGGAACAGAGGTTGAGCTCGAAGAAGCGAATGGTAAATCCGTTCCTTATGAACTGCTCGCTGAGTTCGAAGTGCAAGGTCAGGGTTATGCTGTATTGCAATCCTTAACAAGTAAGAACGAGGAATATGAACTTTTGCGTGTAGAATTTACAGCAGAAGGACATCCAGAGCTTCATACCATTGAAGATGATGAAGAATGGGAAAATATTGCGGAACTCTATGATGAATGGTCTTTACCTGACGACCAAGGTTAATATGAGGAGGCACCTCTACCGAGGTGCCTGCTTTGTATGTTATTATAGAATTCTTGGTATACTTACTTAAAATACGGTTGATGAGAGGGCGGAGCAGTCCGCTCTTTTTGGCTGTGAAGGGGTTGTGATTTTTTGAAAGCAAAATACTTCAGGCGATTCATTATCCTTATGGTCATTTTGGTAGTTCTTGCCGGCAGTGCATTATATGTATGGCAGTCGACAAAACCTGTTACAGCATCCACAGAACCCGTTATTTTCACGATTGATAAAGGGACGGGCACCTCTCAGATCGCTGATAATCTAGAGGAAAATGGAATCATTCGAAACAGTTTATTCTTTAAAGTATATTTGAAACTGAACAATGAAGGCGCGGGTTTTAAAGCGGGTACGTATGCATTTGTTCCTGGTCAAAGTTACAAAGAAATTGTTACTGCTTTAAATAATGGAGATGTACAGCAAGAAGAAACGTTGAAGTTTACGATTCCTGAGGGATATACACTGAAACAGATGGCGGAGAAGCTGGACACGGAAGGTGCGACAGTAAAAGAACTTTTCATGGATATTGTAAACCAGCCAGAGTTATTTAGTAGTATTCCGATCGTAGCTGAGATTAAAGACAACACAGATTATCTATTTAAGCTGGAAGGCTACTTATTTCCCGAGACATATGAGCTTGCAAAAGGAAGTACAGCAGAAGATATTATTGTACGTATGCTGACTGAAATGCAGGAAAAACTGGATTCTATCCCGGATTTTGAGGCCAAACTAAAAGCAAGAGGCCTCACGGTGCATGAACTCCTTACTGTGGCCTCACTGATTGAAAGAGAAGTTGTCGTCCCAGAGGAAAGACCTTTGGTAGCGAGTGTGATTTATAACCGGTTAGAGAGCAATATGAGGCTCCAAATCGATGCGACCGTTCAATATTTGCTGGGTAAGCAGAAAGAACGTCTGCTTTATAAAGATTTAGAAGTGGATAGTCCATATAACACGTACAGAAACACCGGACTGCCTCCAGGGCCGATTGCAGCCCCTAGTCTAAGTTCCATTGAGGCTGCATTATCACCGGAAACATCCGATTATTTATTTTATGTTACGAAAAAAGACGGAAGTTCGGAACACCTTTTTGCTAAGACGTATGAAGAACATTTGAAAAATATAGAAAAAAGCAAAGAAAGTGCGGAATAACGGAGGGATGACTTTTGACTCGGCCTTATGAATTGCTGGTGACGGCAAGTGATTTACAGGAAGCAGAAGTACTGCTTACAGCAGGAGCGGATGCAATACTTATCGGGAATGATCGCTTTGGGATGCGATTACCCGGCAGTTTTACTTTGGAAGAAACGAAGGAAGCAGTTAAGCTTGCTAAGAATTATCATGCCAAGGTATACGTTTCGATGAATAACATTATGACAAATGAGCTTCTGCCAGAAATACCAGACTATGTACGCGGGCTTAAAGAAGCGGGAGTTGACGGTGTTGAGTTCAACGATCCATCGGTTCTGCGGGCAGTACGTGAGATTGCTCCTGAAATCAAGCTTCACTGGAATGCGGAAATGACTTCTACCAACTACAGTACTTCGAATTATTGGGGACGCAAAGGTGCATCCCGAGTAGTGCTTGCAAGAGAACTGAACATGGATGAAATTACAGAAATGGTACCCATGCTCGAAATAGAGGCACAAGTTCAGATTCATGGTATGACGAACATTTACCATTCCAAACGTCAGCTGGTTGCCAGTTACATGCAGCAACAAGGACGTCCTGTAGAGGGAGATCTCGGACTGCACAGAGGACTTTTCCTTATCGAGGCTGAGCGGCAGGATGAGAAATTTCCAATCTATGAAGATGTGAACGGTACCCACATTATGAGCTCCGAAGATATTTGTATTATGGAAGATCTCCACCTTTTAATGAACGCAGGCGTGCATTCTTTTAAAATTGAAGGGATTCTAAAAAGCACAGCATACAATGAAGCAGTTGTAAAAGCTTATCGTAAAGCAATTGATGCTTATACGGTTGATCCGTTAAATTATCAGTTTGATGAGTCCTGGCTTGATGAAGTACGGGAAATGCAGGATCCTGAGCGCGAACTGTCATTTGGATTTTTCTATAAAGAACAAGTTTATTAATATGAGGTGGTAAAAGGAATGGACACGACTACGAAACCTAAGTATACGGGCAAACGTTATCGGCTCGACAAGCCTGAGCTGCTCGCTCCGGCAGGAAATTTAGAGAAGCTGAAGTTTGCGATCCACTATGGTGCCGATGCTGTATATATTGGAGGGCAAAAGTACGGCCTTCGTTCCAATGCGGACAATTTTAGTTTTGAAGAAATGCGCGAAGGTGTTGAATTCGCTAATAAATATGGGGCAAAAGTGTTTGTAGCGACAAACATTTATGCACATAATGAAGATATAGAAGGTATTGAAGCCTATCTCAAAGAGTTATATGAAGCAGGAATTTCGGCTATTATCGTAGCAGACCCGGCTATTATTGAGGTGGCACAGCGTGCCGTTCCAGGTCTTGAGGTACATCTTAGCACACAGCAATCAACGATTAACTGGCAAGCAGTGCAGTTCTGGAAAGAAGAAGGTCTGCCGCGTGTTGTTCTTGGACGGGAAGCAAGTCTTAAGGAGATTGCGGAGATCAAAGAACATGTAGATATCGAAATTGAGGCATTTATTCATGGCGCAATGTGTTCCTCTTTTTCGGGACGCTGCGTATTATCTAACCATTTTACAGACCGTGACTCTAACCGTGGAGGATGCTGTCAGTCTTGCCGCTGGAAATATGATCTGTTTGAAGATGCGAGAGAGAATGAAGTATGGGTATCGGAAGAAGATACAAGAGATTCGCAGATACTGAAGAATTTTGAGCTTGGTGTAAATCAGCTTCCGCTGTATGAAGAAGGAGATCAAGCGTTTACGATGGGTTCTAAGGATCTGTGCATGCTCGAAAATATACCGGATCTCATTGACGTGGGGATTGATTCCTTCAAAATCGAAGGACGAATGAAATCCATTCACTATGTGGCAACGGTCGTAAATGTATATCGTCAAGCGATCGACTCTTACATGGCTGATCCGGAAAATTATGTACTGAAACCGGAATGGCTCGAAGAAATTCAAAAAGCAGCCAATCGCCCGCTGAATACTGGATTTTTCTACGATACTCCAGATCATGAAGATCATATTTACGAACCGGAAGAAAAAGCAGTTCCTTATGACTTTGCAGGTCTTGTGATGGATTACGATGCGAATTCACAAATGGCTACAATTCAACAACGGAACTATTTTAAAACGGGGAACGAGATTGAGTTCTTTGGTCCGAATGGTACATTCTTCAAGCAAAAAGTGGGAGAAATCTATGATGAAGCTGGAAATTTACTAGATGCAGCCCGTCATCCACTGCAAATGGTGAAAATAAAAGTCGAACAACCCGTTGCGTATTTCGATATGATGCGCAAGAAAAAATAATACAATCAGGTCTAAAGCCCTCATCTTATGTGTAAGATGAGGGTCTTTTCATATGTTAAAATAGGAGAAAAGATTCAATTATTTTCATAAAAAGCAAAGGTTTTACTCTCGACTTGCCGAAGTAATAGTTATAAATTCATCTTGAAAACGATAACATTAACGGCGGTGAACAGAATGAAACCGGTTTTAAAGTTTAGAAAGAAGCAAGATTCTCAAGACTCAACGCATGTAAATAAGGAGGGAGTACAAACAAAATTATCATGGAGGCAGATGAATAGGCTGAATCCGATGGAGTCTGTAGGGGTTCGATTATTTCTTATTTTTATGATTGCCGTTCTGCTGGTTGTATTTGGTCTCGGGACCTTGTCTTATCAGACAGCCAAAGCGACAATTAAAGAAAAAGCTGCGGAAGCTAATCAGGAAACAATGGAACAGACGGCGCAGAGACTAAATATTATTATGGAACGTTACGTAGATATGTCGACTCAAATCTTTTTTGATACAAACTTACAAAAGAATTTAGAAGCTTTAAATGAAAGTAACGCATCCGCTTTTGATATTTATGAGTCTAGTTCCCAGCTCAGTGAACAATTGACGAACTTACAATTTACGAATCAATCCATTTCATCGATTTCCTTAGTTCATGAGAATCCAGATACTCCAACAATAAGTACAGGAAGTTCGGATTTAATAAAACTGCGAGAAGAAGAATGGTTTACGTCTCTTTTTGAAAATGGCGGAATATTATGGCTTCCTACGGAAGAAAAAGAAAATGGAACAGAAAGTACATATCGTATGGCACGTATTTTTAAAAATATTAATGCCAATATTGACACGTTTATGATTGTTTTTGAGATTAAAGCCAGTGCCTTAGAAGAGGAACTCAAGAAAGTTAACTTTGGCGAGAATGGAGTTATTCAAGCCATTTCCGAAGATGGTACGGTTATAGGATCAACTATAGCAGAACGAGAAGGGAAGCAAACTCAGCTCACATTTTTACAGGATCTCTCGGAGAAAAGCGGTTTTAGAGATACAATGAGCACAATGAATGGAAAGAATCAGGAAATGCTCGCTGTGTACACTACCCTTGAAATTACCGGTTGGAAAATTATTGGGATGATTCCTGTAAGCGAACTGGTTAAGGGAGCAAATCAGATTTTGCTTGTGACGATTATTTTTGCTGTTGCCGCAACCGTAATGGCTTTGTTGATTGGTATGTGGATGGTACGCATGATTGCTAAACCTCTATCCATTCTGAAAGATCTGATGCAACAAGGTGCAAAAGGCGACTTAACCGTACGAACAGCGCACCAATCAAAAGATGAGATCGGGCAACTGTCTGCAAGTTTCAACCAAATGATGGAGCAGATTACACGTTTAGTTCAGCAAACCAACCAAACAGCACAGGATGTATTACAGACTGCATCCGAATTAAGTAGTGCTTCACAGAAAACGGCTGCATCTGCAACAGAAGTAGCTGTAGCAACGGAACAAATCGCGGGAGGTGCAACAAATCTAGCAAGTGAAGCAGAGCGAGGTTCGGAAATGACGGAACTCATTTCTGCACAGATGCGGCAAGTTGTTGTCACCAATGAGGAACTCGGAAGTTCTGCACGTGAAGTAGAAGGAGCAAGTCAGCAAGGAAGCGCCTATTTAGCGGGGTTAACTAGCAAAACAGAACAAAGTGAAGAAATGATTCGTTCGCTTGTTCATAAAGTAGATCAGCTTAAGCAGAGCACAAGCTCTATTCTGAATATTCTAGATGTACTGCAAAACATCGCAAGGCAAACCAATATTTTATCTTTGAATGCGACGATTGAGGCAGCTAGAGCAGGAGCAGCAGGTCGTGGATTTATGGTCGTGGCTGGCGAAGTTCGGCAGCTTGCGGATCAGTCGAAGGAATCAATAGATATGGTCGCTGGTATAACGGATCGTATTATGATGGAAATGAATGAAACCGTATCGGCCTTGTCTGAGGCTTATCCACTGTTCCAGGAACAGATTATAGCTGTAAAAGATACAGGGGAGATTTTTCAAACGGTTGAAGACCAGATGGGCATCTTCGTGAAAAGATTAGAGGAAACATCGATGTCCATAGAAGAACTGAATCAGTCCCAGATTACCCTTTCCGAGACGATGATGAATGTAAGTTCGGTTGCTGAGCAATCTTCTGCGACATCTCAAGAGGTGGCATCACTGAGCAGTGAGCAGCAAAGTATCGGTAATCAGCTCGTCGAATTGTCGGCCAAATTGGAGAAGGTATCCGGTGAGTTAAAGGCAACGTTATCTGTTTTTAAGTATTAAAACGGTAATCGCAAGTACAATAAGTTCAAGCCCTGTTTCCTGAATGAAGGAGGCAGGGTTTTTAATATGCCCTAAAAGGGGATAATAGCAAAAAAAGTCGAAAGTAGGCACCTGGGTATGGACCTGTTAAGAAAGAGACGTATCTTCTTTACGTTGCTTCTATTAGGTGGTTTGCTAGCTGTACTAATGTTTCGTCTCGGATATATCCAGTTAGTTAGGGTGAATCAAGAAGTTCTTGAAACCGGAAGAACAATGAGAGAAATGTCGGTATTGCAGCGTGAACAAGGCATTATTTTGGACCCAGGCCGTGGACAATTTCTTGACCGTCACCATAAGTCTTTAACCGGAAAAATGGTTTATGTACCGGTCCTATTTCCACTGCCTGACGGAATTACGGAAGAACAAAGAAGTGAGCTCTTAGAGATGGCGGGCATCCTGAATATTAACCCTGACACCCTATGGACGAAATGGAATGCTTTAACTTCACCTGAATGGTGGACGCTTGCGAGTGGAGAACCGCGGATCCTCACATCTCTCGAAGTAGAAGCAATTCAAGTGAAGAATGTGGGGATGATTAAAGCGCTGCCCTATATGAAGCGATATATAGACTCGGAGAACGGGAGGCAGTGGCTCGGATATCTTGCAGAACTTCCTGAAAAGACAGCGAAGAGTAAACTTCATCAGGAAGTAAAAGATCCTTTTAATGTAAAATCAGGAGCTGGCGGACTTGAGCGGACCCTAGAACCCCTATTAAAAGGTCTTGGGCCAACCATTGTATCAAATATGGTAGACGGGCATAAACAGCCGTTAAACGGAACCCTCGGGGCAAGAGTGATTGCACCTCACAATCCGAGATACCCGCTAAATGTAGAGACTACAATCGATATAGATCTGCAAGAGCAAATAGAGAAAATAACGAAAGAGGCAGGGGTGACGGAAGGAGCCGTTGTGGTACTGGATGCCAAAAATGCAGATGTAGTGGCTATGGTATCAAGACCCTTCTATAATCCGCAGCGGATTAGTCTAGAGAAGAATGAATGGGCAAATCAGGCGTTAAAGGCGGCGGTACCCGGATCAATTTTCAAAATAATCACTGCTGCTGCTGCCCTCGAACAGGGAGTGGTGCATCCGCAAGAAAAATTCCACTGTACCGGTCATTATGGAAAATATGGACTAAGCTGCTGGAAAACAGAAGGTCATGGAACGTTGACATTTGCAGAAGGTTTCGCGAAGTCATGTAATATTGCTTTTGCAGAAGTGGCATCACGTCTGAATTCTAAACAGATAGCAGATGCAGCAGAGTCGCTTGGCCTTGGCAGAACAGTTGGATTTGAAAAAGATCATTATTTAGGACAGGATCATTTTCACTTGTTCGATCATGAGGAGAAGGGACGTATTTTTAATACGAAAGAGAGCATTCAGCTTAATGATGAAGGAACAAGGATACAGACGGCTATTGGACAGCGCGATGTACAGGTTACTCCTTTGCAAGCAGCTAATCTTATGGTGACACTGCTTCATGGGGGAAAAGTGCAGTCTCCACGAATCGTCTCTCATATTCATTATGCGGACGGATCTCTGCTCGCTGAAATTCCTCAACAGCGGTTATTAGATAAAAATGTGCCGGCCATTCATAAGTCAACAGCGAGTAAGTTGTTAGAGTTTATGGATAAGGTAGTGGAGGAGGGAACGGGACAGACTCTCAATGAAGCCTCGTGGCATCTTGCTGGGAAGTCAGGTACAGCCCAGGTAATGCAAAATAAGGTGAAGCGAAACCATCAGTGGTTCATCGGCTATGGCCCTGTGGAGTCTCCGGAATATGCGGTCGCTGTACTGATCAAGAATGTATCCCCTTCATCAAAGCACAAAGCGACCTCCTTATTTAAACAAGTTATGGACATGCTTGCAAAGACTCATTCTAAGCTATAGCAAATAAAAAAACTCTACAGTCACCATAAGGATGGACGGTAGAGTTTCTTTATTTGCATGATGATTACTCGGCAGGAGGAGCCGGTTTATCTACTACGAAAGGTGAGGATTGGAACTCATCTTCAGGCAGATGGATCCACCGCTGTAAATATCCCTGTTGAAGTAATTCCTTGATTAAGATCAGCAAGATTGGCGATAGGATCACCCCGGCAATTCCAAAAATAGATAAGGAAATGAGCATGAAAGACAGCATTAAATACGCAGATGTGACTCCAATTGAATTTCCCGATATTTTAGGCTCGGCCAGTTGTCTTGTCAGCATGGTCACTACTAATACAATTATGAGTCCTATAGCTGTCCCTGTATTACCTACAATAAACAAATAGATAATCCATGGAATAAAGATAACGGGAATACCCAGCAGTGGCAGCAGATCAAAAAATGCCGATACGAGTGCGATCGTCAGAGCATTGCCGGTTCCCACAATTAATAGTCCTACATATACAAGTACAAAGGTAATCGAAATGAGAATCAACTGTGCTTTCAAATAAGAACCGATCGAACTGAGAACATGATCTTTTAAAAACAGATAGGCTTTTTTGATCGTTTTTGGTGCTTTTCTTTTGGTAAGAGCCCGCCACATATCAATCTCTACACTAAGGAAAAAGGCAAGAATGATAGCAACCGCGAAATTTCCTATAAATGTAGAGAAGGAGCTGAGCATAGTAATAATATAACCAAGAAATGTTTTGCCCCAGTTCGACAGGGTTGCAGTAAGGATCTCAAAGTAATCATTGATCTGATTTATAACGCTTGCTGGCAGTGCATTGATTTGGGTATGTAAAAAGGTCATAGACTGATTAAATTGAGTTTGAATCATTTCAGTATAGTAAGGGATATTTTCCTGAAATTGAATGATAGACGAGACGATGATTACTCCCAGTCCGAAAAATATACCGAGCAGTATACCGAGAAACATGAGGACAGAAATAGCGGAGGCAATTGCTTTTTTTATTCCTTTTCGGTGCAGAAACTTGGCCAGTGGCTCAATAATAATAAATACAAGAAATGAAAGAAATACAGGTGCTGCAATGTGATACAGCTTGCTTGAGACAAACATAATTAAGAACACGGTGAGTGCAATCAGGCCGATATCAAAAGCAGTGCGCCAATACTTTTTATATAGGGGAAGCATACGTTAACAACGACTCCTTTTTTTAATTTTTGATGGGGATTACTTAGAGTATACGTAAAATTTGAATTCAAAGGTTCATTTTATTCACAATATGATAAAATAGCAATTAGTGTGGTTTGGATTGGCAGGCGAGTAAAGCGAGAGAAGTGAGGAATTACATGATGCAAAATTTGTTGCTTTTGCTTTTTTATATTACATCCTTTTATGCATTTATTCCTAGTTTAATCAGCCGGTTATTCGGTTTTCGTGTATTTCGAAAAGGGAAAAACGTAAAGGGTTATGCACTTACCTTTGATGATGGACCAGATCCATACTATACACCGCTTCTGTTAGATTTGTTGAAAAAGTACGATGCAAAGGCTACATTTTTTGTAGTGGGAGAACATGCAGAACGTAATCCGGACCTGCTGAAACGAATTCATGACGAAGGTCATTTGATTGGTATCCACAATTATAAACACTATACGAACTGGTTGATGTCACCTAAGCTTGTCCGCCAGCAAATTGAACGTACAGATAACATTGTGTTTCAGATAACAGGGTCGCATACGGAATATTATCGCCCGCCGTGGGGAATTACCAATTTATTTGATTTTTCAAAAAAGCATCACCATCGCATTATTCTCTGGTCTGGCATGTTCGGCGATTGGAAAGAACGTATCGGTGTGGATCGTTTAACGGAACGGATGAAGAAAAAACTTCGGGGTGGAGAAGTCATGGTTCTTCATGATTGCGGAACGACACCAGGAGCAGACAAACATGCCCCGCAAATTATGCTTCTTGCGCTGGAAAAAGTACTAGAAATGGCGAAGCAAGAAGGACTGAAAAGCATCCGCATTGACGAGATGATTGATCTTCACAATGCATCAAAGAATGCAAATTCGGTTAGAACACTACAATACGGGAAGGAGGGGCTTACGACGATGAGAACAGGGATGAAAAAAGTAGTCGTTAAACTATGGCTAGGCTGGGAGAAAGTATTTCATCTTGTTACTCATCTAAAGACGATTACCCCAGAGAATCCTTTTTTGCATTATCGAATTCGTCCCTATCAAGGAAAACGGGTAGCCATGACAGATGGGGAATTTCTTGAAAACGGCGATTCGATCGTTGAACTTCATTTTGATAATAAAAAATTATATCAGCTGGGAACGACATCACGGTCATCGGTTCATTTAGCTATTCGTATGATCCGGGCAATGGAAAAACAGCTTCCTGATCTAGCTCATCTTATTGCAAAGGATCCGGATGCAGCGGGTGTAAAAGCCCTGTATGGTGTAACCATGATTAACCGAGGGCCAGAACAATTTGGATTCCTTGTCAAAGATTTACCAAAAGGATGGTTTGCTGCTTCCAGCTCTATTTATCTCAAAATTTTGATGAGTGTAATTCATCCGCAAGGGCAGAAGCGTCTAAAAGAAGGCAGCCAGCAAATGGTACCCAAAATGATCATCATGCCTATGGATGTACTCTATGAACGATTCGGGAGCGTACATAAGCCTGAGCGAACTGCTCCAAGAGAAGTAAAAGACGAAAGGTATGAAGAAGAGGAATCAGGAATTCTTGCGGGAAATTCTGATTTAAGCAGAACGCCGCCGGTAGCTTAAGTAGAAATATATATCATAAAAGGATCCTCTGTTCTCATGAACGGAGGATCCTTTTTTATGAAATATTAGATTTTTAGAACGCCGCCGTTACTTGCGTTTGTTACAAGTTTGGAATAGCGAGCCAAATATCCGGTTTTTACTTTAGGTTCAAACTCCGTCCATTCTTCCGCACGGCGACGTTCCATTTCTTCTTCACTAATAAGCAGTTCAATCTTACGATTGTTCAGATCCAGTTCAATTAAATCTCCATCGTGTACGAAAGCAATCGGTCCGCCTTCCGCAGCTTCTGGGGAAATATGTCCGATACTGATTCCTCTGGATGCGCCCGAGAAACGTCCGTCTGTAATCAGACCCACTTTGGCACCCAGTCCCATCCCTACAATCTGGGAGGTAGGAGCGAGCATTTCTGGCATACCTGGTCCGCCTTTTGGACCTTCGTAACGGATAACTACTACGTTTCCTTCTGTTACTTTCCCGTTGGCAATGCCTTCGAGTGCTTCTTCTTGGGAGTTAAAGCAGATCGCAGGACCTTTATGATATCCGCCAACAGAAGGATCTACTGCTCCAACTTTGATGATGGAACCTTCAGGTGCTAGGTTACCAAAGAGAACAGCCAGTCCACCTCGTTCGGAGTGAGGATCATCCAAGGCATGAATAACGTTATGATCTTGAATTTCTACTCCTTCCACATTTTCACGAATTGTTTTTCCTGTTACGGTAATACAATCCCCATGGATTGCTCCTGGTTTTTTGAGAAGTTCATTTAGAACGGCACTTACACCGCCCGCATTCTGAACATCCTCAATATGATAATCTGAAGCAGGTGCCAGTTTTGACAGATGAGGTACTCGATTCGCTACTTCATTAATACGGTCAATTGGATAGTCAATTCCTGCTTCATGAGCAAGAGCAAGCGTATGAAGTACCGTATTCGTGGAACCACCCATAGCCATATCCAGTGCAAACGCGTTATCAATAGCTTCATGAGTTACGATATCGCGAGGTTTCAAATCCAGTTTGATCAGTTCCATCAATTGAGTTGCAGACTTGCGTACAAAATCACGACGTTCTGGCGAAACGGCAAGAATGGTACCGTTACCCGGTAGGGCAAGTCCCATCGCCTCAGCAAGACAGTTCATCGAGTTTGCTGTAAACATACCGGAACAAGATCCACAAGTAGGACAACCGAATTGTTCTAATTCGAGCAGGCTTTGATCATCAATTTTACCCGCTTGGTAAGCACCTACTCCTTCAAATACAGAAGTAAGAGATAATGCACGGCCATTACTATCACGCCCTGCCTTCATGGGTCCGCCGCTGACGAAAATCGTTGGGATGTTCACGCGAAGTGCACCCATCATCATTCCTGGCGTAATCTTGTCACAGTTAGGAATACATACCATACCGTCAAACCAGTGAGCAGAAACTACAGTTTCTACCGAATCCGCAATAATATCACGGCTTGGAAGCGAGTAGCGCATCCCGATATGACCCATTGCAATCCCGTCATCTACACCAATGGTATTGAATTCAAAAGGAACGCCGCCTGCTTCACGAATGGCATCTTTTACAATTTTCCCGAATTCCTGAAGATGCACATGTCCTGGTACGATATCGATATATGAATTACATACGGCAATAAACGGTTTACCAAAATCTTCCTCTTTTACTCCAGCTGCACGAAGCAAACTCCGATGTGGTGCTCGATCAAAACCTTTTTTAATCATGTCTGAACGCATTTTTTTCGGTGCCATGATGACTGTTTCCCCCCAGAATCAAAATGATTTGAATTACGCTTCGTTCTGTAATGCTTTACCGCAAATAGGCTTTACCGTAAATAGAATATATAATTTGTATGAGTCTATCACAGTTTCCGGCATATTTCTACAAAATTAAGGGATCTTAGGTATACAAAAACAAAAAAAGAGACCTGAATTTCCCAGTGAGCAAGACTCCGCAGCTTTACGAACTAGTATTTTCTTCCAAAAGATTTGCTAGATTCGTTTTATGTGAGCAGATGATTTGTCATGTGAAATAAAGTCTCTTTTATTTATCAAGTTTTTCATGTTTTTAAAATCAAGCATGCAAGATGTCTTAACGAAGGCCCCCTTTGCGTCCAATCTCACGATAAAATGTACGGTTATGGGAGCGGGCGGTAGCTTGTCCACCTTTGCTTCCAATCTCTTGGTAGAAATCTGCATTATGGTTCTCCGATGTCGTAATTCCACCCTTTCTTCCTATATTTTCATAAAAAGATCGATCAAATTTTTTTGAAGTGGCTTCCCCGCCAAGCCGCCCAGCTTCTGCACGAGTCATTTTGGGACGGTTGGTTTTTGAATTTGGCATTTGGACTCTCTCCTTTTTCATTATAATCATCTAATTACCACAGCTGAATTGCTGTGAAACGAAGAAAATCAGTGATTGTAAAAAAATATTGTTAAGTATATTATTTTAACAATTTTGTAATTGACAACGGTTTCAATGCAGATGACAATGGAGTTAATGAACCTTAATGGAAGTTTATGAACCGAAACGGAAATTATCTAAAGCAAAAACGCCTCCGTTTTTGTGATGAAAAGGTGGGATATCAGGATAATGCAAATTACATCCGTTCAGCCCGAAGTGGTTACTTTTGGGGAAAGCATGGGGTTGTTCACCGCGCAAGATACCAGGGGACTCGAGTACGCTTCAACCTTGCATAAATCTTTTGGCGGAGCAGAAAGCAATGTAGCCATTGGTCTTGCTCGTTTGGGACACCGAAGTGGATGGTGCGGATGGCTTGGTAATGATCCTCTAGGTCAGATGATCATGAAGTCGATTCGCGGGGAAGGAGTCGATGTATCCCGAGCGAAGTTGAAGGAAGAGATGGCAACAGGGCTTATGATTCGAGAAAATCTCCCGGGCAAGTCTTCGGTGCATTATTATAGGAAGCTGTCTGCAGCAAGCTACATGACACCATCTGCACTCGACAGGGATTATATTGCCAGTGCCAAAATACTTCATGTCACCGGGATTACAGCTGCTATTAGTCCATCCAGCTTAAAGACGGTGCAGGAAGCGATCCAGATCGCTAAAGATTCTGGTGTGAAAGTGAGTTTTGATCCTAATGTAAGGTTGAAGTTATGGACAATTGATGAGGCTAGACCTGTGCTTCTGTCTTTGGCCGAGCAGGCAGACTATTTTCTTCCGGGTCTTGATGAATTGAAGCTTCTATATGATGAGGAAAATACGGAACGAATTTTCGAGAAGTTATCGACTTTGCAAGCAGTGTCCATCGTAAAAGGCGGCCCCGATCTTACCTATGTGCTGGATGACGGAAGAATAGATCAGGTTCCTTATGTTAAAGCAGAGCAGGTACTTGATACCGTAGGGGCGGGAGATGGATTTTGCGCTGGTTTCCTTGCTGGTTTATTACAGGGGAAGACACCTTTAGAGGCAACGAAACTCGGAAGTTTAATTGGAAGCATGGTTATTCAGGCGGTAGGAGACTGGGAAGCGCTCCCGACACATGCTCAAGTAGAAGCTGCCCTGAACAATATTCAGCATATTGAACGATAGTATGGGGCTTTGGTCTAACGAATTTACCTTTTGAAATCGTAGAACAAATCATACATAATATAAGGAGTTGTGAGGACGATGAAAAAACTACAGTTAATCCAAAAAATCGTGGAACATGGTGTCGTAGCTGTCTTACGTGCAGATTCTGCAAAGCAGGTTGTTGAAATGGCAGAGCAAGCGATTGCGGGAGGGATTAAAGTAATTGAGATTACCTTGACCGTACCGGGTGCTTTGCAGGCTATCGAAAAACTAAGTAAAACTTACAGCTGGGACACAGCAGATGAAGAGCGTTTTGCGATCATCGGAGCGGGGACAGTGCTTGAACCTCAAACAGCAAGAGCTGCTATTATGGCAGGTTCCGCTTTTATTGTAGGACCTTCTCTAAATCCGGACACGGTAAGATTGTGTAATTTATACCGAGTGCCTGTGATGCCAGGTGTGATGACGATTGCTGAAGTTCAAGCAGCGCTTGAGCTTGGTGTGGATGTAGTCAAACTGTTTCCAGGCAACGTATACGATCCATCCATCATCAAAACGATGAAAGGTCCGCTTCCGCAGGCTAATTTTATGCCTACGGGTGGTGTGTCCTTGGATAATCTAGGTGAATGGATTAAAGGCGGAGCTGTTGCCGTAGGGATTGGCTCAGACCTAACACAGCAAGCAGTAAAAACAGGGGATATGACTTACGTGAAGCGAAAGGCTGAAGAGTATATCGAAGCTTACCGAAAAGCGATCCTCGAGAAATAAGAAAAGAAAAGGTGACTGAGTTGAACAGCAGCAAGACAAAACAACATCGAAAATTAAAAATAACAATTTGGAGCATTATCATATTAGTAGTGCTTGTTATTGGAGGTATGTGGGCTTATCTATCCATGAATACCCTTGAACCGCTGGAGAAAGCTCAAGCTGCAATGCAGTCTACAGAGCAAGTTGAAGTGATAGATCAGAAGAATTGGATCGAATTTCAACCAAAACAACCACAGGGTGTGAGTGTGATTTTTTATCAAGGAGCCTTTGTTGAAGAAGCAAGTTATGCTCCTTTAGCTCAGCTGCTTGCAGAAGGCGGCCATCCCGTGTATGTAATGAAAATGCCAGCTAATCTGTCGGTGGCTGGAGGAAATTCAGCTAGTAAAGTAATAGAAGCTTATCCTGATGAAACGTTTGTGATTGGTGGACATTCACTTGGCGGCGCTATGGCTGCAAGGTTTGCAGCTGGTCATGCGGATGAACTTGCAGGCATGTTTTTATTAGGTGCTTATGCAGATGAAAAAGGAGATGTGAGTGATACATCGCTTTCTGTCATCAGTATTATTGGGGAGAAAGATGATGTGGTAAATCGTGAGAATGTAAAGGTAGGCAGAGACTATCTTCCGCAAGATACCATCTATTACAATCTGCCTGGAGGTAATCATGCGCAGTATGGTGACTATGGTCTGCAAAAAGGGGACGGCACCGCTGATATCACGATGGA
Organism: Paenibacillus sp. J45TS6; assembly: GCF_018403285.1. GTDB lineage: Bacteria > Bacillota > Bacilli > Paenibacillales > Paenibacillaceae > Paenibacillus. The sequence goes on along the minus strand of NZ_BOSJ01000012.1, from coordinate 75,264 downwards.
AGAACAGCTAACTTTAACTGCCGATTCTCTTCTTTCTTGGATGGATCAGATACAATCCACAAAAGGCAGTAATCTATAGAAATGATAACTTTCATTCTGATCGGGTATCCGGTCAGAATTTTTTTTACATAAGCTGTTGTATGATAAGGCGACGATTGTTTAATTATGGAATAGGAGAGGGGAGGATTGGGAGATGGCTTTACTGAAGACAGAAAAAGCAGAGGCATATGTCTCAGGGATTTTGTTTGATAAAGATGGAACTTTGCTTGATTTACATAAACTTTGGACGCCATGGGCCACATCTGTACTGGATCAATTAGAGAAGAAGCTTGCTTCATTAGGACATTCTTTTACAGGGCATAGAGATCAGGTACTGGGCACGCAGTATGACAATAGTGGTAGAGTCATTGGTTACGATGTACAAGGGCCGTTTGCCATTGCAACCGTAAGTGAATCTACGGCAGTACTTGCCTGGCAGCTGTACGCAGCAGGAATGCCATGGAATGATGCAATTACCTATGTACGAATGATCAGCAGGCAGGCGATGAGTAAAGTAAAGCAGGAGCATGCTCATCCCACACCGGGATTAGTCCCTTTTCTCATCAAGTGCCGTGAAAAAGGGCTGAGGCTCGGCGTGGTGACCGCTGACTCAACAGATACTGCTGAGCTTCATTTGAGATGGCTCGGGATATTAGATTATTTTGATGTTATAATCGGATATGATCAGGTAAAGAACAGTAAGCCTCATCCAGAAAGTGTTCATGTTGCCTGCGCCAAGCTCGGTTTATCTCCGCAAGATTGTGCCGTCATTGGTGACAGTAATGGTGATATGCAGATGGCTAAAAGTGCAGAATCAGCACTTGCTGTTGGTTTCATACAATCACATGATCCGTTCTATTTACATGATGCGGATACAGTGATTACGAGTTATACCCAAATATCGCTTGAATAGACCTTTTATGAAATGGAGTGCACTTTCATGATGGAACCCGTTGAACAATTAACAACCTGGATAAAGCAAAGTTCCAAAATCGTTTTTTTTGGCGGCGCAGGTACTTCCACGGAAAGTGGTATTCCTGATTTTCGCTCTGCGGCTGGTATTTATCAAACGGAACAGCATTCTCCGTACTCACCCGAAGAACTATTAAGTATCGATTTTTTTAAACTGCACCCCGATATTTTTTATGATTTCTACCGTAATAAAATGCTGCACCCGGACGCCATACCAAGCGGAGCACACCGTCTGCTGGCTCGTCTTGAAAAAGAAGGGAAGATGACGGCTGTCATTACCCAGAATATTGATGGACTTCATCAAGCAGCAGGCAGTAAAATTGTACATGAATTACACGGTTCCGTTCATCGTAACTACTGCATGGACTGCTCTAAATTTTATCATTTGAATTATATCCTGCAATCGGGGAGCGGAGTGCCGTATTGTGAAAAGTGTGGCGGCATCGTAAAACCGGATGTCGTGCTCTACGGAGAATCCCTCGATCAAGGTACGCTTTATCATGCCGTTGATGCCTTGTCGGAAGCAGACTTGCTTATCATTGGCGGTACTTCGCTCACCGTGCAGCCTGCTGCACAGCTCGTGACGTATTTTCAAGGGAAGCACATCGCACTCCTAAACGCTACGCCTACACCGTACGATAACAAAGCAGATCTTCTCATTTCGGAACCAATTGGTAAAGTGATGGATCAAGTAAATGCGTTGTTGTAGAGAAAGGTTACAATACAGCCTGTCTTGAATTATCAAGACAGGCTTATATTTTCATTCTAGTTGTAAACGTTTTCTTGCGTAGAATGGAGGTAAGGTCTATCATAAACAGTAGAAATGAATGGTGTGGCATGAGGAATAGGGAGAGGATGAACAATAATGGTTTATATAGCGAATGAAGCAAGATATGAGACAATGACATATAATCGGCTGGGACGCTCAGGCTTGAAATTGCCTGCCATCTCACTTGGACTCTGGCACAACTTTGGTGGAATTAATAGTCTAGAGAACGGTCGTGAGATGATTCGTACCGCTTTTGATTTAGGGATTACTCATTTCGATTTAGCTAACAATTATGGACCTCCTCCTGGATCGGCAGAGGAGATGTTTGGCCAAGTACTTGCGAGTGACCTATTACCCTACCGAGATGAGCTTGTGATTTCTACGAAAGCGGGATATCACATGTGGGCAGGACCTTATGGAGAATGGGGTTCACGTAAATACTTAATATCAAGCCTTGATCAAAGCCTGAAACGAATGGGACTAGATTATGTAGACATTTTTTACTCTCATCGTTTTGACCCAGAGACTCCGCTAGAGGAAACGATGCAGGCACTAGACCATATTGTTCGTTCGGGAAAAGCCTTATATGTTGGGATTTCTAACTATTCTGCGGATCAGACCAAAGAAGCAGTTCGTATTCTAAATGGGCTGGGCACACCGCTATTAATCCACCAACCGAGATATTCGATGCTTGATCGCTGGATTGAAAACGGACTTCAGGATGTACTTGAGGAAAATGGAGTCGGAAGCATTGCTTTTTGTCCATTAGAGCAAGGGGTTCTCACGAGTAAATATTTGAATGGGATTCCTGACAATTCAAGAGCGAAAAGCTCGTCTGTATTCTTGAACGAAAATCAGATCACTCCTCAGACACTGCGCAAAGTACGCGCACTCAATCAGATTGCAGCTTCAAGAGGTCAAAGTCTGGCGCAGTTTGCCCTGGCGTGGGTACTTCGTGGTGGAAAAGTCACCTCTGCTCTGATCGGGGCGAGCCGCCCTGGTCAGATTAAGGAGAATGTTGATACGCTGCAAAATCTCGATTTTTCTCCAGAAGAGCTAGAACGAATCGAGAATATTCTTCGAGACAATGAATCCTAGGACAGCACTTATATAGACGAATGAACATGATAAATTAATAAAAAATCCTGCCTTGTGTGATCTCGGGGCAGGATTTTTTGCGTGTTCAAGGGAATGATTTTTTGTCACCAGGCTGCTCTTGTACCTGTTTTCGATAGGCGGTTGGTGATTGTTTATAAAAACGCTTGAATTGTCTTGAAAAGTAAAGGGCATCCGGTAACCCGACCGAAGCAGAAACCTGTTCCACGGATAACTCGGGTCTCTCTCGCAGCAGTTGCCTTGATTTATCGATTCTTAATTTGAGCAGATAGGTTACAGGAGATAATCCCGTTTCTTTCTTGAAAATACGAGAGAGGTAGGCCCGATTATATCCAAGACTCGAACACATTTGTTCTATAGAGATGGGGTGAGCATACTGTGTCGACATGTACTGAATCATTTGCTTAACTGTTCCTCCGACTCTTGCATCTACAAGAGGCAATGCAGATTCTAAAAGAAGCCTTTCTTTAGCTAAAGCGAAAACAAGGTACAAACATCCTAAGGAGGTAAGGTGTGCGCTCTCTTTTTTCTCGTAAAAGGCCTCCTGCATCATACCGAGGAGCTTCGAAAATTGCTCTTGTTCTCCTGCAGATGATACGGGTAAGTCTAAAGTGAATCCGGTATACCGTACTTGTTCATCGGCTTCTGTCCCTGTAAAAGCAATCCATCGATATCGCCAAGGTTCTTTCTCATCAGATACATAGCTTACGAGCTGAGAAGGATGAATAAGAAACAGATCCCCTTTTTTTAAATGGTAAGTGTGATGTTCCGTTTTATAGATCCCTTTTCCCGACTCAATGTAATGAAGAAGGTAGTAATCATAAATTTTAGGCCCAAGTGCATGACTTGGCTTGGTTTGACTTTCGCCTGCAAACAGAACGTGCAAAGAACTATTTTCGTAAGAAACTGGATTAGAAGCTATAGAATACGTATATGAAATTTCGTTTTGCGTCATGGGGATGGGCTCTCCCTTATGGATTTATCTAGTTATTGATATAAGGATTATACCATAAAAAACAGGGTGAACACGCCCTAAATACCAATGTTTTCCATACAAATTTTTATTTGAAGGTCACATTTGTCCATATATAAAACACATCACTACATTACCATGTGTAACGCTTTCAAGTATACTGAACCTATAAATCAAAACAACTTATACAAGAGGTGATATACCCGTGAACGTGCAAAATCTTACAGCTTCTTTTATTAACCAGTACGGTAACAGCTCTTCTGACATTCGTGTATTTTATGCTCCGGGACGTGTAAATCTGATCGGTGAACATATTGATTATAACGGCGGTTATGTACTGCCAGCAGCACTTGAATTTGGTACAACTTTGCTCATTCGCGAGCGTGAAGATGATGAGATTCACTTCTTCTCTACCAATATTCCTTATACAGCAACTGTTAAGGTAGGAGAAATTGGTGCATCCAAGACAGATGAGTGGATCGATTATCCAGTAGGTGTCATGGTTGAACTGAAAAAAGCAGGAACTCCTGTAACCAGAGGATATGATCTGTTATTCCACGGCGAAATTCCAAATGGAGCAGGATTGTCTTCTTCCGCTTCGCTAGAAGTTCTTACTGGATTTGCACTGCTAACGATGGAAGGCGGTAAGATCGATACGGTAGAACTTTCCCTTCTTTCTCAGCGTGCAGAGAATCAGTATGTTGGCGTAAACAGCGGTATTATGGACCAGTTCGCGGTTGCAAACGGAGCGAAGGATCACGCAATTTTGCTCATGTGCGATACGCTGGAATACAAACATGTTCCTTTCCAAACGGGATCTTACAAACTCATTATCGGTAACACGAACAAACGCCGGGGATTGGTAGATTCCGCATATAACGAACGCCGCGAGCAATGTGACCGTTCTCTCTCGATTCTGAAAGAACATGTTCCGTCACTCGAGTATCTTGCTGAGCTGAAGCCAGAACAATATGAGCAGCTCGAAGTACATCTCGGAGAACAAGTACTGAAGAACCGGACTAGACACGTTGTAGAAGAAAATGCGCGTGTACTGGCTTCTGTTGAAGCGCTAAGCGCAAACGACCTTACGACATTCGGTCAGCTGATGAATGCTTCTCATGACTCGCTTCGCGACCTGTATGAAGTAAGCTGTACAGAACTCGACGTCATGGTAGAAGAAGCACGGAAAATTCCGGGGACTCTCGGTGCTAGAATGACAGGTGCAGGATTTGGCGGATGTACGGTATCTCTTGTACATGAAGATGATGTAGAACGTTTTGTTAAAGAAGTAGGAACTGCCTATAAAGAGCGTACAGGTCTTGAAGGCGAATTCTACGTATGCGGTGTTGGCGATGGAGTTAAAGAATGGGATGGGGAGGAATAAAAAATGGCGATTTTAGTTACAGGTGGAGCAGGATATATTGGATCTCATACGGTAGCGGCACTCCTTGAACGCGGAGAAGAAGTAGTTGTAGTGGATAACTTACAGACAGGGCACCGTGAAGCGGTACTTGGCGGAGCTTTTTATGAAGGCGACTTGCGAGACAAAGCATTTTTGGATCAAGTGTTTGCCGAGAATAAGATTGAAGCTGTCATCCATTTTGCAGCGAATTCACTGGTTGGTGAAAGCATGCAGAATCCGGCGAAATATTATGACAATAACGTATTTGGTACGTTAACTCTTCTGGAAGCAATGAATAATGCAGGGGTTAGCAAAATTGTATTCTCTTCCACCGCTGCTACCTACGGCGAGCCGGAAAAAGTACCGATTGAAGAAACAGATCGTACCGAACCTACAAATGTATATGGTGAGACGAAGCTCATGATGGAACGCATGATGTCTTGGTTTGATAAAGTACTCGGCATTAAGTATGTATCCCTTCGTTACTTTAATGCAGCAGGTGCTCATAAGGACGGAAAAATTGGGGAAGATCATCAACCGGAAAGCCATCTGATCCCATTGGTACTGCAAACTGCACTTGGACAGCGCAAACAAATCGCTATTTTTGGTGATGATTATGCGACAGAAGACGGTACTTGTATTCGTGACTACATCCATGTGAGCGATCTGGCAGATGCGCATTTACGGGCTGTAGATTATCTTCGCAAAGGCGAAGAAAGCAATGTATTTAACTTAGGAAATGGCACAGGATTCAGTGTAAAACAAGTGATCGAAACTGCGAAAAAAGTGACCGGTCTTGAAATCCCAGTTGTCATGGAACCACGCAGAGCAGGAGACCCGGCAGTTCTTGTAGCTTCTTCCGCAAAAGCTCGCTCTGTTCTTGGTTGGGAACCGAAGTATACAAATCTGGAAGATGTAATTGCGAGTGCATGGGGCTGGCATCAATCTCATCCAGAAGGTTATAGTACGAACAACAAAGGAGAGTAAACTAATGTCTGAAATGAATATGAACGCCGGTGCAGAAACAACTCCAGAAATTTCACAGTCCTTACCAGCTGCAGAAGAAGCGCTTCATGCCATTGAAAGGCTGGTATTGTTTGCTCATAGACACACACTCATTGAAGATGCAGATGTAGACTACAGCCGTAATCAGCTGCTGAGCTTGTTTCAATTCGATGAGCCTTTTGCAGGGGAGGTAGATGAGTCCGAACTTTCCGGACCGCAGCCTGTTCTCGATATTCTAATTGATTATGGTGCTCAGATTGGACTGATCGCAGAGAATACGGATACGTATCGTGATTTGCTTGATGCTCAGATTATGGGTCTTCTTATGGCCCGTCCATCTGAGGTGATTCGGGAGTTCCGCGAGAATGAGTCGAAATCAGGAATTCAGGCAGCTACGGACCGTTTCTACCAACTGTCCATAGACTCCAACTATATTCGGATGGAACGAGTTAAGAAGAATGTATACTGGAAACAGTCTACAGAGTATGGCGATATGGAGATTACAATCAATCTATCCAAGCCGGAAAAAAGTCCGAAAGAGATTGCAATGGCAAAACTTTTGCCGCCTCCTGTATATCCAAAATGTCAGTTATGCCGGGAGAATGTAGGATATCGGGGCCGGATTAACCATCCAGCTCGTCAGAATCTAAGAACGATTCCGCTAACTATAAATGAAGAAAAATGGTTGTTTCAGTACTCCCCGTATGTGTATTATAACGAACACTGCATCGTGTTCCATCATGATCACGTACCGATGAAACTGACTAAGGATACTCTTCGCCGTTTGCTTGGATTTGTTGATCAGTATCCGCATTATTTTATTGGATCCAATGCTGATCTTCCGATCGTTGGCGGAAGTATTCTTACGCACGATCACTTCCAGGGAGGACGTCATACATTCCCGATTCAGAAGGCCGTACAGGAAGCTGTATTTACGAGTGAAAAAGCTCCAGAAGTGAAGCTTAGTCTTGTGAAATGGCCAATGTCCGTGCTTCGTCTGACGTCCGAAAGTCCGGATGCGCTTCTTGAAACAGGAAATGAGATTTACGAGGCGTGGAAGGAATACAGTGATGCTGCAGTTGATATCCTGTCACATACAGAGGGAAGCGGAGAACGGGTACCGCATAACACCGTAACTCCTATTGTTCGCCGTACAGAAGACGGACAGTATGAGATGGATTTAGTACTGCGTAATAACCGTACGAGCAGCGAGTATCCAGACGGAATCTTCCATCCTCATCCAGAAATGCACCATCTCAAAAAAGAAAATATCGGCCTAATCGAAGTTATGGGACTAGCTATTTTGCCAGGTCGTTTAAAAGAAGAACTTGATCTCATCGCAGACATGCTCGCAGGAGATCAAGAACTTAGACAACAAACCGTAACGAATGAACAATCTGCTCTCTATAAGCATAAAGCATGGATTGAAGAGCTTACAGATAAATATGGAACTTCCTTATCGAAGGAAGAAGCAGTGGGTAAAGTTCAAGAAGAAGCAGGTATCAAATTCGCGAAAATTCTTGAACATGCCGGTGTATTTAAACGAGATGAAGCAGGTAAAGCTGCATTCCGCCGTTTTGTACAACATGTTGGTTTCACAGAACAAAAATAACAATAAAACACACCTTCGAATCGGGGGTGTGTTTTGATCTATATATCGTCCTGGTTAAAGCAACTAAAGGTATTATGAATTTGATTCTAGTCTATGAAATTTGTTTTACTATTCTTTGGCATTTATAATGATAGAACGTCGTTACTATATAGGCGCTATTCTTCTAACCAATCTGGAGGCGATTCTCAAAATGAGATCATTTCAATTTTATAATCCAACACGTCTAATTTTCGGAAAAGGACAGTTGGAATCTTTAAAAACAGAAGTACCGAAATACGGCAAAAAGGTTCTGCTTGTGTATGGCGGTGGAAGTATAAAACGTAACGGTCTCTATGATCGGGTCCTTTCCATTCTTAGCGAAATTGGGGCCGAAGTACATGAATTGTCTGGCGTGGAACCAAATCCGCGCTTGTCCACTGTTCATCAAGGAGTAGAGATTTGTAAAAGCAAAGGAATAGACTTAATTCTTGCTGTCGGCGGCGGCAGTGTAATTGACTGTTCAAAAGCCATCGCAGCAGGCGCAAAATACGATGGAGATATGTGGGATTTCTGCAAACGCACAGCAATGCCTCAAGATGCTTTGCCACTCGCAACGGTGCTGACAATGGCTGCAACCGGTTCAGAAATGAACAGCGGGTCTGTTATTACGAACCAGGATACTCAGGAAAAACTGGGCTGGGGAAGTCCATTCGTTTTCCCCGTATTCTCTATTCTTGATCCGGAACATACGTACTCTGTACCTCTAGATCAAACGGTATATGGAATGGTTGATATGATGTCTCATGTACTGGAGCATTACTTCCATTTGGATCCGAACACTCCGGTGCAACTTGGATTCTGTGAGACGCTGCTTCGCACGGTGATGGAAGCTGCGCCAAAACTGATCCATGATCTCGAAAACTATGAACTGCGTGAAACGATTCTATACTGTGGTACGATGGCTCTAAACAGTATGGTAAGTATGGGACTTGCTGGAGACTGGGCGACCCACAACATCGAGCATGCGGTATCTGCGGTATATGATATTCCTCATGGCGGTGGACTTGCGATCTTGTTCCCGAACTGGATGAAACATAACCTTCATGTGGATGTAGCTCGATTCAAACGCTTAGCAATCAATGTATTTGAAGTGAATCCAGAAGGGAAAAGCGATGAGCAAATTGCCCTTGAAGGAATTGACGCACTTCGTGCATTCTGGACTTCCATTGGAGCGCCAAGCCGCTTAGCTGATTATGATATTGACGAAAGCCAAATTGATACAATGGCAGATAAAGCCATGGTATTCGGCCCATTCGGTAACTTTAACAAACTGCAACGTGAAGATGTTGTGGCGATCTACAAAGCTTCATTGTAATTAGCAATTGTATATATATTAGGTATAACCAAAAGCCCTTTGCAGGTGTTTACTCTGCGAAGGGCTTTTTAATTCGTTTTCCCGCAGTTTCAAATTATTGAAACATTTTCCTAATCCATACGTATTAATTTACATGTGCAAAGGAGACGAGAGGGGGTGGAACATGGAAACTTTATACTGGTCTTGTCTAATTGGAGGAGCGCTTTTCGCAGTAATCGGCGTTTTATTTGGGGATTTGCTGGATGGCTTGTTTGAAGGTATTGCTGAATTTCCGGGTTTTGATTTTTTGAATACAACGGTCATTGCAAGTGTGATTACGATCTTTGGTGGAGCGGGAATCATGCTCTCAAAGTACACAGAGCTTGATACGGCAGGCCATCTTTTCCTTTCTTTGCTCATTGGACTGCTAGGCGGCGTACTTGTGTTTTTCGCCTATATAAAGCCAGCACGGAATAGTGAGATGTCCACAGGCTTTTCCCTTAAAGAGCTGACAGGCAAGATCGGTGAAATTACAATTCCTGTTCCAGAGAAAGGGTATGGAGAGGTCATGATTAAGCTGGTAAGCGGAAATACGGTACATACCGCAACTAGTTTTGAAGCCAAACCTATTCTTGCCGGAACCCAAGTCGTTGTTGTCGAAGTCGCTGATGGAGTTCTTCAAGTGGCTGAACTGGATTATTAAAATTGATTATGAATAGGGAGAGATGAGTATGCCAGATGTGTTCGTAGTTCCTGCTATTGTTGTAGGTGTGATTCTTGTATTAGGTATCGCTTTTTGGGCGAGGTACAAAACAGTTGGGCCGGATGAGGCCATGATCGTAACAGGTTCTTTCTTAGGGAATAAACACATCTCAGATGATGACAGCGGACGGAAAATAAAAATTGTTCGAGGTGGCGGTACGTTTATATGGCCGGTATTCCAGCAATCCGAATTTATCTCTTTATTATCTCACAAGCTTGATGTAATGACTCCAGAAGTATATACAGAGCAAGGAGTTCCTGTTATTGCGGATGGTGTAGCTATTATTAAAGTAGGAAGTTCAGTCGAAGACGTAGCCACTGCAGCAGAGCAGTTCATCGGGAAACCAGTGGAGTCCCTAAGAGGTGAGGCACAGGAAGTGCTTGAAGGACATCTGCGTGCCATTCTCGGTACCATGACCGTAGAAGAAGTGTACCGTAACCGGGATCGTTTTGCTCAAGAAGTGCAAGGGGTAGCGGCTAGAGACCTCAAAAAAATGGGGCTTAGTATTGTATCCTTTACAATTAAAGATGTACGTGACAAACATGGCTATTTGGATGCGCTTGGTAAACCGCGTATCGCTATGGTAAAAAGGGATGCCGAAATTGCCGAAGCAGAAGCAGTGCGGGATGCAAGAATTCAAAAAGCAAATGCAGAAGAGCAGGGACAAAAAGCAGAACTTTTAAGAGATACGAACATTGCAGAAGCTGCTAAAGAAAAAGAATTGAAAGTAGCTTCCTTTAAGAAAGATCAAGATACAGCAAAAGCGGAAGCGGATCAGGCTTATCATATCCAAGAAGCCCGTGCGAAACAGACGATGGTTGAAGAACAAATGAAAGTTGAACTCGTACGTAAAGAACGTGAAATTGATTTGCAAGCAAAAGAAATTATGGTTCGTGAGAAACAATACGATGCAGAAGTGAAGAAAAAGGCAGAAGCCGACCGCTATGCGGTTGAACAGGCAGCAGAAGCAGATAAAGCGAAAAGAATGCGTGAAGCAGATGCACTTCAGTATTCGATCGAAACGCAGGCAAAAGCTACTTCAGAGCAAAAAAGGCTCGAAGGTCAAGCGATGGCGGATGCAGAACTCGCAAAAGGTACAGCAGATGCAGAAGTTATTCGTCTGCGCGGTTTAGCTGAAGCCGAAGCAAAAGAAAAATTGGCCGAAGCCTTCCAGAAATTTGGAGAAGCAGCGGTACTCGATATTATCGTGAAAATGCTGCCTGAACTTGCAGGTAAGATTGCAGAACCAATCTCTTCCATTGATAAATTAACAGTTGTGGATACGGGGAAAGGCGAGGGTGCTACACGCGTAAGTAATTATGTAACAGAACTTATGGCGACCGCGCCGGAAATGCTTAAGAGTGTATCTGGCATTGACGTAGAACAGCTAATTCAAGGCTTAACCAAAAAAGGAAGTAAAGAGCCGGCAGCAATAGAAAAAATCAACATTCCTGCTGAAGTTGCAGCGACCAAAGATTCAATCTAAGGAATTACCTATTTAATTCGTTTTGTTTACAATGATCTACATTTGACCTCTGCCTCATAATTTGTTACTTTTAGCAGTATGCCTTATCTGAATCTACTGTGCGAATGTTACAAGAATTATGAGGCAAAAGAGGTGCAAAAGTGAACCTGAAAGTGGCAAAAGTACTGAACAATAACGTTATTATTGGAACCCATCCAGAACACGAGGAAGTTGTTGTTATCGGTAAGGGGATTGGTTTTCATCGCAAGTCCGGAGATATCATCCCGCTTCAAACGGTAGAGAAGATGTTTATCTTAACCAATCAGGAAGAACAAGAGCAGTACAAACAACTCATTCCGCGAGTGAGTGAAAAACTAATAGAGACAATAAATGATATTATTTTATATATAACAAGTGAGAGTAATGTGAAGTTAAATGAACATATTCATATTGCTCTAACGGATCATATTGCATTTGCACTGAAACGGATGGAACAAGGTATTGTATTACACAATCCTTTTTTGTATGAGACGAAGGAAATTTATCCTATGGAATACCGTTTAGCATCTTATGCCATAAATTTGATCAAGGAACGGCTTGGTGTAGATTTAGGAGAAGAAGAAATAGGATTCGTCGCTCTCCATATCTACAGTGCAATGACGAATCAGAACCTAAGCGAAGTGCAGCAACATTCTAAATTAATTGCCGATCTTGTAGCTATCGTGGAAGATAAACTTGATTATCAAATCCCTCGGCAATCCTTAGATTATTCAAGGCTTGTTACACATTTACGGTTTGCAATTGAACGAATTAAGCGCGGAGAAGAAGTGGCTGAGGTTCAAAAACTGGATTCTCTTCTAAGTAAAGAATATCCAGAAATGTACTCCCTTTCATGGACGTTAACCAAAGTTATGGAAAAACGAATGAAGCTCGCGGTGTATGGAGCAGAAGTCAGCTATCTCGCGTTACACTTGCAACGATTGTCACAAAAAAAAGAGCAAGAATTAAAAAAATGAATTTTTTTGTTGTAAAGGCTTGCACTCTTTTTTAGATGGTGCTATTATGTAGTCCTTGACAAGCTTACAACTTAATACTTACAACGTGTTACTGATACGATCAGGCATGAGTTGAGAAAAGTATGATTGATGAAGACCATATTGGGGCAAGATAACCCATAGGTCGAACAAGAATACTCTATTAACTCATGCTTTTTTTGCGTTTTCAATTAACACTATGTGGATTTTACAGAAGGAGTGACGAAAATGTTCAAAAAGCTTTTCGGCGTGTTGCAGCGTGTCGGTAAAGCGGTCATGCTTCCGGTAGCGATCTTGCCGGCAGCCGGTTTACTTCTAGGGATTGGTAACTTGTTAGTCAATCCAGACTTTCTGCAATACGTACCTGTCCTTGAAGCACACTGGGTACAGGTGATTGCCAATGTTCTTATGAACTCAGGGCAAATCGTATTTGATAACTTATCCTTACTGTTTGCCGTTGGGGTTGCAGTAGGCCTTGCTGGAGGAGACGGGGTTGCCGGGCTCGCAGCAATTATTGGTTATCTCATCATGAATGTAACGATGGGAACAGTACTGGGTGTAAACGAGTATGTATTATCACAACAAGGTGCTGCTTATGCTAATGTACTAGGTATTCCTACCTTACAGACTGGGGTATTTGGCGGTATTATCATCGGGATCTTGGCGGCGGCGATGTACAATAGGTTTTTCAAAATTGAACTTCCGTCGTATTTGGGATTCTTTGCAGGTAAGCGTTTTGTACCGATTGCTACTGCTGCGTTTTCATTATTAATCGGATTGCTTCTTACGCTCGTATGGCCGCCGATTCAAAATGGTCTAAACTTTGTGTCTCAGAGCATGATTAGTTCGAACGAGACACTGGCAGCGTTTATTTTCGGTACCATCGAACGCTCGCTGATTCCATTTGGTCTACACCATATTTTCTATTCTCCGTTCTGGTTTGAATTTGGAGAATATATCAACCAAGCAGGTGAAGTTATTCGTGGTGACCAGCGTATATTCATGGCTCAGCTTCGTGATGGGGTTGAATTCACAGCAGGTACGTTTACTACCGGTAAATATCCGTTCATGATGTTCGGACTTCCTGCTGCAGCGCTGGCGATCTATCATACAGCTAAACCAGAGAACAAAAAAGTGGTTGGTTCCCTGATGGTATCCGGTGCTCTTACGGCGTTTCTAACTGGTATTACAGAACCACTTGAATTCTCTTTCTTGTTTGTTGCACCGCTTTTGTTTGCAGTCCATGCCGTATTTGCTGGTCTGTCCTTTATGGTAATGCAAATCCTGGGCGTTAAGATCGGGATGACATTCTCGGGCGGTTTAATTGACTACATCTTGTTCGGGGTTATTCCTAACCGTACGCCATGGTATCTTGTTATTGTCGTGGGTCTCGCATTTGCGGTAATATACTACTTCGGTTTCCGTTTTGTTATTACGAAATTCAATCTCAAAACACCGGGCCGTGAAGAAAAAGTCATTGAAACCGGTTCGACGGGTACAGGTTCAAAAGACGAACTGCCTCATCAAATCTTGAAAGCTTTTGGCGGTTCGGATAATATTAAACACCTGGATGCATGTATCACCAGACTTCGTATTGAAGTTAAAGATAAATCGAGAGTTGATAAGAATCGTCTAAAAGATTTAGGCGCTTCGGGTGTTCTTGAAGTGGGTAATAATGTACAAGCTATTTTCGGTACACGTTCAGACACAATCAAGTCGCAAATGAAAGATATTATGGATGGACATACTCCTGAGGCACCGGAAGTTAATCCAGAACCAGAGGTAGAACAAGCTCAAGGAGAGTCTGGTGAAGCAATTATTCCTGAGCAAATTGTAATGCCTGCTAATGGTGAACTTCTGGATATCACGCAAGTTCCTGACCCTGTTTTCTCTGAGAAAATGACGGGTGATGGTTTTGCCTTCCTGCCACATGAGAATACGATTCATTCTCCGGTTAACGGAAAAGTATTTAATGTATTCCCTAGTAAGCACGCGATTGGCATTTTGTCCGATGGTGGAAAAGAAGTACTTGTTCATATTGGGGTTAACACCGTTAAACTTAAAGGACAAGGATTCAAAGTGTTGGTTGAAGAAGGCGATATCGTATCCGCTGGTCAATCAATTATGGAAGTAGATGTGGAATATGTGAAAGCAAATGCACCATCTATTATTTCCCCGGTAATTTTCTCTAATCTGCCTGAAGGTTCTGTGGTTAAGTTGGAAAAAACAGGCGTACAAAAGGCTGGAGAAGACAAAATTATCACAATTCATTAAAAATTTTGAGGTTCACAACCATTGAAAAAAAGGTAATATGTATTACGTGGTTTTATGGTTGAAAATGAAATCCAAACTAAAATAACAGAAAGTGGGATGAATCCATATGCAACAATCATTCAGAATTACAGACGAAGACGGTATCCATGCACGTCCAGCAACAGCGCTGGTAAACACAGCTAACAAATTCAAAGGTGCAGAATCTTTCGCAGAAGCAAAAGGTAAAAAAGTAACTTTGAAATCCATCTTGGGAGTACTTTCCCTTGGTCTTGAAAAAGGTGATGAAATCAGCATCATCGTTAACGGTGAAGGCGAAGCAGAAGCACTTCAAGCTTTGACTGATGTTATGGTTAACGAAGGGCTGGGCGAAATTAATGCCTAATGTTTCCGGGATTGCTGCTTCGGCTGGTATTGCCATTGCCCGAGCGTTTATCTTGGAGCACCCTGATTACTCTGTAGAGAAACGCTCGATTAACGACGTAGACGCAGAGATTGCTAAACTGGAGGCGGCTTTGGAGAAATCCAGAGCCGAACTCGAGGCAATCAAAGAAAAAACGTTACAGGAACTTGGAGAGAAAAAAGCAGAGATCTTTGCATCTCATCTTTTGATCCTGGATGACCCTGAACTTATTGATCCTGTAAAATCCAAAATTGCTGATGAAAAAGTAAACGCTGAGTTTGCTTTGGATGAAACAGCAACCACATTTATTCAAATGTTTGAAAATATGAAGAGTGCTTATCTTCAAGAACGTGCTGCGGATATGCGCGACGTTACTAAGCGTGTGCTTGGTCACTTGCTTGGTCTTAAAGTTGCAAATCCAGCAGAGATTGATGAAGAAGTGATCGTTCTTGCAGAAGATTTAACTCCTTCGGATACAGCACAGCTCAACCGTAAATATGTTCTTGGTTTTGCAACGAACATTGGCGGACGAACTTCTCACTCTGCAATTATGGCAAGATCCCTTGAAATTCCTGCAGTAGTAGGAACAAAAGACATTCTTACACAAGCTAAGAGCGGCGATCTGATCATCGTAGATGGATTAGATGGACATGTCCTTGTGAATCCGGAAGATTCCGTGGTTGAAGAATATAGATCTAAACAAGCCGCATATGCTGCTCAGGTTGAAGAGTGGAGAAAACTTCGCGACGAGCCGACTGTAACCGTTGATGGTGTTCATGTTGAGCTTGCTGCTAACATTGGTACTCCTAATGATGTAGCAGGTGTGCTTGATAACGGCGGAGAAGGCGTAGGTTTGTATCGTACTGAATTCCTATATATGGGACGCGATAAGCTTCCTTCCGAAGATGTACAATACAATGCATACAAAACGGTTCTTGAAAAAATGGAAGGGAAACCGGTTGTTGTTCGTACACTAGATATTGGTGGCGATAAAGAACTTCCATACCTTGATCTTCCAAAAGAAATGAATCCTTTCCTTGGCTTCCGTGCAGTTCGCCTGTGCCTTGATCGTCAGGATATCTTCCGTACACAGCTACGCGCATTGCTGCGTGCAAGTGTCCATGGGAACCTCAAAATCATGTTCCCGATGATTGCAACACTGGGTGAATTCCGTGAAGCAAAAGCGGTTCTTCTTGAAGAGAAGGAAAAGCTTGTGAAGGAAGGTATCGAAGTTGCGGATAACATTCAGCTCGGTATCATGGTTGAGATTCCTTCAACTGCGGTATTAGCGGATCAATTTGCGAAAGAAGTAGACTTCTTCAGTATCGGAACAAACGATCTGATTCAGTACACTATGGCAGCAGACCGCATGAATGAGCGTGTATCTTACTTGTATCAACCATATAACCCATCCATCCTTCGTTTGATCAAAATGGTCATTGATGCATCGCATCGTGAAGGGAAATGGACGGGAATGTGCGGTGAGATGGCAGGAGATACAACAGCTATTCCGCTTCTTCTCGGCCTCGGTCTTGATGAATTCAGCATGAGCGCAACTTCTATTCTTCCTGCACGCAGTCAGCTGACGAAGCTGTCTCAAGCAGAAATGAAAGAACTTGCAGCAAAAGCGCTGGATATGCAAACCGCAGAACAAGTCGTTGAACTTGTTCGCAGTATCGGACAATAGTTTTCAAGACCTCTATCGTTTTCCAATTAATTGATAACTGCTTTTGCAGTAACTACGGTATTCGCTTTATGCGGATACCGTTTTTTTTATTGAACCGGGTGAAGCAGATATGTAAAGCATTGCTTCTTCATGAATGACAGGGTAGACTTTAATCAAAAAGGATGAGGTGAGTATTTCTTGAAGAGCGTCATGATGAGGATAGGAATGATAGTTGGCTTTTTTATCGTCATTATTGGAATCATGTTGTTACCATACTTTAATGTAATCAATCCAGAATCCATCTATATATCTGAAAGCAAGGTATCCGAACAATCTATATCTTTAACAGGTGGAATTATAGATAGTGCCAGTCTGTACAAAGGTTACAAAGTAGATTACCGTGATCATGCCCTTTATGTACAGATCCAAGGAAATCTACTCAGCCTCCAAAAATCCAGCGGTGACTTCCATCTCAACATCAAAAATAAATACAAAGATCTACATAAAATATATATTCAGGGATCGGATAAAACAAATCTTGAGTTAGTGTGGGAGAAGAGGTAGCTCCATTTTCCAATGTGAAAGATTTTTTTGAATGAGCATGCTTAATATATAGAAATAATTTTAGAAATAAAACGATTGAAAAAAGACCTTGCCGGGAATAGATCCTCAGTAAGGTCTTCTTGTAGTTTATACTGATTATGGTACATGAATTGCTTGGATATGGTCCGTGTGCATCAGCAGGGATGTGCCTTCCGCCTCTACCAATTCGAGCAGGTTACCGTCCATTCTTTTTAGCAATCCAGCTCGGTACGGTTTAGCTCCAAGATTCAAAGTAACAAGTTGTCCTTCCAGTTTATGAAGCTGTTGATCTAGTGTCCTGGATAGCGATATAGCGGCAGGTTGTACAGGGAAATGCTCGTGCTTCAGGGAGAATGGCGTCGTATTTACTGGATAGGGTACGATATATTTTAAGTGCTTTACAGAAATATACACCGAGTGGTGAAGGGGAGAGAAAAATACAAAGTAATCGTTCATAATCGCAGTGACGTATCCATGAATCGATGGATCGCCTAGAGATATTTCACTAAAGATTCCTCTTGAATTCATTAGTATTTTACGATAAGAAATTTTACTATGATCAATGGCAGGATCAGGAGGCGTGTTGACGGTCATGTTACTTCGTTTGGGAGCATGTCTCATCTGCTGCAGATGATGAATGGGTATATAAATATAACGGTTATTTTCATAGACGACAACAATATCATTTCCGATATCGATTATTTCTCCTTGAATCGGATTCTTACAACCGGAAAGTACGAATTCTGCTTGTTTGCCTAACCAAGATGTAATCAGCTGCACGGTTTACCTCCTCTCAAAACAAAATTAATGTCCAAATATACAGGGAGACTAGGCTAATGATTAGACTAATGGGTATCACAATAAACGTGACTTTCATATACTGTTTCCAAGAGATCCGAATATGGTGAGTTTTTAAAATATACATCCAGATCAGTGTTGCCAGGGTACCGATTGGTGTCAGCAGTGCTCCAATATCACTTCCTAAAATATTAGCAAGATAAGCTAGGTGAAGTTGATGGTCTGTTAGGCCAAGATCTGTAACCACAAAAGTTCCAATCATAACGGAAGGCAAATTGTTTACTAGATTGGATAGAAGGGTAAGCAAAATGCCGGATGATAGAATTAAAGCAGCATCTCCCATTTCAGCAATCGGCTTTAATAGATCAATTAACGATTCTGTGATACCGGCCCGATGCAGGCTATCCACAATTACATAGATACTGAATGCAAACAATAAGATATGCCAAGGTGTCTTTGTAAACACATCTCGCAGTCCTTGACGAGTGCGGTAATATCTAACGGATAATAAGAGAACAACACCAGTGATTGCAACGATCTCCATGGGGATACCTACGCTCTCAGCTAGAAAGAAACCTCCGCGAATGAAAACGACAATGCTGATGCAGACCCGGAATAACCACCAATCCACCTTTTCCCCTTCATCAGGTGGTGTCTGTAATGGATGATAGTTCAGAGAAGAAACCTGGTTAGGGAAATGATGAATCTTTTTGGGGATATTTTTGCGGAAGTAATAATAGAGTAATAACATCATACTTAGAATACCCAGCATAGAAGGGACAAACATCATGAGTGTGTACGTGTTTAAGTCGAGTCCCACCATCTTCAGTGCAATCAGATTTGCTAAATTACTTAACCCGATAGGAGCACTCGAAGCCGTTGCAATTAACGCCCCAGAGAGTAGATAAGGAAGTTTTTGATGCAATTTCAAACGAAGCATAGAACAGATGCGAATGATAATGGGGGTTGTAATCAATATACTGCCGTCATTGTTGAAAAATATGGTCATCAGGAAACAAAGTAAGATGACAAGCCAAAATAATGCGATACCGGACCCCTTTGCCTTGTCAATCATGTTGATCGCAATCCAGCGAAAGAAACCGATACTATCTAGGATAATGGACATGACGATGGTCGATAGGATGGTTACGGCCGCCCCTGAGACGATACCGAAAATGTCTATAATGTGGGTATAACTAGTTACTCCAGTAAGGATAAGAAGAAGGGCGCCCAAAGAAGTTGGAATAGATTCATTCATTCCGCGTGGACGCCACATTAAGAAGATCACAGTAGTGATGAATACACCAAAGGTCAGCCAAAGCTGATAATCAAGCATTCTATTGGGATTCACCTCCTAAGGGAAGAATTCCTTGTGTCAGCTGTATGGCTGTTTCTTCGGACGGCGGATATCTCTTAGGAAGGACAATGACGTATAGAGGCACGCCAGTTAGAACGATTGCGATAAATATCAACATGATGATTCCCCCCTTTAGTTTGATAGAAAATTGATTCAACTTATTTCTTTATCTTATTTTGCTGTTTTCTTTGCGCTCCGATTCCCTTGGGCTTGTGTACCTCGGGATTGATTGCCTCTGGAGTTACTGTTTCTTGCTCCGGATTGGTTGCCATTCGATTTGTTATCTTTAGATTGGTTATTATTTTCATGGTTTTCGTTATTGTGGCCGTGAACATGGACAGAGATTGTTTTAACATGATGAATGAAAACACGAACAATTTCATTGTTTTTCAAGATGATGATCAATCGATTATGAGTCACACTTACGAGTACCCCTTCTAATTTTTCAGGTCCCCCCTGATTGATCTGCACGCGCTTAAGACGTAAAGATTTTAATACTCCATGAAAATCATTGGCATGGATAAGTTTCTGCTTCGGTCCTTTTTCACGGTGGGAATGTCCTGCTTCGGTTATACTTTTAACATGGGATTCATTCACATAAATGAAGCCTTCTTTGTTACGAACAACCATATAGTCGGAACTTACCTTTACTAATGTTCCTTCAAATGATTCTGGTCCGCCTCGGTTAATCTTTACTACTTTACCTCTTAAACCTCTCATGCTTTGTCCCTTTTTACTCATTATTTATTTCCCCTTCCTCTTACTTAAGATTTGATAGATTAGAAGAATCAATTTCAGATGGTTACCCTCCATTGGTCCTTCAAGTCTATCTGTAGTTTATTAATATGTGACTTGTAGCAAAAAGGGACTAGCCAAACATACATTTGACTTTGAATCTAGTTATTTATCTATGATTTACTGGTAGATCGGTTACTTGTCATCAGAATTCAAAGAGAAGATAAAAGAGGGAAGGTTAAAAGATTAGTATTTTCACTATTTAAAATTTGGTTTACAATTCCAGTTCGGGGTGTTAATCTAATTTTACAGATCGATGATCTGTGAAAACAGATTGATAAAGGGGAACTCATTTATGAATGAGGAAATGCTGAATATTTCCGTTCAACAATCCAAATTATTAAGCAGTGCACTGCGAGTAAAAATTATGAAGTATCTGCTCGATTCTCCGAAGACCTCAAAACAAGTCGCTGATCTTCTTGGAGAATCAGGCGGGAATATTCACTACCACATCAAAAAACTGTACGATGGCGGTCTGCTTGAAATTGTCGAGGAGAAAAAGAACGGGGGGGTTACCGAAAAATATTATCAATCCAAGTCGAAATGGTTTAACACGGAGGGAGCGGAGATCATTGATCCCGTACTCAGTGATCAATATGAGTCCGCAGACGCAACCAAGTTAAGCATCCGGTTGGAGTTAACTGGGGCGCAGAAGGAACAAATGACGAGTGAATTCAGAGCCTTTCTGGAACGTTGGGTTGAGAAAACCACAGCCGAAAGGAACGAAGATACACAAGAATTTAGTATTGGAGTCAAGATCATATCGACAGAGCCGAAGCAAGAGAAGAAAGAGTGAGTGAACCATCTATGAATCTGTTCTTGAATCGGAATTTTCTATTTATGTTCTTTGGAAGGCTCGTTACGAATGTAGGAGACTCCATCTATGCCGTAGCGGCAATGTGGCTGGTATCGGAGCTTGGCGGCTCTACTTTTTATACGGGGCTCGCTGGTTTCCTCTCGCTAATACCCAGGTTTATTCAATTCTTCAGCGGACCGATCATAGACCGGATATCGATACGGCATCTGCTCATCCATACTCAGCTCATACAAGCTTTTCTACTATTGATTATTCCTGCAGCAAGTTATTTTGGTCAGCTGAATGTTGTCCTTGTTCTTATCATTTCACCAATTATATCGATCTTCAACACACTCATATACCCCGCACAAATGTCATCGTTACCTTCTTTCGTCCATAAAAAGGATCTCACCAAAGCGAACTCCTATTTCACCTTTGCAGGTCAGGGGATTGATACCTTCTGTAATGCAGTATCCGGTGTACTCATCGTGATTGTCGGAGCTGTCTCTATTTACTTACTGGATTCCGTCTTATTTATCATCAGTGCTATTTTATTCTCCTTCCTCCGAATTCCGAAGCATAAACAGCAAATTGAACAGAGTCAGCCAGTTAAAAAGGAAAAAATATCAGTGATATTACAACACTATAAAACAGAACTCTGGGAAGGAATCCACATTCTATTAGGCAAATCTTTCTCAAGACTTCTTTGGGGGATGATCCTCATTAACTTGGTCGGGGGAGCAACGTTTGTGGTTTTACCTGCGTTTAGTAAATTACATGGGGGCCCCGAATTGTATGGGATTTTACTGATGGCGCAAGCGATGGGGAGTATGTTTGGAGCCTTGATCGCTCCTTTTTTGAAGTTGGAGAGAATCAGTATGGGTCTTATCTATGCCGTTGCGTTTTCGGTGAGCGGTATATTGTGGACCCTTAGTGTGCTCAGCCCAAATATCTGGATGATGATGATCATATACGGTTTATCTTGGGTTCCCGGCGGAGTGACCAATATTCTGATCAATTCTTATATCCAAAAAGGAATCCCTCAGCATCTATTAGGCAGAGTATTCTCCGCATCCTACAGCCTCAGCGGTATTGCAGCGCCCATTGGATCGTTATGCGGAGGTATTCTAGGAGAAGTGTTTGGAAGTGAAATGATTATTGGTTTAAGCGGACTGTCTGTGTTATTGATTGGTCTATATTGGTTGTTCGATAAGACCACCCGGAAGCTCCCAAGCTCTGATCATGTTACGGATAAAGTATTCCAGGCATAAGCAAATTTGCATAGCTAATTTTTAAAAAAGCACCCTAAAAGAGTAGACATCTTCTATGAGTGTCCATTCTTCAGGGTGCTTTTTACCTTCAGGTATCTGCCTTATACGCTCTTACACAGGCTTCGCATACACAGGATTTGCCTCTTTGCTCGTCTGGAATTTGCGCAAGTAGTAGTTTGGGTACAGACAGATTCATACACCAGCACTCCTCGGCAGGTCTTCCCGCAGCATAGGCACAGTGATTAGGTTTACGGCATAAAGGGCAGATCAGCGGATTATTCATGGAGCGTGTGCTCATATAGAACCTCTCTTACTGAATTATGATTTCATTTAGTTTATCATATTTCTGCGGGATGCCGCAGAAGCTCTGTGTGACAGAACAGAATAGGCGTAAATGAAATAAAGTTTCTACCTTACAGATCCTCCGGTCTTTTTTCGATGGTCAGCCCGGGCACATGTCTTTTGGACATTAATTTCCGCTTCTTACGAATGTCTTTCGACTCAAACACAATATCAAGATCATACTCTTCTGGATACAACTCTTCGGCAGAGATTTGAAGTTGTAATCTTTTACGAGCGATCTGAATTCGTTTGCCCCTTACCAGCACGGTGCATTGACCTCTCGTATCCGTATCTACAATAATTCCAGACTCCTTCATAAAAGGAATCAATACACGATCTCCCGTTTTTATCGGTTTTCCCTTCAGTCTCTCCTTATTGTCATCTTGAGGACTTGAGAGAACAGGCTGCTCCTCCTGGGTCTTCGGATGTACATCTTGCTGTTGTCCTTCCTCGCCCTGATCATGCTGATCATTAGAGGGATCGTGATCTTCTTCCATTATGGTTGGTACAGTCACAGCAGATGCTGCTGAGGATGGAAAGGCTGATGCGACCGGTTTAGCGGCAATTTCTTTTGATCGTTCAATGATGTGAGGCGGTATCCCAAGCTTCAGTGCAATCGCAAAAGCGTAGCTTTGTCCCGCTTGCCCAATCGTTAGTCGATACAGGGGTTTAAGCGTTTCTGTATCGAATTCCATCCGTGCATTTTCAAAACCGGGTGTACTGCTTGCAAAGTTTTTGATCTCGGTAAAATGAGTCGTAGCAACAACGACAGCCTTTCTTTTATGCAATTCTTCAAGCAGGGCAATCGATAGTCCGGTGCCTTCACCGGGATCTGTCCCAGAAGCCATTTCGTCAATCAGAACGAGAGTCGATGCACTCGCTGTACTTAGAATATCAATCATGTTCTTAATGTGCGCAGAAAAAGTACTCAGTGCATGTTCAATGCTCTGTCCATCGCCTATATCCACTGCGATCTGTTCAAACATGCTAAGTTTACTTCCTTCGCCAGTGGGAATAAGCAGTCCCGATTGTGCCATTAGCGTAAGCAGACCAATCGTTTTTAAGCAAAGCGTTTTTCCACCTGTATTGGGTCCTGTAATAATGAGAGACCGATAAGAATCACCAATATGGAAATTGAGCGGTACCATGTTTTTAACAAGAGGATGTCTTGCTTCACGTAAATGGATGCTGCCATCACTCGTTATTTCCACTGATCGTGCCTGTATAGATAGAGCATAACGTGCTTTTGCTAATAGAAAATCGTACAGACCCACCGTATCGGTATTCACTTGTAGTTCATACCTATAAGAGTCAGCAAGCTGGGTAAGTTCACTGAGAATTTTACTTTCTTCACGCTGTTCCTGCGCTCTATACATGTTCAGTTCCATTTGGAGCATCGAAATATCTGTGGGTTCAATAAATACAGTCTGGCCGCTTGCTGATTCGTCGATGATGGTACCTTTTAGCTGTTTGCGAAACTCTTTTTGAACAGGAAGGCAATAACGATCGCCCCTTTTTGCTACTAACTGATCTTGTAAAATGGAACGGTGCTTGTTTAATAAAGTGTCTAGTTTCTTTTTCAGCCGTTCTTCAGAAATTGCTGCTTGTTTGCGGATTTTCGCCAGTTCCTTACTAGCCTGATCCGTAATTCGTCCCAGATGAATACATCTTTCTATTTCCTCCCTAAGGGAATCTAAGGTATACATAGAAGTGGCATAGGATGCCACGCTTGGAGCGATGTCTTGTTTGCTGATCATATATTTCTGGAGTTGATGACAACTTCTCAAAAACTGCAGCAGGTTCATAAAATCTTGTTCTGTAAACAGATATCCGGTGCCCAGCAGATTCATGATATTTTCCATCCCTGTTAGGGAGGGGAGTGGAATGCTGGAACTATAACGGATCAGCCCTAGAGCTTCTTCTGTTTCCGCAAGTTTCTGACGAATGATCTTCACATTCATGATCGGTTCGAGCTGTTCTATTTGAGCCTCTCCGAGATAGGATACTGCATAACCTTTCAGTTGTTCTTTTACCGTGTCGAATTCAAGACGCTGTTTACTGCTCTTATTCATGTGATAAGCTCCTTTTCGTTTCCTAAAGTGTTGTGAAAAATAGAAAAAGGCAGAGCTATGAACGATTGCGCTCATTGCTCTGCCTTTTATGGGGGAGATCTCGGATAGGTGTGGCGTACCATAAGTAGAAATGATTGCAGAAGGCATGTTCTGCAGCCTGTATAAGCTTGTGGCTTACAGAGCATGCATAAATCCTTCGCTTATCATTTCCGTTTATCTACGCGGCTTTTCTTGTGAACGGTACCCTCAAGATGTAATGGAGGTACAAAAAAACCGTGCTGAAAAACAGCACGGCCTTACGTTCACAAAAATATCCGGGGGGTGACTACCCGCTGGAGAGTTATGTTGTCCGCTGTTCTTAACTGATTTCACGAGGATGATCTAGTCGCCATAGCAGGGCATCAAAAAATAAACGTCGCTATAGGGACGAAAAAAAGAAAATCCTCAGTATGAAATTTGATTAGTTAAGAACATACCCCGACATGAAATTCTCTCCTTTGAATAGAAGTTATAAACTATAATATGCGGCTACAGATGAAATGTCAAACCTTAGTTGCCCATAATAATATCCTGGTGTAAACTGGAAGGGATTCTAAAACTAAATCGTAGAACGGGAGCCTGCGGAAGCAAGCTGAGAGTACAACTAATCTGTTGTTGACCGGTGGAACCTGCCATGGATAATGCCAGCGTAGGGAGCGAACATGTATATTTACGCATGCATTCGCATGCGTTTTTTTGTGCATTCTGCAAAAAAATCATGATTCTTCTTATAAGGTGGGAGTCGTATCCCATTCCTCAGTTATCTATCTTTTCACCGTCAAAAACAGTAGATCAGACTCCCTTATCTCGAGAAAGAAAGGTCTGATGAAACATGCTGAGTATAAAGAAACTTCCATCCCTCATTACCCGCATTCATGAAGAACAGCCTTTAATTCATAACATGACAAATACGGTTGTCACGAACTTTACGGCTAACGGACTGCTTTCAATTGGCGCATCTCCGGTTATGGCCTATGCAGAAGAAGAAGTGGCCGAAATGGTCCAAAATGCTCGTGCACTGGTACTCAATATCGGTACCTTAACGACGGAACTTTTAAACGCCATGATCGTGGCAGGCAAAGCTGCGAATGTTTATGGAGTTCCTGTATTACTTGATCCAGTAGGAGCGGGAGCAACATCTTATCGTACAGATGCGGCCCTTCGCATGATCCGCGAGGTGAATGTAACGTTGATTCGAGGCAATGCAGGGGAGATCAGCCACCTGATTGGTGAATTCATGACCGTTAAAGGGGTGGACGCAGGCCAAACCGAGACTTTAGAAAGAGCGCAGTTAGCCATACGGGCTGCACGTACGCTTGGAACCGCCGTCATTGTATCCGGGCCAGAAGATGTGATTACGGATGGAGATGCGGGATATGTGGTGAAGTCCGGTCATCCTCTATTAACGCGTGTGACAGGAGCAGGGTGTTTGCTTACTTCCGTCATCGGAGCTTTTTTGGCTGTCGAACCTTCCATATTGGAAGCAGGAACCGCAGGTCTTGGCTTTTACGGAGCCGCAGCGCTAAAGGCAGCAGAGGACAAAGGACATGCGGGACCGGGTAGTTTTCAGATTGCTTTCCTCGATGAATTATCAAAACTTACTCCTTCTTCTTTTGAGGAATATGTAACGGTCATGGATCTCCATTCTTTGTTCAGCAAGGAGGGGACCCTAGGATGACCGTTGTAAAAGCATTAACCATTGCAGGATCAGACAGCGGAGGCGGAGCCGGCATTCAAGCTGATCTCAAGACCTTTCAGGAGCTGGATGCCTTTGGCATGTCGGCGATTACTGCAGTCACTGCGCAAAATACACTTGGGGTACAGGGAGTTCATCCCCTGCCTGCCCGTTTCGTAGTGGAGCAGATCGATTCCGTATTTTCCGATTTAAGACCGGACGCCGTGAAGACAGGGATGCTGTTTAGCAGTGAAATCATTGAAGCGGTAGCGGAAAGGATTAGCAGGTACCATGTGGACAAGCTGGTTATAGATCCCGTGATGATTGCCAAAGGTGGAACCTCTCTGCTGGAGTCGGAAGCGGTGGAAGCTCTGATCTTGCATCTGCTTCCACTTGCACTTGTCGTTACGCCAAACATTCCGGAAGCTGAGGTCATGACGAATATGGAGATTCGAACAGTTGCTGATCGGAAGGAAGCGGCGAGACGATTATACGATTTGGGGGCGGCAAATGTGGTCATCAAAGGCGGGCATGATGCGGTGAACGACATCATAACGGATATTTTATATGACGGTACATCTTTCACAGAGCTTTCGGGAAAACGAGTGGATACCGTTCATTCTCACGGGACAGGCTGTACGTTCGCAGCGGCACTTACGGCGCAATTGGCCAAGGGGACAGATATGAGAGAAGCAACATTAATCGCGAGAGAATTCGTGCAAGCGGCCCTTACCGATACGCTGGGTATTGGAAGCGGCCATGGTCCTACGAATCACTGGGCATACGCCAAACATAAAGGAGTGATTGTGTGACCCGAATTTCTAGCAGCCGTATGAAGGCATTGCTTCAGGTGTATTTTGTGATGGGAAGCCAAAATTGTAAGAAATCGCCGGAGAGCACGTTAGCTGAAGCGATTCAAGGTGGAATTACCCTGTTCCAGTATCGGGAGAAGGGGCCTGGATCGATTGGAGAGAAACGGATGGAACTTGCTCTTCATTTGCAGCAACTGTGCCGAGAACAAAGCGTTCCCTTCATCGTCAATGATGATGTAGATTTGGCGATTGCGATCGCAGCGGACGGTGTGCATATTGGGCAAGATGATGAAGAGACCGTAAGAGTAAGAGAACGAATCGGCGATATGATTCTTGGTGTTTCTGCTCATACGTTGGAAGAAGCCAGATTAGCACAAGAGCAAGGGGCTGATTACATCGGAGTCGGGCCGATTTATCCCACGAGTTCCAAAGAGGATGCACATGCCGTGCAGGGGCCGGAGATTATTGAGTCTATGAGGGCACACGACATGGATATCCCCATCGTAGGGATTGGGGGCATTACTTCGGTGAATGCTGCTAGGGTGCTGGAGGCAGGAGCAGACGGAGTAGCGGTAATTTCAGCGATCAGTCTGCCAGATGATATTGCAGAGAGCGTTAAAGGGCTGCGACATTAAAATGTAAAATGAAATGAGAAGGATACCTGACATCAGTTAGGTATCCTTTTTTCATGAAGAAACTTGTGGTTTTTTCGTCATGTTTGTAATATTCGCGATAGACCTTACACTGATATAACATACTAAGTGCCTGAGGCACAAATTGTATGAGTCATTTTATATAATTATCCAAATTGAAGTGAATTTAGTTTACATCAGTGACTTCTTCCGATTACATTGGTCTTATCAACGAACGAGAAAGCGGTGAGGTGAATGAACGAACGTTATCAAGGAATGGCGTATGACCAGCTGTTCCTGCCCAGATTGCCTGGACCAGAAATCGGCGAATTAGCAAAAACAGGGGCAATGGTTATCCTGCCGATTGGTGCAATGGAGCAGCATGGGCCGCATCTTCCTGTTTTCACTGACACACTGATTGGAGAAGGGATATTAACGGAAGCATTCATGCATCTTACTCGTGAGGATAATATCTGGCTTTTGCCGCATCTGCCTTATGGAAAAAGCAACGAGCATACCGGATGGAATGGAACAGTTACACTGTCAGCTTCCACTTTACTGGCTGTGCTGATGGATATAGCGGATAGTCTTGCGAAAACAGGTTTTCAGCGGCTCGTTCTATTTAATACACATGGCGGTAACATAGATGCTCTAAATCTTGTAGCGAGAGACATCCGCGAAAAAACAGGCATGTACGTTTTTCGGCTCGACGGCGGCGGATTAGATGATGAGAAGGACCTGCTTACACAGGAAGAACGAATGTATGGCATTCATGCTGGAGATTCCGAGACTTCCCTGATCATGGTTTTACATAGAGAATGGGTTCATGAAAATAACCTTCCGAATGAATTTCCTCCCATTACACCAGACCGGAAACTTCAATTTAGCAATAAACGATTTGCTTGGCTAATGAAAGATCTGTCTTCTTCCGGTGCTTGTGGGAATGCACAGCTGGCAACAGAAGAGAAGGGGAAGGCCATCCTTGCCTCAGCGGGTAGAAATGCAGCAGAACTATTTAAAATGATGTCTGTATTTAGTTTTAATCAGAAGAATGGTCCAATTGGATTCTTACCAAGGGAGAGATGACTTATGAGCAAGATCATTAGCACATCAGGGGTAATTCCAGCTGTAAAAAAAGGATCCGCTCCGCTCGTAGAAATGGAGAGAATCAGTAAAGTTTATCAAACAGGCACCATTGCACTCCAAGATGTAAATCTAAGTATTCCCGAAGGGGAGTTTGTCAGCTTTGTAGGCCCGTCTGGCTGCGGTAAATCAACGATTTTCAGGCTGATTGCCGGTCTTGGAGATCCAACGTCAGGAACGATGCGGCTCATGGGGATGGACCCGGCAGAAGCGAGAAAGCAAAGTGATATTTCATTTGTCTTTCAGGATGCTACACTACTCCCCTGGTGCAAAGTAATTGATAATGTCACCCTGCCGATGGAACTGCGCAAAATACCTAAGCAAGAGAGAATCGACAAGGCCATGCATGTACTGGAAATGGTGGGTCTTCAAGATTATGCTCATGCCCTGCCAAGGCAGCTGTCCGGCGGGATGAAGATGCGGGTGTCTATTGCAAGAGCGCTGGCATCTGAGCCGAAGCTGCTTTTGATGGATGAGCCTTTTGGAGCGCTGGATGAAATGACAAGGCAAACCCTGCAAGATGAGCTGCTTGGTATATGGCAAAAAGATAAGAAAATGACGGTATTGTTTGTTACACATAACGTATTTGAAGCCGTCTATTTGTCCACCTCCATCGTGGTGATGTCGGCTAGGCCCGGTAAGATTACAGAAACCATTTCCGTTCCTGTTCCGTTCCCGCGAAATGAGACTTTCCGTACTGCTTCCGAATTTAGTCAGCTTGTGGGTCAAGTTTCGGGTGTACTGCACCACTAAGTAACGGGTTACCCTGGATTGTTATGTAGACAAAGGAGGGAATCATGATGGCAATTGAAGCGGAAAAAGCCTTTATGCTTGGACTAGGGATCAATCGGGTACTGCTTGATTCAGGCTCAAGAGAGAAATTATCCAAGGATTATTACTGGTATTCTCCGGTACTCGAGAAGAAACTGCATGATAAGTTGGCGGATGGCATTATTCAACCTGAGACCGATGAGGAAGTGGTGAAGGTACTGGAAATTGCCTATGCGCATCAAATGCCTGTTACGGTCAGAGGTGCAGGAACAGGAAATTACGGACAGGCCGTTCCGCTGAACGGTGGAATTGTACTTGATCTGAGTAGACTGGATCGCATTGTGGAATGGGGTGAAGGATGGGCCCGGGTACAGTGCGGAGTGAAATTAGGTGTGTTAGAGCGTGAAGCTCGAGTACGAGATAGGGAACTTCGAATTTACCCGAGCACGTATATGAAAGCAACGGTTGGCGGTTTTGTCTGCGGAGGCTCAGGCGGAATCGGGTCCATCACTTGGGGGGACCTATGGGATGGAAATGTGCTAGAGGCCACCGTGTATACGATGGAAGAACAGCCGAAAAAGATGATCGTGAGCGGCGATGAGCTTCACGCCTATATTCATAACTATGGCACAACGGGCATTTTGACGGAGCTTGTGATTCCACTAGCCCCAAAAACAGAATGGACGCAATCCATCGTATTTTTTGATGATTTTATGAAGTCTATGGAATTCTCTTATACCCTGTCTCTAGATGATTCGATTCGTAAAAGACTTGTTTCCCCGCATGAATGGCCCATTCCCTCGTTCTTCCGACCGATCAAAAAATCCATTCGCCAGAATCAGGCGGCAGTACTTCTAGAGACAGCAGAAGGGACGCTTCCGAAGGTTACTGAACTTGCACGGAGCTTTGGCGGTGAGGTAGGGTACTCTATTCCATCCGAAAAATACCGAAGCGGCATTGGGTTGTCTGATTTTGGTTGGAACCACACTACCCTGTGGGCGCTCAAGTGTGAGAATAATGTTACGTATCTGCAGGCAGGGTTCTCCTTGGAACATTTTAGAGAACAGATCAAGCTCGTAAAAGATACTTTTCAGGACGAAGTTCTGCTTCATTTTGAATGGATGCGAAGCCGTGGAAAGGTAAGCCCTGCTTCTCTTCCTATTATCCGGTATACGACGGAAGAACGGCTAAATGAGATCATTGATTTCTTTAACAAACATGATATTTTCGTAGCAAATCCACATACCTATTCTTTGGATTCCGGCGGCCGCGGAATTTTGCCGCTGATGAAGCAGCGGAAGCTGGAGAATGATCCGCTAAGACTGCTGAACCCAGGGAAAATCGACTAAAGTGCCCTAAGAAAGAAAGGACGTGCGCGACATGGCAATGAATCAACCAAAGCTTGCATATGAGAAAAGCGGTCAGGACGGAAGTGGAACACCTTCCTCTACTACCGAGATGCTGGCCATTCCTCCAGCTCAGAAGAATAATGAATTTATAGAGAAATTCATTCCCCCAGCCATTGCTTTTGTTGTTGTAGTTGCACTGTGGGAAATGGTGACCCGAATGCTAGGATATGCTCCTTATCTGCTGCCAAAACCTTCTGATATTGTACTTGCTGCTGCAGAGAACTGGAGTAATCTGATGACCTCTGTACTCACCACAGTGTATGAATCGGTACTTGGTTTTTTGCTTAGTATTGTAATCGGGGTAGCTGGAGCAGTGCTGCTCGCTAGTTCCAAAATCATTGAAAAAGCGGTGTATCCTTACGCGATTGTCCTGCAGACGATTCCCGTCGTCGCGATTGCGCCGATTATTGTCATTTGGTTTGGTGCGGGGGTGAACTCCATCGTCATTATCGCTTTTTTGATCGGATTTTTTCCGATGATTTCAAACACGCTGATTGGTCTGAACTCTACCGAAGGCAACATGCAAAATTTGTTCAAACTGTACAATGCTTCACGTTGGCAAGTGATGTGGAGACTTCGTCTGCCTGCTGCACTGCCTTACATTATTGCTGGACTTAAAATATCTTGTACGCTTTCGGTTGTCGGCGCCATTGTCGGTGAATACATTGCGGGTATTGGCGGCGGTCAAGGTGGACTTGGTTATGCGATTACGGTAGCTTCATCGAGACTTCAAACGCCTTATCTTTTTGCTTGCGGACTCTCTGCTTCTGTCCTTGGAATTACCTTTTTCTTGCTAGTTAGTGCATTTTCAAAATGGGCACTCAGTTCTTGGCATGAATCAGAAATGAAATCAGAGAACTAGGATAAGAGTTCATAGGATAAGGGGGAAGCGGCGAATGAACCAAAAGGGACTTCCGTTAAAGAAAAGAATGCTCGGATTTACCGTATCGATGACACTTGCCCTTATATTTGCTGGTTGTAATGCGAGTACTGGAACGGGGCCAACAGGCGGGGATGCAGGTGCAGAGGAAGAGCCCACGAAGAAGGTGAAGATAACGCAAGTCACCAACTGGTTTGCACAGCCTGAGCACGGCGGACAGTACACTGCACTTGCGAAAGGGTACTATGAAGAAGAGGGCATCGATATGACCATTGAACCTGGTGGACCTCAAGTGTCTTCTATGCAGATTGTCGCTTCCGGCAAAGCACAGTTTGGAATGGGGCAAGCTGACGAAGTGCTCACCGCCAGGGATTCTGGGATTCCCGTTGTCGCCATTGCAGCAGTATTTCAAAAAAGCCCCCAAGCCATGTTGTTTCATGCCGATGCGGACATTACAGATTTTGAAGATCTGGACGGTCGTAATGTGTATACGGCACCTGGATCTGGTTACTGGGACTTCATTAAGAAAAAGTACAATCTAAATGAAGTGAAAGATATGGCTTATACCGGACAGTTCGTTAACTTTATCGAAGACAAGAATGCGGTCACCCAGTCCTATATTACTTCGGAGCCCTTTACACTGAAGCAGCAAGGGATTGAGATCAAATACTTACTTACCTATGATGCCGGTTTTCAGCCCTATTCTAATGTTCTATACACGACAGAGGAGTTTCTGAAGGGAAATCCTGATGTGGTGAAAGGGTTCCTTGCGGCTTCTGTTAAAGGATGGAATTATTATAAGGATAATTATGAAGAAATGAACGAAGTATTAAAGGAGAAAAATCCGGATCTGACACGAGAAGGGATGAAATATGGGGCGGAGCAGGAAATGCAGCTGATTTTTACGGAAGAAACAGATACTCACGGCATGGGGATTATGACAGAAGAACGCTGGACTAAACTACAGAGCGATATGTATGATCTTGGTCTGCTCAAGAATAAGGAAGACATCGCGGGGGTCTTTACAACAGCATATCTTCCGCAAGCTGAATAAAAAAAGGCAATAGCGTACCTCCTGCCATAGGTCAGTCATGATCTGCTTTCGGGTAAATGACTGTCCTATGGCAGGAGGTTATTTGCGTCTACAGATTTATTCGCGGTGGCTGCAATATTCAATATTCATTTAAGGAGGGATCTGTATGAAAGGTAGGATTCGGCTCATTAATGCGGCACTGCAAGGTAAGATGCATACAGGAAAACAGTATGAAATTGTGGTGGAGAGCGGGCAATTTAAGAGGGTCGAAGAACAACCTTTCGTTGTACATAATGAGCGGTCAAGACCTCTAGAATCTTTCTCTCATATCTCTGAACTTAATAGTCATGACCCGGAAGGGGAGCTTGTTATTGATCTTAAGCAACGAATGGTACTTCCCGGCATGATAGATATTCATATGCATCTAGATAAAGCGTTCAGTCTCCGTGAAGTCGGCAATCCATCCGGTACCTTGCTTGAAGCCATTCAAAGATATAGCCAAGCGGCTCCCTATTTTACGAAGGAGGTCATCCGTTCACGGATGATTCGAACCGCACTTCAGTCTGTTTCTTATGGGTCGACAAAGCTGCGTTCTCATCTGGATTTTCAGCTTGCAGCGGGGGAAGACGTAGCCATGAGAACCGTGGAAGCCGCTTTAGAAGCAAAATCGATGCTGGAGGGAATCGTAGATATTCAGTTTTTTCCTATGGTTCCTTATCGTGATCTTGGAAAAAGAGGACTCGATCTCATCGAAGAATCGATTCGTATGGGGATTGACGGCCTTGGCGGTGCTCCACATTTATCTGCGACCCCTGATCAAGATATAGAAGACATATTCAAACTTGCTGCAAGGCTGGACGTCCAGATTGACCTTCACTGTGATGAATCGGATGACCCTGCGAAGCGCACGGTCTTAAAGGTGGCGGAAGAATCACTGAAATATGGATATCACGGCAAGGTAACCGCAGGGCATCTGTGTTCCTTATCCTCCATGCTGCCGGAAGAGGCAGAAGAAATTATAGATAGGATGTCGCTTGCAGGTGTGCATGCAGTTACCTTACCCGCGGCCAATCTTTATCTACAGGGAAGAGCTGATCTTGGTCCGGTTCAAAGAGGGGTAACGAGGGTCCGTGAACTTCGGAAAGCGGGGATCATGGTAGCCGCAGCATCTGACAATATTAATGACCCATTCCATCCCTTTGGCAGAGGTGATGTGCTGCAAATGGCTTTGCTTACAGGATATGCTTCCCATTATGGTAGTCCGGACGATATGAATAGCTTGCTTGAAATGGTCACGACAGCCCCAGCTGAAATGTATGGGTGTAGAGGAGATTATGGAATTTACCCGGGATGCCCGGCTGATTTTGTCATTATCGATGCAGGATGTGCGGAAGAGATCTTTACTATGCTTCCCGCAGGACGCTGGGTTGCAAAATCCGGCACATGGGTCAGTATGACTCCATTCTCGAGGCAGTGGGGTTCCGCTAAAATGACAGCAATGTGGGAACAAGCATCAGAGACACTTTTACCGGAAAGGAGAGTGTAATATGGCGGAGCATATTCTTCAAAATGTCGTGCTGCTAAATGGACAGCGATCTGATATTTATATGGATCAAGGTAAAATTATTGCAGTAAGATCGTGCGGTACTTCAGATCATAAGCACATCGCTACCTTTACCAGGATAACCGATGGTAAGGGCGGGCTTGTAATGCCTGCTTTTGCAGAGTCTCATATCCATCTGGATACTGTACTTACGGCAGGTCAGCCGGCGTGGAATACGAGCGGGACGTTAAGCGAAGGGATTGCGATTTGGAGTGAACGAAAACAGCAGTTGACCCGGGAAGATATACGGGATCGGGCGATGAAAGTGATCCGGCAACTCATCGCCCACGGCGTCCTTTTTATACGCAGTCATGCGGATATTTCAGATCCGAATATGACTGCTTTACAAACGCTGCTTGAACTCAAGGAAGAGCTTGCTGAGATCGTAACCCTTCAGGTTATCGCTTTTCCGCAGAATGGGATTATAGCTTGCCCTGGCAACCGGGAGCGGATGGAGGAAGCACTAAGGCTCGGAGCGGATGGTGTCGGCGCCATTCCGCATGGAGAAAAAACACGTGAACATGGGATTGCGTCCCTTGAAATTTGCTTTGAACTAGCCCAAAAAGCGAATTGCTTTGTTCATGTTTTTTGTGATGAAACGGATGATCCAGAGTCTCGTTTTCTGGAATGGACAGCGGTACTTGCGATGGAGACAGGACTTAGGAATAAGGTAACAGCAAGTCATTGCTGCGCTTCTGCTTACTACAATGAACCCTATTTTCAAAAAGTGCTTAGCCTCATTCTATCTTCGGGGATTCATATTGTGGTGTGCCCACTGATTAATAGCTCGATGCAGGGGCGGTTTGATTCCTATCCGAAAGGTCGTGGTATCGCTCGTATACAGGATATGCTTCGTGCAGGGATCCCCGTTGCCATTGCACATGACGATCTGCTTACCCCATTCTACTCTTACGGCGATGGAAATCTGCTGCAGGCGGTACATATGGCTGCGCATCTAGCCCATATGACAGGCAGGAATGATGTGTTGCCGCTTCTTGATGCGATTACAGAGCATGCTGCGGAAGCGCTTGGACTAACGGAAGGATACGGGGTAACAGAAGGTTGTCATGCGAGTCTCGTTGTACTCCCAGTCACCGATCCGGCAGATGCTATACGTTTGCGGCCCAAACCTTTGTATGTCTTATGTAAGGGAGAAGTACTTGCCCATACCCCAGCGGTAGAGACTGCATTCAACCATGAATCTATCACGGGGTGATAGACATTTCCCCCTATACTATAGATGATAAAAACTGCCCAAATCCGCTGCTAACAAGGCGCTCCTGGGCAGTTTTTGTTCTATGGACAACAATGAATAGGTTCTACATAAAGTCCCTCCTATATTCCATTTAAAACATAGATAGGAGCCTTTTTTGTGACCACGGGGAAAATAGCCGACAACCTTTGCAGATATCGACATATACTACATGGTGTAAGCGTTTTCCGTGCTTGTTCTAGTCGTATGTATCGTAATATTCTCTGTTCATTTAGTTATAGTTTCTCTATGAAATGGCATTACTGATAGTAACGGAATGAACGAGCATTATAGCGTAGGCTAATTACCTTGCTGTCGGTACACACAATATAGTTCGAAAACGTATTTGTGGCATAACCCACAAACCTACTAATACGAGAGCAGGGTCCGTAAAGATTGATTTTACAATAACGGGCGGTGAGTTATATGCAGGATTTACACTATGACAACAATGATCTGGGTCTCACGTATTGGGGCAATGCCTGCAGGTTTAAGGTGTGGGCTCCTACGGCAAGTCAAGTAGAGGTTGTTCTCTACGAGGAAGCCGGGGAATACGATCAGTATGGTATGGTGCATAACCATGAGGGCGGACTCACTTTTCTCATGAACCCAGGGAAAAAAGGCACCTGGTCTTTGGAACTGGAAGGAAATTATAGCGGGAAGTATTACATGTACCGGGTTGCTTTTTCCGATGGGACCGTAAATTATGCCGTGGACCCATATGCAAAAGCGGTAGCCGCAGGGGGAGCACGTACCGCAATTATAGATATGAAGAAAACGAATCCCGAAGATTGGGAAGATGATGTAAGTCCTCCGCAGATCAGACCGACAGATGCGATTATTTATGAACTGCATGTCAGAGATTTTTCGATTAACGGTGATAACTTGTTTCAGCAAAAAGGGCTGTACCGTGCCTTTACTGAGGAAGGCCTCACCGATCAAGACGGCAATCTGGTCGGTATCGATCATCTGGTTGAACTAGGGATTACGCATGTACATCTGATGCCTGTATTTGATTTTAAAACGGTAAATGAGCTGACGGTTCATGACCCGTCTGTAGAGGATGGGAAATATAACTGGGGGTATGATCCGCAAAACTTTAATGTTCCAGAAGGGTCGTACTCGAGCGATCCAACAAATCCAGCTGCCCGGATTATCGAGTTTAAGCAAATGGTTCAAGCGCTCCACCGAAAAGGAATTCGCGTCATTATGGACGTAGTATATAACCATACTTTTGGTGTTGATGATGGTCCATTTGAGGGAATTGTGCCGGGGTATTTCTACCGTACGAACAGTGAGGGGTATCTTACGAATGGTTCAGGTGTAGGAAATGAACTTGCCACAGAACGGCCTATGGTGCGGAAATATATTAAAGATTCTGTCCGTTATTGGGCGGAAGAGTATCATATCGATGGTTTTCGGTTTGATCTTATGGGACTGATTGATATACGAACCATGACGGAAATTACGAATATGCTGCAGCAAGAGATAGATCGTACGATCCTTGTCTATGGAGAGCCGTGGACGGGCGGAGATTCACCGCTATGGGATAAAACATTAAAAGGTGCACAGAAAGGCAAAGGGTTTGCTGTCTTTAATGATAACTACCGGTCTGCTGTAAAAGGAGACAACGATGGTTACGCAAGCGGCTTTGCTACGGGTTGGTGGGGGGTTGAAGGTGCTGTCCTTAAGGGAGTTCAAGGTGCCATTCATGATTTCACTTACCATCCTTCGGAAACCATTAATTACGTAACGGCCCACGATAATCTTAACTTATGGGACAAAATTGTCACTTCCCAAGGCATGCGGCATGCACTCTCTTTTCCTGAGTGGCATAATGGATCGCCCTCTGGAGGATATAGTGCTCAAGATGCCGTTATCTCCGCTGATCCGTATCGATTTGTTGAACCGGACAATATGCTCAGTAACGATACGGTACGACGCTCACTTCTAGCGAATGGAATTATGATCACCTCGCAAGGAATTCCGTTCCTTCATGCGGGGGATGAGATCCTTCGATCTAAATACGGTGACCATAACAGTTACCGCAGCGGGGACGCTGTAAATGCACTGCGCTGGAGTAATAAGGCGAGGTTTCGCCCTGTATTTGACTATTACTGCGGACTTCTTCGTTTGCGTAAAGCGCATGTGGCATTTAAGATGGCGCAGCGGGAACAAGTGGAGCGTCATTTAAAGGTGCTTAGCTGCGGGCATGGAGTGCTTGCTTATCTCTTAGAAGGAACAGAGGTAAAGGACTCCTGGAACCGAATTTTGATTATTTATAATGGGAAAGAACAGGAGAGCAAGGTGGATTTGCCTCAGGACAGCGCATGGAATGTTGTCGTTAATGACCATGCTGCTGGAGTCGAAGTGCTGGACCATGTCCAAGGTAGTGTGACCGTTCCGCGGCTGTCTATGATGGTTCTCTACGACAAGGAAAGCGGAGTAGAACCTCAGATTCTTACATCCATGGACATCCGGTCTCCTAAAAAAGCAATTCAACGTGCAGAAGAAATGAAGCTTGAGGTCGTGTTTAAAGATCAGCATAACAAAATGATAGAAGGACTGCAGCCGCAGTGGATATCTTCGGATCCTGAAAGGATTATCGTTCGTCAAACAGGAAAAATAATAGGAGCGGCTCTAGGTGAAGGAACCATTACCGCTGTGTGCGGAAAAGTTCAAGCTTCTATCCGTATGATCGTAGATCATCTGGTACCTGCTCGCATTGAAATTACGGGAGAACCTATGATGTATGCGACCCAAAACTATCCTTTACAAACGACCGTGCGGGATCAGTACAATCAAGTCCTTCCCGGTCAAACGGTCCAGCTTGCTGCGACAACTCCCAGAATTGTGTCCATAGATCATACAGGGAAGCTTCTAGCCATTCGTCCTGGTAAAGGAGTAATTACGGCGCAGTGTGGTTCCCTTACAGCGGAGTGGAATGTACAGATTCATCCCTTTTTTATCCGGACGGTTGAGATTGAATATGAACGCCCTGACCATCATTATGATGGATGGAACGTTTGGGTATGGGGTACCGGAATGCATGATGGGAAGATCCCATTCCATCCTACTTCAGATGGAAGCGTGGTTGCGCAGGTCAAGGTTGCTCCAGGTATGAAACGAATTGGGTATATCATACGGCTGAATGAATGGGAAAGGCGCGAAGGTGATCGTGATTTGTTCATTGAACTTCCTTCGACTCCAGGAAACGAACGCATTAAGGTCAAAGTGAAGAGCGGTACACGAGAAGTTGTGGTAGCTGTAGGGGGAAGGCTAATGAAGCTGCATGGTTTAAGCAGTGCATAATTGTGGAGAAGAGGCTGCTTATTTGGCAGTCCTTTTTCTCTTTTATGGAAAGGTCTCTCATCTATTATTTTGAAAAATATTTATTAAAATGTTAGGTTTCCTCCTCTAGTGGGTAATGTAGATTATGACCAAGTGGCCAAATTAGGAAACCACGGATCTTTGAAGGAGGATGTTTTACAATGAAATCCAACGGAAAAACAGCCCAACTCACAGCTGAGCAAAGAACAGAGAACAAGGGCGCAGCACTTGCAACTCTCAGAAAAAGTGGACGAGTTCCTGGCGTCGTATATGGTCCATCGTTTGATAGTATTTCCATTCATGTAGACGAGAAGGACGTCAATCGTTTAGCTCGTACGGGACGTTCTGAGTTATTTGAACTCCAATTGAAAGACGGCAAAAAAGTACCGGTTCTCATTAAAGATATGCAAAAGAGAAATGATCAATTGATTCATGTTGACTTTATTCAAATTTCTAAAAATAAATCCATTCAGGTAACCATTCCGATTGAGTTTCAAGGAACACCAAAAGGGACTAAAAAAGCGGGTGTTCTTCAGACACAAGAAACAGAATTGATTGTAGAAGGATTGCCGGATGCTCTTCCAGCTTCCATTGAAGTGGATATTTCGGGAATGGACGTCGGAGATAAATTATCTGCGTCTGATCTGAAATTGCCGAAAGGGGTCACTTTAGTTTCTTCTGAAGATATGTTGATTGCTTCTGTAACCGTGCTTAGAGCCGCTGATACGGATACAGGTGAAGACACTACTGTTTCTGAAGAATCAGCTGAGGGCTCTAGTGAGGAATAATACGTAAATTAGTAATTTAATAGAAAGCAAAAAAGCTCGGCCCTTAGGGTCGAGCTTTTTTCGGTGTTCACCGTAAGAGGCAAGGAAGAAAGATGATTACTTTGCACAATTATGAAGAATGAATCGAACTAAAATCTCAATTTCCCTATTTCAGTGAAAAATAACAAGGGAATGTTTAAGGATATAATAGTGACTTTAGAACTAATTTATTGAATTAAAATATATCATATAGTTCAAAAGATTTAGTTGATAGTGTAAAAGAACGAATATAGGTTACCGATATAGTAAGTATTACATGTTGATCGTGTTGAAGATGAAGGAGGAAGAACAATGCATAAAAAGATTTACGCAGCTATTATAGGCATGAAATATTATCCGAGTTCTTTAAAAGTAAAAGTGGGAGATCCCGTATTCCTTGTAAAGGATCCTGACAATCTTTCTGATCCTGAAGCAATCCGGGTCGTTCTGCCTTCTCATGGACAAGTGGGTTATATAGCGAATAATTCAACTTCGGTTCCCCGAGGATGCCGCAGTGCTGGCCGGATCTATGATTCCTTTCGGCAACAGACCCTAGGGGTAGTGCAGTTTATTTTTCATGATATCGCCATTATTGAACTGAAGGAAGTAGCAACGAAACCGGGAACGGGAGAGAAGGAAGCGTTCATTATGTACCGCACTCCATCGGAACAACTCTGATAGCGGGCGGCTATATAGGATTCATAGCAAACTCATATAAGCAGATTCTA
Organism: Paenibacillus sp. J45TS6; assembly: GCF_018403285.1. Taxonomy (GTDB): domain Bacteria; phylum Bacillota; class Bacilli; order Paenibacillales; family Paenibacillaceae; genus Paenibacillus. The sequence continues at coordinate 34,315 of NZ_BOSJ01000012.1, read as the reverse complement.
GCTTTTGAGCAGTTACTTGCCAAGCATATCTTTCTAGTACGGTTGTTCTTCCGTTATTTCCCATCAAGCTTAAGAGTTCCGTTGATTGAGCCAGATGGGAGAGATGAGAAGTAAAGCTTTTTGCTTGTTTATAATTGGTTACTAAGAAACCATTATACCCATGAGTAATAATCTCTTTCATCCCTCCATTACTGGAGGCAATCACGGGGATTCCGCAAGACAGGGCTTCTATATTGACGAGACCAAAGGCCTCGTGTTTTTGAGAGGGACATACCATACAAGAAGCGAGCGGATATAGTGTATGAATTTGCTCATGCGGTATTTCACCAAGAAAAGTAACGGAAACGTGCAGTTTTTGCGCGAGTTTTTGTAAGGTGTTCCTGTAAGCTTTATTTTTTGTTTTTCCCGCAATGATTAGATGAGCTTTAGATTTGATGATTGGTTTTAGATGGTGAATCGCACGAATGAGGGTAGAAATCCCTTTCTGGGGAATAAGTCTTCCTACATAAAGAATATGAAATCGATCTGCCGGGAGCCTATAGAGTTCATAGTAAACTCGCTTCTCTGCATCATGTAACGGTTTGAAGCGAAAATGATCAACACCGAGAGCGATATGAGTGAGTTTTTTTGCCTGTATAGGAAAACGATGGAGGACAGCTCGTTTTAGCGACTTACTATTGGTTACGATAAGATCAGCCTTTTGAAGAGAAGAAGTAATGAGACGATTCTGCGGGATAAAGGTAAGCGAGTGGAGGAAAAGGACCACCGGAATGGAAGGGAACGCCTCTTTTATTCTCGACATGGATCTGGGACGATTATCCACTTGGATGATATCGACAGGTTGTTCCAGCTGAGCGATAGTTTTAATCACCGCTTTACTGTATTCAGAGGGAAGTTTTGCGTTAACTCGTTTAATCCGTAGCTTGGGATTTAGCCACGTTTCTTCGGTTTGATGGGAGAATAGAGGGCTGATTACCGTAACTTGATGGTGCCGGGATAACTGTTCAGCAATGGCAAGAATACAAATTTCAACAGATCCGCTTCCTGGCAAAGGAAATTGCTCCGGGCTGACGATGAGGATATGCACCCTGTATTCATCCTCCTTGTCTATCCTGGTTTTAATACTATATGTACTGTCACGTAAGGAAGACAGCCTAATATAAAAAAGCGATCCGTATCGACAGAAAAAGAACGGCCGATCGAATCGCTATTCATTATTTTATTCTGAAACAGTGATGGCTTGCGGGATCTTTACATCCGGATTCACATCCGCTTCGTAATCAACCCCGTCCATTTGAAATCCAAATAATTGGAAAAATTCTTTCCGATAACCTTCAAGATCCGAAAGTTCATTGATATTATCTGTAGAAATTTCATCCCAGATCTGGCGAACTTCTTCTTGAACATCCGCTTGAAGCTCCCAGTCATCAATTCGAATACGGCCTTTTTCATCCACTGCCGTGCCTTCAGCATGATATAAACGATCTGCGAATAAACGATACATTTGTTCAATCGTACCCTCATGCAGTCCTTTTTCTTTCATTACTTTATAAAGTGCGGATACATATAGCGGAACGACAGGAATTGCAGAACTGGATTGGGTTACAAGTGCTTTGCTTACTGCTACATAAGCGCGGCCCCCGTTTTCTCCAAGTGTATCGTTTAAGGTATGGGCCGTCGCTTCGAGGTGATCTTTCGCTTGTCCGATCGAACCTTCGCGATAGATCGCTTGTGTAATGTCAGAACCGATATAGGAGTAAGCAATGGTCACTGCATTCTCTGCAAGTACGCCGCCCTCTTTAAGAGCATGAATCCATAGCTGCCAGTCGTCTCCGCCCATAACGGTAACCGTATGCTGTACTTCTTCTTCCGTTGCCGGATCAATCGTGATTGGCGTTACTTCTCCGGTATGGAAATTGACCGTTTTATTGGTATATGGCTCACCGATTGGCTTAAGCACCGAGTTAACCATCTCACCCGTTGCAGGATCTTGACGTCTAGGAGCTGCTACACTGTATACGACAAGATCTACCTGTCCTAGTTTTTCACGAATGACTTCTATCGTTTTTTGTTTCGTTTCTTCTGTAAAAGCATCGCCTGTCACGCTGTAAGAAATAAGTCCTGCTTCTTCCGCAGCCGCTTCAAAAGCGGCAGAGTTATACCAGCCTGCAGATGCGGTGCGTTTCTCACTTCCTGCGCTTGGGCGATACACGCCAATCGTATTTGCACCTGCGCCAAAAGCTGCCACAATTCGGGATGATAAACCATATCCCGTCGACGCTCCAATAACAAGGACGTTTTTTGGACCTTTAACTGCCGGTTGTGATTTTACATATTCTATTTGCTGTTCTACGTGACGTGCACAACCCACCGGATGGGAAGTTGTACAGATGAATCCGCGTGTTCTCGGTTTTATGATCATGTAATGGATAGGCCTCACTTTCGATTCTAATCTTCAGTTATATTCACACATTCATATCCTATTGTAACAATTTTTCACGAGAGTGAGAAACTCTATATGATTCTTAATGAAATATAAGGGCATTCCTATTTAGAAATATCAATAAATCCTTCACCAAATACATCCCGAACATCATGAATAGTGACGAATGCACTCACATCTTCTGCTTTTACAATTTTTTTCAGGGTAGATACTTCTTGTTTATTGATGACGATATACAGCACATCTTTTGTTGTCCCTGTGTAATATCCATAACCTCTTAGGACGGTGACACCGCGATCCATAATGTCGGTTACTTGCTTTGCAATTCGATCGTGATGAGGAGAAATGATCGTTACTGCTTTTTTCGGGTTCAAACCTTCGATGATAAATTCCATCGCTTTCGTGCCGATGTAGAGAATGAGAACGGTGAACATCGTTTTTTCGATCCCAATAACAAAGACGGATAATCCGGCTACAATGAGATCAAAGAAAAGTAAGCCATAGCTGATATTCCAGTCCCAGAACTTATTAGCTAGACGAGCGAGAATGGTTGTTCCTGCCGTGGTTCCCCCGACTCTGATAATGAGACCGATGCCGACTCCAGCAAATAAACCCGCAAATATTGCATTGATAACCGGTTCATTCGAATCAATATACCAATGTTCGGTAAGATGCAGGAACAAGGCGTTAAATGCGACTACAATGATCGTATAAACCGTAGTCGTTTTATCGAGCAGTCGATATCCAATAATCAGCAAGATGCTGTTTGCAACCAAACTGACAACAGCAGGGGACCATTCAAATAAATAAAATAGAATAATAGAAATCCCTGTAACGCCGCCTTCTCCGAAATCATTAGGAATAATAAATAAATTGACGGCAAGTGCAAAAATGAATGCTCCAACGATGAGCATAACCATGTCATACATTCTTTTCTTCATGTGTAATTCCTCCGTTTGTCTTTTTACTCACAAAAAAAGCGACTAAAGGAAAGGATATCCTTTAATCGCTTTGTGCAAACCTAAATTGCGCAGCTCTTTTAATAGACTCATTATAATGAATTAGATTCAGACTGTAAATATGTGAACAACGGAAACATGAGGAGATTTAGATCTGTAGTTGTTCTTCCGAGTCCATTATTTTCTTCTTCCATACTGCTTGGCATAGGATAAAATTCGGTAATACATGCTTTTGTCCTTCATTTGTTTAAGTGGATAGATCTGCGGCCTTGTATTTACTTCAAGAATCCAAATGTTACCGCCCTTGTCCAAGGCAACATCAAGCCCGAGTTCTTGAAATCCAGGATCATGCTGATTAAATATAGTTCCTACCGATTCGCCTAGAGTGATCAGTTCTTCAGTGATCCTATTTATTTGTGTCTTTCTGAATCCTGCTAGAGTCAAAGTTCGTGAAAAATATCCGATAGTTCCACCTTGGTTGTAGTTTGTTGCTACGGAATTCGGTCTGCCAATTTTAACAAAGATGGCTGTGCTTTTCCACACGTCACGATTTGTTTTTTGAACCATGACACGAATGTCGAAAGGTCTCCCTTTAACCGTGGCAAGTTTGATTCCTTTTTGTAATAGATAATCTCCCCCTTTTGTATGTTTTTTCAAATATTCATAGAGTCCATCAATGGTAGAGTAACGCTTCTTTACGGATTTGTGCTGAGTTTGATAGCTGCCGCCTATTTGTGTGATACGGACAATATGATGCCCGCCGGCGCCGCTTACAGGTTTAAAATAAACAGTGGAATACTCAGAAATCATAAATTTTAAATTGTTATAGGTAAAGGGAAGGGTTCTGGGAATATACTTTTTTATTCTTGTGCTTTCTAAGAGCCACTTTGTTTTGGTCCATTTGCTTTTAATGGTCGTACTTTGATAGTTCATAATGAAAAAGTTCACCCCTTTCTCCCTAACATATGAGGGAGGAATGAAGTCGGACCGTGCTTATGTCCGAGAGTTTTAAGTCTCCGGTCTAAGATGGAATAAATCTGCAAGAACTAGCGAACGCTAATTCTTATGAAAAAACGTATACTTACAAAGACGATCATTTTTATTTGTATCCTTTTGTTCATTTTTGTGTTCAATTCCGTTTTTAGCACAGACAACACGCTGATTGGTGTAACTATAGTTATCGCAACGCTTATGTACTTGGATAGAGATTTAACTGCGAACCCTTGGAAAAACTTCTTTCTTTTACTCACTGTTAATCTACTGCAAGGGATATTTGGGTACATATCGGCTATCCATATGTGGATCGCGATCCCTCTAAACTTTGTATCGATGTTTGTCGTCGGCTATTTCTTTTCCTTCAATCTAGTGAAGCCGCTGACGATTGCTTTCGGTTTACAATATCTTTTTATCTTGACTACACCTGTACCCTTTGAAACATTGCCGCTTCGTATTATGGCTCTGATCTTCGGTGCTGTCATGATCATGGCAGTTCAGTTCTTAGTTAATAACAATAAGATGGAGAAAATAGGGAGTAAACTCCTGGTTTCAATCTATGAACAGTTCATTCAGAAGTTAGAGGCCATTCAATTACAAAAAGATACGCTGCATTTCAATCATACAATTGAAAAATCCATTAAAGAGATACGAAAGATGATTTACCATCGTACAGTCGATGGTTATTATGTATCAAACGAAGGCAGAATCTATCTTAAAATTTCAGCCTGTCTCGAAAAATTGCACCTGTTACTAGATCAATATGATGAATCTCTTCCTATTGATGAGTTTATTCAGGCATTGACGGCAGAATTAAGGAATGTAGTTCACTTTATTCGAAAAGAGCCGCTTGATGGGGAGAAGCTTCAATACCTACCAAATGAGGAGCAAACAGCCAACCGCGAATTCGCTTCGGAATTGTTTCTTACTTTTGAAATGATTTATGAGTTGCTTGAGGAATTACAAAATACGGAGAAGAAAGAACTGCGAAAAGTCGAGAAATTGGAGAGCATCCCCAGACTATTTCAAAAATCGTATCTTCATATCGCTAATTTCAATAAAAATTCGGTGCGATTTACTTATGCTGTTCGTTTGAGCATTTCGGTTACGATGGCGGCTTTTATTACAGATTACTTTGCACTTGAGCAGGGAAGATGGATGATGTTTACGATCTTCTCTGTAACACAGCCATATGCTGAAATTGCAAAGTTTCGATTTACTGAACGGCTCAAAGGAACGATAATGGGAGCTGTTATCTTCTTTGTGTTGTTCAGTATATTTAATAGTCCATCCAGCCACGCACTGATCATCCTGCTGTTTGGATATTTGAATAGTTTTGCAGTCGCTTATCGCACGATTATCCTCACAGCGACCGTTCCGGCTTTAGGAACTGCTGCAGTAGTGAGTGGCATGGGTGTGGTGACGTTTGAACGAATTTTATACGTCATCCTTGGTATTGGCATAGGGATGCTGGCGAATCGGTTTATTCTTTCTCATAGCATTGAAAAAGGCACAAAGGACCTCGTTCAAATGTATAAAGATACATCTAGGTTTCTGATAGAGGAGCTTTATGACTTTATTAAAAATCCCAATCCGACCAATATTCACAGTATTCATCACCTATTTGTGATCTCGACGTTGATAGAAGACCGGATACTTCTGAATAATGAAACGAGAGAGCTAAAAGATGCGAACCGTTTTTTAGAGAACCTGAGATTGGTTAATCATTCGATTTACGAGCTTTTCTTACGCGTGCAAACGAAAAAGATAGATCAGGCTACGGTGAGAATCATTCTAGAAGAAGTTGATAAAATAAAGGATTCTAGTGAGGAAGAGTTAGACTGTCTGATTAAGAGGGACAGGCATACAAACCATGAGAGGCCTACACAGACTATGTATGACAGCATTGTTTTGAATGATGTAATATCGATTTATCAAAGATTTAAAAAAATAATGGAATTTCAAGCTGAGTATGAAACTTTTACCGTTATAAACTAGTCTATTCAGTAAAGATACTGGCATAGAGGAGGTAAAAGAACGATGAAAAAGTCAGGTTTTAAAAAATGGATAATATCCGCTGTTATGCTTCTTATACTAGCTGGTACTATTTATATAACCTATAGTAATTGGGGAGGTACAGATCGACAGCAGCCTCTTACCCAAATAACCTCACCTAATCAGGCAGCAGTGAATAATGAAGCGGAACTGATCGATTCTACAGAAAAATTCATCACGTTCTCGGGTACTCACGGTGAAGAAGTAGAGCTCCCGTTACAAATAACAAAAGCCGATCTCAGTGTGGATGATGGTACTCAGTCAGAACCTTTTCAGATTCTTACGCCAACTGCTGTAAGTTATAAGATTCCACCTGAGATGAAGGATGAACTGCAAGCGGTACTGATTTATCGTTCTGACATGGCTTCTGGATATCTGCTGCTTGCGCCCATCGGTTGGGAAGCTTCCGCGATCGTTGGAGCGAATGGTTCTTATGGGGTAACGTTGACCGATCCAAGTAATAAAGAGCAAACGCTCCATTATAGCGACACGGCTGGGTCTTGTCAGGGCTGTGCGATTACTAAAATAGGTACGTATTTTCCTGATCAAGCGAAGTGGGCTGATGAGCAAGGGTTTACCGTATATGAGCCATTGTCATTCACCGAATGGAATCAGCAAGCAGGAGCAGCGGAAGATGGGGGAACAGCGACTTATACGACAGCCACCAGTGAAGGATATTACAATACGGGCATAGCTTCCTACGAAAAGGATGCAGTGGGGCAGTGGTATCAGTTTCGTCAATTGGAGTTTACGCTTTCTGAAGAGACAACCCGGAGTGACCTTCAGGACATAGTGATCGATTTCTTCGATGCTCATCACGGGCCTCTGACTGTAGCTAATGTGAACAAAGAATTTGTAGATTAACTGATAAAAGAATCGCTGCTATGCGACTACTTCATTGCTGACTTTGCAAGAAAAACACGGTATATGCTAAAAAATAACCCACGCTCTCTGCGTGGGTTATTCCATCACTACGCGGCACCGATGTCATATAGCAATGCACGAAAATGCCGAGTACACAGCACTGCGATAAATTAGTAATTTTGGACCAAATCAAAACAATACCATTACATAGTTACACCATCGCAATGGTTAATGAAACTACACTGCCTCCTTTTACGTATAGAAATAAAAATCAAATCGTATTTTATTTGAAGGGGGATTTGTTATTGCGTCTGATCATAGAAGATATTGTTAAACAATTTGACGGGAAAAAGGTGCTCAAGGGAGCGTCTTATACTTTTGAAAAAGGAAAGATATACGGGCTGCTCGGCCGGAACGGGGCAGGAAAAACGACATTGTTCAACTGTTTGAGCGGAGAGATGGCTATGGATGGAGGGAACGTGTTATTGGAGGAGAATGGACAGGTTCGAGAGCTGCGCGAGCAGGATATTGGTTATGTCTATTCCCTACCGATTCTGCCTGAGTTCCTGACTGGCTATGAATTCGTTAAGTTCTTTATGGATATTAACCGTGATAAGCTGCGAATGGATCAAAGCATCGACGATTATTTTGACATGATGAGTATGTCAGAGGAGGATAGACACCGGCTCATTAAGGGTTACTCCCATGGGATGAAGAACAAGCTACAAATGCTGCTGTTCCTCATAACGAAACCACCGGTGATTTTGCTCGATGAACCGCTCACCTCTTTTGACATCATTGTGGCATCGGAGATGAAGGAGATGTTGAGAGAGATGAAACAGGACCATATTCTTGTTTTCTCTACGCACATTCTACAGTTGGCATCCGATCTATGCGATGAGCTTGTCATGTTGAACAATGGACTATTGTCTTCCGTACCCACAGAGTTGTTGCACAGTGCGGAATTTGAACAAAATATTATAAATCTGCTGAAGGTTGATAGCTATGCTGAGAACACTTAATACACTTGTTGCCGTACGGACATCCACTGCAGCGAACCTGTTCATTTATTACATCCAGAAGATACCGGTGATCGGCAAGCTTGTGACGGACAGTATCTACGCCAATGTAAACTTGAAAAAGGTCATTTCCATTATCGTATTTCTTATAAGCTTGCTATGGGGATTTGCAATTAGGCTAGCCTATGTAGGGATGCTTATCTACGTGCCGGTAGTTGGATTAGGTAATGGACTCTCTGAGGAAGTTCAGCTTCAGTATTTTATACATATTTATTTCCTGCTCAGCTTTGTGGTCGCAGGGGTTAGTAGTGCCACCATATTGGAGCCGAAAAGGGAGAAGTACGTAGCTGTGAAGCTAATGAGACAGTCTCCTGCAAGATATATGAAGGCTTCTCTTGGTTATCGTTATGTCACGTTTATGGTGTATTTCATGCCTGCAATGTTGCTATTCACCTCACTGCTGGGAGCCTCCATCACAGAGACTATTTTGTTGGTGGTGTCTGTCACCTTGTGGAGGATTGGAATGGAGTATCTACATCTTAAGCTATTTGATAAAACAGGTATGGTCTTGATTAAAAATAACGTGATGGTTTGGAGCGTTATCGGGTTTGGCTATGCAGCTGCTTATCTGCCACTACTGTTTGGCTGGGTACCGGTAACCTCGTCGATTCTGCTGAGCCTGCCAATCTGTCTGGTCATCGTGGTTGGAGGTATTTACGCAGCTGTTCGACTTGCCCGTTATTCCAATTATAGTGGGGCTGTCGATGCCGCGACCAAAAGGGATGATCCCTTGCTGGATCTTGGACGTATGATGTCGGAGGCACAAAAAACGAGTGTGAAATCCAAAGAAAGCGATTATGTCTTGGATGAGAAGCATCAGAAGAAGATCGGAACAAAGGAAGGCTACAGCTATCTGAATATGTTGTTCTTTTCCAGGCATCGCAGTCTTATTTATGATCCAGTTTACAAAAGGATGGCCATTATAGGTGCATTGGGTGCGGTGGGAGTGGCAGTCGTTATGATGCTCTCACAGAGAGAAGAGTTTTTAGTGCTAGATCAAGGAATTGTTTTTCCCTTCCTAGTTTTGGCTATGTATTTTTTGTCCGTGGGAGAGAAAATGTGCAGAGCTATGTTCTATAACTGTGATCTCAGTTTGCTGCGGTATAGCTTCTTTAGAGCTGCATCTTTTGAGCATTATAGGATTCGGCTAGTTAAAATAATGCTCCTCAATATAAGAATTGCAATAACTCTAGCTGCGGTATTATCAGTTATCATGTTAGCTGCGAGCGGAGAAGGGTTGAGTAAAGAGATACTCATGATGTGGGTGTGCGTATTATCTCTGTCTATCTTTTTTTCTATCCATCATCTGTTTATGTATTATATCTTTCAGCCATATGCTACGGAATTAAATGTGAAGAATCCGCTGTATCATGTTATAAACATGTTGGTATCGTTCGCAAGTGGTATTAGTATTATCGTACGAGCGCCAGCAGGTATTTTTACTGTCATTGTGGTTACTCTTACGCTAGTTTACTTACTTATTTCGCTTATTCTCGTCCGTAAATACGGAAGCCGCACATTCCGAGTAAAATAAATCGATGCTTAACATAGAGGGAGCCTATAAGGCTCCCTTTTTTTGAGCGCAAGATCAAGCCTCCGCACTCCAACTTTCTCTCTTCAGTAGCTCGGAGATCCACCGCCATAGGATCAAATAATAAAGAACGCTAAGAGCACGATCTCCCCGTTGTTACTCTTTTCCAGTAGCCACCGGGTTCTCCGGATAGGAGATCCAGTCGCTCCAGCTTCCTGCATATAGTTTAACTTTATCAAATCCCGCTGCGCGAAGAGCTAACACATTGGGACAAGCCGTGACACCTGAACCGCAGTATACAATGATCTCCTGATCTTTCGGCAGGTGACGGAAGCGATCTGCAAGTGCTTCTGGGGATTTCCATCTACCGTCCGATTCAAGATTTTCCTTCCAAAATAAGTTGATCGCACCCGGAATATGTCCTGCTGTATGATCGATCGGTTCTTCAAGACCTAAATAACGTGCATGTTCACGAGAATCAATGAGTAGGGAAGAACCCTGCTTAGAAGCTTCTCGAACTTCTTCTAAGCTTGCGAGTAGATTCTGCTGAATTTGAGGTGTAAAAGAAGCAGGTATGCGAATCGGCTCCTCTGCTGTAACGGGAAATCCAGCCGCCTTCCAGGCGCTGTAGCCTTCATCCATCAGGTAAACCTCCTCATGCCCCATATAGCGCAGCAGCCACCATAGACGGGAAGCCATCGCACCGCCCTGATCATCATACACAACAATACGTGTCTCGTTACTTACGCCTGATTTTCGCAATAGCTGCGCAAGGCTGTCAATATCTGGAAGAGGGTGACGTCCCCCGTGTCCCTGATCTTGTAGAGGAGAGGACAAACTGTGTTCAAGATTAAAATAAACCGCTCCAGGGATATGGTCTTGCTGAAAAGCGGTTCTTCCTGCTTCAGGCTCTGCCAAAGAAAAGCGGCAGTCTGCGATAAAGATGTCTGGTTCATACATTCTTGCTAGGACCCATCTCATACTTACGATTGAGTTCATTCATCTTCCTCCTTTTGATGACTTCTACACATTTATTAATATTCTTACGCATTATCCTTTGGTTTGAGGAACGGGACTTATCGTATTCAAGGGATCTGCTGCTTCTGCCAGCGGTATGGTCTCTGCATGAAGAGGATCTGTGCCATATCGAAGAAAAAACCACACTCCGGCAAGTATAATCACTCCAGCGATGAGCTGCAGGGCCGTAAGTGCTTCTCCAAGCAGCATCCAAGCTAAGAGAGAAGCGATGACTGGTTCACCCAGTACAGACATGGATACGGTGGTTGCGCTCATTACTTTTAGCAGCCAATTAAATAAATAGTGACCGAGCAGGGTAGGTACAATCGCAAGAAGAAGGAAGATCCCCCACTCGCGGGCGTCGTATCCTGTGAACGGAATCTGGTTTCCAGCGTTATACAGTGCCAGGGAAGAACCAGCGAACAGGAACACCCAGAAGTTATATACAAAAGCACTAATGTTCTTCCGAGCATGTTGTCCAATAATCATATGTATAGCAACCGCAATCGTGCCTAGAAAAGAGAGAAGATCTCCTGTAAGGGCATCTCCTGACAACTTAAAATCACCTGCTCCGATAATGATTGAACCGGCGACAGCCATACCCATACCAATGAGCATCGAACGATTTGGTTTGGCAGCAAAGATCCACATCGAACCCAGCATCACGAAAATCGGTTCTAGTGTCAAAATGACAGTGGAACTCGCTACGGTAGTCAGCCGTAAGGAACTCATCCATAATAGAAAGTGAACTCCCAGTATGATACCGGAGGCAGCAAGAGTCAGCCACTCTTTCTTATTCAAACGAAAAATTTGATGACGGTATTTATAAAGTAATGGGGCCATCAGTAGATTCGTTAAAAAAAGCCGATACATGGCAACGACAGATACTTCCGCCTCAGACCATCTTACAAAAATAGAGGAAAACGATATGGCAACAATGCCAATAATATAAAGCAGTTCATACTTACTAAATGACCGTCGTTCACTTTGCATTTCTGATTCTCCCAATCGAATGTATGTATTGTCTCTAGATGTATATTAAATCACCTACAACCTTTCATATTATACCGATAAAAAACAAAGCCGAAAAGCAAAAAAACAAACTTGAAATGCACTCTCTCTTTGCGGAAAAATGATTGAACCCCTCTTTTTTCGTGTAATGAAAAGTAAGCTTAACTCAGGATTGGGAGGATAAACTTATGAAAAGACGAAAACATCATTCGACTTTGTTAACCGGAAGTATATTGATGTTAGCTGTTGCTACTTTTAACGCAGAACAGGCGGCGGCTGCAGAGATCAACACAGCAGGCTCCCCTGAAAAGCCGTTCATATATGAAACAACTTCAGAGACGATTCAAGATAAAACCGAGATCACGACAAGTGAATCTAATAAAATAGAAGCTAAAGGAATTTACACCGGTCTAGCGGATCCACATACTGTGGAAATTGAAGTAGATGGTGAAGCGATATGTTTTCAACTGAAGGAAGGCATCATGGAGAAAGTGGAAGCTTGGGATTCTGAGAAGTCTGTAGAATTCACCTACAGCATCAAGTCCTTTGCTGGTATGCCCGATGTGAAGCAGTTTATTCTGCATGACATAAATCAAGTGAAATAAGTGTATTGGTGAGTCAATTCTTATACCTAATCTTTAAGAACAGTTCCGGTGTGGGAACTGTAAATGCGAAACGGAGGAACCAAAAATGAAAACGATTACAATAAATAAACCTGTAGGCATGTTAATTGACGGCGAGTATATTCAGACGAAGAAAACGATTCCCGTAATTAATCCTTCCAATGAAGAGGTCATCGCTGAAGTTCCTGATGCCTCACGTGAGGATTTAGATAGAGCGGTTGCAGCAGCCAGAGAAGCATTCCCTGCATGGTCTAGCAGACCAACTGAGGAACGTGCAGAACTGCTTATGAAACTGGCTGACGTAATAGAGAAGAACAAAGATGAATTAACGGAACTGCTTATGAATGAGAATGGGAAGCCGCTTCAGGCAAGCCAGGCTGAGATGGAAGACGCGATCCGGTGGTACCGGGCAATCGCCTCACAGCGTCTGGATGAAGAGATATTGGAGGATTCCGAAGAGCATAAGGTGGTACTGCAGTATGTTCCTCTTGGTGTAGTAGGGGCTATTGTTCCTTGGAATTTCCCTATGAATTTGGCGGCTTGGAAAATCGCACCGGCGCTCCTTACCGGGAATACACTCGTTGTTAAACCATCACCTAATACGCCGCTATCTACTCTTCGTATGGCAGAACTCGCTAAGGATTTGTTCCCTAAAGGGGTACTTAATATCATCTCGGGTGGAGATGATCTGGGTCCTTGGATGACAGCGCATGAAGGAATGGATAAAATTTCTTTCACGGGTTCAACGGAAACAGGGAAAAAAGTAATGAAGAGCGCATCAGACAATCTAAAACGGACAACCCTTGAGCTAGGCGGGAATGATGCCGCGATTGTGTTGTCTGATGCAGATCCGAAGCAAGTGGTTGAAGGGTTATTCTGGGCAGCTTTTGCGAATACAGGACAAGTGTGTGTGGATGCAAAACGACTTTATATTCATGAAAAGATTTATGATGAAGTTCTCGAAGAAATGATCGCTTATGCGAAGACGATACAGGTAGGAGATCCTTCTGATCCGAAGACGGGTCTAGGTCCGCTGCAAAACAAAATGCAGTATGACAAGGTGAGGGAACTCATTCAAGAGACCAAAGACAGCGGTGCCCGGATTGCCTATGAAGGAGAAGTTCCTGCAGGTAAAGGATATTATATTCCCGTTACTATTGTAGATAATCCGCCAGAAGATTCTCGGCTCGTTCAGGAAGAACCATTTGGTCCCATCGTACCGCTCCTGAAATATAAAGATATTGATGAAGCAGTACAGCGTGCTAATCACACGAAGTATGGTCTTGCCGGTTCTGTATGGGGCAAAGATTTAGAGCTGGCTTATGACGTGGCTTCACGTTTAGAAACAGGAACGGTCTGGATTAATGAATCCCAAGTCATGCAGCCTGACTTCCCATTTGGCGGCCATAAAGAGTCGGGAATTGGTGTAGAACACGGTAGAGCAGGACTTGCTGCTTTTACGAATTCAAGAACCGTGATGATCAAGAAAAAATAACGTTTATGACAATGAAATAAGCGGAATAGGTTAAACTGCTGAGTTTGAACTGCACCCCAAATGTTAGATATCAACTAACATTGGAGGTGCAGTTTTTATATGGCTGAGTTTAGTTCAGCTCGGCGGTTTTTATGCTTGGCCATAAGAGGAACTATATTATCGCCAGTGATTTTCATATTTGATTTCAAGTGTTTGCTCGGATACAAATCCTTTTTGTAGAACAGGATTTGGTACTTTTTTATTATAGTTTTTAATCTTTTCATTAAGAAGTTCAATCTCGATCTCTACTTCCGCTGGGTTAATATGATTCATTTTATGGATGAGAAGTTTCATTTCTGCTGCAATTTCTTTTCTAAGCTCAACCCAGGGAGGGAGGTAATTTGCGTTCTTTAGAACACCGGACAGTACATCCCCCTCTGGAACCTTTAGAGGTTTTCCCATTCCTGCCAGATCATCAAAACCTCCACGTTTAGCGAAGTCTTCAATGGCATCGTTAACCAAATATACGCTTGGGCTTTGATGCGATTCTGGCTGATGCTTTTCTTGTTTTTGGGCTTCTTTATCTTTTGGTTCTTTTTTCGAGAACATGTCCGTTTACCTCCTACTATAAACATGATTTTTTCACAGACGAAGTGGCAATGTCATTACTTGAACCTTACCATAATCCATATATAATAGGAATAATATGGATATAATTTAGGGGGATAACCAATGAAATTCGTGATCATCTTTGGTCCGCAGGCGGTTGGTAAAATGACGGTAGGGCAGGAATTAGCCCGTAAGACAGGAATGAAGCTTTTTCATAATCATATGACGATTGATTTGGTTTCTAATTTTTTTAGCTATAGTAGTCCCGCGGGGAAACGGCTGGTGAACTTGTTTCGAAAAGAGATTTTTGAAGAGGCAGCGAAAAGTGATCTTACGGGTCTCATCTTTACGTTTGTATGGGCTTTAGACCTTCCTGAGGATCGAGACTACGTGGAGAAGATTAGTAGTATTTTCACCTCGCAGGGGGCATCCATATATTATGTTGAACTAGAGGCAGATACGGAGGAACGACTGAGACGCAACCAAACACCGAATCGACTTGAACATAAACCAACCAAGCGGGACATCACTTTTTCAAAGCAGGATTTACTGGATACGGTGAAGCAGTACCGCCTTAATTCGCTAGAAGGAGAGTTGTCGGGGGAAAATTATGTGCGGATTAATAACACTCAGGTCGATGCTGAAAATGTGGCCGATATGATTATAGATCGTTTTAAATGGTAGCCAAAAAGACATTCCAAAACGGAATGCCCGTGTTCAATTATAGTTGGCTTCTTCGATTCATCCGACGGAGCTGTCTTTCGAGTTTGGCAAAACTTTCAGATAAAGATGTGATTTCCTGCTGTTGAGTAGAGACCAGATGGAGCACATCTTTCAGGCTTCCTTTGTTGTATTCGGTTATATCTACTGTTCTCTCTGCTGCTGTTCCAAGGTTCTGTAACATAGACTTTATCTCAATAAGAGTCTCCTCTAGAGGTGCAGTTAAAGCTGAATCTACAGCTGTAGCTGTGAAGAAAGAGTTTTGTTTATGTGGGAACATGGTAGGTATCAGTAGATTGTTAATCTGCTCATTAACCTGATTGAACTGATTAGCTAGCAGCAAAGATTGTTTGTTCTGCATTTCTAACGATTCAATGATATTTTCAATGGAAGACACAATCTCAATCGATCGTTGATTGGTTTCATACGTGGCCACCTGTAAATCATTCTGATACTGACTCGCAGCCTGAACGGATTCTGTAATTTTAGTCAGCATGGTTTTCATTGCGCTTTTGGCTTCTAATGCTCTTTGCTTTTCTAGTTCCTTTTCTTGCTGTAAAGTGTTATTGAACTGCGCATACATCAGATTTACGACAGATACCAAAGTAAAAGTAATGATATAGAAAAGAAGGTCCTGAACATTTGTAGAGTGAAATATATTTTCTCCTTGAGTAAAAAAATAGAAACATAAGATCGACAAGGTGATGAGCAGTGTGAGTGCATTAATTATTCGATCCTGGTAGATGCCCATGATGGCCACATAAAAATACATGGTCATAATATTGATCATATGGGGATCGATCTTGATTAATAAAAATAAAGCAACACCACTCACGAGGGTAATAAAGTATTTTATGTAAGGAACGGTCCAAGTGAATTTAGGATGATTGGATATAAGGGTCACAGGTACAATAATGAGAAATATGGTACCCATTACAAGAAGTATAAATTGGAGTGAGATCCCAATTGTAAAACTAAGCATTTCGTTTACGGTGATAGCTGCTGCAAGGACAAAAACCAAACGGTTATTTCTTTTTTTTGTGAGTTCAATATCAGTCACAAGTAGACACCCCTGTTTCTCCTAGGCATATTCTGTCCTAAGATTGTCCTGCACTGGTAGATAGCCAATGGTTCCTTCTCCTCCTGTTCCTATGGCTTGCTATGTAAAGTATATCGGAAAATGTCGAAAAAGACTGTAGTTTTATGCAAATACCAAGCTTTCAGTTTTAAAGAAGTGTTCCAAGGGATAGTATGAGTACATAAGATCAGTTATAATGAATCTTTTAAGACAGGCAGAAAGGGTGACATAAAATCATATGCTAACAATTACAGAATTTGAGGTACAGGAAATTAACGACCCCTTTGGTATTGTAGAAGGGACAAGATATGAGTTCCAAATCGTAATTGATCCAGAGGAAGATGATGAGTTGTACTCTGAGAATGGTGTTTACATTCGCGTCATTTATAGAGCAGACGAGCCTAAAGCGGGAATTATTAAGTACGATTTGTATGAAAAAGTAACAGAAAAATATCTTGATTTTGATCTTGAAGAAGATGAACTGGCCGTGCTTGAAACGTTCTGCAAAGAACACATCTAAATGTCGTTTAAGTAACGACATGGTTAATAAAGCATATTCTGAACAGCGTAAGGGCTGTGCAGGGTATGCTTTTTATTTTATAACTGAATATATTCGGACGAAGTTGGGTGTGGGCTACAGTGAAATAAATGAAAAGTGCGAAAAATCGTTGTTAGCAGCGACGATGCAGACGTTATTAGATAACACATTTAAACAAGCGGTAGCCTCTTTGCTTCTCCCAATAAGCATGATGGGGTTGTTGTTCACCGGAGTAACGATTATCATCATATACAGTATCAGTCGAATGACGATTCGAAAAGAAAGCAAAACCTACGGCATTTATAAATCGATCGGATTATCTTCACAGGATCTTCGATTATCGATTTCGATAGGGCTGATCGTTCTTTCTGCTGTGGGAGTCATCATTGGTATTTTACTGGGTGTTTATTTACTTCCGAGCTTGCTTGGGACGATTCTATCAGATTATGGGATTGCAGAGCTTCCTTTGATTTTGCACTGGGGAGGGATTCTTTCTTTTGCGGCTGTTACATTCATTGCTGTAGGAATAGGTTCGTGGGTTTCCTCAAGAGTGATCGCTGCCACATCTCCACGAATTCTTGTTATTGATTAGTTCGGCATTAATCGAGAACACATTTTAGTTGGAAGAAAGGGAGATATACACAGTGAATCATAAAAAATTGTTTAACGATGGCTGGGAGTTTTGTAAGAGTGATTTAGAAACAACGGCTAAACCAGAGCTTGATTTTGAGCCGGTAGATATCCCTCATGACTGGCTGATTTATAACACATTAGATTTATATGAAAATAGTATTGGATGGTATCGTAAGCGCTTTACTATCTCGAAGAAAGAGAAACATACGCTAATCTGCTTTGATGGTGTTTATATGGACTCTACCATTTATGTGAATGATACGTATGTTGGAGAATGGAAATATGGCTACTCCTCTTTTGAATTTGAGATTACCGACGCACTCATTGAAGGGGAGAATGAGATTCTCGTGAAAGTCGTGCATCAAAGTCCTAACAGCCGTTGGTATTCGGGAGCCGGCATTTATCGCAATGTATGGCTTAAGACAAGAGAAAGCAGTTATATCGAGACAAATGGAGTGTATATACACACAAATCAAGAAGGGCATAAATGGAGTATTGAAATTGACACTGATCTACATAGCGCAGGGGAAACTCAGCTATTACATACATTGCTGTACAAAGACCAAATGATTACGAATGGTGTAGAGATAATTTCTGGAAAAGGTGAAGCGGTTTCAAAGGTAAGTCAAGTTCTCTATACTGAGAATCCTTTGCTATGGAGTACAGATGAACCGCATTTGTATCAGCTGAGAACAGAATTATTATGTCTCTTGCCGGACGATATAGCGGAGAAGGAATGGAAGGTCATTGAAAGCATCACTCAGAACATCGGATTTCGAACTCTAGTCATGGACCCTCAGCAAGGATTGAAGTTAAATGGCGAGAAGATGAAGCTGAATGGGGTATGCGAGCACCATGATTTGGGCGCATTAGGGGCAGCGTTTCATGTAACGGCACTGCGAAGACGATTTGAAATTTTGAAGGATATGGGCGTTAATGCCATTCGGACAGCACACAATATGCCTGCAGTAGAGTTTATGGATTTGGCCGATGAGATGGGGATGCTCATTGTCTCGGAAGGTTTTGATATGTGGGAAAGGTCAAAAACGACCTATGATTATGCACGTTTCTTCAAGGAATGGGCTCCAATTGATGTGAAAAGCTGGGTAACGAGGGACCGTAATCGTCCAAGCCTGCTGATGTGGAGTATCGGTAATGAAATTTATGATACGCATGCAGATGAGCGGGGACAAGAAGTAACGAAGATGCTGATGGAAGAAGTCCAACTACATGATTACAAAGGAAATGCCAAAGTGACGATCGGTTCGAATTATATGCCATGGGAAAACGCACAGAAATGTGCAGATATCGTGAAGCTAGCCGGTTATAATTATGCAGAAAAATATTATCATAAGCATCACGAAGAGCATCCTGATTGGATCATTTACGGCAGTGAAACCGCATCGGTTGTTCAAAGCCGGGGAATTTATCACTTCCCGTTCGAACAATCCATTCTTGATGATGATGATGAACAGTGCTCAGCACTCGGGAACAGCACGACGAGCTGGGGAGCCAAGTCGGCAGAAGCATGCATTATCGCAGAAAGAGATGCGCCATTCTCGCTGGGACAGTTTATTTGGACAGGGTTTGATTACATTGGTGAGCCGACACCGTATCATACGAAGAATTCGTATTTCGGACAGATCGATACGGCTAATTTTAAGAAAGACGCTTATTATATCTATCAAGCTGCATGGACGGATTATAAGAAGAAGCCTATGATTCATATTTTCCCTTATTGGGATTTTAACCCGGGTCAAATCATTGATGTTCGTGTCTGCTCGAATGCACCAAAGATTGAACTTCAGCTCAATGGGGGAACGGTAGGAACTTATGAAATCGATCATGAGCACGGAGATCAGCTGGTAGGCTGGTGGAAAATCCCTTATGAGGCGGGAGAACTGAAAGCGATTGCTTATGACGAGTCAGATCAAGTGATTGCGGTCGATGTGAGAAGATCCTTTGGTAATGCAAGCGAAATTTGTTTGAAGCCAGATCAAAATACGGTTACAGCAAGTGGAACCGATGTGGTCTTTGTCGAGATTACGATGGAAGATGAGCAGGGTAATCCGGTAGAGAATGCGAGCAACCGCGTACATGTACACGTTACAGGAGCCGGACGCTTATTAGGCTTAGATAATGGGGACAGTACAGATTACGATCCATACAAGGGCACAAGCCGAAGATTGTTCAGCGGTAAACTTATGGCGATCATTGGAACAACTCTAGAGCCAGGTACGATCGAGGTGGAAGTTTCATCAAAAGGGTTAGAAAGCCAGAAGCTTGAGATTACATCTCTACCAGCAGATGAAAGCGCATTAGATGGAATTACGGCAATTACGCAAAACAAAGAGCTGCAGCCTAATCTTGGAATGGTGGATGAAATACCTCTTCGCAAAATTGAACTGCTGAGTCCTTCCGGACAACAGTTTGATGAATCGACAAAAGAGATGACGATACAAGCTAATTTATTCCCTGCGGACACATCGTATCCAGATGTAATTTGGAGTGTGGTGAATGATGCAGGAATTGAGTCTAATCTAGCCCACATCGAATCTTTTGGCCAAGAAGCGAAGATTACGGCACTCGGGGATGGAAGCTTTCGAGTACGCTGCATGAGTAAGAATGGCTCGGATAAGATCAGAATGATATCCCAGTTGGAATTCACTGCAACAGGTTTAGGCACTGCTTTTAAAGATCCGTACAGCTTTATTTTTGGAGGGCTTTACGATGAAGTGAAAGGGGAAGTCGGCAATGGGAATGAACGCGGTGTAGCGACAAGCCGAGATGGGGAGACGCAGGTCTGCTATCGTAATATCGATTTTGGCGCGTATGGGTCTGATTTGATTACCATTCCTATCTTCGCACTAGATGACGAACCTTATGAACTGCAGATTTGGGAAGGCATGCCGGAAGAAGAAGGCAGCGAACAGCTCGCTGATGTAGTTTATCAGAAAAAGTCCCAGTGGAATGTCTATCAAGCGGAAACGTATCCATTATCCAGAAGACTTCGCGGGGTTACGTCCCTTTGCTTTGTTTTACAGAAGAAGGTGCATATCAAGGGATTTTCATTTGAGAAGAAGAACCCGGCCTTTGAGGTTAATATGGCGACAGATTGTGATCGTATTTACGGAGATACCTTTACCTTGGCGGAACAGGGAGTGGAAGGGATCGGAAATAACGTTTCCCTTACGTTCGAACAGATGGATTTCGGAAGAGAAGGAGTTTCAAAGCTCGTTATTTATGGAAGATCGCTAATTGATAAGAATACCATTCATGTTCGCTTCGAGAATGATGAAGATTCAAGCAATCAACTTATCGAATTTACGGAGTCCGAAGGATATGAGGAACGTGTATTTGAGCTAGAGAGAGTTACTGGACTGCAGAAGGTTACCTTTATCTTCTTGCCTGGAAGCAACTTTGATTTTGGCTGGTTCCGATTCGAACAATAAGGATTGCTGAAATAATATTTTAGATTTTTCGGTAATTAGCTATTTCCGCCGTACAGGCACGAATAGGTGTATGCCTACATACAATGATTAGACGACAAACCAAGAACTGTCCCGAAAATTGTAGGAGGTGTCCCCCGTGCCTGGATTATTTACGGCGATTGCACTATTTATTAAAGAGCTTTCTTTGCTGGTGTCTTATGTAAAAAATAATGCATTTCCTCAGCCTTTGTCTGAGAAAGACGAAGCAAAGCATTTAAAGCAAATGGCGGAAGGCGATGCCCGTTCACGTAATTTGCTTATTGAACATAATTTACGGCTGGTTGCACATATTGTGAAGAAATTTGATAATACCGGTGAAGATCAAGAAGACCTGATCTCGATTGGAACGATTGGTCTAATCAAAGCCATTGAGAGTTTCCAGCAAGGAAAAGGGACGAAACTGGCGACCTTTGCTGCACGCTGTATAGAGAACGAGATACTGATGCATTTACGCTCCTTGAAGAAGACAAGAAAAGATGTATCTCTCCATGATCCGATAGGAACTGACAAGGAAGGTAACGAAATTACTTTAATAGATATCCTCGGTACCGAAGCGGATGAGGTGATGGATAAGGTTCAGCTTAAGATAGAGAAGAGCAAAATCTATCAAAACCTTGATATCCTCGATGATCGGGAGAAAGAAGTAGTAGTGGGCAGGTTTGGTCTTGTAACCGGCGGAGAAGAGCGGACACAGCGAGAGATCGCAAAAGAGCTTGGTATTTCGCGTTCCTACGTTTCTCGTATCGAGAAACGGGCACTGATGAAACTGTATCATGAGTTTTATAAGGCGAAGAATTAACTTAAAAATTTCAGGAAAATAACCTGTAGGGATGAGATACGACTGTCTTAATCCTACAGGTTATTTGTGTATTATGAACAGACAAAGGAAATCATCGTAGCGATTCTTGCTTTCTAGTATACTTGTACAAGTAGCTTGGAAAATATAAATATATTTTGTGTAGGAGGCTTTTGTGCAAAACTTCGATGATGTGGTTTCGTTTATTTGCCAATCTTTTTTGAAAAAGGACGAGCAACTAGAGATGCCAAGGACAATAGGTGAAACTTCACTTGTAGATATAGATATTGTAAAAAGAACAGCACGTACAATACGAAGAGTCGGGATCATTACGGTTGCTCGAGAGTATTCTTCTATTGTTCAAGAACCACCGGATCCACAGCTTTTACGTTGGACAGTGAGAAAGCGTACCTCACTAGACGATAATCAACAGACTTTTGATTGGCTACATAAAGGATGGATTTTGAAAGAAGTACGTTTAAAACATGATGGGAAATCTGTAGAACGAATTCAGTACCGAATGGGCTATTTATTATATGTTTATTTATTAAATAAGCAAACGGATGAGCATTGGGATTTTTTGAATCAATTTACGGAATATCAGTCGAATGCTGCACAGAAAATGGAACAAATTACGTATTTACATGACGAACGATTACTTAAGTTGAAGGATTTGGCATTGTTCTTGTCAGGTAGTTTACAATGGGCCCTTAATGATCTAGATGAACAGCATGTTTTCCCTGCGAATTGGAGTTTAATTAAACGAATCAAAGGGTTGAACTTTTTATTAGCTTTTCTCATGATTTCTAGCAACAAAGAGATATTTGATTGGAAAGAAATTGGCGCACATTATTACCCTAGCATTGGAGGCTCTAAGGCATTTGATGCGTATAAAGCAGAGTTTCTTATTATTTTGGAGACAATAAGTGGAAATGCGCCGGAAACGTTGGGGATGATTAGTGGTGGTCAAATAACGTCAATCTATTTCGCCGGAGATCTTGAAGGAAAGTGGTCGACTTATCGAGCAGGTCCTGTGCATGCATTAACGAATATTTCGGTTTCACAAGACCAATATTCAACTAGAGCAACAACACTCTGGTTAGTTGAGAATCGAGCTATACTGACTCGGATGTCAGCAGAGCCTCATTTCTTGCAGGAGACAAATTCATTGATAATTTGTGTAGATGGTCATCTTCGAAGTGCACATAAACATTTCATCAGACAATTGTTGCTGAGTAGTAGTATCGACCAAACGATTTTGTGGAGCGACTATGATGAAGCTGGACTGCAAATTGCAGGAGAGATGTTTCAATCGCTCAGGGGACACGCTATTCAGCATAAATGGATCTGTCCGGATCACTCGATAATAACCAATTGGTTGGAGTATCAACAGAGCATGGAGAGTTTACTACAAGATATGAAATCAGAACAAGAAATCGTGTTAGGGGTGGCAGATGATTGGAGAAGCTGGATCAACCATTAATTTCAATTTTTCAAACAAACGTATCCAAACCAGAAATGCATCAGGCACTGAGGGATATTGCATTATTATCTGGGGTTCTTAATGATCTCAATTCACAAAGCTTTCTGCAGACGCCTATCGAAATTTTGCGATTTCTTCGTATTATTCAACTGATCAATGAAGAAGCTTTGGGACTCGATGAACCGATTGAAAACGCAGATACGCTATATTATCGTTATCGTAACCGTTTTGATGACCTTGAACCACCAAGTAAAAAAAAGGTCGAACAAATTGTAAATGTTCTAGTGAAGTATAACTGGATATCCAAACAAACAAGGCAGCTAAAAATGCGAGATGTAGGTAAGCGAATGATGGATACGCTTATACGTCTTGCAAATGATTCATTAGCCTATTATATGCATGATGATATTGGCAGATCGTTATTCCAAGCTAGACGGGATGCTGAGCTTAGCGAAGCATATGACGATCATGGCATATCAGGGGGCAATAAAATTGCTAGTATGATTCATAATGTTGAAAATGCAATTCAATTGATGAAAGAACGAGAATTAGAGATGCTAGCTGACCGTAATGCGCTACCTCAACTAGAGATCATACATCAGCTGATGCAGGAATTAGAAATTAAATTGTCGGAGCGTTTTCGCCAATTCCATACGTTAGAGGACAGTCTGGTACTCAGTAATTTAATGCAGTCAGGAACTTCAGCACTTGCAGAGGGTACGAATTTGAGTATGGGGATGATCAATAAATATCTTAAATTTACGATGATGAAGCAAACGATGTTATTATCCTCGATAAATCCGGAAAAAGTAAGGATGTTTATTACACAAATGTTTGATCCGCCTCAAGAATCAGACATTCCCAATGCTCATCAAATAATGAGTTTTATGGAGCAAAATGAATACGAGGGTGAGTCCATGGATGGTTTATGGATTCCGGTTAAATTCGCTGCGCCTCTATCAGGAGAAGCAATTGGTGAAGCCATACAATATTTAGAAAACTATGAGCCGATTGTTGATTTGATGCAAGAGGACGTCCAGGAAATCGAATATGTAAATGAGGAAATGGATATTGATCTACTAGAAGATATGATGGGGGATTCACAATGGCTGCTTACCAAATCCATGATTGAAACGGAAGCAATTGAAGAATTCATGAAGGAAGTGGAGGAAGCTCCTATAGAGACCGTGATGATTGAAGCAACGTCTACGGCTTGGGGGGATGCGATTAATGCGCTTACTGCGGTATCTGCATTGGTAGGCAGTAAGAAGTTAACCTTGGAGAAAGCTACGGATTCAAAAGTTCAAGCCTCTTTTTATAAAAAGAAATGGGATTGGATGAATCGTGATGATATCAATCAAGTGGTCAAACATAAAAAATATTTCAATATAAATAATAGGGACATAGAAAATATGCATGAGAGGAATGATGATGAGCTTGACGGATGAAATGAATGTAAATCCTCTTAATGTTATGCAGACTATCAAAGGGATACTAACTGAAGTCGAAGAGATTGTTTTTATGAATCTTTTATTCTCATCCTCAGCTACAATACGTGCGGGGAATTTCGGATTATCCAGGCGTGAGGTGGAGAAACAATTAAAGATCTCTGATGATCATGAGAAGTTCGATTCATTCCTCAAGCGAGTTAATCAAGCGGTAAGTCGATACTTTAAAGTGATTTATGATGAGAAAAAGGATCAAGTCATCGTTATGATGAGAGTTCCTGCTAAAGCTGCACGTAGTACACTGTCTAAAGAAAGTTTATCAATCCTTCTGTTTATGTTTTACCAGCAAGAAGTTTTACAGCATGAATTTACATTATTTGATCAACTGTTAAATGCTCTAGGACATGAGACAACAAAGGCAAATCAACGTTTAAATCTGAATATAGACCAACTGAAAAAAATCGGTGCACTTGAAGAATATGATACAAATTCAAACGAGAAGGCTTACGCAATCACTGCAATTGGTACAAATATGTTCTCGGATTCATTTTTGCGTCGTACTGTTGAATTTAGTCAATCCAATCAATTAAATAAAGAAGAAGTACTTAAATTCTTCAAACGATATAATCTGTATCAGGAAGGAACTGACAAAATAGAATGATACCTTGGAAATTGTGGTTTACTGGCATCAGAGATTATCAGCCTACTATGATGGATTTGTCAGGAAAAGAATCACATATACTGATAACCGGTCCTAATGGAGCAGGGAAATCTACTGTGACATACTGTATGGGAGTTGTTCTATACTCTTCCAAGGTAGATATTGAGGGTTTGAAATCTCGTAATCTCCTTCCGAATGATACGTGGAAGGCTCATATTCGACTTCTCTTTAAGAATGAGGGACGCATGCGTATTGATGCCCCTACTTATGTAGAATTTGCAGTTTATATCCTACAAGAACCAGGACAACCAACTAAGAAGGAATTTGTTATACATTCAGGGGATGATCCAGAACAGTGGGACGAAACAATTAAGTATACGTCTGGGGATCGACAATACAATTTCACCTCTTATAAGAAGGATCTCCAGTACAAATATAAAATTGATCCAGATTTGTTCTACCTGATTTGGTACCAGCAGGAGGTAAATCAATTTGCTGTCATGGATCCGCAGGAGCGTTTTCGTATTTTTGCCGAAATGCATGGTATTGATCAGGTGCAACGGAACTGGGAAGAAAGTATGGAGCAGCTAAAGGATGTACAGGAAAGTTTAAGTACGGCTGAAGTGAATGTAGCCAATAAGAAGCAATGGCTGGGTATAGCTCGAGCAGCGCTAGAACGGTATGAAGATAATCAGAAACGGCTTGTAGAAGGAGGGGAGCTGTATGCTGGAGCTTTATTGAAATTAGAGATTTACTACAAGCAAGAACAATTGCATTTAGTAGCTAAGGAAGAACAATTGCTCGTGGATCAGGATATCGCGAAGGATAGACTAGGAGCGTTACAGGAGCAAGGCGAACGATTGAATAATGAGCTAAAGCAAATACAAGAAGAAAGAGAGCAACTGGATACGAAAATCATCTTATTACAAGAGCAAGTAGCTGTTGTAAAAAAAGAAATTGAAGAAACTACAATTGTCATTGGAGAATTAGATCTCCAGCTGAAGGAGCTTAATCAAGAAAAGTCTCAAATTACACGTAATGAAAATGAGGTTCATCAGCAGCTAACGGAAATAACTAAGCAGATCAATGAATTGAATATAGAGATTGAGAAAGCGGAAGCTAGTCTTCAGGAAGCCGAAGCTGTTATAGCGCAATTAATGGATTCAAGTTCTAACTTGAATGCGCAGATTCAACAGGATAAAGGGTTGGATCATATGCACAAGGAACGGTTACGGCAGTATCGCAGCAGTCATGATGTGCAAATGGAAATTAACTGCTTAGACCGATCAATTCAACAATCCAAGCAGGAACGAGAATATAAGGCTAAACTACTTCAGGAAGTAACCGATGAGAAACTGAGGCTTGAACAAAAACAATTATGGTCAACTCGTCAAAGGGAATCACTATCTTTGTTCAAAGCCATAGGTGTGCGAGCTTATACACTAAATGAATTGGTTGAATTAAATGAGTCAGCTCGGCCTATAGTTGAAGAACAGTTTGAAGCGATAAAATATTCTGTATTCTTTGATGGCTCGCACGTACAAGCACCTAATGATTTGTATCATGTTCCTTTACGAAGTATAATACCGGATCGTACTGTGACTGAAATTCAGACACTACAAATTCGTGTGAAGAATGGGTTAGGAGATGACGTATTCCCGCATGCGGTCAAGGCTTTATGGTGGATAGAGCAATTCTTTCTAGCAGGTGAGACGCGAATAGAGAATGGATTACTCATCGATTCGAAGGGTATTCGAGGTCCTCAGGAGAAAAAGAACTATATATTAAGCCTGAAGGCTATGCAGAAACGTAAAGAGGAAATTCAAAAGGAAATTATCGAACTCAATACATCACTTGCGAGTCTCCATGACTCCATTAAGAGCGATACACTAACTATACAAGAATTACATTCCATTATCCAATCTGTACGTGAATCGGAAGCTTTTCTCACTAAGAAGCATGAACGGGAAGGCAGGCTCCTAAAGTATGAAGAGGAGATGCAGCAACTTCAGGAACAGAAGGCGAACAGAGAGGAAGTAAAGAATACGAACATAAAGTTCATTGAGAAACGGGTAAGGCTAGAGCATATGCAAGGTATATTACAGCGTGAAGCAGATTTTTATGTGAAATTAGGTCAACAGAAGGAGCAGTTTGAAACGTTACAACGTAAGAAACAAGATCTCCGTAGCTTATCTATACAACGGGATACGTTAAAGCATCATATGGATATAGCGGAAGAGCAAGTTGAACAAATAGAAGGAATTGAACGTCAACAAAAACGTGATCTTTCGAATAATGAAGACAAAATTCAACATGCAACGCGTAACTTAAATCAAATTGATAATCAAATTAAAGATACAAGTGAGGCACTTGATACATCCAAAATAAATCTGCTTACGGTCACTGAGGAAATTGAAAACTTTAAAGGGGTAGCACGGTTTATTTATGATGAGCTGGCTAAAGAGTTTGAACTTGAATCCAATTCCTCGAAAAAACAACAATCGCTTGCGAAGCTCCGTCAGGAGCATGAGTCTGGAAAAGTTACATTTAACAGCGCTAGAAATGAGTCAGGCATTGATCCCGCAGCACCTGAAAATTATAAAGTGATTGAAGAAGATGTTCATCAATTGCAGGATGAGTATAAGCGGACAAGCTTATTGTTTGAAGAAAATCAAGAACGAGCTGAGAACCTGAAAGATCAGCTAGAGACGACAATCAATATGCGAGTCCTTGAAATTCAACAGCGATTTAAGAATTACATGAGCATTTTTCAATTCGAGGGACAGATCGATTGGAATCAGCGAGAGGATCGTCGAGGTCGCGTGCTTTTCCATTTGTTCATAAAGGCTCGCAAGGAAGGGCATCGGGGAACATTAGAGGATGTCAGTGTGAAGGCTCGTGGAGGAAGAGTAGGCAAAGGTGTTTCTGGAGGGGAAGAGTCGCTTAGTTCGCTTCTTTTTGCTCTAGCTTTATTACAGAATCTTCAAACGGCACCTGGATTCATTGTCATGGATGAATTTGATAGTGCATTAGATGAGCAGAGGAAGTTAAAGGTATTTGATCTTTATGCTGAGGAATTAGAACGTAAATTGATTATTCTGTCACCAAAGTCACATGAGAATTCTTATCTGGATCGATTCTCGAAAGCGTACATTGTGCATCATGATCCTACTGTACCGCGAAGTAAAGTGACGGGGTTAATTTTGAAACGAAAATGACAGAGTTTTAGAAATAAATTAGCCTGTTAGAGTGAGATATACACTGATCATTCTTACAGGCTATTTGGTTGTATGATACATCCAGGCATAAGCTAATATAAAATGTACTTTGCTGTGGTATACTCGAGCTACAAGAAAAAGATGAGGTGTTTTTATAAATGATGAATCTTACGAAGGATCTTGCTAAATTGATTCGATTAACGGGAGATCGTGCGAAATTGGATGCTAAAGCAAATGGGACATATATAGTATATAAGACAGCTGAAGGACAAATTGTGAAAGAATATAGCACGGGTGAGATTGAGGAAATGAATAAACAGGAACTTAACCATGACTGAGACAGCTGCAGCAACCATGTACGTGTTTGCTGGTAATAATGGAAGTGGTAAGAGCACAATCCGTAACTTGATTATTGACCGACTTGGGGTAAGTGTGAATATTGATCCGGATGCACTAGCTCGCAAAATTAATGCTAGACATCCTGAAAAGAGTAGAGTATCTGCTGGAAAAGAAGCCATAAGAATAGCCAGAGAATGTATCCGAAATAAGTGGGATTTCACTGTAGAAACTACTTTAGCGGGTGGTAACGTTATCCGGCAGATACGAGATGCAAAGGAACAAGGCTTTGAAATCATTATGTTTTATGTAGGACTCGGGGATGTTCGCCTTAATATTGAACGTGTTGCTACGCGTGTGAAAAATGGTGGGCATCACATTGAAACTGAGGATATTATCAGACGTAATGTCACGAGTATGAATAATTTGTTGTCTCACTTGGATCAATTAGATCAATTAGTCGTTATTGATAATAGTAAAACAGATGGTGAAATTATTCTTGGAGCAGATAAAAGTGGAATAAAATATTATTTAGATGAATTGCCTGAATGGGCACAATTAATTGATCAACAATTACAAATTAGGGAAAAAACAAAAAAATAAACCAATTTGTGTCGAGCGATCGCAATTGGTTTATTTTTTTTATCGGTATCCATAGTTAAGAAATTTGATAATAAGCCAAAGATCAAGAGATCTGATTTCCATAAAAAAGAGCATTGAAGAAACTGGGTATACCTATACGAACATACGTGCTATAATAGTCAAGATATTTCAGATGGAATGCAGCTTTCTAAGCGCCGGACACCTCAGAATTATACATATTACAGAAGGGAAGTATTATTGCCATGATGGGTAGAACCCATATTATCGTTGGAACAGGGATATCTTTATCCCTTTTAGAGCTGGGTGGTATACCAATCACGGTTCCTGCAGTGGCTGTTGCTCTCGTAAGCTCCATATTGCCGGATATAGATGAACCAAACTCACTACTTGTGACACGTGTAATTCCCAATTGGCTGCTTAGAATTGTTCAGATTGCGCTAATTATTCTGGCGTTAGCTGTTGGTATTTATGGGATGGCTCGTTCACCCTGGAACTGGATCCTTGCTGCCCTCATTGCCACGGTTTCTTTTATGCCTTCCAGGTCGCTAAGGCAGTGGATTATGTTCTTTATTGGACTTGGGCTCATCGTGTATGGTCACTCATTCCATCCGTGGAATCTGCTTGTTGGCAGTCTTTTGATCTTGGCCACCCTTGTCCCTCATAGGGGACTGACCCATACCTTGTATGCAATTGCCGTGTGGACGTTTTTACTATACGGGACCACTAAGTCCTATGGAGATGCAGTATGGATTGCCGGAGGATTGTCGTATACCCTTCACCTCTTGGCTGACAGTTTAACAAGCCGGGGGATTCGCCCACTTCCGCCGTTCAAGTGGAAGATTAAATTTAAACTGATGAGTACGGGTTCGAAGCAAGGAGCTTGGGTAGAAATCTTCTTTATCGGGGTTACATTTATTATTGCCTGGCTATCCTTTTCACCCTTATTTCTATAAGTATCTTTCCTTGGGAAGGATTTTATCCATAAAAAAGGTGCCTATTAAGCATTGTGCTTAATAGGACACCTTTTTTGTTGCTTTACAGACAGATTAGGAATTTTCAATAATTGTGTTCATCGTCGTACGATCAAGTCCACGAACGAGCTTGATGATCAGCTCTTTGGCTGCATCATAATCATCGGTGTGAATAATCGAAGAGGATGTATGAATATATCTTGCACAGATTCCAATCACCGTAGATGGAACACCGATGCCGCTCAAATGAACTTGCCCTGCATCGGTACCGCCCGGAGAAATAAAATATTGGTATTTAATTTTATTCGTTTCCGCAGTATCCTGCACGTACTCAACCATACCGCGATGGGTAAGCATACCCGGATCGAGAATCCGTAGAAGCGCACCTTTGCCGATGTGACCAAATTGACTCTTATCTCCCGTCATATCGTTTGCTGCACTGCAATCGAGCGCAAAGAAGATATCCGGCTGAATAAGATTGGCTGCTGTGCGTGCTCCGCGTAGACCTAGTTCTTCCTGAACTGTTGCACCAGAATACAAAATATTGGGAAGCTTTTCTTTATGCAAGGCTTCCAGCAGTTCGATGGAGAGGCCAACTCCGTAACGATTATCCCACGCTTTTGCCATGATTTTTTTCTCGTTTTTAAGAGGTGTGAACTCACAAATAGGCACGATCTGCATACCCGGTCTAATTCCCCAGGATTCTGCTTCTGCGCGGTTATCTGCACCGATATCTAAATACATGGTACTCAGCTCAACAGGCTTGCTGCGCTGCGCTTCAGACAACAAATGAGTAGGAGTGGAGCCGACAACGCCTGTAATCGGGCCATCCGGTGTAATGATCTGCAGTCGCTGTGATAATACAGCTTGGCTCCACCATCCGCCGATTGGACGGAAAGTAACCATACCTGTCTCCGTAATCCCCGAAGTCATAAAACCTACTTCATCAAAATGCCCAGCGACCATAACCTTCGGTCCTTCTTCATTCCCGCGTAATACACCAAATAAGCTGCCAAGACGGTCTTGAACGAACTCATTAGTATACTCCGACATCAAACTTTTCGCATAGGCACGAAGTTCTCTTTCAAAACCAGGTGCTGAAGGGAACTCGGTTAGCGTTTTAAACAGTTCTTTTGTTTTCTGTTCCATCATCATCTCTCCTGTCATTTATTTAATTATGTACCAATGTTCAATTCCTCTATTATGAACTTGGAAATCCTGATTGTCTATGTTGTAATCTCTCCTGTCCTGGGTCCTTAGGACGATAATTCATAACTTAGATTGGGTGTTGCTCACAAGACAACTGCCTAGTGCATACACTAATAATGAATGCAAAAGTTCCTCGAAAGACGGCCAAATTGATGAAGGGAGCGGACGAGATATGGATCCTCACGTAAGAAAAGGATTAATTATGCTCGGCGTTTTAATTATTTTAACTATTTTTGTTCTTTTCTATAAATGAATTAAATTTACGGGAGAGCGGCGATATAACAATAGATGAATACCCCCTTTATTATCCATCCAAAAGGATGATTTACCAAACATAAGATTGGTGAGTGTAACCCATAATGAACATATCTCAGGCACGACGAAAGTGTGAGAGAAATTACTTAGGGTTATGAGGGGGGTGTCAGCTATTTCGGATCAAAAGAAATCTCCGGAAACAAGCGCGAAATCTTCTTCGCTATCAATCGATACGAAGGAATACAAAAAGATTGCATCAAAACATGAGCCTTCAAGGCCTGTTTTGAAAAACTGTATTCGCGCCTTTCTTGTTGGAGGGACCATTTGCCTGATTGGACAATGTATCCAGCAAGCTTTTATGACTGGATTTGATATGACGCAGAAGGATGCAGCTAGTCCTACGGTTGCAGTTCTTATTTTGACATCTGTCATTCTGACTTGCTTTGGAGTATATGATAAACTGGCGCAATTTGCGGGTGCAGGTTCTGCTGTACCGGTTACCGGTTTTGCCAATTCCATGTGTTCCGCTGCACTTGAACATCGGTCCGAGGGGCTTGTTCTAGGTGTGGGTGCAAACATGTTTAAGCTGGCCGGATCGGTAATCGTCTTCGGTGTGGTCGCTGCCTTTATTATCGGAGTTATTTACGCTTGCCTCGGATTTGGAGGTTACCATCTATGAAGCGAATTGGAAAGCAGAGCTGGGAATTTGAGAACAAACCGAAGATTATTGGGGCATCTAGTGTGGTTGGGCCAGAAGAAGGCGAAGGTCCTTTAAAAGACTATTTCGATTATGTCTACGATAATTTGGAACTTGGTGAGAAGACATGGGAGAAAGCCGAAAGAAGGCTTTTTGAACAAGCAGCTCAAATGGCGATTGCGAATGCCGGTATATCGAAAAATGATCTGCAGTTTTTTGTTGGCGGCGACTTAATGAACCAGATTATCAGCAGCTCCTTTTCAGCGAGGCAGCTAGGGGTTCCATACTTAGGATTATTCGGGGCATGTTCTACATCGATGGAGAGTTTAGCTCTTGCAGCGCTTATTGTAGATTCTGGAGGAGGGGACAAGGTCCTTGCCGGTACATCCAGTCATAACTGCACCGTAGAAAAGCAGTTCCGATTTCCAACAGAGTATGGCGCTCAAAAACCGCCAACGGCGCAAAATACGGTGACCGGCTCTGGATGTGCAGTGGTCAGTAGTACTGGCAAAGGTCCGATTGTCGCACGGGCAACAATTGGACGAGTCATGGACCTTGGAATCAAGGACCCATTTAATATGGGGGCAGCAATGGCTCCTGCAGCCGCAGATACGATCATTGCTCATTTTCGCGACACAGGACTTGAACCAGGCTACTATGATCTCGTTGTTACCGGTGACCTTGCTTCGGTGGGACTTCCTATTGCTAAGGATTTGCT
This sequence comes from Paenibacillus sp. J45TS6, assembly GCF_018403285.1. Lineage (GTDB taxonomy): Bacteria > Bacillota > Bacilli > Paenibacillales > Paenibacillaceae > Paenibacillus. The sequence continues at coordinate 802 of NZ_BOSJ01000012.1, read as the reverse complement.
CAAAAAAGAAGGAATTCCAATGGAGCAAACGGTCTTTAATGATTGTGGGCTAATGATCTACGACCTGAAGAAACAAACGTATGTTTTTGCTGGCGGCAGTGGATGCGGATGTTCAGCAACGGTAACTTATGGACATATCCTAAAGAGAATGGAGCGAGGGGAGCTAAACAAGGTATTAGTTGTAGCGACAGGAGCTCTATTATCCCCTTTATCATATCAACAAGGTGAAACTATTCCTTGTATTGCACATGCAGTAGCAATTGAAAAAGAGGGGGCTAAATAAAATGCAGTTTCTATGGGCTTTTTTGGTAGGCGGAGCGATCTGTGTCATTGGGCAATTGATGTTTGACATACTTAAACTAACACCAGCACATACGATGAGTACACTGGTTGTTGCTGGTGCAGTCGCTGATGCTTTTGGTATATATGATCCGCTCGTAAAATTTGCGGGTGCAGGCGCATCTGTGCCAATCACGAGTTTTGGGAACTCTCTTGTTCATGGCGCCCTGATTGAGCTTGAAAAAGACGGCTGGCTGGGTGTGATCACAGGGATATTCAACGTAACAAGTGCCGGTATTTCGTCAGCGATTATCTTTTCTTTTCTCGCAGCTTTGTTTGTCAGACCGAAAGGGTAATTTGTATCAAACATTAATAATAAAGAAATCTTGTGAGAAATGAACTGAACCCTATTAAGTAGACAGTTTTAAAAAAAGGATGCGCTGCTGTTTAAGCGGCAATGAGATGACTTCGGTATGCTGCCGGAGTCATCTTTTTTAATGTCCATTGCTTTCTTGTATTGTTA
>NZ_BOSJ01000011.1 GCF_018403285.1 Paenibacillus sp. J45TS6 | reverse complement strand
CTCCCTTACGGGTTCGGTGGTTCGAATCCATCATCCTCCACCAGTTTTTAGGGGCATAGTTTAAAGGTAGAACAACGGTCTCCAAAACCGTTGGTGTGGGTTCAATTCCTGCTGCCCCTGCCAATTTTCAATTTTAGTATCATGATAAAGAATAATATTATGGCGGTCGTGGCGAAGGGGTTAACGCACCGGTCTGTGGCTCCGGCATTCGTGGGTTCAAGTCCCATCGATCGCCCCATTACATTCTTTATCACTGCTGGGGATTAGCCAAGCGGTAAGGCAACGGACTTTGACTCCGTCATGCATAGGTTCAAATCCTATATCCCCAGCCATTTATTTGCGGACGTGGCTCAGCGGTAGAGCATCGCCTTGCCAAGGCGAGGGTCGCGGGTTCGATTCCCGTCGTCCGCTCCAATATATTCGGCGCCATAGCCAAGTGGTAAGGCACAGCTCTGCAAAAGCTTTATCCCCAGTTCGAATCTGGGTGGCGCCTCCATTTTATTTATAAGCGGGAGTGGCGGAATCGGCAGACGCACAGGACTTAAAATCCTGCGGTAGGTGACTATCGTACCAGTTCAAGTCTGGTCTTCCGCATATCTAGTTATGCCCTAGCTCAGCTAGATAGAGTATTTGACTACGAATCAAAAGGTCCGGGGTTTGAATCTCTTAGGGCACATATAATAGAATAAGCCGGTGTGGCGGAATTGGCAGACGCGCGCGACTCAAAATCGTGAGGGAAACCGTGGGGGTTCGAGTCCCTTCACCGGCATAGATCATAAGGGTTATATTACTGAATTCAGTAATATAACCCTTATTTTGTTTTTCTATCATAAATATTAGATTATGGTTTGTGTGAGTTCGTGGCGTACATGGAACCTGAGGAAGTATATCGTGCTTGAATAGATCTATAGGTGTTTATAAGCTTAGATCCGCTTGTTGATCTGAGGTTGGTTTTAGTCAAGGTATACCCAGAGTTGTCTTAAAGGTCTTGGATGATCCCCGACCTGAGTCTAGGATAAAAAACCGTCCCCGGTCCGTTTTATAAAGCGCAGGAATTACCTAAAATAAAGACATAAGAAACACGTAGTATACGAAAGAGGCGGTGATAACAAATTATGAAGTATACAAAAGAGAAAAACTTGGCCATCATTCTGATCGCCATCGGAGCATTATTGTTACTTGGTAAATTTATTCCTTTTCTCGGTTTTATCTCTGGAACGATTATGAGCTACCTAATACCGGTGATTATGATTGCGATCGGGTATTACGGTATAAAAAGAGGGAATGCGCTTTTTGGTTACATCATACTGATTATCGGCGTACTTTACTTGCTCAGTAAACTTGCATGGCTTATCGGACCGCTTCTTGCGATTGGACTTATCATCTTCGGTATATCCATGTTAAGAGGTAGAGGAGTAAAAAGGTATTAAGGAAAGAGGAATAGAGAAAAGGGAGGTAAACAAGAATGAGTGTGTTTCGCCGAATGCGGGATATAACCGCAGCTACGATTAATGAACATTTAGAGCAAAGTCAAGATCCAGTGAAAATGATCGACCAATTTCTGATGGATACTAGAAATGAGATCGGTGAGGTAGAAAAACTGCATGCCCAGTATTCACGTCATACAAGACAATTGAAGCAGCAGGTTGATGAAGCCAAAGCTATGATCATCAAACGAGAAGAGCAAGCACTGCTAGCACTCAAAGCAGAAGAAGATCATCTTGCTAAACTGGCTCTACAAGAAAAAATGCTATATGAAGAAAAATACAATCAATATATTGGGCTTTATGAGCAGAGCAGAGATGCTTTAACGGAGCTAGAAGAACAACTGAATCACTTAAAGACTGAATACCAAACGGTCTATAGCAAACGTCAGTACTACTATGCACGAATGCAGACGATACAGCTCCAGCAGCGAATGAACGAACGAGCTGGCAAGATGGGAGGCACACAAATTCCAGGTATGTTTGGAAGACTGGAGGATCGGGTCTCAGATCTGGAATATGAAGCAAGAAGCCTTCGCGATCTTCGCCGAGACGAGCAAGAGCGTAATTCATTACAGCATTCCGTATCTGACTTACTTGAAAGAGAGCTGGCAAAGCTCAAAAAGAAGCTGGATAACGGAGGAAAGGAGTAACTATTCATGAGTAAGCTATATCGCTCTAGACGTGATAAAAAAGTAACCGGATTACTTGGCGGTTTATCTCAAACGTTAGGTATGGATTCAACTCTGTTGCGGGTAATCTTTATTATAGTCACTTTCTTTACGGGTGTACCGATCTTCCTGTACTTTCTTGCTGCACTAGTTGTGCCGAAAGAACCCTTTCCGCCTTATGATCCATATGCTCCAGGACCTGGAATGGGAGGATACCATGGTGGAGGATTCTCTACCCCTCAACAAGGCTTTGACTCACAAGGTTATGGAACTCCTAGAGACAATCGTTATAACAGCAATCGTTTTGATAGAGGATTCGGGGCTCCAAAAGAAGATCATTTGGACTCCATGATGGAAGATATCGAGAAAAAAGCATTGAAGAAAGAAAACGAAGAACTTCGTAAAAAACTATCAAAGTATGAGAAGGGAGAATTATAAAATGGGAGTATTTAAAAGAATTAAAGATATGACAAAAGCGTCGGTAAATGAGGTTCTTGATAAAGTAGAAGATCCAATCGTGATGCTCAATCAGTACATTCGAGATATGGAAGCAGAGATTCGTGAAGCAGAGGTTACGGTTGCAAAACAAATGGCTAACGAGCGCCGTATGAAACAACGTTTGGAAGAAGCAGAGCGTCTTGGTGGACAACGTGAAGCACAAGCAGAATCTGCACTTATTAATGGTCAAGAAGAAGTAGCACGTAAGCTTCTGGAAGAAAAAATTTACTACGATCAAAAAGTATCTGAATATCAGAATCTGCATGCGGAATCTGAGACTCAAGCGAAAGAACTTGTGCAACAACTGCATGATATGAAAGATGAGTTCTACAAAATGCGTAATAAACGTAACGAGCTTGTATCTCGTGCCCAAATGGCAAAAGCAAGAAAACAAATGTCTCAAATTAACAGTGTTCATTCCATTGAGAGCGGCAATGCATCACTAGGATTCCACCGTATGGAAGAAAAAATCATGCAACTGGAAGCAGAAGCAGATGTAATGCGTGTACCTTACAGCTCCAGCTCATATACTCCTAATTCGGTAGATCAGGAAAAACAATTCCAAGTCAATGAGCAGCTGGAAGCATTGAAAAGTAAATTAAATGGAAAAGCTTCAACTTCAGAAGCTCCAAAAGAATAAACTATCCAATGTAACATAGGATATGATATCCTAAGTATCGTGGAAAAGCCATACGGAGTTCATCCTTCGTATGGCCTTTTTACTGAAATAACATGAACTGTTGCATGGGGGATAATTCTTAGCTTTAATGCATGTAAATTAATGATATACATAACACGGATGAAAAGAGGCAACTCTGTTTATCCATAAAAAGGGGGTGTGACGAATGAGTAGAGGAAAGTCACTGTTTGCTGTTCTGGCAATAGGGATTGGCTTAATGATGTTGCTGGGAAGATTTTTGAGTTTCTTTACTATCGTTGCACTGCTCTTATTGATCTTTGGATATTACAAACATAAATCAGAGGACACCAAAAAAGGACGCACGTTGATGTGGACAGGAACAGCGATCATTATTCTAGACAATCTTATCCTCGTGGTAGGCATAATGTTGATTTCACTCGGTATTTTTTATTGGAAAGGGCGTAAAGTCCAGCCGCGTGAAGAATATATAATTCATCAGAACTTTATGTCTAATTATGCATGGGATCAAGCACCTTGGATTCTTCGCAATACCAGTATATGGCATGTTATAGGAGAAGTAGATGCGGATCTTTCTCTTGCACTTCCTGAAGAAAAAGAAACGGTCATTTATTTACAAGGTGTGATGGGAGATATTGACCTGTCGATCCCAGAGGATTACGGTGTAGAAATTGAAGCATTTGTGCTATTCGGAAGACAAAAGTTTGGAAACGACCAGAAAAGCGGTGGAATGAACAGATTGGTTTATCAATCTCCTGGATATGCAGGAAGTGAATACAAAGTTAAATTTGTGATTTCCTATTTAATTGGAGACCTTGATGTAAAACTAACGTAATACTATCTATAAGAGAGGAGGTTCCGGATGTATTCCGAAAAGACAAAAAACATGGTGACGCGCGGCATGGGACAGGGCATTCTGTTTTCTGTATTGCTGGGAGCTGTCATCATTTATATTCTTTCTTCTTATGGCTATTTAACTCCTTGGTCGACATGGGATCGATGGATTCCGTTCGGAGCAACTCTCGTATTATTGTTAGTAGGTGTGGGTGCTTGCTACGGATTCCTTCAAGCTTATCGAACAAAAGTGAAACTAGAGAGGTTGCGGGAGACATTATTGCAGTGGGAAAAAGGCAGCGTGATGAGAGCTGTTCCTGAGCTAGGAAGTGATGAGATCGGGAGACTGGGAGAACAACTCTCTCGTATCAGCAAAAAGTGGGAAGAGCAAGTGAGTTCTTTACAACGCTTGTCGACGAATAACGCACAGCTGGCAGAGAAGGCCCGGATCTCCGCTATCGTGGAGGAAAGACAGCGACTTGCTCGAGAACTGCATGATGCGGTATCTCAGCAGCTTTTTGCTATCTCGATGACGGCTACGGCAGTCGGGAGAACACTCGACAAAGATTTTAATCGTGCGAAGAGACAAGTGGCGCTCATCGAGGAGATGTCAGCTGTCGCACAATCCGAAATGAGGGCACTGTTGCTTCATTTGCGGCCTGTATATTTAGAAGGGAAACATCTTGAACAGGGCCTTAGAGAGTTGGTAAGAGAACTACAAGTGAAAGTTCCGATGGAAATACTGTTTGAGATGGATGAGAATATTCACTTGGTAAAAGGAGTGGAGAATCACCTCTTCCGCATTATTCAGGAAGCGATGTCTAATACCCTTAGACATGCAAAAGCAGAAAAGATGGAAATTCGGATACTGCGTAAAGATCAGGCAGTAAAGGTTGTCATTCGAGACGATGGAGAAGGTTTTGAATTAGATGATAAAAAACAGGCCTCCTATGGTCTTTCTAATATGCAGGAACGTGTGAACGAAATTGGAGGGTCTATTCTCTGGATTACAGCACCGGGTAAAGGAACAAGAATAGAAATTACCGTTCCTGTGATGGATGAAGAAAGTGAGGTAACGCCAGGTTATGGAAGATGAATTGATGGAAAGAAATATCAAAGTGCTTTTGGTCGATGATCACGAAATGGTACGAATCGGTCTTGCTGCAGTGCTGGATACCGAAGAAGGGATTGAGGTGATCGGAGAAGCAGGTAGTGGAGAAGAAGGCCTCCGGCTTGCTAAAGAGTACAAACCTGATGTAGTACTAATGGATCTCGTGATGGACGGGATGGACGGAATCGAAACCACTAGAGAACTGCTTAAACTACAGCCTGATTGCAAAGTGATTGTACTTACGAGTTATCTAGACGATGAAAAGATGTATCCCGTTATTGAAGCAGGAGCATTTAGTTACTTACTCAAAACGTCACGTGCTACAGAAATTGCAGATGCAATTCGGGCAGCGGATCGCGGACAGTCTGTACTGGAATCGCAAGTTGCATCCAAAATGATGAATCGTTTTAGGCAGCCTCCTGCGCAAATGAAAGCACATGAAGATTTAACAGATCGTGAAATGGATGTCTTGCGGTTGCTCGCTCAGGGTAAATCCAATCAAGACATTGCAGATACGCTAATCATTGGGATCAAGACAGTGAAATTTCATGTGACCAACATTTTAGCAAAACTCGATGTAGATGATCGTACGCAAGCTGCGATCTATGCTTATAAAAACGGATTAGCAGAATGAATATACATCTATGTAAGGTACGATTCTTATCTTCGTAAGGAAGAAAAGAGATTCGTACCTTTTTCATTTTTGAATAAGAGTTAAGGGAAGAGCGATTAAATTCAGATTAGATAAGGAATAACAAAGCCAGAGCTGTTAAACCTAAAGCCCAGCCCCATCCAGCTCCCCATCCGCCTCCATAGCCGTAACCGCCATAGCCGCCGTAAGGATAAAAACCTTTGATCTTTGCGTTTGGTTTACGTTTCTTTTTCTTTTTTGTCGTTTCTGTTTTTGGATTTGTTTCAAGAATGCTGGACTTGTATGCTCGGCATGGACGATATTGATTACGGCGTTCATCTGCAACGAAGATGTGGGTATTATTGCATGCTTTAAGTCTGCCGAAAATACGCCGGCCGTCTTTTGTTACCGCACAAATCATCTTTCCACAATGGCGGCTTAGTACCTCTGGAGTTAAAGGGTTAACAGGATACATATAGTACACCTCTTCATTAAATAAGATAGTAGTCAAGATATTTATATTCTTACAGAGTTAAATAGGTTTGGACGATGGACTAAGCGAGTGAAAATAACTCTACTTTTAAGGATTAAGTACGCCGATCAAGGTGAATATTAAAACAAAGGCATCAAAGTGAAGGTTTGATGAATGTTTATTGAAAGTAAAAGATTAGCAGAGAAAGTTCGTAGCTTTCGAAGGAACACTTATGCTAAAATGTCTTCAACATAAATGACTTTTCCTTATGTGGAAAAAGGCGATAGTTAACTGGAGACACATTTTAATATACTAAAAAATCTATGATATATAGGGGAAAGAAGGGGCCATGAATACGAATCAACCATTGGAATCACTCAAGACTTCGGGTGCCGTATTTTTTATTTTTGGTGCTACAGGAGATCTTGCTCGGCGCAAGCTATTCCCAGCCATTTATAGTCTGTACCGCGAAGGGAAATTAGCACAAGATTTTGCCGTTGTCGGTTTGGCACGTCGTCCGCGTACACGTGAAGAATTCCGACTTGATGTACATACATCCATCCAAGAATTTTGCCGCTATTCCTGTGATTCAATTGAAAGTGAAGAATGGACAACATTTGCAGAGCATTTCGAGTATCAGTCGCTTGATATTAATAATGTCGATGGTTTTCGTGAACTGCGTGTTCTGACTGAGGAACTAGAAACAAAGTTTGATATTCCGGGTAACCGCATGTTCTACCTGGCTTTGGCTCCTGAATTATTCGGCAGTGTGTCCTATAACTTAAAAGAGGGCGGGCTTCTAGAGAGCGCAGGGTGGCACAGACTTGTCATCGAGAAACCATTTGGATACGATCTAGCTTCGGCTGAGAAATTGAATGAACAAATTCGGGAAGTATTCCGCGAGGAAGAGATCTACCGTATAGATCATTATCTGGGTAAAGAAATGGTGCAAAATATTGAGGTTATTCGCTTTGGTAATGCATTCTTTGAACCTTTGTGGAATAACAAACATATTGCGAATATTCAGATCACACTTGGTGAAACGGTCGGAGTGGAAGAGCGCGGAGGATATTATGACGCAGCAGGTGCACTTCGGGACATGGGACAGAATCATATGCTGCAAATGCTCACCATGATCGCTATGGAGCCGCCTAGCAGATTGCTCCCTGAAGATATTCGTGATGAGAAGGTGAAAGTTCTTCGGTCACTTCGCCCTTATGCAACTAGCGATGATGTGAAGAATAACGTGGTGCGCGGCCAATACACAGCAGGTGAAGTGAGAGGCACTGAACTTCCTGGATATCGTCAGGAGGAGAAGGTGGATCCTAACTCTAATACAGAGACTTATTTTGCAGCCCGTGTATTTGTAGATAATTTCCGCTGGGCAGGAGTACCTTTTTATATTCGTACGGGGAAACGTCTTCCGGTGAAAACCACAGAGATTGTAGTCGAGTTTAAATCAATGCCAAACAATGTCTATTTGGGTCAAAAACATAAGCTCGAACCTAACTTGCTCGTTATTCGTGTGAACCCGATGGAAGGAATCTACATTAAGATTAATGCGAAAAAACCAGGGACAGACTCACAAATTGAGCCGCTCGCAATGGATTTCTGTCAGAGCTGTATGATTGGAATTAACTCTCCGGAAGCTTATGAACGACTTATTCATGATGCAGCAAAAGGGGATTCTACTTACTTTACTCGTTGGGATGAAGTAGCAACAGCTTGGTCATTCGTGGATCGGATTGCTGCTGCTTGGGCAGAGAATCCAGGCGATATTGAGACATATCCTGCGGGAAGTTGGGGACCGAAAGCAACAGAAGATCTACTGGCGAAAGATGGATACTTCTGGTGGCCGGTGAATGGTCAGGACGAAGATAATGTAGTGTGGATCAAAAATAATTAATTTGCATTACACTCATGAAAAAGCAGGTCACTCTCTACGGAGAATGCCTGCTTTTTCTCATCTTATTGTATAAGATTTATTGTATAAAGCTTAGGAAGACATCGTCATACCGCCGTTTACATGGATACACTGACCGGTCATGTAAGAACCTTCGTCAGAAGCAAGCAGCACGTAGGCTCCTACGTGCTCAGCTGGTTGTCCCGGACGCCCCATAGGTACATCCTGTCCAAAACTTTCTACCATGTCTTCGTTCATAGTAGAAGGGATGAGCGGAGTCCAAATTGGACCTGGAGCTACCATGTTTACTCGAATGTTTTTCTTAGCAAGACTTTGGGCCATACTGCGGGTAAACCCAACGATGGCTCCTTTGGTTGAAGTATAGTCAATAAATACTTGGTTCCCTACGTAAGGATTAACGGAAGTCGTGCTAATAATGGAGCTTCCTTCCTTAAGGTGCGGTACCGCATATTTAGTCATATAGAAAACGGAGTAGATATTTGTTTTAAATGTTTTATCCCATTGTTCACTCGTAATGTTCTCAATTCCTTCCACTACGAACTGAATCGCTGCATTATTGACGAGGATATCAAGTTTACCGAATTCTTGTACTGTTTTATCTACGATTTCTTTACAAGTGTTCTCATCTGATACATCGCCGGGAAGAAGCAGTGCTTTGACACCTTCTGCCTCAATATAATTTTTGGTTTCTTCTGCATCACCTTGCTCTTGATCGGAAAGATAGTTAATGGCTACGTGAGCACCTTCTTTTGCATAAGCAATGGCAACAGCACGCCCAATTCCGCTGTCTCCACCAGTAATAAGAGCCACTTTACCTTTTAATTTTTCACTGCCTTTGTAATCTAGAGGCTGAATGGGACGAGGATCCATTTGGGATTCTACGCCAGGTTGACTCGCTTGTGTTTGTTTTGGAGTTCCGTTTTTTTGTTGTTCGTAGATATTCATAAGTTGTCATCCTCCATTTAGCTAATAGGTTGTATCGTAAAATTACCCGTCTCATTTGTTCTAAAACAAAATATTTTCAAGAAATTAATAGATATAGGGAGGGAATATAGGTAAATATAATTGATGAATGTGGTACAATAGGAAAGTTGAATTAGTGGGATATATCATTTTAAGGAATGTAAAATTTGCTCTTGTAACGGAAGGAAGGTGGCACCCTTGTGAGTAACCAGCTAAAACTTTTGTTATGTTGTAGAGGCTTGCATGGGGACTCCTTATAGCCTCCTCATGAAGAGCCTATATGAAATAGATACTACACAGCTAGTTATATTAATTTACTGAAGGGTAAGAGGGATAACAAAATGAGTAAATCACAAGAACATGCTATACAGATAGAAGTCGACAAACGTCGTACGTTTGCGATTATTTCTCACCCGGATGCCGGGAAAACGACACTAACGGAAAAGCTTCTTTTATTCGGAGGCGCAATTCGCCTTGCAGGAACGGTAAAAGCGCGTAAGGCTAGCAAGCACGCGACGAGTGACTGGATGGAAATTGAAAAGCAACGGGGGATCTCTGTAACGTCTTCTGTTATGCAGTTTGATTATAATGGACACCGTATTAACATTCTTGACACTCCTGGTCACCAAGATTTCAGTGAGGACACGTATCGTACGCTTACTGCAGCCGATAGTGCAGTCATGCTGATTGACGTGGCTAAAGGGGTCGAGGCTCAGACGATCAAATTGTTCCAGGTCTGTGCAAAACGTGGAATTCCTATCTTTACGTTTATCAACAAATTGGACCGTGAAGGACAAAGCCCATTTGATCTGATGGAGGAGCTGGAGAACGTACTCGGAATTCGTTCGGTACCAATGAACTGGCCAATCGGAATGGGACGGGAACTTTGCGGAGTATATGATCGGATGAAAAATCAGGTTGAATTATTCCAAGGAGATGACCACTCCAACATCCAAGTACAAAAAGTAGACAGTTATGAAGACCCGGTAATTCGTGAGATGGCGGGTGAGTTCCTGCATGAGCAGTTGAAACAGGATCTAGAGCTGCTGGATGTTGCTGGAGACCCATTTGATTATGAGAAAGTATTAAAAGGAGAATTAACTCCGGTATTCTTTGGCAGTGCGGTGAATAACTTTGGGGTTCAAACCTTCTTAGAGAACTTCCTCGAACTTGCACCTAAACCTGAACCGCGCCGCAGTACGGAAGGTATGGTAGAGCCGACGAATGAGAAGTTCAGCGGATATGTATTCAAAATTCAGGCGAATATGAACCCTGCTCACCGTGACCGTGTTGCATTCCTTCGGATTGTATCAGGAAAATTCGAACGCGGAATGAGTGTACGCCATGTACGAGCAGGCAAAGAGATCAAGCTGTCTCAACCGCAGCAGTTTCTCGCCCAAGATCGAGATATCGTTCAGGAAGCTTATCCTGGAGATATTATCGGTTTGTTTGATCCCGGCATTTTCCGAATTGGAGACTCGCTAAGTCAAGGCGGTAATATTGTGTTTGATGAATTGCCAACATTCTCTCCTGAGATTTTCTCCAAAGTTACGGTTAAAAATGCCTTGAAACATAAACAGTATCAAAAAGGGCTTGACCAGTTAACCGAAGAGGGAACCATCCAGGTATTCCGTACAGCAAGCTTCGATGAAACCATTCTTGGCGTAGTTGGACAACTGCAATTCGAAGTATTTGAACATCGGATGAAAGCAGAGTATGGGGTAGATGTACAGTTACAACGTATGCCGTATCAGTTTGCTCGCTGGATTATTGATGAGAAAATTGATCCAAGTAAATTCCGGATTAACTCTGTACTTGTTAAGGATAAGAAAGATAATTATGTTGTCTTATTCGAAAATGAATACGCGATGAGAACAGCAATCGATAAAAACCCAACTGCTCAATTCCTTGAGATGGCGCCTTAAGCAGCTGATTCGTTAGAAGAGCAAGATATCGACGATATAATAAAAAATCCTCCGTCCCATTAATATGGGCCGGGGGATTTTTTTTTTTGCAGTAAAAGAAACAGATGTGGATCCTAGGTTAATGGTACGGGTTGAATGGTCTTTAAGTGTGCTTGCGCAACTTTAACGAGTTCATCCCGTTTCTCCGCGGAGAGCTGTTTCCAGATCATTTCAAAAATAGAGCCAAGCCCCGGCAATGCAGCTTCGGGACCGTCGACGGAACCTTCAATCATTTCCTTAAGCTCTTGATCGGTTTTACCGTGCACCTTGTGAACAATAGCTTGGCGCAAATCCATTACGATTGGCATTCGCTTGTCCCTCCAAATTCAGTCTTTTCCTGCATCTATACTGTTCCCCGCACTTCTCGCTTACATTCAAGTTTTTCAGACATTGTGGTATACTACGTAGGATGATAGCACCGCAGGAGGTATCCATATTATGGCTAAGAAGCAATATGCCGTCATCGGTATGGGCCGATTCGGATCCAGTGTCGCAAACGTTCTTAGCGATATGGGTTTTGATGTGCTCGCCATTGATCGGGATGAGCAAAGAACGCAAGAAATATCGAATGTAGTAACCCATGCGGTTTCTGCGGATTCTACAGATGAAGAGGCACTCAGGGCGCTTGGAATACGTAATTTTGACGTAGTGGTTGTCTCTATCGGGGAAGATATTCAAGCCAGCATTCTGACGACGCTGATCCTTAAGGATATGGGGATAACTACCTTGGTTGTAAAAGCGAAAACAGAACTACATGGCAAGGTGCTCGAAAAAATCGGTGCAGATAAAGTCGTTTATCCAGAAAGAGATATGGGCATGCGGGTTGCTCACCATCTGGCATCTCCTAATATCCTAGATTACATTGAACTATCGGATGATTATAGCATTCTTGAAATGAAAGCTTCTTCAAATATGGTAGGGCAAAATTTAAAACAGCTTGATATTCGTGCACGCTACGGATGCAACGTGATTGCTATTCGGCGAGGGACACAAATGAACATTTCTCCGTATGCAGAAGACAGCATACTTCAAGATGATGTTCTTATCATTGTAGGTCATAAAGATAATCTCAGTAAGATGGAACTGTCTTATTCGAAATAAGAAATAAATGAACTAGTGAAAGACATAAAGAAGGGAACTAAACATGGAAATTGCTTCTGTTAACAATCCTCGTGTTAAGGATTGGGCTCAGCTTCTCGAGAAGAAGCATCGAACGAGACAAGGGAAATACATCATCGAAGGCATACATCTGGTCCAGGAGGCGCTCGAGCATCATGCTGAGATCGAATGTATTGCTTATGATATGGATAAAGGCATCCCGAGTGAACTTAGCAGGTATGCGAGTACAGCGGGTGTAGAATGGATTGGGGTATCGGCTGCTGTTATTGCTAAATGTACAGATACGGTGACACCACAAGCGGTGTTTGCCGTTATTTGTAAAGATGATAAGCAAGCGGATGGACTACTCCGAAAACCGGATAGTCTCGTTATTGTGTTGGATCGGCTCCAGGATCCTGGAAATGTGGGCACGATTATCCGCAGTGCAGACGCTGCGGGGGCAGATGGTGTTATTTTGGGACGCGGAAGCGCGGATGTGTATAATCCGAAGACCATCAGGTCAACGATGGGATCGTTTTTTCACCTTCCGGTTGTAGAAGCTGATCTTAGTGTAATCCTCCCTGAGGCAAAAGAAGCAGGCGTAACTCTGGTGAGCACTTCACTTGCTGCGGATCACTCCTGTTATTCCTATGATTTCAAAGGTTCTCGCTGGATCGTGATTGGTAACGAGGGAAGTGGTGTATCCGAAGAAGTAGGGAGCCTCGTTGATGATGCTGTTATTATCCCAAGCAAGGGACAAGCAGAGTCACTGAATGCGGCGATGGCAGCAACTGTACTTCTGTTTGAAGCAATGCGTCAGCGCCATTTCTAACAATTGAAAACGAGCTAAGATCGACTATCCTTGAGCAGCTCATGCTCTGGATAGTTTTTATTTATGTCTAAAATCATGAAATCAAATCGGTGAATATTTAATCTAGTCTATATTTATTTTGGAACTTTTTTGACGGAGGATGCGTCTTTTATTACAAGCGGGAAGCATCTTAAGGCAGAGCGAAGGACAACCATGGTATACTATGGAGGCTGAGCTATATCTATTGATAAATAGAGAAGAGAGCTCTGCTGTATTTTAGCTATGAAAGAAAAAACAGATGATTTACGTTAAAAAGGAGAGTCATAATGAACATTCTACGTAAATGGACAGCTCTTGTGCTGTCGGCGCTTCTCATTGTAGCTGTATATAGTCCTATAGCAGCTTATGCCGACGCAGCCGAGGGTGATGTCATTATCATTCTAGGAGAAAATTTAACGAATGATCAAAAAGTAAAAGTGTTGGCTGATTTGGAAGCACCAAGTGGTGCTACAGAATTAACTGTTACTAACGAAGAGGAACATAAATATCTGGGAAGTTATTTATCTAAAGCACAAATTGGCACCAGAGCACTTAGTTCTGCCAAGATTGTGATCGGTAAGGCAGGCAGCGGACTATCCGTAACTACGAATCATATTAACTGGGTAACGAGTGATATGTACCTGAATGCGATGATTACAGCTGGAGTTAAAGATGCACACGTGATGATTACAGCTCCATTTGACGTATCTGGAACCGCGGCCCTTACGGGAATCATAAAAGCTTATGAAACAACAACAGATACTAAAATACCGGAAGAACAAAAACAAGTAGCAAATGAGGAAATTGTAAAAACTGCAAAGCTCTCTGATTCGATTGGAGCGGAAGAAACAACAACCCTGATGACGAATATTAAAGAGCAGCTTGCAGAGAAACAGCCTCAGACAAGAGAAGCGATGCAGTCCTTAGTGGAAGATACAGCTAATAACCTAAACATTGCGATACCAGAAGCTCAATTGAATGGACTGGTAGACCTCTTCATGAACATGAAAGATGCCAATATTAACTGGAATGCTGTCGGGGAACAGTTAGATCAAGCGAAGCAGCAGTTTACTGATTTTATTGAATCAGACACAGGACAAGGAATTATCGCCAGCATTAAAAATTTCTTCGTAGGACTTATTGATGCAATAAAAAGTTGGTTCTCATCCTAATTATAAAATGCCGAAGTACGTAAAAATGATCTAATCTCATTTTACGTAGCTTCGGTTTTTTTTGTAGAATTTCGGGTCAAATCATCCCTAATAAATGACAAAAACCTTCCAAATTTCTCATTCTAATGGGATTGGGAGGTTCTTGTTTAGGTCTGGTTTGTTGATTCAATCATTTTTTATGCGTTTATAACCATTCTTTAGCCCAACGTCCAACTGCATGAAGTGCTCGGGCAAGTTCGGTTCCCTTTCGAGTTAAGGAGTATTCCGTGCGTACTGGCCGATCTGCAATTACATTTCGAAGGATAATTCCTTCTTCTTCTAGTTCTTTCATTCGTTCTACGAGTACTCGCTTACTTAGATCGGGAATCAGGGCATGTATTTCACTGAATCGCTTTGGTTCTTCCATCAAGGTGTGAATGATGGGTGCAACCCATTTTCGTCCAATGATTTGGTAGGACTGGGTCACTTTTTCACACATCTTCAAGTAACTTGACATGGATTCTTGGTCCATTGTAAAAGCCCCCTTCACGTAGGATTGTTTACTATAAGTAACTGTGAATTTCAATGGACTATATCACACTTTTTTTAGATCATTTATTAGTATAACTAATAGAATAGCATAGGAAGCTTTGCCATAACAGAATAAAATCAATGTTCACAGATTGGACATTTTTTATTGACGAATGTTGTCGGAAGGGTGTATTATGGTTACATAATCTTAACTGGTTACATTTAATAACCTAATAAAAGAGAAAGTTGATGATTCAGCATTCTACTTTCGATGTTATGTATAGACAGAATGTGCACGCAACGTTCTTCACATGCTAATGTCGCACATTATAGAGTAAATATCAGGAGGCAATACGCATGGAAGCAATGACATTTGTCCTGTTCGGGGCTACAGGCGATCTAGCCAAAAGAAAAATATATCCGGCACTTTACAATTTATATGTCGATGAGAAGATGCCAAAAGCATTTTCGGTAATCGGCCTCGGAAGAAGAGAAGTATCTGATGTTGATTTTCAAGCCCGAGTAGAGGAATCATTACATACATTCTCTCGCCGGTCACCAGAAGATGCAGCTAAGGTTCGCGATTTCTTAGGTGCATTTCGTTATACGTCATTAAATAATAAAAACGTAGAAGATTACAAGAAACTGCTAGAGGTTGTGGAACGCCGTGAACAAGAACTGGGCATTCCGCAGAATCGGATGTTCTATTTGTCCGTAGCACCGGAGTTCTTTGAACCCATCGCTGAAAACATTAAAGAAAGCGGTTTGGGATCAGGAAAAGGTTGGAAACGAATGATTATTGAAAAACCTTTCGGGCATGACCTAAGTTCAGCACGTCGTCTGAATGAGAAACTCAGCAATACTTTTGCAGAAAATGAAATCTACCGGATTGACCACTTCCTTGGTAAACCTATGGTTCAGAACATGGAAGTCTTTAGTGCGACTAACCCTGTTATTCAAGCTCTATGGGGTAACCACTATGTATCCAACATTCAAATTACAGCAAGTGAAACGGTAGGAGTAGAGGAAAGAGCAGCGTATTATGACCAAAGCGGTGCAGTACGTGATATGTTCCAGAATCATATGCTGCAGTTGCTTATGATGGTGGCTCTACATCTACCGAAGAAATCTTCTCCAGAAGAGATTCGTTTTAAAAAGAAAAGTACAGCAGAGGCACTCATTCCTCTTTTACAGGAAAAACTGAATGAGAACGTTGTTCGTGCACAATATCGCGCAGGCGAGCTGCAAGGTAAATCTGTGGTGGCATATGTAGACGAACCTGGTGTTGAGTCATCCTCTCAGAATGATACGTACTTTGCTGCACGTGTATTTCTGGATGATCCGTTCTGGAATGAAGTTCCTTTCTATATTCGCACAGGTAAGCGTCTTAAAGAAAAATCCACACGAATTGTCGTTGAATTTAAGCGTCCGCTCAACACAGGAATTCCTGTGGATGAAAATCTAGGTGCCAATCTGCTCATTATTGATATTGGTCCAAAAGAAGGAATTCGCATTCAATTGAATGCAAAAAGTCCGATGCACCACGATACGATTGAACCGATGGAACTCAGTTATAGTTCATCTTACGATAATGTTCCAGAAGCTTACGAGAATCTTATCTTTGATGCCTTACGTGGAGATGCAACCTTCTTTGCACATTGGGATGAAGTAGAATTGTCCTGGAAATGGGTACAGCCTATTCTAGATGCATTTACAGCAAATGAAGTACCGCTTCATTATTATGAAGCAGGTACAGAAGGTCCGAAAGCTGCGGAAGAACTTCTTGCTCAAGATGGTAACGAGTGGCATTAACATTGAATAGCTGATCTTACGCGTTATCCAGCTGGTTTAAGCTGATGACATATACAGTTTCACTACATTTTAGATTGAGCATAATTTAGGAGGCACTTGGACATGAAAGTAGGATTAATTGGTTTAGGTAAAATGGGACTGAATCTAGGTAGAAATCTGATCGACCATAAGCATGAAGTGGTTGCTTATGATTTGAATGAAAAAGCAGTTTCAGAGATGAAAGAATACGGTGCAACAGGCGTTTCTTCTTACAAAGAAATGGCAGAATCCATGGAATCACCAAGAATCCTATGGATTATGGTACCGCACTCTGTAGTTGATGGAGTAATTAATGACTTGATTCCAATATTGTCCAAAGGTGACATTGTTATTGAAGCAGGTAACTCTCATTATAAAGAATCGATTCGTCGTTATGAGCAGTTGAAAGAACATGGCATCCATTTCATGGACGTAGGTACTTCTGGCGGTATGGAAGGTGCACGTAACGGTGCATGTTACATGATTGGCGGAGATGAAGAAGCATGGAATATCGTTGAACCGCTATTCAAAGACACAGCCGTAGAGAATGGTTATCTATATGCGGGTAAAGCCGGCAGCGGACATTTTCTGAAAATGGTTCACAATGGAATTGAGTACGGTATGATGGCATCGATTGGTGAAGGATTTGAAGTACTCGAGAAAAGTGATTATGACTTTGACTATGAAAAAGTAGCACGCGTATGGAACAATGGTTCGGTTATTCGTTCATGGCTGATGGAACTTACAGAGCGTGCCTTCTCCAAAGATTCAAACTTAGATGAGATTCGCGGGGTTATGCACTCTTCCGGTGAAGGGAAATGGACAGTTGAAACGGCATTTGATCTACAAGCAGCTACTCCAGTTATCGCTCTTTCCCTTCTTATGCGTTATCGTTCCCTGGAGAATGATACGTTTACAGGTAAAGTGGTAGCGGCACTTCGGAATGAATTTGGCGGACATGCGGTAGAGAAAAAATAATAAAATTATAAAATGTGTTTAAAATATATGCCAATGTTTATATATAAATGTTGGCATATATTTATATCTATTTGCTATTGACCTATTATTTAAAAAATATGGAGGGCATGTCATTATGAAATTTTTCTTAGATACTGGGAATGTTGAACAAATTAAAAGAATTCATCGTCTGGGTCTGGTAGATGGCGTAACGACGAATCCTTCTCTAATTGCTAAAGAAGGTCGCGTTTTTAAAGACGTGATCAAAGAAATTACTTCTTTTGTAGAAGGTCCTGTCAGTGCTGAAGTGATTGGTACTAAAGCAGAAGACATGTTAAAAGAAGCAGAAGAAATCGCAACTTGGGCACCGAATGTGGTTATTAAATTGCCAATGACTGAGGATGGTCTATATGCGACGAACGAACTGAGTAAAAAAGGAATTAAAACCAATGTTACATTGGTTTTCTCAGCGGCTCAAGGTCTCATGGCAGCAAAAGCGGGGGCAACATTCATCAGTCCATTTGTTGGACGTCTTGATGATATCTCAGTGGATGGAATGCAGCTTATCCGTGATTTGCGTCAGATCTTGGATACGTATAACCTACCTGCCGAAATCATTGCAGCAAGTATCCGTAACATTAAACATGTAGAGGATGCGGCTCTGGCAGGTGCGCATATTGCAACGATTCCGGGTACACTGGTGCCAACTTTATGGAAACATCCGCTTACGGATAGTGGGATTGAGCGTTTCCTTAAAGATTGGGAGTCCGTTCCTCAAGATGCGAAACCACCAATGAAATAACTTGAAATGCTATCTTTAATCATTCAGGTTGATAAGAAGAGAATTCCTACGGGAGTTCTCTTTTTTTATATACCACTACGCAGAACATAAGGCTTGCTTCTTTTTTTAGGTCAGGCTGCATAGATTAAAAAAAGGAACCTCTCTCAAGGGAGGAATGCGTGCATGGCATTCAGAAGATCTAGGTGGAGAAATCAGCGGCAAAAAACAGGGGGACACTGGAAAAAGTGGGTACTGATCATCATGCTGGTGATTGTGATTTTGACGGTGCAATCTGCTGCATACATAGAGCGGAATCTGAAGCCTCCCATTATGCATCTAGCTAAAATCAGAGTGAAACAGCTGGCGACAGAAGCGATTAACAAAGCCATAACGAGTCAAATTGCAGATGGCAAACCGTCTGATGATCTCATTGAGTGGAAAACGGATACCAAGGGAAAGATCAGTGGTTTTATGCTGAATTACGATGAGCACATGAGAATTACTTCCAATGCGTTATCTATTGTTCAAACTACACTACAAGATATGGAGTCATTCAGAGACCATATTCCACTCGGGCAAGCGCTGGGAAGTACGATTTTGTCCTCTTTTGGTCCTAAAGTGCCCATTCGGATTGAACCACAAGGCGCGGTAAAAGTAGATCTCAGCACGAGACAGCAAAATGCGGGAATCAATATGATTTTGGTCGAGGTATATATTCACATCATTGCTGAGGTGGCTGTTGTAGTCCCGCTCGATATGGAACCGGAAATAGTGGACACGGAGCTGCCGATTTCCTACTTGCTTGTTGTTGGAGATGTGCCTATGTATTATTACGATAATCAAGGACGTCCTGTAGGAGATAATGGAGCAAGTGCACCAAGTTTAGCGCTTCCTTCTTTACCATCAGCTACAGCACCGAGCACGGGAGTAACAACCCCGGATGCAAGCAGCACCGTCCCCAAGAACGAGGGGAATAGTCAGCTCTATCTAGAAGAGCCGGAACCTCTTTTGCCAAATGGTAATGAGTGAGTGAGAAAAATTGAACCTGGATCGTAAAAAAAGAAAGTGACTTGTACAAGAATCGTCTGTTTCCAGAGGATGCTTACGTAACAAGTCACTTAAAATTACGGTGAGGTTTTCTTTTTCTTTTTGGCTTGTAAAGCTTTACGTTCTTCATTCTCCCAGCGATGCAGTGATGGATAGGGATCAAAAGACCATTCGGTAAGCCCTGTATCCCGGTAAATACCATAATGCAGATGAGGAGGGAATTTCCCCTGTGTCCCTGGCTTACCATAACCGGAGCTTCCTACCCATCCAATGGTTTGTCCTGGAGTCACAATACTGCCTACGTGTATACCCTTCTCGAAGCCAGACAAATGCGCATAGTAGTGATAGTGGTTGTCTAGGTCCCTTATTCCCACGCGCCATCCTCCAAATGGATTCCAGCCTTTAATTTCAATAATTCCATAACAAGTACTTCGGACCGTCAGGCCATGATGGGCAAAAAGATCTGTTCCCTCATGAATTCGCCGTCCACCCCAGCTGCGGCTTGTTCCCCAGGTGCTTCGGTAAGAGTACACGGTACCTAAAGGTAAAGGGAATGCATGCTCTGAAAGCTCAAGCGTATCAAAGTGCTTATAGATTCTG
Source organism: Paenibacillus sp. J45TS6 (assembly GCF_018403285.1). GTDB lineage: Bacteria > Bacillota > Bacilli > Paenibacillales > Paenibacillaceae > Paenibacillus. The sequence continues at coordinate 147,260 of NZ_BOSJ01000011.1, read as the reverse complement.
GCGAATTGCTGTATTCTTTGAACCGCTCTTGTGTTTTGGTAATAGTGCCATAGAGAGATACCGATATCATCTGCCGATATCCCATATTTTGAAGCAACACGAGACATGGTAAAAAGTACATCCACGTTATTCTCTGGGTCTGCTTTCTGATCACCAGTTCCATCTAGTCCAAGTCCACCAAAGAGGGCAATGGACATAGGATTCTTATCCTGCTGATCTGGATTTAAAATTCCTGCCCACCTTCGAGATTCAAAAAAGATACCTGTTAACCGCTCTTCGTGTGCGCGGTCCTTCGGATGCGCTTTTGTCATCGTCCGCTCATACTGATCAATCGCTGCAAGATAATACCAAGGAACGCCGCTCACCATACTTATTTGGTCATATAATGCCTTGCGTTCTCTATAAATATCTTGAGCACTTGGCGGATTTACAGGTTTCTCCTGAGCAAAGACATCAGCTGGTGTGAGTGAGGCAAAGAAAGAGAGAGTGAGTGTGACTTTCAGACAAAGCATTCGCCAGTTATGTTTTTTGTATATCCGTAACAACAGATACTCCTCCTTTCTTCGTTTCCGCTCAAAGTTATGTTTAGGTTCACACAACTCTCTTGTTTTTATGCCTTATCATGAAAAAAAGAATCGGGAGCGTAAAGAAGAAATGATAAGAAATGGAGGTTATTACCATAAAATTCATGTTATAATGTGTCCGTGCGATAGTTTAATACATCTCGATATAGAAAAGAGGGTACTTCCTTGGGGAGCAAAGTGAAAGAACCTAAACCAGAGTGGATTAAGATAAAACTAACCGCAGGTGAAGAGTATCAAGAAATTAAAACAATGATGCGTTCAAAAACCCTTCATACGGTCTGCGAAGAAGCACGTTGTCCTAATATTTATGAATGCTGGGCAAACCGTACAGCAACTTTTATGATTCTTGGAGATATTTGTACAAGAGCCTGCCGATTCTGTGCAGTAAATACGGGTCTGCCTACTGAGCTTGATTTACAGGAGCCGGAACGTGTTGCTGAAGCGGCAGAACAGATGAATTTACAGCACTGTGTAGTGACGAGTGTAGCGAGGGATGATCTTACAGATGGAGGAGCTTCCATTTTCGCAGAAACAATCAAAGCAATACGCAGAAAACTACCTTTATGTAGTGTCGAGGTACTCATTCCTGATTTTCTAGGGAATAAGGAGGCACTGCAAATCGTCATGGATGCAAAACCGGATATTTTAAATCATAATATTGAAACGGTAGAACGCTTGTCTGATCAGGTTCGTGCCAAAGCTAAGTATGAACGTTCTCTTGAATTGCTTAAAAGATCAAAAGAAATGAATCCAGATATACCAACCAAATCAAGTATTATGCTGGGGCTTGGGGAAGAGTGGGATGAAATTCTTCAGACAATGGACGATTTGAGAGCAGTCGATTGTAATATTATGACGATTGGGCAATATCTACAGCCTTCGGACAAGCATTTATATGTAAAAAGGTATGTAACGCCTGAAGAATTCGCGGAACTAAAAAAAGAAGGTCTGGCTCGAGGATTCAGTCATGTGGAATCAGGACCTATGGTTAGAAGTTCATATCATGCACATGAACAAGTAAAGTCTGCCGCGAATGCAAATAATGTAGTATAGTAGGAGTAAGCCTTTGCATGAAAAAGAAGGCGGTTCGGATAGAAGGGAAGGAAGACGGTTTTGATTCAGATCAGCGGCAAAACTTATGAAGTCTTGCAGGACTATAGAAACGGTTGGAATCCGGAAGCCTTTCGTGATCGGTATAGCGATGTCCTTGAACGATATGATTATATTATTGGGGATTGGGGCTATAATCAACTGAGACTTAAAGGATTTTACCGAGAGAACCACCCGAAGGCGAATAAAGATACTTCGATTACGGGCATGGTTGATTATATTAACGAATATTGTAATTTTGGTTGTGCTTATTTTGTACTTCATAAGCAAAAAGAGCAAAAAGAACCTAAGGATTCAAAAGAGAAAGAATTTAAAGAAGCTAAAGAATCTAAAGAATCCCAACCAAAAGAGCCTAAAGAGCCTAAAGATCCTAAAGAGCTTAAAGAGTTTAAAGAACCAAAAGAACCAAAAGAACCAAAAGAGTCAAAAGAACATAAAGAACATAAAGAATCTAGAGAGCGCAAGTTCTCTAAGGAGAACAAAACAAAAGAAGAAGCTACAGCAAAAAGCGGTTCCTGAGTAGGAACCGCTTTTTGCTGTAGCTTAATCCAGAAAGGCTGTACGAACCCGATCCCAAAATGGGTAAGGACGATATCTTGCAAAACTAACTTTTTGTCTGGAAACCTGACACCTTACAGATATAAGGTCATCAATCGTCATATTAACGTGATCAATAGTAAGTAGCAGTCTTTGGGATTTTCTAGAGAAAATATCGCAATGATGATGCTTGGGCAGTACGATAGGCGATCCTAGCGTACGGTAGACCCGGTTATTAATGGAGGCGATCTCAGCAATTTGCATCGCTTCAATCGTGGGGTGAATCATGGCTCCGCCAAGTGCTTTGTTGTAAGCCGTGCTGCCGGAAGGGGTGGATACACAAATGCCGTCACCACGAAACATCTCAAAAGTAATATCATTAATATCGACTTGAGCTACAACTGTTCCATCGACACCTTTGAGGGTAAACTCATTAAGTGCAACCATGGAGGTAATCCCTGACTTTCGGTGGATCTCCAGATCAACTAAAGGATACTCCACAATACGTGGCTGCAACTGCTGACTCGTATCTAGACCGTTACTCATAAGTTTGATCAGCTCATGAAGCTCATCCGCTTTCCAGTCTGCATAAAAACCAAGGTGACCTGTATGAACACCAACAAAAGCAATATCAGGGATTTGATCAATAAACGTATGAAAAGCCTGTAGCATGGTGCCATCGCCGCCAATAGAAACAACGATCTCTGGAGATTTGGCATCAAGTATAAATCCCTGCTCTTCAGCAAGACGGTGAAATTGCTCGGCCAAATCCATAGATAAAGAGTCTCCTCTGTCCTGAACATAATATCTCAAGATGAAAGCTCCTTTGTAATAAGTATAACTTGATGATATCCAATTTCAGGACAGAAAACAATCGCTGCAACACATTTCCTTTAGTCTTGAGTTTTTGCAGTGAGCTGTTTAATCCATACATAGACAGCGGTTATCAACATTAATCCGCCAATCAGCATCATAGTGATTGCTAGTTGCGATGGGAGCAGGTGGATACCCGTAAGAAGAGAAGAAGAGTCGGAAGATCCAGACCAATTGATCGTATCTACTGTATTCATTATTGGGTTCCAGCACAAAAATACAATTCCGGCTGCAAGGATCGCATGAACCGCTCTTGCAAACATAAACGGTAAATAACGCAGCGGTGTAGAATTCAGAATGCTCACAACCTGAGCATGAACGGATAAACCTCCCCAAGAAAGAATAGAAGCAGCCGCAGCAACTTTATAGATGAGGGGTACCCCCTCTAAAGTTCCAGCATACCGAGCTCCGAGGGTAACTTCAAACAATCCTCCAACAAGCGACTGAGATAATTCTGTAGGCAATCCTAGAAATAAGAGGACTTGTTCAAGCCAGTGGTACATCCCATTCATAAATCCAGCTTCCGTAAATAATTCGAGAATGACCGAAAAAAATACGACAAGTCCGCCCACAACGGTCATCAGCTGTAAAGAAGAACGGATTGCTTGCTGTACAAGTTGTCCAAGAGAGCGTCCATCGCTCTCACGAGCCTGGTGCATTGCATGGAATGCATGCTTCAAACGGTTAACTTCCTCAGGCAAAGCTTCCGTATTCGTCTCTAAAGGATCTTTTGGACCATGAAACCGCATCAGAAGACCAACAATGAGTCCAGATCCATAATGAGCAATAGCGAGAATTCCTGCTAGAGCAGGCATGTGAAAAAAACCAACAGATACTGCCCCGATTAGGAATATAGGATCAGATGTTGTAGTAAAAGCAACGAGTCGTTCTCCTTCTTCACGTGTGATTTGTTTTTGTTCCCATAACTTAGCTGTCAGTTTAGCTCCAACAGGGTATCCTGAAGCATAGCTAATAGCGGCGACAAAACCGCCTGTTCCTGGAATTCGAAATACGGGTCTCATAAACGGGTGAAGAAGAGTGCCCATGAAGTGGACGATGCCAAGTCCAAGGAGTAACTCCGATATGACAAAAAAGGGAAATAGAGAAGGGAAGAGGACCTCCCACCAAATGGAAAGACCGCGAACTCCGGACTCCCATACGGATAAAGGATAGACCACCATTAACATGCATATACTGAGTAGACCGAAGGTGATCAAAAGTGGTAAGGCTAGACGCTTCATATGCCATGGTTCGCCCCTTTTTCTAAAAGCTGTTCACTGGTTATGAATACTATATGAGCCAAGATGGACAAACAGGACAAAAAAAATAGAAAGCGTTTGCAAATTTACTGTAATTTAAGGAAATGTATGCTAATATAAATAGTAATTAGTGAATAGATCTAAAGTCCTCTTTTGATATGCCTGGTTTCTATTATCTAAAGGATGGAGTGATGTCGTGATGGGAGTAATTGCAGGGATACTCGTCTGCGCTATTGTATATGTGATGCGGGCAGCGCATATCCATCCCGGTGAAGAAGACTGGCGGAGTTATTAAGGATCAACTGCAAATATATACCTAAGGCAAGAACAGTTGGTATGAGACAAGAGTCCTAGATAGATAGGAGCTCTTGTCTTTTTTTGTTATACTAGATCAAGAACTTAGCATGAGAAAGAAGGCGAGAGAATGGATCCGAACAAAACGCTTTATGAAAACTTGGGAGGCGCTGAGGGTATAAAAGCACTTGTTGAGGCTTTTTATCCGAAGGTACAAAAAAATGAATTGCTATCTCCGCTTTTTCCAGAGGATATTACTCCGGTTTTGGAGAAACAGTATATGTTTTTAAGTCAATTTTTCGGTGGTCCCTCTCTGTATTCTGATGCAAATGGACATCCGATGATGAGAGCAAGACATTTACCTTTTCCTGTTACGGAAGAGCGGGCTCAGGCTTGGTTATCTTGTATGTATGAAGCTTTAAAAGAAATGGATATACCGGAGACGGTTGTCGATGTTACCATTCAGCGATTATCTGGCCCGGCCTATCATTTTATTAATACTCCCTCCTAATGATGAACAAGAAAAGCACCGGTTTTCACCGGTGCTTTTCTGTTATAAGGATCTTAAACGCTGATCAGCGAGCAGATAATCCTGATCGTTATCGAGTAACGTTACCCGGTTTTTGCAGCACGGAAAGACAAGCAGATGTTTTTTTCCGTCATGTATTAATGAAAGCTGTTTCGGTTTCAACGGAAGTAATACATTCTCTGCCGAGCAGAAGGGACATTCCTGAACATAAATGTCACCCATTACAATGTCATAGGGCCATGTATTTTCAAATGGAATCATAAACGGTTATCCTTGTCTTGGTCTGTACTTACATCGGAATCGTCTGCTGCTGGAGTAGATTCCTCCTTAGCCAGTTCAGCCAGCTTTTGCATCAGGATATGTTGCGGCATATGCATGAGATGCTCAATAGGAACACCTAATTTTTTAGATAACGTAACGGCTGTCTCTGCAGAAATCTGTAAAGGTCTCATTTATATTTCCTCCTGAATGTTATATATAGAATTTAGGTAAAGACTGGAATCAATAATAGCATAATTCTGATATAGTATTAGTTATACACCTTGAACAGGGGTTGTTCAAACCTGTTTCTCGATGTTTTTTTGGAAAATAAATAAAAAAGGTGGCAAAAGTATGAGTAAAACACTGCGTCAAACATGGGATTTGGAAACAATTTTTAGCGGAGGTTCCTCATCGGAAACCTTTGCTGTTTATCTTAAACAACTCGAGCAGGATATCGCAAGTCTAAACACACAAGTGGCTGATGCAAAAGTTCCTGTGACAGTGGAAGATACATATGTTTACGATGGAATGATTGATCAGCTTCAAGATATTATTGCACGATTGTCGGAAGGCTCTGCCTTTGTGTCATGCCTTGGTGCAGAGAATCAAGATGATAAAAAAGCGGTACAACTCACGGGCAGAATTGCTTCGCTTCATGCCCAGTTAGCGAGTGTGAAGACTAGGTTTGACAGCTTGCTGCAGCAAACAGATGACGAAGTATGGGCAGGGTGGATGAAGCGCCCTGAGATCATGCCGATCTCTTTTGTTATGAATGAGAGCCGCCAAGAAGCGAAAGAAAAAATGGCACCTGAACTGGAAAGCTTAGCGCTTGATCTTGCAGTGGACGGATATCACGGTTGGGGAGATTTCTATGATACGATCGTAAGTAAAGTGCGGGTTCCTTATGAAGAGAATGGGGAAACGACATACTTGTCGGCGGGACAAGCGGCGAACAAATTACAGCATCCTAATCGCGAAGTGCGTGAATCGATGCTTAAGAGTTGGGAAAAAGCTTGGAGTGAGGCAGCAGACTACTGTGCTGACACCCTCAATCATCTCGGCGGTTTCCGTTTGAAACTATACGAGAGAAGAGGATGGGACTCCGTTCTCAAAGAACCACTTGCTATTAACCGAATGTCTGCAGAGACTCTTGATGCAATGTGGGATGTGATAACACGCGCGAAACCAGTCCTTGTAAAATATCTGGAACGCAAAGCAAAGCTTCTCGGCGTTGAGGAGTTATCCTGGGCTGACGTATCTGCACCTATAGGTGAATCTACAGGAACGATTACTTATGATGCGGCAGCGGAGAGTATTGTGACTCAGTTCCGCAAATTTAGCCCTCGCATGGCTGACTTCGCACAGATGGCCTTTGATAAACATTGGATTGAGGCAGAGGATCGCCCAGGTAAACGTCCAGGTGGATTCTGTACATCACTTCCTGTAAGCAAGGAAACGCGTATTTTTATGACTTATGCAGGTACCGCCTCTAATGTGTCTACACTAGCGCATGAGCTCGGACATGGTTATCACCAGCATGTAATGGATGATATGGAGATCTTGAATCAAAGCTATGCTATGAACGTTGCAGAAACGGCTTCTACTTTTGCAGAGCTGATTGTAGCAGATGCACTGATCCAAGAAGCAGATGAAAAAGAAAAGCTTGCTTTACTGGAGGAAAAAATTCAAAATACAGTGGCTTTCTTTATGAATATTCATGCTCGGTTCCTTTTTGAGACACGTTTCTATGAGAAACGTAAAGAAGGTCTTCTCAGTGCAGGGGAACTGTCTGAGTTAATGGAGAGAGCTCAACGGGAAGCATTCTGTGATTCTCTTGGTTCATATCATCCAACATTTTGGGCATCGAAGCTGCATTTTTATATTACAGGAGTCCCTTTTTACAATTTCCCTTATACATTTGGATTCATGTTCAGTACAGGGATTTATGCACAGGCACAAAAAGAAGGAACCGCATTTGCTGAGAAATATGACAATTTATTGCGGGATACCGGCCGGATGACCGTAGAGGAACTTGCTGAAAAACATCTAGGTACAGATGTAACGAAACCTGATTTCTGGCAGGGAGCTGCTGACTTATGTATCGCTGATATTGAGCAATTCCTTCGTATGACCGAAAACCTACAATAGATTTTGAATAAATAGGACCTTAGCAGTGATGCCGAGGTCTTTTTTTTATAAAAGTTATTGATTTATGCCAGAAGTTTGTCGAAATATGATTATATAATAAAAAAACTGTTATTTTTTTTGCATAAAATTGTTGTAAAATAGAAAAATTTGACATATACTGAGTCACAAGCCCTATATAAAGGCTAAAAGTATAAGAGGATGGTGTATATGATCTCACTTGATCAGCTTTCTCTACCTAGACAACTGGATATTGTCTTTAGAGCACTTGATGAAGAACTTACAGGTCTTGATTCAGGAATCGTTTTTGTGCAAATTCGAAATAATGTAATAGGTAAATTCGGGATTAGACATTATCCGGTACCTATGAAAAAAGTGATGGAGAGTTCTTCAAAAGGACTCACAGAAACTCAGCGTTCTTCTTTTCGTCTTATGGCCCTGGAATCACTAAAGTTAAAAAAACACTGGACGCATGGAGAAATCACTTATGATTTCGCCGTTAGAAATGACATGATTGTTGTAGATTCAACCTTAGAGTCCAATTATAACCTGGCTAGTTTGATGATTCGTTACCCACGTACTACATATACAGATATTCAATTAGGCCCATCATAATAATAAAGCGGCCCTCTCTTATAAAGAGAAGACCGCTTCGTTTAACCCGCTTAGATTCTTGCGTGGAACCTAGCTAGATTTATGAGAAAATAACGACGTTATTGACGACCAGCCAATTGCTGTTCAGCGATTTGTACCAGACGTTTTGTGATATAACCTCCGAGAGATCCAGTCTCACGGGAAGTATAGTTACCGTAGTAACCATCTGCAGGAATTGTTACGCCTAGCTCTTGTGCTGCTTCCAATTTCAGTTGTTGAAGTGCAGCGTTTGCTTGTGGCACTACCAAGTTGTTAGAACGAGATCCTGATGCCATGTGTTGTCACCTCCTTTTGTGCTTTGTGAGATTAGTATGGTTTTAGGAAGAGAAAATATACTCAAAAAATAAGCAGGTAACAAGTGGAAATGAAGAAGATAGTCTGAGGTAAGTTTCGAGGTGAAAGCAAAAGGTCAGCTTATTATCGATTTGAAGTGTATATAACACAAATAGACAGCTGAATCAGCTGTCTATTTGTAAGCTATACTTTTCTTATTCTGAATCTGCAGGTTGAACGATCTCAATCTGTGTAGAGAGTTCAATAGTCTGACCTGGCTCCATATGTATGAGTCCTGTGAAGTCTGCATCTCTCTCCATATTTGGAGCATCGGGCAACCAAGTATAAGGTTCAATACACAAATAATCACTGCTTTCCCCTTTGGTAAATAATACCCAATGTAAAAAAGAATCTTTATTCGCTGTATATTTAATGGCATAACCATCATTACGCGTTAGATAAGCAGTGTCTTGTTCGCGATCAGACCTAAATATGGTATCTAAATTCTGTCCTGCGAGATTGATTCCATAAGGCAGGCTGGCAAGAGAACCTAAACCCTCTAAATCTCCGGTTGGCAGTAAATCATCATTAAGCGGATAACTTCCATTCACCGGAAGTTTAATATTCCAACGATGTGGTTCTCCATCAAGCATAAACCAAGTGTGATATCCCATACCAAACGGTGCTGCATGATCACCTTGATGAGTAACACGAAGTTGTTGTGTCAAAGTAGAACCTTGCAGTCTAAAGGTCATTGAGAATGTCATAGGAACGGGAAAATGCTTCATCCAGAGTTCATCTTCACATGTCTTCCACTCCGTTGTTACGGTGCATCCATCGTCATCTTCTTCTATGTCACTAACGCACCAAGGCTGTGTACGATGAAGTCCGTGAATATGGTTATTATTTACGGAATTTTGAGCAAATTGATACTCTTGGCCTTCATATTCAAAGTGACCCAGGTGGATACGCCCTGGGGGGATCAGCATCGGAACACCAAAATGGTAAGGTTTCTGAAGATAAAAAGCGAGATCCTGTTCGTCAGGTTTACGAACAACTTCCCGGTTTTGAATACGATCATAAATGGATATAATGTTGTTACCGAGGCGGGGTAGCAGGGTGACTTCAAGATCACGACTGTGCAAAATATAAGTGTCATAGCCGTTCCAAAGCCCTTTGGTCACTTGTTTCATCTTTTTTGCTCCTTTTCCCACGAAAGATCTTAAACATCTTACACGTAAGTCTATCATAACAGATAATTGTATCTGTAGTAAAAAGGTACCTTAGATTCACGAATGGAATTTATGTAATTGTTACTTCTCATATTTCATGTTGACATGAGAACTTTATCATGATTATGATAAAGCAAGTATATAACTTATAATCGTTGATAGGGATAAGTAAGCTTAGTGATGCAACTGCAGAAAGCCGATGGTTGATGCGAATCGGTGTTGCGGACTTTGACTGAATGGACCCTGGAGAGCCCGGCTTAACGAGAAGCGATGCTTCTTTAGTAGGTCAGGACGACTAATCCGCGTTAAGGAAGATAAGGTTGCTTATGAGTGTTTTTTATGTGCGATTAAGCAGCGAATTAGGGTGGCACCACGGTCTCACGTCCCTTTCACGGGATGTGGGGCCTTTTTGTATTTTGTTATATTCTTGAAGGATATGAATTGTAGGAGGACTAGAAAATGAAAACTGTATTCTCGGGTATTCAACCTAGTGGAAAGCTAACGCTAGGGAATTATATTGGGGCAATGAAAAATTTCGTTAAGTTACAAGACGAATATCATTGTAATTTTGTAGTTGTAGACTTGCACGCAATTACGGTCTCACAAGACCCTGCTGCGCTCTACGAACAATCTAAAGACGTTGCTGCGTTATACTTGGCAGCTGGAATTGATCCTAAGAAGGCGAATGTGTTCTTGCAATCTCATGTACCTCAGCACGCAGAACTCGGATGGATGCTGACTACGCTGACAGCGATGGGTGAACTTGAACGTATGACACAATTTAAAGATAAATCAGCAGGTAAAGAATCCGTAGGTGCAGGACTTTTTGTATATCCTTCCTTGATGGCAGCTGATATTCTGCTCTACAACGCGGATCTCGTACCGGTTGGAGATGACCAAAAGCAGCATATGGAACTGACAAGAGACCTCGCTCAGCGTTTTAACCGTCGTTATGGAGAGTTCTTTACCATTCCTGAGATCTATACTCCAAAAGTCGGGGCACGGATTATGTCACTGGATGATGCATCTAAGAAAATGAGTAAGAGTAACCCAAATCCAGGAAGCTATATCTCGCTTTTGGATACACCTAAAGACATTCGCAAAAAAATCAGCCGTGCAACAACAGATTCGGACAGTACGGTTCGATTCGATCCTGCAAACAAACCGGAGATCAGTAATTTAATGAGTATTTACAGCGAATGTTCCGGACTCTCTCTGCAAGAGATCGAAAAACAGTACGAAGGACAAATGTATGGGGCTTTCAAAAAGGAACTTGCGGAAGTGGTGGTTTCTGTTATTGAACCGATGCAGGAGAGATTCCGTGAGATTCGTGAGTCCGATGAACTGATGCGTATTCTAAATGAATCTGCAGAGCGGGCAAGAGAGATCGCCGCTGCAAATCTGACAGAAGTGAAGAAACGGATGGGTTTTGTTGTTTAAACTCTAAGACCGGTTCATCTCAGTACGATTCCTTTTTGCCTTAATGACGAATCCCCAGCCGATATTACAGATGGCTAAAATACTAAAAAGTAAAGCTAACCATAAGGAATGGCTAAGTGAAACTGCGGTGACCATAAGTAATATAATAGAAGAAGCAGCAAACCAAAGAGACAGACCTTTACTCATGTGAAAGTACCTCCAAAAAAATATTTTTAAAAAGAAGTATAGCTTTTCGAGAGAGAGCCATAATAATCTTGCAAGCTTGCAACAGCAAACATCACGCGCGAGGCGAAAGGAGATTACACACATGGCATCAGGATCTCGTTCTAACAATTTGGTAGTTCCACAAGCGAACGCTGCACTTCAACAACTGAAAATGGAAGCTGCTCAAGAGCTGGGCGTCACCATTCCGGCGGATGGTTACTACGGTAACTACACTTCCCGCGAAACAGGTTCACTCGGGGGATATATCACAAAACGTCTAGTACAAATCGCTGAACAGCAATTGTCTGGTCAAAGTAAATAAATGTAACTCAACAATCACATTAGCGGGCTTGGACGGTATTTCTACCGTCCAAGCTTTTTGTGTTGCCTATGTAGCTGATTTTGCATGAAAGCGGTATATTACGTCAAGCATAAAAAAACGGCCTCCTGGGGCCGTTTCTCTTTTTGATACTTAGGTGTGAGAGCCAAGGGATAATTTTTTCTCCATCTTATCCTCACTAAGCCATCCCACATAAGTGCTGATCGGTTCATAATTTCTGTCCATTACCATACAGGCAACAAAGGGGTACTGTTTACGATGACGATACCTTACATCTCCCCATCGAACAAAATAGCCAAAGCTTAATTCTTCAACTTCTGCAACAGCAAAGGAAGTGAAATATAAAAATGCCTGAATGTCTGGGTGAGATTTAGAAATCTCAACAGCAGGATGATCTGAGGACACAGCATGCTTACTCCAGACGAGGAGATGTCCATCTAATTTCCCAATCTCGTAGCTGCCGTCTTTGTGAGCTTTGACCACATGCCAGCGATTTAAATGAATCGTAGGGATAACATAATACTTATCTTCAGGTGCTGATGAGGGATCCATCTTTCTTACTTGTTTTGTTTTGGAATAATGAACTAGTGTACGCCAGACGTAATAAAGAGCCAAGAATGAATATAAGACAATAAAAGTGGGTGCAGGATCAAAAATCCCAAAGAACCAGCATAAAATAGCGATCACATGGGTTGTAAAGAGAACCGGATCAAAAATATGAATGATGTTCCACGAAATCCATTTCTCTGTAAAAGGACGCATAGCTTGTGTTCCGTATGTATTAAATACGTCGGTGAATACGTGAACACATACGGCTATTCCGGTCCATAAGGCAACATGCAGGATGGGTACGTCTCGGAATAACAAGGAAATAACTGCGGTAATCAGCGCTGTCCATATAAATAGAAAGGGGATCGAATGAGTTATCCCTCGATGATTTCTTATATAGGAAGCATTATTTTTTTTAATTCGAAGAACCGTATCAAGATCTGGAGCTTGTGATCCTGCAACGGTGCCAACCATGACGGCAACAGCCAGTTCTGGATTTGAGGCCACGACAGGGTCAACGAAACTTAGGCCAGCAAGACCAAAGCCCATAACAAAATGTGTAGCTGTATCCATGTAGGTACTCTCCTTTTTAGTAATCAAATCATAAATTCTGCTGAAATTTGTTATTTTGTAATCTAAAGATACTAAATTATTTAATTCCCTATTGAGAAAATCTCTATTCAAGTAAAAAAAGATAGAATGCTCGTATTTTGACATAAAGGTATATGATATTCCAATAACTTACCTCACAAATAGGAAATTTGTCATAGCCTATTCATAATTGAGTGATCTTTGTCAAAGACTTTCCTTATTTGTTATGATAAAATTTATATCGGAGGCAATAATTATTTTCTCCAATAAGACGTTTATCGTAAGGAGGATTTACAAGCGTGAATAATAGATATCAGGCATCTTCCGATACAGCAGCTATCCCCGCACGGCCTACGCCGCCGCGAGAATCTGCAACATGGAAAGATTTTGTGGTTTTGACAAAACCGGGCATTCTGAGAACAAACCTGGTTGCAGCATTTGGTGGTTTTTGGCTTGGATCTCAATGGGATGTTGATTATTTAAGAATGATTATTACCATGATCGGAACGATGCTCGTAATGGCCTCATCCTGTGTGTTCAATAATTATTTTGATCGTGAATTAGATAAAAAAATGGAACGGACTCGTAATCGCGCACTACCCACTGGGAAACTCAGCCCGAAGGTAGTGCTTACTTATGCTGTCAGTTTAGGAATTCTGGGACTTATTGTTTTGTTTGCCTATTCCGGCTGGCTTGCAGGCGTCCTTGGTATTTTTGGGATGTTCATTTACGTCATCATTTATACTTTATGGCTCAAGCGTTCATCTACATGGAGTACATCCATAGGCGGATTCTCTGGTGCGGTACCTCCCGTTATCGGTTATGTAGCTGCATCAGGAAAACTTGATCTTGGCGCTCTACTTTTGTTTGCTTTATTGTTTCTATGGCAGCCTCCGCATTTCTGGGCACTGGCGATTCGCAGGGTAGAAGATTACCGTGCTGCAGGATATCCGCTTCTTCCTGTGGTCAAAGGGATCGAACGCACAAAAATTCAGATGATTCCTTATTTAATCCTTCTGGTTCCTGTGCCAATTCTCATGTATGTGTACAATTACACAGGTCTTGTGTTTATGATTGTTACGCTAATCTTATCGCTCATATGGTTATTTTACGGCTTCCAAGGTTTCAAAGCAAAAGACACCGATGCTTGGGCCAAAAAAATGTTTTTCTTCTCAATTAACTACCTAACGATCAGTTTCCTTCTTATGATTCTAGATACCGTTCATAAATAAGCAGAAACAGACTATGTTTCAAATACTATATCTATTTTTATTACACCAAGGAACTTTGCGTTAATCATGAAATAAAAGGGAGACCCGCTCCAAACCGGATGGGCTCCTCCTTTTTTACTCTCTAACTTCAAAATTGTTACATAGTTGGATCGATTTTATAATACATTTGGCTGCTTTCATCAGGAAAAACCATTTATTGAAGAAGGAGCGGATCTTCTTGATTTTCAAAAAGTACATATGGACTTGGATTTTATTATTGATCGCAGCAGTTATGGCAGGTTATCTCATTTATAATGCGCTCGATTTTGGAAAAGAGGAATATCCGAAGTTAGGAAAAGTAGAACCCTTTTCGATGGAGAATGTAGATGGAAGTACTGTTTCTCTAGAGGATACGGAAGGGAAAACACGTCTTTTTTATTTCTATTTTACAAGTTGTCCTGATGTATGCCCGGTAACGACCTTCAGCCTGTCTCAGGTTCAGGAACTGCTGAAGGAAGATGAAACGTTTGGCAAGGAAGCTTCATTTGTTTCCATATCATTTGATCCGGAAGTTGACACTAGAGAAACCATCAAAGCTTTTGCAGATCGATTCAAAGCAGATTATTCTGGCTGGTATTTCCTGAGAGGAGATGCAGAAGAGACAAAGCAGTTAGCAAGAGAATCATTCAAAATTCTCATTGAAGGAAATAGTGTGGATAATTTCGTGCATGCTAATCTTATTGCATTAGTAGATCAGGACAACAATATTCGCAAAATCTATAATGCCTCTAATACAGAAGAAGCTGCGCCGGAGATCATTGCAAGAGACGTTAGGAATGTAGTGAGTGAATAAGTTTATCTATGTAGTGAGAAAGCTGTGTCCATTAAAGGCACAGCTTTTTTTAATTATCAAAATGGCTGCTAAAGTCAGGGTAGATAATGTATTCATCAAGACCTGCTTTTTCTAACTGGGCAATAAGATACTCATCAGGCGTACCTTCCACCCCAGCATAACCTCGTCTGGTATAAATATGTTCTGCATCCGGGAAGGTATCTCTGAGTTCACCTCGAATGCGTTTTCCAGAGCTGTCATTATCCATAAACAAATAAACTTCATCATATTTAATCTGTTTACGAAGTTTTTCTAGCTTCATGCTGTTCAGTGTTCCATACGTGCATAAAATAGAAATCTCGGGTTGTAACAACCGACGGAGTTTGCTGCGATCATTTTTGCCTTCCACAATGACATGAATCGGCATCGTATGCTTCACCTCTTGTTTTATTCGCATATGGACTCGAAATTCCCCGGGAAATGTTTATGTTCTATTTTATCGCAAAGTAAGGATTTCATGCAAAAAGATCAGTCCATGATTGGACTGATCTCAGACTGTAGACAAATTAACCACCACTCGTTTGCCTACAGTCTTTTTTATTAGATGTGTTTTGGTTCGGGAGTAAGTGTAGAAGTGCGAACTTGTTTTGAAAAAGGTAAAAATAAGAGACCAATCATGAGGACAAGAAAAGCTAGGAAGTAAGGAGAGATCTCCATTCGAATCTGTCCGGCTGCAATGGGACCTACAAAAGAACCTAATGAAGTCGCAATTGACTGAATAGAAAAAATCCGCCCAAGCCTGGCTCCGCGACTCAGCTGCACAAACATGGTTGCTAGTGCCGGGAATATGATTCCTTTGGATGTGCCAAGGACATAGAGAACAAGCCATAAAGGCAGTTCAGGTACAGAAGCGAGCAGAAAGAAGCTGATTGCCATCAGTAATACGCCTGCGGCAAGACGAAGCTTTGTCGAATAACGATTGAGAAACAACATACTGAGTGTAGTAAGTGCTCCTAAACTGATGATGGAGAATAGCAGGCCTGTTGATAATATCGAAGCTGAGCCGCTGCCTCTCAGGGGGAGTTCAAAGAAAAGAACGCCTTGAGAGCATGCAATGACTAGCGGTAAAACAAAATAACGCCAAGATATCGGAAGAAAACGGCCTTCCATAGGAGGCAGCACTTTGGCACTCGCCGTACTGGCTGCCTTTACGGCAGGAATCGTAAAAAATGCCATCAGCCCAGTAATGATCAGCAGAATTCCAAGAATCTGAAAAGTCCCGGAGAAGCCAATGCCTGCAACAATGAAGGCGCCGGCTGCGGGAGAGACCACAGAAGCCAGTGTATGGACCACACCATGTCCTGACATATACTTTCCTTGCGTGGTTGGATCAGAAGACAACTGAGCAAGCAGAGTCATACAGGCAGGAGAGAGAAAAGCGAGAACAAATCCGCTGAGTGCCCGTAAAATAAGTAGTTGCCATGGGGTATCAACATAGGCTTGAAGCAACAAAAGGATCCCAGCAGTTGTTAGACTGAAAATAATGTAACGCTTGCTTCCATGCTTATCAATTTTTGTGCCTGCAATCAGATTTCCCGGTAGATGGGTTAAGGAATAAATGCCCATCATCCAACCAATAAAGGTGGGAGCTGCGCCTAATGAAATCGCAAAAGGCGTAAGAATAGGATACTGTGCATGTAAATCGAAGAAGGCTAAAAAAAGAAATAAATAAAGCCATATGGCCGTTTTCAAGGAAACAGCACCTCCCATTTCAATATATAGCTAGAACATCGTATGATATACTTGTACGCCTAATGGGACAGTCTTATACCGTATTTTTGCGTAAACCCGGGCTTAGCTGACAGCAGTATCGGTAATCATGTATAATATTCGGGAACTCATATGAATGGAGTTCGGGAGGTGGATGATCACAATGGATTTAGAAGTATGGAAAGAGTTCGTTCAGCAAAATTGGCTGGTTATTATTGTTGCTTTGATTTTGTTGTTTATCGTCATTAATGTGCTTAAGACGGTACTAAAGTGGGCTATCGTTCTTGTAATTGTGGCCGCACTGATCATATACAGCGGTGTTTCTTTAGATCAGATCAAAGATGTAGTTACGGATGTAAGTTCGTCTACTGTGGAAACAGTGAAAACAGAAGCACAAGAACTGATGCAGAATGAAGCGAAGCAAGCGACCTATGTTCTTCACGAGGATGGAACGTTCACAATTACGAGTCCCAATGTGGAAGTTACAGGAGAGCAAGGTAAAGACAAAGTGAAGGTAAGTCTGCGCGGTGTATCTGTGGGTGAGTGGAGTATTAATAATGCCGCAGTGAAACAGTACATGGAAACCGCACAAAACTAAATAAAGATAAATATTCGTATAGGTAAAACAGGGGTGATAGCATGTTCGAATCATGGATCGACAGCCTATTGAATGGAAATGCGGTCACGCTTGTTCTATTGGTTATTCTCCTTGTATCACTGATACAAGGATTTGCAAGAGGAGCATCACGCTCAGCTGGAGCGCTGGTAAACCTGGTTACGGAAGGAATGTTTACCGTCATTGGTCTAGCTGGTGCTTTTTTTCTCTCTATGAAATTATCTCCAATGGTTCAAACGTGGCTGGCACAATACAGTGAGAACATACCTAATCGAGATTTGAAAGTATGGGAGCAAATTTATTATACTGCCATTACCGGGCTAACTGATTTTCCGTTAATGCGATTTGCTGTTCTTTTTATGATTAGTTATGCAGTGATACGTTTTGTTCTTTCTGTAGTTGGTGGTTTGCTTACAGGACTTGGTCTTGGCAGGTCAAATACCAGATCACGTAAGAATCCAGGGATGATCAGCCGCCTTCTTGGTGCTGCTTTCGGAGTTGTTGTCGGTGTAGCGAGAAGCATACTGGTGATTGCGCTGTTATTTATATTAGTGAGTCTATATCCGGGAAGTACATTCAGCAATTATGTGGAATCCTCCCCTTTGTATCAGCAGGGTGCCAAAAAAGTAATTGAACCGCTCTCGGGAACACTGATTAAGGAACGGCTTCCTGTCATTACCCAAGCGGCAAAAAATGAACTAACCGGCATGATGCACCGAAGATATGAAGTGATTGATCGGAGTATCCCTAAGGATATAGAAGGAGCAGCTTCGAAAGTGACAGAGAATGCGGCCACTGATGAAGAAAAAGCAAAGGCGCTCTATCAATGGGTAGGTACTCGTGTTGGGTATGATTACGGCAAAGTAGAGGACTATGAGCAAAGAGGCATCTGGAATGAGCAAACACCGCAGGATACTTTTCAAACGATGAAAGGTGTTTGCATCGACTATGCAAGGCTATACGCGGTTATGGCCCGGTCAGAAGGATTGGATGTAAAAGTCATTACAGGTCTTGGATATAATGGACAAGGCGGATACGGTGCTCATGCATGGAACGAAGTGTATTTAAGTGAGACAGATGAGTGGGTACCTCTTGATCCAACTTGGGCGAATAGTGGAAATTGGTTCAATCCATCTAACTTCTACGACACCCATATCAAAGATCAGTCCTTATAATGTATTTGTTAAACCGCAGTTAGAAAGGATAGTTTAGGAATGAGCAAAGAGGGAACAGACCCATATATGAAAAAAGAGATTGTAAAGGAGAAAAGGTTTACTTTCAGGCTTAATGTCTTTTTCCTTGCAACCTTTTTGATCTTTGGTGTACTGATCATCAGGCTGGCATATCTGCAGCTGGTTCAGGGTCCTACGCTAAAAAAAGAAGAAGCAAGTGTCGCAACGAAAAGTGTATCTCTTTCACCCATTCGGGGAACGATATTTGACTCTACGGGCGAGAATCGGCTCGCCTATTCGACCTCGACTCAGTCTTTGTATGTGAGTTTAGATAAAAACTACACCCGTGAAGAAAA
The DNA here is from genome assembly GCF_018403285.1 of Paenibacillus sp. J45TS6. Taxonomy (GTDB): domain Bacteria; phylum Bacillota; class Bacilli; order Paenibacillales; family Paenibacillaceae; genus Paenibacillus. The sequence goes on along the minus strand of NZ_BOSJ01000011.1, from coordinate 128,428 downwards.
CAAAGATGAATTACAAGAGCTTGTTTCGAGTCTCAAACATGTTTTTGACCGGTATGGAGATTCGAGCAAAACAATGACAGAAGATGAAATTGAGGAAGCTCTTGATATATCCTATCGCAAGAATTACGGATATACGCCGAGAAGAATCAAGACAGATCTGACAGATGAAGAGATCGCCTATTTTCTATCCCATAAGGATGAGTTTCCAACCGTAGAAGTGGTAGAAGAAAATGTGAGACGTTATGACGAGGATACCGTTGCCGTACAAACGGTAGGTTATATGAAACCATTCCGTTCCGTAATTGATCCGGATTATGGACTCGGTTATTATCTGAAGGCCAAAGAAGAAACCGACCCTAAGCTTCAATATCTAGATGACGAGGAAGTCGGATATGATGGCATAGAGTTTATGTTTCAAGAGGAGCTAAGAGGGACGAAGGGTGTTAAGACATTCCCGGTGAACTCACAAAATCAAATTTCTGGTGAAGCAGAGATTACGGCTCCTAAAAAAGGGAATAACGTGTGGTTATCGATTCATAAAGATGTTCAGTTGGCTACCGAACAGGCAATCATGGACCAATTGGAATATTTGCAAACGACAAGTAATTCTAGTATTAAAGCACCAAATGCCAAAACGGGATTTGCAGTTGCCATGGAAGTGGACACAGGCAAGATCGTAACGATGGCGAGTATGCCTGACTATGACCCGAACATTTGGACAAAAGGAAGCATGTCACAAGAAGAACTTAATAATATTGCTCCTTATGCTTCAAATGGCGCCATTCGTGAAGTGTATCAGTCCTACAGCAGTAAAGAAGAGAGTTATAAACATCCTTCTTCCACGGTGTTGCTCGGTTCCGTTATTAAGCCATTATCTGTTCTCATTGGTCTGCAAGAAAATTTGTTTACGACTTCTACTTTATATAATGATGTGGGGGTAGGGAAGTTTGGTAAGAAGGGTTATGAAACTTCCGTTCGAAATTCGGGGAGCCACGCTTACGGTTTGATCGACCCTGCTTCAGCTATTGAGCATTCTTCCAATGCGTTCATGGTAGAAATGGTCGGAAATAAATTATATGAGAAGTATGGTGCAGATGGCGTTGATGTATGGGATAAATACATGAAGGAGTTTGGGCTAGGGGTATCGACAGAGAGCGGTCTACCTAATGAACAGTCTGGTCTGCGCGAATATATAAATGAAGCAGAGAATAGCAGTTCGCAGTCAGCGCTTGCCTATGCTTCTTTTGGGCAACAAGGAAAGTACACAACACTCCAGCTTGCTCAGTATACAGCCATGCTTGCGAATGAAGGAAAACGACTGAAACCCCAAATTGCAAGCAAGATTACGGATGTAGAAGGCAATGTAGTGAAAGAATTTGGTGCAGAAATACTAAACACCGTTGAGTTTGATTCTTCTTTTTGGGATGAAATCAAAGCAGGCATGAACAGTAATGCTCAAGGATTTGAGGGGTTCCCGTATGATTTTGCTCGCAAAACAGGAACATCTCAGCAAAGTGTAGGCGGCGAACTCGTAGAAAACGGCGTCTTTATCACATTTGCTCCTAGAGATAACCCGAAACTTGCGATTGCTGTTGTTGTGCCTGAAGGAGGATTCGGTTCCGTCAGTGCAGCGCCTATTGCACGTAAAATTTATGATGCTTACGATCAGTATATTGGCCTTGACGGAACACCCAAAATTCAAGATTCACAAGATCAGAGCGAAGCTTCCGAACAAGATGATTCTGGTGAGTAGGCTTTAAAATATCCAATTGCAATATATTATGACAAAACCGCGTGTGCCACGTGATTGAGGCACACGCGGTTTTGTCGTTTTATGACGAAATTGTAATCAGCAAAAGAGAAATTTAGATCACAGTTGTGGTAGAATAAAAAAGGATATCTATGGAACAGAAAGAAAAGTGAGGTATGGTATGACTCAGCAGCAAAATCATGAAAAGGAAGAACTGTCCAATAAGCGCCGATTTAGTTTTCGTCTTAATTTTTTCTTCTTTAGCTCTTTTATTATTTTTTCTATTATTATCATTAGGCTTGCTGTGCTTCAGTTTGTAGAAGGGCCAGAGCTCGCGCAGCAGGAAAGCGGCAGTGTGACTAAGAATATACCGCTACTTCCGGTAAGGGGTTCCATACTTGACTCTACGGGTGAGGTGAAACTTGCTTATTCAGAGCCTATTCAGTCACTGTACATTACTTTATATAAAAATTATAGTAAGCCGACAGACGGTTCGGTAAATCCAAACCATGAAGAAGCATTGGAGATGGCTGAGCGTCTTGCTGAAGTCTTTGAAAAGTATAAAGACCCGGACGCGGAAACATTAACTGCAGCTGATATCGAAAAGGCAATGGACCTTAATTATCGGCAAACGCATGGTTATACACCTAGGCTGATTAAAAGTAACTTATCAGAAAAAGAAATTGCTTATTTTTTGCAACATAAAAAAGAGTTTCCTGGCGTCAGCGTAATCGAAGAGACGGTAAGAAAATATGATGAGGATACAGTTGCTGTTCAGGCAATCGGCTATCTTAAAACATTTAAGACCTCAAAAACACTCGAGAAATATAAACAAGTAGATGAAACAAATAAAGATCAGACAGATCCAGGACTTGTCTATTCTGAACTGGAAAAGGTTGGTGTAGACGGCCTTGAAATGCAGTATCAGGATGAACTTCGTGGTAAAGCAGGCTATAGTCAAATTCCAATCAATCCACTGAATCTTCCAGAAGAAGGGACAGTTATTCAGGCCCCTGAGAAAGGAAAAGATATCGTATCTACCATCAATAAGGAGATTCAGGTGGAAACGGAACAAGCGATAATGGATCAGCTTGATTGGCTGCATCGTAATCCTGTCTCTGGTAAATTACATCTTAATGCTACAAGAGGTTATGCTGTTGCGATGGAAGTAGATACAGGCAACATTGTGGCAATGGCGAGTATGCCGGATTACGATCCTAATGATGAATGGGATTATGACAAAATTAAATACATTTATCGTAACGGTACAACAGAATCGTACCCGCCGGATGATTCGAGAAGACGGATGGAGTCGACCGTACTTTTGGGTTCTACGATTAAACCGTTAAGTGTTCTGATTGGTCTGAAAGAAGGATTGTTTACTTCAAATACCGCCTATCAAGATATAGGTTATGCAACGATTGGTAGGGAAAATAAAAGAATTAGTAACTCACAAAGCCATGTATACGGACTCTTGTATCCAGATACAGCGATCAAGCACTCGTCTAATGCTTTTATGGTCGACATGATAGGTAAAAGATTATATCAGAAATATAAGAGTGAGCCGGATCAAGGACTTGGTGTGTGGGATAAATACATGAAAGAATTTGGTCTTGGGGTAGAGACCGGTGTGGATCTACCACGTGAATTTAAAGGGCAGATTGAATACTTGCAAGAGGATCAAACTGCGTTAACAGGTCTTGCGTATGCATCCTTTGGGCAGCAGGGTAAGTATACGACTATGCAGCTTGCTCAATACACAACGATGCTTGCTAACAAAGGAAAAAGGTTGGAACCGCATCTCATCAAAGAAATTCGTGATTCTGAAGGAAATGTAGTCAAGAAAATTGAACCTAAGATACTCAATGAAGTGGATTTTGCAGATGAGTACTGGAATACGGTTCACCGCGGGATGTCAACCAATGTGGACATGGCCTTCTCAGGTTTCCCATATGACTTTGCTCGGAAAACAGGTACCTCGCAGCAGGATATTTATTATAATGGGACAAGAAACCGGATTGATAATGGTGTGTTTATTGCCTTTGCACCGCGTAAAAATCCGAAACTGGCTGTAGCCGTCGTTATACCAGAGGGTGGATTTGGTTCCAGCAGTGCGGCTCCTATTGCTCGTAAAATATTTGATGCTTATGATAAAGTGTACGGTCTGGATGGTGTTCCAAAAGGGAACCCGCAAGATGATGAAGAAACTTCACAGAATGAATAGATTGATAAGAAAGGCGTCTTTTGCATAAAAGCAAAGGGCGTCTTCTTTTTTGTACAATAGTGGTAAATCTTGGTATAATTAGCGTATATGTACAGTTGTTGTTTTATCTATGGGGGGACTACTAATGAATCGTTATGAACAGGATGAAGAGAATATAAAGATCGAGCGGAGACGGACTTTTCGTATGAATATTTCCTTTTTCGCCGTTTTTATATTATTTTGTGTTCTTATCGTAAGACTTGCGTTTATACAGTTTGTGGAAGGGGAGGAACTAGCGAATCTAGAACGAGGAGAGAATAAAAGAGCAGTACCCATGATGCCGATCCGTGGGACGATCTATGATTCTACTCATACACCACTGGCTTATTCAGAGCCCTCGCATTCTTTATATATTTCTTTATACGAGAATTATGGATTGTCTAACGGGATTCCTACAGCGGGAAGAATTGAAATGAATTTAATGGCTGAAAAAATAGCAGATATCTTTACGAAATATGGGGAGAAGGATGCCCCAGAAATCACTGCTGGGCAGATTATCGAGAGCCTGGATCTTAATTATTCCAAATTCGGCGGATATGTTCCACGTCTCATCAAAAGCAATTTATCAGATAAAGAAGTAGCCTACTTTTTACAGAATAAAGATCAGTTTAAAGGGATTCAAATCATTGAAGAAACGGTGCGTAAATACCATAAAGATACGCTTGCTACGCAAACCGTTGGATACCTGTTTAAATATAAAGGAGCCAAGGATGATCCGTTCTATAAGAAAATTAGTGAACATAATTCAGAAGTGGGTCTAGAAAATCCAGGTCTTTTTTATCAAGAGAATGAGAATGTTGGCTTCGGCGGGCTTGAATTACAATATCAGGAGGAACTGCGCGGGGAATCGGGCTATCAGTTAATACCAGTAGATATGCGTAATATGCCGACAGGTCCAGGGGAGCTAGTGCCGCCTAAAAAAGGGAATGATCTATATACAAATCTGCATAAAGATGTGCAGCGGATAACGGAACAGGCTATTACAGATCAGATCAAAGCGCTTCGTACGAGTGGTAGAAAGGAATCACAAAATGCAAGAATGGGCTTCGCAGTAGCGATGGAAGTGGATACCGGAAATGTAATAGCTATGGCAAGCATGCCGGATTACGATACGAATGTATGGGAGAATGGGGGCGTTTCTCCTAAGGTGTATAACGAAATAAAAAATGTATACCAAAATGGTACGATACGCTCTTTTTTTCCTACAGATCAAACGAATACAACTGAATCCGTTGTTCTGCTGGGCTCAACCATTAAACCTCTGAGTGTTCTCATAGGTCTAGAAGAAGGACTCATCAGCCCATCAACCGTGTATCCAGACAAAGGATATGCTGAATTTGGTCTTGATGGCTCAAGAGTAGGAAATTCTGGTGGTTCAGTGATGGGGAGCTTGACTCCACGGGAGGCCATTCGTAGATCATCCAATGCTTTTATGGTGGATTTGATTGGGGAAGGGCTTTGGAAACGTTATGGCAGCAGCAAGGCGATCGATATCTGGGATCAATATATGAAAAAGTTTGGGCTTGGGGTAGAAACTGGGGTGGATCTCCCTAATGAATACCGAGGAAATATTGAGTATAAGAACGAAAAGGAAACAGCCCTCTCCCGGCTTGCTTTCGCCTCTTTTGGACAGCAGGGAAAGTATACGACAATGCAGCTTGCTCAGTACGTAGCCATGCTTGCGAATAAAGGGAAACGCATGGAACCGCATCTTGTCAGCGAGATTAGGGATTCTGAAGGGAATGTCATCCGTAAAATAGAGCCAAAGGTGCTGAATGAAGTGAAGTTTAGTGATGCGAACTGGAATCTGATTCGCAGTGCGATGGCAACCAATGTGGGGACGAGTTTCGATGGATTTCCTTATGATTTTGCTAGGAAAACCGGTACATCTCAGCAGGACATATTCTTTAACGGAACCAGAAAGCGGGTCGATAATGGAGTATTTATTGCCTTTGCTCCTCGTGAAAATCCAAAACTTGCGGTCGCCGTTATGATTCCGGAAGGTGGCTTTGGATCGGTCAGTGCTGCCCCGATCGCTCGTAAAATCTTCGATGCATATGATATGTATTACGGTTTGGATGGCACACCTAAGAAACAGAAGGCAACCAAAGAGAAATAAAAATAGGCGCACAGAATTATATATGGGCCATAGCGTATTGTAGCCAAATCGAAGACAAGCAAGAGAAAATTTCTCTTGCTTTTTTATTTTGTCTCCCATAAAATTTGCCTTAGGGAAACTTAATTGGTTATATGTAAATTAATTGTTGTAGGTTAAACAACTTGTACATGGTAAAGATCTGGGTTTTGGAATTTTGGAAATCACCGCAGAGAGGAAGAGTGGACAATGAAAAAGAGGAGTAAATGGAATCGAATCGTTATAGCTGTTGTAGTAATGAGTTCAATCCTAGTTTTAGCAGCTTGCGGTACATCAAGTGAAGCTGGGGGAAACGAAGAGACGGGGAAATTAAAGATTACGACTACAACGGGTATGATTGCAGATGCAGCTAAAGAAGTCGGCGGAGATCATGTAGAAGTAACCGGACTGATGGGACCAGGAGTGGACCCCCACTTGTATAAAGCTTCTCAAGGAGACATTAGAAAACTGGAACAAGCGGATCTCATTTTATATAACGGTTTACATCTTGAAGGAAAGATGTCCGATATTCTAATCAATCTAGGCAAGTCTAAGACCGTGACTCAAGTGACGAAGGATATTCCAGAAAGCGAACTGCTGATGGTTCCTTATGGGGATAAGGAAGAGGCGGATCCTCATGTATGGTTCGATGTGACAAAGTGGATACAGGTTACGGATACAATTCGGGACACTCTTACTCAGGCAGATCCTGAACATGCGAAAGACTATAATGACCAGGCGGATGCGTATATAGCGAAGCTGCAAGATTTACACGAAGAAGTCAGCGAAAGTATTGCTTCCATTCCTAAAGCTTCTCGGGTGCTCGTCACTGCACATGATGCTTTTGGCTATTTTGGTCAGGCTTACGATATTGAAGTGCTTGGTTTACAAGGAATCAGTACATCTGCTGAATATGGAGTGAACGATGTTAGTGAGCTGAGGGATTTCCTTGTAGACAACCAAATTAAAGCCGTCTTTGTAGAATCCAGTATTTCACCTAAAGCGATGGAAGCGATCGTAGCTGGGGCAAAAGAGAAAGGGCATACGGTTACGATTGGCGGTCAATTATACTCCGATGCGATGGGCCAAGAAGGAACCGAAGAGGGAACGTATATTGGTATGGTAAAACATAATACGAAGGTTATCGTTGAAGCTTTGAAATAGGATACACAAGGATAAGAGGAGTGGAGAAAATGGGCATATTAACGCAGGAAGACACCGTGAATGCAACAGAATCAAGTGAAGTGCAATTTCCGTTTTCTGTTCAGCATCTGGCCGTTGCCTATCATAAAAAACCGGTGCTTGAAGACATCACATTCTCCGTACCGGAAGGGAAATTAATAGGAATATTAGGACCGAATGGAGCCGGAAAGTCAACGCTCATTAAAGCAGCGCTGGGGCTCGTGCCCTCCCTCAGTGGGGATGTCAAAATCTACGGAAAACCCTATAAAGAACAGCGCAAAAGAATTGGATATGTACCTCAGCGAGAATCTGTGGATTGGGATTTTCCGACGAATGCCCTTGATGTAGTGATCATGGGGAGGTACGGAAGACTGGGTTGGTTTAAGAGACCTGGGAAGAAAGAAAAGGAAATCGCAATGGATTGTCTGAAAAAAGTAGGGATGGCCGATTTCTGTCACCGACAGATTAGTCAGCTGTCCGGTGGACAGCAGCAGCGTGTATTCCTGGCAAGAGCCCTTGCGCAGGATGCGGATATCTATTTCATGGATGAACCCTTTGCAGGTGTGGATGCGACAACAGAGAAGGCGATCATCGCCTTGCTGAGCGAATTGAAAGAACAGGGGAAAACAGTGCTTGTTGTTCATCATGACCTTGCTACAGTAGAGGAATACTTCGATCATGTCATACTGCTGAACGGAAAGTTAGTGGCAGCAGGTCCAACACCAACCACTTTTACATCAGAGATGCTTCAAAAAACATATGGCGGCCGTATTGCGATGATTGGTCAGTCAGCCGCTGCGGAGAAGTGGAAGGAGTAGTACGTATGATGAACTGGATATTCTCCATTATGACAGATCCAAATGCAAGGTGGATCATGCTTGGTTCGATGCTGCTTGGGTTTAGCAGCGGAATGGTGGGATCATTTACTTATCTTCGTAAGCAAAGTCTGATTGGAGATACGTTAGCCCATGCCGCTCTTCCAGGCATCTGTATAGCCTTTATGCTAAGCGGGGTAAAATCAACTTTCTTATTTATGCTGGGTGCTCTCGTTTCCGGAATAATTGCGACAGTCGGAATATCAGTCATAACGAAGTATTCCCGTATAAAACAAGACACTGCACTCGGTGTTATATTGTCCGTCTTTTTTGGAGTAGGGGTTATGTTGTTAACCCGCATTCAACACGGGGATTATGGAAGTCAGAGCGGACTGGATAAATATATGTTTGGTCAAGCGGCTTCTATGGTTAGAAGCGATGTCTATACGATGCTTGGCGTTTCTATATTTCTACTTGTTGTATGCTGTCTTTTATTTAAAGAATTTAAGTTAATTAGTTTTGATCCGGGATTTGCTAGAGGAATGGGGTATCCCTCTGGGTTACTAGCGCAGCTGCTGTTGTTCCTTACGGTAATTGCCGTCGTAGCAGGGGTTCAGATTGTAGGTGTCGTGCTTGTTGCTGCACTTCTCGTTACGCCCGCTGCAGCGGCTAGATATTGGACACATCGGCTGGGTCTGATGGTTGTACTGGCTGGATTATTCGGAGCACTTAGTGGAGTAATCGGTACGGTGATTAGTGCAACAACACCCGATTTACCTACAGGACCAGTAACCGTACTCGTTGCTACAGGATTGTTTGCTGTATCTGTTCTTTTTGCCCCAGATAGAGGATGGATTGCAAGAGTCATTCGTGGCCGGAGAGTGAAAACAGATTATAATCAGCGGTCAAGTAAGCAGCAGGCTGAAATCAGGAAGTAGAGGAGAATTATTATGTCAGGATTTTGGATTATACTCACCGCGATACTCGTTTCCTCCGCCTGTGCGCTTCTTGGGACTTTTCTAGTGCTGAGAAAGATGGCAATGGTCGGGGATGCCATTAGTCACGCTGTGCTGCCAGGTATAGCAATTGCCTTTCTAATCAGCGGGCGCGAGTCGCTGTGGATTTTGGCAGGCGCTACTGCTTTTGGACTCATTGCTGTTTTTCTCATTCAAATGTTACAAGGGGGCGGTCTATCGTCCGATGCATCGATTGGGATTGTGTTTACGGCACTCTTTGCCGTAGGGGTTATCTTGATCAGCTTGAACGCACAAAATATTGATCTTGATCTCGATCATGTGCTTTTTGGGGAAATTGCTTATGTTCAGTGGGATCAGCTGACTTTGGGCGGTGTTGACGTAGGGCCAAGGGCGGTATGGATGCTTGGGATAACCCTGTTTGTCATATTGCTCTTACTAACTTTATTTTATAAGCAATTCAAACTGTGTTCATTTGATCCAGCACTTGCCGCAGCAAGCGGTATTCCGGTGGCACTGTTTCATTATTTACTCATGGGGATGGTCTCCATGACTTCGGTTGCCTCTTTTGATAGCGTAGGGGCTATTCTCGTTGTCGGGATGCTCATTGTTCCTGCTGCAACCGCCTATCTATTGACGGATCGTCTTGGGGTCATGCTGACTTATAGTGTTCTTATCGGAGCAGCAAGTTCCGTTGCTGGATATTATATGGCCTTCCTGCTTGATGCTTCGATTGCGGGGTGCATGGTGGCCTCGGCAGGAGGGTTCTTCGTACTTGCTTTTCTGTTCTCGCCGCTTCATGGTGTTCTCGTTCGGAGATTCATGCGAGGCAGGGGAAGCAGGGAAGTACAACTGTAATATGGAATATATATGAAATGCATAGAAATAAAATCATAGAAAAGAGCAGGTGAGGCCACCTGCTCTTTTTATGTATGTCTTACATTTGACTTTGTACCATTAAACCTCTTTTGTTGCATTTCCTTGTTTATGATAAAATGCGATATGTATTGTGATTCATAAATGAACAATAAAGATAAAGAATGGATGGATAAGAGAAAAAAAGGAGGAAACTTATTTTGAATAATCAATATCGATATAAACTACTTGCGCTAGATATGGACGGCACGCTGCTGACCGATGAACATGAAATCTCTCACGAGACGTCCAGCTGGATTCATAAGGCGATGAAAGCGGGTATACATGTATGCCTATCTACAGGACGTGCTGCTCATCATGCGCTTCCTTATGGCCAGGAACTTGGACTTGAGACACCGATGGTTACGGTGAACGGAAGCGAAGTATGGAAGTCGCCGAATGAACTGCAAGTTAGAACCTTGCTTGATCCAGAACTTGTATCTAAAATGCATGAGATTGCGATAAAGCATGATTGCTGGTTCTGGGCTTATTCGGTAGATAAACTGTATAACAGCGAACGGTGGGTGGAATCCATCTACGATCATGAGTGGCTGAAATTCGGTTATACAACCGAAGATAATGAAGTCCGTCATCAGATTTTGATGGAGCTTCAAGATCTGGGTGGTCTTCAGATTACGAATTCTTCAACAACGAACCTCGAGATTAATCCGGCGGGTATTTCTAAAGCCAGCGGGATTCAGGAAGTATGTAAACTGCTCGGAATTACGATGGAAGAGGTGGTTGCGGTAGGCGACAGTCTGAATGATCTTGCTGTCATTCAAGCAGCAGGTCTTGGAGTCGCTATGGGGAATGCACAGGAAACGGTAAAAGAAGCAGCAGATCTCGTAGTAGGCACGAATAATGAAGATGGAATCGTGGAAGTGATACGAGACTATATTTTGAAGGAGGCATAATCGCCTGATGACAATCCTTGGTTGGATTCTTGTTATTCTATTATTTGCGATTGGACTTGCGGGAGCGATTTTCCCCATCTTACCTGGCGCTCTTGCCATTTACTTCGCCTTTTTCGTATATGGATGGTTCTTCGGATTTGAATCATTTGGAGTCTGGTTCTGGATTATTCAGACACTGATCGTCGTGGTGCTGTTTGTTGCAGACTACGTCGTTAATGCCTGGGGCGTGAAGAAATATGGAGGTTCAAAGCTGTCGACCACACTGAGTACCATTGGTGTCATTATCGGACCTTTTGTAATACCGGCTTTTGGACTTGTTATTGGACCCTTCTTAGGCGCTTTTGTCGGGGAACTGATTGGCGGATCGACGGTCCAAAAGTCCGCGAAAGTTGGATTTGGTTCGGTGTTAGGTTTATTTGCAAGTACAGTCATGAAGATCATCTTGCAAGTAGCGATGGTTATCATATTTTTTATATGGATTACGGTTCATTAAAATTAGGTTCCTAAACGTTTCGTTCGGGGGAAGGAAGAAGGGAATTACGTCTTGTCTAAAAAGGAATCATTCATCAAGGGTACGATTATCCTTGCTGTGGCAGCTCTTGTTGCCCGGCTGCTTGGGCTTGTCCAGCGCGTTCCGCTTGAACACTTGCTCGGAGATGTGGGGGACGCCTCTTTTGGGGTTGCAAACAGCGTATATCTAATGCTGCTTACGGTTGCTACCGCAGGTATTCCAAGTACGCTCAGTAAAATGGTCTCCGAGCGCTATGCACTGGATAAACCTGCGGAAGCAAAACGAATTTATCAAGCTGCACTTATTTTCTCCGCATTTGCTGGGATTGTAATGACGATACTGCTATGGACATTAGCGCCATTCTACGCAACGTATGTTGCCCAAGTTCCGGAATCGGCTTTAGCCATTCGTGCACTGGCTCCGGCGCTCTTGTTGTTTCCGACGATTGCCATGATGCGCGGCTACTTCCAAGGTCGCAACAACATGACAGCAGGCGGAATCTCGCAGATTGTCGAACAATTCGCACGGGTCGGTACGGCAATCTTGCTTGCTTATATTTTATTAAGAGCGGGATATGGAGATAGTGAGGTTGCAGCAGGTGCAACTTTCGGGGGAGTACTCGGTAGTGTCGGTGCATTCGCAGTAATGTTGTATTTCACTCGGAAACAGATTCGGAAAGATCGAGAACTTGGTCTCCATGATCTGCAAACTGCGCGCATTCCATTATCTCGGATCTATCGTGATATTTTCACACTTTCGATACCAATCGTATTGTCATCGTTAGCTGTACCGGCCGTTAACTTTATTGATTCATCTATTATTAAACCCCTGATCAGCGGTCAGGTGGGCTCAGACACGGCTACAACGATACTTGGTATTTTGACAAACCGCGCTCAGCCCGTTGCGGGGATTCCGCCGATCCTGGCGATTGCACTTAGTACATCGCTGATCCCGATTATCTCGGCAGCATTTGCGAGAAAAGATGAAACGCATCTGCGTAATCAAGTGACACTCGCTATGCGGATTGCTATCATGACAGGGATGCCGATGGTTATTGCTCTCTGTGTAGCTGCTTATTCAATTAATGGTCTCCTGTTTAGTAGTTTGGATGGCAGCGGAATTGTTGCTTTATTGACGTTCGGGACGATTTTTCAAATTACAATGATGACTTCAAATTCCATTCTACTGGGTATCGGCAAACCAAGAATTACAATGGTAACCGTGTTTATCGGGATTATAGTCAAGTTGTTGTCCAGCTTTATTCTTGCACAGTTCTTTGGAATTTATGGAATCATTATCTCAACAGGTCTTGCTTTCTTTGTCATCACCCTTCTCAATATTCGTGTACTTAAAAAGACAGTTGCCTTCTCCATTCTCGGTAAGAGATGGGTTGGTTTTCTGATGACCGTTATTATATCCAGTGCGATTGGATATGGACTTCATCAGCTTGGGCTGTCTATGGTAGATATGATGCCTGCAAGAGTGGCATTTCTACTGAACTGTATCATCGTTGGAGTCGCGGTAGTCATCAGTTATTTTGTTCTGCTTATTGCGCTGCGTGTACTTCGTCAGGACGAGCTTGCGAACTATCCGCGGATGATTCAGAAGGTGCTTCGGCCTTTGATGAGATTACAGCGAGGTAGTAAGCAAGGTAGCAGAGGATAAGATAAAAAGAACGATAGCTCTTAAAGGGCTTCGTTCTTTTTTTATAGGATCTTATTGGTATTTCTCATTTCGCTCAAATCATGAACAATTCCAAGTTTCCATAGAGCGAATCGGTGCCGGTAACTCACATCAAATATACGCGGTCTCCTTGGAAGGTTGAGGTGGCCAAGTGTGTCTGTATGAGGAGTATGCGTAAGCCAGTCTTCACGGGTTATTTTCTCATAGGGCATATCATACCAAGCTTTATATAGTGTAGGACTGTATATTTTATTGTCTGTAGAAAGAACATCTTTATTACTTAGTGCAGCTGTGAGAAGGGACTCCTCCCGTTTCTGACCATAGAGTGAAGTATAATATTTAGGCCAATATTCACTTCGGGAACCTTCGTGAGGTATTTCTTTAGAAAAGGCGGTGGCTCTCTCTAGTACCTGCGAATACCCGAATAGCAGGGCATACAGTGCTTTGCCGAACTCAATCCGTTCATGCAGTTTGTTGAAATGAGTAATGGTCAAACCGACCAATTCCTGATCCACGCCAAGCGGAATAATAATATGATTAAGCCCAGCCAGTTCATGAGAACGAAAAGAGAGGGTAGCCATGACATGATGCTGATAATAGGGATTGCGAATGACCCGGTTCTCGATATAATTTTGCTCGTTAATAATGAGACCGACGGTCAAGATCTCGCTGCTACGTTCAAGCCAGAATTGTTCCCAAAAAGGACTCATAAAGGCAGAAACATGAAACTCGGATAGCAAATGAAAATAGCTTCGACCTTTTTCCCGGCTTTTCATATATAACATCAGCTGCGGATAGGCATCTTGAAAAATAAGTGCATTACACCGTTCTAAGAGAAGATAAACTTGTTTATTATCCTGATTTTTAAGTACATTAAGCAAAAGCTCGCTCTTTAGATCGGTCATATTGTAGCCGCCGTTACGAGATACAAAATGAGCAAGCAGAGCCCAGTGAAGCTCCGGGTAAGCTTCATAGCAAGCCAGATAAGCAGCAGTTCTTGTTAAATTGCTTTGATTATGCTGCTGAGTTTGTTCCATGATCTCGCGCACGAGATTCAGCTCTTCCACACTATAAGGATCGAGCTGACTGCTCCGCATGGAAGCAGGCTGGACTCCGCTGGCCCGTACACTAGCAAGGGTTTGTTCTAGTTCATTCTGTATCCAGGAAGCGGATGAAGTAGGCCAGGTGAGTGGACGAAGCGGATGACGCAGCCTTTTCGATGACCGAATAGCGGCCTGTTTCCCGCGAATCACTTCTGCTGCAGTTATAGGCAAGGTCTTTAACATTTGCCAAATTGCGTCTAAAGAATGGACAGAAGATTGCTGACTTTTCATCTATTTCTTGCCTCCTCTTTTGCTACAGACTTTGCCTGGTTATATAATAGTATGTACGAATGATTTGACTTCCACTCGTCAAGAATGATTCACTAAACCAGAAAGTCTATACGAGCTGTAACTAGAGAGGATGAATAAGGATGAAAAAAATTACTTCTAAAGCGGAATTCGATGTGTTAACCCAATCTTCTAATTTGACGGTCGCTGTCTTTAAAGCAGACTGGTGCGTAGACTGCAGATTTATTGATCCTTTCATGCCGGAGGTAGAGCAGGAGTTTTCCCAGCTGCTTACCCTGATTGAAGTCGATGTAGAACAAACCGGTGATCTAAGTCAGGAACAGAACATTCTAGGAATCCCTAGTTTTGTGGCTTATGCTGATGGACGCGAGCTCATTCGTTTCGTAAATAAAAATCGCAAATCACGTGAGGAAATTGTAGAATTCCTTAAGCGGGCGGTTGAAGTGTATCAAACAATGCGCAGCTAAAATGATCATAAAGTAATTAAAACACCGTACTCTTCGATAAGGAGAGAACGGTGTTTTTTGTGCTGGATAGAATAAATTTGGATAGGATCTGGGGAAACAATGAAAAATGTTACGTTTTAACAGCCGTTAAGATATTGTCACAATCCCCTTATGTTTCGAATTCTTTTATCCGTTATAATAATTAGAGTTGCTGAGAATTGCTTATACAATCAGCATGCGGAGAGTTTTCTCCGCCATATCATATAATTGCAGGTGAATAAGGTTGAAGCATATCAGACTTTTAAAATGGTTTAGTTTTGTGACTACGCTGTTCATGTTTTTTGCTACATTTGGCGGCGGGGTAGTTACACGTACGGATTCGGGCCTTGGTTGCGGGAATGAGTGGCCATTATGTCACGGGGAATTTGTGCCTGCGCATACACTTGCTTCGCTCATTGAATATTCACACCGGATTGTCAGTACGTCAGCAGGGCTGCTTTCCATTACCACATTTGTACTCTTTATGCTGTTTGCTAAACAGCGCCGTGATCTACAAATTTTTTCACTTTTAACATTGTTCTTCGTTGTTATTCAAGGGATGATGGGAGCACTCGCAGTTGTATTCTCTCAGGTACCCGCTGTTATGGCACTACATCTTGGTTTTGCCATTATTTCGCTTGCAAGTTCCTTGATGACTACCCTTGGTGCAAGGCAAGAACAGAAATTTGGCGGACTTGCTAAGTTCGACAGCCTGCCGCGGGTAAGCAAACAATTTCGTAATTTAGTGTGGCTAACGATGATTTATTCTTATATCGTTGTTTATACAGGGGCTTTCGTCAGCCATACCGAGTCTGCAGGCGGCTGCAGCGGATTCCCGCTCTGTAATGGAGCTGTGATTCCTGAACTCTCCGGCGGTGTAGCTGTTGCATTCCTGCATCGTGTTGCTGCATTTTTCCTTGTCGTCATTATTGCAGTCCTCAGTTACTATGCTTACCGTTATAATAAAGGGAACAGGGAGTTACAAATGCTTGGGATTACAGCGATCTCGCTCGTAATTATACAAGTGTTGTCCGGTGTAGGCCTTATGCTGACCATGGATCGTCCTGAGATTTACATGTTTGTTGTACTTGCTCATATGACCATTATTTCGGTATTGTTCGGGCTTCTTGCCTACATGAGTTATGTAGTGTGGAAACTGGCTAAACCGGCAGGTATTCATCGCTCATAAAAGGTAGATAAATAACTGGATACAACAGATGTATCTTGGAAAAAAATAGCGGGACAGTGTACAATAAATGCTAGTGCCTGTCCGAAGGCTGCATATGTAAATGACAAAGTCCACGAATTAGATTTCGCAGGGCTTTGTTTTATAAAGGAGGATCTTCCACATTGATTTATTCAAATTTACGTGAGTTTGTAACCAAATTACAACAGGAAAAAGACCTTGTTATTATCGACGCGCCTGTTGATCCTTACTTAGAGATAGCAGAAATCCATAGACGTGTCATTGAGGAGCAGGGACCTGCTTTGTTATTTACAAACGTAAAAGGAACTCCTTTTCCGGTACTCACGAATATGTTCGGCACGAGCCGTAGAGTAGATATGGCATTTGGACCAAGACCTGAAGAACTCATGAAATCCATTGTTGGTGCAACGAAAACGCTTATGCCCCCTACACCAAAAGCACTCTGGAATGAACGAGGCTTGATTAAAGAGGCGCTAAAAGTAGGTTTAAAAACAGTGCAGCGAAGTGAGGCACCCATTTTATCTGCAAATCAAACAGAAACCCCGCTGAAGATGCTTCCGAAGGTAACGAGCTGGCAGCTGGACGGAGGTCCATTTTTAACATTGCCGCTTGTTTATACAGAACATCCGGATGATCATAAAGATCATAACCTTGGGATGTATCGGATTCAAATTTATGATGATCATACAACAGGCGTGCACTGGCAGATTCAAAAAGGCGGCGGATTTCATTACCATGAAGCTGAACAGCGCGGGCAAGGGTTACCGGTATCTGTCATTCTAGGTGGACCTCCCGCTCTCATTGCGTCTGCGATTGCTCCTATCCCGGAGAAACTTCCGGAACTGCTCATGGCATCTCTAATCATGGGGGACAAGCTGAAAATGGTTGATGACCCGTTCGGGGGACACCGCATGCCGGCTGAAGCAGAATTTGTAATCAAAGGAATTGTGCCGCCTCACGAGCGTAGAATGGAAGGGCCATTCGGCGACCATTTCGGTTATTATTCTTTGGCTCATGAGTTTCCCATCTTGAACGTGGAACGGATGTGGCACCGCAAAGATGCGATTTATCCGATGACGATTGTGGGTAAACCACGTCAAGAAGATTACTATCTCGGAGAATTCGTGCAGCGCTTATTATCTCCCGCTTATTCCATTGTCATGCCGACGGTGAAAGATTTGTGGGCCTATGCGGAAAGCGGAGTTCACGCGCTTGCTTCTGCTGTTGTACGGGAAAGCTATTCGCGTGAGGCATTAGTCTCCGGATTCAGCATACTTGGACAAGGACAATTGTCTTTGACCAAATTTTTGATTTTAACCGATCAGGCGATTGATTTATCTAACTTTACGACATTGATTGAAACGGTACTAGAACGGTTTGATCCCAAGACGGATCTGTTTATTTTTGATCATACTTCACATGATACGCTGGATTATACCGGTCATAAGCTGAACCATGGAAGTAAAGCCATCCTAGTCGGTGTTGGAGAAAAAATGCGCGATCTTCCTCGCACATACGAAGGTGGATTTGTGAATGAAATATCCGATATCAAACCTTACTGCGGCGGGGTATTGCTTGTAGAGGGAGCTTCCTATGAGGAAGAACCAGAACTTGCAGGCCGGCTCGTAGAACGTTTTGGGGCACTCGAACAGACTTGGCCGCTCGTCATTCTGGTCGATCATGCACAAGAAACAGCGAAAAATCAGATGTCCTTCTTATGGACCGTGTTTACTCGCTTTAATCCAGCAAGTGACATGTATGCAGATACTTCAGTGAAACGGAATCATATTGGGTACTCCTTGCCGATCGTGATTGATGCACGGATGAAGCCGGGTTACCCTGAAGAAGTCATTCCGCGGGAAGATATTGTGGAACTCGTCGATTCGCGCTGGAAATCATATTTCGCAAAGGTCCAATAAGAAGCAGGGATTCTGTGTGCCTGGATGGGGAAAAATGAGGTGCAGGGAGGATGTTCATATGCTGCGTACTTTATTAGGTGAACCACCCCGGGTGAACTCGGGATACTTGAAAGAAGCCATGGATGCAATGGCGCGTATGTTGCAGTTACTTATGAATGAAATAAAAGAGAGTACTGACCCAACACATGATTATCGTGAATTGGAAATATGGACCCGCGGACTAATAACATCTTTAGATGAGCTCGAACAAAGTTCGTTTGCTGCTTCTATTTATGCGGCGAAGGTCCATGCTGCATCAACGGATGATATGGGGCCGGATGAAAAAGCCGATTATGCCAGATACGTATACTTTTACAAGGACGGCTTCATCCGTATGTTTGCAACCTTAGACAAACTGGGTAATGTTCTAGATGACTGGTATCATTTAGAAACATCCAGAATCAAAGCACATTTTTCCTATTTCACGGTTCTGAAACAGCTCGAAGGGCAACCAAAGCATAAGACGCTTCTCATCAAATTAAGCAGCCTGAAAGATAAGTATCATCAGCCCATGAACCGTCTTCGTAAAAGGCGAAACACAGAGATTCATCATATGAATGTGGAGATGCAAGATGATTTATGGCAAAGGCATCAAGCACTGCATGGAAAAGTGAAACTGGAAGACCTTAAAGCATTTACTTCCGATCTGGAACTTGGTGTGGATTTAGTCTCGAGAAGTTTACATGAATCCTTTGAGTACATGATTAGCACTTGGAAAAAACAAACGGTTCGCTCTTAATATTTTCCTTTGACAAGTGTTATGAAATATCATATACTTTCACTAAGTTTCTGAAACAATTAATTTGTTTAGCAAACGTCAACATTCGACATTATCATTATTCATAATTGCATATCATTCTTATCGAGAGTGGCGGAGGGACAGGCCCTATGAAGCCCGGCAACCGATTCTTTATAGATCGTTTTTCTATATAGGATGACATGGTGCTAAATCCTTCAAGATCATACGTTTTGGTCTTGGCAGATGAGAAGGAGTCGTTTAACTATTGATGCCCTCTTTTTCTGTGAAAAAGGGGGTTTTTTGTGTCTATGAGTCAAAATGAGAATGACCGCAAGGCAAGGAGGTACCGTATTGATTGAATTAAAAAATATCCGCAAAGATTACGGACAAGGAAAGCAGGTAACCACTGCGCTTTCAGGGCTTGATTTGTCTATTCATAAAGGCGAAATCTTTGGTGTGATCGGTCATTCCGGAGCAGGGAAAAGTACACTGATTCGGTTGATTAACTTATTAGAGCGTCCAACATCGGGTGAAGTATATGTAGACGGCATTAATATGACGAAATTAAATAAATCGCAACTTCAAGCGCAGCGGCGCAAAATAGGGATGATTTTTCAGCATTTTAATCTGCTGAGTTCTGCTACCGTTTACGAAAATATCGCATTCCCGCTTCGTTTAGTAAAAACGGACAACAAGAAAGTGGATCAAAAGGTGAAGGAATTACTTGAACTGGTTGGACTTACAAACCACAGTAACAAATATCCTTCTCAACTGTCCGGAGGACAAAAACAACGTGTAGGTATTGCAAGGGCGCTGGCAAGCGATCCTCAAGTTCTGTTGTGTGATGAAGCGACCTCAGCGCTTGATCCGCAGACAACGAACTCCATACTTAAGTTGTTGCTTGATATTAATCAGAAGTACAATCTTACGATTGTACTCATCACCCATGAGATGCATGTAATTCAGACCATCTGTGATCGGGTGGCTGTTATTCATCAAGGCGGGATTGTAGAAGAAGGACCGGTGGCAGAAGTATTCCTGAAACCGCAACATCCCGTTACCCAAGAATTTATTTTACGGGAAACGGAAGTTAGCGATCTAATGGTGGAAGCCATTCAGGCTTCGCATTTAGAGCATTCACAAACGGTAAAAATCACCTTTCTGGGAAGTAAAACCTATGATTCGATTTTATCGCAGACTGTGCGGCAAACCGGAGTGGATTTTGCAATCTTGCAAGGAACAATCTCTACAATCAAGCAGATGCCGTATGGTCAGTTGATGGTTCGTTTAGAGGGACATCCTGAACAGATTTTAAGAACGGTTGAATCCTTGACAATGCAAGGTCTTGAAGTGGAGGTGCTAAATAGTGGGTCTTGATTTTTCCGTAATTAACTGGGATGAGATTCAAAAAGCTACCTTAGAGACACTAAGTATGCTGCTTGTATCCGGTATCTTTACTTTTATTATTGGATTGCCGGTGGGCATTATCCTGTTTTTAACTTCACGATCTGCTTCTATGCCAAATCGTGTCATATACACTGTACTTTCTTTTATCGTAAATATCTTACGTTCGGTTCCCTTTATTATTCTGATTGTTGCCATGCTTCCGATTACAAAAGCGATTGTTAGCACAACAATCGGGGTGGTGGGAACAATCCCGCCGCTGGTCGTAGGTGCGGCACCTTTCTTTGCAAGGCTCGTGGAGACTTCTCTGCGTGAAGTAGACAAAGGTGTTATCGAAGCATCGCAAGCGATGGGTGCTTCAACTGGGCAGATTATAATGAAGGTGCTCATGCCCGAAGCTCTTCCTGGGTTACTTGCAGGAATTACGATCACGGTGGTCACACTCATATCCTACACCGCAATGGCCGGGATGGTTGGCGGCGGGGGACTTGGTGCTCTAGCCATTAACTATGGATATTACAGGTATGAACGAGAAGTGATGATTGTTGCGGTTATCGTTATGATTATTCTGGTACAAGTCCTGCAGATGGCAGGGGACAGATTAGTCAAACATTTTACACGTAAATAGCAATTCGCTTTAAGAGATAGGGATTTACTAAATTAGGAGGGTTTAACGATGAAAAAATGGTTATTGTCTGGTCTTACACTCGCATTGGTACTAGTTCTAGCTGCATGTGGAAATGATTCTGCTGGTAATGATACGACAGGAAGTGGCGATAGCGGTCAGACAGATAAAAGAGTCACCCTTCGAGTAGGAGCATCACCTGTACCGCATGCTGAAATTTTGGAGCAAGTAAAGCCGATCCTTGCAGAAGAAGGTATTGACCTGGAGATCACCATCTTTAACGATTATGTACAGCCTAATGTGCAATTGTCTCAAAGCCAACTGGATGCAAACTTCTTTCAGCACAAGCCTTATCTCGACGATCAAAATAAAACACGTGGTTTGAATTTGGTTGCTCTTAACAATGTTCATGTAGAACCTATTGGAGCTTATTCCAACACCGTTACATCTGCAGATGAATTAAAAGAGGGTGCGAAGATCGCCATCCCTAATGATGCTACGAACGGTGGTCGTGCCCTGATGTTGCTTGATAAAAACGGAATTATTAAACTGAAAGACAACACGAATGTAGAGTCTAAAATCAGTGACATTGCGGAGAACCCGAAAAATGTGAAAATCGTTGAACTGGACGCAGCTATGCTTCCAAGACAACTGGGTGAAGTAGATCTCGCTGTAATCAATGTGAACTATGCACTTGAAGCTGATTTAAATCCACTTGAGGATGCCTTGTTCATTGAAGATGAAGAATCTCCTTATGCGAACTTGCTTGTCGCTCGTGAGAACAATCAGAATGATGAGGCTGTACAAAAGCTTAATGCTGCTCTGAATTCCGATGAAATCAAGAAGTTCATTGAAGATAACTATGCGGGAGCGATCGTTCCTGCATTCTAAAAATGACGAAGAACCTGCGCTCTGTTCACAGAGGCAGGTTCTTTTTCTGTAGAAATCCTTCCTTTCTTTTCTTATTACTCCAGCTATATTATACTGAGTAGGAACCGCTCTTTTTAGGAGGAGGAAGGGATATTGGACAACAAAGTCGCTCTGATTACAGGAAGCGCAAAGGGACTTGGCAAGATGACAGCACTTCGGCTTGCAGCAGAAGGGTATGATATTGCTCTGAATTATGTGCATAGTCAGAAGGAAGCAGAGGAATTATGCGCCGCCGTCAAAAAGCTGGGAGTTCGTTGCATCGCAGTACAGGCGGACATATGTAAGGCAGAAGATATCGAACGGTTGATCTCAACAGTAGAGCATAAGCTTGGTGTAGTGGATATACTTATAAACAACGCCGGTCCTTTCATTAGGGAGCGGAAGCTGTTTTCGGAATATACGCAAGAAGACATTATGATGTTAACGCAAGGAAACCTGGTAGGGACGATGTTGTTAGATCACCGGGTGCTTCCGGGTATGCGGAAGAAAAATTGGGGACGTATTATCCATTTCGGATTTAGTCATGCGGGTGAAGCGAGATCTTGGCCACAGCGAGCGGTTTATGCCTCCGCGAAGGTAGGGCTTGTTTCTTTTACAAAGACGCTTGCGGTCGAAGAAGCACCTTATGGTATTACCGTAAATATGATTTGCCCTGGTGATATTCGGGGAGCGCATAAAGAGATGACCATTGAACAAGTAAGTGGGTTAATTGATAAGGAGACACCAAGAGGAAGACCAGGAAGCGGAGAAGATGTGGCAAGAGTTATTCATTACCTATGTCAGGATCAATCGGACTTTATAACTGGGAATATTATGGATATATCGGGAGGACTCGATCCTATTCGTCCAACCATTACAGAATAAAGAAGAGAGTCCCCTATTCGGGACTCTCTTATATGCTGAGGGGATGATTAGAATACTTGAACTACTTCTTGTACGCCCTCTACTTCTTCAACGAGTGCGCGTTCAATCCCTGCTTTTAATGTAATGGTGGAGCTTGGGCAACTACCGCAAGCACCCATTAGTTTCAGCTTAACGATGCCGTCTTCAACATCAACCAATTCCACGTCACCGCCATCGCGTTGCAGGAATGGGCGAAGTTTATCAAGAACTTCTAGAACTTCATCATACATGGTGCTGCTTTGTACGTTTTCGCTCATATTGTCAACTCCTTTCCTTCCCTTTATTATAGTACAATTGAAGTCAAAATAAAATGGTCAAAACTAAAGCAGGTGAATAATTTGAGACCCATTATTGAATTTTGTACCAACAACATGCATTTTGGAACGGATGAGGTCTTTGAGGCACTGGAAGAAAACCTCGAATATGATGTAATCGAATACGGATGCCTCACTAATTGCGGACAATGCAGCAGTACTCCATTTGCTCTTGTGAATGGGGAAGTTGTCACAGCAACAAGTGCAAAGGAACTACATGAAGCCATTTTGTCCAAAATTGCAGAAATTGACGCATGGAATGACCTGGATCTTTAAAGGGAGAGCCTCTCTTTTTTAACCCAGATGACGTTTTGACATCCAGAGGACACCGCTTTTCAGAATCCGCGGAACACGTCCCATCATCGATGTCTTACCCATAAGCCCAAAACCAGCTTTCTTGCCAAGTGCTCCTAGAGTACCGCGCAGTTTGAGAGCTTCGGTTTTGGGTTTTTCATTCTTCCAAAATGCATGAATGATATGTGCAATTTGTTCTCCTTGCACTTCTGCAGCCTGTGCGCTTGGTGCAAAAGGAAGGCTCGCACAGTCACCCACAACATATACTTCAGGATATTCAGGAATTTGATAATACTCATTAAGAGTAACTCGGCCTTGGGGATCTTTCTGTACATTTAGATCACGGACGATTTTTACAGGCTGAATTCCTGCTGTCCATATTACCGCATCAGTTACGATTTCTTCATCCCGATTATAAATGGCATGGGGTTCAACCCTGGATACCGAAATATGATTTTTAATCTCTACCTGATGTTCTGCAAACCATTCTCCTACATAAGCAGATAATCGCTGCGGAAAAGCAGAAAGAACACGATCACCTCGGTCTAAGATGGTTACATTTAGATCTGAACGGCTTTCTCTGATTTCAGCAGCGATTTCGACTCCGCTGAGTCCTCCTCCTACAATGTGAACTTGGCCATAAGGCTTGATTTCACTAAGGCGCAGATAGGTCTCACGTGTGCTTCGGAAGCTTTGAATGGTATTACTATATTCTTCTGCACCCGGGGTTCCATGAAAACGGTCTGTGCACCCAAGACCAATAACTAATTGATCATAAGGAAGGGGGTCCTCATTTTGAATTTGAATCACTTTTCCTTCTAAATCAATAGATTCAACTTCACCATATTTATAGGTCAGACGTTCATGAACAGGGTACTGCACACGCAGATCATAATCAGATACAGTCCCTGCAGCAAGTGCGTAATATTCAGTTTTAAGCCCTTGAAAAGGCATGCGGTCCACGAGGACAATTTGGGTATCATTTGGGATAGAGCCTTCAAGAAGATGTTTAATTACGGTAAGACCGCCGTAGCCGCCTCCGAGGATAACGATATTTTTCATGACGATATAACTTCCTTTCTTATGCGATCTTGCAAAGATGTTAGTTTACGCTCGGTCATGATAATAAGGCCGATGGGATGATGGGATAATGAATGTAAATTGCGGAAACAATAAATTGGATTCAGCTCTTTGGTAAAGAGCTGAATCCAAGTGGGAACTCTTTCAAGTATCAGATCATTATTCGAAAACTTCAATCTCATTGTAGAAGGTGTCGCGTTCAACGGGAATACGGCCCGCACCTTTTACAAGCCAGATCAGTTCTTTACGAGTCAGCCCTGCAGGTGTAAGCGCACCAGCAGCGTGGCTGATCTGTTCACGTACAATCGTACCATGCACATCAGAAGCACCAAAGCTGAGTGCTACTTGCGTTAATTGAGGACCAATATTAATAAAATAGGCTTTCACATGATCGATGTTATCAAGCATGAGTCTAGATATCGCGATGGTTTTAAGATCTTCATAGGCTGAGTTACGGCGCATAATACCGGCATTTTTACTTTTCGGCTGCATCGAGAGCGGAATAAAGACCATAAATCCACCCGTTTCATCTTGGAGCTCACGAATTTGAAGCATATGCTGAATTCGATCTTCGTAGGATTCAACAGAACCATAAAGCATGGTTGTGTGTGTCTTCATACCAAGCTGATGAGCTGTCCGGTGGACTTCGAGGTAGCGATCAACATTGGCTTTGGTTACTTTCATTTTCTGACGATATTCATCAGATAGAATTTCTGCCCCGCCACCTGTGAGGGATTGGAGTCCTGCGTTTTGCAGTTCTTGCAAAACTTCTTTGACACTGAGGCCGCTAATTCGTGTGAAGAAGTCAATTTCAGCTGCCGTATACGCTTTAAGCGTAACATTCGGATATTTTTCGTTCAGAGCGCGCAGGGAATCAACATAATACTCGAATGGCACATGAGGATTATGTCCACCAACAATGTGGAACTCCCTAACACCAGGATGGATGTGCTGTTCTACATAGTCAATCATCTCTTGTCCGGAAAGAGTATAAGATCCTTCTTCCCCCTGGTCTTTTCTGAAGTTACAAAATGCACAGCGTGCTTCACATACATTCGTAAAATACAAACTCATATTTTCGATGAAATATACTTTTTTACCGTTTTTGCGAAGATTTGCTTCATTGGCAAGTTGTCCGATCGTAAGAAGATCATCGCTCTCATAAAGATAAACACCGTCTTCCAGTGTCAAACGCTGTCCATTCTGTACTTTTTCGACGATGGCAGCCATTTTGGTATCTGTAAATGGTGTGATTAATGTAGACATGCTAATTCCTCCTGAGTCATGACTTTATGTTTTCCATAATAAAATGATTCAAAGACCAAACGGTAGTCATGTTAAGAATGTGAAAAAAGTTACAACTAAAATTACGGCTACAAAAGCAGATTTTTGTGACAATTCTTCGACATTTCCATGTACAATTCCCTACTATTATAAACCTCACATCCGAGCGGTTCAATACATAGGTGTAAAAAGCTTGTTTACTTAGGGCCTTTATTCCATGTTCATCTCTTGAGGTAGGAGAACAGGTGGAGTATAATTCTACATAAGATATAGGAATTCAACTTATTTTTACGTCACTTTGAACGTGAGATGATTGAATCTTATTAGATAGAAGGAGGTATGACCGATGATTACCATTAGTGATACAGCAGCAGAGCGTTTGAAAGAGATGCTCGAGCAACAAGAAACACCAAATATGTTTTTGCGTCTTGGCGTAGCACCCGGTGGCTGTACCGGATTTTCATATGCAATGGGATTTGACGATAACGAAACAGATCAAGATGTATTTATGACGATTCAGGATATGAAGGTAGTTGTGGAGAAAGACAGTCTTCGTCTGTTAGAAGGTCTGGAAATCGACTTTGAAGAATCCGGTATGACCGGGGGATTCACGATTCATAACCCGAACGCGATTGCCACTTGTGGCTGCGGATCTTCTTTCCGTACGGCAACAGATGCAGGCAAACCAAACGAAGAGCCTTGCTAAAAGCGGTTTTCATACAATAAAAATTTCATATTGGTTTTAAAATGTGTAGGACAATACCTCCTGAACCTGAGTATAGCGAAAGTGATGCTTAGTTCAGGAGGTTTTTTGTTTTTTTATGAATGATTTAGACTCATCATAATGATCGTACTCACCGATATCTTTTATATAAGCAGGTCTTTGTACATAGAAAAAGGGGATAATATGATGGCGAATAACATAAATAGGGTCCTACGAACTATCCTTGTCATGCTGATTATTTGTGCAGTTCTATTGATTCTGGTGAAAAAGGTAGTTGAACCTGTATTTTCGGATTACATTGCACAGCCCATCTCAGAACATATAGTAAAAAAAGCTTCAGATTACTTAGAGTTTCCGCCCTCATCTGTGGCGCTTAGCGAGTTTAAACAGGAAGCACTGGATAATGATTGGTATGATTCAGAAGGTCAGTTAATCGTGGAGTATAAGCAGCTTCCAAATGCTACAGAAGGAACGATTACGGTATCGTACACTGAGACGTTTTTGAGCTTTATGAGACTAAGCTCTTCTTCCAATAAGGTGGTTTATTATCAGGAACCTTATACTACGGAATTTCTTGTTTCGACAGAAGATGGGGATATAGAGCAGATTACGACTGAATATGCAGATGGTACAGATACGGATCAGCCTGAAAAGACCGATGAGTTTACTACAGAGAGTGAAACCGTAGAGAGTGAAGCCGTAATAGCAATAGAAGAAACTGCGCCGCTACTGAACGTATTCTCGCAAGAAACAGAACAACCCAGCAAGGACAGCGCAGAGGCAATTTTGACGAATGCAGAAACTTCTACCGAAGTGCCTTCCGAAGAACATGGTGTTGCTTTATATGTAGATGGTTCCTATTTTGATGCTTTTTTAAATAAACAGGATGCGTTACAGCTTGCCGCTTTTGTCGAAAATGCAACAATTATCGATTTGGTCACGAGTCGTGTCGTGTGGGAGAGTAAATAATAGGGTTCTTATCGTACCTAACACCTATGATCCATCCACTGGATGGACTCTAGGTGTTTTTTTATATTGTTTTATTATACAAAGGTTTATTCAAGGATAAGAAAATATTATCCCAGGATTGCAGGTTTATTCCCCTTTTTATTTTTTTATATCAGATCCATTATTAAAGTAACTCCAGTTGGTCATTTTACAGCCGTACGGAGAGGAGGGAATAAGCAGGAAATGCCACATTTACGGAGGCGGTCATTAGTATTGTAGATAATCTAGTAAACGCTTTCAAAAAAAACGTCCTACATCGCTCGTATTCAATCCTCATGCAGGTACTTCTTTAAAAAATTCAATTCACACCCACGCTAAATTTCCGATAACAACCTACCAAATCTATGAACGGCTTCAGAGGTTAACTTAATTTACAAATTTAATAACTTGATAGAGGTGAAAAAAATGAATTCATTTTTGAGGAAAAAAGAAACCAAATGGATTAATTTCTTCCTTGCATTTATCTTAATTTTCACACCCTTGGTCCAACCTTCTTATGCTCATGCGGAAGAAGGAATAACATCTGCTTCATCTGCCCCTGTCACAACTTCAGCGGATGATGCTATTTCTGAAAGTGAATTGCCAAGCGAAAGTATAGTGCCGGATGAAAGTGGAGTACCACCAAGTGAAACTGAAGTTACTGATGAAAGTGAAGTCACTGTTGAAGATGAAGTTCTTGATGAAGAAGTTGATATGACCGCTCCTCAGCATCTAAGATTGGCAGAAGATGGTCTGAGGCATAATACAGCTAAAATCGAGTGGGATTTCCGGGAAGATGTCGAGGATAACGACATTCAAATCTATAATGCGGATACAAATGCCTGGATCACATGGGGAAGTTATTACACGCGAACCCTTACCGGACTGAATCCGGAAACTACATACCGGATCTACATTACTTGGAACGGCGATGCGGGGAACAAAAGTGATATTCTAGAGTTCACAACTCCTGCGGATACAAGTGAATATCCGGATACACCGCTCACACCACCGAGCTCATTAACGCTTAGTGATGTTTCGTCTGATGCGGTGAACCTCAGCTGGGGAGCAAGCCCTGGAGCAACCGGATATGATGTCTATGTAAATGGAGGATGGGTCGGTGGAACTTGGAACGAACAGGATACATTGTATGAGTACAAACCTGACGGTGGACTCACCCAAGGAAAGACATACAAGTTTGAAGTTGCTGCTCAGAAGACAGATTACCCTGTCTCAAAGAACAGCAATGCCGTAACGATCACATGGGGGGAGCTGGTTGCTCCTAAAGGACTTAGTGTCATTACTGCTACGAGGTCGGAGGTAAGTCTTGGCTGGGCGCCTGTCCCTGGAGCTGCGGAGTATGAGGTATACCAGAACGGAGTTCAGATCGGAACGACTGCAGACGTTCGTTATGTTGCAGATCATGCAGCGGAAGGACAAAAGTATGAATACTACGTTATTGCCAAAAACAGTCTTTGGACATCAGAAGCAAGTGGCAGAGTTTCTGCGGTACCTGGAAGCAGCTACAGCCATGTGTCTTATTTTCCTGCCTGGGCTGTATATCCCGATGGACGTAATTTTCAGCCTGAAGATGTAGCCGTTACAAAGCTTACTCATGTCAATTATGCTTTTGCAGATCTTTGCTGGAAAGGCATCAATAGTAAAGGAGAGCCTTGTCAGGATGCAGCCATTCCACTCCAATCAGATTATGTGTTTGATGGGGAGATGATTATCGGTGATAAGGAGAAAGACATCCAAAATTTCAATCGCTTTAATGCAAAAAAATCGGAAAATCCGGACTTCAAAATGATGATATCTGTTGGCGGTTGGTCCTGGTCAGATTATTTCTCATTGATGGCGAACTCCGAAGTTACTCGTCGGGCTTTTGCGAACTCTGCAGTAGATTTCCTGAGAGCATACGATTTAGATGGGCTCGACATTGACTGGGAGTATCCAGTAGAGGGCGGGGAAGACAATAATTCACGCGGTCCGGAGGATACGGAAAATTTCACACTTCTCATGAAAACTGCTCGTGAAGCTTTGGATGCAGCGGGTGCTGAAGACGGCAAGTATTATTTACTAACGATTGCATCAGCACAAGGAGATAATTTCGTGGTAAATGCGGATTTGCAAAACTCCGTCACTTACCTTGATTTCATCAATATTATGACCTATGACTACAGCGGAACGTGGGAACAATTAGCGAATCACAATGCGCCGCTGTATTATGATCGTAATCTTCCTAAAAGTTCTGCTCCTCGTAACAATGTGCTGGGTGCTTTACTCGGTCATTTAAACGGAGGTGTTCCTGAGTACAAGTTGTTAGCAGGCGTACCATATTACGGTAAAGGCTGGTCTGATTGTCCTTCGCCAGGAGAATATGCAGTATGTACTGGCGCTCCGCCGAAAGGATCTTGGGAAGCCGGCATCTATGACTTTACGGATATCGAGAACAACTATGTGAATAAAAATGGATACATTCAAACGTGGAATGAGGCAGCCAAAGTATCTTACGTATACAATCCAGAGACGAAGATATTCTTAACTTATAATGATGAAACCACAATGAAATATACAGCTTCCATGGTTAGATCACTGGATATTGCCGGTTCAATGAACTGGGATGTAACAAGTGATCGCAGTCATACACTAATTAATGAACTGGCCTCCAATCTTCCAATGGACGGGTCTGTGAATACAGAAGAGCTTAAGGCTCCAACGAATGTTAGCTTTGAAAAAGTAGAAGATCAGAAGTACCAAATGCATTGGAACACTGTGCCAGGGGCGACCCATTACGAAGTATTTATAGACAATGAATATATCGGGGCAACGGAGAAAAATAGCTATACCATTTCTGTAGATGCAAGCAAAGATCATGTGGTACGGCTGCTCGCAACAAAGAGATCGGGCGATTCCGTGGAAAAAGTATCGAATTTTATAACTCAAAAAGTAAAAGTGACTTCCCCTGGATCTGACCCGCAGCCGAATCCAAATCCTAACACCAACACAAGCCCATCTACTCCTGTTACTGTAACGCCAGCTCCACCAGCACAGGAACTGGGGACAAATCAGCTAGAGACGAAAGTGGTCATGGATGGAAGTACAGCAAAAATTACAGTCGTTACAGATCAGGCTCTAAAAACCATCCGTAAAGCAGCGGAAACGAACTTTAGGGTGATCGTAAAAACCAATACGGATCAGAATGAAGTTACACTTCCGCAAGCAATAATTGAAGAAATCCGTAAGAAATCTGCATCAGCAAAACTGATCTTGGTCATTAACGGAGCGGAACAACATATTCCTGTGTCCCTATTATCAAAAGCAGGGGATAGCAGAGTAATGGTTTCAGCAATTTCCGAAACAGAGGATAAGGGACTAAATGCTTGGCTTAAAGACCTGAGGACTGTGAATAAGCCAATGCACCTGAAGGTAGAGCACATGAAAGCTCAAGGAACAGCAGAGGAGGTCAGTAGATTCGGCACCTTTTATATCAGCGAACTCATTACACTGGATGCAAAAGAAGTAGATAAGAAAAAACTGAGCGGGTTCGTTTATCTTCAAAGTACGAATGAAATTCGTCCTGTACCGACATTGGTAACGAGCTCTGCTAATGGCAAGGTTATGGTAGAGATGAAGAAAACAGCAAGCGGTATTTACTTCTTGGCACAAAGCAGCAGTATATTCACAGGTTCAGTCTCGAAGTGGGCAGGGGAAGATGTGGAACAGGCTTTGATGAAGCAGATTCTTCTGTCTGATGTAAAAGGCAGTATTCAAGGTAAAGAAACGATTTCACGCGAAGAGGTCATTTCTATTCTCGTAAGAGGTCTAGGGCTCCTTCCAAATGCAAACGACACTAACTTCATTGATGTAACTAAGGGATCAAAGTATGAGAAAGAGATTGCTGCCGCCAAAGCAGCATCCCTTGTAAAAGGAAAAACGGATGGTACATTTAATGGAAAAGCGGATATCACTCGTCAAGAGCTTGCGGTGATCATAGTGAATGTACTTCATTATGCAGGTAAGCACGAAGAGGCTGACGCAGCTTCCCTTGCACCATTTAAGGACCGTGGAGATATTTCACCTTATGCCCAGACGTCCGTAGCACTGCTTGTTGAAAAGAAACTGCTGAATGGAGTATCTTCGAGTCAGCTGGCTCCACATAAAAAGGTAACGAAAGAAGAAGCCGTTGTCATTCTGATGAGAACACTTCGTTATTTGCAACTGTCTAATTAAATTTATTATGGATTACAAGGAAAGGCTGTCACCATCACTACAGAGATGGTGACAGCCTTTCTGTATTTTTTACCTGCATCATAAAAAAACAAATAGTATATCGATAATCCGTGATTTTATGTCAACAAGAAGCGCAGGATGTGTTAGCATAGCATTACAGACTATTTTGTAATATATTTCCTATATAGATACACAAAAGAAATAGAAGAGGTGTAACCATCGTGATTGAAATGGAACGAATCCATCATGTGAGTTTGGCTGTTCGAGACTTAACGAGGGCTCATCAGTTCTATTCTGAAAAATTACAATTAAAACAGATAACGCGGCCTCCTTTTGATTCAACAGGAGTTTGGTATGCGATCGGAGAAGGGTATCAGCTGCATCTATTGCAACACCCCACAGGAGAGACACTTCGGATCAGCGGCGTGGATACAACTGACGGACACTTCGCTGTGTGGGTAAAAAGTTATGAAAAGACAAAACATTGGCTTGAATCAGTAGGAATCCCCTACGAAGCAAGACCAAACAGTGTGGCTGGATTTGCCCAAATTTTCATACTCGATCCTGATCAGAACATCATTGAATTTGATGCACCCTATTCATCCTAACCTGTAAGTAATAAAAAACGACTACATTACAACGGATAACTGCTTCGTGTCGTGTAGTCGTATCTATATATTAAACCTCGGTTTGAAATATAACGGTATCTCTGGAGTAATGGTGTTCCATCCCATCCTCACTTCTAACTCGAACCTGATCATTAGAAAACATTTCTACATATCCGCGAGCGATTTCGCAATATACGCCTGCGGAATCTTCCTGCCAGACGGAAACGACGGTTTGAGATAAGGCGGCGGTAAAAAACTCTATGTTTTTTTGCAGCGTTCTAGATTTGTTAGAATTCATCGTATCCTCCTTCTATTAGGTGTTAATTACGTTCTAATGCCCTAAAGAGAGCTGACGTAAACACTTTACCTTCTCTCTACTCTATTGTAAAGCATTCGATAGAATTTGGCAGATTCGTGCTCGAAACTTTATGAATTCTTCATTCTATCTATGATATATATATGCAACTGAATGGAAGATTTTACATGATATTTACATAAATTTAACATAGGGCTGATGATTGACTCTTTTAAGAAGGTTTACAATAGAATAAGCTACTACAATGATTCTTACTGTGAGGGGTCTTATGAAAAAAGAGAATGTGATTCTAGAAAACAGGACGGAACGTGAAGTATATTCTTATTTGAATCGAGATTTAAGCTGGCTCGAGTTCAACCGAAGAGTACTTCAGGAAGCACAAAATGTGGATACACCTCTATTAGAACGTGTTCGTTTTTTATCCATTGTTACCTCGAATCTAGATGAATTTATGAGTGTGCGGGTTGCCGAAACGAGAGAGAAGATAAAGGCAGAGCTGATGAAAAAAGATTTTTC
Organism: Paenibacillus sp. J45TS6; assembly: GCF_018403285.1. Taxonomy (GTDB): domain Bacteria; phylum Bacillota; class Bacilli; order Paenibacillales; family Paenibacillaceae; genus Paenibacillus. Next base: position 95,328 of record NZ_BOSJ01000011.1, on the reverse strand, counting down.
GGGTTACACACCAACGGGTCTATACAAACGATTAATGAAGCGGATCTCTAAGATGATTCAGGAACAGTACCGCTCCTATCGGGATCTCATGAGACAGCTCTCCAAAAAAGGCATTGTATTTATGGAGTATACAGATCTGAATGCAACCCAGCAGAAGGCAATGGAGCAATATTATCATGACATTGTTTTTCCTGTGCTAACACCTATGGCTGTAGATCAAAGCAGACCTTTTCCCCTTGTGCATCATAAGTTTGTTTATCTCGCTGTCGTCTTGCGGAAAGAAGGAGACGCAAATGAATTTTATTTTGCTATCGTCCAAGTCCCTTCCAATATTCCAAGAGTGATTCAGGTTCCACTCCGTTCGAACAGTAAGAAAAAATCATTTATCCTTACCGAAGAGCTGATAAAACATCATATTCATACGCTGTTCAGCGGGTACATACCAGAGTCGGTTCATGGCTTTCGGTTAACCCGAAATTCGGATCTTTATATTAATGAAGAAGAAGTAGAAGATTTACTGGAAGAAATAGAAAAAGAGCTAAGACGCCGCCGGCGGGGAGCTCCGGTATGCCTTGAAGTGGAGGAGGGCATTCACCCGAATGCGCTTGCGTACTTAAAGCATGAATTCGGTATTAAAGACGACCAGATGTTTGAGATTCAGGGTCCGCTGGATCTTGGGTTTCTAGGCAGTTTTGTTGACCAGCTTGAAGGATACAATCATTTAAAATATCCGAATCTGAAACCGGTATATCCAGAAATTTTTCATACGGACGAAAGCTTTTTTAAAATTTTACGCAGACAAGATGTTCTCTTATACCATCCCTATGAATCTTTTGATGCGGTGACAGATTTTCTGGAAGAAGCAGCAGAAGATCCAGATGTAATGGCGATCAAAATGACGTTATATCGGGTCAATGGAGACTCACGGTTAATTCCTGCATTGGCACATGCTGCGGAGATGGGGAAACAGGTCACCGTCGTCGTAGAACTCAAAGCAAGATTTGATGAAGAACGAAATATAGCTTGGGCCAGAGAACTTGAAAAAGCCGGCTGCCACGTAGTTTATGGCTTATTAGGTCTCAAAACGCATGCGAAAATCATTCTAATTGTACGCAGAGAACAAGATACACTTCGCAGATATGTTCATGTAGGCACGGGTAACTATAACGCGAACACGGCACGGATCTATACGGATATCGGGTTATTAACCTCGAGTCCACAGATTGGTGAAGATGTTTCACAGGTATTTAATGAGATTACCGGTTATTCAGAAGCTCAGGGGCTGGGTGAAATTCACCTCGCACCAGAGGGTCTGAAAAATAAATTGTTTGAGATGATCCAGCGAGAAGCAGTAAATGCCAAGAACGGCAAACCGGCAAGAATGATTGCCAAGGTGAACTCTCTTTCTAATCAGGAAATGATTGATGAACTATATGCAGCTTCACAAGCAGGAGTACAAATTCAGCTTATCGTTAGAGGGGTTTGCTGCCTGCGTCCGGGCCTTGAAGGGATCAGCGAGAATATACGAGTTATCAGTATTGTCGATCGTTTCTTAGAGCATTCGCGTATATTCTACTTTGAGAATGGAGGAGACTTCGAAGTTTATTTATCGAGTGCAGACTGGATGACAAGAAATCTGGATCGCCGGATCGAACTCATGTGCCCGGTTAATGACCGCAAATTAAAAGAAATACTGGTGAATACGCTGGAACTTTCGCTTCAAGACAATGTAAAGGCCCGCCTGTTATTATCTAACGGAACCTATGTCCCGGTGAATAACAAGGAGCCTTTACTTCGGAGTCAATTTGAGGCGATTCAGATTAAGACTTGGAAGAAATCGAGATAGTCCAATATAAGTGTATTTTCCAAGCTTTTTCTACTTCTTTTTTTATGTCTTCCATTTCTTTCTGTTCCATAGACGGCATTCTGCGGCAAGTTAAATGTAGCTGCAGGAAGTCGTCCTTTTTGTCTATTGTCATCGATTCTACGGCAGTTCCTCCGTTTCCATACAAGGCAGAAGCAAGTTTTAGCAGTGAACCAAGGCGAATAATTCGTTTATAGTCTTCTGAATATAAGATGTCTTGATGAAAATCGATCTCAGCAGGAGTACGGCCTTTTGGATGATAGTCGGCTATGATGGCAGTGATGATCGTTTCACGGTGGCTAAGGCCCCATACTCCGTGATTCTTAATCCAGTAGAGTGAGTGCTGGCTTGCTTTATGATGCTGAATTTGTTCCCCAATGCGATACAGCATGGAGGAGGCATACATAATTCTGCTGTCGGATACCGAAGCTTCCCCTTCAAGCATCTGATACAGCTGCTGCATACAGGAATGGACTTGGTTCATATGCCCTGCGGGGGCAATGGAATGAAAATGAAGCAGATTCCAAATACTTTTTGTTAATACTTCCTGTTTCATGTAATCAGGATAGTCTTTTTGCATGAGTTCATAGAAGAGCCCATCCCGAAGCCCTGCTCCACTGACGATGTAATGTGTAGATTCCAACCAGTCGAAGATCGTTTGCAACAAAATTACACCAGGTATGATCAGGTCAGCCCGGTCTTTTGATAAGCCGGGTGTTTTTTTTCGTTGATCTGAAGGAATATAAGGAAGGGTATTATAAAATACGCGAATATCTTCCGGTTCCATTCGGTAATTGTGCATGACGGGAAGAGAATATTCTTGTTTTTTCTGTACCATCTTAGCTAGAGAACGAACCGTGCCTCCAAGACCAACCAGTGTAAGACCTGGATGCTGCTGTGTCCAATCGTGTTCTTTTAAAAAGGTATGTATGGAACTACGAAAATCGTCTACCATCTCACGACTCCAGTGAGTAGAAGTTCCATAGCGGGCATGCGCATTTACAGCACCGTATGGAATAGAAAGACTTTCCTCATATTGCCCGTTTAGAAAAAGAGTAATCTCCGTACTTCCTCCGCCGATATCAATAATAAATCCGTCAGATAAGGAAATGGACTCAATGACACCCAGAAAGCCGAGGCGCCCTTCATCTTCGCCAGAGATCAGTTGGATTTCAAGACCAGTTTCTTCCTTAATCCACTTCGTTATGTCGCCGCTATTCTGTGCATTGCGTATCGCCGCTGTAGCGGCTGCTCTGACATGAGTTACTTGGTAGCTTGCACATATATCCTGATAACTGCGAAGTACCGGCAGAATAGAGCTGATTGCTTCATAGCTGATCGTCCCGTCCGTATTTACCTTTTGACTCAGTCTTGCCGCATACTTTTTCTCAAATAAAACCCGGTAGGCTCCCATATTCAGCACTTCATAGATTACAAGTCTGATGGAGTTTGATCCGATATCAATGATTCCCATACGCTCCGACATAGGTAGCACAGCTCCTTCTTTCCTCGTTTTTGTTATTGTAACCGAAAAAGAGATATACGAAAAAACCACCTCTCTCTTATTTGGAGAAGATGGTTCCCTGTGATCCAATGCTTAAGCGCTAACTAACTTAATGGCTTCTATAATAATTACGGTAAAAAGAATGGAAAAGCCAATACAGCCGATTCCAAATCCGATATGTTTTTTATCACGAATAAACTTAATGCCGGTGATAAAGGTGAGGAGGGTGACCGCCACGAGTACGATGGCCATGGCAAAATAGGCAACCCCATAAAAACTTTCAATAAATTGAGCCACGAAGTAATAAGCTCCTTTCCTAATCGTAATCTACCTCTTAATATAGCCTATCTTTGGTAAAAATCCCAATTCTCTTTTCCCTCATAAAAAGGCGTTTCTATAAGGACAGACATACAAGAGAAGAAAGAGTTACAGAAATATATATATATGAGGACTCGATCTGACTTCATTTTTTATGTTCTGAAGGAGGGAAACGTATGAATCGAACTATTGGAAGTAAGTGGATCAAAACAGAAGTTCTTCAGACAAATCCTTATATCGCAAATCATATCCCAGAAACAGCGATATTTACCGAGCAACATTTGAAAGATATGTTACAGAAATATGGAATGGTATTTGTTAAGCCTGTGCATGGCGGGGGTGGGAACGGAGTTATCCGTGTGAGTAAAGAGGGAGAGAAATATTCCTTTACGAAAATGTCTCATACGTATAGCTTCTCTAACTATAAATCGATGTATCGTTCACTTGCAAAAAATAAATTGAGAAGAACTTATCTTATTCAGCAAGGCATTACTTTGGCTCGTATGAAGGGACGTCCTATTGACTACCGAGTAAAATTTGTGAAGAAAGAGACAGAGTGGAAGATTACAGCCATGCTTGGAAGGCATGCTCGAAAAGGTCTCGTCATAACCAATGTATGTAAAGGAGGAACGCTTCTGAAATGCCGGGAGGCTTTACGTCGTTCCTTACCTCATATTGATGCGAGAGTGAAACAGCAAGAGATGCGTAAACTTACACGGACCTGCACCGTACTTCTAGAAGAAAGGTTCCCAGGCATTGGTGAACTTGGCTTTGACTATGGGCTCGATCACTCCGGTAAAATATGGATTCTGGAAGTGAACACGAGACCGCAATGATTTGATAAAAAAGTGATTAGGGAAGATAATTAATGGTTAATAAGTTCGGGTGTTTCTTTTTTTCTAGTCATTTCACTTTGAATCTAGCTAATTTCTCTAATAATAATTAAAATATATTTTTTTGGAAAATGACTTTATTGTCCTGTGTATAAATTTTGTCCACATATCCTTCCTTTTAGAACTTCGGATTTTTCTATTTATTAACAAACTATACACAGGATTTCCACATTTGGTTGTGGATAACAGAACGCTTGTTCTACTTTTTGATCTTTGATAGAATAGAGACGAGGAAAATAAAGAAAGGTTGTGTCGGAGATGGCTATGCTTTCAGATGAGATGTTGCTCGATTCTTATCACATGGCAATCGAGCTTCAGCTTGAACGCGATTTCATCGAGTTATTATTAGGTGAGATCCTCAGGCGTGAACTGAACACCGACGTCCCTGCCATTTTTCATTAGAGATCCTCGTGGTTTGACGGTCTAATATGACCTTGCACTTCCCATGTTTCTACAGCATAGGAAGACTGCGTCAGACAGTGAGGACAGAACATGAGGTGAATGCAGTAGCCTTTAGCTTCTGGTATCGTAAGATAATCGGAAGATGACACATATGGGCTGTAAGGCCCGGCGTAATCTTCCGTTAATCCGTAATCCACGATAGGCTCACCACAGGTGGGGCAAGGTTGTGCAGCAGGTATATTAAGACCGTTACATAGTGGGCACATATAAGACAAAGGGTATCCCTCCTGAATGGTTGTCAGGAGTAAGATACCCTTTTTTATTGGTGTATTATTCTTCAATTATCATTTAACTAAATATTACATTTTCATATTGCTGCTGTGTCCAGGAGATAATTTGGCACTCGGGTCCACATATACTTTGGCATTATTGACCGCTGTAGGTGCTTCACCGAAGCCGACAGCAATCAGTTTTAGTTTGCCTTCGTATGTGGTAATATCGCCCGCTGCAAATATGCCAGGTATGCTTGTCTCCATTCGAGTGTCAACAACGATGGAGTTACCTTGAATATCAATTCCCCATTCAGCAATAGGACCAAGAGAAGAGATGAAACCAAAGTTTACAATGACATCATCGACTTCGATTTCTTGTGTTTCTTTGGTTTTTACATGAGAGAGAGTAACTTTTGTAATGCGATCTTCTCCGTGCAGCTCAGCGATTTCGGTAGGAGTGATCACATTTACTTTGGAAGCCATCAGATTCTCAACACTATGTTCGTGTGCACGGAATTTGTCTCGGCGGTGGATTAGTGTAACTTGTTCAGCAATGGGCTCAAGCATAAGTGCCCAGTCAACAGCCGAGTCGCCGCCGCCGCTGATCAGCACTTTTTTACCTGCGAAACGGCTCAAGTCACTTACAAAATAATGAAGATTTGCTTTTTCGAAACGTGCTGCGCCCTCTAGATCCAGTCTGCGTGGTTCGAAAGCGCCTACACCTGCTGTAATAATGATGGATTTTGCATGATGAACATCTTTGTCTGTCGTAACAACGAAGTGCCGTTCTTCTTTTTTCTCTACAGAAATGACTTTTTCTTCAAGTCTAATGTCTGTATCAAAACGATCCATTTGTGTGAGGAGATTATTCACCAGTTCTCCTGCTGTAATTTTAGGGAAGCCGGCTACATCATAAATGAATTTCTCCGGGTATAAAGCGGCAAGCTGGCCTCCCAGTTGAGGCATACTTTCCACAATTTTTACAGATGCCTGACGCATACCGCCATAAAAAGCAGCAAACATTCCGGAAGGACCACCGCCGATAATGAGTAAATCGGTCATCTCGTAAGTAGTTTCAGATGCAGAGGTCGTCATTTTATAGAACACACCTTTCTCTATATGTTATTGTGAATCAATAACGTCACGGATATCCACGAGATTGTCGATTCTTAAGTTTAAAGTCATTTTCATTATAGACACTACCGCAATTTGTTGCAAAGGTGACTTCCATTCTGTTTTACCTGTATTTAAAGTAGTTGTTCATTATTTTACACCTATAAAAGGGTATATTTTCACTTGCTATTTTAAGGTTGTATCGCTATCATTTTTGTTGCGTGAATTTTTTCTTGATTTTTACGTATTTTCCGTTTATTTTATAAAGTTTTGAAACCTCATGACATAACATGTCGTTTTAATGAATAGGGATAGAACTATCTTTGTCTTTAGGTGGATCGTAATCAATTTTTATAAGTTGGGATTATAGGATGCCTAAGCAATCCTTACTTGGAAATTATCGCTTTCACGCGTTAATTTCATGCTATATTCTTAGGCCTTTTATTAATGAGTTGAATGATTTTGGAGGGGTAGGCGCATGAGTAACATTCCTAAGATCGTCATCCTTGGCGCAGGCTATGGCGGTATATTAACCGCACAGCGACTTCAAAAGGAACTGAACTACAATGAAGCAGATGTCACGCTTGTAAACAGGCATGACTACCACTACATAACAACGCATCTGCACATGCCAGCTGCTGGAACGGATACTATTGATCATGCAAGGGTACCCATTTCTAAGCTGATTGACGAGTTCAAGATCGATCTTGTGAAATCTGCTGTAAAAGATATTAGGCCGCACGAGAAAAAAGTAATACTGGAAGACGGCACCTTATCGTATGATATTTTGGTCGTCAGTCTAGGCGGAGAACCCGAGACATTTGGGATTCCCGGGATGAAAGAACATGCAATGACGATTCGCAGTATTAATTCCGTAAGATTAATTCGAGAACATATTGAATACCAGTTTGCTTGTTATAAAAATGACAACGTAGCAAGCCGTCTGCGATTTGTGGTTGGAGGAGCTGGTTTTAGCGGAGTAGAATTTGTATCTGAACTGGCAGACCGCTTACCTCGTCTATGCAAAGAGTTTGATGTAGATCCAGAAAAAGTTGAACTCTATAATGTCGAGGCAGCTCCCACGGCGCTTCCCGGCTTTGATAAAGAACTAGTAGAGTATGCTATGGATGTACTAAAGAATAAAGGGATTATTCTTCGAATCGGCGTGCCGATCAAAGAGTGTTTTGCCGGTGGTGTCATCATTGGAGATGGCGAACGAATTGAAGCCTCTACCGTGGTGTGGACGGGGGGAATTCGAGGTAACAAGCTGATCGAGAATGCCGGATTTGAGGTGACACGCGGACGTGTCAAAGTAGATGAGTATTTGAGAGCGCCAGGTTACGATCATATTTACATTATAGGAGACAGCTCACTCGTACTAAACAAGGATGGCCGCCCTTATCCACCGACGGCTCAAATTGCTATGCAGCAAGGGGTTAATTGTGCGAAAAATATAGCCCTTTCGATTCGCGGGAAACAGCTGAGCAAGTTCACATTTAGCCACAAAGGAACGGTCGCTTCACTCGGTAAAGGGGAAGCCATAGCGATTGTGAACGGGAAGAAGTGGAAGGGATGGAAAGCAGCACAGCTGAAAAAAGCAGTGGATATTCGCTATCTATATGTGATTGGCGGTATACCGCTTGTACTCCAAAAAGGAAGGTTCTTTTAAACCATGAGACATTGCAGTGTACAGGTAAGAGGACTACTCAAAAGAGATGAACTGGATCGATATCATGCCTTAATGGAAGTTGGCAGTTATCTCGAAGAGCAGGAAAAGTATGATCTATCCTATATCGTGCAAAAGGAAATCGACATTTTGATATTACCCGCTATTGAAAGATTAAAAGAAAAAGGTCGGGACCGGGATCGGGCCACGGCTGAATTCCTGGAATCCTTAAAAAAGCTTGAAGAAGAGAATGACTAAACGAATAAACATGCAAAAAAGGATGCCGCATAAGGGCATCCTTTTTATTATATGAGCTCATTTACATTATACTTTTAACATACTTTCGAAAGATTCCGGATTCAGCAGGCTACCTACGTAGAAAGAACCGAATTCTCCGTAACGTGCGCTAACTTCATCAAAACGCATCTCGTACACCAGCTTTTTGAACTGAAGAGCATCATCGGCGAAGAGAGTAACGCCCCATTCCCAATCATCGAAACCAACAGAACCGGTAATGATTTGTTTTACTTTGCCTGCATAGCTGCGTCCAATCAGACCATGACTTCTCATCATCGCTTTACGCTCGTCCATAGAGAGCATGTACCAGTTATCGCTTAGTTCACGCTTTTTATTCATTGGATAGAAACAAATATATTGTCTTTTTGGAAGAATTGGCTTCAGACGTGCTACAATTTCTGGATTTTGCATCGGATCAGCATCTTTACCAGCGAGGTAATTACTCAGTTCTACTACACTGACATAAGAGTAAGCTTTGGTCGTAAAACGAGCAAAAGTCGTTTTGTTAAATGCATTTTCAAGTGCATTCAAGTCTTCCAAAGATTCACGTAAATGCATCATTACAAAATCAGCTTTTTGGCCGATGATCGTATATACGGCTGAGCTGCCGTTCCCAGCTTCTTCAACAGAAGTCCACTCTTGTAAAAATTCTTGCAGATCGTCTAAAGCAACAGCGCGTGCTTCCTCATCAGCAGAACGCCAAGCGGCCCAGTTAATGGATCGGAAATCATGAAGAGCATACCAGCCTTCCAGAGTCGATGCAGCTTCGTTCATTTGTTTCACTCCTATATGATATTAAATTTTGTATATCAGATTATTTCATCTATCAAATCAATGACTCTATTGTATCAAAGGCGGAAGGAGCAGGGCAAATGAAGATCTCATTAAAAGTCGGTATACGCTTGCGGAACCTAGAAAGTTCATTGCCGAGACACCTATTTTCGGTTACACTATTTATTATCTGTTATGGATGGTAGTTCATGATTTGGTAGAAAGAAGGAGGATGTAAGCGAATGCAGTTTTTACCTGTGCTCGTGCTTATGATCTTGTTTTTTGTTATGATGTTTGGAATCGGCTTTATTTTGAATATGCTCATGAAAACGACTTGGTTTCCTGCTTATCTATTTATCATTGTCCTTATACCCATTGTCATTTTCTCCATGTGGGATCGAAGCAGCAGTTTCGGTACACATCTGAGTTCTTATGGACCTGTTGATTATTTAATCGGACTCAGCGGTGTGGCAGGTGCGATTCTTAGTGGATGGACGATCCAAAAGCTGCGTTTAGGCGGCTACAAAATGTTTTGATTTTACAATATTATATCTAGGTGTATACTGGCCCTCTTTTCATATCTTGAGAAGAGGGTTTTGTCATGAAACGCTTTCCTTTTCATAGAATAGTAGAGTACAATGAAACACCCTATTTCAAAAACAGAGGGAATGCGAACATTTGTCAGATAAGAGGGAATAGCGGAAAGATTAAGCAGGGATTTTGGCTATATTTGAAGATTTAAGCCGGCCCTTTTTATGATAGAATAGAGTTCACTACAAATCGGAGAGAAGGAGTAATGAGCAATGCGCGTGAAGAATATGCTTCACTTTACAGAAAATCATCGTTACTGCGTTTTCCGTGAGTTTGGCCTTAGCAGCCTGGACGAACGGATGCTCAGCTCTGCCTATCAGCCGATGGTAGGCGCGTTTGCCATCAGTCTGTACCATTTGCTGTTTCAGCATGTAAGAGCTGATCAGATTGGTTATTCAGGGATGGAACAGCAACGTAAATTATTTCTGACTTTGGGAATAGATCCAAGTGAAAAGGGGCGGTCGTTCCTGATGGAACAAACTTCCAAACTGGAAGCGGTCGGTCTTTTACAAACATCACGGGTGTATGTACCAGAGACAGATGAATATACCTATGAATATGAGCTTAGTCCACCGCTTTCGCCTGGAGAGTTTTTCAGGACACAGCATTTGACTTTGCTTCTCAGAGATCGAATTGGCAAGTTTGCCGTGCTGGCTTTGCGGTCCCAGTTGTGGACAGAAGACGCCCCGGATCTTGGAATGCCTGCTATGAATAAAGAAAATATTTCGGTCCCTTTTTACGAGATTTTCGAGCTGAATACGCATGTAATTGATTATGAGCTTGAACAAGCTTTGTCCGAAGTATCCAGCGGCAGAGCCGATCAAGCGATTGTTTCTGTACCGGAAGAAAGCAAACTGAACTATTCAGATATTATTCTTCGGTTCCCGAAGGAATCCGTAAATCGTCGTCATGTGGAACATCTTAGATTTGATACCGAACAGCTGGGGATTATTAATTATGTAGTCCATAAATATAGCCTAGGTGTTCAAGATGTATGCAGATTGCTTGATGAAGATGGTGTGTTTAATCAGCAGGGCGAGGTCATTCTAGATCGACTTCAGCAACTGGCGAGTCAAACATTCCGGCAAGGGAAGAAACGGAAAGAAGAACAAAGTATCCATGCAGCCAAAGTGGTTAATCTTCGTCAGGTAGCGCAGAGTGAACCAAGCGATGAACTGCCTGTTGAACATGTCGTTGAAATGGAGTACTATCTGGAGGTTCCACCTCAATTTGCGACCAAATGTGATATTCATCAATATAATATGATGCTTAGGAACGAGCCTTATTTACGTCTATTACAAACGTTCTTCCCAGGTTCTGTTCCGGATAATTTGATTGATATTTTTGAGAAGGTTGATCTGAGCTATAAGCTGCCAGCAGAAGTGATCAATGTACTGATCCATTATCTGATGACGATGCTTGTAACAGGTAGCGATCAGCGAATCAATCGTAATTTTGTGGAAGCTATAGCTTCAAATATGCTGCTAAAACAAGTTTATACTTATGAAAAAGCAGTTCAATATATTCGGGATCAAGCGAAAATAAAAGGGAACAAAGAAAAAACGGGAGCTGGAGAACGGACTTCTAAACCAAGCCGTCCTCGTTCATATCAACAGCAGACAAGATCAAAACCCGAAATTCCTATTGTTCAAGATACAGGCAACACGGATGTAGTAAGTGAGGAAGAACTGGAGGAAATGATTCGTTTTGCAGAGGAAATGCAGGCGAAACGAACTACTTTTTCTTGAGTTTCGGTTAGGTACGCTTGGCGGAGCTGAGCGAGTTTAATTAACAATCTAAGAAGAAAGGTGGGCGCAAACTATACCTATGGAATCTTTAGGCCCCATTTTGCAACAGTTGAATCCATCCTTTCGTCAGCAATCAAAGCGCATTGAAGATCAGGTTAAAGCAGATCCCTATGTGCAAAAATTCAGGGAAGAACATCCTGAAGTGGATGATATGAAGTTTAAGCTCTCATTAAGTAAATTTTATCAATACGCCAAAGACCGTAATCATTGTGCTAATTGTCCGGGACTTGCGAATTGCCCCAATGATTTTCAGGGTCATTATTCCAAACTTTCGGTTGAATATTTTAATGGACAACCTGAAATTATAGATAAGAAGACACCTTGTTCTCTACAGCTGAAAAGCGATCATGACAAGCAGGTGAAAGAGCGAATCCGCAGTTTCTATGTGGATGAGCGTACTTTAAGTGAAGGATATAATGTCGCAGAGATTTTACGTAAAGATCTCCAGCGTGCTCCTGCTGTGAATAAAGTGTTCCGTTATATTAATGATACGAAGCAAAATGGTTTATCTCCAGAAGGGCTTTACCTGGAAGGAAGTTTTGGAACAGGGAAGACATTTTTAATGGGGTATTTGCTTCATGAACTTGCTCTTCTTGGTTATACGGGTGTGATCGTCTACATGCCTGATTTTGTGGAAGATCTGAAATCCATGATTCAGGAAGGACAGAAGCTAAAAGAAACAACGGAAATGTTAAAAAATTGTGATTTGCTCATTTTCGATGATATCGGGGCAGAGAACTTAAGTCCATGGGTACGCGATCATGTTCTGGGGTCCATTTTAAACTACCGAATGAACCGTAAACCAACGTTCTATACCTCCAATTACAGTTTGGAAAGTTTGGAACAACATCTGAGTTTTACAAGCAAGGATGGGGAAGAGAGACACAAAGGGCAACGACTCATGGACCGTATCCGGCCTTTTGTTGAAGTTGTTCCTGTACGTGGAGAGAATCAGCGGGGAAAACATCGAGGATAAAGTTAGATAAGACAGTGGAACTTTCTTTTTGAAAAACTGAATAATAAATCGCTCTAAGCAGCAAAATAAACAAAGTCTGATCCTATCTCTTCATAGAGAAAGAATCAGACTTTGGTGTCTCCTGGATCTTCGGTGCCTAACTGATCAGGAATTTAATAATGACCATTCCAAAAAAGATGACCGTCATGAACAGGAACATGCCAAAAAATCCACCCATAAGATCGAATAAATCATTACGGGGTTCTTCATTCTTGTGGGAACGTGGATCATAAGGACGAAGCACTTTTGGTTCCATGATGGACCCTCCTTCATAAGACTGTATACGCTGAAGATCTTTCAGATAACAGCGTGTACGAATTTATTCAAGTATAACGGTTATAGGAAGATTTTGTAAAGAAATTGTAAGGTTAGGAAATGATCAAACGTTTCGCATTACACATCGTTATATGCTATAATAAAGTAATCGTTTATGATAACGATAAGGTGTTTAAATAATACTTGTGCATGATATAGAAGGAGGACTTTCTCATGGCTATTGTAAATGTATCCGATCAATCCTTTAACACTGAAGTTGAAGGTACAGGTACGGTTCTTGTAGATTTCTGGGCGCCTTGGTGCGGTCCTTGTAAAATGCTTGCTCCAATCTTGGAAGAGCTTGCTGCTGACGTTGGCGATGACGTTAAAATTGCTAAGGTGAACGTAGATGAGAACCCTGAATCTGCTTCCCGTTTTGGCGTAATGAGTATTCCAACTTTGATTCTGTTCAAAGATGGTCAGCCCGTTGATAAAGTTGTTGGACTGAACTCCAAAGAAAACCTGAAAAACCTGATTTCCAAGCACTAATACCGCTTGTGATTAGGGAAACGCCTCTGGCATCTATGCCAGGGGCGTTTTTTATGTAATCCATAGGCTTCCACTTGAATAGAAGAAACAGAAGTTATACTATGAGATAAGAACATGTATTCGATAAATGATTTAGGATGAGATCCTTTTTTATATAAAGCTTAGTTCATGGTTAGGAGGGGAAACCGCGATGGATTCGCATTTGGAGAGCATAGAAGAACAAGAAAAAGCACTTGAGAATATCAGGCATAAGCTCGCTTTACTTCCGGATCTTCCCGGCTGCTATCTCATGAAGAATGCACAAGGAACGATTATTTATGTAGGTAAAGCCAAAGTTTTGAAGAATCGGGTACGGTCTTATTTTACAGGCAGTCATAATGGAAAAACACAAAGACTCGTTGCGGATATTCGCAACTTCGAATATATTGTCACAAACAGTGACAAAGAAGCATTGTTACTTGAGCTCAATCTCATAAAAAAACATCAACCGAAGTATAATGTGCTTTTAAAAGATGACAAGACATTTCCTTATCTAAAAATAACGAATGAACGCCATCCCAAGTTAGAGGTGACGCGGAGAGTTCTCAAGGATAAAGCAAAGTATTTTGGTCCCTATCCAAACTCCTATGCCGCACATCAGACGAAAAAGCTGCTCGACCGGATGTATCCACTTCGTAAATGCGGTGTGATGCCTAAAGACGTTTGTCTTTATTACCATATGGGTCAGTGTATGGCTCCATGTGTGAAAGAAATACCGAAGGAAACGTACGAGGGCATCAGTCAGGAGATCGGCTCTTTTCTTAGCGGTGGTCATGAAGAAATAAAAAAAGATTTAGAGAAAAAAATGCATGAAGCCGCAGAAGATCTTTATTTTGAACGGGCAAAAGAATTACGTGATCAGATCATGAGCATAGATGCGCTTATGGAGAAACAGAAAATTACGACCGCAGATAATAAAGACCGGGACGTATTTGGTTTTGCTGTGGATAAAGGGTGGATGTGTGTTCAAATTTTATATGTCCGCCAAGGGAAAATGATTGAACGACATGTGACGACTTTTCCGTTCTATGGGGATGCTTACGGTGATTTTATATCCTTCGTAACGCAGTACTATAGTGACAATCCTGCATTACCTAAAGAGATTCTCCTTCCTGTAGCAGAGGAAATGGATCATAAGGAAGATCAAGAAAAAGATGAAGCCGAAGCGTTATTGAGATCCGAAAATGCGGAATCCGTTGGAACGCATGACCCGATTTCTGCGGCTGCACTTTTGCAAGATTGGCTTGGTATAAAAGTGCTTCTGCCAAAACGCGGACTCAAGCGTCAAATGGTAACCATGGCGATTCAAAACGCGAAAGTTTCTCTTGATGAGAAATTCCGTTTAATTGAACGGACTGAAGAACGGACCTCCAAAGCAGCAGAACGCTTGGCTGATGCCCTTGGATTACCGTCATTAAACCGGATTGAAGCGTTCGATAACTCAAATATTCAAGGTTCAAATCCCGTATCTGGTATGGTGGTATTCATTGACGGAAAACCAGAGAAGAAAGAATATCGGAAATATAAGATTCGGACAGTACAAGGACCTGATGATTATGAGACGATGCGTGAAGTGATACGGCGCCGATACGAAAGGGTGCTGAAGGAAGACTTGAAGCGACCTGATCTAATTATCGTCGATGGCGGGAAAGGTCAAATATCAGCAGCTCAGGAGATTTTGCATGATGAGTTAGGGTTATTTATTCCGGTTTGCGGACTTGTAAAGGATGCAAAACATAAGACTGCGCAGCTAATGAAAGGCGATACCTACGAAACGGTGCAGCTTGCTCGCGACAGTCAGGAATTTTATCTTCTTCACCGGATCCAGGAAGAGGTTCACCGCTATGCCATTACGTTCCACCGTGAGCAGCGGGGTAAATCCATGGTTGTCTCTAAGCTGGATTCCATTCCAGGAATCGGGGAGAAGAGACGCAAGATGTTACTCAAACATTTTGGTTCTTTACGCAAAATTAAAGAGGCCAGCATTGAAGACTTCCGGCCTCTTTCCATTGGCGATAAACTAGCCAAACAAATTATTGATTCTCTTCAAGATGAGGAGCCGTGAATAACGGCTTCTTTTTTTTAGGTGCGGGATTAAATCGGTATATAATGTAACCCACAATAGCGGGAAGAATGATCCAGAAAACACCCGCGAACACATTTACTGTATCCATCATCATGATCAAGCTTACTCCCATGAGAATGCTGTTAAATATAACGTGACTAAACATGGAAGTAATAAATCCGTATCGTATCATAATAAAGCTGAACACGAGTCCGATAATGGTAAGTTCAATCGGTCTTGTAATGACAGGATAGATCGGGTACAGCGTATGTCCCATTGCCCAGATCACAGAAGTGATCAGACTTGCGAGAATGGTGCTGCGCACCATTTTTTTGAACATACGGATACCGAACAGACGATATACAGCTTCTTCTCCAATGCCAGCCATCCAAGCAAGTAGAGGCATAAGCCATGGATAGAGCATGTTATACGGTGACTGGCTTGCATCAGTTGTTGACCAGGAACCAAGACCCTTTTCCAAAAAGATAAAAATGATGGATTGGAGCCCTAACAAAGCGAATGCCCAGAGGTAACCGGAAAACATACTGTTTAGTACATAACGTCCATACCCTTCTTCATTGGCCTGCGGCCATAGATTCATTCCTTCTTTACGCCAGAGTCCATTACCAGCCACAAGGGAGAAGTACACGAGACAAGTCATCGCCAGTGTAAACAATGCTTGTATACTAAGCAGTATGATAAGCATCGCCGTTGAATAGCCTTCTGCCTGAAACGTGGGAAGCAGGTTAAAGGTACCGATCATGGTAAACAGGAAGTACAAAATGGATAGCCAGATTCCTCGTTTAAAAGAGGTGTATGCTCGGGTACGGACACTGTAGACAATGGCTAGAACACCAAGCAGTAAGGTGAATAAACCGTAACCGACAAGCGTCATTATGGTGGCTTGAGACGTTTGTTTTTCTACATAGGCTGTATGAGCTGCCGGAACAGAGAACTGAGGCTCATATGAACGTATTTCTCCATTCTCAAAGGTGAATCGAAGTTCAAGAACAGAGTCGCCAATTTTCATGGAAGGATCCGTATAGATAAGGCCTGTATCCGATTCATCCGTATTTTTAAGGTTCAGCTTACTGGGTGTATAACCTGCAGCGGCTAAGATGGGAGCAGCTAGTTGCTGCTTTTCTGATAAGGTAATACCTCCTTCTGCCATTCGGTTGATTAGCAGCGCTTCTTCTACTTGAGATGCGGGAAGCACTTCGGGGTCCACATAAGAAGAAGAAGGGGACTCATGAGTATAGCTAACGGGTATCCCCGTATTCATATGTACATCGACAGTCACCTGCCCGCCTTCTGAATCCGGTATCCTTACACTGTATAGATCATAAGGATATTGCTGTTTAAACTGTTCGTTATAAGAAACAAGCAACTTATTATCTACCAGATAGCCGTAGAGATCGGAGTGAGACTTATAGGTGACAAGTACATCTTCATATGAGACATTGGCTGCTATAATTCCTACTTGCTGCTGTGCATAAGGCAGAGCTGCCTCAAAGGCTTCTTGTTTTGTAATCACCTTCTGTGTCTGCTGTTCAGTGGACTGCATCGCAGTTCCTGGTAAAATCTGAAAGACAACAAACAAAATAAGGCCGATAGCTCCCAGCACGCAAAGCCGCTTAAAATTGGGGGTAAGCACAAGGGGTTGCCCTGTTCGATTCATGTTATTCCTCCTTGTAATTTGCAGGTAAATCGCCATAATAAGTTTACTGTAAAGATAGCATAGCCACTTAGTGAAAGCGAGTGGATCGAGCAAATCTATGATAAAGCCTTTATAAGCTTGTAAATATACAATAATGTCTTATAATCTAATCTTTATGGATGAATTTATGCTAATTTGAATGAATTTCTTTTAAATTATCGGTTCTTTCATTTTGTGTTCATGATTGGGAAAGACTTATAATCGGGGATGAACTTCTTATGGTCATGGGCAGAATAAATCCTAAAAAGAAAAAACAGGGGGAACCATTACCTAGAGCTATACAAATTGCTCGGAAAAGGTTCTCTTTTTAATTGAAGCTAATGAATGAGGTGAACATGTGTTTAACATGACTGCCCGTATCTTTAAATTAAACCCGCCTCAAATATTAGTGCTCGGCTTTGCAGCAATTATTATGGTTGGTACTTTGCTGCTGATGCTTCCGATTGCTAATACGACAGGGGAAAGGATCGCATTTATAGATGCTTTTTTTACGGCAACATCGGCAACATGTGTAACTGGACTTGTCGTAATGGATACGGGACATTATTTTTCTGTATTTGGCCAAGTGGTGATTGCTGTACTCATTCAGCTTGGCGGTCTGGGATTTATGACAATGACGACTCTGATCGCGATTGTCTTTCGGCGGAAGATATCCCTGCGTGAACGGCTTATTTTACAGCAAGCTTTAAATCAAAATTCGATAGAAGGCATTGTAAAACTGGTAAGGAAAGTATTATTTTACTCTATTTCTATAGAGTTGATTGGAGCACTCATCTTAACAATACGCTGGTCTTTTGATATGCCGTTTGGCAAAGCCCTCTATTTTGGTGTGTTTCATTCGATCTCTTTGTTTAATAATGCTGGGTTTGATTTGTTTGGCGATTTCCGCAGTTTAACCCTGTACGTAAATGATCCGGTCATCAATATCGTTAGTATGGCTATCATCATTCTTGGCGGTCTTGGATTTGTGGTTTTGTCTGATTTAGTCGGAATACGTCAGATTAGAAAATTATCTTTACATTCTAAAGTAGTCATTTCTGTGACTTCGTTTCTCATTATTTTCGGAGCTGTCGTATTTTTTATTCTGGAGGTTACCAATCCTAGGACACTGGGACAAATGGATGCGGGGGGCAAAATACTCGCTTCATTCTTTCAGTCAGTAACCACTCGGACAACGGGCATGAATACGGTCGATATTGCCGGACTCCGGCAAGCAACTCAGTTTTTCATAATTATATTGATGTTTATTGGTGCTTCCCCGGGCTCAACAGGCGGAGGGATCAAGACTACAACATTTGCGATTCTTATAGGGGCAGTTATCTCCATGGTTAAAGGACAAGATGATGTGGTGATGTTCCGTTATCGAATTCCGCAAGAACGAATATTTAAAGCATTGACGATTACGATGTTATCTTTGGTGGTGGTTATCGGAGTAACGATGATTCTATCGACAACGGAAGACAGTCAGTTTTTAGCAATCTTATTTGAAACCACTTCTGCCTTTGGGACGGTCGGTCTCTCCATGGGACTTACACCGGATCTCTCAACGATTGGGAAATTATTGATCAGTTTAACGATGTTTGTCGGTCGTCTTGGTCCGATTACACTAGGTTACGCGCTTAGCAAAAAAAATAAAGAACTATACAGGCACCCTGAAGGCAAGATCATTATAGGGTAAGGGAGTTATTAATATAAAGATGAAGAAACAACAATTCGTAGTGGTGGGGCTTGGTCGTTTTGGATCGAGCCTTGCAATGGAACTCGTTGAAAAAGGATATGAAGTACTCGGTATAGACCGCAATGAAGAGATCGTAAATGACATGAGTGATGTGCTGACTCATACCGTTGTAGCGGATGCTTCAGACGAGGACATGCTGCGCTCGCTTGGTGTCCGAAACTTTGACTGCGGAATTGTCGCTATTGGCGATGATGTGCAGATGAGTATTTTAAGTGCGATTTTGTTAAAAGAACTCGGTGTAAAAAAAGTCATTGCTAAAGCAATTTCCTTACTGCACGGCAGGGCGCTGGAGAAGCTCGGAGTCGATCGTGTAGTTTATCCTGAAAGGGATATGGGTAAGCGGGTCGCTCATCAGCTTGTTACTCCCAATCTGCTCGATTATATTGATCTGTCGGATAACTACACGATCGTTGAAATTACAGCTCCAGAGCATTTGAACGGTAAAACTCTAAGTGAGGTAAATACAAGAGCACGTTTCAATTGCAGTGTGGTCGCTCTGCAAAAGAAAGATGGCGTAATTATCGCCCCTACTGCACTTGATGCCATTAACAGCGGAGATATTATGGTCATTATCGGTACCCATTCCAATATTGATCGTTTCGAAGAAGAAGTAATTAACGAGTAAAAGGAAGACGCATCATCGTGAGCGGCGGGCATGCAAAAAATTCAGTCGTTTCCTGAATCCACTGCTTGGCGGTTGCGCTGAGCTCTTCTTTTTTTCCGTAAATCATACAGGTCGTACGCAGCGTCTGCTTCAGCTCGGCGATCTGAACGGTGACAAGATCATTGTCTAACAGTAGCTGCGGTCTTACATAGGATTTAGGGAGTAGAGCAGCTGCTTTACAAGTAGGAAGTAGTCGGATAATAGCCTCAAAGGAATCAATCTCCATACGAATGTCAGGCATAATCCCTGTTCGGTGAAACAGATCATCGGTTAATTTACGGTACCATGTCCCCTTGGAAAAAGTAATCATCGGCAGTTTCTGTAAATCTTCCATGAACGATTCTTTTCCGCTCAGCGGATGAGTGCTGGGGACTACAAGTTCAAGATGATCCTCAAATAAAGGACAACAATTTAGACCTGGCTCACTGATGGATGAAGCAACGATGCCTACATCCGCTCGCCGATCTCTTACTGCCGATACAATCTCATGTGTTTTCCCTGTGACGAGCTTAATCTCTGCATGGGGATGGTTATCCATAAAAGCCGAGATCAGGGGAGGCAGCGTGGTTTGAAGCGTTGTAAGACTTGCTCCTAGTGTGATGATACTGTCGGTGTCATCCTTAAACTGAGCCAAGGACTGCAGAAATTTTAATTGATGCTGACGCTGCTCCAGTGCAAAATCATAAGTAAGACGACCGATGGTTGTCAGTTCAAGCCTTTTTCCTTTCCGATTAAAGAGTGTCACGCCAAGCTCACCTTCGAGCTTGGCTATTTTGCGTGATAAAGCCGGCTGGGATAGATTTAGTAATTTGGATGCCTGATTCAGACTGGATTGTTCTACAACGGTAGCAAAGGCTTGCATTTCTTCAAACATATACGTGCACCTCCAATAGATCCTTTGGATCAGGAATGTATGCTTATACCTTTTAGTTATAACATGTAATAATTATATTGCAATTCCATTATAAGAGAAAAAGAGGTAACATAAAACAAGACACAAGTTGTTCACAAGTAGGAATATGGAGCAATTTGTCGATCCCTTTGTACGCAAAGGGTAATGCGGTGATCTTTCAATTCAAAATATGAAAACGCTGTACATGGGAAAGGGGAACGTCAATTTATGAAAGGGTTTTATTCGAGAAAGCTCCACTCGCTTCTTGGTGTCATCCCGCTGAGCTTGTTTTTCCTCGAGCACTTAATCACGAATTTTTCAGCCGTTGAGGGCGGCCCGCAAGCGTTTAAGGATTCGGTTGCTTTTCTGAACAGTCTTCCGCTCGTAATTGTCCTGGAGATGTTCTTAATTTGGCTGCCGCTTCTGTTCCATGGTGTTTACGGGTTGTATATTGCTTATCAGGCGAAACCGAATGTGGGACGCTTTGGTAACGAACGTAACTGGAGATACACTCTGCAGCGGATTTCCGGTGTCATTACGTTTGTATTTGTAATCTGGCATCTATACGAGACACGAGTTCAGGTAGCTCTTGGGAATGTAACACATGAGCAGCTGGGCAGTGTGATGCACGATATCGTGATGAATCCAATCTTCTTTGTTATCTATTTGATCAGTGTAGTATCCGCATCATACCATTTTGCAAACGGTATTTGGTCTTTCTTGGTAAGCTGGGGGATCACACGCGGACCACGTTCGCAGCGCGTATCTTCTTATATTTGTATGAGCATGTTTGCACTCGTTTCCGTTATGTTTATCGCATCATTATTCGCATTCCGCGGCGTGGAGTTCGATGAAGCGTCCGCTTTTATTCAAATATTGAAGACAGTCTGAGGTTTAAGGGAGAGTGAACTGAATTGGCTACAACTAACGTTATCGTAGTGGGCGGTGGTCTGGCAGGTTTAATGGCTACCATTAAGGCAGCTGAAGCCGGCGTCCATGTACATTTATTTTCGATCGTACCTGTAAAAAGATCTCACTCCGTGTGTGCACAGGGCGGTATCAACGGAGCCGTTAATACCAAAGGGGAAGGGGATTCACCTTGGGTACATTTTGATGACACCGTATACGGCGGAGACTTCCTGGCAAACCAGCCACCCGTTAAAGCGATGTGTGAAGCTGCGCCGGGTATTATCCACTTGATGGACCGGATGGGTGTTATGTTTAACCGTACGCCGGAAGGACTTCTTGATTTCCGCCGTTTTGGTGGAACGAAGCATCACCGTACTGCGTTCGCGGGTGCAACGACAGGACAACAGCTCCTATATGCACTGGATGAGCAAGTACGCCGCTGGGAGACAGCAGGACTCGTAACCAAGCATGAACATTGGGAGTTCCTACAAGCTGTTGTGGATGATGAGGGAGTGTGCCGCGGAATCGTAGCTCAGGATCTGCGTAACATGGAAGTTGTTACTTTTGCAGCAGATGCAACCATTCTTGCAACAGGCGGCCCTGGTATTATTTTCGGTAAAACAACAAACTCCGTAATTAACACAGGAACAGCTGCAAGTGCTGTGTATCAACAAGGTGTAAATTATGCGAATGGTGAATTCATTCAAATTCACCCGACTGCGATTCCTGGCGATGACAAACTAAGACTGATGTCTGAGTCTGCGCGTGGTGAAGGCGGCCGAATCTGGACTTATAAAGACGGCAAGCCATGGTATTTCCTTGAAGAGAAATATCCTTCTTACGGTAACCTTGTACCGCGGGATATTGCGACTCGTGAGATTTTTGATGTGTGCGTTAGTCAGAAGCTTGGAATCAATGGCGAGAACATGGTTTATCTTGACCTGTCTCACAAAGATCCGAAGGAACTGGATGTAAAACTCGGCGGAATTATTGAAATTTACGAGAAATTCATGGGTGATGACCCGCGTAAAATTCCAATGAAAATTTTCCCTGCAGTTCATTATTCTATGGGCGGCATGTGGGTGGATTATAACCAAATGACAAATATCCCTGGTTTGTTTGCAGCCGGTGAATGCGAATATCAATATCATGGTGCAAACCGACTGGGTGCAAACTCTTTGGTATCAGCGATCTACGGTGGCATGGTTGCAGGACCGAAAGCAGTGGAATACATCAAAGGAATGAAGAAATCGACACAAGATGTTTCTTCTTCTGTTTTTGATGGATATAGAAAACAACAATCAGAGAAATATGATCAAATTACTAAAATGCAAGGCAGCGAGAATGCCTATGTTATTCATAAAGAGCTGGGCGAGTGGATGACAGACAACATGACGGTTGTTCGTCACAACAACAAGCTTGAGCAAACGATCGGTAAGATTAAAGAACTGAAAGAACGTTATAAGAACATCAATGTTAACGATACATCGAGCTGGAACAATGCGGGCGCTTCGTTTACAAGACAACTTTGGAACATGCTTGAGCTGTCTGAAGCGATGACACTGGGTGCTTTATTGCGTAACGAAAGCCGCGGGGCGCACTACAAACCGGAATTCCCAGAACGTGATGATGAAAACTTCTTAAAAACAAGTATCGCTACATGGAGTAAAGAAGGACCTAAGATTTCTTATGAGGATGTTGACGTATCGCTCATTCCGCCGCGTATTCGCGACTACTCTAAAGACTAAGTCAGGATATCAGCAGCAATCTTGCAGTAATAAGTGAGGAGGGAAACATCATGGCAGAAACTACGGTGACAAAACAATCATCTAAAACTGTGAAGTTTATTATTACCCGTCAAGATAAGCCGGATTCCGCTTCGTATAATGAAGAATTCGAGCTTCCGTACCGCCCGGGGATGAACGTAATTAGTGCTTTGATGGAAATTCAGCGGAACCCAGTGAACATAGAGGGCAAACAAATTGCCCCTGTCTGCTGGGATTCCAACTGTCTGGAAGAAGTGTGTGGCGCTTGTTCTATGGTCATTAACGGGAAACCCCGCCAAGCTTGTGCGGCGCTGGTGGATCAGCTCGAACAACCGATCAGACTTGAGCCGATGAAGACCTTCCCGGTCGTTCGTGACCTGGTTATCGATCGTGACCGGATGTTTAAAGCGCTCAAACGCGTTAAGGCATGGATTCCAATTGATGGCACCTATGACCTGGGTCCAGGTCCTCGGATGCCTGAGAAGAAACGTCAGTGGGCTTACGAGCTGTCGAAGTGTATGACATGCGGTGTATGTCTTGAAGCTTGTCCAAACGTAAATGAAAAAACAGACTTTATCGGTCCTGCTGCCATTTCGCAGGTTCGCCTGTTTAATTCTCACCCAACAGGAGAGATGAACAAGGAAGAACGACTGGATGCACTCATGGACGACGGTGGTATCGAAGGCTGTGGTAACTCTCAGAACTGCGTACGCGCTTGTCCAAAAGGAATTCCGCTCACCACTTCCATCGCGGAGATGAACAAAGACACAACAAAACATATGTTTAAACGTTGGCTTGGCGCGTAACTTACGAGTAGTAACGATAGAGCATGAACCCCGTTCTTTATGCACGGGGTTCTTTTGTTTGGAATAACAAAGATAAGTTTCTATATAGGGGATACAGCATGTTATCCTGCAGTACCTAAGTTCCTTACTTAAATTTAGATTATGGTATAATTTGAATCACTAGAAGGGAAGTGCATCTCTATGGCAGACGCCATTATAGAAAGACCCGTCACACGTTCTGAAATAGCGGAAGGACTTACGAAACTTGGACTGAGGCCCGGAATGACGATTCTTGTCCATTCTTCAATGAAGAGTCTTGGAGGTTGGGTCCCAGGCGGTCCTCCAGCGGTTGTTTTAGCGCTCCAAGATGTGATTGGACCGGAAGGAACAATAGTTATGCCTACCCAATCGATGGATCTGACAGATCCTTCTACATGGATGAATCCACCGGCTGATTCCAAATGGTGGGATTTGATTCGGGATGAGATGCCAGCCTATGAACCCGATCTCACGGAAACCGCAGGAATGGGCGTCATTGTAGATGCATTCCGGCAGTCTAAAAATACCCGCCGCAGCAGACATCCGCATGTGTCTTTTGCTGCATCAGGACCGATGGCTTCCTATATATTAGAAGACCACAGTTATGATTACAGTCTCGGGGAACAATCCCCCTTAGGACGTCTATATGAACTGGATGCACACGTTGTCTTACTTGGCTGCGGACATGAGCGGAATACTTCATTTCATCTAGCTGAATATCGAGCCCATTATGCAGGTAAGGAAGAAGTCCAGCACCGTGCACCTGTTCTATCGAATGGAGTAAAGCAGTGGATTACATACCGAGACTACAACATTAACTCTGATGATTTTCAAAAGCTGGGTTCGGATTATGAGCAATCCGCAGTTTCGCCTTATAATAAAGTTCAGATTCGCTGGGCTCCATGTTTTATGGCACCGCAGCGTGCCTTGGTTGATTATGCAAAAACATGGTTGAGTACAAATAGAAAGATGGATAAGGAAACCTAAGCGATGGGCTAGGTGAAGAAAGGGGACCTCCAATGAAGGAAAAACGAGTGCATTCAGAGCAGAATGACCGTAAACCGGTGCGACCACAAGATGGACGCGAAACGGTCCCAGCGATTTTCCCAGGAAAAGAGAAAGTGCATGATCCCTCCCGTCGGCGTTTTCTTAAAAAAGCAAGTAAACTTGCTCTTACAGCAAGTGCCGGCATTTTTACAGGAGGATATGCGTGGTTATGGGAGCCAAGGCGACTTGAAGTAGAGCATGTGGAGCTTACATTACCGCGGCTGCCCAAAGCTTTTCACGGTATGAAAATTGCTCATTTCAGTGATATGCATCTGGGATTTCATATGGATCTATCGGATATGGAGCGTCTTGCTTCAGCACTAGCCAGACAAACTCCCGATCTAATCTGTTTTACTGGAGATATGTTAGAAGGCAGAGCGGAGCCCATGGTAGAATGTATTCCACTGTTACAATCAATGAAAGCCCCGCTAGGCAAGTATGCCGTACTCGGTAATCATGATTATCGGGGACGTGAATATGAACGACTCGCTCAAATGTACAGGGAAGCAGGGTTCACATTACTTGTGAATCAGCATATCACTGTGGAGCGCGAGGGAGAACAAATAGCCATCGTAGGAATAGATGATGCACTAAACGGAGTACCTGATCCTGAAGCGGCCCGCAAAGGGCTGGAAAAAGGAACGTTTGCTATCCTGCTCATGCACGAGCCTGATTATGCAGATATCGCGAAGGATTACGATTATGATCTGCAATTATCAGGACATAGCCATGGAGGTCAGGTTAGAGCACCTTTTATAGGGGCACTTACCACTCCAAGGGGTTCTCAAAAGTACATTCAAGGACTGTATTATACAGGTGAAAAAGGAAAATCCATGCCTGTTTATGTGAATCGTGGAGTCGGAATGACTCAGCTGCCTATACGGTTTCTGTGCAGACCGGAGCTGACCATTTTTCATGTGTAACATTTATGGCATCGTAGAAGTAAAGCTCGGCAAAGAGGGCAGAAAGGAAGGATAACATGCAGCGAATCGCTATTGTTTCCGATATTCATGGCAACATGACGGCATGGAATGCCGTTCTGGAAGATATTCGTAAAAGAGGGATTACCCGCATCTTTTGTTTGGGTGATCTGGTTGGCAAAGGTCCTGACTCGATCTCTGCTGTGGATTCTGTTCGTCAGAATTGTGAAGTTGTTGTGCGTGGTAATTGGGATGAACTTGTTGCAAAGAGACAGCCAGGTCCACATTTTGAGTGGCATGCGGAGAGTCTCGGGGAGGAGCGGTTATCCTACTTGGCAGCACTTCCTTTCAGTTATCACTTTCGGCTAAGCGGCAGACTGATTCGGCTCGTTCATGCTTCGTCTACGAGTGTATATCACCGAGTACAGCCATGGGATACACTCGAAGAAAGAATGGGGATGTTTGGGGCTATTTCAGAGACTGCCTCACAGGAAATGGATGCTGGAGAGCCGGATGTCGTTGCTTATGGTGATGTCCACAATGCCTACTTACAGTATTTGAACGGTAAATTGTTATTCAATGTAGGCAGTGTCGGCAATCCCCTTGATTTGCCGCAGGCTTCCTACTGTATTATGGAGGGAACTAGCGAAGAACAAGCTGAACTTGAAACCAATGCTCCAAGCGAGCCTCTGCCTTTTAATGTGCAGTTTGTTCGTGTACCTTATGATATTGAAGCTGAAGTATCGAAAGCACTACAATCGGATGCACCTAATATTGATCTATACATCAATGAGATTCGAACTGGAGTTTATCGCGGATTACAAGGCAAGTAACTTTTTTCGAAGAAGGAGTACACTCACTTTCATGTTTACAAAACTTGCGCTGAGACAGGGTTTGCCGGTACTGACTTCAGAGCGCTTGCGTATGAGAGCTTTGGCGCCTGAAGATGACGAGGTAATCTTTCAATTTTTAAACGATAGTGAAGTGATTCAATATTTAAATCGTGTAAACTTGCCGACCAAGATCCGTGCAAGGCGCATTATGAAAGAAATTCGGTTATCTGGAGCAAAACTGGAATCCATACACTACGGAATTTGTTTGCAGGAATCAGGGCATCTAATCGGGGTTATCTCCTTTCAGCAGTGGAAAGAGTCGCAAAAGCAAGCACAGATTGGCTATATGTTTAATCGAGCGTATTGGGGTCAAGGATATGCGGCAGAAGCATTAGAGCGGCTGATCCGGTTTGGTTTTGAGGAGTTTGATTTTACTCAGCTGGAAGCAAGAATTCATGAGCAGAATGATCGTTCCAAGAAACTGCTGATGAGAAGCGGTTTTACCCATAAAAAGACACAACAGCACTTTTCCCTGCTTCAAATGCAGAAGCAAGACATTCTTGTCTATGAGATCGACAGGGAACAATACAGACATAATAGAAGAGGTTATCATGAAAGCGGAAAATTGGTTTAGACATCCGGCAGGCATTGTCGTAAGTTCAGCAGTGGCCACGTTACTGTGGGGCAGCGCGATGCCTGTCATTAAAAAAGGTTATGCAGCGCTTGATATCGAGGCGGCTCATGTTAGCGAGCAGTGGTTGTTTGCAGGATACCGTTTTACACTGGCAGGATTACTGCTAATCCTATTTCACTATCTGTTCCAGAGAAAGAAGAGCGGAGCGGGTCAAAGAATAAGAAAGAGACGGCTTGGCCGGCTCGCACTCATTCAGACATTTCTTCAGTATCTGCTGCTCTATGTAGGACTTAGTTACAGTACAGGAATACAAGGGTCTATTATCGTCGGCTCCACTTCCCTATTTCAAATGTTATCGGTTCGGATGTTTGACTCATCAGAGCGACTTACTTTGATGAAAATATCAGGTTTGTTCCTTGGGTTTGCAGGTATTGCGGCTGCCGGGATCGGAAATGGGAATATGGAGATATCTTTTGGATGGGGAGAATTATTGCTGCTCGGTTCTGCGATGTTTGGCGGAGTAGGGAACGTACTCGCTAGGCAGGAAAGTAAAAATGAACCCGTCTTATCTTTGACGGGAAGACAGATGATGCTCGGCGGAGTGATGCTGCTTGCCGTTAGTGTCCCTGTTACTGGACTTGCCCCATTTCCAATGGACGGAACAACATTCTTATATTTATTTTATCTTGCCTTGTTGTCAGCTGCTGGTTTTGGATTATGGAATACCATTATGAAATATAATGAAGTAGGCCGGGTCTCGATGTACTTATTTCTCATTCCCGTATTCGGAGTGATTTTATCTTCTCTGATCCTCGGGGAACAGCTGTCAGGCTGGATTGCGGTATCTCTATCGCTCGTGGTCAGCGGTATAATCATTGTGAATCGATCGGTTTCGGACAAGCGTTTGAAGCGGCTAAAAACAACGAATAACACCCCATGATATCGCATTAACATATCTTGTTACACAAATGAAATATTGCTGACACTAAACTCTAACAGAGACAGGGTAAACTGATCTCATGACCCCCTTTTTGATAATATAAAATGCAGTTAGGACCCGTGAGCGAGCTCACCGGGTCCCTTTTTTTATCTGGAGTCAAGCTAGAGCGGAACAACTTGCATTTCTTTTTGTTTGAAATAGACCCAACTTTCAAATCCGATTTCTTTCAGCTTGCTGCGAACCTCTTCCCATTCATCACCGACACGCTCTGGTTTATGCGCATCAGAACCAAATGTAACATACACACCGTAGTGATGAGCCCGTTCCAGAATCTCATCAGAAGGGTACCAGCCGCCGCTAAGTTTGGTTTTGCCGGATGTATTAATCTCAATAGCAATCCGTTCTTCCGCAATCGTCTGAAGCGTATCATCAATTGCTTTTTCCGCCGGTATTTTAGAAAAGTCAGGGTAATTCCCTTTCATTGCATCAATATGTCCAAGGATTTGGAACATCCCGCTTTTGGCAGATTGTCGAATCAAATCATAATACGTTTCTTTGACTTTGATTCTCGCCTTTTCATCGTGATTCTTCCAACGATTTTTGTTAAAAATACTAACTCCTCCCGTACTATGTACGGAACCAATAATATAGTCGAACGGATACTTGTTTAGCGTCTCGCGATACACTTCGGCAAACTCCGGAAAAAAGTCTGACTCAATGCCAAGCAGAACATCAATTTTTCCTGCATATTCTTTCTTGAGAGAGAGTACTTCTTCTACATAGTTTACAAGTTCGCTTTTTGCCATCGCAATTTTGGGAAAAGCCTGTTCTTCTTCCCTTCCAAAGTAAGGGGTATGATCAGAAATGCCGATCACTTGAAGGCCTGCAGATATTCCTGCTTCAACGTAATCCCTTATGGTTCCGTTTGCATGACCACAGCGAACGTGGTGCGTGTGCAGATCAAATTTCAAGGGTAGAGTCCTCCTATTCTATTCGGAACTGACAAACTGAGTTTCTGGCATGCCTTTCAGGTCACTTAAAAACTGCTGCATCGCGGAGTTTAAATATCGGGTGGATTTGTAGATGACGCCAACGGGATGAGCGACACCAAGCTCGCTAAGCGGGATCATAACTAGGGAGCCTGAGCGGAGTTCACTTGCTGTTGACTGTTTGGAGATGACTGCCGCGCCCAGGTTAAGCTCCACCATTCTTTTGATCTCTTCACTGCTGGATAATTCCATAACGACATTGGGTTCAATCTGATGCTTCTGCAGAATGTCATCAACAAACTTTCTTCCTACGGTATCAGGAGAAAGCATAATTAAGGGGGTTGTGCCTAATACATCAATGGTTGCATGTTTTTTCTGTGCTAATGGATGATGCGGCGAGACCACAAGCTCAAACGTATCATAGTAAAGTACAGACGTATTTAAATTCGGGTTACGTTCAATAAGATAACCGATTCCCACATCGATCATGCTATTTTCTACTTGCTGATAAATTTGGGAGGAGGGCATGGACTGAATACTGGTTTTAATTAAAGGAAATTGATCCTGAAAATAGGACAGAATTCGCGGTAGAATCTGAATTGCGATCGAAGTCGTTGTTCCAAGCACAATATGTCCTTGCGGATTTTGATCGAGGTCGGAGAGCTTAAGTTTGAGTTCATCCACAATATCAAGAATCCGTTCCGCATGATTTAGAAATACCATGCCGCGATCGGTTAATGTTACGGGCTGCGTACGATCAACCAGCACCGTACGAAACTCGTCTTCCAGACTTTTTATTTGAGCCGACACAGCAGGTTGCGTTAGATTGAGTAGCTCTCCGGCTTTGCGGAAGCTCATCGTTTTAGAAATGGTGATCAGTGTCTCCAGTTGACTGATGTTCATAACGTGCCTCCTGACGTTGAAGAGTGCATAAGATATCGTTCTTTTATAAATTATAGGGGAATGAAAGGTGGAGGGCAACGCTGTCATGTTTTCATTTTTAATAGAAAGCTTGAATATATTTCATACATCTCCTGTAAAGTGGCCTATATCAAAGATTAGTATAAAGATGGAGGGGTTTAGGTGAACCAAAAAAGGGCAAGAGCCTGGGCGATGTATGATTGGGCTAATTCTGCGTTTGCAACGACAATGATCGCAGCTGTGCTTCCTGTGTTCTATCAAACAGTGGCTGCAGCTGATCTTGATGGGGCGGTAGCTACGAGTTACTGGGCTTTCTCTCAAACCATAGCGATGATTCTTGTTGCTGTGCTGGCTCCTCTGCTTGGTGCGGCGGCTGATCAAGGGGGAAGGAAAGGACTTTTTCTTCTGGTCGCTGCTATTGTAGGAGCTGTTGCAAGTGCACTTATTGGCTTTACAGGGAGAGGAGATTATGTAGCTGTCTCTGTCCTGTTTATTATTGCAACGCTTGGTTTCTCCGGCGGAAATACATTCTATGACGCTATGTTACGTGATATCGCGCCGCCAGATCAGCGTCATGCTTTGTCTGCACGCGGTTATACGTACGGTTATCTTGGAGGCGGCCTCTTACTTCTTGTGCACATTGTGCTCATTCAAGGATGGGCGAGCTTTGGATTTACTTCTCAAATTCAGGCGATGCAAATCGTCTTTATGACCGCCGGTTTATGGTGGCTGCTGTTTTCGATCCCGCTTTTTCGCAACGTACCGCTGATTGAGCCTAAACATAAACATACAGATCCTTCCCAATCATCTCCCCAGACGGGGGTATTCCGCACCGTAAAACAAAGTGTAAAAAGTGTTCTTCGTACCTTGTTACATATCAAAAAATATCCCGAACTATTCAAATATTTAGTAGCTTTTTGGCTTTTTAATGATGGAATCAGCACGATCATTAGTATGGCTGCCATTTATGGTGCCGAGATTGGCATTGGGGCTACGCATCTGATCGCGGCGTTATTGATTACTCAGTTTGTGGGTGTACCATTTACTTTTCTATTTGAGAAACTGCCGGTGAAAATCGGTGCTAAAAATGCACTTTATTTATCCCTTGGGTTTTATGTGTTGATTGTTATTGTTGGTTATTTTATGAACAGTCCGCTTCACTTCTATATTCTCGCGGCGATGGTCGGTATGGTGCAAGGAGGAAGCCAGTCCCTCGCAAGGTCTATTTATAGTCAGCTTGTCCCTGCAAGCAAAGCTACTGAATTTTTTGGCTTTATGAGTCTGTCCGGAAAAGTATCTGCCGCGCTCGGCCCAGCCGTATTTGGCCTTACCGCAGCCTTAACAGGCACAAGCCGGCTTGCGATCTTGTCCGTTATGTTCTTTTTCTTAGCAGGGATGTGGTTCTTAACGAAGGTCGATTTATCAAAAGGGGAAAGAGAAGCAGCAGAGGATGATGATCCCTCTGTACCACCGGACCGTTATACACCTAGTGGTTTCACGTGGTAAGAACAGGAATGGAGGTCTTTTGAACTAGGAAAATGAGCTGGTGAATCGTTGGACTTACCTAATTGTTTGCTTTCGATGGATACGACTTTCTTATTCATGTATAAACAATCCCTTCTGATCTGTCGATAACAGTTATTATGGGCCTTTAGATTTAATTCGTGATGAATTGAAATGTGGCTTAAAGTATAATAATGTTAATTATAATGGGACTTTTGGGTCGTGACCATTAACTCAGTAAGGGGGCAAAATTGTTGAAAGCCGAAGTGATTAATCCGTTTTTGGAGTCCGCACGGCTCGTATTTGAACAATTGATTCAAAAATCACCTTCCACCGGTCAACTGGGTATCAAAAATGTGGAGTACTTAGAGGACCATATATGGATCATGATCGGAATGACAGGACAACTGAACGGCAACGTTGTTTTTGGAATTGAGGAACAGGTGGCACTACGTATCGTATCCGCTATGATGGGCGGATTTATCATTGCTGAGATGGATGAGATGGGGCAGAGCGCAATTTCAGAACTCGGTAATATGATTAGCGGGAATGCAAGTACGATCCTATATAACCAGGGATACTCTGTTGATATTACTCCGCCGCAGGTAGTGAAATCCTCTCATCCCGGCATGGACCTCGTCAGTCAGGCACTTTGTATTCCGATCTCAATGGACGGCATTGGAGAGCTGGATATTCAAGTTATGATCTCTTAAACCGTTCTCTAAGCAGCAGCTCGCTATTCTAGTTTTGTTTTTTACATACGGGTGCATTATCATAATAAGAATAAGCGAACTGCAGGCTGGAGGATAAATGGCGATGAGGTTACAAGGCAAAGTGGTACTGATTACAGGAGCATCAAGCGGTATTGGCGCTTTATGTGCACAGAAGCTGAGTGCGGAGGGTGCGATTCCGATCTTGACGGCAAGATCAGAGAAAAAGCTAACTGATATCAGTCAGTCCATAGGTGGTACTCATGAATGGCTGAAGATGGACGTAACAGATGCAAGGGAAGTACAGTCTTGCGTAGAGAAAATTATAGAAAAGTACGGGAAAATTGATATCGTACTTAATAATGCGGGCTATGGACAATTTGAATCGTTCGTTAATATGCCTGTTTCTTCATTTGAAGATATGATGGACGTGAATTATATGGGAACAGTACGGGTAACGAAAGTCGTATTGCCTTATATGCTGGAAGCAGGGCAGGGTCAAATCGTAAATGTTGCCTCTATGGCAGGAAAGATTGGAACGGCAAAATCGGTTTCCTACACAGCGACGAAACATGCGGTTCTCGGCTTTAGCAATGCACTGAGACAGGAATATAGAAAATCGGGCATTCACGTAACAACGATTAACCCGGGCCCCATTGACACCCCTTTTTTTGAACAGGCAGATCCGGACGGCGGTTATATGAAAAATCTAGGCGGCTTCATCATGAAACCCGAATACGTTGCTGATAAGATTGTACAGGCGATCATCCGCCGCAAGGAAGAGGTAAATCTCCCCCGATCAGCGGCTTTTGGCATGCGGATTTATCAGTTGTTTCCCAGATTTGCAGATAGGTTGACCTATGGACTCATGAACCGAAAATAAAGGGAAAGCTCCTGGCTAATTATAAGCTTAGGGGCTTTATTTTTTGTTTTTTTATGGCGCGAAAAAAGATCGCATTTGGTACAGCGCCTGTTTTCGCATATAATGAAATATAATCGATTTTCAAACAAAGGATGGACTATTAAAAATGACAACAAGTTTTGATTCACTCGGGTTACACCCGGATTTAATACAATTGCTTTCGGATAAAGGGATTACAGCGCCTTCTCCTGTACAGGAACAGACGATTCCTGTGATACGTGAAGGAAAAGATGTCCTTGCTCGTTCCCAGACCGGAACTGGAAAAACATTAGCGTACCTACTGCCGCTTCTGGAAACGGTAGATACGAATGTAAAAGGTACACAAAAAGTCATTCTTGCTCCGACACAAGAGCTTGCTATGCAAATTGTACGAGAAGCAGAAGTGTACGGCGCATATAAGGGAATTAAGACACTCGGCCTTATTGGCGGTGCTGCCATCAAACGTCAGATCGAAAAGCTGAAAGAGCATCCGGAGATTGTCGTAGGGACACCGGGCCGAGTTCGTGAATTAATTGAAGTACGTAAACTCAAAATGCATCAGGTCAAAACAATCGTTATCGATGAAGCCGATCAAGTATTTCAGCTGGGCGGTGCAGGTGATGTGAATCATATTCTGCGCAGTGCACTCAGAGATCGCCAGCTCGTCTTTTTATCCGCTACGGTGGATGAAGGAACACGGAGACTCGCTGAACGTGAAATGAAAGATTTTGTTTCGATTGGTATTGATCCGGAGCAAATGACGGCAACAGGACTGACACATTTGTATTTTGTAGCAGGTGAGCGCGAGAAAATTGATATGCTTCGCCGCGTGGTGCGTCATTTTGATCCAACCAAAGCGATTGTGTTCGCTAATAATGCGGAGACGATTTCGGAAGTAGAAGCCAAAATGAACTACATGGGTATCTCTGCTGCTGCTCTTTACGGTGATGCGGATAAAATGACGCGGACCCGGGTTTTAAGTGCATTCCGTGATGGACAGATTAAACTTCTCATTGCCAGTGATGTAGCTGCACGAGGTCTTGATATTCAAGATTTACCGCTCGTTATTAACTTTGACCCTGCTTTTGACTCCGATCATTATGTTCACCGTGCAGGCAGAACAGGACGGATGGGCAAGACGGGGACTGTTGTATCCATCGTTGGGGAGAAAGAGACCTTTATCATGCGTAAATTCGCTAGAGAACTTGGCATTGAGCTGAATGAACGAGCAATGCAAGGTGGAGAAATAAAAGATGGACCGGCGGTTTCCTCCAATAGACCTCAGCGATCATTCACTAAAAAAGGAGCTTCTTCTTTTGCTTCCTCTTCACATGGAAAACCAGCGGTTCGCACAAGCAGTGCGAAAGACCGTGAGCAATCCTCCGCTGTTCCTGGACGCAAGAACGAGAGAGAACGCGATCGGAAGAACAAAGGGGCTCCAAAATGGCTTAAGGACAAGAAAAAAGAGCAATAAGCCTAATATAGAAGAAAGCGGGGGATATCATGGAACAATCACCGATTCTGCAAATTAATGATCTTAGCGGAGGGTATAGTGCCAAAAAACCCGTGCTGCATCATATTGATTTTCAGGTGGCTCCTGGTGAGATGGTAGGCCTGATTGGACTGAACGGGGCGGGAAAAAGTACGACCATGAAGCATATACTCGGCCTGATGGTTCCGCAGCAAGGGGAGGTTCTGATTCAAGGGAAACGAAGGGAAGAAGATCCAGAATCTTATCAGAGCGGGATGGCCTTTGTTCCTGAATCACCGGAACTGTTTATGGAAATGACCGTTATGGAGCATCTGGAATTTACAGCACGTGCTTATAATGTGACCAAAGCAGAGTTTAAGGAACGGGCTGATCATTTGCTGGACATGTTCCGAATGAGAGATAAGAAAGATACCTTGTCTTCTCATTTGTCCAAAGGGATGCGGCAAAAAGTGATGATTATGAGCGCTTTTGTCGCTAGACCGCCGCTTTACATTATCGATGAGCCTTTCCTTGGTCTTGACCCGCTTGGTATCCGGTCTTTACTGGATTTTATGATGGAAATTCGCGCATCGGGCGCTTCCATTTTGCTTAGTTCACACATTCTATCGACTATTGAAAATTACTGTGACAGGTTCATCATTCTTCACAGCGGCAAAATTATTGCCCAAGGAACACTCACAGAACTGCGTGAACAGTTCGGGATGAAGCAAGCTCCGCTTGAAGATCTATTCTATCAACTTGTACAAGGCAGGGATTGAAGATGGATCTGAAGCAGCTATGGAAAACAAGGCGTTCTGCATTCTGGAATCAGATTACTCCTTATCTAGGATATGTAATGCAGAGCGGGGTAGCGGTGATGATGGGGTTCGCCCTGATTGCTTTTTCCGCATGGTATACCGCTCTTGTTCAGGATATTCCTGAAGGATTTCCGATTGGTCTGGTAATGCTTGTTGTACTTGCTCCTCCCGTAATTTTCAGCAGCTTTAGAACCTATCTACAGCAGGCAGATATCGTCTTCCTAAGACCTCAGGAATATCGAATGAATCTGTATTTACAGAACAGTTTTGTAAGAGGGATCGTCTATAAGTCGGTAGGTCTGGTTCTATTAATCATTCTTCTATGGCCGCTTTATATTCGCAGTGAAGGAGAGCCGAAGCCCTTTTATCTATTCTTAATTGTGCTTCTATTGCTTAAATACTTCGCCAGCTACGGAGGCTGGATCGAGCAGCAGATGATATCACGGTCCGCTCGATTAGGATATCGAGTATTAAGATATGGCTTTATTGTAGTAAGTTTATATGCATTTCTATGGCATTCGCTTGCGCTAAGTCTGATCTTTATTGCCTTGCTTGCCGGATTATATCTGGTTTCTCTTCGATTTCCAGTGAAGCTGCCTGTACACTGGGAATATCTGATCGAGACAGAACAAAACCAAAGTTCACGAGCAATGAAGACGTTAGGTTGGTTTGTGGAAGTTCCTGCTTCTCGTCAGCGGGTTCATGCCCGGAAGTGGCTGGCACCGCTTGCTGATCGGCTTCGGTGGGGACAGCAGGCCGCATTTCAGTATCTTATCTTCAAAACGTTCCTGCGCAGTGATTTGCTTGGAATTACCGTAAGGCTTATGGTAATTGGCGGATTATTCGTATATTGGACAGCAGGCAGTTTATGGGGAAGCGGAGTGTATTTGTTCTTCTTATTCTTGCTAGGAATTCAGCTGTCTGGACTTCGGCGAAATCACCATGATTCGTTTTGGATTCATATTTATCCTGTGACACCACAAAGCCGAAGAGAGCAGGTACTTGGTTTTGTCTATGTATTACAGATGGCGGGAGCAATCTTATTATTCATCCCTCTATTCATTGGGGGGTGGGGCAGATGGGTAGAGACCTTAATTACGTTAGTAATAGGTATACTCATCGCCCGCTGGTTCCGAACTTCGGAACGTAAGAAGTGGTCAAACGAGGAAGATGCGGAATAAACGGAAGGTGCAGGGAGGATCAACATGATGATATAGGTCCCTGCCATTTATCCGCTTGGAAGTAAACAAGGCCGGGATATCCCGGCCTTTTGTCTTGTAATGGTTACAAGAACAGGTCTGTGATTAGTAGCTGTAGCTCATGAACGATTTAGCGATAATCACGAGCAAGATAAAGAGTACGAGGATTGCACCAATGCTTTTGCCATCACCGTGACCTCCGCCGTAACCTCCACCGTATCCATATCCGCTTCTTTCTTCAGATCCAGACATTGTACATTCCCCTTTCAAATCGGTTTGTCGTGCGCCTCTTAACGAAGCGTACAACGTATTGTATGACAGGTGTACCTTGAGGGTTTGGGCTTACGCCTTAATGTGTGAAAAAAAAGGGAACTCCGTGCTGAAGAGCAACGGAGTTCCCTTTTATGATTGTTTAGAGCGTAGTCTGGAATCTGGAACAGGAAGTGTGGAATTCTACTCCTGAATTAAATCTTGAACAGCCTGATAAATGAGATCAAACAGATCCTCTAGCTGCTCTTCTTCAAGGGAAGAAAATGCAATTCTAAGATCGTGTTCGCCAATGGCAATCGTGCCGATTCCGTACTCATTCAGCAGATGAGTTCGCAGTTCTTCAGCAGATACTTTTGTAAGCTTGAGACACATAAAATAACCGGAGTTAAACGGGTAGTAATCCCAAGCACCGCTGTATTTTCCACTATCGAGCAGAGCTTTTACTTTATTAGCTCTTGCTTTCATGATGAGAAACTTCTCTTGTTTTTGTTCAGAGAATTCTGGCGAATTCAGTGCATCGAGTACAAAAGTCTGGGATGGGTGTGGACCGCTTGAAATCGTTGCCCGAATAATACCCAGCGTTTTTTGCTCCAGTGCAGATAATACATCAGCACTTTCATGACCATAGGTAATGAAGCCAACACGGAACCCCCATACGAATTCTTCCTTCGTTGCGCCGTCCACTTTAACAGGCAGAATACGCGGGTGAATGTTAGTCAGACTTCCGAACAGGGATTCATGCAGTGAGTCTTCAAAGAAGAGACCGAAATAAGCATCATCGGTTACGACAACCACGTTAATACCTGCGTCTGCGGCTTCCTTCACGGCAGCCACAATTTCTTTGCCTTCCTCAGCCCCTGGAGTATACCCTGTTGGGTTATTCGGGAAATTAAGTACAACAATCGCTTTTCCTTGATCTTTTTGAGCGAGAAGAGCTTCTTTGAGTCCTGCGCTGTTAAACTGATTGTTCTCATTAAACAGCGGATAGTTAATGAGTCTAGCCTGTCTGCGAACTCCAAAAGTCAGTTCGTAGTTCTCCCAGTTTTTATCTGGATATATAACAGCATCTCCCTCGTCTACGAATAGGTCAGCAACAATGCTGAGACCATGGGTGAGTGCATTCGTAGCGACGGGATTACCAAATGATTTTCCTTGTAAAGAGGGGGTCTCTTCGAGCATTTTCTTACGCCATGCTTCCCGGAGAGCCGGTTTGCCTGCAGGAGGTGCATAAGGATACAAATCCTGTGGTTTATAGGCAGATAATTTTTCTTGAATGACTTGAAGGTGCATCGGTTTACCGTGTTCAGTGGCGATTCCGATTGTAGCATTATATTTCTTGGCACGGCTAGAAGCTTCTGCTGATTGACTCAAAATACCTTCCTTCGGATAATAAAGTTCTTTGCCAAGCTTCGAGAGCATGTCGTACACATGATTACTGCTCGCTTGAATGCTTTCGTTCAGCTGTAAAGCTAGTGGATTCATTTTATTCATCCTTCCAAGTCTTTGAATTGCATCCGTTCTGACCTTCTAAGGTGTTAATATAAGACGCAGCCCGGATAGTCACCATTTACTGCCTCATATTATAGCATCAACACCTAGTGCCGTCACGGAAAAAAGGCTTTAGGGGCGAGCTCCGGCTGCATGAACGCGTTACTTTTATGTTAGATCTGTATGGAAGGGGCAAAATTCACTATAAGTTCGGTTCTCTACATCCTTATTCGTTCCTCGACTAAGAACCTTCACAGATCGCTGCAGCCGTCTGTTTTTTTTCAAGACGTTTCACGCTATAATAGAAAAAGTACATAGGAACCACTTTTATAAGGAGGAAGGACGACATGTTACAGGCGTCACCGTCGTCTTTTGTGATTTTGCCCGCCGTCGCCAAGATTGTCTGTGAGCCAGGCTGGAAATGGCAGAAGCGCGAAAAACCGATGCAAAACTATGATTTATTTTATGTGTGGAGCGGAGAAGGTACCGTTATCCTGAATGATGAACCTTTTTCTGCCCAAAAAGGAAGCTGTTTTTTATTTCGACCTGGTGACCATACGAGTGCGACTCATAATCCACAAAAACCGTTTGTCCTGACATATATTCATTTTGATGTGGAAGGTTTGGTAGAGGAAGTTCCTGATCCTTATCGCAAACTGAGAGAAACGGTTGACTTTGAACACATGCTGGCTAGGTATGTGCGTTTGTTCTTGTCTAATTCGTATGGCAGAGAGGAAGAAATCAAACTGATCCTTAAACAGCTGATGATTCATCTGCTTCGGGTTGACAAAGAGGAGCCTGAGGAAAGGAAAGTAAGTAATCAGCTTGCACAAGCGATCCAGGAGATTGCAAATTACGTAAGGCAGCATCCGGGAATTAACCATCGTGTGGAGGATTTGGCTGCACGTGCAGGGTTATCTCCGCGTTATTTTTCAATTAAATTTAAAGAACTGGTCGGTTATTCGGTACAGTCTTATATTATAAAGATGAGAATTGAACGTGCCGAGCATCTGTTGGTTCATGCAGGTATGAATGTTACTGAAGTTGCCGATGCGCTGGGATATCGTGATATTTTCTTTTTTAGCAGGCAATTTAAACAGTACACTGGAAAGAGTCCATCCGAAATTCGGTGAGACAAGACCGTTTCAAACTCTTTTGTGCAGGGTATTTACTTGAAATAGTAGATTGAAGATGCTTGTACAGTGAGGAGGGTGTAATCGTGAACGGCATACGGAGAATTCGTAATCGTTGCTGCTCGGGTAAAGGGTGGAATTTATTCCGCACGCGTATGCGCCGTAAACCAGCAGAAGACATATGGTTTTAATATTAATGATAATTAAATCTCAGTCCATAAGATGATTGGCCATAGATAAAAAGCAGCGAGCTTGTCAGGATATCCTGAAAGCGGCTGCTTTTTTAGGTATGTGGTTGAGTGGAAACGGAACGTGATTTTTTAGGCTTTAACAAGCCAAGAGGCTGCCCCATTTTCACATTTTGTCCTAGAGAAAGATCATGGTTCGGTTCAAAAGTTCCTTCTTCACAGAGGAGAACCACTGTAGAACCAAATTCAAAATAAGCAAGCTCATCTCCGCGTTCCCAGGCGGTTGCTGTATTGTCTGTATATTGAATGCTGCTTACATTCATGGCCCCGACTTTGACCACCGCGATCTCACCAAATTCGTGTTTGATATATGTAATCCGTCTTTCATTTCGGCTGAGCACCGATCTCATATGACGAAGACCAAAATCATTCACAGGATATACTTTACCGCGTATATGTTCACTTTCTACCAATTTTCCAGATACGGGAGAGTGGATTCGATGATAATCTTTGGGACTGAGATACAGGACAAAAGCCCAGCCATTCTTATACTTTTCAAGATGAGGCGAATGGTTGAGAAGGTCTGATAATGTGTAATCATGGCCTTTTACATTTAGGAGTGTTCCTCCCGTAATAGGACTCATCGCTGTAATCTTACCGTCCACAGGACTCAGGAGCATATTTGGTTCTTCGTAAATCATTCTTGCACCGGTCTGTAATCTCCTCGTAAAAAAGGCATTCAGTGAGGGATATTCTTTGGGTGAAAGTTCTGCTTCATGTGCAGGGATCTCATATGTTTTAATAAACCATGGAATCAGCAGTCGGCTTGCGCTGCTTTTCGAAAAAGTGCCGGTAATCCGGGAGATCCATTTACGTGAAGAAAGCTCTGTCATCAGACGAAGCAATGGTTTCGACATGCATATCCCCCTTATAAAACGTACCTTATAGACCGGGTTTCTACAGCCCGGCCACTCTGCATTATATTGACACAGAACGCAGGCGAAATCAATACAGCTTTTTTCGTATTCAAATGATCTGCATAGAGAGATTCAGAGGATGCCTTAGCCCTGATCCAACAAAAGTCTTGCATACGCTATAGGTCTTTTATAACTTTCCAGCCATTCCTTATCCATTCCTGCTTTACGAAAACCGTAGCGCTGGTCTCTGCCATTACATTCGATGAAATAGATTTCTCCCTGTGAAGTAAGCGCCATATCAAATCCTAGATCAGCTAGACCAGGTAACGTACGGGAAAGATGCCGAGCGGCTGTTACAGCCAGGTGATGGATCTGTTGGACAACAGCAGGTAATGAGTGCGAGGGAAGAACGAAGGGATGAATTACGTCGTAAGGCAATGCCATTCCGCCTTGAGCCACATTGGTCACAAAATGATCCCGCGGAGCAACCTTCGCATACATCCCTGTGACATGCCAGCAGCCCGTGCTTCCTCGCTGCACAGAGACACGAAGATCAATAGGACGCCCTACATAGGTGGCTAGGGGAATACGCTCTTGAACTAGGTAATTCTTTTCCCGAATACGAGCATATAGTTCAGGAGGCAATTTTCCTTTTTTGATCGGATAATGAACCTGCTTTTTATCTCGAGCCGATGAGATATAAATCTTCCCATTTCCATGTTCGTGAATGATACGCATGATTCCTTTTCCTATACTGCTGCTTACCGGTTTAAGTATCAAATCACGGTGTCTTTCGAGCATTCGCTGAATCGCCCCGATGGATGCAAGTTCTGTTTCCGGCAGATGAGTGGATAGTTCCGTGTTGTTCATGAGCAATCGGTAAATCTCATCTTTACCATAACGGTTTCGCACATTAAAAATAGTAATGCCGCGCTGAATGAGACCAGCAATTAAGTAATGACTGATTTTAGAGAAATGCATGGCCCGGTTGTGAATTACTTTAGGGATTTCGATATGATGCATTTGGTAACGTTGATTTTTACGAATGTAAGCTTTGCATTTTCCCGCAAGTAGGTCCACATCTTCTAATCTTAGATAACAGACAGTCAGACCATAGCTAGCAGCAGCAAGCTCATAACAAGCAAGAGATTCCTGTCTAGTTCTACCTGCAGGGATGCCCCGAAGTATACTCGAATCCAGTAAAATTCCTACACGGTTCATCACCATACCCCTTCCTCTTTATTTCCTGTCCTAGTTGTTATTCTTCTTATTCTATGAAAAAAGAGAACAGCCCGGGTAGGGCAACAGCTGAACTCGCAGAAATGATACAAGCCTGATTCGGGAGTCTGGGAGTTAACCCGCAGAGAGGCGGGGGAAGAGAGGAGATATGAATAACAGTGTCAGCCGCCCAAAGGGTAGCATAGAATGCTAAGATTACAGCCCTATGTTGATCTGTTCACCCGAGAAGGTTATTCAGAAAAGGAAGGGCAACTGCCGTTTCCAAAAATGACAATGGTCATAAGATGTACGTGATAACTCCATCTATATGCTGGAGGCCTGCAAGGGAGGTATACAGCGCATGGGAGATTTGAGCGAAAGACAGCAGAAGAGAAAAAACGGGTCAGGAAAAAATTCAGAACCTAAACGCCCGGGAATGATTAGAAAAAAAACAAAGAAAGGTTCCATGACACCTCATCGAACCCATCAAATAAAAAGATCTGGCAGTAAGAACAAGAAACGCAGAAGCAAGAGAGCTAGACCCATCTGGGCGACGGTATCCCAACTAGAGCAGGATCAATTCATGGCACTGACCCGGAGTATTCCTTCTGATGAA
Source organism: Paenibacillus sp. J45TS6 (assembly GCF_018403285.1). Lineage (GTDB taxonomy): Bacteria > Bacillota > Bacilli > Paenibacillales > Paenibacillaceae > Paenibacillus. The sequence goes on along the minus strand of NZ_BOSJ01000011.1, from coordinate 52,680 downwards.
CCGGTAGTTTCGGTTATTATTCCTGCGATGAATGAAGAATCTACGATTGCAGAAGCAGTCCTCGAGGGCCGCCGAATACATCCCTCCAGTGAAGTAATTGTAGTGGCTAACGGCTCTACAGATGGGACAGCAGTACGAGCGGAGACAGCGGGAGCCCAAGTGTTATATTATCATGATCCGCTTGGTCATGATGTCGGGAGACATGTGGGGGCAGAAGCAGCAAAGGGACGTGTGCTTTTGTTTATAGATGGGGATATGGTCATACCGGCTCATCAGCTTCGGCCGTTTGTTCGGGCAGTTCTGTCTGGTGTTGATATTGCACTTAACGACTATAAAGGTCCGATACAGCGCACACCGGTTCATCCGGTCGTTGAAGCCAAGTATGTGTTAAATATTATGCTTGGAAGGTCCGACCTTGGGGGGGCTTCACTGACGGCAGTTCCTCATGCGATCAGCCGTAAGGCATATGAGATGATTGGATCAAGTATCCTTAGCTCTCCGCCGCTTGCACAGGCGATAGGAATAGCAAGAGGACTGAATGTTCAGGCGGTTCATCCTATTCCCGTGGGTCAGCTGAATCCAACTCGGCGCAAAGGCGGAGCAGATCTACTGACAGAGGTTATTCTCAGAGACCATCAAGAAGCGGTACATTGGCTGACCGAGAACTATGGTCCAAGAGCAGGTTACACCGATCTATATCGAGATCGGCAGTTAGTTCGAAGTGAAGTGAAGTGAATGAGACGAGGTGAGGAGAATGAGAAACTCCACTGCAAAGAAAACGATAAAGCCGCGAAAGCGGAAAAATAAAAGCGTGAAGCGAATCCATGTTTCTCGCACCTCATCTGTCCCTAAGACCCTTCGGATACTAGGAGTAAAGGCAGGTCTCGCTGCTTCGAAGAAACTGCGTCGCCAGTCCTCAAAATCCATACAAAATGTGCATGCGGAATTTACGTCATGGTATTTTCAATCCGTAACGAAACCCCTGCCATATGGTCAAGTTAGACAGATTGCAGAAGCCTATCAGCATGCTTTTTATCTCAAAAAGAAAAGTACTAACCTGCCTATATTGCTGCCACTTGCGCATTCAGCTGCAGCCGTTGTATCCGCATCAGATGAAGAAAAAACGCTGGGTGCTGTTTTAAATGAACTAAGCAGACTGCCTTTGCAAGAGATCATCGTAGTACTCAATGGATGCAGCGACAATAGTTATGCTTTGGCGAGAGAATACCCCCTCGTGACAATTATCTATGAGCCGGAGCGGGTCGGTCATGATGTCGGGCGGGCGATCGGTGCTCAAATGACGACCGCAGATACGGTATTGTTCACAGATGGTGATATGGTCATCAAAGCAGAACAATTGGCTCCTTTTCTATATGCTGTAGATACAGGGGTAGATATGGCTCTAAATGATCTTCGTTCCTACTTACCGTCTTTTGCAAATCAGGATGCGGTAACACGTCTGAAAAGTTATCTGAATTCGGTACTGAACAGGCGAGATCTGGGTGCAAGTTCCCTTATCTCTGTTCCGCACGCCCTGTCAAAAAAATGTATACAAACGATAGGATACTCTAGCTTGGTTGTTCCGCCGCTTGCTCAAACGACAGCAATCCAAAAAGGGTGCACTGTACAGGTGGCTGCATCTGTTGATGTCATTACAAAAAATCGCCGCAGAATAGGGAATGTGGGGAAAGGGAATTCGGTGGAACAAATGATTATTGGAGATCATGCAGAGGCTCTGTCATCGCTGCTAAGCACTTTACATGCGGAAGCTGAGGCAATAACCGAAGCCTCTCTCTTAAGCAGAGTAGAGGTAGCGCGCTGGAGGAATGCCAAATGAACCATTACCCTCTAACGAGTATAGTGATCCCCTCATTTAATGGGAGAGGTTGGCTAAAGCAATGTATCGATTCCATCCGTCAGTACACGGATGAACCTTATGAAATTATAGTCGTCGATGATGGTTCTACGGATGATACATTTGGCTATTGTGCTTCGGAGAAGGTTCGTTTCATTTCTTTACCGAAGAATGGAGGGTTTCCTGCCGCCTGTAATGCAGGGTTAAGATTGGCAAGAGGGGAATCACTGCTGCTGCTTAACAACGATGTAACGGTTACGAAAGACTGGCTTACCTTGCTCTTGCAAGGACTTTATAGTGACCCTTCTATTGGAATTGTAGGTCCGGTCACCAATTATGCGAGTGGGATTCAGCAGATTCCGGTGGAGTTTCACTCGGTGGAACAGTTTCAACAAATAGTGACTGAACATAATAGGCCGGACCCTCAGAAATGGTTAGAAGTAAACCGGATTGTAGGCCTCTGTTTTTTGTTCAAACGTGAGGTTCTTGAGACAATCGGCTATCTTGATGAACGATTCAGCCCAGGTCATTATGAAGATGATGATTATTGTTATCGTGCTCGGCTTGCGGGATATCGTCTCCTCGTTTTGGGTAATATTCTGGTCCATCATGAGGGAAGTGCAAGTTTTAATAAAGAAAAAAAGGATAAATTACAGCAAATTCTTAACCGCAATCGGATGTTATATATGGAGAAGTGGAAGGTCGATCCACTGCAATTTATTGATAAGTCACATGATGCGAAGGAGGGATAGACTTGAAAGGAGTAATCCTTGCAGGAGGAACAGGAACACGTCTTCGTCCGCTTACCCTGTATTTAAATAAACACCTGTTGCCAGTCGGGAAGTATCCTATGATTGTGTACGGAATTAAATCTTTGCGTAAAGCGGGAATAAAGGATATTTTTATGGTCATAAGTAAGCAGTCTTCAGGTCTATACACCGACTTTCTAGGCAGCGGAGCAGCTTTTGGCGTGAGCATTACCTACCGAATCCAAGAACAGGCGGGTGGAATCGCTGAAGCGCTAGATCTAGCCAAAGGATTTATTTTGCCAGAGGAGAAATTCGTCGTACTGCTGGGGGATAACCTGTTCGCAGATGATCTAAGTCCCTATGTTGCGTCTTATGCAAAACAGCCACAAGGAACGGCCCGGGTGCTGCTGAAAGAAGTGGATGATCCGAGAAGGTACGGCGTCCCTGTATTTGACACAGCTAACAAAAACCTTATTTCTCATATTGAAGAAAAACCGGATCAACCTAAGTCTGATTATAGTGTAACTGGGTTCTACATGTTCGATGCTTCCGTATTTCAGCTCATCAGCGGACTTGCTCCCTCGGCAAGGGGAGAACTTGAAATTACGGACGTGAACAATGTTTATGCCGCAGCAGGAGGATTAGAGTATGATATTGTTCCTGGATTTTGGAGTGATGCAGGGACTTTTGAATCTTTACAAGAGGCCGCCGAAAAAATGAAAGACCTGCTGCCATAGGAGAGTGGTCCAAATGAGTCGCAAGCAAGTCTCCAAACATAAGAAAGGGAGTCGTTCCAATAAAAACTTGTTCAAATTAAGGGCCAAAGCGAGAGGAAGAGGTAACTTTCGCGGCTCTAGATCAACCTCTGCAGGGTCAAAGCGCCGTCGTAAGGCTTCTAAGCAACCGGCTGACAAGCAGTTAACAAATAAAAGAAAGCAGGCTGTGAAAGCTGAATCAAAAAATCAACCTTCTCTTCATTCCTTATATAGAGAAGCAATTTATTCAGGTGGAGAGGCCCTCGTAGAGAAATGGATGCCTGACGGGATGCTGCTGCCTGATGTCACTTGTGAAGATATAATCCAGGCAGGACTTGAGTATTATCGATCTCATATGTTGCAACTTGCAGGCATCTCGGAGGTTAGAGATCTCTTGTGGACTGCAATCGTTGAGAAAAGGCCGTTATCGCTGGTAAGGATTGGTGATGGGGAGCTGCTAAGTCTTGCTTATGATACAGTGATGTCTCCAGCAGAAGTCGATGAGTTAGGGGCATTCCTACCTTATGCTGGAGTGCCTGTACCTGATGCTTCTGTACAGATGTCTTTAATCGAAGCGATTAAATCTGCTGATTATATCGGGGTGCCTGTATCACGTAAGCCAGCTTTTCAGATGCTGATGTTTCGTATATTCAAGCATTACCAGCTGCCTATCAGAGAGATGAGACTCACGACTTCTACTATAAACTACAGCCTGTATCACACAGGGTATTTGATACCGCTTCTGTACGGAAGGCGCATACTGCTGATCGGGAACAAAGCTGTAAGTACAGCGCAGGTCCTGCGGGAAAAAGGAATCAATGTGACCGGTACAATCTATCCGGTCTCTGATTTTTCTGACATCGACCAGGTTCTTGCTTCCTGTTTGGAATACGAATATGATATTGCACTTGTAGCAGCGGGTGTCCCAGCTGTCGTCATCTGTCAGCGGATTGCTTCAACGTACCGAAAGGTTGCTATTGATATAGGTCATGTTGCGGATGAAATGATAAAGAATGAAGCAGCACCTGGCTGATAAAAGGGGAATCCGTATGAAAAAAAGTTTCAGCAATAAAGGGATCATCTCTAGAAAAAGGAAGCAAAAACAAGGAGGAGCAGTCACACAGCGATCCAACCCTGCTTATCAAGATGGATACCTGCTGGGCTATGAAGAGGGCCTAAAAGCAGGGACAGTATCATATGGGAACTACATGGATGGGACCAGCATTGTTATTCCTACATTTAATCAGCTTGCTTATCTTAAAGAATGCATTAACAGTATAAAGGCAAACACCGACGTGCCGTACGAGATCATTGTCGTGGACAATGCATCAAGTGATGGCACAGCAGCTTATTTAAGGAATCAAAAATTAGGGATACGCTATACAATTCTTGAAGAAAACCGCGGGTTTTCAGGGGGAATTAATCACGGGCTGATGATGGCACGAGGCAACTATATCGTCATGCTGAACAATGATACAGTAGTAACAAAAGGGTGGTTAACTCATATGCTCCATTGTCTACAGAGTGATGAGCAGATCGCAGCCGTGGGTCCCGTCACGAATTACATTGGAGGAGACCAGCAGATTGAAGTATCTTATCAACGGATCCAGGACATGTGGGCATTTGCGGAAAGATACAGTGTCCCCGATCCTTCTCAGTGGCGGATAACAGACAGGCTTGTGGGATTCTGTCTATTGTTTCGGCGTGAGCTTATCTCAGAAGTTGGATATTTGGACGAAGGATATCGCATCGGAAACTATGAAGATGAAGATTGGAACATTCGTATTCGCTTACTAGACCGCAAATTAGCTGTGGCAGGAGACAGTTTTATTCACCATTATGGCAGTGTGAGTATGAAAAGACTTGCGGATCAGTTCCAGCAGACGAATGATCATAATGCGAAGTTCTATGCAGCCAAGTGGGGAAATCCCCATGAACTTGTTCTGAGAACAAAAGAAATACGAAGAACAAAAAACGCTCCTGAATTAAATAAATACGCCTACCATCTATATCCAAACTATCGATGGATTCAGAGTACAGCAGGAAGTCTACACTGGTTAGCTGATGGACAGAAACATCGCGTTAGCTTTGTTGGAGAAGAGGCGGACTATCATCAGCTTCAGAAGAAAGCGGTCACTTTATCAAGACCGGAGCTTCGCCAAATTCCTACAGGGATGGACATTACGGCAAGCACTGAACAAGAAATTACTGAAATAATAAGGGGGCAAAACTACACTTTTGGCTTACCCGAGGGAAGTATCATTACGGAGGATTCCCTGAACGGAAATTCGGAATGGTTTCAACTGTGTCGTGGGAAGCGAAGACCGTTTGTTACCAGGTATGCTGCGGAGTACTGGTTGAACGATACGGATACCGTTCATATTCTTAGCAGTCAAGTCATTCAAACCTTACCGCTGGGGCTTCCCCTGATTGCACCTTCTGTGATGAAACATCCGCTATAAACCATGCGCAAGAACCTTCTGCTTTTCTCTATGATTCTTTTGAAAGGCAGAAGGGTAAACTTGATTAAAGTTCTACATTTGGATTACTATTTCTAGAAGAGAAAATACATTTATTTCTGTACATAAGGAGACTTCATGAATCTGATTGATGTAGTAGAAAGATTGTTCGATCAATACGGGTACTATGTATTACTTATCGGATTGCCTTTAGATTTTATTGCTTTGCCCATTCCTCCGGGAAATAGTACGTTAACATATACGGGATATTTAGTATACCTAGGTCTGCTGCACTGGCTTCCTGCTTATTTATTTGCCCTGGCAGGTGCCATTCTAGGTGTAACGATTACATATAGTATTGGTTATCGGTTTGGAACTCCGCTTGTATATCGGTTTGGAAAATGGCTGTCTATTCATCCGGAGTTCCTAGAGAAGACAAGGAAACGATATGATAAATATGGGGACAAGCTGTTGCTATACGTCTTTTTTGTTCCCGGCGTGAGACAATTTATCGGCTATTTCATCGGCATTATCCGTCTCCCTTACCGTACAGTAGCAACGTACGCCTACGCAGGCACAGCCATCTGGGTCACTGTATTTTTCTCTATTGGTTACGTGTTTGGTGAACAGTGGAAGCAAGTATTTCAGATCGTTGAACGTTCGCTGACCCGGACGCTTATTTTGCTTGGAGTCATATTTGTACTGTATCAGCTCATCCGCTGGGTCATCCGTCGCTCACGTAAGCGATAATCATAGTCTGGGCAATTCATGCGAAAATGTGATATATTACAATAAATATTGTTATTTTAACAAGTATTTACATTCGCTTTCGAACACCGTGAAAGCTTCATTCAAATGAAGGAGGAAGCAAGTATGATGAATGTTTTATTGGTGGATGATGAGCCATGGGTGCTGGAGGGCTTGCGAACCATGGTGAATTGGGACAAATATGGATTTCAAATCTGCGGAGAGGTCGAAAACGGACATGCTGCCTGGTCCTTAATCGAGGATCTTCAGCCGGATCTGGTGCTTACAGATATTCATATGCCTTCTCTGAGTGGTCTCGAACTGATTGACCGTTCTATGCAGGAACTGGCTAAGCCGCCTAGATTCGTCATATTAAGCGGTTATGATAGCTTTGAATATGCGAAAACAGCGCTTGAACAGCGTGTCGAGGATTATTTGCTTAAACCCATTGATGAAGTTGAGATAGAAAATGTTCTGGAACAGATCAGCCGTAAAATTCAGGAAGAGCAGGCTTTCGAGGATGTACATCAACGCGAGCATGCTTTATATGTAAATAGCTTGTTCAATCGACTGCTCCAGGGCGAAGACTGCAGCATACTAAAAACGGAAGTAGAAGCGATACTGCAAATGAAAGGCCATGAGAATATCGCCTGTCTCTTAATTGAGACGGAGACTTATAAGGAAGACATAAAATCGCAGGTTCGCAGCCTAACGTGTGCTTATCGCGCCGAGCTCTTTACGGATGCAGAAGGAAGAGTAGGAGTATTCTCTGCGATGGCAGAACCATCCCAGGAGCGGATGGAGGTACTTGGAAAAGAACTCTATGAGCTGTACTCCAGTCATACGCAAATGACTATGGCACTTGGACATCATCCAGGCGGAGCAGGGGCTACGAAGCAGGCATACGAAAAAGCATTATTTGCACTTAAATGGAAGCGCTATCAAAGAGAAAATGGCATTATTCATTATGAGGATCTACCACAGAATGAGGGTATGACGAGTGTGAATCAGAAAGCGTTGACGATTCTGATGGAAACGATTTTGTCGGGTGAACAGGAAAAATTGGAAGGAGCAGTGCACGATCTGCTTGCTAACTCTGATTCTAGGATGCCGGTATCGGATATTGAATATGCCCGGGTTCAATTACTTGCACTCGAAATGGGTGTTCGTAAGCAGTTGAAGGAGCTGGATGGAGATGTGGATCACTTTATGCGGGACATGCAAAATACGCTGGGTCTTACTACCGGAATGAGCTCCTATTCTGCGTTTCGGGAATATGCGCTCGAGTTATCTCAGAATGCGATGAAGATGCTGATGGAGCTGCGGAAAGAAAAAGAGTACAGCACGATTTTCCAGGTAGTACAGTATGTTAATCAGGAGTTTCGAGAGAAATTACAACTACAGGAACTTGCACAAAAATTCCATATGAATGCTAACTATTTGGGGCAAGCATTCAAACAGCAGACCGGCAAATCTTTTCGTGAGTATCTAAATGACAAACGAATGGAGGAAGCAAAGCGATTGTTGCGCCAGAGTCGTTTCAATATCGCTGAGGTTTCAATGAATTCAGGGTATCCCAATGTCGACTATTTTGTAAGTCAGTTCAAACGAATGACCGGGATGGCACCTTCTGCATATCGAAAACAACGATGAGGACGACTTGATAAGTAACAAATGGAGGATGGCGATAGCAACCATGTTTAAGAAATTTCGATTTCGCGGCATCGTGAATGATATTCCTTTGAACTACAAGTTTATGCTGATCTATATTATTGGAATTTTGCTTCCTATCATCGTGAGTAATTCTCTGTTCATGGATCGGATGTCTGGGCTGATTAAAGAACGGGAAGAGCAAAATTTACAAATATCCCTGGAGCGGGCAAGAAAGGATATCCATACAATGATTGATGGCGGTGTTGCTGTCAGTCATGCCTTGATCACGGACAAGGTGTTGTCTGAAGCCATGGACCGGCAGTACGACGGCCAATTAGATTTCTACAGGACGCTTGATGCGCAGCTTCGTCACCGAGTGACCTCTTATATTCCTGTAAATAACCAAATTCAGCGAATTGGTATTTACACAGACAATCCAACCATCGTGCCCGGAGGTGATTATTACAATCTGGATAGTTCGGTGCGCTTGAGCAACTGGTTTAAGACTTGGGAAGCGGTGGGGGAACCTCTGCAAGTGGTCGCTTACCGCGATCAAGCTGCTAATGATCGGACTATGACCTCGTCTTATTTTAGCGTTATTGAAAAAATGGACTATTACTATGCGGATAATGCCTATCAGAAGCTGGTGCGCATCGATTTTTACCTAAATCGTTTTTACGACGTGATTGCGAGAGAAGAGAGCTCGCTCGATCTGTATCTAGTCAATGCCCAGAATCAAATTATCGTGTCTGCAAATGACAAGTACCAGGGCGAGATGGGCAGCGATTATGCGCTATTTGATACGAGCAAGACGACAGAGCAGGACTTACATATTGTTCCGATTGGCAATGCCAGCTATGTGAAGGGATGGAAACTGATTGGCGTGCCTCAGGAAACGCGTACGAAACAAGCGATGCTGTCCATGCAGCTTTATTTTGGCATGCTGGCAGGCATCATTACTTTGATTACCTCGATTTTCATATATATTATGCTGCGTTCGTATAATTACCGAGTGAAGCGCCTGTCCAGGCATATGCAAAAGGTGGGGAACGAGAAATTCGATCTGATTAACATCGATGGTGGAAAAGACGAAATCGGTGATTTGATCCGGAATTTCAATATGATGACCGCTCAGATCCAATCCTTGATTAACAACGTGTACAAGCTTGAAATTCAGCAACGAAGTTTAGAGGCTGAGCGTATTCGTGCTGAGCTTAATTTGTTGCAAAGCCAAATGAATCCCCATTTTTTATTCAATACATTGAATGCGCTGCTAGTGGTTAGTACCAAGAACAATTATGTGGATGTTAAGGACATTATCAAAGACCTGTCCAAGCTGCTTCGTCGTCTGCTGAATTGGAAGGATGATTTGGTCACCTTGGAAGAGGAGATGAGTTTTACGGTAATGTACCTGGGGATTGAGAAATTCCGTTTTCGGGACAAGTTTGAGTATTACATTGATATCAGTGATGAGGCGCGGCACTATAAAATACCAAAAATGAGTATCCAGCAATTGGCGGAAAATGCTTGCAAACATGGGATACAAGCCACTCCGGGGCTTGGTTATGTGAAGATCCAAGCGGAAATCATGAGCGATTGCCTGCGTATCGTTGTATCTGATAATGGCAAGGGCATGGATAAAGAACGGCTGCAAGAGGTGATGTACCATATGAGGGGCAAAGAGGAAAGTGGAGGAAATAACATTGGCATGCAGAACGTTTATCGCCGTCTCGAATTGTATTATGACGATAAAGTAAATTTTAGAATTGTGAGTAAATTGGGTGAAGGGACCGAGGTGTCCTTTGAAATTCCTCTACAGCTGCTTGAGAGTCAAGGTGGAGAAGGAGGCAGAGACAATGACATTTAAAGTGCTGCTGATTGATGATGAGCCATGGGCGCTCGAGGGCTTGGAGCTCTGGATTCCCTGGGAACAGCTTGGGTTTGAAATATGCGGTGTCTGTGAGAATGGGGCGGAAGGACTGAAACGGATGGAGGAACTGAATCCTGATCTTGTCATGGTCGATATCCATATGCCAGTGATGGATGGATTAGAAATGATTGAGGAGTGGCGGCGCAGAGGTAACGGGACGACTAAATTCATTATTATAACGGGGTACAGTGATTTCGAATATGCAAGAAAAGCACTTAAATTTCGAGTGTCCCGTTATTTGCTCAAACCTCTTGATGAGGACCAGGCAGTGCTCGAAATTCGTGCGGTAGTGCAGGAACTGATCAAGGAGCAGGAACAGCTTCATATTGGACAAGTCGTACAGAGAGAACACGAGATTTTGTCGATAAAGGAGGCGCTCATGGGGAAAGAGTTATCCATAGAAGCGAATCAGGTTATAGAGTCTCTCTCCCCGTCCGCCGCAGAGTGGAATGTATGCCTGGTTCAGGTGCCCCAAGAGAACGCTGCCCGGTGGATCAGCCTTGCTGCAGACTTTCTAAACAAATGGGATACCGTTTATTTGGTTCGTTTGCGAAATAATCTGGTTTCCATTGTATTCGGTGATGTTGCTCATGAAACGAGTGAACCCATCAGAAAACAATTGGAAATAATGGCTCGCCGTCTGGCGAGCTTTCGTGCATTTATGGCTGCTGGTTCTGCCGTACCTTCACTGACTCATATTAGAAATTCCCAAATAACAGCAGAAGAAGCGCTGCTGCATGCCTTTTATGAACAGGAAAATAGTTTTATTTTGGATTATGACAAGCTCAAGGATCAGAACTTTTCTAAGCATTATAACCAGCTGGAGATACTGGAGCGCATACTGGCAGCATTTCAGCTCATTGATCACGCGGCCTACCGATCTGTCGTCGAGTATATGCAGCAGACCTTCCGGCAAACACGGGTCCACCCGGATGAAGCTCAGAAATTTGTGATCTATCTTCTTCATGAGATTCGGACGTATATGGATAAACAGATGACGCAGAATTCAGGGATTCCAAACCAATTGTTCGAAATTCCTAATCTAGATGAAGCCCTGCTGACCTTTGATGTTCTGATGGATATGCTGTATTCGTGCGGACGAGTCTGCTTTGAACTTTTGCTTAAGGAAAATCCAGCTGAAGCCCAAGGCATTGTGCAAGATATCAATGATTATATTCATGTGCATTTTCGTGAGGGATTGACCATTAAAATGCTGGCGGAACATTTCTTCCTGCATCCGGCCTACTTAGGGCAGTTATTAATACGTAAAAATGGGATTGGATTTAATGAAATGCTTCATAATCTGCGGATTGAGGAAGCTTGCCGTTTACTCCAGATGAATCAGTACAAAAACAGTGAAATTTCAGAAAAGATCGGGTATTCAAGCTACCCTCTTTTTTTAAAGCAATTTGAGAAACGGATGAACATGTCGCCTAATGATTACAAGAAAAATGTCCAAATATAAGAAAACCTGTACTTTTCTCGGAAAAAGCTATAATTCAGATATAGTTTCCATGACACGTTAAATCTATAATGAAATTACGCAATGTAAGGGCTTTCAACATGGCAAGACCAAAATTTGGAGGTGCTTTATGGGGGAAAGAAAAAAACCGTTTTTTCGCGCGGGGGCAACATTGTTGTTGTCACTGGGTGTAGTACTGGCCGGCTGCTCAGGCGGCAGTGCGAGTGAATCAGGCAGCGGAGAAACAAACAGTAAGGGCGGCGAAGTTGGAACTGATAATCCGATAGAAATCTCGGTATTCCTAAACGAGGCCGGACAACAGCCAACTGCAGACAACAAAATCTACAAGAAAATCAAGGAAGAGCTTGGCGTTACATTTAATTTCGAATTTTTGGCCGGTGACAAGAACCAAAAGCTCGGGGTTATGATTGCTGGCGGTGATTATCCAGACTTGATCTCTGCGGATACCAAGCTGACAGCGGCGGGTTCGGTAATTCCACTGGAAGATTTGATCGAGGAACACGCACCTAATTTGAAGAAACACTACGAGAAGTACTGGAATCAGATGAAGGACCCTAATGATGGACATATCTACTATCTGCCTAACTACGGGGCATATAACGGTGAAGTGTCTGATACTTATTACAGCGGACCTGCATTCTGGGTTCAAAAAGAAGTGTTGAAGGAATTTGGATATCCAAAACTGAAGACACTCGATGAGTACTTTGACTTGATCGAGAAATATAAGGAGAAGTATCCAACGATCGACGGCAAGCCAACCATTGGTTTTGAAGTACTGAACTATGACTGGAAAAACTGGGGCTTGCTAAACGCACCACAACATTTGATCGGTCATCCAAATGATGGCGGTGTGGTTGTAAATGATGGCAAAGCCGAGATTTTTGCGGATAAAGATTATGCCAAACAGTATTATCAAAAACTCAATGAAATTAATTCCAAAGGCTTGCTAGATAAGGAAGCGTTTGCGCAAAACTATGATCAGTACATGGCTAAATTGTCCAGTGGGGCAGTACTCGGCATGTTCGACCAGAAGTGGAACTTCCAACAAGCGGAAGATTCCTTGATAACGCAAAATAAAATCGAACGAACATATGTAGGTTTCCCGCTTGTATTTGACACCAGCACGCAAGACTATTACCGTGACCGTGCAGCACTGAACTTAAACAATGGATTTGGTATTACGGTAAGTGCCAAAGACCCAGTGAAAATTATCAAAGTACTTGATAAGTTGATCGAAGAAGATTGGCAGAAGTTATTCACTTGGGGTGTTGTGGACGAAGATTACTATGTTAACGACGAAGGACGTTTCATGAAGACACAAGAACAGCGTGACAAAGCAACCGACGCGACTTGGAAGCTTGCAAACAAAGCAGATGCTTTCTATGCAACTGCACCGAAGCTGGAAGGTTACTTCAGTGATGGAAACGCAACTTCGGCAAGTAATCAGCCGGAAGAATATCAAGCAAGCCTGAAACCGTTTGATAAAGAAGTTTTGGATGCATACGGATTTAACAGCTATATTGACTTCTTCAGTGCTCCACCGGAAAATCCGGTTTATTACCCAGCATGGTCAGTTGATCTGGTTGAAGGATCTCCAGCCAAGATTGCAAATACGAAGTTGACCGAAGCGTCTACCAAGTATTTACCTAGAGCAATTCTGGCTAAACCAACTGAATTTGACGGTGTTTGGAATGAATACGTTTCTGAGATTCAAAAACTGGACGTTAAAGCTTATGAAGATCGCATCAATGAAGTATTGCAGTGGAGAATTGATAACTGGTCTGCGAAGTAAGGCTATTTCTATCGGGAAGGAAGGTATCCTTCCTTCCCGATTTTTTATTCAAAAAGAATGTTTAACACGTTGTTATATGGAAGATGCGCTACTCTACGTTTTTCTTTTCATGACAAAGATGGATAGGGAGTTTGATATTTATGGAGGAAATTGTAGTGGGCACCAAGCCCCACAGCCCGAAGAAAAAACCGAAAAACAAGCGGCTGACCTGGCAAACGATTAAAGAACAGAAACAGCTCATATTCATGTCTGTTCCTCTGTTAGCATATATCATCACTTTTTCATATGTACCTGTCTGGGGTTGGACGATGGCTTTTCAGGATTACAAACCTGCACGAAGCTTCTCGGATCAAACTTGGGTGGGATTTAAACATTTTAAATTTTTGTTCACAGATGACAACTTTCTACGCGTACTTCGCAATACGCTAGGAATGAGTATTATCAACTTAATACTCGGATTTGTAACTGCCATTATTCTAGCCCTTCTGCTTAATGAGATCAAAAAGGTACTATGGAAGCGGACGGTGCAGACCATTTCCTATCTGCCTCACTTTTTATCCTGGATTATCGTTACCGGCATCGTGGCAACATCGCTTGCTTCCGATGGGATTGTCAATGATATTCTAATGAAACTGCATTTGATAGATCAGCCGATCCTGTGGTTGACGGAAGGAAAGTATTTCTGGGGAGTCGTCGCAGCCTCCCATGTATGGAAAGAAGTGGGATGGAATACAATCATTTATTTGGCAGCCATTGCCTCTATTGATCCGGCGCTGTATGAAGCATCCGACATCGATGGAGCTAACCGCTATCAAAAAATGTGGAATATTACTTTGCCAGGAATCAAGCCTACGATTGTCATCCTGTTGATTATGTCTATCGGACATATTCTAGAAGCGGGCTTTGAGGTTCAATATTTGCTTGGCAACGGACTTGTTGTTGATTGGTCAGAAACGATTGATATCTTCGTGCTTAAATACGGGATTGCACAAGGCAACTATTCACTCGCTACTGCAGGCGGGATATTCAAATCTGTGGTCAGCATTACCATGTTGCTCTTTGCGAATTGGACCGCCAAGCGGCTTGGGGAAGAGAGGCTGTTATGATGAAAAAAACACCATTGTCTGGTTCAGCGGTAGTTTCTACACGCCGCTCGGGAAACGGAACCATCGAACCAATCCTGTTCAATACCTTCAATATCATTTTCATGATCATGCTCGTGACAGTGACACTGTATCCATTTTTGAACACGATCGTTGTTTCATTTAATGCAGGAAATGATACCATTCGGGGAGGATTATACTTATGGCCTCGTGATTTCACCCTGCAGAATTACAAAGCAGTATTTGCTTCAGGTACCATTTATAGCGCATTCCTAGTTTCTGTGGCACGTACCGTTTTATCCACCGTGTTGAATATTTTCTTGACTAGTATGCTGGCCTATACGCTGAGCCGGCGAGATTATGTCTTCCGTAAGCTGATTACTACGATCTTTGTTCTCACAATGTATTTCAACGCAGGACTTATTCCAGGGTATTTCCTGATCAAAGACCTGCATTTAATTAATTCGTTCTGGGTGTATGTCTTACCATCACTTATCAGTGCATTTAACCTTATCGTTATTCGGACTTATATTTATACCATTCCAGAAGCCTTGATCGAATCAGCAAAAATCGACGGTGCGGGAGAATTCAAAATTTTTTGGAAAGTCATCTTTCCGTTATGTACACCTGTTCTTGCAACCATTGCCCTTTTTGTTGCGGTCGGTGCATGGAATACCTGGTTTGATGCATTTCTATACACGTCGTCTCGTCAAGAACTGAGCACACTGCAATATGAATTGATGAAACTTTTATCTTCCAGTATGAATGCCAACAGCAATCCTTCAGTTGCCAACGGTGTGGGAATGGAAAACGCAACCCAGGTGACGCCGATTTCCATCCGAGCAGCAGTTACCATTGTTGCGTCAGTGCCAATCTTAGTGGTTTACCCGTTCATGCAAAAATACTTTGTTGTAGGACTTAATGTAGGGAGTGTGAAGGAATAGATGAAGGATCAGCTATTATCAAAAACGATCCGTTACACGAATCCAATCCTTCCTGGGTTCTATCCCGATCCTAGTATCGTGAAAGCAGAAGATTATTTTTATCTCATCTGCAGCTCATTTGAATACTTCCCCGGCGTTCCGATTTTTCGGAGCCGGGATTTAATCCATTGGGAGCAGATAGGCAATGTGCTAGATCGGTTCAGCCAGCTTGATTTAACGGGACAGAAAAGTTCTGACGGGATTTATGCTCCTGTACTTAGATATCATGAAGGCATTTTCTATATGATTACGACAGATGTGAGAGGCATCGGTAACTTTTATGTTACGGCAACGAACCCCGCGGGGCCTTGGTCAGATCCGATTCGCATTCCTTATGGAGGGATCGACCCATCGTTGTTTTTTGATGATGACGGCAAAGTGTATGTTACTGCTCAGCAAGGCGCCGATTACGACTCTCACGCCATTCAGTATGAGATCAATATTGCTACAGGAGAGGCACTCTCTAATCCGCAAATCGTCTGGTATGGAGATGGCGGTCCATGGACGGAAGGACCGCATTTATATAAGATCAATGGTTTGTATTACATGATGTCCGCTTCTGGAGGTACGGCCAAGGAGCACCGTGAAATCATCGGCCGAAGTGACAAGCCGTATGGTCCGTTTGAACGCTACCCTGAGCCGATTCTAACTCATCGTGATCTGGATCATCCTATCCAGTATCTGGGTCATGCCGATCTAGTCGAAGATCATCAAGGCGACTGGTGGGCTGTATTCCTTGGTGTTCGATTGACAGATGGCGGATACAGCGTGCTTGGACGAGAAACGTTTCTCGCACCTGTCGTTTGGAAGGATGGTTGGCCGCACATCGACAACAATGAAGGGACAGTTAGCCTGGATATGTCAGTCCAGCGGTTAGAGATGACAGCACCTTCTATCTTAGACAGGAATGAAGCAATCGTTGTTGGCCGGGAGGACTTTGACGCAGAGCTTGGACCGCACTGGCTGTATGTTCGCAATCCAACAGATGGGAAATGTACGGTTACGGAAAGACCAGGTTTCCTTACTTTGTATGGTCATGAAGCAGGGCTTAACGACACCCGGCAGATCACATTTGTTGGCCGAAGACAGCAACATCTCAATGCCAGTTTTACCGCTAGCATATCATTCGTGCCGGTTCTCGAAGGAGAAGAGGCGGGGCTTTGTATTCGCCGAGATGAGGATGCACATTATGAAATTGGCATTAGGCGATCGGCAGGTCAGAATATTATTTTTGCCCGCCTGACGGAACGTGGAGAGTCCGAAATTGTGCATGAGAGCGAGCTAGGAACGGAGCAACTATTACTCCGAATCGAATCGACAGAGAAGGAATATACACTAACTTGTTCGGAGGATGGACAGAACTGGTTACGTTTAGGTTCAGGTACAGCCCGTGCAATCTCTCCAGAGGCTTTTGTGCATAAAATGTGCTTCACCGGGGCAGTGGTCGGGCTATATGCTACCGGTAATGGCCAGGAAAGTCAGACACCTGCTCGCTTCGACTGGTTTGAGTATCTTGTTTGATTCGCAGTAATGCATACGAGGCGGGTGAACGGCAAGAGAAGAGGAGGGGAAACATGGAACCGATCAGAACAGAAGCTTCACTGAAGGATTTATACAAGGACGCTTTCCAGATGGGAGCAGCGGTTAATCCGACAACAATTGTAACCCAAGAATCACTGCTAGCATATCACTTCAACAGCTTAACAGCAGAAAATGAGATGAAATTCGAAAGTTTGCATCCGCAGGAAGAGGTGTACACGTTCGAAAAAGCGGACATCATAGCTGCATTTGCCAAAGAGCATAACATGGCGCTGCGCGGGCATACACTGGTATGGCATAACCAAACTGCAGGCTGGTTGTTCGAGAATGGAATAGGAGGACTTGCGGAACGTGATGTATTACTTGCACGTTTGCGTAAGCATATTCAGACCGTCGTTGGCCGATATAAAGACGTCATTTACTCCTGGGATGTCGTGAATGAAGCGATTTCAGATGATGCGAATGATGAGAATGCATTTTTACGGCCATCGAAATGGTTGGATATTGCGGGAGAGGACTTCATTGCCAAAGCTTTTGAATTCGCCCATGAAGCAGATCCTCAGGCGCTTTTGTTCTATAACGATTATAATGAGTCCCATCCGCATAAGCGGGAGCGCATTTATCGCCTCGTTCGTTCCTTGTTAGATCAAGGTGTGCCGATTCATGGCGTTGGTTTGCAGGCACACTGGAATCTGTACGATCCATCTCTGGATGATATTCGTGCCGCGATTGAACGGTATGCAGAGCTAGGTCTACAGCTGCAGCTTACTGAGCTGGATGTGTCGGTATTTCGCTTCGAAGATAGGCGCACGGATCTTGCTCAACCTACGCAGGACATGCTGGAATTACAAGCCGCAAGATATGAGTCCATTTTCCGCGTGCTTTATGAGTATCGTGAACATATCAGTGCCGTAACCTTCTGGGGAGCTGCTGACGATTATACCTGGCTTGATGATTTTCCGGTCAGAGGACGCAAAAACTGGCCTTTCCTATTTGATGAGGCTCATCATCCCAAGGAAGCTTATCAGCGAGTTGCCCGAATTCCTGATCTAAATATGAACAAGAGGAACTAATGCAATAACTTGAACCTGTAGAACATCGATATAAAAGAGCAATTCATTATACCTTTTGGAAGGAGTTATTTGAATGTCTACCATGCCTAAACAGCCTAAACCGCATGAACCTTTAGTCACTCATATTTACACTGCCGATCCGTCAGCTCATGTGTTCGAGGGTCGTATCTATATTTATCCTTCCCATGATTTGGATCACGACGGTCCAATTAATGACAATGGTGATCAATATAAGATGGAGGATTACCATGTTTTATCAATGGATGATCTGGATTCACCCGTGACAGACCACGGTGAGGCGCTGCATGTAAAGGATGTCCCGTGGGCGTCTTGTCAGATGTGGGCACCGGATGCCGTCTTCAAAAACGGAAAATATTACTTGTTTTTCCCTGCACGGGATCATGAAGGTATTTTTCGCATCGGCGTAGCTACGTCATCGTCCCCGGCAGGTCCATTTAAACCCGAGGAACAGTATATTCAGGGCAGCTTCAGTATTGATCCTGCTGTCTTTATTGATGAAGATGAACAGGCTTACATGCTCTTTGGCGGGCTGTGGGGCGGGCAATTAGAGAAGTGGCAGACGGGAAGCTATGTGGAAGATGCAGAAGGTCCAGCTCCGGATGAGCCGGCGCTTGGTCCAAGAATAGCGAAGCTAAGTGAAGATATGCTCTCAATGGTTTCCGAAGCGATGGAGATTGTTATCGTGGACCAGGAAGGACAGCCGCTGACCGCAGGCAACGAGGAATGCAGGTATTTTGAAGGACCATGGATGCACAAGTATAATGACAAATATTATCTGTCCTACTCTACGGGTTCGACACACAAGCTGGTGTATGCGATCGGTGACAGTCCGATGGGACCTTTCACATATCAAGGCACCATTTTACCGCCTGTTATAGGCTGGACAACACATCATTCAATTGTGCAATTCCAGGAGAAATGGTATTTATTCTATCACGATTGTTCTCTTTCCGGCGGCATTGATTACAAGCGTTGCGTAAAATTTGCGGAGCTTACGTACAATTCGGATGGCACGATTCGTATGATTGATCCTTATCCCGAAGAAGTAAAGTAGATTTGAGGGCTAACACAGAATGTTGTCGGATTAAAGCAGCAAAGCAGAAACCTTAAAAGGAGTATGTCTCATAACATGGGACATACTCCTTTATTTTAATCAAAACATACTCTATCCTTGTAAAATTATCGATGTAAAGAGGGATTCTCAAGTTTGGTATGTAACATGCGTAATACCTCATCGCGGTACTTAGGATTAGCTAGGGCAAATTCAATATTCGTATCAAGAAATCCTAGTATATCACCTACATCATATCGTTTACCTTCAAATTCGTAACCGTATACAGGCGTAATTTGATTTAATCTCTCAATGGCATCAGTTAACTGAATTTCGCCGCCAAGACCAATGTGGTGATCTTCCAGCAACGGAAAGATATCAGGTGTCAGTACATACCGACCGATAATCGCAAGATTGGAGGGAGAGGATCCAGATTTCGGTTTCTCGACAAATCGCAGTGCTGAATAACTTCGACCTCTTTTTTCAAGCGGTTCCATAATTCCATATTTGTGTGTTTCTTCATCGGGTACTTGCATGACCCCCAGTACGGAAGCGCCTACCTTTTCATGCTCATCAATCAATTGTTTCAAGCAAGGTACAGGATTTACAACAATGTCATCTCCAAGTAAAACCGCAAATGGTTCATCTCCGACAAATTTACGAGCACACCAGATTGCATGGCCAAGACCTTTTGGTTCCTTTTGACGGATATAATGAATATTGGGCACGTTAGAGGAAGAGAGAACTTCTTCCAAAGCGAGGGATTTTCCTTTGTCAGCAAGCAGCTGTTCGAGTTCAAAAGCATGATCGAAATGATCCTCAATCGCTCTTTTTCCCTTTCCGGTAACGATAATAATATCTTCTACTCCAGCAGCGATCGCTTCTTCGACAATATATTGAATGGTTGGTTTATTCAGGATTGGCATCATTTCTTTTGGCATGGCTTTTGTAGCGGGAAGAAATCGGGTTCCAAGTCCTGCAGCAGGAATTACTGCCTTTTTTACTGTCATAAATCTCATCACCTTCCTAGTTTATCTGCTTATGATCATCATATCAAGATTAGGGAATAAAGTCACAGTGAGGGGAATTTGAGGGGATTATCATCTCATTATTAGAAAAAGTTAGAAAATAGTTCACTGGAATATAATGTATTATCTATATTGTGTGATGAAAATCACATACAAAACCTATAAGTATCGCTATAGTAAAAAAACGCGGCCGGGCATTGTGACAAACATCATAAATGAAAATGAGCGGCTTTTTTTAATCACTTCGAAGTGAAAGTTTTCACATACTTGGATTAGAAGACAAGCATCTCTATTTTGTCGGCAATGTGAATAGGATAATCTAGCGCGGCTCACAATATCTAAACAATTAGGATTAAGGAGTGGGATACAAGTGGGGGTTTGGAATCAAATATACGACCCGATGGGCAATATATGGCTATCTGCTTTGGTGGCTGCCATACCCATCATATTCTTTATCGTGGCTTTAACGGTCTTTAAAATGAAAGGTTATGTAGCAGGAATCCTCAGCATCGTTGTTGCAGCATGCGTTGCTCTATTCTTCTATAAAATGCCTTTCGTTAAAGTGATTGGTACTGGTTTCTATGGTGTACTTGCTGGTTTATGGCCAGTAGCTTCAATTGTACTTGCAGCAATTTTCTTGTACAAACTTACGGTAAAAACAGGAAAATTTGATATAATCAAGAATAGTATAGCAACAATTACCGAAGATCAGCGGTTGCAAGTACTCCTTGTTGCTTTTTCCTTTGGTGCATTCTTGGAAGGAGCGGCTGGCTTTGGTGCTCCTGTGGCAATTACAGCGGTAATCCTGATTGGTTTGGGATTCAAGCCTGTATATGCAGCTGGTCTTTGTCTTGTGGCTAACATTGCCGGAGGTTCTTATGGTGCGATGGGTATTCCTGTTACGACACCAGCTACGCTTACGGGACTTTCTGGACTTGATGTTGCAAGCCGAACATCGTATGTTATTCCGATTATCAGTTTAATGATTGCTTTTCTGTTGGTTTACTTAATTGATGGATTTAAAGGAATGAGACAAACTTGGCCAGCGATCCTGGTAAGCGGAGGTTCATTTGCTATCACTCAGTTTATTGTACTTAATACCCTGGGTGCTGAACTCGTAGATATTATCTCTGCCCTTGTCAGTCTGGTTGTGCTTGCACTCTTCCTGCGTGTATGGAAACCAAAAGAAATTTACCGTTTGGATAAAGAGGAATCAGCGAAACAAACGAAACAAGCGAAACAAGCGGTTAAGAAAGAAACATATAGTTTGGGACAAGTTGCTTTTGCTTGGTTACCCTTTATTTTGCTAACGATTATGGTTATTTTGTTCTCACTGAAACCAGTCAAAGCGTTGTTCGCAGCAGGTGGACCGCTTAACAATCTGGTCTTCAGTTTCCCTATAAAAGGAGTTCACAACCAAATTCTGAGACAACCTCCGGTTGTTCCGGAAGAGACACCTTACGCTGCTGTATTTAATCTTGATTTATTCTCATCTACTACCACCGCAATTGTCATTGCAGCGCTTCTAACCATTTTGATTTATCGAATCAAAGGAAGCATCATTAAAGAAGCAGCAGTAGAAACGTTTAAAGAATTGTACATCCCGATCATTACCATTTGCAGCGTGCTTGCATTTGCTTACATTTGTAACTATTCAGGTATGTCTTCAACACTCGGTCTTGCTTTTGCATCAACGGGCAGTATCTTCCCATTGTTCGCACCAATTCTGGGTTGGATTGGGGTATTCTTGACCGGTTCTGTTGTTAACAGCGGATCTCTATTTGCACCATTGCAGGCTGTAACGGCAAATCAAATCGGCATTTTGCCAGAAGCTATGGTTGCTGCGAACGTAATGGGTGGTGCAATGGCTAAAATGATCTCGCCGCAATCGGTAGCAGTAGCTGCAGCGGCAGTAGGTCTTGCGGGTAAAGAGAATGAATTGTTTAAATTTACAATCAAGATCAGTGTAATTTTACTCGTTGTTGTTGGGATAATAAACTGGGCTCTTTATTAAGAACAAAAATTCAGCTTTTGAGATTGAAGGGAGATTATTATTATGGTAGGTAATAAAATTAATCGTGTTGTATTGGTAGGTACTGGAGCAGTAGGTTGCAGTTACGCTTACGCTATGATTAACCAAGGGATTGCTGAGGAACTCGTTCTTGTTGACGTAAATGCTGCAAAAGCTGAAGGCGAAGCAATGGACCTTAATCATGGTGTACCATTCGCACCTTCTCCAACTAAAGTTTGGAGCGGTTCTTATAAAGAATGCAAAGATGCTGACCTTGTTGTTATTACAGCAGGTTTGCCGCAAAAACCAGGTGAAACCCGTCTTGATCTTGTAGACAAAAATGCGAAGATCTTCAAAACGATCGTACGTGAAATCATGGACAGCGGATTTGATGGCATTTTCCTAATCGCTTCTAACCCGGTAGATATCCTTACTTATGTAACTTGGAAAGAGTCCGGATTGCCAAAAGAGCGTGTGCTTGGTTCTGGTACAACTCTCGATACAGCTCGTCTTCGTTATATGGTGGGTGAATACCTGGAAGTGGATACACGTAACGTTCACGCAGCCATTATTGGTGAGCATGGTGATACAGAATTTGCTGTATGGAGTCAAGCTTCCATCGGTATCGAAACCCTTGATAAAGTAATTGAGCGTCGTAATAACCCAGAAGACCGCGCAAAACTTGATGAAATTTTCGTCAATGTTCGTGATGCAGCGTATCACATCATTGAGCGTAAAGGTGCAACTTACTATGCAATTGGTATGGCACTCGCTCGTGTTACCAAAGCAATTCTTGGTAATGAGAACAGTATCCTAACTGTTTCTTCGCTTCTTGAAGGACAATATGGTCAAGAAGATCTATATATCGGTGTGCCATCCGTTGTTAACCGCGGCGGTGTGCGTGAAGTCATCGAGATTGATCTGAACGAAGAAGAAAAAGCGAAATTCAATCACTCTGCAAAAGTACTCAAAGAATTGATCGCTAAAGTTTATAGCTAATCCCCTCCATATATAGGAACTGAGTTCCCCGGCCCGGCATATGCTACTTAAGGCAAATGCGAAGGCCGGGGATTTTTTTGTTCTTTCGAAAAATCAAATAACCGATCTCAAATTTTATATGGAGGGGCCGGGACATGCAAAACAAATTAGATGAAATGCTTGCACATATGGCGCATGCTCATCAACAAGTCGCCAGAGTACTCGATGCGGAACGAGAGGTCAATGTCCGTATGGCAGAACTCATGAATGAAATGCCAGATTTGATGCCGCAATTTGCAGATGCTCAAGGCTTGCTTGATGGTTCTGCTTCTGTGAATGCAGGGATTGTAGCTTATCTCAGCGGACTTGCTGATTTACAAGAGATGATTGCGGATTCCATTTCTCATTTGGTAAAGGAACTGGCAGTAGCTGATGAAGAGTAAATTTCTATATTTTAAAGGCAGGTGATCGTGGAAATGAACAGAGAGAAGTCACTGCTCCAAATGCTCGATGCTGCGGTCAAAGTCCAGTACAATATTTCCCTTATATTGGAAGCAAAGGCACTCGAAGCAGAAAAGATGAGAAACTGGTCCGTCAACCACTTAAGTGGTGCCACCTATGACAGTCATGAGGATCAACTAACCGTCTCCCTTAAATTACAGGAGCAGTTAATTGAACTGCTCGAGGGTATTAACCGAATGGAAGCAGGACTGAACAAGAATTTGAAAGCACTGCTTCATCAAAGTGAAGAGAATGGTTTTGATCAAATGATGATGGACTACGATAACGGTAAAGGATAGAGATGAATTTACTATCCAAAGAAAAAGAAGCGAAAATCGCATTTCTTGAATCCATGACAAGAAGTCAGCTAGCACTGTCACGGATATTGACCATCATTGCCGATCGCTATGAGCTAATTAGCTTCACCGAGGACATCGTACCTGAGCATATGCTTCTTATTGAACGCTGTCGCCTGGAGATGGCAGAGATGTCCGGAATGATCAAGTTTAGACCACTGAATAAGGGAACTCCAGCACCTCCATGGTATGCAAATCAGCTATTGCCATGCAAGGGCGCATCCCAAGACGGAGCTTAGACAGGAGGAATGATGGTGAAAAGAAAAAAGTCTTCAAAAGCGGGACCCTTAAAAAAAGGTACTGCCAAAAAGGTAACTCGTTCGGCGCCGAAATCAGGGGGATCAGCGAAGAAAAAAAAGAAGATGACAGGGCGGAAGACCAAATCTCTGTTAAGAAAGAAAACCTCTTCAATAATCAAAAAGAAGAACCGAAAACGAAAGATCTCACGAAAAACTACCGAGAGACGACACTCGCAAGCAAAAAAAACCGGACTCAAATCGTACAACGACGCTTACAACGAAGGGTTCAACGTCGGATTTGCCAAAGGGTTCGAAGATGGTCATGCACTCGCTTATCAAGGTGAAGAGATCTAAGCTCGTGAGGGCCGTCATCTTTGTCTGTCTTATGTAAAACAGACGTGCAAGATGACGGCTTAGGCTCTATTTTCGGAAGGACAAGTCACTCGAATAGACTTACATATACATAACGCAACATAGACAAATGTCTGCTGTACAAACGCCAATTTTCTTAGGCTCCGGACACACGTCCATGATGCATCTAACCTTAGGGCATATAGTTAGAAGGACTACATGAACTCATGTACAAGAGAGATAGGGGAGTGTGAGGTGAAACTTACAAGGAGGAAGCAGAGCTATCGTGACGGATATGCGGAAGGGGTTCGGTTCGGTGGGTGTGAAGCAATCCTTCAGAGAGTAAAGCAACCGGGGACCGTTATCCGAAACATGAAAGTATTTTATGTTCCGCAAGGTTTTGAAGCGATCGATGAGGGCGTGATTGCTGCGCTTCAAATGACGGTCTCTGAATGTATCGTAGTGGGTCCAGCTCATATGAAAGAATATGCAACGATCCATAGGCCGGATCTTGTGCTTGTCATGAATGGTCTTCATGTCTTTCCTGAGAATCATTTATCACAAATTGACGAGATTCGATCTTTGGGTATCCGCACAGCGATCTGGTTTGTAGATGATCCTTATTTTACAGAAGATACAGCAGACATTTGTCTGCACTACGATCTAGTGTTCACCCATGAAATTAGGGCGATACCATTCTATCAGAACCAGGGAGCTAAGCATGTCCATCATGTTCCACTCGGTGTAAATACATCCCTTTTCTCACCTCGTAAGACATCCTTAGATTATCAATATGATGTTTGCTTCATTGGCAATGGATTCTGGAATCGTATTTCTTTATTTGATGAACTCGCTCCTTTTCTGAGAAATAAACGTGTCCTGATTGCAGGAGGACAGTGGGGCAGACTGCAGAGACAAGACTTACTCGCTTCTTTTATCAAGCCGGACTGGATTCCTCCAGTGGAAACGGTAGATTACTACAACGGAGCAAAAATCGTGATTAATATGCATAGACCTCATGAATATGGGCTGGATAATCGGAACACTCATCAGATTACCGCAGGTTCTATTAATCCCAGAACGTATGAAATTAACGCCTGTGGAACCCTGCAAATCACAGATATTAGAGAGGATCTATCGAATTACTACAGGCCCGGATACGATATAGAGACTTATGAAAATGGTGCTGAGCTGCAGGATAAGATTGCCTATTATCTTAGGAATGAAAAAGAAAGGTTAGATGTTGCTTGGAGAAGTCTATATACAACACATGAGAATCATACCTTTCAGGCACGCATTCAGATGCTGCTGAGTTATGTGTAAACTATTCACCTCGTGAACAAACAAGAAGAAGGAGGGTGATCGTGATGGCCATAAAGCGAGTAAAGCCTTCGAAAAAGAAAACAGTACGAGCAAGACCGAAGCGGTTACCGTATTCAGTAAATCCAGCGAATCAGAGTACATCTTTCCAAAGAGGTTATGAAGATGGATATCTGCGCGGACGCGCTAATTTTATGATGAACCGAGCAGTAGAGCCTTTTCCTGTAAGCCCTGTTCATGTTCTATATATTTCTTCTGGCAAGGGGTTTCCTTATTCGCCGCTGGATGAGGCAATAAGAGGGACGTTGCAAGACTTGGTTACGACTCTTCATGTAGCTGAACCTCATGAACCTATTGCAGAAATGGCAGCTTTGCTGAAGCCTGATCTTGTGCTGGCCTTAGATGGAATGTACTTTCCGGTTGAACAGGTAGATGCGATTCGAAATCAAGGGATTAGAACTGCAGTCTGGCTGACAGATGATCCTTACTATACAGATATAACGCTAAATATTGCTCCCCGCTATGATTATGTATTCACACTTGAACTCAATTGTATCGAGCTATATGAGAGTCATGGATGTCCTGAGGTGCATTATTTACCTTTTGCTGCTTATCTCCCCCAGTTTCATCCGAATACGCTGCCTACCATTCATCGTAGAGACGTCAGCTTCATTGGGTCAGGATATTGGAATCGTGTGAATTACTTCAATCCTCTTCTCCCCCGCATGATGTCGCATCAAACCGTATTCAACGGAATATGGTGGGATCGACTCCCTGACTTTGAAAAATATAAACGGAAGATTGAACTGAATCGCTGGATGAGTCCAGAAGAGACAAAAGATGTATACAACGGAACAAAGATTGTGCTCAACTTACACCGTTCCCATGAAGACGATTCTGTAAATAATAACAGTCTTAAAATCCCCGCTTTATCACCCAATCCTCGTACTTTTGAAATTTCAGCCTGTGCAACCCTGCAGCTTACCGATGCCAGAGGAGATTTAGCCCGTTTTTATACACCTGGAGTAGAGATTGAGACGTACGAGACGGCTGCTGAGATGATGGACAAAATTGAATACTATCTTGCTAATGAAGATAAACGGAGAGAAATCGCGCTAAGAGGCTTTGAGCGCACTTGGAAAGAGCACTCGTATCATCACCGTATTCACTCCCTGCTTCAGACGATATTCGGCTCATAGCGAGCATGCTGTAAATTATGTGCGAATGATAGGGTTCATATGTCGTGCCGTCATTTGCCGTATTTCATATATTGAGGTAGAGCCATGATCCTTCAAACGCACAATCGAAGGAGGTGAACAACGCACATCCTTTCGCTGGCTAATAGTTAGGCAAGTAAGCAGGAAGGTTGTACGACCGAGATGACACGAAAGCCAAAACTAATGTTATTCAGTCATATCAGTCACAGCCAAAGTATTACGGGGGCAGAAAAGCTGTTGTTGCGTTTTTGCCAAGAAATGAGTTTTTACTTTCGCTGTGTACTCGTGGTCCCTAGTGAAGGATTGATCTCCTCGCTAGCTCGAAAGAATGGAATTCGGGTAAAAGTCCAGTCTTATGAACTGCTTCACACCATATACACCCCCTATGAGGGACTTAGGCATGAAGCAGATCGGTTAATGCATACCCCTTCTTCCCACGCTGTGATCCGTCTGCTGCAAAAAGAATCCCCCCAAATCGTACTCACGAATACCTGTGTGAATGCGGTACCTGCCATGGCAGCACGAATGCTTAACATCCCGGTGATTTGGAAAATTACCGAAACCATTACCATGAACGCGTATACTGGTGAATCCATAAAGATCATGGATGAGTTCAGCAACTGGGTAATCGGCATCTCGCAAACCGTCTTCGAACCTTTACAAGGCGGCAATATCTCCGCAAAATCCACCGTATTATCGCCCACATGGGATGCTTCTCTTGCTGCAATTCATCAGTGGAACGATCTTCGAGCAACAAGGCGCAGCATGATTGGACTATCGCCTGAACATTTCTGCATTGGTTATATCTCCACATTTATATACGATGCCAAAGGGTTGCTGCCTTTCGTACGAAGTGCTCTGTCTTTATGTGAATCATATCCCCATAGCAGGTTTTGGATTATAGGAAACCCTGTTGATGAAGTCTATTACAACGAGTGTGTGAGAATGATTGCTGAATCGAGGTACCGTCATCAATTCATCTTTACTCCTTTTCTTGAACAAGTTAGCGAAGCATACTGTGCGATGGATCTTACCGTCGTTCCGAGTATGGTCAAAGAAGGTTTTGGGATGACGGCACTGGAGAGTCTTTACTTTGGAACACCGGTTGTTGCCTTTGGGCAGGGAGGTCTTCAGGAGATGATGGAGGCAGTCGGTAATTCTCATCTACTCGCTGAGCCGGGTAGCGTTGAGGAACTAGCAAGCAGGATGGCTGTCTGTATACAAAATCCAGAAGAGACCGCACGTACGGGAGAACGAAGTAAATCAGCCGCAGAGCAGTTATATGGTGCAGAAGCTTATAAGAACCGCGCGGAAGAGATGATTCGTAACCTCATGAGCCGATTCCCGGATTGGTTTGGTACACCCTCTGCTTGTCTGCGAACTCATGCCAAAAAGCGTAAACCGGCGAAAAGTAAGAAAAAGATTATTCATCAAAGAAAGAAAAAATCAACCTCTGCGCGGTTGAGAAAAACCGTTAAAAAATCGAGGAATACAATGAAGATAAAGCCAATCAAGACAAAGCCAATGAAGAAGAATAAAAGGAAACAAACACGTTCTGCCATGAAGCCTCTGAGGTCTCAGAAAAAACGAAAGTTGACTTCATGAAAAAGGAGGGGTCACCTTGAAGATCATGACGGTACTTGGAACAAGACCGGAAATTATCCGGCTGAGTCTTATTATTCCTAAGCTGGACCGTTATGCAGATCGGCACATCCTAGTGCATACAGGACAGAATTTCACAGAAAGTCTCAGCGGCCAATTTTTTAGAGAATTAGGTCTGAGATCTCCAGATTATGTACTTCAGGATGAAGCAGCTACGCTTGGTCAGCAATTGTCTGTGATGTTCAGTCAGCTGGAAACAATTCTAATACAGGAAAAGCCGGATAAAATCTTGCTGCTAGGAGATACGAACAGTGCTTTATCGGCCATTCTTGCGGAAAGAATGGGTATTCCGGTCATTCACATGGAAGCAGGGAATCGGTGTTACGACCTCAATGTACCAGAAGAGAAAAACCGCCGGGTAATTGATGCCATATCAAGCATTAATATGCCATATACAGAACAAAGCAAAGCACACTTAATCCGGGAAGGTGTTCCTAGTCAGCGAATCGTACTCACGGGCAATCCCATATACGAAGTAATGAAGCATTATGAAAATCGTATGCTGGACAGCAAAATTATGAAAACCTTAGGACTTGAAAAAGGAGAGTACTTTCTCGTTACAGCCCACCGTGCAGAAAATGTAGATCATCCCGGGCATCTAGCAGCCATTATGACAGGACTCAATCTCGTAGCAGAGAAACATGGAAAACGGATCATTTGCAGTATTCACCCTCGTACAGCTGCGCGGATTAAAGAACATTTGAAGCTTACGATGCATCCGCTAGTAGAATTTCATGAGCCTTTCGGATTTTTCGATTTTCTTTTACTGGAGCAAAATGCATGCTGCGCCTTAACGGACAGCGGAACGGTCCAGGAAGAGTGCTGCATTATGGGAGTGCCTACCGTGACCATGCGTAAGACGACCGAACGGCCAGAGACCGTCGATTGCGGAAGTAACATTGTATCAGGGCTTGAAGCAGACCGCATTGCTGCATCCGCAGCGCTGATGATGGAACTAAATCGTTCCTGGGAGTGTCCCAAAGGGTATCTTGCCGAGGATGTATCGGATAAAGTAGTTAAATTTCTGCTTGGAGGGAAGCTGCATGTTTGAAAATCAACGAATTCTCGTTACCGGAGGTACCGGTTCTTGGGGGCATGAATTAATCACTCAATTACTGACTTTAAATCCTAAAGAAGTCATCGTATATTCTCGCGGTGAATCAAGTCAAGTAGCCATGAGCCGTGAATTTGAAGACAGCCGCCTCAGTTTTTGCATCGGAGATATCAGGGATAAGGAAGCGCTCGTTGCCGCTTGTAAAGAAGTCGATTATGTATATCATTTAGCAGCGCTGAAGCATGTACCTGTCTGCGAAGATCAACCCTATGAAGCGTTAAAGACCAATGTCATTGGTACTCAGAATGTAATTGAGGCAGCGGTAGAGAATGAAGTAAAGAAAGTGATCTATATCTCCACGGATAAAGCAGCAAATCCATCGAACTTTTATGGAATGACCAAGGCGATTGGAGAAAAGCTGATTGTATATGCGAACTTACTCCGCAGCAAAACAGCATTCGTAACCGTGCGGGGCGGTAATGTGCTGGGTACAAACGGAAGTGTAGTCCATCTATTTAAGGATCAGATTAAGAATAAAGGCGTAGTATCGATTACGGATATGGAGATGACACGATTCTTCCTTACGCTTCGCGATGCGATATCGCTTTTATTTGATGCTTCTGTAAAAAGTGTGGGCGGAGAAATTTTTGTGATGACGATGCCTACCTGCAAAATTGTAGATCTGGCAGAAGTATTAATCGAAGATGCAGGGGTATCTGGTGTTCAAATCGTGGAACGAGGTACTCGGCCAGGAGAAAAAATTCACGAAATTCTGATGAGTGAGTTCGAGAGCAGAACAACCGTTGTTTATGATGAAAAATATCTTGTCATTCTTCCGACGATTAATCTGCCTGAACTAAAAGAACACTATAAATACTACGAGCCGGTGACCTTCTCCAGTTTCAGTTCGGAATTTAATCTGATGTCGAAAGAGGAGATTAAGGAAATCCTGCAGCGCGGGGGGTTCCTTGGATGAAACTGCTCATCATTGGTGGTCAAGGTATGGCAGGACACATGATGGTTCAATACTTCAAACAACAAGGACACCACACGGTGTTTTATACATCTCGTAATAAGAAAGATCCGAACGGACTGATCCTGGATGTGAATGATATTCACAGTGTCGACCTGCTCGTAAAAGCGGTTCACCCTGATGTCATTATCAACGCAGTGGGGATTTTAAATCAGTACGCAGAGAAAAATATAATTCAAGCCTACCATGTAAATGGTTTTTTACCGCATCGCCTTGCAAATCTAGCTGATCAAATCGGTGCAAAACTCATTCATATCAGCACAGATTGTGTATTCAAAGGGGACCGGTTAGGAGGTTATACAGAAGAAAATTTACCAGATGGAGAGACGATATATGCGATTACCAAATCACTCGGGGAAGTTTGTTCCCCGGGTCATCTTACGATACGTACCTCCATTATCGGACCGGAAGTGCGTAAGAACGGGATCGGTCTCATGCATTGGTTCTTTCAGCAAAAAGGGGTTGTGCAAGGGTATGCGAAAGCAAGGTGGAATGGAGTGACTACACTCATGCTTGCTAAGGTGGTGGATGAGTACATGACTTCGAAAGTGTCGGGTCTGATTCATCTGGCTCATCCTGAACCCGTATCGAAGTATGAGCTATTATTACTTTTTAAAGAAATATGGGATCTGAAAGAAACAGTAATCGTCCCCAATAGTACATTTGTACAGGATCGAACCCTCGCTGTCACTCGGGAGGATGTAAACCCTCTTCTGCCGTCTTATCGTGACATGCTGAAGGAGTTGAAAGAATGGATACAACAAGGCTGAAAGACAAAGTCGTGCTGGTAACCGGCGCTTCTGGATTTACGGGTCGGCATGCAGTTCAGCTTCTTCGTGCCTGTGGTGCAAAGGTTGCGGCCGTCACCCGATCTCTTTCTGCAGATTTGCAAGATGATCACGTAACCGTCCATTTATGTGATCTCCGAGATCGTCAAGCAGTGAATCGGCTAGTGAGTCATACTCAGCCTGATTATATCTTACATCTAGCAGGTCAGAATTCCGTACCTGCCTCCTGGGCAGACCCCGTGTCTACGATTGAAATGAATGTGATGTCCCCGCTTTACCTGCTCGATGCCATGCGAACGCTGCCCGAATGCCGGGCAGTCATCGTTGGTTCACGTCTGAAATACATTCCTGTTCCCGATCTCCCTCTATCGCCTCCTCACCCTTATAGTCTCAGTAAGTACATGGAGGAACTCGTTTCTATGTCATTCTCAGCGATGTATAGCCAGCAGATGATCTACGCCGAACCAGGAAATCTGATTGGGCCCGGACCTTCCACTGGCATATGTTCATTACTTGCTGCACATGTCATTTCGGCTGAACAAGGGAAAAATCCCAATCCTTTTCGCTTATCATCCCGTGATGATGCTCGTGATTATTTAGATGTGCGGGATGCCGTTTGGGCATATCTTGCGCTTTTGCTAAATGGGGAGCCAGGCAGAATCTATCCTGTTATTTCAGGGAAAGAAAGAACGCTTGGAGAGATCGCTGACGTACTCCTTTCTAGTACAAAAGTGCAGGTACCACTGCTGTGGGGATCGCCTTCTTCTGGTCCTGGAGGTGTCTCTGCTATAGAGGATGATTCGGAGTCCTGCGCTTCTCTTACCAAATTAGGATGGAAACCAGAAATCCCATTTGCCTCTTCTATAGAAGATGTACTACAAGATCACCGTCATCGCCGAAGTAAGGAAGGAGGGCAAGCATGAATTCGCTCCCTCTGGTCACGGTGGTCATTCCTTTCTATAACTGTCCCTATATCTCGCAAGCCATTCGCAGTGCACTCAGCCAAACGTATTCTATGGTAGAAATTATCGTAGTGGATGACGGATCTACACAATATACAGAACAAATTCATCCCTATCTGCCTTTTATTTATTATCTTGGTAAGGCGAATGGCGGAACGGCTTCCGCACTCAATCACGGAATTCGGTATGCCTCTGGAGAGTACATCGTTTGGCTCAGCTCGGATGACCGGTTCTATCCAGAGAAAATAGAGAAACAAGTGCAGTTCATGATGAATCAGCAGGCTGTCATTTCTCATACCAATTTTAATTATATTAATGAAGATAACAGTGTCACCCAGCACCGTGCCGGTATTTCTCCCATGACAGACAAAGAAATGCTGCGAGTTTTTCTTACAGGGAATCCGGTGAATGGATGTACGGTTATGTTTCATAAATCACTGGTTCAGAACATCGGATTGTTCGATGAATCTCTTCCGTATACGCATGATTATGATTTATGGTACCGTGTTCTGCTAAAGGGATATTCAGTTCCTTATTTGCCAGAACCGCTGACGGCCTACCGTAAACATCATGGCATGGGGTCTGTTAAATATGCAGATGTAATCCAGCAAGAAATTCGAATGATTCAAGAGAGGTATGTGGAACAGATTCAGCAGATGATTCAAGTGCAAGGACGGTAGGGAAGGGGGAAAGCGAGTGTATCATGAAATACAGAAGTCTGATTTTTTACCATTACTCAGCGAACTGCTTCGGTTCTCAGATAGTGTGCTTGATGTTGGCAGCGGTCTAGGTGTTTTACTAGAATATTACGAGTCCAGGCTCATAGTAGCACTGGATATCCACCGGCCCTATCTGGAACATCGCGTCTGCCGAGCTCCCCATGTCATCCCTCTGAATGCAGATGCGAAAATATTAGATCAATTATTTCTTCCCAAATCATTTTCTGCGGTAACCATGATTGATTCTTTGGAACACTTTACAAAAGAAGAGGGAATCTCAATCCTTCAGCAAGCCGAAAAAATCGCCAAAAATCGGATTGTTATTTTTACACCGCGCGGTTTTTTTCATCAAGAAGGAGTCGATCATTACAACTTACAGGGTGAAGTGTATCAGAATCATTACAGCGGTTGGGAAGCAGAGGAACTCGAGAGCATTGGATATCAGGTCATTGTCCTTAAAGGATTTCATAATCAGAAGAACCCCTCTTTCGAGGAGTCCTATGGAACAGAACACGAGCCTGTTGATGCCCTATTGGCCTGGAAGATCCTTGATGAGTAAAAGTGAGGTGAGATGCTTGTGATTAGCAAACCTGTCGTGACCATCGTCATTCCCTTTTATAATTGCAAATATATTGGAGAAGCCATCGAGAGTGCTTTACAGCAAACCTATCCCCATATTGAAATTATTGTTGTAGATGATGGATCAACTCAGCATACAGAACTGATTACACCTTATAAAGATCAAATTCGCTATATCCGTAAAGTGAATGGCGGGACAGCTACGGCACTAAATACAGGAATTGTACATGCGAAGGGGCAGTATTTTGCTTGGCTGAGCAGTGATGATGCCTTTCTTCCCTATAAAGTGGAGACACAAGTGAATTATATGCTTGAAAAAGGCTTATCTTTTACCCAATCGGCTTATCATTATATGAATTCACTCAGTGAGCAGACCGAAACGATCTATCCGAAACTCGGTAGCAGGTCAGACATGATTCATACTCTTTTATCCTATTGTCCGATCAACGGTTGTTCCGTCATGCTGGCTATGAAGGTATTCGGTAAAGTAGGGCTGTTCAATCCGAATTTCCGCTATGCACATGATTATGAGATGTGGCTTAGATTACTTCCATTTTATGAACTTGGGTGTGTGGATATCCCGCTGATCAAGTACCGGATGCACGAACAGATGGGGACTGCAAGACATATGGAAGAGATCGAAAAAGAGGTAGCTGCCATTCAGAATCTTCATCGGTCTGCTTTGCTATCTTTACTGTGAATGGATGGAGGTGAAGGGCAGTTGCGTTACATTTTACCTGTATATACATTATGTCACGGCGGAGCACAGCGAATGATCGCGGAACTTGCGAATCGACTTGTCGACACGGGGCATGAAGTTTTAATTGTAATGCCAAGCCAAGGTGTAGTGGAATATGAGATCAAAGCACGAATTCTGCAAGTGAAGGAGACCATTTTACAATCACGCCATATCCCTAAGGGGGATGTCATTTTATCTAATTTTTACACAACAGCTTATCCGGCCCAGCAAGCCAGCGAAGAAGGCAAAGGGCTGCATGTTAGGTTGTCCTTGTGTTATGAGCCTACTTTTCTGAGAGATAACCAGTATTCATTTCCTTCCTATCATCTAACCCCTCATTTACTTGTACTATCCAGATGGCAGCAAGATATGATTTTTCTTAATCATGGAATCAAAGGCAGAATTGTACCTGTCGGTGTCAGCCGCTTTTTTCATAATATGCAGATCCGGGAGCAATTAAATGGTCCGCTGCGTATTACTTCGATCTACCGGAAAGAAGAAGGGAATTTCTCGTGGCATCGGGAACAAAAATATCTACTTGCCGAGCTTGATCTTGTGAAGGCCGCTCATCCAGAAGTGATTTTGAACTTAATCACACCTCCTGGAGAATATGCAGAATCTGAGGATATACAGTTTCTTCAATCGACGGGAAAATATAATATCTACACGCCAGAGAACGATGAAGAATTGAGATATCATTATAACCAGACAGATATCTATGTTAGTTCAGGCTCATACGATACTGGTTCACTTCCGGGTCTTGAAGCCATGAGATGCGGAGCAGCTCTTGTCGCTTGTTATTCAGGAGGCAACACAGAATATGCAGTGCATGAACGAAACTGTCTTATGTCTTATCGATATGAAAATCGGTTAGCTAAAGATGTCATCAGGCTGATTGAAGATGATCATCTGAGATTAAAACTGGCGAAGAATGGAGAACGCGACTCGAATGTCTTCACCTGGGAGAAAAGCTATTCCGAGCTGGAACGGATTGTGAACGATATCGTGAGCAGAGCCCACGCGAATTAGCCCTAAGTTTCTTATAAGGTTAGTTCTATATGAAAAAACCCCTGTTTAGAAGGCAGGGGCTGTTTCATTTGTTTTTAACGATACAAAAGATTTCGTTTTTCTTTTCGAGAATCTGCTTTTTTTCGGAAAAACAGTGTTCTGGTAAAAAACACACTAGCGTATCTGTAATTGACCACAATGGCTAATACAATACTGATTAGATTGATAGCAACAGCGAGTTCAAATACACTTCGAACATGGAAATGCTCTAGCAACAGTCCTGTGACAAAGGGGATTGTCGTATAGGAAATGGAGGTAGCAGTGTACATGAAACCAGTAATTTGTCCTTTTCGTTCGCTAAAAAATTCACTCATTACAGTAAGCGATAACTGTAATACGCCTGAAATGGTAAATCCAATCAAGAAGACTGCTGCAATCACAGCCATATGAGATTTCACGGTCAGAAGCAGTATAAATGCGAATAGGGAAAGAATAGGATATAAAAGAATGACACTCACTGGTTTTAACCACTTGCTAAGTGCAATAACAAGAAAAAATACAGAGACTAAGGAGCCGATATTATAGTAGCTGATCAGCTTAAGCGACTCTGCTTCGGTTAGTCCGATCATCTGCTGTCCATACGTAGGCAGCCAGAGCTGCATAACATATAGAAGAGCAGGTCCTGTGAACCCAAGTAAGATTAAGCAAAGTCCTTCTATCCGAAACTTCGGGGGAGAATGAAATACCGGTTTTTGGGGTGCTTCTTCCGTAACAGTCTTAGTTTCTTTGTTTTCGTCATTACACTTTATACTCGGAAACTTTGCTCTATAGATCAAAAAGGTATTGAGCAGAAAGATAACAGCAGGCAGGAAAAAGGCATATCCATAAAACCAACCTTGGTTCATGATAAATAAAATCATAATCGGCAGCAGCGATGCTCCGACAGAGATAACACCTCTTACTAATACCGTTGCTGAGCCAGCAGCCTTTGGAAATGCTTCAATGAGCGCGGGATAGGTACCCGAATCCATACAGGCGTTGGCAACCCCTGCGAGCACTGCAAAAATAACGGCTGTTCCTAAGTTTGGACTGAGCGGAATTCCGACGAGGAAGACAGCCATGAGAATACCTGCAATGATAATAAACGGTTTTCGTCCAAATCGATCCGATAATAAGCCTGATACGTATAGTGTAGCCAGGCGTCCAAATCCGATAGCAGATACCAGCAAGCTGATACCGGCTGCATTCGTATGAAGTGATTCGGTTAGAAATGACATATGAGATGCCAGAATAATATTAACCATCCCGTATAAGAAATAGTTGATGTACATACCAGATGCTGCGTGAAGATAACTATTTTTCAGGATATTCATAATGTACTCCACCTAACCGATAATGATAGTGAAAAAAATCACAAACGATAACTCATTAACATAAAAACGGATTGAAACTCTCAAACTGGAGTATAAAGTACAATTTTATATAAATCAATAGATTAAATATTAAGAAAATATGGTATTAAATGAAAAATATAAAGATAACTTTAGATAAACTTCTTACTATTTCCCTGACAATGTGCAATGACATAATCACGAAATGCAACGGCTGCGGGTGATAAATAGCGATTTTTTATTGTAGCCATATAGATATATCGCTCATAGCTTGGGTTAGAGATGGGCAGTGCTTTGACCTGAAAATGATTTAACGTACTGATCCGGGGCATAATGCCAATCCCATAATTTACAGATACAAGTCCTGCCATCGCATTATCCTCCTCAATCTCACAGATAATGTGCGGAGTCACGTCCACTTGGGCAAATAGGTCGTCAATAATGGGCCTTACACCGCTCGCCTCATTAAAGAAAATGAATGGATAACCGGCTGTATCTTTTAAATCAATAGAATCCTGATTCGCTAAAGGATGCTCTGGATGAACAATTACCACCAGTTCTTCTTTTGTGACGGGAATGAACTCAATATGTTCTTGTTCTTCAGGGAGAAAGGAACAGAACGCGATATCAAAGGTGTCATTTTTTAATTCCTGAATTAAAGTTTGTGTATTTCCTTGATGAAAAGAGAGCGTAATATCCTTGAATTCCTCACGAGAAGTAAAGGATTGAATCAGAGAAGGGGCAAAGTGCGGTCCGAGTGTGTAGATAAAAGCTAGATCAACTCGGCCATGATTGGGACTAGCAAGTTCCTGGATTTTCTGCTCACCTTTACTAAGCTCTGACAAAGCCTTGTCAACATGCTCGAGGAATACACGGCCATACTTGGTCAGACGAACATTCCGTCCTTTTTTCTCGAATAAGGGAACGCCAAGCTTCTTCTCTAGTTCTGAGATGGCGTGACTTAGACTTGGTTGTGTAATATGCAGTTTAGCTGAAGCCTGGGTGAAGTGTTCTAGTTCGGCTAGGACTTGAAAGTACTGTAGATGCCTAAGGTTCATAAGTACAACTTCCTTTCCTATGAGTTAGAAAGCAGAGTTATTATAAAATAATCTATAGAAGAAATCTATTAATTTTCACAAAAATATGAATTTGATTTATTGGATAGCTGGTTTTATGATGTAGCCATAACGTTCAGCTGAATGAAATTCAATTAGATAATGAATAGTGATTAGACTTACGGGCAAACGAAAAAGTACAGATGATCTCTCACAACAATAGAGCCGCTCAATCAGCGGTTATATTTTAGACTTGATATGTGAATTAATTCACATTAAGCGATTCACATAGAAAGTGTAAGAAGTTAAGGATGCGGGTCTTAAACATCTTAGATTGAATAACTGGAGGAAAAGTAAATGTATCCTACGATTTTTTCACCTTTAACAGTGAAAAGCATGACTCTTAAGAACCGAATTGTTATGCCGCCGATGGGAACGAACTTTGCTGGTACAAACGGCGAAATGACACCCAATCATATGAAGTATTATGAGCAAAGGGCAAAAGGCGGAACGGGACTTATTATTGTAGAGAATGCTTGTCTCGATTTCCCTTTAGGCTCCAACGGAACGACTCAGCTGCGTATAGATCATGATCGTTATATTCCAGGGTTCTACGAGCTGACAGAACGTCTTCATAATCAAGGCGCCAAAGTAGCAATCCAGATTAACCATGCAGGTGCTTCGGCAGCACCCGATCGAATTGGACAGCAGCCGGTATCGTCTTCTAATATTCCTTCAAAAGCAGGCGGAGCGGTTCCTCGTCCGCTTACGAAAGAAGAAATTCTAGAGATTGTAGAAAAGTACGGAAAAGCAGCCAAACGAGTGAAAATGGCAGGTTTTGATGCGATTGAAATTCATGCAGGACACTCCTATTTGTTATGTCAGTTCTTGTCTCCTGTATATAACAAACGTACAGATGAGTTCGGCGGCAGTTACGAGAATCGTGCCCGCTTCGCTCGCATGGTTATTGACCGGATCAGAGCAGAGGTTGGACCCATGTTCCCGATCATGCTTCGAATCAGTGCGGATGAATTTGTTGCCGGAGGCAACACTTTAGAAGATTCACTCCAGCTTCTTGATTATCTGCATGAGGAAGTCGACGTCATTAATGTGTCCGCGGCACTGAATGATTCTCTGCAATATCAGATTGATCAAATGAATCTGCCTGATGGATGGCGCTCCTATCTGGCAAAAGCAGTACGTGATAAATTTAATAAACCGACGATTGCGAGCGGTAATTTCCGTCATCCACAGGTGGCTGAAAATGTACTCTCTAAAGGAGAAGCGGATCTCATTGCGATCGGGCGCGGACTTATTGCGGATCCTGACTGGGTAAGCAAAGTAAGCCGTGGTGAAGAAGAAATGCTTCGTAAATGTATTTCTTGTAACATTGGATGCGCTGGTCACCGAATTGCACTCAATCGTCCAATTAAATGTACAGTAAATCCAGATGTCATCAATGGAGATGAATATAAAGAAAAGCAAGTGAAGAAACAAACGAATGTTGTAGTTATCGGCGGAGGTACAGCTGGACTCGAGGCAGCATGTACAGCAGCAGAAGTAGGCTGTAATACATTCCTAATTGAACAGAAATCGTATCTCGGCGGACTCGCTGCTGAAATCTCAAGATTGCCGGACAAAAAACGGATTGCTGATTTCCCTAAATATTTAAATCAAAGAAGCAAACGGTTGAAAAATCTCATTACCTTTACGGATACCGTTGCCGATATTGCTCGCATTGAGAATTTGAAACCGGATGTGATTGTAAATGCAACAGGATCTAAACCACTGCTTCCGCCAATTCAAGGGTTATTAGAACATATTGATAAACCGGGCAGCCGTGTTCATTCTATTTTCAGTCTGCTGAGTGACGTGAATCAGTTCCCTAATATGGAAGGAAAGAAAGTAGCCGTTATCGGCGGTGGTGCAGTTGGGCTGGATGTAGTTGAATTTTTCTCATCTCAAAAAGCTGAGGTTACCATTGTAGAACGACTTCCTGAGCTAGGTAAGGATCTTGATATTATTACGAAACTCTCTATGATGGACATGCTGAAGAAACATGAAGTTGATGTGAGAACAAGCACATCCTTGGTTGAAGTGGCAGGGGATCATTTCAAACTAGAATATGAGGGTGAAGT
This sequence comes from Paenibacillus sp. J45TS6, assembly GCF_018403285.1. GTDB lineage: Bacteria > Bacillota > Bacilli > Paenibacillales > Paenibacillaceae > Paenibacillus. The sequence continues at coordinate 12,358 of NZ_BOSJ01000011.1, read as the reverse complement.
GAGCTCACTTGATTTTGACTTTGGATTTGTCTGCCTGGGTATGAGACCAGAACGTCCTGAACTTAGTGAGGTAGAGAAGCATTTTATTCCTCAGGGAGTAGAAGTTATTAATATTGGAGACAGTCTTGGCGCACGTAAAATCTTGGATGGGGTACGCGAAGGAAGAAATATTCTTTCTACCTTGAAAAAGATAGGTTCCTTGTAAGATTCAGTTAGAGGTGTCTGCGTGCTGGAATAAAAAGTTCTGGCACGAGGCTGCCCAAGGGAATGACAAACGAGTTAAAGATCTTGTGTATTGTCTATTGATAAATAATGAAGGTAAACAACTAAAGGAGATGTTAATCATGGCAGAACGTATTTCAGGAAAAACAAAACTTATTGGTTTATTAGGAACTCCGATTTCTCACAGTTTGTCCCCAAAAATGCATAACGAAGCTTTCGCTAAACTCGGATTAGACTATGTGTATTTAGCATTTGATGTGGATAATGAGCAGCTTCCTGGGGTAATTCAAGGCTTCCGCTCCCTTAATGTACGCGGCTGCAACGTGACGATGCCGAATAAAACGGTTGTTCTTCAATATCTAGATAAGTTATCACCAGCAGCAGAACTTGCGGGGGCAGTTAACACGGTTGTTAATGATAACGGAGTACTTACCGGCCATATCACGGATGGGGTAGGGTACATGAGAGCACTGAAAGAAGATGGTATCGATATCATCGGCAAAAAAATGACGATTACAGGTGCCGGCGGAGCAGCCACAGCGATCTGCATTCAAGCAGCACTGGATGGCGTTAAAGAAATCTCTATTTTTAATAGAAAAGATGCATTCTATGAGCGTGCGGAACAAACCGTTAAAAATATTATGGAAAAAACAGATTGCAACGTGAAGCTGTTTGACCTGGAAGACACAAACACTCTTTATAAGGAAATTGAAGACAGTACAATCTTTACGAATGCAACAGGTGTGGGCATGAAACCACTCGTAGGTCAAAGCCTCATTACCGACCCTGCTGTACTGCGCAGTGATCTGATTGTATCTGATGTCGTTTATATTCCTGAAAAAACACGTCTGCTTGAGATGGCAGAAGAACAAGGATGCCGTACAATTAACGGTCTTGGCATGATGCTATGGCAAGGTGCAGAAGCATTCAAAATCTGGACAGGGGAAGATATGCCTGTTGATTATATTAAAGAATTGTTGTTCTAGGAAGGCGTCTGCCTTCTCACGGCAACTCTTGTGAAAAAACGAACAAACTAATTCGATCTTAACAAACGAATCTACTCTAAAGGAGCAGTGGAATGTTGTGAAGAACAAGTATATGCCGACGGCATTAGCTTTGTATATTAACTATTTTGTACATGGTATGGGTGCTATTATCCTGGCACAGAATATGGGTTTCCTAAGCGAACAGTTAAATACCGATAGCGCCGGGATATCCTATGTTATTTCTGCACTTGGTATCGGACGATTACTCGTTCTGTTTATCTCTGGTGTACTGTCGGACAAATTAGGACGGAAACCATTTGTTTTTATCGGGATGGCCATGTATGCCGTATTCTTTATCGGAATCCTGTTATCACCGAACGTGACCGTCGCCTTTATTTTTGCCTTGCTTGCAGGGATGGCGAACTCAGTGCTTGATTCCGGTACCTATCCTGCACTTATGGAAGCTTTTCCGAAAGCAGCAGGAACCGCAAATGTTATTATCAAAGCGTTCATTTCTGGTGGTCAGTTTGCACTTCCGATGATCATCAGTGTACTCATTAGCAGCAACTTGTATTATGGTTACTCCTTCTTGATCTGTGTAGCGATCTTTATCGTGAATGGTCTATTCCTTATTCGCTTGCCATTCCCAGATCAGGAACAGCAGCAAGAACAGGCGGCTGCAGTAAGCTCTGTAGACGACAACAATTCTGCTAGAAAACCTAGCTTCTGGATTGAAGGTCTGTGCCTGATTCTGATTGGTTATACCGCAACAGCAACGTTTTATCTAATTTCCGTATGGCTCCCAACGTATGGAGAGCAGGTGGCAGGGATGTCAAATACTTCATCTTTGCAGTTGATCAGTTACTATAGTATCGGTTCCTTGATTTCCGTATTTGTTACCTCTTTCCTTGTGAAGAGTCTTGTGAAACCTGTAACTTTTGTATTTATTTATCCGTTAATATCCTTTATTGCACTAATGGTACTATGGGCATACCCATCTGCGGCTGTATGCGTAATCGCAGGGTTTGTCATTGGTTTCTCTGCTGCTGGCGGCGTATTGCAGCTCGCACTTACAACGATGTCCGAACTCTTTCCGACCAGCAAAGGAAAAATTACAGGGATTGTATATACGGCATCAAGTCTTGCTACATTCTCAATTCCTGTAATAACAGGTATACTATCCAAAACGAGTATTAGCAGCATTATCCTATTCGATGCGGTTGTTACGCTGATCGGTGTGGTTCTAGCTATTGTTGTTAATATCCGTTACCGGAAAGTAATGAATGCACCGCTAAAAGCAGTACAAGGCTAAGCTACAAGTTAATAGATAGTCTTTATCTCATAGTAGTAACAACCTTATACAGAAGACAAAGGAGTCTACCAACATGCAAAACACGCTAAAACCCGTTATCGTTAAGAACGTCGCAATTGGCGAAGGCGCCCCTAAAATTTGTGTTCCTCTCGTGGGTGAGACGATTGAACAATTAAAAGAGGAAGCGAATTTTCTAACATCCCAGGATTTTGATGTCATTGAATGGCGCGTCGACTTCTATGAACATGTAGAAGATATCGAAAAAGTGAAAGAAGCTCTAGCGGAGATCCGCTTGATTCTTCCTTCCCAGCCGATTGTCTTTACGTTCCGCAGCGCAAAAGAAGGCGGAGAAAAAGAAGTAAGCACCGCTTATTATGTAGAACTGAACCAAGCTATTGCGGCAACCGGACAAGTAGATATTGTGGATGCTGAGCTGTTCACTGGTGATGCAGAAGTAAAAGCGATTATTGATGAAGCACATAAGCATAATGTCTATGTGATCATCTCAAATCACGATTTTGACAAAACACCTTCTAAGGAAGAAATCGTATCCCGTCTTCGAAAGGCACAAGAACTCGGCGGCGATATTCCGAAACTGGCAGCGATGCCGCAAAGTGTCGCTGATGTGCTAATGCTGATGGATGCAACTCATACGATGAAAGAAGAGTATGCAGATAGACCGATCATTACCATGTCCATGGCGGGCAAAGGTGTGATCAGCCGGATCGCGGGTGAACTATTTGGTTCAGCACTCACTTTTGGTGCTGCTAAGAAAGCATCTGCGCCAGGTCAGGTGCCTGTCGAAGAACTTCGCAGTGTGCTGAACACGCTGCACAAGCATATGTAAATGAAGAATGAGAAACGTTTGAGCCCTTTGGGTTCAAACGTTTTTTTATTTATAGGTAAATTATGGCTTCATTTAAATCGTACGAAACATTATAATTCATTCTGGTATTCGTTTTTAAGGAGTTGAATTATTTGGATTATCCATTAATGCACCCACCATTTGAGATAAACGATTTTGAGGAGATAACGAGAAAAGAAGCACGGATTCATTTTGAATGGTATATAGGTGAGATACCAACAAGAATGGAACTTTTGAGAAAAGCGTATCATTTCACAACTGGTTGCTCAGAAAAAGACCTTGATTATTCCCCGGAATCTTTAATTCCTTTATGGGAATGGTTCGTTAATGATATAGCTGAAGTGATGAATCGGCCAAAAGAAGAGCTAGAAAAAGAGTTAGCTGAAACACCTAAATGGGTTCATGAATTTATTCGAGCTAAGAAACTAAGTGTCCATAGTCAAGGGGTTTCAATGGATATGGGATTATACCTAGCTGAGACACTTAGAAAGAATATAGAGTCATTATTTTGGGGCTTTCGTTCAACTCCAAAAAACTTATATTGCGTAAATAGACCCATTTTAATGGATACTTCAGATCGTGCTTTTATATATGCTCCAGCTCATAAGTTAAGCATCTTAAATTACAAGCTAGTAGATGGAGAAACTGATATAAACGGCTTATACAAATTATACGAAATTAATTATGAAAGACTTACTGAAGAAGCCTAACATTACCTAAATCGTTCGATAAGCACTTGATCAAACACATTTTAAATGTAGCTTTTTATTTATTAACAGCAGGGAGAAGACATCATGAGAAGAATATTCACGTCACTAATAATAGCCATTTTATTATTTTCAATCCAATTACCTCGCACGACATTTGCTGCTTTTGAAGAACCACCGATTGTTATTGATACGGGCAAAATAGTAAACGGCAGGACTTTAATTCCGATAAGAGTTGTTTCTGAAAAATTTGGTTTTAAAGTACAATGGGATCAAAATCTAAAGACGGTTGTAATTAGTGATAAAACAACGAAAATAACTTTAAAAGTGAACTCTAAAGAGGCAACTATTAATGAAAACAAGGTTTCTTTGGATGTTCCTGCTCAGATCCATAAAGGAACGACGTATGTACCTCTCAAATTCTTGAGTCACGCGTTTGGGGCAAGCGTGGAGTGGAATCAATCATTTAAGGTAGCTCATGTAACGTTTGAGAAAATCAATATCCTAATTTACACTCAGATAAAGCCGATTCCTTTAGTAACGGATGAACAGTTTAAAACCTTTTCTCAAATCGCAAATGAGGCTGCGGTAATAACGGATATTCGACAGGCTAAAGCATATTTTAAACCTTATTTTACAGACAAGTTACTGGGGAATATTATTTGGTATAAAGGTCTGCCATTTGATACACAATTTGATGCGGAAAAGAATAGTATGATTACTTATAAAGATATATACAATTCTGAAGCGACGATTTCACAAAGTACTCACTTTGTTAGTCTTGTTTGGCTTACACGTACGATGCAGTTAACATTTACAGATGAGGGCTGGAAAATACAAAAAATAGATTTTAAATATTTATATTTATAGATTGCAAAGTAACCCTACAAGTTAAACACGGTTATTATTATCAAGCAACTTGCTTAAAATGGGTTCGGTATTGTACCGGACTCATTTTTAGTTTTGACTGTATGACGATATACTTTCATTTGATAGTGCCATCCTTGATCAGAATGATAAATAATTCATGTTGCTCCGGCGTACCATGCATTTTAAACCGAGTTCGTGCATAAGACGTTGAACCTTTTTATGATTCACTTTTTTCCTCGATTGACTAATTCATTGCGAATCGGTAAGCAGCCGTACAATCGATCGGCTGTTTTTTTTATTAAGGTAAAGGGCAGGTTAGTTTAATGACAAGGGAATAACTCACCTCATATAGAATACTGAAAGGGGAGGGGAACACATTGCATAATATGATGAATAAGAGACAATTTATTGAGATGACAGTTAAAGAACAACGTTCTGTAGTATTTAAAGTTAATAAACAAGATGAATTTTTCCGTGGTATTTCTACAGAATTAAATGAGGACTACCTATTTGTTGAAACAGAAGAAGGTATAAACTTGAAATTTCTAATTGATGACATCACTGAGATCTATGCTGTCAATTCTTCATCTCCAATGCATAGTGCTATCCAATCCCACAGTTTGTTGAAAGGTAGCAAGGATGACCTTGAAAACCTTGTACTCCAGTTCGAAAGTTTAAATGACGATGTAAAGAAACAAATTACCTCTTCTTTATCAAAAGTGCTTGGTAAGCAAGTGATCATTTCGAAAATGGATATAACTTCATACAATTTATCTGAAATTGAAATGATTGCAAACACGATCAATGGATATATACTCACTATTAAAACACTGGATATTCGTTCCGAATTTTTCGAATCATACAACAATATGGATTTACCTGAAAAGACTTGTTTTGGAAAAGTGCTAGATTAACCGAGAATAAGCTAATGACAAGGTAACGTTTTATTAATCAACTAACAGGAAACGCTAGTTTAATCTACAGTTTATAACCCTCCTATTAGAAGCAAACTAGAATTAATTGCTCTAATAGGAGGGTTTATTATGATTTTAAGCGAACTTTGGCGTCATTATGAAGCGGACAAGCGAATCCAAGGGTTTAGTCCAAATACATTGAAAGCATATGCTTTGCAGCTCCGGATGTTAGTTACAGATCTTGGGGATATAGATATTTCCAAGGTTACTCTGAATCTGCTGAAGGAATACCTAGCTAAGCAGTCCGATCGATTAAAGGCAAGTAGCTTAGGGCATCGCATCCGTTTTGTACGTTCCCTATTTCGTTATGCATATGAAGAAGCCTATTTACCCACTAACCCTTCGCTCAAATTACGTGAGCCCAAAATGGATAAGCGAATCCCTAAGTTTTTGATGGAGGAAGATGTGATTCATCTGAAGATTTCCTGTCAGACACGAAGAGAAAGAGCTCTACTTGAGTTTCTTTACAGCACAGGCTGCAGAATTGGAGAGGTCGAAAAATTAAATATTGAGGATCTAAACTGGGAGAATTGCTCTGCCATTGTAAACGGGAAGGGTGCAAAGCAAAGAGAAGTTTACTTCACTACGGAGTGTAAAGTATGGTTGAAGAAGTATTTAGCAAGTCGGGAAGACTCCCGTAAAGCCTTATTTGTAACGGATACAAATCCTGTTAAGCGAATGGCCATTCCAACGCTAAGGTGGGTATTAAAGCGACTGGCAGATCGCGGAGCGGTGGAGGCAAATGTGTATCCCCATCGATTCCGTCATACTTATGCATGCCAGCTGCTTGATAACGGGGCACCGTTAGATTTTATCCAAGGCATGCTAGGTCATGAAAAAGCTTCAACCACACAAATCTATGCTCAGCTTCGTGGAGAGCGCCGGAGAGAACTGTATCGTCGATTTTTTTAGTATGTTTTAGAGGCGGATTCTCCTTTAGAGCTCCGCCTCTTATTCAACTAAACGGCAGGATAGTTCTAAAGTTTCCCGAATACCCTACATATAGAATTGTTTAGGAAGTTCGTGAATAATATGTTATGCGAAACCCTGCAAAGACATATATAAAATCTAAAAACCTTGACAAGGAGGTAGTATGCGAACTAATACAATGATTCTTATCATGTCATTATTTTTAATAATTTCGGGATGCTCTACTGAGGAAAAAGCAAATTTAGAAGACAGTATGAATGCTATTATCGATTATAAGTTGTATGAAATCGACTCAGAACAATCAGATAAGGTAAAACAATGGTTAACTAATGCTCGTTTGACAGGGGAAGAAGGACAATATTTTATTTTTCAAGATGGTAGTGAAGGTAAAGACTATATGTATTCTTATGTATATCGAAAAGGCTACTCCGATTATGAGGTTTCATTTATTTACGACCCATCTGATCCAATTAACAGGGGGAAAATCCATATAGCTGGTATAGAGGAAAATCCAATAAATGAAAAAATAGTAGGGATTAAATCCATAAATGACTTGTCTATACTTTTTATTTTATCTGATGAAAGATTAAAGAATAAATTGGAAAAGAAACTTGAAGTAGCTCAATGAAGACAGGGTATCGCATAACAATGTATCTTCGCTGCGGGCTTAGAGCCCTTGGTTCGCTAGATGAGATATGCAGAGAAGCAGATTCAGCTCACAACCCTGCGAGGCAAAGTCCGTTGGACCCGGTCGCTTGTGCTCCCTTAAGCCTCTCGGGTTCGTAGATACAAGAACGATAGTTTAATTAGAAAAAGTAAGCAACCGATCAATAGACCGGTTGCTTTTTCTTTAAGCTCCTGGACAGTTTAGGACCCATATTCACATTGCATGGATTAATAATGAAACCTACAATTTTAATCGTATTTCCATATTTTAACCTATAGTTATAAACAGACGATATGTTAGAATCTACGATTAAGTAAAAATTGGAAGGGAAAATTCATTAGTTCACGATTACAAAAGAAAGTTAAATAAAATAAAGGAGATGCTTATGTTTAAATTAGTAAAGGTTCATTATCAGAGAGATGCGAAAAAAATTTTATTTACATGTTTTATAATATTTTTTTTACTTTATTTGTTTTTCTATAGCTCAAGTATAACTACTATTACAAAGGTAGAAGGTAAGGAAGTTGGGAAATTCAAGAACTATATCACAATTACTAGTGGGAATGGCGAACGAGAAAAAATATCTGTGCCTGAATCTACATATAGTTTGGTAGAGACTAATCAAACTTACTTCATTACGTATTACCATAACTTTATAAGAGGTAATTATATTAAAAATCTCAAAATTACTGAGCCACTTAGAAAATAAATTAAAGAAAAAGTTTGTCGGACGATGGGATCTTCTACATAAATCCGTTGGACTATAAGCGTACGTAAAACTTTAGATAAATAAGATTACAGTCGATTAGGCTGTTCGGGTTAGTATAGGTAGCTGGGAACTGGTATAAACCTAGGAGGTGAATTTGTGAAAGAAGTTATTAAAAATGCTCTATTGGGTTTTGTCGTTTTTGTTGTTGGCTTTGCCATTATTTTAGTTCTTACAAGATCCGGTATTGAAGCTGAACTGACATATTATGCTGCTATAGCATATGCTCTTTTATACTTAGCTAGTGTTATATCTGTCTGTACAGCAGTAATTCTAAGAAAAATTACTCAATTAAAAAAATGAACTACTCATTTGAACTAACGAAAAAACGTTAGTTGAAAACAAAAGGGATCAGCTTGCCAGTTGGTAACTGCCCCTTTTTGCTAATCGGCAGGTTAACTTTCTGCTCCTTCCTCCCTTACTTTCGCAACTTATAGCAATCTTTCAGGTATAACTTATATAGATTCTAAAAAAAGGAGTCAACGACAACGTGAAAACGAAAAAGAATATATTATTTCTTCTAATCGCATTAATACTGGCTGTAATTGTCTTACTAAGTTTTTGGCTTTACTCTAGTAAAGCTTATTATCCAACGCTTCCTTTTGAAGGTGTATCAAAGAAAGAAGTTGTTGAGAAATTGGATAAGAGTAACAATGAACTAGTTGAGTTAGCAAATGTTAATGGGTTTTATTGGCTTGGTTATAGTGGAAATCAACAAGAAGGAAGAGACAAAGTCATAAGGGAAATGGAGAATCAAGGGTTAAAGTATGACTCTTATGAGGGTTCTGGGATATTTTTTGAAGGTGAAGGAAGGATTATTATAACAGGGCAGATGTGGACTAGCGACTATGTATTATACAAAGTGCCAGTAGAAAGTTATTTAGGTGCAGGGGATCATTAACTTCACAACAGGTTGATTACACTAACTGGAAAACAATAGTTGAATACAGTAGGGAGCAGCTTGCCATGAACCTGAACCCTATTAAGTAGACAGTTATAAAAAAAGGATGTGCCGCTATTCTACCGATCTTTAGATCTTTTACACTTGATGTATAAACGTGAGAAAGTCCTCCGTCCTGATCATTGTTTCTATTACCAAAGTACACGTAATCATGTGCTACTGACCAAATAGTACTGTTTTGAGATCCTTGATACCACCAAATTAAAGGATCACCCCACGAGGTAAAGTTAGTGCAGTTGGTTACAAACTGTCTGAAGCAAAAATAAGTGATGACTAGCATTCGTTGCACTTCCCAGGCAAGGTCATCCGAAAAAGATTTTACTAACATTAGGTAGCCTGACTCAGTTAAAAGAATTAATCCATTAAGTGCCCTTTGAAGAACTCACAAGCTCCTCTAATTGCATATATACAGGTTTCTTGAATATAGTCATATAGGCTCATTAATACCTTATTATTCGACAAATTTATACATAGTAGATCACGTATATCCTCCTATTTTATTAATTTTTTCTTTCTGTTACCATTATTAATATTAATATTTCAATTATTTGAACATTGTTTATTAAAAAAGGAAGAGAAAGCAGGGATTAATTTTGTTAATTAGTAAAACGATCAAAAGAGTAACAGTTTTGGCTTCAGCTTCCCTAATTTGTGCATCATTACTTGGTAATTCAACTACTTTTGCAAGTGAAAAGTTGTCTATTGAAGAAAAAAGGTCAGCAGTACATCAAGCATACGGTTTATCTGAAGATTGGGTAAATGATCTAATTGACGAAGATCTACAGTATTATTATGATGGTATTTCCGAACTAGTTACTTCTTCAGTTGATGAAAATTACTTCAAACTAGAAGAGGTCTATGATTATACTTTAGCAACTCCAGATAACGGATATAGTCCACTTCAAATTGTAGACACAAATGTATCTGAAGTTTCCAAACAGGAAGCAATGGAACAATCTAATAATAAAGATAATGGAATTACTACCATGGGAGCATCTACGACCACAACTAGTTGGCTTAAACTTGAGACAAGCAATGAGAAATATTCTACATCTCAAGGCGGTGCTTCTGCTCGGTTCGAATGGCTTAAGACACCAACACAAAAACAGAAAGATGTCCTTGCTCTTGGAACAAATAGTAACATGAGTGTTATACCCGGAACAGCATCAAATGTATTTAAATATACTTATTTAGATCAAATTAATCCCAGCAAAGTAATCCAAAAAACCAATAATCCAGTAGCCTTTCAAAGCGTTCTAGGTTATGCGTATGAGATGCAACTTCCACAAGTTAATGATGGAAACAGCCCTTCTCATCCCGATTATGCAAGAAACATAATAGGTTACATGAAGTATAGATATACTCCAAATGTATCGACATTGACAAAGGCAGATATCTATGCTAAATACGGTCATAATATTACAATTCTAAACTCCTCATTAAGTGTAGACATAAAAGGAACTGCTGGTATAAGTATTGGTCCAGCAAGCAAAACAATGGAAGTTTACAATCACAATCAAATTTCTTGGTAAAGAAGGATTTTAATTGAAAAAAAAAGCATATATTCCTCTATTGATACTTCTTATTGGATCTCTATTCTTTAATATATTTTTATATCAATCCCATAACGCTAAACAGGATTTATTTCAGCAAAACCTCAACCAGAGATTATTAAGTGAGCTTTCTTTCTTTTCTTCGAAACTTGAAGAAGGCAAAGTCCCTAACACTTCTGTTCTCAGTTCTGCTTCAAGAATTGATATCTTATCGTATTACTCTGATTTAGAAGTGAATACCAGTTTAGCAGAAATTATTGCAGAAAAAATTGATAATAATCAACCTTTGAAAAACGTAGGAAAAGTACAAGAGAAAATCATTGATATACAAGATGATCCGGATCAAGAAAAAATATTGGAACTAAACAATTTTCTTAAAAAATAAGACCCCTAGGGGTCTTATTTTCAGATTGTAGACAAAAGGCATTCTGAATGCCTTTTGTCTACAATCTGAGAAGGTCTATCGACCTTCTTTTTATATTAGGATCAAAGTTCATTTTGATTTTTTTAGAGTAGTTGTGTACAGCAGGGAGCAGCTTGCCATTTGGCAACTGCTCCCTTTTATTAGGACAGCCTATGTGTTTCTTGTATTTTAACTGAATTCTAGATGTAAATTTCTGCATTGTGATTGGAGGTTATTATCCTATATAGTTAATGCTTCCATCCTGCCTAGCGAAACCATAAATAACAACATTCAAGATTATCAGGCACATATGATCGTTTAAGATCCTACAAAATCCATCGGATATTTCTTATGCTTAATTAGCTATATGAGGAGGTGAAATTTATGAGAGAAAAAATAAATTCATGGTCTTTCTTTCTTTCAATAATTTGTTTAGTTTCGTATTTAGCAATGCCATATTGGATAGAAATCTATAGACATATCCATATGATATCCGTTCCAGACGCCTTTAATATTGTTTACATTCTTTCGTTAACAACTTTAATACTTGGAATAATAGGACTAACAGGTAAGAAAAATTTAAAGTCTATTTCAAGAGGAACAGTAACTATCTTAATCACATTCTGCATAACAGGATTTCTGAGCTTCTTAATGTGGATACAACAATCGTTCTTATTTTAATGAAGTAATCATTTATCAAAGTCATTATAATAAAAAAATACATAAAATTGGAGGCTACTGTTTGAAGGTTAACCTTAGTGTAATTAGTTATGTAGCTTATCTATTAGTTATATCAACCACATCATTCTTATTTTACTGGGTATTTAAGATATGGATAGCAATGGGACGATTCACAGCAGCAGATGCCCCACCAGGTGACATTGGTGCAACAGAAAAAGTATTTTATAGTTTCGTTATACCGATTGGGTACTTTGCTATCATGACCTTACTTTCATTTGTTTTTCGTCGCTACTTAATAAAATATTCAGTTAATCTGAAAACAATATTTATACTTGACGGATTGTAATATGAAGTGCGACACCTAGTTCAAAATAAAAAATGGCCCATGGCCGGATTCGTGTAGAATGGAGTTACCACACAACACCTACAAGGAGAATCCGCCATGAGCTATACACATCTTA
>NZ_BOSJ01000010.1 GCF_018403285.1 Paenibacillus sp. J45TS6 | reverse complement strand
GTAACTCCATAATTTTCTTTATATTCAATATTGATCCATGAAAAAGATGTCTGTTAAATATGTAAGACATTAAAATTCTAAGAAAACATGAGCATTTAAGAGAAAAGTGATTCTCCATAGAGGGAGAGCTTTTATCTGAACATTCAGAGCTGTCTGTAGGTGAGATCGCGACAATGGTAGGTATGGATTTAAACTATTTTGTGCGTATATTCAAACGAGAGCACGGAATCACTCCCGCCAAATATCGATTCACGGATTGAAAGGTAAAGACGAGAGGTTAGGTATTAAAAATGAGCCTTCAAATCAAAAACGATAAGTACGGGTTTTAACCTACTTATCGTTTCTCACACTAATTCTCTCTCACGGAATAACGAATCCATAATGTTCCGTAATCCAATTCTTCAACGGATTTAAGTTTAAAGGCAATTTCTTTAATGCTGGAATACGGTTCTTTTGCGACGAAGAACCGGTGGGCTTCTGGATCGCCATTTGCGATAGGAGCTAAGATGACACTAACTTCATCAACTAGTCCGTTTTGTACAAAAGACCAATTGATCGTTCCGCCTCCTCCAACCATCATTCGCTTGATGTGAAAGAGGTTGTAGAACTTGTCTAACATCATTTCATAATCAATGTTAACTAGCGCTTTGTTTGGTTATCGAATTAAACATATAGTTTCTTAGTACAATAAATGCTAAACTCAATATCAAAAATAGCATTCCTCCTAATACGATATATTGTGTGCCCATTCCTGATATGATAAATCCCGCTACTGCAGTGCCAATTGTTGTTCCTAAGTTACTACCCGCTAAAAATATTCCATTAGCAAAATCTGGAGCATTTGGAGCAGCAGAAGTAATCCAATATTGACTAACATTATTTCCTATTGCAAATAATATCCCCCACAATACAATAGTGATCATCATAGGGACAGTGAACTTACCTGTGACGAATGACAAAACATGAACGATTCCTAATGCGATTGGAAAAAATGTGGCTGTTTTAATAGCATTTTTAGTAAGTAATTTTCCTCCTGTTAAATTTCCAACTAGACTTGCTAAGCCCAAAACTAGTAATGCAAAAGTTAAGGTTGTACCTGTTATATTGGTAACCGTTTCAAGATATTCCGTGATGAAAGTATTCACACTTGCAGTTGCCGAACCTATAAATACCACGGTTGCTATAGCTAACCAAAAAATCGGCTTCTTCAATATACTTACTTGAGCTCCATATGAAAGTCTTTCTTTAACAGGTAAGGAGGGAACAAATATCAATGTAGCGATGAAGGCAATCGCATTTACGATGGCAAAGAAAACAAAAGTCATTTCCAGTGAACTGGAACTAGCAATATAGTTTGTAATTGGTACACCAAGTACCATCCCTGCAGTTACACCCAAAATCACTTTAGAAACGGCCTTTGGTACTTCTTCCTTACTAACGGACGTAGCAGCTACTGTCAGAGCCAGCGAACAGTAAACTGGATGAAAAAAGGCTGGGATTACACGAGCAAGTAACAATAGGGAAAAGTTATATACAAATATGGAGACAATGTTACCTACAATGAAAATACCCAGAACAAGAAGCATTACCTTCTTGCGGTTGATACCTGAAAACAATAACGGCATGATGGGGCCAGATATGGCTACAGCAAGTGCAAAGAGACTCACTAGCAGCCCTGCTGTAGATACTGTGATATCAAAATGCTCAGCAAGTAAAGGTAATATCCCTACAACTCCCATTTCAGTCGTTAGGATACCGAAAACTCCTACGGTCAAAATTAGGATAAGTAGGCTATTTTGTTTAGTCATTCATTTAGTCTCCTTTGGTCTTTCAATTAAAAAACCGAATCCTATTGGAAATCGGTTTTTTATGATAAATCATATTAAATGTCAAATTTTATCGTACCAAACCATTTGACTAAATCAGGATCACGGTGATTAACGATTAAATGTTCACCTGTATCTAACGTACTGATCTGATTCATGTCAGATTCATCAAGTTCAAAATCAAAAATGTTGATATTTTCAATAATTCTTTCCTTGTGGATTGATTTCGGAATTACTACGATATCTCTTTGAACAAGCCAACGCAAAATAATTTGTGCTACGCTTTTTCCATGTTTATTTGCCAACTGAAGTAATTTTTCATTTTCAAAAATGTTATTTTTCCCTTCAGCTAGAGGGGCCCATGACTGAATTTGTACGTTAAATTCTTTCATAATCTTTTGACTTTCAATTTGTTGCGTAAAGGGATGAGTCTCCACTTGATTAACAGCTGGAACAATCTCATTGTGTTGGATGAGGTCGATCAAACGGTCAGGATAAAAATTACTCACACCAATCGCTCGAATTTTCCCTTCTTTGTATAGTTCCTCTAACGCTCTCCATGAGCCATAGTAATCTCCTAATGGCTGGTGAACAAGATATAAGTCTAAATAATCTAATTGAAGTTTTTTCAAAGATTTATCAAATGCTTCTTTTGCTTCTTTATAGCCTTGTTCTTGAATGATAAGTTTAGTTGTAATAAATAGCTCTTCTCTTGGTACACCACTCCGTTTGATGGCTCTGCCGACTGCCTCTTCATTCAAATAAGCAGAAGCTGTATCAATTAAACGATATCCTGCATCCATTGCATCACAGACTGCTTGTTCGCAAATTTGTGGATCCTCCATCTGAAAAACTCCAAAGCCGATCTTAGGCATCTCAACACCATTGTTTAAAATAACCTTTTGCATACCAATTCCTCCACATTAATTAATTCTGTTTCTGTATTTCATTATAAGTATTAAATTTTTGACAATGAATAGTAGATAAGTTAATGTAGTTTAAACTACAGGTTTATACGGAGGCTTTGCATGTATAGTCGTCAAATTGAAATTTTTGTTGCAGTAGTAGAAAGCGGAAGTTTTAATAAAGCAGCAGATAAATTATTTCTTTCTACAACTGCTGTTATGAAGCAAATCAATTTGTTAGAAGATCAATTAGGAGTTTCTGTTGTAGAGCGATCCAATCAAGGTATTTCATTAACTCCCGCTGGACAATCTTATTATGAAGATGCCGAACGAATCATAAGTCTGTCTCGAAATGCTGTTCAAAAAGCCCGTCAAATAGCTGCTGATTCACCATATATCATACGAATTGGTAGTTCTTTTTTAAATCCAGTTAAATCATTTATTCCTATTTGGAATAAAGTCAGTGAACTTTTTCCGCAATTCAAATTACAAATCATTCCATTTGATGATAATAAAAATACAATTATGGATACGATAAAGTCTCTGGGAACACAGTTCGATTGTATTATTGGTGCTTTTGGTTCAAATCAGTGGTTAGAGCATTGTAATCTTTACCCATTAAGCGAATATAAGCTAAGTTGTGCTGTATCATCAGATCACCCACTTGCTACTAAGGAGATTATTAATTTAGAAGATTTACATGAGGAACATTTAATGATGGTTCGGGCGGGAGACAGCAATCCCAATGATGAATTTCGGGCATATATTGAAGAAAACCATCCAACTATTCAAATTATTGATACCGCATATTTTTATGATATAGAAGTTTTTAACCGCTGTGCACAAACAGGGAGTGTTCTTTTAACGTTAGATAGTTGGGCCAATATCCATCCTTCACTCATTACTATTCCTCTAAAATGGAATGGAACCAGCGTACCTTTTGGCTTACTATATTCCAAAGAAGCCAATGAATCAGTCAAAAAATTTGTCAATGCAATCGCTCAGGTTACGCAATAATCTAATCTTCAGAAAACAAAAGCATACGCATAGGGATCACATTTTTCTATAAAAAAAAAGGCCATCCAGTAAGTTCTGGATAACCTGATCATAAGGTACTACACATCAAGCTGACAAAACAAATATTATAAGTCTAACCTCATTAACTCCTTAATGGATGTGTCTTCTGTATCGTTGGTTCTGTTTTTTTGCAGTGCATTCTTTCGGTACATAAGAGCACCCACGAAGGAAAGGGAAAATCCAACCGATGCATAGATATATAGCATTTGAATTCCTACGGTATCCGCTAGCCAGCCGGATAATAATAAAGATACTCCATATAAAATTGAGGTAAGTGATGATTGGGCGGCAAATAACGGTGGCAGCTCTGAAGCTGGAACGCTTGTTTGGTAAGAAGTACGTTCCGCTAAATCTTTTATGGCTTGGGAAGCCCCAATTGCGAACATGATAAATAGTGTCGCCAGCGGGCTAGTAGAAAAACTGAAGCCGAGTGTTAGTGCAGCAACGCATCCGCTGCCTACAGCTAGCATGAGCCCAAGATTCCACATTCCGTTCGATAAGCGGCTCATAAGAATGCTAATAAGAACGAAACCACCTAAATTAGCGCCGTTCATCCAACCCCACCATACATAACCAACATGTAATCGTTCGCCTACGAACACGAGCAATAGTGCCCCAGCGAATACACCTCTAAATAAGCCTTCCCAAAAATCCATCCATAACAAGACACGTAACTTCGGTAACATAAAATAATTCCGCCATCCATCTTGAAGCGAGCGTCTCCAAGAACCGGCTGGAGTTTGGTGTGTGTTGTTTCTGACTTTACTTATCATGCAGGATGATAAGCAAGCACTACCCAATAGCACAGTTGAAAGGAGCAGCACTTGGCTTGCACCGAGCCAACTGACCGTCATTGATCCGAACGCCCATCCGGCCAGAGAACAAGATTGTACAATACCCGATAGAATGCTGTTCGCTTTGAGCAGCGAAGCTTCAGGTACGGTTAGAGCAACAAGAGACGATCTCACGGGAACCGCCACACCCTCCAGAATAGATATTCCGAAAACTATCCCGACCAATATTGAAATATTGAGATTATCTTCACCAACTAGTAGCATATATATGGTCAGCAAGCTCAAGCCAAGAGTTTGTCCCCCAAGACTAGTAGCAAGTAGACGGTTCAAGCGCAGCTTACGCATGATAACAGGAGCCGATATACTACCGACTGTCATACCAGCAGCTCTGAGGAGTGGGTACAAAGCGGTTATGGTGGCAGAACCAGATACATGGTATAGCGTAACGACAAGCGCTAAAATATACCATGTGTCACCTAAAATAGATAGAGCTTGACTAAGCCAGAGTCTATGAAATGATTTTGTTAGCATTAGACCCATCCTTCCCTATATTCAGTTAATTCAGGAAAAGGAATGAGATTTTACAACGGTCTGCCTCCGATCAAAATTAAAAAGATTTCATCATTGTAGCATTTTACTTTGCAAATATAAAATAAAATAATTTGAACGATTGACGTAATTCGTTTATCTACCTGGTGATACAGTATAGTTTGCGAATTATTAATCCTTTTTCGAGAGCACTATTAAGTGCTACGTGGGCCGATTATGCAAAAATTCTCCCGATTGAGCCGGCAGAATTTTTGTGGTTAAACTATTGTGCAGCTTTAATGTATTTTAAAGAACAATCCGCTGTCATAGGTAGAGAACTGAGTTAAGAGGAGACTATAGTCCAGGCAACACAACTGCAGCCGGCGTATTATGTTCGGCTACGATATATTAATCGTGGTTGATCAGAATTCTATAATAACGTCGATGAGTAGAGCTATACTGTAGGTTAGAAGTGGAACTTGTACATGCCCATAGTGAAACATCTATCGGCCGCATTACGTGGCTTGCTGGAGATGATGACAACCAGGAATAACGAAGGCTAAAAAATTCTATTTCATAAAACCCTATCAGAGTTGTATTGTTATTAACAGTAAGAGACGAACTCGAATTCGTTAGATCGAGGGCCTAATCAATAATATTTTACATCGTACAATGATGACAGGCTTTATCTCACCTATAAAAGGAGGATGTTTCATGGAATCAGCGGCATTAGAACCAATTCGGATTCTTTTGAATCAGGCATATCAGACCGAAATGGGGATGAGCTGTACGCGGGAATCGGAGCAGGCGATCGTTGATTTTGAGAAAAAGTACAACGTTATTCTTCCCGAGTCGTACCGAGACCTATTGCTGTACTACGGTGCCTGCAACTTCGGTGATCCTGCGCTCTATTCCGTACAGGAATTGGACTGGGCGTACCCTGCATTTGTGGAAGCATATCAAGAGTATAAGAGAGAATGCGACCTGCCTGAAGACCTGAATCCGTTCCCGATTGGCGGTTTTGGAGAAGGAAGTATTGCTGTTCTGGAACGGAATTCGGGTAAAGTTTTGATACTTATCCACGACTATGCAGGAGATTATCCATTTCAGGAGGTAGCGCCTCATTTTAACGGATTGATGGAGATGCTGGCCGGTTCTGCGATCTGGGTTCAGGAACAGATGAAATAGTCAGACTAGGTGACAGATTGCTCTTGAATGTATTTGCGTTATTGACAGGCGTAATCTCTTCAAATAATGGTCACATGATGTGAAGAGTCTGGTTTTGCAGACACTCAGAAGTGAGATATACAACGGTGGAGGATGTAACGAGGTAAGTGAAATCGACCTACAGGACATGCCGCTGCATCGGGGTCAAAAGAGGAATGAACGCTATGAAAAAACATGTTGCGATGGTTGATATTGCATAATTGCCATCAAGCCAACAAAAGCTTGGAAGAAACGAACACATGAGAAAGACGGCCACGAAGATCCTTGGCTGTCTTTCTCATGTGTTTTACCTCCGTTTTCTTTTCGGCATCGAGCCTTCAAGGAAAATCATTACCTTATAAAAAATAGTGGAATTAATTTACAGAATAAGTTGAGTGTGATAGCATTGGTTTAACTTAAAACGAAAAGGCTATGATGAGAAATAGTAGCTATTAGGGATCTCACAGAGAGAAGATGGTTGGTGCGAATCTTCATTGATCTAATAGTGAAGCAGTCTCGGAGCTGTGAACCGAACAGAGGAATCTTAGTAGGCTTCAACGGAGTTCCACCGTTATTCAGGAAACAATATCGGAGATATCCCGTATTGATAGAGTGCAGAGAAATCTGAAATTAGGTGGTAACACGGACATAATAGTTCGCCCTAAGTTGACAAGAAATATGTCAGCTTAGGGCTTTTTTGTTTTAATTCTTCTCGTTTGAATATTTGAAAAATATTTTTCTGAGAATTAATAATAATTGAAATGGGAGGTATTGAGCATGGTGAAAATGACACCAGATGAGTTAAGAAAATCATATATTGATTTTATGAAAGGAATAGGGGCTAGCCAAGTGCCCTCTTCTAGCTTGTTACCAGAGAATGATCCCTCAACGTTGTTTACAGGAAGTGGGATGCAACCTATGGTTCCCTATTTATTGGGCGAAAAGCATCCGATAGGTAATGAGATTGCTAATATCCAGAAGTGTTTAAGAACAGTGGATATTGATGAAGTAGGAGATACGTCGCATCTGACATTTTTTGAAATGATAGGTCGATGGGAGTTTAAAGCAGATGAAAGTAACTATAAGAAAAAGCAAATCGATGCCATTTGGAATTGGCATATTATCGAATTAGGGATTGATCCTGGCAGGCTGTATATCAGTGCTTTTATAGGAAGTGATGATTTGAATATACAGAAAGATACGGAAGCCATTCAAATCTGGTCAGAAAAATTTAAATCCGTTGGTATAGAACCTATCATTGAAGATGATCCCTATCAATATGGGGCATCTAGAGGCGGAAGAATATTCCTATACGATGAAAAAGAAAATTGGTGGAGTCGATCCGGAAGTCCATTGGATATGCCTGTTGGTGAACCGGGTGGGCCTGATAGTGAAATGTTCTATGATCTTGAACCAGGCGGTGATTCATTGGATCATCCTGCTTCTGTAAGCGAGAGGTTTTTAGAAATTGGGAACAACGTATTTATGTGTTATAAAAAAGAAGACACAGGATTTGTAAAAATGCAAAATCCCAATATTGATTATGGAGGTGGATTAGAAAGGGTTGCAACAGCCCTTAATGGTGACAAGGATATTTATAATACGGCTTTCTTCCTTAATCCCAAGAAAAAACTGATGGAGTTAAGTGGTAAACAATATACTGACGATTTAAAGTCGTTTAGAATCATACTTGATCATGTGAGAGCGGCTACTTTTCTAATTAATGATGGTGCGGAGCCAGCTAATAGTGATGCAGGGTATATAACAAGAAGGTTATTAAGAAGGGCGATTCGTGCAGGTAAAAAAATAGGTATACAAGGAAGTTTTGTGGGTGAGTTGTCTGAAGTTTATATAGATGAAGCAACAGCTTATGAAGATTTGATCGGTAATAAAAAGAAAGTTATCGAAATCGTAAATAAGGAAGAAAATCTTTTCTATAGAACTTTACAGCAAGGAGAATTTGAAATACAAAAACATCTTAAGAATAAGGGTAAAGTTACAGGTGCAGATGCCTTTTATTTTTACGAAACATATGGGTTTCCCTTGGAGTTGACGGAAGAGTTTCTAACTGAAAGTGGATATAGCATGGAGGACAAGACGTCTTATATAGAGGCGGCAAAGAAACATGCTGAGAAGAGCAGAACTGCTTCTGCGGGTAAATTTAAAGGTGGATTAGCTGAACATTCAACGGAAACAACAGCGCTGCACACGGTATCTCATTTAATACTTGCTGGTTTAAGGGAAGTTTTGGGTGATCATGTTCATCAACAAGGAAGTAATATTACTTCAGAACGATTAAGGTTTGACTTCAACCATGATGAAAAACTTACGCCAGAGCAAATAGCTGCGGTGGAGAAGTATGTGAATGATGCGATTTCGTCAAAAGCAATTACCTATATTTCAGAGATGCCTAAAATTGAAGCGAAAGAAAGTAATGTTGAAGGGAATTTTTGGGATAAATATCCGGATATCGTTAAGGTGTATACAATCAAAGATAACGAAGGGAAAGTTTGGAGTCGAGAAGTATGTGGAGGACCTCATGTAGAAGATACAACAAACTTAGGAAAGTTCAGTATTAAAAAAGAACAATCTTCTGCTGCTGGAGTTAGAAGGATTAAAGGAGTAATTAATAAAAACGCGGAACAATAGCTGATGTTTTAGGATTGCCATTTGTAACAACGTTATGAGTTGCCGGGAATCCAGGATGAATGATAAAGCCGGCACTTGAAAAGGGTTTGACATCGCTTGGCCTTTCCGTTGGCGGTACCGGAGCACCAGTATTCAAAGAAAAAGCAATTCGGATTAAATCCGAATTGCTTTTTTACTGCAAAAGGAATGGGAACTTATAAAAAAACAGAACGAAAAATCGAGCTATATGGTTTATGGTGTATTTGTATGACACTAAATGTCATGTGACAAAAACATTGTAACCACAAATCAATCTTCAGTGTCCTATACTATCGTCTTATGGGCAGTATGGAAAAAAATTGGAGAGCAACTTTTATGAATAATTAACGTCACTATCATTAGACATCAGTAGAAGAGGGGAGATAGGAACGTAATGAATAAGGTTTTATCAGGCCTAGTATTAGTTCTGGTGATCTTGGTCAGCTTACCAGGAAGGGCATATATGGAGCAGGCTTCACTGGACATAAGTTTTCAGGACGAGCAATTGGAGCAAGCAATAAAGCAGATTTTAGAAAAGGACGAGACTGCGGCCGTTACGCAGAAAGATATGCAATCATTAACCTTACTTGATCTTTCAAGACGAGGAATTAAAAGCATTCAAGGCTTGCAATACGCTTCAAATTTGAGATATCTTGACTTGTCCAATAATGAAATTGACGATATCATGCCACTCAAGCCATTGACTAAGATTCGCGAACTTGATATTTCCGGCAATCAGATCGCTTCAATTCAGGATTTGTCCGTTATGACGGATATGGAAATGTTAATAGTAAACCGAAACCAAATTTCGTCGATTGATGTGATCAAGCAGCTTGGGCGTCTGCATACATTCGAAGCGGACGATAATCAAATCTCGAACATTACGGCTTTATCATCGGCCACAGAATTAACATGGTTAAAATTGAACGGGAACCAGATATCGAAAATCCAGCCCTTGAGCAAACTAACCAAGCTAAAAAATTTAGAACTAGCGAGAAATCGGATCTCGGACCTGAGTCCACTTAAGCCGCTATCCAAAAGTTTAATGACCCTTAACATCGGAAGCAATGGAATCTCGGATCTCCGTGCGCTTGAAGGGATGACACAAATGGGGGCTCTTTCCGCGGAAAACAATCAGATCAAGAATCTAGATTCACTGAAAAAAATGGCTAACCTGTCTTCCTTGAATCTAAACTCTAATTTGGTTTACAATCTTGAGCCATTGAAATCCCTCAGCAAACTTCATTATTTATATCTAGCAGATAACCGTGTATGGAATTTGGATCCCATTCGAAATCATACGTTCGGTTCTCCTCATTATGATACGGGAGCAATAAGATACGCGTTGGATTTAAGCGGTAACTATTTGGATCTAAGAAGTACGACCAAAACGTATCAACTTCTCAACAAGTTCGGTGGAGATGGATCCTCCCAACTGGAAGCTCAGCGATTAGTGATCGGGAGTAGAACTGCTTATGTAGGGGAGAGATCCTTTGTGCTAAGCGAAGCCCCGTTTATAGCATCGAGCAGAACATATGTCCCGATTCGTTTTGTCTCAGAGCGATTGGGTTCGAAGGTAGGGTGGAACCAAAGCAAAAAAGAGGTAACGATCAGCAAAGACAACACGACGATCCGTTGGATAGTGAATGAGAAGAAAGCAACTGTAAATGGAGAAACCGTTTCATTTGATGCGACATTACTGTTGAAGAAGAATAGTTCGTTTATACCCGTACGCTTAGTGTCTGAGTTGTTAGGATCCCCCGTAGAATACATGGCAAATCCCAAAACGGTTATCATATTTGAACAAAAATAACTCAGTCAATTTCTGCTTGATCCCTTCGGCATAAAATGCTGGAGGGATAGTTGTAGACTTTATTTTGGTTAAAGTATGAAGGGATTTGATTATCGCTAGGATTAATTAATTCATATAGGATATATGATAGTTTCAAATAATCTAAGGAATTTCATGGAATAACGGGAGGAAGCATCTTTGAAAAAAATAATAATCACACTAACTCTATCTTTAGTGTGCACTTTAATAATCGGTAGTCCAGCGAAAAGCTTCGCCAATTCTTTTACGAATATGGTTGACAACGGAAAAATTGAAAATGGAAGAATGCTAATTCCATTACGTTCAGTTTCAGAGAGATTCTATTCAGAAGTGGTTTGGAACCAGGAAAAGAAAAGCATTACGATTACTCGTGGAAAACGAGAGCTATTGTTGCATATTAATTCTCGCGATGCTTTATTAAATAACGCTGCTTTCAGCCTTGATGTGCCAGCGAAAATTTATAGTGGAACAACTTATATACCAGCACGTGCCTTTGCTGAAGCGTTTGGCGGAACAGCGCTGTGGTCTCAGCAAGAACGAAAAGCAACCATTACGATCGGTCAAGAACAGGTTTATATTTATACAGAGCCGCTCAAGTCTTGGAGAATGAGTCAGGAAAGAATAAATGTACTTAATGAAAAAATTAATGAGGCCACCGATCTCTCAAGCTATTCCCAAATCCGAACACATTTCAGACCTTATTTTACGGACTCATTTATAAACAAGATTATTCACAGTAATGGCATTAAAAATAACGCTATACTAACAAAAATGGCGGATATTACTTACAGCAGTACTACATTAGCGAGAATGCACCAATCTGCTTACTTTGAAAGCGGTCCTATCAACCTCGAACTCGTTGATCGTTATGTATTCTATAAATTTGTTGATAACCAATGGAAGGTAGACGATGTGAACGTGGGCAGACAAATTATTGTGCCATAGTACGGACAAGAGCAGGATTCTGACCAAATGAATTTATATGTCGTTGATGATAACTTAACAGAAGATTTTAAAAACAGCAGATCCACTTGGGTCTGCTGTTTTTGTTCAACTAACGGGCTGGTTAGTTGAAATATATGGTATTACAGTGTATATGTCCCTTGAGAAGGACAACATTGGAGAGTTCCTACGATAGCTTCCATCAATTTGATGGAAATAACCTGTGGTTTTTCTTGGGTTGAATCCATATATGCACTTATCTAATCGAAATTACCCCTCAGTTAGAAGATGTTCTTATTTAGGATAACTGTGCGATAAGTCGAAAATTAAGTTTCTGACTTATGAACATTTGACCCTAACATAATGTCATAGTTCATAATATTTATAGCGCAAGAAAACACTCCGTTACCGTTGTGTAATTCCTCGCTAAAAATGATTGGATATACAAAGGAGAATAAAGGTTATGACAGAAATCAGAGAAGTTCTAAGCTATGAGGAAAAAGTAAGTATTGTTGAAAAGTTGGTTACAGACCTGCCCGATTGGTTTGGTAAAGATACAACAATCACTGACGTTGAGCAAGCGAGCGGCTCTTTCGAGAAAGCTCCGTTCTTTGCTTCTTATGATGGTAATGAAGCGGTAGGCTTCATTAGTCTAAAATTGCATACTCCTAATTCCGCAGAAATTGGAATGATGGGAGTTTTAAGCTCACAGCACGGTAAAGGCATTGGGAAAAAGCTAGTTTTACATTGCGAAGATTTTTGCAAAGAAAATAAGATAGGTTTTTTTATCGTGAAAACAATAGATGAATCAAGCGACAATGAAAGCTACAAAGGTACTAGAGGTTTCTACAAAGCACTTGGATTTGAGCCGATTGAGGTATTTCCGAACTTTTGGGGTGAGGGCTATTCCTGCCTGTATTCTATAAAATGCATTAAATAAGAAAAATAACGTTACCCTCGGTATGGGAAGTGGAACCTGTCAATTAGACAGACTTTTAAAAATAGTATTCAATATCCCCTCGGTTATTAAGACTGAGGGGGTATTTTTTAGTTAAGCTGCTTATCGATATTCGTTAGAGTATAGGCTGTTTTAGTCATTGTTATATTTTAAGCTCATTAGGGTAAACCCCCTAGATTTTCTTATCTAATCGATAAGCGTGTTTTTCTAGAACCCTAACTGTTTTGCCTCATGGTTGGGTTTAGATACCTGTTGTAAGCAACCCCTCACCACCTGAATTAGATCTCGTATGAAATCGAAATCTTTTGAATATTTTTTCTTCTGTCTACTATGATGAGAGCATATCATTTGAGGAACTAGCATTATTCATATACACGACTATAGACGAATTACTCTAACCTCTTGGAACGGCTTATCTATTTTGTACTTGCTTGTAAACATGGCTGTTTCAATAACCAAAAAAGCAGCTGTGTTTTGTAAAACACTCGAAAAAGTATTTTTTGCATTTTCAATCTCTGATTTTGGCGTTACTTTGCAATAATACTCACCGCTAGGGATAACTCTTATATTATCAAGTTTATTTGGTTTTTCTGCTATTTCAGTAAATGCGTACCGCTTTATTCCGTCGGCTGTAATCTCCGCAAAAAGTCCATATTCAAGTAATTCACCCACAGGATTGTAAGGTGTATGATTAGACTTTAGCAGTTCTCCAAACACATCATCATCAAACCCACTAACTGGCTTAACCAAAAAATATTTTTCATGGATTTGCCTTATGTAAATTTCTCCTTGTGAGTGTTCGTCTGCCTGCTCTATTCTTTCCTGTACGCTAACAATGAATCGCAGAGAACGCTCCACGGCTGAAAGTTTTTGTTTAGCGATTTTTTCTCCAAAGCTAAGAAGTGCGGAGTAGTCTATTATATCGCCTGTCATGTATTTTTTTAGTTCGCTTAACTGAATGTCCAACTGAATGCAGATTTGGATTAATTCAACTAAATAGATTTGATCATAATCATAATAGCGGTAGCTTGTATCGGGATCTATATAGGCAGGTTTTAACAAACCAAGTCTTTAATAATACCGTATCGACCTCACGCTTGCGCCTGTACTCTTGGACAGCTCTCCGATAAATAGCATATTGGATTTTTTCATAAGTCACCTCATAAAAAATATAATACTACTTCATAATTAAAATAAAAAGACAAGATAAATGTAGGTGATCGTCTTTTTTCAGGAGAGTAAAAAAGGAAAAGGAACTAATATAGTTCAAAAACTATGATGCAAAAAAGTTCTTGAAGAATCAAGTTATTAAGCTAACGGTAGAACGATAGTTCAAAAAGAACAAGTAACCAACCCCGATCAACAGACCGGTTGCTTTTTCTTTATGCTATTGGGCAGTTTAACATGATTTTACATCACTTCTCGTTTGCAACCAATTCTTCTCTTAACTCGTTCATATTTATATAAATACTTAACATGGAGGAAGATCATTTTGAATAAAATGTTTGTTTTACTCGTATTCGTACTGGTACTGGCAACAGGATGTTCATCCGACAATAATAGTGAATCAGACGAGCATTGGACTCATAAAGAGGGTTTTGTTGTTGCGAAAGAAGACGGTAGAGTCCTGGTGGTGCGTGACAGGGTTGATCATATTGAAGCACCACTTAACGAAATATTGGAAGGCGCTCAGCCGAATGCAATCTGGCTTTCAGTGGACAAAGAAGGTTTTGATGCTGTTTCGGTAGGTGACCAAGTGAGCATAAATATCCCTAACGGGGCGATAGACCAATCCTATCCAGCTCAGGCGTCGGCGGACGTGATCAAGAAATAGAAACTCCGCTAACGAAATTGTCAAAACACAATGACAAGAACTTGATAACATTCCCGACAGATGACAAGAACATTCTACACTCCTGATATGATTTCATCGACGGCGGTAAATAAAGATGATTAGACACCTTTTAATTAAACTAACCGGCAGGAAAACATAGCGCGTATTTAGTACCGATTCTTCTGATGAGTGAAAGAATATGCAAAAAGACTGCCAGATAAGTGGCAGCCTAAACGCGAGAAGATTGCTATGAATTGGACAGACCTGTGATCCTGCCGCGTTATCTTTTGTCCTAATTTAATTATACCAAAGACGGGGAGTAATTATCAGTCTGTTATAAGTTTGAAGTAGTATGTATAATCCATATATTCCTTCGAAGGGACTGGTGGAAAATGGATATTTATGAAAAGTTTAATCAACTAGTTAACGCTAACGATAGTATCGAAATAATTGACCTCCTTCATGATTTCAAGAAATCGAAAAAGCTATCATTAGATGAAGAAGGCTGGGTATATTGGAATCTTTCCGATAACTATGCTTTACTAAGGAACACGAATGATTTGTACCAGAATCACTTAGAGTTTGTTAACTGGGGGAAGACAGCATTATATCCTGAAAAACTCCACTGGTTAGTATCAGACGCTACACAAGCATTAACTTTGTCCCTAGGCGACCATTTCAAGGATTGGACTGAATGGTATCTATACGCCTGTACACATTCGAATAGATCGCGTGAAAACCGGGCTGTGCGCTTTGAAAGTCATCGAACCGCTGCGGCATCTTCATTAACATTAAAAAATATACAAGTACTCGATATTGCTCTTGAAAATATGCTGAGGTTAATTCATGAGGACGACACTTGGCAGAATCTTCTTTTCTCAAAAATTGCATATTTTTCGTTACTCTTGGAACGGAATTATTTACATAAAGATGAAGAGGGGATAAATTCAATCATTTCTTGTATATATCAATTACTTCCAGCAGAATTGGATGAAATTTGCTCGATAGAAAATGTTGAAACAGCACCACCATTGTTGGGAAGTTGGAGTCAACTAAACTATTCCCGGACTTCAAAGCGATCATTACTCATCGCTCTAAATAATTTGGGATGCTCATTTACTAGAATAGAAAAACATGAAGATTCTCTAAGGATGTTTGGACTTGTGTTAGATAACGGACATAAACTGAACTCTTACGGTCTTGCAAAATACTTATCTTCACTATGGATAACAGAAGGAGATAAAGACACTGTTATGAACCGATTCTTGGAGATAAACGAAACAGGTCAAAGCTTTTCTGATTTAACAAATTTTGAACCTGGATTAAAGGAATTAGTCGTTTAAGATAATTACGGACGTTTCAAAAAATGTACTGAAAACGTTACGCTAACTGTAAAACATTAGTTGAACACAGTAGGGAGCAGCTTGCCAGTTGTAGTTGCTCCCTTTTATTAATGCAAACAGCAGGATCGTTGGATTTATCATGTAACTCATTCTTATTCTTCAACGTTGTTTATAGTGAACTATGTTCCTATCTATCAGTAAGGTGATACAAGAAATTAGAAACATGCTTGTTTCGCAGCTAAAATGGAAGCGAAAAATGGGTGTATGCTAAAAAAGGCGGGGACAAATTGTGAATAGAGTTAGTTTATATGCTTTTTCATTTCTTTTATTATTTTTAACTATCGCTTGTAGTCAGGAATCAAGAATAGACATGAGCGATACACTCGTAAAATCCGAGGATTATTTTAGGGAACTTGAAGAGATAGATACAACAGCATCTGCATTTGATGGTAAAAAGGAAGTGAAATTTAGGCTTATGATTGATGGACATCCATCAGAATCTGAGGCTTCTACTTTATTCAATGACATAATGGACGTAATTGCTAAGTATTCAAATTCTGATGTTTGGGATTATTATAATGGGTATTTTGATATAAAGAATTATGACAATGGTGTTATTTACGAAGGTACAAAGCTAATTGGAGAGGATTTAAAAGTGCAGTTAGCTATTATGACCAATAACTATAAATTTATTGGAGAAAGTGAACATTGGAAAGCTCAATACTCTTATAAAGGAACGGAAAAATGGGAAGAGGAAGGCAGAAGAAAAACTTATTCTAACGAAGATAGTTATGACTTCATAATAAAATATAAAGGTCCTTTAGAGGAGTTGTCTTCATTACAAAAACTTAAATACTCTTACGAAACTATTAGTAGTAGTGGAGATAGCACAAGAGAATTCACGGAACCTCCATTAACTGATACATTTTCGTCTTCAGGAAGTTCAAAAGGTGGAGCAAAAGTTGCTGAAAATGAAGTTATAAAAGTTAATGTAACATGGGATGACCTTGAGGAGTCATTTAAACTTCATAATAATAAGTAAATTTATTACGCTAACGGTAAAATGATAGTTTAAAATACTAAGAAAGCAGCTGATCAATGTGATCGGCTGCTTTTGTTCAACTTACGGGCAAATAAACATACATACATGTCGGGGGACAAGAACATAGTCCCATTACTGATTAGATAAATATCTAAAGAAGATTCAACTATTTCATTGAGCTAATGGGGGAGTAAAGTTTAGCTATAATCGACTTTTATCACCATAAAATAAAGGTTACTTGGTAAAATTGTGAAGTTAAAATTACATTAACTGGAGTGGATATTATGCTTTCTGAAGAAGATTATGCGAAGGTAGCGAAAGAAGCTTTACGTCAATATCCAATCGTTTGGGAAAAACTTGTGTATCTCGGAAAGAGTGATAATGTTACATTTCAAGTTCAGACCAACGATGATAATCAGAAGTTTCTTATCAAAATCCATATCGCAACGATTTCCATTCAATCAAAAGGGAATATCGCATCAGAGCTTATTTGGCTTGAATCTTTGGTTAAAGATACAAATCTCGTCGTACCTGCCCCTGTCAGAAATCTTCAAGGTGATCTGGTAACAGAAATATCAACTGATCTTAGCGAAAATACAATCATGGTGACTATTTATCATTGGATTAATGGAAGCGTGCTTAAGGGTTTCAAGAGACTGGTGAAATGGAAGATGGCGAAGTTTTACTTAGTTATCATGATACATGAAATGCGTTGTGTGCGGCCTATTATGTGATGTATAAGGAACCATATTAAGATCTAGGAGATGAGATGATGAACACGAAAATTCAAAAAATAACCGAAGCTGACCAAGAATGTTTTGTAAACATGTTTAATTATTATCTTTATGAGTTGTCTGCTTACTCGTTGGAAGATATCGGAACTAACGGTACATTCGAAATGGATGACACATCGCCATATTACCAAGATGAACGGCTACATCCCTATTTCATTAAAGTTAATGAGAACCTCGTCGGTTTTATACTAATTACTTCCCCTCCTTATGTTGCAGAAGGGGTGGACTATTCAGTGCAAGAGTTATTTATTCTGCCCAAATATAGAGGCATGAAAATTGCCAAAGAGGCGGCCATGCGCATATTCAGACTTTTCCCAGGCCGGTACGACGTAGGCATGTTCAAATCAAATGCGAAAGCGGTTAAATTCTGGACAAATCTGCTCTCGTCGCTCAATATTGCTGCCGATGTGAAAGAAGGAGTAGTCGAAATTGCAGGAAATACATTGTCGACGATGGCTTTGACATTTGTAATTCAAAGTGAGGTAGATAGCCATGATTAAGGTGTCGATAAAAACGGATATATCCGCCGAGCAATTCTATCGAGAACACGGATGGATTCTTGGGCTACGATGAGCGAGTGGGGGGAACCGGCGTATCTAGAGCAAAAGATTGGCCATCATCATGCACAAGTAGCACTTACTTCTAGCTATTAGAAATTATTTGGAGTTAGATAAAGTGAATGATATAAATTATGAGAAGCTCAGGCTCTTATTTTGGGACCTCTAGCAAGATAGTAGCAAAACCGCATTGCTTTATTATAACCGCTTCTGGAACGGGAATTAGAGCGCCTGATCAATTGAATTCTGCTGTTCTTCGTTGCGCTTCAGCGAACCAGGCTAACATAAAGACAACAAATATGTAGTCCAAATGGATCGTTCATGCAGAACATTGCAATCTAAAGAGTTTAGTTAAAGATGACCCAGAAGAAATAAAAGTATTTCACTCAAACAAATCTGATAATAGGCAGGATTATTTCTCTAATCATTTCCAAAGAGAATTACTGCAAGTTACTTCTGATGCTGTTCAATAAGTTGTAAAGCGATTATTTCAGGAGCCACTCCAACAACATAAACGATGTATCACTCAATTAGTGGGGCTACGAAAATCGGATGAAGCTATTGAATTTCCTGAACTGTGTCCTTATGCCTATGCTTATGTTTTTTGGAGAAAATCAATTTTAAAAGAGGAATGTCGGGGGACAAGAACTTGTACCGATTACCGAAATGGACAAGAACATGGTCCGATTACCGATTAGATAGATATCTAATTAAATTTTACAGCTTTTTCATTAAGCTAACCGGCAGAATAGTGTAGCAAATCACACGTCGCTGGAAGGGATTTACTTGTTGGAGGCGAATAGCTATGAATTAGTTATTTGAAAACAGGAGAGTTGGTAAATATGAGGAGCAAGCCAGTTGTGTTAGTGATGGGTGTTTTCCATTTTCGATATGTAGATGACATCCTTGAACCCTATCGTCAGAAAGAAATTCAAGAGTTGTCGCAGCGGATAGCGGAGTTTCGTCCTACGAAGGTGTGTGTGGAGGAAGTTCTAGAGCGAAATGATGAGCTTAATAAAGAATACCAGAAATTTCTTTCAGGGGATTCAGAACTATTGGCAGAGAGATTCAGCAATTAGGATATCGTATTGCTCGTGATCTAGGACACGAGCAAATTTATGCGACTGATTACATGCATCTGGATCAAGCGGATAAAGACTTATTGGAACGTGGCTTTGAAGAAGCAGAAAAAAAACAGCCTGAGCTATACAACGAATCGAACGAGTGGGTGGAACGACTACATAAGATGTTCAAACCCGGAACAGTGCTAGAAATGATCCGTAATAATAACGATGATGAGTTAAATGCTTTCGATCATCAATACTATATTCGGTACAGAGCACGTTTCGGTGAATACCCAGATTACATCGGAAGCTTCTGGTTGCGTTGGTGGTATATGAGAAACTTAATTATTTATTCCAACATTGCTAGATTGGCTACAGAAGATGATCGGATTCTTGTCATTTATGGAAGCAGTCATAATTATTTACTTAAGCAATTCATCCGTGAGAGTGGATTATTTGAATTGGAACACATTGATAGGTATCTGAACTAAGATAAATTCGACCTTACAACAATCGGAACCTATGTTTATTCAGCTAACGGGCTATTTGATTGATGAAGTAAACTAAAAGGCTGAGATGAGACATCAGTCAGCGTTACCCAACAAAGGTAGTTAAAAAAGAACCTATAATCAACAAGACAATGTTGTAGTCAAAATATAGGGGAGAAATTTAGTATGGAATACAAGAAACTAAATCGATTACTGAAATTAAGTATGCTTATCACGGGAGTGTTAGTTGTGCTTAGTGGTTGCTCCTCAACAGCAAAATGG
This sequence comes from Paenibacillus sp. J45TS6, assembly GCF_018403285.1. Taxonomy (GTDB): domain Bacteria; phylum Bacillota; class Bacilli; order Paenibacillales; family Paenibacillaceae; genus Paenibacillus. Next base: position 158,168 of record NZ_BOSJ01000010.1, on the reverse strand, counting down.
GAGGAGGAAGTTACTGATTATGCTCCTTATATTGTAACATCAATTACAGTGAGTCACTCGCCTAATAACATTCATACAATTGACCTGCAGGAGACGAGTTCGAAAGTTGTGGATGTGAAGGATAGGAATGTTCGATATGCTTATTCTTCTTTGCGTATATATTACGGGAAATATGCTTCGCCATTGAAAAACTTCAAAGAGTTTGATGATTTTGATTTAGATTCTCTGGATAGATTTGATATTACATGGCTGGATGACTCCATTGCCGAGATTGGGGTTTATCGATTTACTGAGAACAGGGAAAGAGTTTTGCAGGAAACCATACAATTGGACGTGACGAAATGAATGATTAGTTCCTATGCAATTAAAAAAACATATAAATGAATTTAATTACAAGAAGTAAAAAGTAGCTGCTCAAAAGACTGGCTGCTTTTTAGTCCTTATAGCCATCTACAAAAGAAGTGATATATACTAAGTTTTCTTCTTTTGCTCTTGATTACTCAACACCGGGTAATATATTTTGGTTATAGGTTTTTTTCTTGATATTCCGAAAATCTAACATGAAAATAATCTGCGAGGATTGAATCAATATGAATAAGAAAAGGACATATTTATTGTTTTTTGTCATTATATTTTTTTTTGTAATTGGGTGTATATATCAGAAGTATGGGGTTGAGAATGATATGAAACTACTAATTCCACCAGGGAAAATGGACATGCTATGCATATATACTCTCAAGGAAGTCCTGATCGTCCTTATACAATAGTTTTAGCAGCGGGAAGTGGGACGACCTCACCATATGCAGACTTTTATCCACTTTATAGTCGAATTGATAAAAAGCAAAGAGTCATTTTGTATGAACGTCCAGGTTACGGATGGAGTGAGCCCTTACATAAACAGCAAAATGTCGACAGTATGGCAAAAGAATTGCATGTATTATTAAGCAAATCTGGAGAGAGCGGACCTTATATTTTACTTGCCCATTCAATGGGCTCATTAGAACTAATCAACTACGCTATGCTTTACCCCAATGAAGTAGCAGGTGTCGTCCTCATTGATGGGATAAGTCCCGAGTATGCCATGGGTTTCGAACAAACAGTTTTGATGAAGCTGGGATGGGGTGCTATGAGTCTTGCAAAGAACTCTGGTATTTTAAGAGGACTCAGCAAGTTGGGGATTACAGACGGGTTGTTCGTCGATATAGATGGTCTCCCTGAGGATTTAAAAGAGATTAAAGTTGCAATGGCTTTAAACAATTTGAACAATCTTGATATGAAGCTGGAAATGCAATCAATGTCTGAAAATGGTCGCTTGCTGAAGGAGAAAGGGAACTTGGGTGATTTACCAATGTTAGTTATCTCTGCGACCAACAATGGATATAAGAACTGGGAACAAACGCAAAGTGAACTATTGTTATTATCTTCAAGAGCTACACACGTTGTTTTTCCAAATACGAAGCATTATATACACCATGTTAAAAGTGAACAGATCATCGAAGAAATCAAGAAGTTTATAAAAGATTTAAACTAAAAGAATAAATAATACTAAAAATAAAAATAAGAAAGGGAAAACTAAGTTTATAAATCGATTTACATACATATGTACAAAATACGGGTTTTGTGAAAATGTATAAGGAAAAACGCTTATAGATGATTATTCATCATTAAGTTCGATTATTTTTGATACTTAACTTATAGATCCATTAAGTTCGATTATTTTTGATACTTATAATCCTAATATTATTATTTATTAAAAATCAATACATCATCTAAATGTGATCATTGATATTCTAACTACGACGACAAAGTTACTCTTCAATCATTATTTCCATTACTTTGATTTTTCTTTATCAACCTCTGATTTTCATCACTTTTATTAACTAATACTCGATTCGACCTAATTAGCATCCTTTGATCTTTTTAAAATCCACTAACTCAATTAAACCAGCTACTTTACTCTAATACTATTAAATTCTACTATATATTTTCTGATCAGCTCACCTCATTAATTATTTTACCATTATTTACAAATTTATATTCACTGCATCTTCTGCATCTCCTTTTATGACCTACCACATTACCCTCCTCAAAAATCAAAAAAGCTGCAACATGATCCGACCAATTCTCACTTCAATTACTTGGATTATTAACTACATGTTAAAAAACATCATAATCCCATCCTATTTGACAAAACAAAGGATATTGCCGCAAATTTTATCATTGGTTTGATATCTCCTTTATAAATTACGAACAAAGAGATTATACAATGAGTTTGTCTTTCAAATAGCGAGCGTCTTCCGTCCGCTTTTGAAAATTACAAATATAATCGGGGGTAATGAATTGAAAAAAAGAATCATGCTTTTCACGTTATTCACTTTAGTCATGGCGCTGATCGCAGGTTGTGGAACCAGTAGCAGCAGTAGTTCGCCGCAAAACACATCTTCCCCGGCCTCTTCATCTTCAGGTGCTGATAACAACGAAACATCGGGTGATACAGGTACTGAATCAAAGGATATTGAGAAGCTGAGAATCAGTTTTGTTCCATCCAAAGATCCAGAGGATATTATTACAGCAACGGATCCACTAAAAGACTTACTAAAAAACCAATTGGCAACGGAAGGTTTCAATGTTGGAGAAATCAGCATTGATGTAGGCACTACATATGAAGCCGTAGGTGAAGCATTGACTGCAGGCACGACAGATATCGGATTTGTACCCGGTGGAACTTATGCTTTATATGATGATGGAGCTGACGTTATTTTAACGGCAACACGAGCCGGATTGTCTAATGACTCTGAATTAGCTAAAGACTGGAACGATAACAAGCCAACCGAACCGACAACTGACCAGGCAACGTATTATCGCTCCCTATTCATCGCAGGCCCTTCGGCTAAAGGACAGGCATTAGCTGAAAAAGTCAACAATGGCGGAAATCTGACATGGGAAGATGTAAACGATGCGAATTGGGCGGTGATGTCTACCTCCTCCTCTGCTGGATATATCTACCCTACCCTATGGCTGCAAGAAAACTTTAATAAAAGCATTACTGATCTAGCACACGTGGTTACATCTGACTCATACGGCAGCTCCTTTGCCCGTCTAGCAGCTAAACAAGTCGATGTTATTGTAGCCTTCGCAGATGCAAGACGTGACTACAGCGAACAATGGACGAATGAATTTAGTCGCCCTAGCTCGATTTGGGATGAAACCAATGTAATCGCCGTAACGGATGGAATTTACAATGATACGATCAGCGTTAGTAAGAACAGTTCTGTTATGACGGATGATCTTAAAAAAGCTCTTCAAAATGCGCTCATCTCCATCGCACAAACGGAAGAAGGCAAAAAAGTAATTGCAGTCTATAGCCATGAAGGTTATCAAGCAGCACAATCTTCAGACTATGATGCTGAAAGAAAAGCTCAAGATATTATTAGAGAAATGAAAAACTAATAGAGCATAAATCAGGTAAGCATCAGCTAAAAAAGCGAGAGCATCGTGATTTTTAAGATGTTCTCCTTTTCTGCTTGGCAGCTTAAGACTATAAGATTGGAGTTTTTCCATGATCGAATTTATGAATGTACAAAAGACGTACCCGAACGGTACAACCGCTCTGAGCAACATAAATCTAAAGATTGAACAAGGTGAGTTTGTAGCCGTCATTGGTTTATCCGGCGCCGGCAAGTCGACACTGATCAGATGTATTAATCGGATGCACGACATTACAGAAGGACAGTTATTAGTAGACCATGTGGATGTATCGAAGTTACGCGGCAAACAAATTCGCCGTTTCCGAAGAAGAATTGGGATGATTTTTCAATCTTTCAATCTCGTCAATCGAATAAGTGTAATAAAAAACGTGCTCGTCTCTTTCGTACCGGATCTATCCATATGGCGTAAGCTGACCGGCATTTTTACGAAAGAACAAAAACTTCTGGCATTAGAGGCTTTAGATAAAGTTGGGATTTTGGATAAAGCATATATCCGTGTAGATCAGCTATCCGGCGGACAACAACAGCGGGTTGCGCTTGCCCGTACACTCGCCCAAAATCCAGACATCATACTTGCGGACGAACCAATCGCTTCTCTTGACCCGGTAACTTCTAAAATTGTGATGGAAGATTTCAAGAGAATCAATCAAACCATGAATATCTCCGTGATCATGAACATCCATCATGTAGAGATCGCTCTGGAGTATGCAAACCGCATTATTGGGGTTCGTGAAGGAAAAATTGTATTTGATGGTGCGCCCACTGAGGTATCAGAGCGAATTTTGAACAACATTTATGGAAATGTCTCTGATGCTGAAGAGAAGAACGAAGAAGTTGCATCTACGTTAGAGGTGGTTTCAGGACATGTATGATAAACTCTTCCCTCCAAAAAAGCTGGTTCTGGCAAACGGAAAAGTCATCATGGAGAAAAGATCACGGCTCCCCTTCATATTCCTGATTCTTGCCGTCTTAACAGCGACATCCACCCAACTGACTGATTTCGATATTCAAATGCTCTTCGACCGGATCAATCAGTTTTTTATTATTATAGGCGAGATGGTTCCTCCAAAATGGAGTTACTTTCCTCACCTGTGGGATGCGATGATCTCAACCTTGCAAATGTCATTTTTAGGATCTATTATTGGCGCTGCTCTGGCTCTTCCGTTCGCCATGATGGCTTCTTCTAACGTCATTCGTAATAAATCCGTCGTAGCTGTATTTAAAATCATGCTCAGCCTGCTCAGAACGCTGCCTACGCTAGTAACGGCGCTGATCGCTACCTATGTGTTCGGTTTAGGCCCGATGGCAGGACTGGTGGCCATTATGCTCTTTACCCTCTCCTATGTCGGTAAATTAGTATATGAACAGATCGAAAACGTCGATATGGGATCTTTTGAAGCGATGGAATCGATTGGGATGAACCGTGTGGAGGCCTTTCGATATTCGATATATCCGCAGGTGCTCTCTCGTTATCTATCTACTTCCTTATTTTGTTTTGAAGGAAACGTGCGATACGCGGCTATTCTCGGATACGTAGGTGCTGGGGGAATTGGTCTGCTGATCCATGAAAACATCGGCTGGCGAGATTATTCCAGGGTGGGAATGATTATTTTATCGCTTATCGTCACCGTATTTGTAATTGAAACGATCAGCGAGCATTTCAGAAAAAAGTTAACTTGAGGAGGCTAATTTGATGACAACAATAGAAAGGCAAATGCTGGCTTCCCCTCGAAATCACAGGTATGTGCTAACCGTTACGGCTATTGTGCTTATTCTGTTCGTCTGGTCTTTAAACACAGTAAGCTTTAAAGACATGAATCAGAATGGATTCGTGATCGCGCTGAACATCCTAAAAGGATTGGGCAGTCCAGATCTAGAGCTGCTATTTAGCTTATCGAAACAAGGTGTCATCTATTTACTTATTCAAACGACAGCCATCGCTTTTTTGGGTACCCTTGTAGGTGCAGTGCTTTCTGTTCCGCTCGCTTTTCTAGCGGCCTCCAATATTGTACCGAAACCGATTGCTTGGATTACAAGACTACTCCTCATTATGATTCGAACCATTCCAGCGCTGGTCTACGGTTTAATGTTCATCCGCGTGTCCGGACCTGGACCATTCACAGGTGTGCTTACCATAGGACTCACTTCGATCGGAATGTTATCGAAACTCTATGTCGACACCATTGAAGAGCTGGATAAGAAAGTACTAGAGTCGATGACCTCCCTAGGCTGTACAACCTTTGAAAAAATCCGCTTCGGCATTTTACCGCAGCTGTTCTCATTATTCCTATCGGTTACGATCTATCGGTTTGACATGAATATGCGTGAAGCATCTATCCTCGGATTGGTTGGAGCTGGTGGAATTGGAGCACCACTGATCTTTGCCATGAACAGCTATAGATGGAATCAAGTCGGCTCGATCTTGATCGGTTTAGTGATTCTAATTCTCCTTATCGAATGGGTATCAAACCGCCTTCGTTCCAAACTCATCCATGGATAAGTATTGTTCAGCAGTGGTTATTCTTCATCAAAATAGACAGCAAAAACCTCCAAATCCATTGGTTCCATGGTATTGGAGGTTTTTTTGTATATACCAATAATAAATAACGGTCTTTTTCAGAAGACGACCTTCCAGTTGTGATCACATGATGCATAGATTACCTTTCGATTCCTGATATAATCAGCTAAAATCTCGGTCATGTCTGTAGGTATTTCACGGATCACGGGTTTGTCCATCAACATTCTGAAGTTGCCTCCTCCACCCGCTCGGTAGCTGTTCATCACTACTTCAAAGGAAGCATCCAGGTTCATAGGAGCACCGTTAAACAATAGCTTACTAACACGGCTCCCTTCGGGTCTTGAGATATCCAGTTCGTATTCAATGCCTTCCCACATGTCATAATTAAAGTGCTGCGGTTTCGGTTGCAGATATCCCTCAGATACTTGTAATCTCCCGGTATTCACCTCGAGCGTAAAGTAAAGGGCGTTCTGCTCCAGGGCATCCCGAATATCACGGCCAGTCAGTAGAAGTACCTTCAGAGTATTTGGATAGATATAGTTAGATACGACGTCTCGCATGGTGATGTGTTCTGAGAACCCTTTTGCCTTATTGGTAAAAATAGCCGCACAGGAGATAGCTGCACCCGTGACCTCCATCTGCACCCGATTAATAAATTCTGTGAAGGCATGATCCTTTTGTCTAGCTGTAAATGGATCGGGTATCGATAAATCGCCTTCTGCTTTGCCAATGGGCTGATCCAGCCATGCCTGGGTATTTCGTTCCGCCTCTGCAAAAAGTGCAAGCACTTCCTGATCTGCTTCTGCCTCGCTTGCATGTATCAGTTGTGCCTTCTTATCGCATATTCCCCATCTGCCTTGCACATCCTGCTCAAATTGAAGTTCCACTTTAGCAATCGCTTGTCCAGCTGAACCAGGCTGCGCATACAACACTCCATTTAATTCTCCGGTAAGTAGCCGATGCTGATGTCCCGTGAGCAAAACATCCACCCCTTCGAGGTGCATACACATCTCATAGCCCTGATTTTCCCCTGTAAGAGGCTCTGTAGCCTTTCCGGTGACTGGATCACATTCAAATCCTCCATGGTAGCAGACGAAGACAGCATCCAGCTGGTGGGTTTTACGAATATGAGTAATCCACTCTTGTGCGGACGATAACGCATCTTTGAATTCAAGTCCACGGATGTTCGCCGAATCTTCCCAGTTAGGAACATAATGCGTTATTATACCGAGCACGGCAACACGGATACCTTCCTGCATCGTAAATATTCGGTAAGGCGGGCCGAATGCCGGATCACCATTGGACTCCGTTACGATATTGGCAGATAAATAAGGACACCTAGCGTCTTTGATATGGCTATTCAGCAGCTCTAAACCGTAATTGAATTCATGATTGCCAAGTACAGCTGCATCGTATGTAAGGTGATTTAACAGTTTCGTTGCCGGATGCATCCCTGTTCTATCGTATTTAGCATAGTAATACATGAAGGGAGTTCCCTGCAAAAGGTCACCGTTATCGATAAGTAAGAGATGCGGATCTATTTCCCGTTCCTTACGAATGATTGTAGACAGCTTGGCGAGACCAAGCGGCTTATTACCTGCCCCCCGATAATCTGTTGGGTAAATGTGACCATGCACATCGCTTGTTTCCAGCAGTGTAATGACCACTGTATTTTTTGTCTTCGAATTCACTTTTTGAAGTTCCCCCCTATGAAATGAAGCGATCTATTCTCGTTAGATTGAGATCAAGGTCATCTATTCCTATATTTCCACTCTTATTATATTTGTAATACAACAACTGACTTTAAACAGTTTGTTATCTACAAGTTAAAAATAAATTATTCAACTGTATGTATAGAGGTAATCTATGTAGGAATCCAATCAATAGTTAACATAATATATATTAAGTTCACTTATTAATAATAGTGATTCCTATTTATCACTCTACAAAATAAAAAGTGCCCAAAAGTCATATAGACTCTCTTGGCACTTTCTTTTAGATCCCCCTTTTTCAGACATATGATGGGGTTAAAGGGATACCCTCTCCCTTAGAATGACGATATAATTCCTCATAAAAACCTTCTATCTCTAAAAGCTCTTTATGTGTTCCTGTCTCCACAATCTCTCCTTGACGCAAGACCACAATACGGTCCGCATGCATGATCGTTGATAAACGGTGCGCAATAACAAGGGTTGTTCGTCCTTTGGATACGACATTCAGTGCTTGCTGAATCGACTGCTCTGTCTGCGAATCGAGATTAGCGGTAGCTTCATCGAGAATAAGAATTTTTGGACGATAGACGATAATTCGTGCAAAGGACAATAGCTGACGCTCTCCAGCAGATAACCCGCTCCCACGCTCAGACAATCTCGTATCGTATCCATCAGGCAAACGACCTATCATTGGATCTGCTCCTACGAACTCACAAGCACGAATGACCTCTTCACGGCTGATCGTGTCGTCGAACATTCGGATGTTATCAATAATACTGCCTGCATACAGATAAGGTTCTTGCTGAACAAGACCGACGACCCGCTGCAATTGTTCCTGCTTCATGTCACGAATATCATGGCCATCTATTTGAATACTTCCCTCCTGCACATCATAAAACCGGCATAACAGACTCATGAGCGAACTTTTCCCTGCCCCCGTTGTACCAACGACACCGATCATCTCTCCTGGGCGGATATGAAGATCTAACCCGCGAAATACCGGCTGTCCGCTTTTATATCCGAAGGTGATTTCATTGAAATCAACACGTCCTTGTATGGATTCTAGATCTACATGACGTGTATTCGGCTGGTCCAAGATCTCAGTTTTCGTATCAAACACGCTCCAAATCCGATTAACCGCAACCGTAGCAGATTGTAGTGTGTTCCACTGCTGAGTAATCGCATTGATCGGCTGAAAGAACTGACGAATATACGTAATAAATGCATATAGTACACCAAATTCTAGTGTATGACCGAGTACGGCTAAACCGCCAATCCAAGTCACAAAAGCGATGGTTAGATTACTAAGTAAATCAAAGGAACGATTAAATAGAACCATCGTACGAATCTCGCGCAAATTTGCTTTAAAATAGGCTTCATTCTTTTCATTAAACTGATCTGCTTGTGCTTTCTGTTGCTGAAAGACCTGAATCAGATTCATACCAGATAGATTCTCTGATACGAACGCTATAAGCCGGGATAGCCGGGTACGAGCCATCTGGAACGTATTTCGCATATAAGTTCGGAATGAGATTGATATCAGTGCAATGATCGGAAGCAGAACGAGACAATATGCGCCAAGCGTAGGATCAAGCTGAAACATCATGACCATGATAAAAATTAACGAAAGACCATCTCGTAAAAGGGTGAGCAGTACTTGATTAAAGAATTGGTTAACGGCTTCCGTATCGCTGGAAACATGAGTAATCAGACTGCCGCTCGGTGTTTTATCGAAATAAGACATAGAGAACTTAGTAATATGTTCAAATAACTCTTTTCTTATTTTCGCTACAATATTTTGACCTGCGTATTGCAGTAAATTGTTCTGCAAATAAGTAAACACAAATCCTGAAACTGATAAACCAAAATAAATCATACAGATGATAAGGATCCGATTAAAATTGTTCTCCCCCGTCATTAGGTTGTCGTCAATAACGACTTTGACCAAATAAGGTTGAAACAGTTCGGATGCAATGGCAATGATCGTACAGATGACAACCAAGATAAACGTAAATCGATGCGGAATCATATAGGAACCGAGAATTCGAAAGGCTGACTTATACTTTGGTTTCGGCTTGCCTTCCGACTTATGTTCTGTATTCCCAGTAACATTAATAGGACGCGGCATGCTTACTTCCCTCCTCTTGAATGGCATGAAGCACAGCATATGGCCCAGGTTCAGCTAATAACTCTTCATGCGTTCCTCGCTGCACGATTCTTCCTTCATCCATAACGATGATTAGATCTGCGTGCCTCAGAGCACTAATTCGATTCGCAATAATAATCGTGGTCTTTCCTTGCCGTTCTTCTTGAATCGTCTGTAGAATTTCAGTCTCCGTTACCGCATCGACTGCACTTACGCTGTCATCTAGAATCATAAAGGGAGCTTGTTTGATAAGACCGCGCGCAAGACTTGTTCGCTGTCTTTGTCCTCCAGATAGAGTAATGCCGCGTTCTCCAAGCGTCGTTTCAAATCGATCAGGAAAATCCATAATATTATCGTAGATTCGTGCTTTTTTCGCCGCGATCTCGATTTCTTTTTGTCCTGCGCTCCTTTTAGCAAAAGCAATGTTCTCTCGTATACTTGTACTAAAGAGGAAGCCGTCTTGTGGTACATAAGCAATCTGGCTGCGCAAACTTTCAAGTTCTATGCGCTGGATATCTATTCCGCCGATCGAGATCGTTTGTTTTGGAGACTCATAGATTCGAAGTAGCAGCTTCACAAGGGTCGTCTTACCGCTTCCTGTACGTCCAACAATACCGACTGTCATACCGGGTTCAATGTACAGATCAATATCATGCAGTGCTGGCTGAGACGTTTCTGGATAGGTAAAACTTAACCCTTCGATATGTATTGCTGCTTGATTCATCTCGAGTGGAACAGCGTCTTCTGCTTCTATAATATCCGGCTCCACAGTTACGAGATCATTCAGTCGCTGTAAGGAGGCGCTTGACCTCTGCACGGTATTAATTACGTTCCCGATCTGCTGAAGGGGGCCTATAAGCATTCGAACATATAATGTCAGTGCAACGAAATTCCCAAGCGTGATCCTTCCATTAATGGTGAGATAACCGCCAAGGGCCATCGCTAGAATCAAAGACATAGACCCAAGAAACGGAATAAGTGCTTGAAATAACGATGAGATGCGAATAAGGGAAAGCTGATTATCACGTATTTGATCAACATAAGTACCAAACCGTTTAATCATGACCTGTTCTACTGCGAATTTTTTCGTAACACGTATACCGCCAAACTGCTCCTCCGCAGACTCCGTCATGGCAGCAAGTGACTCCTGTACTTTTAAAGACCGTTTACGAATAGAGGGTCCAAACCTTGTCACAATCCACGGAATCAAGAATAAGGGTCCAACAGCTACAGCAATAAGATAGAGCGGGATATCACTAAGAACCATAGCTCCAATACAAGATATTAATAACATCGATCCCATAGCCATCTGGTTAATCCCCATCGAGATCGATTCCCTTACACCCGTAACGTCATTCATAAAATAGCTTAAAAGCTTTCCTGTACCATTTTTTGAATAATAGTCTTCACTAAGTCCAGATAAGTGCGTGAATAACCTCCGGCGAGTGATGAGTTCAAATAAACGTCCGACATACATGATGAGATACTGGCCATATCCGCCAATCAGTGCATAACCTGCTCCGATGAATAACAGTAATAGACTATAACGAACTACATCGTCCCTGATTAAATCCCCCATTTGCAGCCGATCTGTAAAGTAACCGAGAACTTTAGGGAAGCAAGCAAAGATTATACTTGCCGCCGCATGAAGCGTGATCGAGGAGACATAGATTTTCCATGTTTCTTTAAAATAGGGTTTTAATATTCCGTTTGGCATTAAATTTGATCTTTTCCTCCTTCATTAGCATCTTCTGCTGATTTGGTAACTTCTTCTGATGCATCAACTACACTGCCTTCCGTCACATCAAGCTGAAACATATGGATAAAATCATCCATCACCATTTCGATTGCCTTCAGTTCTCCGCTGATTACTTGTTTAATTGATTCAAATTGTGGATCTTCTAACTGACGCTGTAAAGTCGAACGATTTACTTGGAGTTTCTCTAAAAAAGCAATCGCTCTTCCGCGCCGAAACGTTTGGACCTTTTTATGATGAGACCCGTTAAAATCTCTTTTTCCCTCCTTATCAAATGACCTCGGGCCTCGCTGACCTCGATGTTCTTCATGATCTCTACGTCCCTGTCTACCTTCATGACCTTGTCTTTCACGCATGAGCAGTTTCCTCCTTGTTTTATCGTATACATTTGTATACGTGTGTTATTTGTATACAAATGTATACGATGCGTTCTGTACATGTCAAGGTAAACTTCATTTTTAACTTGGATAGAGATTTTTCGTATCGATCTGCACTTCCATGAAATTACACATGGTTCTATGTTTAGTCCTTATGTATGTATAAGCTGAAATCATCTAATTAAGAACGTATGTTCCCTATCCTAAAAAACCGCACTTTTTCTTCTCTGGTTGTCTACTTTTTTGTTCTTGTACACTCATTTTTAGATATAAAAAGAAGAAATCTTCTGATTTTAAGCTCTTTCATCTATAGTTTTTGATACTATTCTCATTTTAGAACATATGTTCGGTGTCCGTAAAAACCGCATTTTTTGATCATTTTTAGCTATATATCCGTATAAATTTTACTTTAATCCCCTTTTAAAGCTGATATAAGGTAATTGACCCCTCCTTTTTCTCATGAATACAGCTTTATGGATATGAAGTATTCCCCAGGGTGCTGTCGTAAGCAGCATTTCTTTATCGCCACGCTACAAAACGACCACTAATTACGTCTATTTAGATTCAAAATGTTTGATAATGACGGACGAGAGAACGTATGTTCCTAGTTAATAACCCATTCATCCATCATTCTTCAACAGATCACCGGAATGCGTGAACTTGTGCCCATTACAAAAAACAAAGCTACCTGCGAATTAAGCAGAGCAGCTTTGCTATGTTTGTATTTTAACTTTAACCTTATATCCTAAACTATCCTTTCACAGCCCCAAGCGCTACGCTGCCTATAATTTGTCTTGAGAAGATCGAAAATACAATGATAATAGGTACGATCGAGATAGCCACACCTAAATAGAGTAATCCATAGTCCATTCCATAATATCCTTGCACCAAAGCGACGAGCACAGGGAGCGGATATTTATCTAGTGAGAAAAGAAGGACGAGCGGTGTGAGAAAGTTATTCCATGATCCAATAAACGTAAAGATCCCGAGTGCCGCAATAGCAGGTCCAAGAATCGGTAACACAATCTGATTAAATGTTCGAAACTCTCCTGCGCTATCTACACGAGCAGATTCAATAATTTCATCGGGAATACTGCCTTCAATAAACTGTTTGATAAAAAACACATTAAAGGCATTTGCCGCTGCGGGTAAAATAATTGCCGCATAACTGTCTAGAAGCCCAAGTGTACTAAACAAGCGATACATTCCGATTAGAGCAAGCTGGCCTGGAACCATCATCGTAGCGAGCAGAAACAAGAACAGTCCTGTACGTCCTTTAAACTTATACTTAGCAAAACCATATGCGGTAAGCGCCCCTATATATAAAGAGAGTACGGTAGAAGATCCCGCAATAAAAAAGCTGTTGGCGAAACCTCTCCAGATATTTATTTTAGAAGCCATGTTGAGATAATTATCGATAAGAAACTGTCCAGGAAGGAAAGTAAACATTGATGCAATCGTTGCATTGTTATGTGTGGAATAGATGAGCATTAAATAAAAAGGGATGATACAGATGATCGCGAGGCTCACTAGAATGAAATACACTAGTATTTTCCCTATTGTCATACTCTTCATGTTGGTTTGCTTCTGTACAGCGATAGGCTGATCTGCCATTTTTGCCGGTTGCATATAATTTCCCTCCTCCCTATGAACTGCTCTTCCGCTTGGTCATCATAAAGGATATGGCTGAGAACAGAATGATGATTACGAATAAACAAAAGGCAATGGCAGCTCCATAACCAAAACGAGTACTCTGGAATGCGACATTATATAGATACATGATACTTGTCATCGCTGCACGATCCGGACCGCCTGAGCCATTCGTCAGTGTAAACGGCTGATCAAAAATTTGGATACCTCCAATGATGGACGTAATAATCTGAAAGAGAATGATCGGACGAAGCATCGGCACAATGATATGAAAGAAAATATGCTTTTTCTCAGCACCATCAATTTGCGCAGCTTCTTGCAGCGAAGGATCTATTCCTTGCAGTCCGGCAAGATAGATAACCATGGAGTACCCAAAATATTGAAAGAATAGAATCGAAGAAACAATAAGGCGCATAAACCAAGGATCATTCTTCCAATTGATTGGATCATCGATGATTCCGACTTGAACCAGAAAGTGATTCAGCCCCCCAGACTGCCAATCAAAGATTAGACTTACAAGCAGACCCAGCGATGCAGCAGTAACGATATTCGGGAAGAAATAGACGGCTCGGAAGATGTCTCGCCCCTTCAGTAGTTTATCGTTGAGAATAAAGGCGAGCACAAGAGAAACGGTAAGCTGCGGAACAACGGAGACTCCCCAGATAAAAAGCGTGTTAAAGAGTGTTTTATAAAACAGAGGATCTTGTAGAACAGCAATATAGTTACCTAGTCCGACAAACTCGGGGGAAGTGATTCCGTCCCAATTCGTAAAACTAAGATATAGAGAGTAAAGAATAGGATAGAGTCCAAATATGAGGAAAATGAGAAAGAATGGCGCAATGAAGTAGTAACCGTAGTGGTCTTTGCGGATCGACTTAGCAAACATGAATGGTACCCCCCGTCATCGGAAATGTATAGCCGCTAATCTTAAGCTAATCGACTTCTAGTTCCGGAAACCTTAATTTCACATCCCTTTTTATTCTCTTCACTGCTTCTTCTTTGGTCTGAATGTCGTTATTAAGATACAACTGAAGTACAATTTTAAAAATATCCGCATTAATGGTCGTATCGTATTTGGTTCGCTCATACACAGGTACCTGCTTTGCTGCCTCTGAGAAGAACTCAAAATGTTTCTGCCCTCCTAAATAATCAGAAGTAACCGTTTTTGCAAGCTCATCATTCACAACCATATTGCTAGTAAAATAATCCTGTTCTTTTGCAAGTTCAGATAAAAAATCATGATCAAAGTTATAAAACTCAATAAACTTCCAAGCAAGATCCTTTTTATCACTTTTGCTATACATCGCAATATACGTGCCGCCTGAACTAAAAGCAGATGGTCCCTGAGCGAGACCCCAAAGTCCCTTAGTATCCGGTGCATTCGCCTTAAATGTATACTGCAGTGCCCAGGTTGCTCCTGGATAGAACATAACCTGACCTTTTTGCATCGATGCAGCATAGCCGGCACTTCCATCGTCATACTCCCCAAGCACACGCCGCTGACGAGCTTCACGCACAAGATCCAGAACCTTCATATAGGTATCATCAATGACGAATTTCCCATCCTTGACCCAAGGAATACCGTCATATGAATTCGATATCGCATTCCAGTTCGCCAGCGCATGAACCTTATTGCCGCTTTCCTGCTGTACCCGCTCTCCTATCTTAAAAATGTCCTCCCAGGTGCTAATCATCTGGCTAACTTTCTTCGGGTCATCCGTCCCCAAATATTGTTTTGCCAAATCTCTGCGGTAATAGATCCCTCCTGGTGTGCCCTGATAGCCAATCGCTCTGACGTTTCCTTCGCTATCCTTCTCATTAGACTGAACAAAAGGGTATTGCTCCTTAATTAGCTCATTCGCATCATATGGTGTTGCTGATAAATTCTCTAAATAAGGAACATCAATGAGCTCTCTTATATTAGCATTCTCAATCATAAAGACATCGGGTGCTTTGGATGCGGTCTGTAGTGCTGATTTCAATTTCGTAATATAGAAACTCCCAGGGATATTGACGAAGTTCACTTTAATGTCTGGATATTTTTCTTCAAATTTCTCAATCGCATAACCCGCTTCATCAGTAAAACTCCAAATTGTAATCTCCTCTTGTTTTGAATGGGTCGTTCCTGTGGCTCTGCATCCAGATAACATCATTGCCGCAGTAAGAATAGCAATGACCGAAATATATTTTCGATTGAACTTCTTCTTCATTTGCCCCCTCCTCCATTAAAGTAAACGCTTACAATTTATTAGAGTATATTGATTTTGCGGTTGTCTTTCTCTTCAGATATTGCGAATCATCCTTCATATGTTGTGATCTTTGTTCGATGCTTCTTTCGAAATTCGGTGGGAGTGCAGTTGTTGTATTTTTTAAATAGCCGATTGTAGGAGTTGATATTGTTAAATCCGTGCCTTATGGAGATATCCAGAATAGAGTCTTTACTGAAAAGTAATGCCCATTCCGATTTGATAATGCGAAAATGATTTAAATACTCCATTAGTGTGACTCCCTTAAGCTCTTTAAACAGTGTACATACGTAAAACTTACTGAATTTAATATGCTCCGCCACCTGATCGAGCTTAATATTTTCCGCATAGTGCTCTTCTAGGTACTCACAGATCGATTCGATGAATTCAAACTTCTTAGATGGTGAACATACTCGCCCCGAATTAGAAGTTTGAGATGTTGGTGTTTTTATACGCAATAAATGAACAATGAAATCATAAAACCTGGCAATCATGGACCAGCGGTATCCCGCCTGCTGTTTGGTGCTTTCATCGGATAAAATATCTAAATAGGAGCTCAGATTATTTTCACAACAGATAGTAGAAGGTATTATGGTAGTCTCATTAAAAAGATCTATCATTTCCTTTGTATCTTCTGTGACTATGAAGCTTCCCGTGATCAGTTCTAGACGAAATAAAAGAATGGTAAGCTGATCCGTACCCGGCAAGAAACAATGTACATCCCCCGGTTTAATAATCAGTATATCTCCCTGCTCAAGTTCATAAAGACGGTTATATACTCTAATCTTCGCATTCTTCCCCCTCACAACGACCATTTCAACTTCTTCATGCCAGTGAGAGGCATAATTGAATTGTCTACTCGTATGAATCACGCGTATAGGAAATCCTTCCGTCATATGACCTGTCTCAAGAAAAGTAGGTTCTCCCATCTGATCCACCCTCTCCTGTTTTCGCTATGAAAGCTATAACATCATTATATTATGCACAAGTCATCCTTCTCCCTCTAACAACAGATATAAAAAGATAAACGATTCATTAGATAGATTCTTTGAATTGGACATCTTATAAAGGATCACACAACCGTATATGCATTTTTACATTTGTTTAATGTTTTAGATCATACTTTACATAATACGCTATTATTCAAACCTTAGAATTAACAAACGGTTGTTATGCTTGTCATGTCGGATTTGACATATACATCATACAGAGGAGTGTACTTAATGATTAACATGTTCAAAAAAGGATCGGCATTTATGTTATCGTTTATTCTGGTGCTTAGCTTGGTCACTATTCCTTCAGCCTTGCCGGCTAGCGCAGAATCAGCAGAACGATCAGGTTCACTACAGAATCAGGAGATCAGCAAAGTAACAACCACCTTTTATGGAGATACAACAAGTTCTAAAGGGTTTACATGGTATACTTCTAAACAACTTACGGACAGTACCGTTCAAGTAATCAAGAAAACTGGGGCAGAGCCTGATTTTAACAAAGCCCTCACTTTTACAGGCACCTCTTCGATATCCACCAATTCACAAGAAGAGCTTGTACATAAAGCAGAGGCTTCGGGTCTTGAAGCAAATACGGTTTATTACTATCGTGTAGGTGACAAAGTGCGAGGAGTATGGAGTAAGACAGGTACATTCCAGACGGCTCCCGACAGTGGTGCATTTACTTTTATTGATATGGCGGATACGCAAGCAAAAACAGAAGAAGAAGCGATCCTCTCTTCCGAAACCCTTGAAAAAGCACTTCAAACCGTTACTAACGCTCAGTTTGTCGTTCACAATGGCGATATTGTAGATACAGGAACGAAAGAAGATCAGTGGAACTGGCTCTTAGGTCATTCTCAAGATAGCCTGCTGCAGACAACGATTGTTCCTTCTGCAGGTAATCATGAAGATGAGAACTTTGCTTTTTATGAACACTTCCATATCAACGAACCTGACGGCTCTGCTACAGAAACAGGAGCATATTACTCTTTTGATTACAGCAATGCGCATTTTATCGTACTGAACTCAAATGAAAATTCGGCCGAATATGCTAATTTTTCTGAAGAACAAGTGGAATGGTTAAAGAAGGACGCAACTGCTGCGAAAAAAGCGGGAGCAAAGTGGATTATTGTAAACATTCATAAAGGTCCTTATACGACTTCTAACCACGCAACAGATGAAGATATTATGGGTGAGAATGGCGTACGTAACCAAATCGCACCACTCATGGCACAGCTTGATATTGATTTTGTTATGCAGGGGCACGATCATATTTACGCACGTACAAAACCGATCACTTCTGAAGGAAAAGCAACCTCACCAGAGAAAATAACGGAAACATTAAATGGAGAAACAATTGAATACAGTGTGAATCCAGACGGCAGTATCTACGTTATTCCAGCGACAGCGGGGCCAAAGGTATATTACAAAAATAAAAGCGAAGAACTCGGAGACAGCTACTATAGTCTTTTCGAAAAGGCTGAAGAGCATCATGCGGCGATATATGGACCAGACCCAGATAAAAATGACAGACCAAAACGAAGCCAAGTACAAAATTTTGTAGGTATCACGATTGACGGAGACAAGTTTACTGCAGTCACGTATGAAATCGACCAAAATAAAAATGAAGCTCAGCCTTTCATTGTAGATCAATTCGGAATCATCAAGAAAGACACAGCAGCAAGCACGGATCCAGTGGTATCTTTAAAAGACATTTCTGGTCACTGGGCAGAGAGCGCCATTCAGTCTGGTGTCACTGCAGGATATATAAATGGCTATCAAGATGAGACGTTTAAACCAAATGCGCATATCAATCGTGCTGAATTTATTACGATGCTAGTCCGTGCTTTACAAATGAAGGAAACAACAAATTCACTTGCCTTTACGGATGCAAAGCAAATACCATCTTGGGCATCCTCTTATATCTCTCAAGCTGTAGAAGCAGGGATTGTAAGCGGGTATACAGACGGTACATTTAGAGCTGGTAAACAACTGAATCGCTCAGAAATAACGACCTGGATGGTTCGTGCAGCAGGGCTTACGGTAAATAACAACGCCTCCCTCTCCTTTACGGATAAAGATTCTGTTCCCGCATGGGCAGTTCCATATGTTGCAGCAGGCGTTAAATCAGGTCTTGTAAGCGGTGTGGGACAAAATCGGTTTGCTCCCAAGCAATTAACCACCCGCGCGGAAGCAGCCGTCTTTATTGCGAAGCTGTTAAAGGTAAAGAATTAACGTTATTGTGATACGGATGACCTTTTATCTCTAAGTTAAATCAAAAAATAAAAACCTCTTTCTCAGTATGATTAGAGAAAGAGGTTTTTTATGTTATTTCTACAGATCTTCTATTATTAATAGCGCAGCCGAATACGTTCCGTATAATCCGTTCACTCCGCTACATCTGCATCTTTGAGCAGTGACTCATCTGTGGTAGCTACACAAAAGGCTCCATCATCATAGGTGACGGCTCCTTCAATGACTACGGTAACGGCAGCCCCCCTTGGCGCAGCCCCAGGCAAACGGAAATCGGCAACGCTGATCGGGGCGATCTCCGTCTGAACTGGAAGTTCAAGCTGTGGTACCCATTCGTAAGGAACTCGGTAAGCACGGTATACCATGTTTGCATTTCGTTTGTTTTTATAGGGGGAAATATATTCCCATACCAGTTCATGATCTCTTGTTACCTCAAATATTCGTCCATCTGCTCCCTCTGTAATTAGCGTATTTCCATTTGGCAAACGCTGCGCAGAGCTGATATACGGACTATAGAAGCGGTATGAATCCAGCGGAGCAACGAATCCTGCTTCTGTAGGCGTGTATTGCCATTCAATCTCAAGAGTAACGGGATTAATCTCAAGTACACGTGAATAATCACGACGAGCCACTTTTAGCCCATCAGAGGATACCGTACCAGGCCGGCCATAACCACCCCAACCGCCATTATCAAAAATAAGGATGTTTCCTTCTCCAGGAAGACCTTTAGGTACAAGATGAGCATGATGTTGACCGATAATCCAGCCAATGTGCTTCGTTTCTTCCGTATCATAGTTTGGCCCAAGCTGCCAGACAATTTTTCCGGATGTTTTATCAATAATGGCGATAATATTCGATTCTCTTGCATCCCATATGATGTTATCTGGATGAAAACGTTGGTCACCCGCATCATAATGTTTATTGGGTCCAAGAACCGAAACGGAATTAATATGCATCCAGTCCCCCGCATGTTCACCAAATCCCCGAGTATTCGGATCTTTATAAATCGCTTGTTTTGCTTCCTCATCAAATCCAAGTTCATCAAAATGGTCACTGACGGCCCATTCCCACACGATATTGCCTTCATAATCAACTTCAATAATCGTATCATCAAGCAGTTCGATATCAGATATTTCAGGACGGTTTACATTTTTATGAGCCAAAATGAGAGTGTTACCCGAGTCAATCTTCGGTTCCTGATTAGGAGCATAGTATCCTACAGAGCTTACTTCACGCTGATAATCATGATGCTGACGAGCCATCCATTCTCCGCTGTGTCCAGGATCTTCAATCCATTCATAATGGTCGAACTTCCATACCACATTACCGTCCCAATCAACTTGAACCAAATTGGCTTCATCCTGAAATCCATACTTCGGATCTCGCTCTGCGGTGCTTCCAAGAACATAACCGCCCGGGAACAGTTTATTCGGAAAACCTCTAAGTCCTTTCCATAAGCGCACTTCTCTCCCATTCATATCAATGAGCAGAGCTCCCGTATCTGCGGCTTGAAAGATGGTGTAGCCACTCCATGCTTTGTTAGGTAAATAAACGGTGGTTCCTGTCGGATAAATTGTAGGGTGTCCCATGTATCTATCTCCTCTCGATCCTATGTAACAGCGTTTTTAAGCTTTGCAGATATACAAAAAGGCTCTAGGCCTCTCTAATCATAAGAAAAGAGAGACTTAGAGCCTTTGGCTGTCCAATCGGCTTAGCTATGGAGAATAGATTAAACCAATTATTCCCAGTAGTCAAGTCTGTATTATAAAATTGACCATCCATGGTATCTTACCAATTATCTTAATAGGTTACTTTTCGCGAGATCAATGATTTTATTACCTTCTCCATTCAGCAACGCTTTTGCAGCCCATATCGTGAAACCTTGCGCTTGCTCTAGACTAATCTTCGGCGGCATAGACAGTTCTTGGCGATTCACTGCCACATCTACAATAACAGGACCATCAATCATGAAAGCTCGTTCTAAGGCGGCTGGAAGATCTTCTGGATTATCTACCCTGATCCCTTCAATCCCAAGACCACTTGCTACAGCTGCAAAGTTCGGATTAGATAGGTCTGTCCCGGTTTCTAAATATCCCGCTGCTTTCATCTCCAGTTCCACAAAACCAAGCGCATCATTGTTATACACAATCACTTTGATGGGGAGCTGATGCTGTTTAAGCGTTAGTAGATCTCCAAGCAGCATCGAAAGTCCGCCATCACCGGAGAGTGAAATCACTTGACGATCCGGAGCAGCTACCTGTGCACCGATGGCTTGAGGCAAAGCATTTGCCATGGTTCCATGAATAAACGAACCTAATAGACGGCGCTCGCCGTGTAGCTCTAAATAACGAGCAGCCCAAACGGTAGGTGTTCCGACATCACAAGTGAATATGGCATCATCGGATGCCATTTCATTGATTAGACGAGTTACATACTGAGGATGGATCGGCGTATGCCCCGGTTTAAATTCAGCATATCCATCGAGTTCTTTCCGATCTTTTACATAACGTTCTACAGACTTCTCGAGATGTTTTGTATCTTCTTTTATCGTTAGATAAGGCTTAAGTTTCTGCAGCGTATCTTTTACCGTTCCGCATAATCCATACGTAAGAGGAGTCCGTCTACCCAAATGGGATGCATCGATATCCACTTGGAGTATGGTTGCATTCTCCGGATAGAACTGCCGATAAGGGAAGTCAGTACCAAGCATGAACAGGACATCACAGTCCATAACTGCTTTGTATCCAGAAGAGTATCCAAGAAGACCCGTCAGACCGACGAAATACGGATTATTGTCTTCTAAATACTCCTTACCGCGCAGAGCCGTTACCATAGGGGATTTCAAAATACTACAGAGCTCCATGAGCTCTTTGCGAGCATCTTTTGCCCCTGCCCCGCAGAGCAAAGTTACATTTTTACCTGCATTCAAATACCCAGCAAGGATTGCTAATTCCTCTTCAGAAGGATGAATCACCGGTTTCGTAATATACGAAGTCTGCTCGGGCACTTCATCTTCTCCTGCTTCTAATGCCGCGATATCCCCGGGCAGAATAACAACAGATACCGTGGAGTTAGCAACAGCTGTCTGAATCGCCATCGAAATCGTTCGAGGCATTTGTTTTTTTGTCATAATTACTTCACAGAAAGCACTGCATTCCTGGAATATCTGCTCCGGATGAGTCTCCTGAAAATAACCGCTGCCGGTTTCGTCACTTGGAATCTGCGCAGCCAAGGCCAGCACGGGTACACGATTCCGGTAACAATCATAGAGTCCATTAATTAGATGGAGATTCCCAGGTCCGCTGCTCCCTGCACATACAGCAATACTTCCTTCTAATTCCGCATCCGCGCCTGCTGCAAATGCAGCCACTTCTTCATGCCGTACATGAATCCATTCGATTTTTCCTGATCTTCGAACGGAGTCGAGTACCGCATTCAAAGAATCGCCAACGATTCCATAAATCCGTTTCACTCCTGCGTTAATAAGAGAATCTACTACCGCATCTGCAATTGTCTTTTTCATGTATCCTCATCCTTTTCTAGTATAATCTTGAGGCAAATACGTATCTGAACCCGATCTTGCATCTGATTATCTATACCCTCCCAGACAAGATCAGTAACGCTTTTTCATAAAAGCTCCTTATTTCTATATGTAAATTTAATCATAATGATAGATTACAGCCCATCTACGTACTTTAAATACAAAGAAGAATGCCTTTTGGCATCCTTCAAACTTTCATAACAATTTTATGCTAATTAGTTGTTTTACTCTGCTTTTCAAGACGAGGCCAAAGCGTGTAGCTTGCACTGATCAATAGATCAAAAACAAGGATAATAGACCAGACCTTTATCGTTTCTCGGAAAGGTTCCGAATTCAACTCGTTATTTATCCAAATTATCATACCGTATAGCAGCGAGCAGCCAATCAGCCAAGACACCAAGTGGGCGGCAAAGCCTCGCATTTCTTCTCTAGCATGTTCTTTTCCATACTTCTTCTGCGGTTTTGGCCCTTTGGCAAACCAATAAGCAAACCTCTGATCCATCCAACTAATCATTCGATGTCCTAGCCCGATCGACACACCAATATATACAGCAGCTAGTGCGTGAGCAAACGTCGCAGGGGTACCATTTTGAAGACTAATTACAGTAGCAACAAGCAGAGCAAGATCAATGACCGGAGTACAGAAGAGAAGTATATTTCCGAGTCTTTTCTTCTGTAATACATACCTGCAGTAGAGACCGCCCAATACAAATATCCAAAATCCGATTTCACAAGCAATGATAAAGGTTATGATCATCTATTCGTTCCTTTCATACTAAAACTAAATAGATAGGACAAACACACATAACGACCTCCATTAATACGTTAGCAACAAAGGAGGAAGTCATACATGCTCTTGTTTGAGAAAGAAAAGCTAAGCACTTTGTCACTAGGGGGATGGCAGCAAGATGCCTTTCAACTTTTTGAATCTAAAATGACAGATAAAACACATAAGTTTCCTTGTATACCTGCTACAATTGGATTTAAATTAAATCACTTTAGATATGGTTTTCTTAGTGATCCGAGGTCCGATCAGGCAGCTGATGAACTTGCTGAACTGCTGAGTATGTATGGAGAGCAGTCTCAAGCATTTGGTAAATATACTTCATTAATTGCTTTCTTCGATACTCCGCCAGATATACAAAAGAACTACCAGGTCTCTGATTATCGTCAATTGTTCTGGGACGTCCTAAGTAAAGTTAGCAGCAGGGATCAAGAAGAATGGCCCTCTCATATCCCAACCGATCCGCATCATCATGTATGGGAATATTGTTATGCGGGCGAACAGTATTTTATGTACTGCGCAACCCCCGCACACGATCGCAGACAAAGCCGCTATTTCCCGTATTTTATATATGCGATAACGCCGCGCTGGGTACTTACCGAGTTTAATTCCAATGCTCAAGCATCTGCACAGCTCAAAACAAAAATAAGAGAACGAATTGAAGCTTATGACGAGGTGGGTATTCATCCCGATCTCCAAACATACGGAAGTCAGGACAATTATGAATGGAAGCAGTATTTCCTAAATGATGATAATACTTCGACGGCAGAGTCCAAGTGTCCTTTTGCTCATCTTCATCTTAAGAAACAAAGCTAGATTATCAATAGGAACCTACCCCGAGTTGACGTAAAAAAGACTGCTCAATGAAGTTGAGCAGTCTCGGTCGTAGGTATATAAATTCAAAGGGATTAATCAGAGAAGTTAGCAGGCTTCAAATCAATCTCCGTAAATGCTGATTCCTGCCCATTAATGAGGAGTGCGATTCGGTGAACCCCGACATAATGCTTGCGGGTCGTTAGATCAGCCCAGCGGTGTTTTCTAGATCCACTGAGACGTGTTCCTCCCGCTACCGTTTTATCAGACAATAGAAACTTCTTACGTGAAACTTGTCCGCTGGACTTCACAAAATCAATTCCGTACTCGATACGCAGCCGCGCAGGATCGCCTTCCCTTACAATTAGGTTATAACTAAGATCACAGCTTTCTCCGATGTGCAAGGCAGCCGGACTCGCCGTAATCGCTGCCTCAGTTACTAATGCTGTCCCTTCCGCTGATTCAGCATATCCGAAGAGAGCCATCACCTCTGGTTCTGCTTTACGTATCAGTGTTCTGCAGCCGTGTCTTACAATCCAGTCCGTATGGGGGGCATGCCCCATCCATCTACGCGCCGTTTCTATTACGATATTCGGATGATCCTTGGCTATGTCATTTAAGTTATTGGCAACACTCTTGCGTACATATAGAGAAGGATCTGCCTTTAATTGTTCCAGAATCGGAAGAATCGGAGCTGGATCTTGTTTAAAAAGGGTGAGCGCCTGTCCCCAAGGCAGTCTAGGTCTGCACCCTTCACTGGCTAAACGTCTTACATGGTCAATCGGATGTAGAGACCACTTCATCATTTGTTCCATCATTCTTTCCGGATGGCGGATAATGAATGGCCTTACTGCAAACTCCGCAGAGGAATGCTGTGTGAATTTTTCTAATGCCTGCATGGATAGGTCCCAATGCTGTTCCTCTTGACCAAAGACCTCCACAAAGTCCGGCATGATCAGATATGGAAAACCAGAACAAGATTCGCTCACGGTAGATAAGATCTGGATGGAATCCTCGTAATTCTCAGGTAAAAAAGATCCCATCGCTAACGTGATCGTACGCATTCGTTCTTTTAAAGCTTTCTCTTCCCAGTTCTCATCCATGACTTGCTGAATGAAGGATTCTACTGAAAAAGGAGAATAAACAGCTGATATCTTTTGACCTAACTGAAGCAAAAAAGCTTCATTATATACATTTTTAAGCGGCTCTGCCACGGTAACACATCCTTATCAGATTACTGATGCTGAATCATACGGTTGACCTTTTCTGATCCCATAAACATGGCAACGATGAAAAGGAAGACCACAACGGGAAATAAAGCAATGGTCCATTGCGATGCAAGTAGGCCGAACAATGGTGGAAGAAATGTCGTTCCTGTATAAGCAACGGCCATCTGGTATCCCATTATACGTGAAGAGTGCTCCTTGCCAAAACGGACAGGCGTTTCATGCAGTAAGCATGGAAAAATCGGGGCAAGTCCTAATCCGATGAGAACAAGACCAAAGAGAGCAAATATGCTATGTAAAGGCAGCAGCAGGAGTACTGCACCACAAAGCGCGGTTATTTGTCCCATACGGATTAAGGTTTGATTACTCACTTTTAATGTAATAAACCCCGTAATCAATCTGCCTACGGTGATTCCTCCATAATACATGGATACCCACGTTGCCGCCGTCTCGGCAGATAACTCTTTTATTCCCACCAGAAAGCTCGCTCCCCATAAGCCTACAGTCATTTCTACTCCACAATAGAATAAGAATGCAATGAGCGTAATCTTCACACCTCTAATTTTTAGTGGTTTTATGCTGGAGTGGTCCGGTGCATTGATCTGTCCTTCACCCCCCACAGTAGAATCAGTACCGTTAGTTTGCGGACCAGAAGACTGATGCAGTGCAGCGACCTTTTTCCACAGCGGCAGTGTCACAAAAAGCAGTATAACGAGTCCGAACTGGACAAATGCAACAGCAGTATACCCATTTCTCCAGCCATTACTTGCAATATAAAAGGACATAATAATAGGACCTGCGGTCGCACCTACTCCCCAAAAACAATGAAGCCAGCTCATATGATGTGCTTTATAATGAAATGCAACATAATGATTAAGCCCTGAATCAACCGCTCCTGCGCCGAGTCCAAGTGGAATCGCTAACAATATAAGCCATGCTAGAGAGGGAGCAAAAGAAAAGCCAAACAATGCGCCTGCTGTCATTAAACAGCTGAACAGCGTGACTAACCCCGTCCCTAACCGCTCAATAATTTTCCCGCTCGCTAGGCTGGATACGATCGTTCCCCCTGCGACTACCATAGATAAAAGACCTGCCGATTCAAAAGACGCGCCTATATCTGGCTGCATAACCGGCCAAGCTACACCAATCAATGAATCTGGTAATCCTAAGCTAATAAAAGAAAGATAAATAATAATCAGAAATAATGTTGCCATGTTGTAGTACCACCCCATCGTATGTAATTAAATGTTATGTAGACTCTGCTATAGATGGCCGCTCAGCATCTTCGCATACGTTATCATTAACCCTATGTATTTTCAACGATTTCTTTGTATGTCAATTGATATAAAAACAAATAGAAGAGGCACCTGTACTAGGGGCCTCTCTATACTATCGATTACGCATGAAATTGCTGACCATCATATACCGCATCTACGTATTCCGCACGGATCACAAAATCACCAAAATGTTCACCATCGTAACGTTCTACAGCATATCTTGAAATGATTGGCTCAAGAGATTCCAAAATCTCGGTTTCCCCGATGTTTTCCTTATAAAGCTTATTTAGACGAGATCCATTATGAGCTCCGCCTAAATACATATTGTACTTACCAGGACCTTTTCCAATAAACGAAAGTTCTGCGAGCATCGGACGAGCACATCCATTAGGACAACCGGTCATCCGAATCACAATCTCTTTATCACGAAGGCCATTGCGTTCGAGCATAGGCTCGATTTTGTCCATTAAGGAAGGTAAATAACGTTCAGATTCAGCCATAGCCAGTCCGCAGGTAGGAAGCGCAACACAAGCCATCGAGCTTCTGCGAAGAGCAGAATAATGAAGTCCATCTGTGAGTCTGTATTCCTGAATCAATTTTTCAATCTTCTTCTTGCTTTTGTTCCCTACATTACCAATGATCAGGTTCTGATTCGCTGTTAAGCGGAAATCACCTTTGTGAATCTTAGCAATTTCGCGAAGTCCTGTCATGAGCGGGTAATCCTCAAGATCTACGATACGGCCATTCTGGATAAACAGCGTAAAATGCCACTTCCCATTGCTTCCTTGAATCCAGCCGTAACGATCTCCGTTATGATCAAATTCATAAGGTCTTGCTTCTTCCAGAGAATAACCCAGTCTTGCGGTTAATTCATTCTTCAACCAGTCTATACCGCGGTCATCAATCGTATATTTAAAACGAGCATGCTTCCGTACCGCACGATCTCCGTAGTCTCGCTGAATGGTTACAATTTTCTCAGCAATATCAACCATTTGCTCAGGCGTGCAGAAACCAATGACCTTACCCACTTGCGGATACGTCTTGGTATCTCCGTGAGACATTCCCATCCCGCCGCCGACAGAGACATTAAATCCCTTCAGTTTTTCATCTTCTACGATGGCGATAAGTCCTAAATCCTGTGAAAATACATCGACATCATTCATTGGAGGTACTGCAATCCCGATCTTAAACTTACGTGGTAAGTATACAGCTCCATAGATCGGTTCTTGTTCCCATTCGTTGTCACGGCTATCGATAATCTTCTCTTCATCCAGCCAGATTTCGTGGTAAGCACGCGTTCTCGGATCGAGATGCTCACTTACTTTGCGAGCCCACTCGTATACTTCTTCGTGTACTTCAGACTGGTAAGGGTTCGGATTACACATTACGTTCCGGTTTACATCCCCGCACGCTGCCAAGGTGCTGAGCAGCGCATCGTTTACTTCACGAATGGTACTCTTCAGATTCCACTTCAGTACTCCATGCAGCTGAAAAGACTGACGAGTGGTTAAACGGATGGTGTCATTACCATACTTATGTGAGATACGGTCCATCATAAGCCACTGTTCCGGCGTGACTACTCCGCCTGAGGCGCGAACACGAAGCATGAACTGATATGCCGGTTCAAGTTTTTGCTTGGCACGCTCATTACGCAAGTCACGATCATCCTGCATATAACTTCCGTGGTGCTTCATTAACCGGTTATCATCTTCAGGAATGGATCCTGTGATTGGATCTTGTAAAGTTTGGACAAGACTTCCTCTTAAAAAATCACTGCGGCGTTTAATATCCTCTACATCACTGTGAGGCGCATTCTGAGGTGGATAAAGTTCATTTATAGCCATGCTGGAATCTCCTCTCGTATCTATAAAAGCCGTCGGCTTAATAGACATCACGCTGGTATCGTTTTTGCTGTTGAAGCTCTATCAGATAATCGGTTGCTTGTTCCATCGTCATGCCGCCTTCTTGTACAAGGATAGCAGCAAGTGTGGAATGAACGTCGTGTGCCATCTTTTTCTCATCCCCGCACACATAGATGTATGCACCTTCTTGCAGCCACTCATAAATTTCCCGGCTTCTTTCCTGCATCCGGTGCTGAACATATACTTTCTGATCCGTGTCACGGGAGAAGGCAACATCCATATTGGTAAGGATTCCGTCTGCAAGCCAGCGCTGCCATTCCACTTGATAGAGAAAGTCGGTTGCAAAATGCTGATCTCCATAAAAGAGCCAGTTCTTGCCCTCGCTGCCGTTTTCTTCTCTTTCACCGAGGAAGGCTCTAAATGGCGCAACACCCGTACCTGGTCCAATCATGATGATCGGCGCGTCAGGGCTATCAGGAAGCTTAAACCCATCATTATGCTGGATAAAAACAGGTAATGTCTCCCCTGGCTGAATGCGTTCTGCCAGTTGTGTAGAGCATACTCCGTACCGATTACGTCCTTTGTGTTCATAGCGAACTGTACGCACCGTCAAATGCACTTCATCTGGATAAGCACTTGGACTGCTTGCTATCGAATACAGTCTAGCTGGAACTTTACGAAGCACAGATACCAAGTCTTTAGCAGATACGCCTTCGAGCTTATAATCCTGTATAAGATCAAGTAAATCGTGTTCCGAAATATAACTGCGGAGCTGCTGTTCATTTCCTGGTTCAAGCAATTTTCTAAGTTCAGCATTTGCTGTAATCTTCACAATCTGCTCAAGCAGTGGTTTGGTAAGAACAGTGACTTCATAATGGGATCGAAGAGCTTCTCTTAATGAAACTTCACCTTTATTTTTGGATAAGGACACAAGTTCTTCTGCATTCCACCCTGAAGCTGAGATAATATCCTCAACGAGTTGCGGGTGATTCTGCGGATAAATTCCGAGACTGTCGCCTGCCTGATAAGTGAGCCCCGAACCTTCCAGTGATAATTCCAAATGCCTTGTTTCCCGGTCCGATCCTCGTCCGTTCAGATTCAGATTCTCAAGCACTTCAGCCTGGAATGGATTGGAGCGGCTATATACTGACTCTGTGGCAACAGATGCTACTGCACCTACACTGCTTACACTTACTAGATTTGCGGCCGACTTCTCACCAAGGGATTCTAATACCTGACTCATCCATTCCGCAGCAGATTCATCAAAATCAACATCACAATCGATACGCGGTGTCAGACGACTTGCCCCAAGTTCTTCAAGGCGTGTATCAAAATCTTTACCTGTTTGGCAGAAGAACTCATAAGATGTATCCCCGAGCGCAAGAACGGAATATTTCAGCTGTTCAAGCTTCGGTGCACGTTTACTATTCAAAAACTCATGGAATGCAATTGCACTATCCGGCGGTTCTCCTTCTCCATGAGTACTGACTACAATGAGGAGGTTTTGAAGCTTTTTAAGTTGGTTTGTCTTAAAGTCACTCATCGAGCTCAGATTCACTTGGAATCCTTGCTCCTCCAGTTTTTTCGTCATTTTTTTAGCTAGGCTGCTGCTGTTACCTGTTTGTGAACCGAATAGCACTGTAATGTCTTTACTAACTACAGCTGCAGGAGCTGAAGCCTCATTGATCGTAGAAACTGGACTGCTTGGTCCATCACTAGAAACAACTTGAGTTCCAGCAGCTTGTTTGGCGGTAAAATATCCACTTAACCAAATGAGCTGTGTTTGTGATAGAGTAGGTAATAAACGATTAAGTAGTTCCGTCTGTTCCTGAGTAAATGGGCTGTTATTCGCCTGAAGTTCCAATAAGATCCACCTCGGATGATTGAATTTAATTCTCAGTAAGTTCATCAGAATTATTTATCTATACTGAAACTACCACAGCTGTTAATACCTGGTCAATTAGAATCATCTTATAGTACTTATTAGTTAAGCTGATAAACCTTATTAGGAACCCCTATTCGCATCCAAAATAAAAAAACTCCCACAAGATCAGGGTCCATGACCCAAGTGGAAGTTCTTCTTATTTCTTATAGATAAAACGTTAGTTTTCTTTATTTCCATACATTAGTTCCGTACTTTTGTTATATAATTCTAGAATATTTCCGAACGGATCTTCGCAATACTGCAGGTAATAAGGTTTACCATTCCTCGTATTCCACATTTCACTTGTCTTCTTACCGCCTGTAGCCTCAATCCGGTTAGCCACCGCTTCAATATCGTCTACCAGCAAACAAAGATGAAAGAATCCATCATATTCTCCCTTTGGCACCTGTGTTCTTCTCGGCTCCTCGAATTCAAATAATTCAAGTCCCACTTGATTTCCACAAGTTAAATGGGCATTTCTCATCTTCCGTACTTCTTGCCCCTGCAGATCGTTCGTCATATTATGTTGATTCTCGCTTTTTTGATTGAAAGAGTATGGACCTGCTATTTTTTCAAAACCGAGCACTTCTTCATACCAACTTATCGCTTGATCTAAATCTGGAACGGATAATCCCGATATGTGTAATGGCGATCATCTGTACATCCCTCCTCCCTCTTCTTACCCTTCCTATAAGAATCATTAATCATAAACATACATTCTCCATAGATTCCCCCGTGAACACCATCACTGCATAGCTCTGCGAAATTATGGTTAGTAATATAGGGAGTGTAGGATGAGAGAATTAAGAACATATGCAAAAAGGAGAGGATTCATCATGTCAGATCAGCTCATGAAAGCGGTAGGGTTATATAGATACTTACCTATTGAAGATCCAGAGAGTCTCATGGATTTAACCATAGAAAAACCAACTCCGTCCGGCCGAGATTTGCTAGTAAAAGTAAAGGCGATCTCTGTAAATCCCGTAGATACAAAGGTCCGAGCACCGAAGGATAAAAAAGAAGAAAAGCCCAAAATTCTTGGTTATGATGTGGCCGGTATTGTGGAAGAAGTGGGTGAATCCTGTACCTTATTCAAACCAGGAGATGAAGTATTCTACGCGGGAACAATCACTCGCCAGGGGGGAAATAGTGAATTTCACCTTGTTGATGAGCGGATCGTGGGACGTAAGCCTGCTTCATTATCTTTTGCAGAAGCTGCAGCCCTGCCTTTAACAGGTATAACGGCTTGGGAAGGGATGTTTGATAGAATCGGTATTTCTGAGAATGCAGCTGATAATCGTAATAAAACAATTCTCATTATTAGCGGAGCCGGTGGTGTCGGCTCGATCGCAACGCAGCTTGGTAAACATGCTGGTCTTACCGTCATTGCAACGGCTTCTCGCCCAGAATCTATCAACTGGGTTAAGAAACAAGGCGCAGATCATGTAGTAAATCATAGAGAAGATCTGGTATCTCAAGTTAGAGAACTAGGTTACACCTATGTGGACTACATCTTCTGTCTAAATAGTACGGGAGAACATTATGAAGCGATGTGTGAACTGATTGCACCCCAAGGGACAATAGGAACCATCGTTGAATCGGATCATCCTCTCGACCTCTCTCCGCTAAAAAGTAAAAGTGCAGGATTTGTCTGGGAGTATATGTTTACTCGGGCCATGTATGAGACTGAAGATATGATTAGACAGCACGACATCCTTAATAAATTAAGTACTCTTGCGGATCAGAAGAAGATCCAAACAACACTAACGAAGAGGCTTGAACCAATCCATGCAGCTAATCTCAGAAAAGCTCATTCCATCGTCGAACAAGGGGATATGATCGGGAAATTGGTAATCGAACATTTCTAACAAAATAGAAAGAAGGGACAGCATGCACGCTGTCCCTTCTTTCATTCTAATATTAAGAAGAATTTCGTAAGAATCCCTTGTTAATCTTCTCTGTATTATTTTTCTTTTACTGCTTCGTAGATTTTAGGAACTGTACTGCCATTTTCGCGAGCTGCTCCCTAGTAGCTATTTTTTTTGGCTGAAATTGTCCCCCATTCTCTTCCATGATCCCAAGCGCTTTAGCCGCTTTAACAGCAGATTTCGCATAAGCACTTACCTCGGAAATATCATGGAATTCAGCTTCTTCATATCCTGGAATATCGGATAGTTTCTGACCTGTTCTGTATTCATACGCTTTCATGAGCGCAGTTATCATTTCTTCACGGGTCATGTTTTGTTCTGGGCGGAACGTACGATTAGGATCTCCTTCTACAATTCCAGCTGATGTCAGAGCATTTATATAACCGCTGTAAAACTTCTCAGGCTCAACATCTGTGAATTTACGATTTGCAGTTGTCTCCTCAGATAGATCTATCATCCGGCCAAGAATAACCGCAAGCTGCCCCCTGGTGACCTTCATCTTAGGCGCAAATTTATCGTCTGTTATTCCATTTACGATCTGTCTTGCACTGAGATACTCGATATCATTTTTAGCATAGCTTAGATGAATATCACTGAAGGCATGGGTAGATTCAAGTAAGAAGTAGGTTCCCGTTTGTTTTGTTTCTAATAGGTTGATCTGTGCCTCATTTACATCACTTACGTACTTACGCTTTTGATCACTAGATTTCATATACCATCCTGCCTTATTCAAGTTTGACACTTGTTCTGACCGGTACAATCCTTCTAACAATACGGGTTTTACGAATTGATGAATTTCACGCGTGGCACCGCCATTTCCATTTTGGATGACCTTCATTGAGAACGTCAGTCCATCTCCCACTGCCTTCATAGAAGCATCATGCATAGTTGAGACATCCGATACTTTGGATAAAGTTATTACAAAAGAGCCATTAGGAATAAAATGATTCGCCTCGATCGCTCCTGCTGGGATCGTCACACTTCCTGAATTTGATATAAACTGAACACCTGATGATAATTGATGGACCTTTTCTACAAAAGAAGTCGGCAGATCGACGTCTATCTTTTCTTCTTGAACTGATTTTGTATCAAGTACCACCTGAAGCTCTTGCTGTAATATAAGCAACAGATCTTTATGCTGTGTTTTATTTAGTTTTGAAATCTGATCCCATGCGCGATGAAGACGTTTATAGGCTTGATTCAATGCGGAGGAGTCAGGTGTAACGATTGTAGATCCCGTCTGGTCTATGTTGGTACTGAATTTATTCACGGTGAGTAGTGGTTTTACTATATCCACAATTTCTTTTGCAGCTGTCTTCGGTTCTGCAGGAATGTTAGTAAGCAAAGCAGTTAACTCTTGCTCCCACTTCTCTTCTTGACCTGATCCGGAAGGCGCTGTAGGAGTTGTAGGATTTGTTGGTTTTGACGGTACAGAAGGTTCTGATGGCTCTGAAGGTTCTGGTACCGCAGGGTTTTCAGCAGATGAATACATTTTGATAACGACAGCGGTAAGCGGCTCCAAAGTGATAGAATCTTTCTTCAGAACATAACCAGAAGGGTTCTGTACCTGTGAAATCCCTGCCTCATCTTGATCCACGACAACTGTTCCTTTTGTTAAATCAATAGGAAGCGTTAATGTTCTTTCAGAACGGTCTGCATTTAAGAAGACGTAGTAATCACCTGTTTGGTCTGTTGATTGGTTTTTGTAGGCAATGATTAAATCGTTCTCTTTTATCTCTGGGGCAGCGATTAAACTGATATTACGGTCAACCCGTTCTTTATCTCCCAAACGAAATGCATTGGTTGATTTACGCAGTTGAATAAGTCCCTCTGTATACTTTCGTGTTACATTATTTACGGGGTATTTATTTGAATCCATCGCCTTGGACCAATCAAATTTATTAATGGCATCTGAAGAATCATAGGAATCATGAATGAAATAACCAAAGACGTTACCTTCCTCGT
This sequence comes from Paenibacillus sp. J45TS6, assembly GCF_018403285.1. Lineage (GTDB taxonomy): Bacteria > Bacillota > Bacilli > Paenibacillales > Paenibacillaceae > Paenibacillus. The sequence continues at coordinate 123,710 of NZ_BOSJ01000010.1, read as the reverse complement.
CTTCAAATGCATGATACTTTTGCTCTGGAATTCCCTCTCCGAACCACTGTTTTGTTCGTCCATATTCTTGACCGGCATGAAGAAACGCGGTCCCTTGTGATGTGAGAATCATGAGATTCCCCAACCGAATACGCTGATGAATTTCCACATCATTTTCCGGAATGGCAGGGTTCTTCTTAATCGACTGTGCAATAACATCATATAAAGGCAGATTGTCATGAGCTTCAATGTACTGAACCATATCGCCTGGGGCGTCTGCTGGTGTATTGCTTGGCTGTCCTTTAATATTGTTCAGAATGAGGTCTATATCACGAGCCCCACCTGTAAGAAACCGCGGTTCTCCTTCCGATCCAAATCCGGATTTGAGTTCATTTCGGATCTCATCAGAGAAGACACCCACATCATCCGTCTGATCCATCCAGTCTTGATCCGCACCCTGTCCGGCAAGCGAAGGTTCTGCTAATGCACCGCTAAAGGTTCTCCAGCCTTCTCCGATGAATAAAGCATTTGGATTAAGCAATGCAGCTGCATCGTACGCTTTTTGAATGGAGCTGTATGTGGCATCGCCCATCATATCAAAGCGCATACCATCAATTTTGTATTCATCAAACCAGTATTTTACGGAATCGATCATTAATTTCTCAGCCATTATATGATTCGTAGCAAGGTTGTTTCCGAATCCACCAACAAAACTTCCTGTTTCGTCCTGCCATGCGTAATAATTAGGCACAATATCATTCAACAGTTCTGCTTTTGCCATATGGGTATACACAACATCGAGAACAACCCCCATACCGGCATCATGGATCGCATCGATCATTTCTTTCGTTTCACGAATCCTAAGCTCGGGATCAGCTGGATCTTCGGAATATGCACCATCGGGAGAAAAGTAATGATGCGGATCATAACCCCAGTTGTACTCATTGTTTTTAGCAGAATACGTTAGTTCCCGTTCGCCCATCTTCGTCTCATCACCATAATACCAAGCCATAATAGGAAGAAGCTGTACGTGAGTTACTCCTAATGATTTAATATAGCTGAGTTTTTGTTTAACCGCTGCATATGATCCCCACCGTGTATCACCTAACTCACCTTCAATAGAAGGGTCGGATGTAAAATCTCTCACATGCAGTTCGTAGATGATTGCGTCTTCCCTCTTCTTATATCCATCAATCGTTGCATAATCGTATCCCTGCGGGTTCGTACCCTCCAGATTCACTATGGCTGCTTTTCCAACGGTATCTCCATCAGGTCCTGCATTCCCGTTCGTATCAACTTGAAACACAGCCATTGATTTCGCGTAAGGGTCTAATACTTTTCGGCTTACTCCGTTATTCACTACATCATACTGATAAAAGTAACCTTTCAAATCTGCTAAATTCATCTCGGACGGCTGAACTTCTGCTTCCCACACACCTTTCTCACCCAGCATAAGCGGCTTGCTTCCAATCTGAATCGTTGAATCATCCTTGTCATAGACGTTCAAGGTTACGCTTGAAGCGGTAGGAGACCATATTTTAAACGTCACTTTTTCTAGAGTATAGCTAGCTCCAAGATCGTTACCATCATACGAATATCCCGCATCGATCAATTTATAGTCGGTTATAGTCGTGACTGTGATCCCTGCATAAGTGATGGTTACAGGTAATTTGTCCATTGTCACTTCTACTGTGAGATTGACAATTCTGTCACTCACGATCTCTGCCTTATTCACTTGGACCCCTTCACCATCACGATCTTTTGCGACGATTTCGCTTAAGAGTTGTTCATCTGACAGTCCTTTTGTATCTGAAAAGCGGAGCTGAATCTCATTTTCGGAAGTTACTTTTGCCGCTAATAATTCCGTAGTAATCTCCGGTTCACTCGGATATACTTTGTCAGATCCTTTCTTCACCCATACTTCATTCACAGACAAGTTGTCTAAGTTGACCATTTTGTCTCCCCCATCTTTTTGTCCCGTCTCCCGGTTTACGATTAAGAATCCTACTTTTTGAGCATCTTCTTTTAGCTGTACATCAACGTAGGCTCCATATGTATCCTGCTGTTCTGCGGAAAAGGGGATTGCATCTGTAGCCCATGTTTGAGACGGAGCAGCCACATCCTCCCATGTCCATACGCCTAATCCTTCACCGTCTCCTTCGTAATGGATGCGTAGATGCTGCTTAGGAACCCCATTGTCCGAGGCAGAAGCAGTGAGTGCATGCCAGCCTGAACCTGTAATCATGAGCATACAAACTAACAACAAAATGGCCATTCGCCTGACAGAATTCATCATAAAAAGTCCTCCTTCGTTTGATTTATTCAGTTATTAAAAGCATATTTCTTTTGTGGAAACGTTTGCACAAAACGACAACCATTGCCCTTATGTGTCGAGTTTCAGAATGATCTGACATCTCTGAAAGAAGGCTATCACCTCATCTCCTCTACTTTTTATTAAGAACAGTATAGGGTTTTCACTTCTATATCTATGTTTCTGCTCCACTCCATAATGAAACCGTTTGCACCAATATATTACCGTTTGTTTTCACATCCAGTCAACCCATAATTTTGTAATTTTACCTTCTTATCAAAAAAACTCCCTGCTTCAACGGAGCAGAGAGTTTTGTCTTTATTCATTTAACGGTTTGCCATTCTCATCATAATATCTATACTTGAACTGAAACTCATTAGACTCCGGAAGTTCAATCCATTCCACAGCTTTCTGATTCACCTCGAACTCCCGCTCGAATACTTGGTCTTCATTTACGGTAAGTTCAAGCTTCGAGATCGTGTTATCTTGATTCGCAATATACAACATGGATGCGGCATGAACTTCGTCTTGATCTTCAAATTCTTGAATAAGAAAAGAAGACAAAGCTTCCCCATTTCGATCTTGAAACTTAGAAAGAAGATAATTCCCCTTCTCATCTTTTCTGAATTCAGCATAAGCAGGATCTTGATCGCTTAGAAAAGCAACCACCCTTCTATTATAGATATCTTTGATTTCTAAAATTTCTATTTCTGTATTTTGAAACACTTGCTCAGATTGAAGAATCTTCTCAATAGACTCTTGATCGTTCCCATACAACCCTGCAGGCCTACTTATAAAATAAACAAGAATGATCATAAGAATGATAACTGCACCTGCTAAATAAACCCCGTTCTTCTTTTTCAAAATCATGGGTAATTCCCTCCCTTGTACATCAACCATCCTATTAAGGCTATAAACCTTATTATTCAATTTACTATATATTGAACCAGGATTTTGAAATTAACGAAGGGGGAACTCGTACTTTATTCAACTTCTATATCTTCTGCTATACTAAAATACATGAGACTTAAGAGAAGGAGAGTTTATAGTATGCAGCCTTTTACAGCAAGAGTAATCGATATCATACAATCGATTCCAGAAGGAAAAGTGATGACCTATGGCCAAGTAGCCGCTTTGGCAGGCAGTCCCCGGGGAGCAAGACAAGTCGTACGAATCCTACATTCCATGAGTGAAAAATATAGTCTTCCGTGGCATCGGGTAGTGAATAAGCAGGGGGAAATTTCGATGAGTGATGAAGGACACCGTTTGCTACAGCAAAGTTTACTTGAGAGCGAAGGTGTTGAGCTCCATCTTTCGAAGCGAATTGACCTTACGAGGTATCAAGCCTAAATCATTCTAAAGTGAATAAAATAAGGACAGATTAGGCATCTTGAAGACAAGTAAATGATAAAGGAAGTCTAATATGTACAGTAAACGAAAAACACTGAAATTAACTCCAGAATCGGTTTATATCGGTGCTTTATTATCACTCGTCGCAGGTTATCTTGATGCTTATACATACATTGGCAGGGATGGGGTATTCTCTACCGCCCAGACAGGGAATATGGTTCTTCTCGGTATCGAGGCTGCCAAGGGGAACGTGCATGAAGCTCTTGTACGCATTCCACCTATTGCAGCCTTTATAACCGGAGTATTCGTCGCGCAAATGCTCAATCATCCCTGGATCATACGGAAATTATTAGATCCTTCGAGAGCTGTACTTTTGCTAGAGATTCTCGTTCTTTTCGGCGTCGGGTTTCTTCCTGCGTCCGTTCCTAACATGATTGTAACGATCCTAATTGTATTTGTCGGCTCTCTACAAATCTCGACCTTTCGTTCTCTAGAGGGGTGGACTTATAATACGACGGTAACAACAGGGAATTTATATACAGCATCTAGAGCCCTCTATATTTCTTTGTTTCGTAAAGATCAATCTGCAACCGTTCAATTTAAAAAGTTTGCCACAATCATCAGTTCATTTTTAGGCGGGGCTTTTATCGGAACATTTGCTACGTATCATCTAGAAGATCAAGCTGTATGGGTTGCTAGCGGTCTTCTTCTTATTGTCTTTATTATGATGTGTGTATCTCCTGCTCAGCGTGCTTCACAAGAAAAAATATAAATCAGGAAAACGTTCCTATTTCATTTTGTTTTTACGTCCTATATAAAGTAAGTGGGAAGATACGCCAAGGATCGAAGGGTCAGCTGCCGTTTGAATCATAATGGATATAAACTTCTGATAAGCTTCTTCCCCCTGCTCTTTCCAGTATTCTTGTGCATTTGCGTCCAGTAATCCCCCGATACTGGTTGAACCAATCAGTTCAATTGTACTGAATCCGTTACTTTCCATAAAAGGTTGAATTTCTTCCACACCATAGTAGTAAGCACCCGTAAATCTGCCTGGTTCATCATGTGTAAAGCTGCTGCTGGTTAAAAACGCTTCGATCCCTTCCATCGTATGATTCGGCTTCCAATGCACGGGATTCTGGAGTGAATTGAACAGCATCCTCGTACGGGATTGGAAAGCGACAAATACGATCCCTTCTTCTTTCGTCACTCTATATAGTTCCTGGACTGCTGCCATCCTTTCTTCTTCGCTTTGAAGATGATACATAGGTCCAAGCATCAGACTTGCATCAAATGAGTTATCTGTTAGCTCATGTAAATCTGTCGCATTCTGAACGTGAAAACCAGTAAAGGAAGACTCCAAGTGCAGCTTCTTTGCTTGCTCTCGCGCGATTTCTACAAGAGCAGGCGTCAAATCAGATAAACTAATCCGGTATCCTTCCTGTGCGAGCTTCATTGCATATTTTCCTGGTCCTGCTCCGTTATCCAGCAGATGTCCCTGCTACGGTAAATACTTATTTATAAAATGCATGTTCACGATAAACTCGTGTGGTTCGCGGTCAAGCCTTCCCCATTCATCAAAGCGGGAATAGTAATCAATAATATGACTCATAGCAACTGCCTCCCTTATCGAAAATAAAAAGCCCGCCGCCTCAAAAGAGGCGACAGGCAAAGTCTGACGCGGTACCACTCTTCTTTGTGATGAAATATAGACAGTCTACATCTTATATCTCACCACATCTTAAAGACCAGTTAACGCTGGTTAGACGGAGTATCAATCATTATGACAATATGATCCACTCTTGCTCCGGGGTGAGCAGTTCTTCGGCCATCATCCTGCCTCTCAGCATACCGGCAGTTCTCTGTAGATTCACTTCCGAATAACGAGACCCATCATCACAAACATATGTATATTTTTTACAGTATAATATCAAATCACAATAAATGCTATAGACAATATCCATTTAGAAAAGGGTATACCAATCTCTAAACAAAAAGGCAACCGCGATGAGTATCCCAGGCTCTATATATCCACACGACTTACGCGCCCGTGCATGTTGTTCCCATCTTCTTGAGAAGATGTCCCTTTCACTCCTACCTTGACGCTTTTTCATTCTTCGCTTAAAGAACCGTCTGATATCTACATATAGAGAAGAAATAAGCCAGATCGCGCCCACCAAGTATAAGGCTAGAGCTATATAATCATTCCACATGATTTCGCTCAGATCTCCGCTTATGATACGTTGCAATGTTACTGTAAACCCTGTCCTTGCGTCATTATCCAAAATCCATTTTCCCTTCATTTGATGACTGTACTAAGAGGCATCTTACTTTTATCTATTCATACCAGTAAAGAAATAGTTGGCTTGTATAACGAAAAATCCCGGATAAAAAAACGAATATACTTACAAATTTCGTACTTATCCTGCTTTCTTCTTTACCTAACAATCTCATTCCTTTTCCACTACGAAAGGATCGCTCTTTTCTCAATTTATCAGATATAGCTAACGCCAATTTAAGAATCAAGATAATGAGTAAGATAACAAAAAAGAAAGCACCTAAAGAATTTAAACTAATCGCAATGTAATGATTCCACCCAAGTTCATTTCTGCGTCCATTGAAGAAGTACAATACAATATCTCTATATGTTAGACTTTCAGATTCAGGTAGAACCATCGCATCTTCAGGTCCTAGAAAAACGATAACAATTCGAATGATACAAAAAAATAAAAGAGTTAATATAGCTGTCCCATATAAAAACAGTTCAGCCCACTCTCCTAGCCTCAAACGTTCCTGTGGTTCTAGATACACTTGACTGATTCTTACTCTTCTAACAATTCTATAGAGCTTTAACATACCTCTACTTAGCCAAATACAAAAAATACTAACGATGCAGCAAACGAAGACCACGCTTGCTGCAAAGAGTATATGGTTTAACATTTCAATCGAACTAATTTTCTCGCTCCTGACTGTCCATGATGACTGATATCTGCTTGTTTCATTTAATTCAAAATATAATAGGACAATACACTTTGTACTTCATAAATATTTGTACTTTTATTAAAGTTTTTCTGAATCGGTACCGTACTGCTGGAGATATAGATTTTCAGCTCAGCTTCCATATCGAAATGCCCTGCCGTCTCAATGGAATAATGCGAGATACTTTTATATGGAATTGAATGATACTCCACTTTTCTCCCTGTTAATCCTTGTTTATCGACAATAATCAGACGCTTATTCGTAAAAATAAACATATCCCTTATTAATTTGTACGCACGCTCAATTTGTTCATTTGGAGCAAGCAAAGGAGCAAACTCCTTCTGTATTTCATTTAAATTGACTTGAGAAGCATTTCCTAGCAATCCATCAAAAAAACCCATGTCTCATCCCTCTTTCTAAAAATCGTTTGTTTCCATATTATATAGGATGTTTATAGAAATGATCAGTTAAATTCAGGAAAAACAAGTTCCAAATATTTACCGATGAAAGAAATTTCAATTTCTTCACTTATTAAAAGGTATAATGAAATCGATTCATTCCATAACAATAAAAAGAACACAACCTCACAAACAAGGGGCTGTGTTCTTTAGCTTACTTATATGAAGAATGAGTTTAATTAGTCAAGTACAATGGACTTATTCATCTCAGTCCAAGCCGCAGGACCAATAATGCCTAGTCTCCACAGTGCTATTCCTTTGAGATCGTACCGTTTGGCAAGACCAATCTTACTATTAATGCTTGCTGCATCTTCACTGCCTCTGGAAATACCAAGGAGCAGTTTATCTTTACTTGTCTCTTTCAGTGCAAGGCGAATCGCTTCGTCTACCTTGGCAAGAGGTTCGGGTCCTTTTTCATTTTCGAAGGCATATGCCATGATAATAAGTTCATCAGCCAGATTTCCTAGCGTTTTGTAGTCGTAGCCTTTGTAGGAACTGTTAATTGGATGGAGAGCAAGAGTTAAGGTAAGTCCTTCCGAGTGAGCCCGTGTAGCAATCGCTTTGACAAAAGCATTGTAATCACTTTTCACCTTGGCAGAATCACCAGTGAGTCCAAGCCCTTCGAAATCAAGTGTAATTCCTTTAAATCCTTTTTCTACCGCCGTAGTCACGATACCCTCAATTGTCTTAGCTTGAAGCTGCTTATCTTCCAGATTCTTCGTAAGCTCAAGCTGCCCATCTAAGGCATATACCATGAAAGAAGAAGTTGTCCCCACACTCTGTGCTTCTTGTACAATACTCTCTCCTGTGATATCTCCTAGTGAAGAAGGCCATTTATATTCGTCACCTGTGGTTGTGAAGTTTCCTTCCCGGTCAATTCGACCCCAACCGAAAGCGGCAGCATCCAGGCTTGGCAGATACTTGATTTCATCATAAGAGCGAAGAGCATAGAATCCCAGTGTATACATTTCTTCTCTTGGAGAAGTGATGGACACGGTCTTTGCGGCTTGATTCCAGCCGACGGCTGCTCCAAACTGCTGACTGAAAAAGCTAAGCGGGATCATGGTTGTATTACTGATGGTCCTTGGTGCGAGAGTAAGGGGTACATTTTGTCCATTTACTTTAGCTGTCTTACTTCCCATTGTGAGTTCTACGACTTTACTTCCTTCATCAGTCTGTTTCGTTGCTGTAATTTTTTTAAGTTTCTGATTCCACTGTACATTAATACCGAGGGCTTCAGAAATAGCTCTGAAAGGAACCATTGTTGTTCCGCTAATAACGACAGGTGCTACTGGGAACGGAAGTGAGTAACCGTCCAGCACTATTTTTACTTGATTCGTTGCTGCATAAGTGGAAGGAATACCGGTACTTCCTACAGTACCTCCTAGTAGTATGGCACAGCTTAAAATTAATTTTCCCCATGGTCTCATATGTTTTCCCCATTCTTCTGTAGTGGTGGTAATTAACTATAAATCTAGTAACTACCACTACTATTCTACTATAAATCTACATTAAAATGGGTTATTTTGCTTATCTTGGTTTATAAAAAACAAAAAAACCGTACATGACGGTTTTTTGAGTAACAGCTATGTGACACATCAAAATTATAGATACAGAGAATCTACGTACTGCTTGTCTGCATTTTCAAGAGGTGTATATCCTTCTTTGATCACCGTTCTGACCGTAGTTTCTTTTAGCACCCAGATTAAATATTTGTTCAACAGTGCCCATACCGCAAAACCTACCAGAAAGGCTGGGAAAAATGACGTGGACACCAGGATGGAGAAGAACATTATGATCATCTGAGCCAAAATAAAATACAATATAATGAGCGCAGGCAGAATCATACGCGTAGGTTTTACTTTTCGATATGCATTAAGTAGGCGAAAAGAGCCAACCCAGTTCAAAGAACCTGTTGCTTTGATCGGTACTTCAAGTTCCTTATTTTCTTTTACAAAAGTGAGTATATTTTTTTTGTTTTTCTCTCGTTTCAAAGACAAATCCACCTTTAGTTACTTAGTAATCAAATGCTACCTTAAAGAGTAACATATTTAGCTTTGATTATCGAATCCTCCTTATTAAAAAGAAAACCGCCTCCTAAGAGACGGCTTCTTCCCTCCGTATTATTTATCAAGATGATAAGTCACTGTAGAAATGACGACGTCCTTATGCCGGAAAAGATAAGCTCGAAGCAGCAGGCTGGTTTGATTATGAAGAACATACTGCCACCAATGTTTTGTAATAAACTGCGGAATCAAAATAGTAATATGATCTGTCTCATTTTTCTTCCATTCCACCGTATCTATAAATTTTATGAGCGGCTTTACAATACTTCGGTAACTCGATTTCAGGGTGATGAGTCTAACGCCTGGGTTCCATCCCTCCCACTTCTCTTCCATCTTATGAATGCTGTCATCATCAAACCCAACATATACAGCTACCACATTATCGGTTAATGACTTGGCATAACTGAGTGAATTGCGCACAACACTTGTGATCCCTCCAATTGGAACGACGACCGTACTTCCTTTAATCTGTAGTTTATCTTCCTGGATATTAATCCGAAGCTGATCTGCTACATGAATATAGTGACGGTGAATCCGCATAAAGATCCAAATGACCAGCGGTAAGAAAATAAAGACGGCCCATACTTGACTGAATTTAGTGAAAATAAAGATCAGTGTAATACTTAGCGTAGTCAGCATACCAACCGTATTAATAAGAAGCTTAATTTGCCAACCAGATGGTTTCAGCTTAATCCAGCGGATCATCATACCGAGTTGGGACAAGGTAAAGGGGATAAATACCCCAACTGCATACAGTGGAATTAATCCTTCTGTATTCCCGTGGAAAGCAATCACAAGTACAGCTGATAGAACCCCAAGGAAAATAATACCGTTGGAATAACCAAGTCGATCCCCGCGGACGAGAAACATATGCGGCATAAATTTATCTTTTGCTAACATAAAGGCAAGTAATGGAAAAGCAGAATAAGCCGTATTTGCTGCTAAAAATAGAATGAGTGCTGTAATCCCTTGGATGATGTAATAAATCGTCCCCCTGCCAAAAACGGAATTCGCAATTTGCGATACGACCGTTTCTTTTTCGCTTGGTATAATCCCATACCAGTAGGCAAGTAAGCTGATACCTATAAACATAAAACCAAGTATAGACCCCATCATAACTAACGTTTTTGCAGCGTTCTTCTCTGCTGGGGCCCGGAAGTTAGGAATGGCATTGGATACCGCTTCTACACCCGTCAGCGCAGAACACCCGGAACTGAAAGCTTTTAACAAGAGAAAGAGACTTACATTGTTTGCGGCGCTCCCCCATTCCACTGGAACGGCCGGTTCTGCTCCGCCCATCGCATATTTAACAAATCCGGTAATAATCAGTACAACAATGGCAAAGACAAATAAGTAAACCGGTAATGCAAGTACGGAAGCAGACTCCGTAATCCCTCTCAGATTTAGGATCGTGAGCAGTAGAATCATGGTGAGTGCAATAAGCACCCGGTAATCATGAAGTACTGGAAAAGCGGATGTAATGGCATCCGTTCCTGCGGAAGAGCTTACGGCAACGGTCAAGATGTAATCGACAAGCAGAGATCCTCCTGCGAGCAGACCGCTTGATAACCCGATGTTATCTTTTGCTACGATATAGGCGCCTCCGCCTGAGGGGTATGAATAAATCGTTTGTCTATATGAGAATATTAGAATGACAAGTAGTCCGAGTACTGCAAGTGAAATAGGTATGGAATACCAGGCAGCTGCAGCACCCACTGCCATCAAAACAATGAGAATTTGTTCTGTACCATAAGCTACGGACGATAATGCATCCGAAGATAGTACGGCGAGTGCCTTTAATTTACTTAGTTTCTCTCCTTCTAATTCGCTGTTTTTCATAGGGCGTCCAATCAATAATCGCTTCATTTTTCTAACCATAAAGATCTCCCTCTTTACCCCGTATCTAGTGCTGAGTTTACTTTTCTATGTATATATCTTCTCAGCAGATGAATCATACTCCCAATGCCTTTAGATGGTAAAGGAGCACGAAGGTCTAAAGAAATCAAACGAAGCCGAATACATACAGGAATTATGTACCGCAGATTAAAAATCTCTTCGTAGCTTTCTTTATCTCGTTCGATTGTGTTTTTTAGAGAAAAAAAGTTTTTTTTTGAAAAGGGAACCTTCTAAATGATTAATTTGTCTAACTCTAAGGAAAGAATATTTCACATCATGAGAATTAGAAGGAGTTGCTAAGAAATGAAGAAAATGATTTTGATGTTAATGACGTTTACGATGGTGATCGCTGGATGTGGGACACAAAAAACAGAGGAAGTTAATGAAGTTAACGTACCGGTAAGTGAATTAATGGAAGTTATTATGCAGAAAACGGAGATGAATAAAGACCAGTTCTTCGACATAAATCTCAAAGAAGATACAGAGACGGCAAGAAACTTAGGTATTGATCCGACGATTATTGAAGAAGGACAGTACATGAAAGCGATGATGAATGTACATGCCGATGAATTTATTATTTTAAAAGCATCTGATGCTTCGAATGTAGAAGAACTAAAAGCTGCACTGGAGAAAGAAGTTGCTAATCAAGAACGAAATTGGAGTACTTATTTACCAGAACAATACGAAAAAGTGAAGAACCACATTATTAAGCAACAAGGCAACTATTTGGCACTCTTAATTTCAAACGATGCTGAAAGAATGGAACAAGCCTTTACAAATGCTTTGACTTCCGAGAGCAAATAATTCACGAGCCCTTTGAAGGAAGACTGGAGGGAATATCCTTGGTTTTTAGCTCTGTAGCCTTTTTGTTTTACTTTTTACCCGCAGCTTTATTCGTATATTTTGTAGCGCCGCAGCGATGGAAGAATGCGGCGCTTCTTCTTATTAGTTTGCTTTTTTACGCTTGGGGAGAACCGGTTTATATTCTTCTGCTGCTGTTTTCCTCAGTGATAGATTACATGAATGGGCTCCTAATGGATCGATATGAGCAGCGCGAGAAAATACGCCGATTTATCCTTGTATTCTCCCTGATCGTAAATATTGGCGTACTCAGTTTTTTCAAATATGCTGATTTTCTTATTCATTCTGCGAACGATCTGCTGGGTACTAACTTTGCGGCTCTCGATCTGCCGCTTCCGATTGGAATTTCTTTTTATACGTTCCAAACGATGTCCTATATGATTGATGTTTACCGCCGAAATGTTCGTGCGCAGCGGAGTTTTATCAACTTTGCAGCATTTGTATCCATGTTCCCGCAGTTAGTAGCAGGACCTATTGTCAGGTATGAAGATATTGATAAACAGCTCGCTCGCCGCCACGTATCCGTGGAGCTTTTTGCAAGTGGTGTGCGCCGCTTTATCATCGGTCTAGCCAAAAAAGTACTGCTTGCCAATAACATTGGTATGCTGTGGGACACTACGCTATCTGGAAGCAGTGAACTAACCATCATGGGTGCGTGGATTGGGATTCTTGCGTTTGCTTTTCAGATTTATTTTGACTTCAGCGGTTATTCAGATATGGCCATTGGACTTGGTAGAATGCTCGGCTTTGAATTTCCCGAGAACTTTCGTTATCCCTACATATCTGAAAATGCATCCGAGTTCTGGCGAAGATGGCATATTACACTCGGCTCATGGTTTCGAGATTATGTATATTTCCCGCTCGGGGGAAGCAGGGTTAGTAAATGGAGGCTCCTCGTCAATCTATTTATTGTCTGGTTTTTGACTGGATTATGGCATGGAGCGAGCTGGAACTTTGTACTGTGGGGTCTGTATTTTGGCTTCCTCATTGCGATCGAGAAGTTATGGCTTGGAAAATGGCTTGAAAGGATCTGGCGTCCTTTCCGGCATCTGTATTTTATAGCTGTCATCCTGATTGGCTGGACTTTATTCGCTATTGAGGATCTTACTCAACTTCCTCACTATCTTCATGTGATGCTTGGATTTAGCCAAGCGGAATGGATAAGCAGAACGAATCTTTACTATCTACAATCGTATGGAGCACTGCTCGTGGTATTAACGTTCGCCTCGACACCCATTGCGGCTCGTTTAACATCAAAATTAAATAACAGAATGAATCGTACAGTCATGGCGATCCTCGAAGGGATTGTCTTAACCATCCTTCTGCTCGCTTCCACAGCGTACATTATTGATGACTCGTATAATCCGTTTCTGTATTTCCGTTTTTAGGAGGTGATGATAATTGGATCGTAAAAGAGCAGTTATCGTAACCAGCGGCTTTCTTCTATTTATCAGCTGTTTTGGTATTTGGAGCTTATGGGAACCGGACCGGACCTTATCCGAATTTGAAAATCGTGTTTTAGCTAAGTTCCCTTCCTTCTCCTGGGACAAACTCTGGAGTGGACGATACACAGATCAACTGGACGATTATCTGGTGGATCAGTTTGTAGGTCGTGACAACTGGGTCGGACTCAAATCAGATATGGAGCGAATATCGGGCAAGACGGAGAATAATCAAGTATTCTTTGGCAGTTCAGGATATCTGTTCGAACGGTTTACGTACGATGAAGAACTGCTGGGCCAGAATATAAAAGAGATTGCTCGTTTTGCTGAGCGTCATCAGAAAGATGTAGATTCGTTATATCTTCTGCTTGTTCCCAACTCCCAAACGCTGAATGGCGAGTATTTACCCAAATATGCGGATGCAACGGACGCTCCCCAGTCACCACTGATGGATCAAATCTTTAGTGAACTGAGTGGACGGGTTGCACCCGTTGATATCAGAGAAGTACTACATCAGAAGAAAAGTACCGCACAAATCTATTATCGTACGGATCATCACTGGACGACACGCGGCGCATACTATGGATATCAAGCCTTTACGGATTCGCTTGGCCTCTCTCCTACTCCTGAAGCAGCACTTGCGGCAAAGCAGTTCAGCGATTCGTTCTATGGTACATTTTATACAAAGGCAAATCAGCGTGATATTACTCCTGATCGTCTGGAATTGCTGGAGACTTCTCTTCCGGAATACGAAGTCTGTATCGAGGGACAGAACACATGTGAGAATTCTTTTTACGATATGGATGCACAGAATGAGCGGGATAAATATAAGGTGTTCTTTGGCGGGAACTTCCCGCTTGTCACGATCAACATTCCTCATGAGGAAGCTAATAAAGATCGCAGTATTATCGTGTTTAAAGACTCCTATGCTAATGCAATGGTGCCGTTTCTAGCCCAGCATTACTCCACCATTCATATGATTGACATGCGTTACTTCCGGATGGATGTAGACGAGTATCTGGAGGAACATCATTTTGATGATATGCTTCTGTTGTATAGCGTAGCGACTATAGCTCAAGAAGATATTTTTAAATGGCTTAATTAACAGTTATAAACTCCGTAGGACTAAAATCGGTATGAGACGATTAGCTCCCACGGAGTTTTTTAGTGCAATCGAGTTGTTCTTCCGAAAGAGAGTAACAATGAACTGAGTATTAAAAACGGAGATTATTATATGAGGCACGTTTCAGCGAAAGTATATTTTTAAAAAGGTGAAAATCGATAGTAAATCATTCTGTTATTTAACATAATAATTATTATGTTAACCGATTATCTCATATAGCTTATATGTTGATAATACAAAACCGCCAAACGATTAGAATAATCGTTTTTGATTACGCAGATGATACCCTATTCGAAGAAAAAGGACTCTCTAATCGAGTAGAAAACATGGTGAACATGGCAGCCATGAGTGGAGAACCGATGAAATCATGTTTTACGTATCATGAAATAGAGAATGTATTAGAAAAGACCGGTTTATTAATTTATGAACACCTCTCACCCGCTCAAATTCAGGATCTTTATTTTCATAACCGACATGATTATCTATGTGCTTTTGAGACGATACATTTTATTCATGCTGTAAAGAAATAAACATATATACAAAATGACCAGACATCCTGATTACTACGGTTGCCTGGTTTTATGTTAACCCCCTTATGTTCCTTTGGTTAATCTCAAGTAGATGTAAATATAGATAATTCCTAACTAGTTTTCATAATAAATATTATGTAAACCAAATTGTAATATATCAATCGTTGAATGAGTAAATGATAAACACTATAGTAACTATAGAGTCGTTGCTATACCTATATTTAGGTTGTGGCAAATGTTTAAGACAATATAGAGGAGAATGCGATATGAATAAGCAGATGTATTCTATAGGAGAGGTTGCAGAATTAAATAACATTTCCATTCAAACATTAAGATATTATGACAAAATCGGATTGTTTGCTCCCGCTTTTATAGATCCTGTCAGCAACTACAGGTACTATCATGAGAAACAGTTCTTTTATCTAGATATTATAAAGTATCTAAAATACATTGATACACCACTGTCCCAAATTAAAGAATTAATAACACAAGATGTAGTTCAAATGTTACCTTTTTTAGAAGAACAAGCACATATAATTGATAAGAAAATAAGCCAGCTCCAAGAAGCAAAGAAAATGATTCATCATCGTTATCTGCAAATTAAAGAACAAAACAGCTTAGCAAATCGGCCTCAAGGGCAAGTTTATACTCGATTTGTAGAAGAGCAGAATCAACTGCACCTCTCTACTACAGACCTCACACCTCGTGGAAATCCGGATGTATATATGCGTGATTTAGCTAACCTCCTAGAAACTAAGGAAGATCGTGTGGTTGGTAATTTTTACGGGTGCGTATATGAATTGAAAGATTATCAAGATACGGACCAAATCGTCTACTCGAGTATTTATACATCCTTAATTGGAGACGAGCAATTGTCCGATAAACCAACACCTGAAATTACAAAAAAACATATTCCAAAAGGAATATATATCTGCATTTGTTTCAAATGGTCTGTGTCTCAATATTTACAGTATTACAAAACGTTCTATGAGTACATTATTAACAATAACATCCTCACAGAAGGCCCTGTCTACGAGGTTTCTTTACCTAACAGATACTCTTCTTATGAAGAAGATGACTTTATAACAGAACTTAGAATAAAGGTGAAAGAAAATGATTGACCCTCTAGTTACTATAGAGTTTATCATTTAACCACGAAAGGTGGAGATAATGATATGACTAAAACAATTCGATTAATAGCTCCTGATTGGCAAGGAGGAAATAAGCAGGCATATTATTTTGGTGCAGAACTACTTTCATGGTTAGCTCCAAATCATAATAGCCAAAAAGAGATTACGCTAGATATTGAGAAACCGAAAAATGAAGTATTAGAAAAAGAAAATGGTGTAGTTGCTCAATCGATTGTTAAACAAAATGTGAGTATGGCAGCAGAAGTATTGAAAAGTGAATTACCAGATAAGATTATCACGTTTGGCGGAAACTGTTTAGTCTCTCAAGCACCGTTTGATTACCTTCATGGTAAATATGGAAAAGATCTCGGGGTCATTTGGATCGATTCTCATCCTGATGTTTCAACTCCGAAGGAACATCATCACGAACATGCTATGGTATTAGGGAATTTATTAGGTGCGGGAGATCCAGAGTTATCTAAAATTGTGGAATTCCCTTTTGATTCAGATCAATTTTTGTATGTTGGCTTACAAAAACCACTTGATGTTGAAGTTGAATTATTAGAGGGTTTACATCTAAATTATATTGTTCAAGACAAAGAAAATTTAAAAATGGGAGAAATATAAAAGTGGATTAAGGAGAATGGTTTTACTAAAATCGCTATTCATCTTGATTTAGATGTGTTAGACCCTACATTCTTTAGATCTTTATACTTCTCCGAGCCAGGAGTTGATGAATTTCCTTCCGAGTCAGGTAAAATGACTCCTAAAGAATTGTTAGAAATTCTAACCGGGATTTTTAAAGGAAATGATGTCGTTGGACTAACAATAGCAGAGTTTTTACCTTGGGATTATATCAATTTAAAAACGATGTTATCCGATTTAAATATTTTTAGATAGTCGTAAAAAGAGGTCTGATTAAGTTCAGACCTTTTTATACCTATTCATTAGGACTCTATTTTATGGAATATTAATCTCAAGCATAGCCATCGCTTGTTCTTTCTCACGATTGGTTACGTGAGTGTACACGGTAGTCGTTTCAATCGATGAGTGACCAAGTAACTCTTGTACTGTACGAAGGTCGGCACCTTTACGAAGCATCATGGTCGCAAAAGAATGTCGCAGTTTATGACTAGAGTATGCCTTTTTACGGGATACCCCTTCCCTCTCTTGAAAACGATCAAATGTCTCAGCAGCTATCAGCTGAATCGTCCGAATAGACAGTCTTCTTCCTTGCTGAGAAATGAAGAATGCTTCTTCCTTCGATTTACGAGGTTCAATCCTCTCCGTAAGCACTTCATCTAGCACATCTCTTACCGCTGCAGGAACGGGTAACGTACGCCACTTTCTCCCCTTACCAAATACATCAATCGTACTACGCTGCGAATTATAATCTCCAACATTCAAAGAATGAACTTCTCCTACCCGCAGACCCATATATGCCATGAGCAGAAAAATTGCTAGATTGCGATTCCGATATTTCCCCTCCACCGATTTCATGAATTTCGGCAGATCTACTTCATCTAAAAATACGGGTGCTTTATTTTTCTCTGTTCTCGATTTCTTAATTCCTGTTGCCGGATTCACTTCGAGAAGTTCGAGTTCAATCAGCGCTTTAAAGAAACAATGCACCGAAGCGTGTTTACGGTTCCGAGTTGAATCACTGATCCCCCGATCACGAGCCTTGGACAGAAAAGAGAGAATATGTAGCTTCTTCACTTTATCTAGTGACTTCCCATTTAGAGAAGATAAAAACTCAAACACATCACTTTTATAAGATTTAATGGTGTGGCTAGTATACCCCGCATCTTTCAGCCAGATATCAAATGCTTCGAGTTCTTCAGCATAGGTTTCTAAAATTTCTGCATTCAACATCATCCACCTACCATTCTTCAAAAATAGAGTTTTTAAGCAAAATACGTGTCGATCTACGTCTACGAACTTAGGTAAGTGGTCGACTCTCTTAAATAAATCGAATATAAACAGAAACTGCGTATAATTTATATTATACGCAGTTTTTTAATGTAATGAAAGCTGAATTTTTCCATGAACTATGGTTGTTATATGAAGTTTCGAAATAATCCTTATTTGCTAGTAAAATAACGACGTTTTATGTAATACTATGCCTTAAAACAGCCGAAAAACCTCCTAAACCCGCTACATAATTAGACATAACAAAATAAATGCCGAAATACGCTAGAAGTCATCGCTCTCTCTTATTACCTCTATAAGCATAAAAAAGGCGCCTGATTCGTAGGAATCAAGACACCTTTTTTGGCGTTTCAATTTTTGATAATAATCATGTAATTCGACATCTTATGATTAGCCGTATGTGATCGAGCTTTACATAAATAACTGATTTATTTCAGCACAGCTTCTAATGTATCTTCTATTGTGGGATAACGAAATTCAAAACCTTCCGCTAGTAACCTTTCGGGTACTACCCATCTGCTTTTTAAAATCAGCTCCGTTTCCGTCCGAATGAATACAGCTCCCATCTCTAACATCCACCCGGGAGTAGGAATTCCTATTGGGACGTTCATCTTCTTACGCATTTCAGCCATTAACTTTTCATTAGACACAGGATAAGGAGTCGCCGCATTAAACACACCGCGGAGATCCTCTCGCTGCTGAATAAACTGTACAATCCGGTATAGATCCTCCACATGTATAAAACTGAATTTCTGTGTTCCAGGTCCTTGCTTACCCCCGAGGCCAAATCGAGTTAAGTAGAGATAAGGAGTCATCACTCCCCCATCTTTACCCAGCACAATGGAAATCCGGAGGGCAACTTGGCGAGTCTGATCTAATGAGAAGGAGAAAAACGCCTCTTCCCACGCTTTTGCAACATCTACTGAGAAGCCTGTGCCGATCTCTCCCTGCTCCTCTGTCATGGGACGATCTTCTGCATGTCTGTAGATCGTAGCTGTACTTGAGTTGATCCAGAGCTTGGGCGGCTCTATACAAGCTTCTATCGCTTCTCCTAAGATCCTAGTAGTCCGTTTCCTAGATTCCAGGATTTCACGCTTGTTGCGCTCATTATAGCGGCAATTGACTGATTTTCCTGCTAGGTTAACGAGCAGTTCTGCTCCTTCCAGTGCTTCTATGATGGACTGTTTATCATCCCAAGAGATATGACCCTCTTGCCTTGATATAATGTATACGGTGTCGCCTTTTTCCTTACATTTCTTCTCGAAAAATTGGCCGATAAACCCTGTTCCGCCGGCTAGCACAACCTTCCCCATATATCTCACCTCATTCGTTAAGATTTTATACGAACCGAATAATATCTCATCGCACTGGGTACTCCTCGAATCTCAAGTTTGCCCTCATAGATTAAACTCCGTAATCGATACTCAAAAAACACATCACCGATATGCTGATCCAAATACCCCATTGCTTCCCCTACGACCCGCGCTGCTTTCATAAAACCATCTGAATTAGAGCGACTCTGTAACTTATAGACAGTATGAAGCAAGTATTCATCTAAATCATTTTCTTCTACCGTATTTACTTCCCCATTATTCCATAGCCTAAGCACCTGCTTCGTCTCAGCATATCCCAACCATTCTTGTTCGTACTTACTTCTTTGTTCTGCAGTTAAAGGACCGATTCGTTTCATTTCATGAAATACTTCAATAAGTTTCTCTGGCACGATTTCTCCCGTATGACGATAATATTGCTGATGCTTGGGTGTATTGTGCTTTCTTTCACATATCTTAACAGCATTGATTTCAATTACTTCATTCTTATACTCTTTTAATAAATATTGAACGTACCTTGATCCTATTTTTTCATGAGCTGAATCTCCACCCCAAATTACAATTCGAGCTTGTTCTGGTATCTGCTGAACCATTTGGATAGGATTCAATTCACCATGATGAGCGAAATGATGATCTGTATATTCTGGATCGAGGTGAGTTCTCATCCATTCTTCACGATATCGTCTTCCTTCTGGTTCATGAAGTTTCCATATGGGTCCCACTGAAAACAGATCTGGAAAACATATCATCCCATCAGACTCCTGTAAACTCAGCTGTTTGATGGTCTCTCTTACACTTCCTACCGTAGAATAACCAAACACGATATGGACTGTTTTCGTTTTGCTATCCGGAACTAGCCTTTGTTTTGCTGCTTCTTCCGGGGTAACGACTAGTTCATTATATATATGGACAATGTCTGAAATGAAAATATCCTTTTGGTCAGGTTCTTCCTTATACTGCTTGACTGTATATAGATATGCGAGAAGAGCCTGCCTGACATCTTGGTCTTCCATCTCATGAATGATATCTTTCAGCTGCCTCAGCCCTACTCCCCCTTTTATTGAACAACAAATTCCCAAACGAAACAATTACTAGAAAATTATAGGTATTTGTTCATTATAATGAATTTAACTACGTCATTCAATTAATGATACAAAAAAACTCCTACCGAATGGTAGGAGCCCGACTGTAGACAAACTAACTTAAACTAGTCTGTCTACAATCTTTGATAATTCTCAAATTAAGATTTCACTTCAGGTGATTCTTCCCAGCCTGTTACATTCTCGATTCCAGGAATGGAATCTTTGTAGAATACAGGATCTTTGCCTTCTAATCTTTGTTTTGAATAGTCCTTCAACGCAGCGAATGCGACCTTTGATAAGAGCGCAATGGCTATTAAGTTAACAATAACCATGAAGCCCATAAACAGGTCGGCCATATCCCAGACGAGCTTTACGCTAGCGATCGAACCAAACATGATCATAGCAAGAACAGCAATTCGGTAAACCACAAGCGTTGTTTTGCTTGATTTAATGAATTCGATATTTGTTTCACCATAATAGTAGTTACCAATCAGCGTACTAAATGCAAATAGGAAAATCATTAATGCAAGCATACCTGATGCCCAATCACCAAAATGGATGCTCAGTGCAGTTTGTGTAAGTACAATCCCTTCTGTATTAACAGATGGATCTGTGTAAGCACCTGAGAGCAGTACCAAGAAAGCAGTACTTGTACAAATAATCAGCGTATCAATCAAAACAGCTAAAGCTTGAATTAGACCTTGTTTAGCTGGGTGACTTGTTGTTGCTGTAGCAGCCGCATTTGGCGCACTACCCATACCTGCTTCATTGGAGAAGAGTCCTCTTTTAACCCCTTGCATGAGCGCTGCACCAAGTGTACCACCCGCAAACTGTTCAAAACCAAATGCATGTTTAACAATGGTAGCAATCATCGCAGGAACTTCCGTAATATTGATTAGTACCGCAATGAAAGCAATACCGATATAAATAACGGCCATGACAACGACAATGTACTCGGAGATTTTCGCGATTCGTTTAATACCGCCAAAAATAATAATTCCGAAAGCTACAACCATCGCAATTCCGAGCCATAACGGTTCAACTCCAAATGAATTTTGGAAAGCTGTTGCTACTGTATTGGCTTGAACTGCATTAAATACGAGTCCAAAGGATACGGTAATCAGGATAGCAAACAGGATTCCCATCCAGCGCTTGTTAAGCCCTTGTTCCATATAATAGGCAGGTCCACCGCGGAACCCTTGTTTGTCTTTGATTTTATAAACCTGAGCAAGTGTACTTTCTACAAAACTAGATGCAGATCCGATGATTGCAATAATCCACATCCAGAATACAGCACCGGGACCCCCAATACCGATTGCGAGAGCGATACCCGTGATGTTACCTGTTCCGACACGAGCAGCCATACTGATGCAAAATGCTTGGAAAGCAGTAATTTCACCTTTTTGTTTCTTGTTCGATCCTTTGAGTTCACGGAACATGTCTTTTATGTAAGTGAACTGCATAAAACCTGATTTCCATGTGAAGTAAATCCCGATCGCAACCAATAAGACGATTAGAACGTAAGACCAAAGCACATCGTTAATCAAACTAATTCCTTTTTGTAAAATGTCTTGCATCTCAAACCTCCATCATGTTGTATATTCGTTTAAGGGAACGATGTCCTTAACGATCTCTTGTTAGTATTATTAACATAAAAATTTAATAACGCATTTTTGTATTATACTTATTTTTATTAATTTACGCTATATTAATTTTATAGTATAAAAATCATTTTTTCATGTCAAGATATATTACAAAGAGGACATCTTGCAATTATATACAGATTTCTGTTTTTTTATGCCTAGATATATTTGTATATCTGAAACTCACTGTCTTTTTACCCGAAATAAAAGAAATAACCTATTCTTATGAATAGGTTATTTGCCATTTCTTTGTATAGTATTTGCATAAGTGAAAATAGTATTACTAACGAGTTAACGAAAGACCAATTTCAGATAAGATGGCACTGCCAAGGTATGTGCCGGTAAATACGAATAACGCAACAATAGCAACACGCCAAGATGTTTTACGAAGATCTGACAGACGATCTACGACGGAGATCCCAGCGAAAGCCAAAATAGGTGTAGTAATCGATAAGAAGTTAACCGCTTGAATAGCTTCTACAAACACATCAGAACTAAGGCAGAATATGAGTGATGTAATCGATACCCAGCCAAGTACAGGAAACTCTTGCAGTACTTTAACAGGCACTTTCTTCATTAATGAAGAAATCAAAATACCAATCATAGAGAACAACCATAATACAGCCAGTCCGCCAATCGTATGCCATGAGACGGTAACGCCCTCACCGATCCGAAGTTGTTTCATAATATCCGTAAATAGGATAAGCGAGACACTTAGCAAAAGTACAAGTCCTGCTTTCATCCAATGTTTTTTATCCAGTACCATTACCTTTTACCTCCAGTAAACAGATTATACATAAAACGTTGCAGCGGAACAGCCAAAAATACCATGGTGTACGTTCCAAGGAAGCTTGTCAGTAATTGACTCGCTGCAGCATAACTGTTGATGACTTCAGCTTGATCTGGAGCTAAGGCGATCAGGGAAGAAGAAGCTCCAACCATCATACTAGATGAACCCACTCCGGAAGACATAGCCAGTGCTTCAATAGAGAAACCTAAAGCGTGAAGAATAGGTGCAATAATACTAAAGAACAAGGTTCCAAAAAGTGTACCTATAATATACAGTGATAATACCCCGCGTCCTTCGCTGGAATCGAGTGTATATTTCTCAGAGATATAAGCAAGTTCACCTTCACGTCCAAGCCCTAGTGTAGCTCCAATCGCTTCCCTGCGAAGACCCAGTAGAATCGCCACAGGAAGACCAAGCAGTACAGTTCCGAGGTTACCGATCTCTTGCAGCAAGAAGACCCAGCCAACATCAAGAATTTCTCTCAATTTAGGAGCAACATCCGCTCCGTAACGTGCCATAAGAGGTAACATGATGTAAATCAGATATTTACTTGCGAAGTTCACGTTTTCTTTACTGTACACCTTTTTCATAATACCGCGTCTAAAAATAGCAGTTCCTAGAATCATAGCAATTAGAATAGCAAACACTAGTGGAAGCAAGTTAATGGTAATGCTGCCGATCGGTATGGACTGAGTTCCAATCCATTCTGCCGCTGTAATGAGAAATAAAGCAAATAAGATAAGATAAACAAGATGTCCTTTTGATTTCATGAACCAAAATCCTCATTTCTGTATATTCTTTGTTGTCTCATTGATCTATTTAGTGAATAAAGATTACTCCGTAATAGAAGTTAGAAGAGCTTCATACTCAGCGAACGTACGGCGATAGATTCTAGATTTGTCGAGTTGGCCGTTCATTTTGTTAAAAACTTCTGTCAAATATCTAGGGAAAATTTCATAAATGAATTCCGGATCAATATCTTTGAAATCATCACCATGAATCGTACCTGTAAAACCACTGTAGCCAATTTGAATGCAAGGCATCATGAACGATAAATCTCCAATATCCCCTGCCGCACTAATTGCGTTACCTTCAAGTATTTCTTCAATCGCTTCATTCTCTTTGTATGCAGCCAGCGCAAATTCAGAAAGATAACGATCTTGTACAAATGGTAAATAACCCATCTGTGTAGAAGCTTCAACCTCTCCGCCCATGGCAATGGCACTTCCTTTTGCAGCCTGATCCATCTGCTTAGCAACTTCCTTCATATATTCGACAGACTGTGTACGAAGGTCCGTTCCGACTGTGATTTGGTTAGGGATTACATTCGTAGACATATCCGACTGCATCACAATGGGGTTCATTCTCACTTTTTCTGCATCTTTAAAATGCTGTCTTTGCATACCAAGCGCTACATTAAATAAAGTGGACATGCTATACGCATTTGTACCTGAAGATGGATCAAATCCGGCATGAGATGCACGACCTTTAAATGTATACTTCTTATACAGAAAACCTGCTAGATCACAATTGATTTCAATGGTACGTTTCGGATATTCTCCGCCCATGGAATGAACACATACTCCCAGGTCAATATCGTCAAAAATGCCACGTTTCATCGCTTCAGGTTTACCGCCGTAGTAGGTTATTTTCCCTTTCGCTTTCAGTCCAGCACGATAAGGTAAATCAAGATACTCTTCCGCAGGAACAAAAATAAAGGTAAGTGCAAAATCTAAGGATTCATATGCTTTCGTCGTAAAATAGTGCTTATACAGTGCGAGGGCTATTGCTACTTGCGTGTAATGTCCGCAGTTATGTGCTGCACCGGTTTCCTGATCTGCGTGAAAATGAGACGGTGCATAAACCGCATCGAGTTCAGCTATAAATCCAAGGTTCAGCGATTTACCTGTTCCGAGTGTCGTTTTAATTCCTGTGCCACAGAACACCTCATATGTAAGCTCAGGATTAACTTCAAGTAAAAATTCTAGAACCGTTTGGTGTGTTTTGTGTTCCTTGTAACCTAATTCAGGATTGTCAAAAATACGGTTAGCAATTTGTTTAATTTCTTCATACTGTTTTGTGAAAGTACTCATGCTGTGTCCCCCAGTTAGGTCGTTTTATATTCAATTTAATATTTATACATG
This sequence comes from Paenibacillus sp. J45TS6, assembly GCF_018403285.1. Lineage (GTDB taxonomy): Bacteria > Bacillota > Bacilli > Paenibacillales > Paenibacillaceae > Paenibacillus. The sequence goes on along the minus strand of NZ_BOSJ01000010.1, from coordinate 98,666 downwards.
TCAAAAGAACATCCCCATCATAAGTAAAAAGCAGAAAATTGTCAATGATTTTAGGATTTTCATGTCGAATTTTGTTTTATTTACGAACATTAAGGTGATAAAAACTAATAATAGTGAGGATTTATAAGATTATTAGTTTTGTATTCCTAATTCTAAATGTGGAGTCAAACTTCATAAAACAAGTAGAAACCGCATCGTATGTATACAATGCGGTTTCTGATTTAGATGGTAATTTTTCTATAATATGGTGTGTAACTGTTGTAAATTTGAAATTTCATACGTAGGGATGATATCTGTAGAATTAACTAGCCTTTTTGGATTAAACCAACAGGTATCAAGACCGGCAAGGTGGCCGCCTTTAATATCTGCACTCAGCGAATCGCCAATGATTAGTCCAGACGAAGGATCAAAATCCGGAATCCGGTCAAATACATAATCAAAGAACTCTTTCATCGGTTTCTGATAACCGGTATCTTCGGAGACAAAAATTTGCTTCATATGCGGGTGAAGCCCTGAATTACGCAATCGAATATCTTGTGTCCTTGAAACTCCATTCGTTACGATATAAATATCATAATGGTTCTGCAGCTCCGTTATTAATTCCATGGCCCCATCCATGAGCATATGTCCTTGTTCAAGATAACTTCGGTACGTTTGCTCCAATTGAATGCCATCCGCTTCGAATCCCCATTCCTTAAAGAAAAGGGAAAATCGAGTATGTAACACTTCATCTCTACTAATCGTCCCTTCTTCAAAAGCTCTCCATAACTGCTTGTTAATCGTTCTGTAACTGGCTTCTATTTCAGGTGTGAAAGGAAGCTTCATATCTTTACATAACAGCTGAAGGGCATTATTTTCTGCCGCACCAAAATCAAGCAGCGTGTCATCTACATCAAAAAACAACGTCTTATATGTACTCATCTTGTGTCATCTCTTTCTTTTATACTTTTACAGCAACCATTTGGTTTCTATTAAATAATACCTTGAAAAGAAGGGAAAGGACATATGCCTTTAATTAAAACTAGGGATTCTATGAAAATCAGTTTCTATCAGGATATGGTGAGCTTTAATTTTGTACTTAAAATGATCTTATTTAAGTAATCATTTTATTTGGTTTACATAATAATTGTTATGTAAACCAAATATCTTTTTCTTCAAATCATCTTCCTTATACGGACTCTATGGAGAGAATAGAACAAAAAAATCAGGACTTTGAGAAAATCCCAATCGTCCTGATTTCGTAGTCATTACTTAAATTGAACTACTTCTGTCCCCGCAATAAAATCGTGAATCGAACGTTTATCTTCTCTGAATACGACCATAAACAAGCTGATAATCCAGCCTATCCCGAGCGTAATTCCATATACGAAGCCCGCTACCAGATTGCGCAGCAGCATCGTTCCGATTCCTGGGGGTCCCTCGTCTGATACCGTTTGTATTTTGATACCACATAGTCGTTTTCCGATAGTACATCCTCCCCAAAAGACAGGGAGAAGCAGCGAATAAAGGAAAAGAAGCAGTTGCGTCACCCAATTGTCGTCCGTAGATCCGGTCAGGAGATTAGACAAAATGTACAACGGGAGACCTACGATGATTCCATCAAGCAGCCCTGCTAAAAAACGCGACCAAAAACCAGCTGGTTCACTTACCATACCGTCACCACCTATTCGTATTCAGTTACCTGTATTCTTATGTAGGTAATAACGACATGTAATATGAATCAGTTACGAAAATGGATAGAAAAACATTTCTCACTTTAGTGAAGTGAGATGATTTCTATACCTATTAGAATGAAAACACTAGTCATTACTCATGACATGCAGATAAAAGTTCAAGTCATTTTCTAAGTGTTTTTTCATCAATTCTTCCGCTTTATCTCCATCTCTGATCTTGATTGCCTCATATATTTCTTCATGTTCATCAATGAGATGAGGCCGATTATAGATAACAACGGTTTTTCGGAGTAAGTAAATGATAGCTTGCATCCGGTCAATGATATCAATCATCAACGGATTATTGCTTGCTCTCACAATATCATTATGAAAATCTTCATTGGCAGACATAATCTCTTCTTTCGTTCCCTTTCTGCCAACCTCTACATATTGGTACAGTTTTTCAATTTCATTATCTTTTAAGAAAATTGCCGCACACCGAGCTGAGTACCCTTCCAGCAAGATTCTCACACTAAATATATTTCGCAAGTCCTTCTCCGTTGGCTTTACTACTTTCTTTTTAACAATAAGACCTTCATTTTCTAATTTGCGTATAGAGTCTCTTATGGGTGTTCTGCTGACGCCAAGTTCTGCAGCGAGTTTTTCTTCGACGATCTTCGTACCGCTAGAAAGCTCACCGGTTAATATTTTATCACGGAGAATTTCGTAACATTGATGATACGCCGGTCGTGAGTTGTTACCTTCAAGCACTAACTTCACCTCCGTTTTCATTACAAGTTATTACTCATATTACCAAATTACCACAGAAAAATCTTATATATATAATTGGCAAGAGAGATATAGCATACGATAAATTCATAGTTGTCTACAACCAACACACTTTTTGTATACAATTTTAAGTCTAATTGTATACAAAATCATTGTTATAGTATACAATAAGAACGAAAACACGATTGTAAGCGGTTGCCTTTTTACTTTCCACAGAATCACTGATCTGATAACGATAAGCGAATGACTGATTATAGTGAAGTACATGGGCAAGAACCAAATCAAGGTCACTTCAGACCTTACATAAAATTTTCTAATAGGAGGAAAAAATCATGGCAAAAAAAGTAGGATTTATCGGACTAGGTATTATGGGGAAACCAATGGCTTTAAACCTCAGAAAAGCCGGACACACACTAATCGTTAATGACCTGAATCAAGAAGCGGTTCAAACATTACTAAAAGCAGGTGCAACTGCTGCAAATACACCAAAAGAAGTTGCGGAAAACAGCGAAATCATCATCACCATGCTTCCTGCTTCTAAACATGTACAATCTGTTGTACTCGGTGAGAACGGAATTTTAGCTGGAGCTAAAGAAGGTTCCATTATTATTGATATGAGTTCCATTACCCCTGCCGTTACCAAAGCACTTGCTGAAGAAGCAGCCCAAAAAGGCGTCGGTTTCTTAGATGCACCAGTCAGCGGCGGTGAACCTAAAGCTATAGATGGTACATTAGCTATTATGGTCGGCGGTAAAGAAAGCGTATTCGAAGCAGCAAAATCAGTTCTATTTGATATGGGTAGTGCTGTTACTCTCGTCGGAGACAGCGGATGCGGTGTTACTGCGAAACTCGCAAACCAGATCATTGTAAACCTTAACATTGCTGCGATGTCAGAAGCTCTTGTCCTAGCTGCAAAAGCAGGTATCGATATTGAGAAGATGTATCAAGCCATCCGAGGCGGACTAGCAGGAAGTGCAGTACTCGATGCTAAAGTTCCTTTAATCTTGGACAGAAACTTTGCTCCAGGTGGAACAATTGCGATCAATATGAAGGATATTACGAATGTAATGGATACTGCGCATGAAATTGGTGTACCTCTCCCTCTATCTAGTCACCTCTTAGAAATCTTCCATGCCTTGAAAGTTGACGGCAAACTGATGGATGATCACGGCGGTATCGTACAGTATTACGAAAAACTAGCGAATGTCGAAGTTGGGGGTTCTAGCAATGAGCACAAATAAAAGATCTGTGGAGGAAGTCTTCAGCAAAATCCCTTCTTTTGATACAACGCATGTGAATGAAACGATTCAAAAAGAGTTATCAAATTTCAACAAAAAAATCATTGTTCTCGATGATGACCCAACAGGTGTTCAAACCGTTCACGGTATTTCCGTTTATACGGATTGGTCTTTGGACAGTATTGAAAAAGGTTTTCAAGAAGAGAACTCCATGTTCTTTATCTTAACGAATTCACGTGGATTTACGGCTGCTGAAACAACAAAGGCGCATCAAGAAATTGCTGCAAATATCGTGGAAGCTGCGAAGAGAAATGATCGCGAATTTACCATCATCAGCCGTGGTGATTCTACATTACGCGGACACTACCCACTGGAAACACAAGTGTTGAAAGAAACGGTGGAAGCGAATTCGGATATGAAATTTGATGGTGAGATCATTCTTCCTTTCTTTAAAGAAGGCGGCCGTTTCACCATTGATAATATTCACTATGTTCAAAACGATACGGAGCTCGTTCCTGCCGGCGAAACTGAATTTGCGAAAGATCGCACCTTTGGTTATACCAAATCACATTTAGGTGAATGGGCTGAAGAAAAATCGAACGGTGAATATAAAGCTGAGGATATGACTTATATTTCGCTGGACAGCCTGCGCGCAGTGGATATCGAAACGATTGAACAGCAGCTGCTGAAAGTGGAAGATTTTAATAAAGTAATTGTGAATGCGGTCGACTATTCTGATGTAAAAGTCTTTACCATTGCCCTTATTCGAGCAATGAATAAAGGAAAGAACTTCCTGTTCAGAAGTGCTGCAGCACTTACAAAAGTAATCGGCGGTGTGAGTGATAAAGCCCTGCTCTCTCGTGATGAGATTATGAGTGAATCTACTAACCACGGCGGACTCGTCATTATCGGATCCCATGTTAAGAAAACAACGGAACAATTCGAGGAACTAAAAAAATCAAATGACATCGAATTCATTGAGTTTGACGTTCATCTTGTGTTAGAACCTGAGAAATTCGAAAATGAATTGAATCGAGTCATTGAAGAAACCAATAAACTTATTTTAAATGGGACCAATGTTGCCGTATACACAAGAAGAGAACGTTTAGATCTTGGAGAAGGCAAACAAGAAGAAGAGTTGAAGCTTTCTGTAAAAATTTCAGATGCAGTTACAAGTATCGTGAAACGTTTAGAAGTTAGACCTTCCTACATTATTGCTAAAGGCGGCATTACCTCAAGTGACATTGGAACAAACGGTCTTGAAGTAAAAAGAGCGACGGTAGCAGGTCAAATTCGTCCGGGAATCCCTGTCTGGACCACAGATGATGAGAGCAAATTCCCTGGAATCTCCTATGTTATCTTCCCTGGAAACGTAGGAACGAAAACGGATTTAAGAGAAGTTGTTGAAATGTTAAGCAAAAAGTAATCTGTTTTATTTGTAATTGAGCCCTTAAGTAAGGAGTGTAACGTAGCAATACTTTTTTCGTGAAGAGTGTTTATTCATCTAAAAGTTAATATGTGAGTACACTCCTTATGGAAGCGGCCTTCTTTAATGAAGTGATAATGGAAAAGAGGAAAAACGAATGCCGATTATATCTGTTACTATTGGGGTTGTACTATTATTAGTATTAATGATGGTTTGTAAGTTAAACGCTTTCTTATCTTTGATTATTGTTTCTCTAGCGGTTGCTATGCTAGAAGGAATGACACCGACCGAGGCCATAGGATCTATTGAATCTGGGCTGGGAGGAACACTTGGGCATCTCACCATGATTATTATCTTTGGGGGGATTCTTGGGAAGCTAATGACGGACTCAGGCGGTGCGCAGCGTATTGCGACAACGATGATTAGTGCCTTCGGAGAAAAGAGAACACAGCTTGCGGCTGTCTTTACAGCTGCTATTGTTGGAATCGCTTTATTCTTTGAAACTGGTGTTGTTGTTTTGATTCCTTTAGTATTTACGATTGCTCTTGCAGCTAGAGTTCCGGTGCTTTATCTGGGTATGCCTGTAATCGCTGCCCTAATTACGATGCATGGTTTTGTGCCCCCGCACCCTGGCCCAACAGCCGTTGCCAATGTGTTTGAAGCTAATATCGGGCTCACTATGATCCTAGGAATCATCATTGCTATTCCTGCCTTTGTTCTTGCAGGCCCTGTGTATACTAAGTTATTCAAAAAAGAATTTCTAGAAATTGAAATTCCAAAAGGTCTATTTAATCCAAAAGAATTTAAAGAAGAAGAACTTCCTAAATTTGGAATCAGCCTTTTCACTGCTCTACTACCCGTGATTTTAATCGCACTGCAAACCGTGGTTGAACTTGTTGCACCCGATTCAGCGATTGCACCCATCACTAATTTTATCGGTAACGCGAATGTAGCTCTGTTAATCTCCGTTATTGTCGCGATCTTCACTTTCGGTTTAAATTTAGGTAAAAAAATGCCGGAAGTTATGCAATCTCTTAGTGAATCTGTAAGCGGTATCGGAATGATCCTCCTCATTATTGCAGGCGGCGGTGCGTTCAAACAGGTGCTGGTTGACAGCCATATTGATCAGTATATATCCGATCTTATGTCGGGTTCGAGCCTCTCTCCGCTACTTCTTACCTGGCTGATCGCAGCTATTCTAAGAATTGCGGTAGGTTCTGCTACGGTAGCAGGTATGACAGCCGCTGGTATTGCCGCACCTCTTGTTGCTGCAACTGGAGTAAGTCCAGAGCTTATGGTACTTGCTGCTGGCGCGGGAAGCGTTACCTTCTCACACGTAAATGATGCAGGCTTCTGGATTTACAAAGAGTACTTTAACCTTAGTATCGGTAAAACCATTAAAACCTGGTCTGTCATGGTAACCATTATTTCATTAGTCGGACTTGCTGGTGTCCTCATTATGGATCTATTTATTTAATTTAAAAAGGCACTGTTCCCTCGGAGCAGTGCCTTTTTTGTATGTATTTTATTGTGTTCTAAAATCAAATTTCTCATTAGGCACGTTTAGAGTATGCCCATTAATATGTACCGTGTCGCTGTCAATCCATTTCACAGCTGCGTTATCTTCGCGGTAATTCCAATAGATCGTTTTGGACTTGCCTTTCTGGTCGTTCATGACTAGCTCCCCTCGTATCGCAAAGGACGTGGTGGCTCCTCCATTTATACGGTAAGCTTTTACTGTATATGCTCCGTCTGGTGAGTCCACTTCTGTAAGATATTCTCCTCTTGGTAATCTATTCGTATCGAACAAGGCCCAATAGACGGCATAGCCTAAGATACTGATACAGGCTAAGCCAACAATTGTAATCAAGCGAAGCGTATTTTTTCTGATCTTCTTTATTTCAATCGATTCATTGTTCAACATTCTCCCTCTTTTCCCCTTAGATCTACGACATTTCTATCTTAATGATTATTACTGATAGACAATACATCCGCTGGATCATAATCACTTATGATTTTATATCCTTGAGAATAAGATTTGTGATTTTTGAGCTTACCACTAGTACGGATATATAGATAATTATCTGCTCCATAGACAATAGTAAATCTATAATCAGTTTTGTTCACTACAATCTCCATTTTGTAAATCATTGAATCGAAGGATGGGATATCCTTTGTTCTCATCAGTCGAATGTCAGCTAAATCGTCCACTATCTCATGAATTTGATTCTGATCGGTAACTTCAATCCACTCTTCATCCCGTGGTGTATAACTAATTCGGAGGGATGTCACTTCATCTGTATCGCTTATATGTTTCATGACGAGATATTGGAAAGAGGTAAAGGTACGAGCGTATTGCACCCCTATCGTCACTCCAACAAGGCTTACGATGATGAAGAGAAAAATCATAAAGAATGTCCTCTGTTTCAAACCATTCATCCTCTCGCAGGTAGTTTTCTTATAAAAAAGACCGAGAAATATCTCTTTCGAGAAGGTTCTCGGTCCGCTCCTTATTGGATACATTCTTTTTCTTTCTGACAGACATATATCAGTTCCGGTTTCGAATCCGCGGGAGGATTCTCTTCCCAGTCTCCATACAATTCAATAACCTTTAGACCATGTTTTGCGAGCGTTCTTTCCATCTCCATCGGATACGTATAGCGGAGTTTCAATCTGCTTTGATGAACAGACTGCACTGTTCCATCTTCTTGTTTTAATCTGCGAGATATTTCATACTCTTGCACTTGCGTCAGCGCATCGTAATCACTTTTTGTATACACATCTATTTCTTTACCTTGCTCGTCCTTATAAGTCTTCCAGTATTCCTCTTCTGCCGGTGCTAGCAACTCTTCTTTGTTAGGGAAACGCGTGTTAAATATAAATATACCGCTTTCTTTTAAGTGCTTACATACAGAATGAAGCAGTTTATCTTGTGCTTCGTTCGTTAGGAAATGCTGAAAACCATTACCTACCATAAATATAAGTGCACTCTTCACATCAAGGTTCAGTTCCTCACAATTCTGTAGTTCCCAACGAATATCCGAATGCTCTTGTGCAGACTTATGTCTAGCACGTTCAAGCATACCTTCATGAAAATCAATTCCAATCATAGGGTATCCCCGCTCTGCTAAAGGGATTGTTGTTCTTCCGGTCCCGCAAGCCAGGTCTATGACCGTGCCTCCCATGAGCGATGCCCATTTCTCAATAAAAGCAAAATCACTATCATATCCTTCATTCTCCACGTCGTATAGAGCAGGATGATCGTACTCTTCTAGGTTAGCCATCGTCATATGTTCCTTCGTTAAGATATCTACATTATTATTCATTTTATTTTCCTCTAATTTCCTTATTTTCAAGTATTCTTCTTTAATGTACATGAAAATTTCTGATTTGAAAAGCATATAGAGCTTATAAACCATTTCAAACCTTCTGAATCTCGGAATATATTAGATATCATTATAATAAAACCTGAGTCATCAAATGAATGGCGTGATCCATTTTAACATCTATCATGGTCTGTTCCAGCTGATCCTTTAATAATACAGGGGTCTCACCAATCATCTTATGTCTCTCACCCGGTGTAATGAAGTAACGTGCCTCTGAATCTGTAATGAATCTTGCATGTTCACTATCTACGGTAAGAGCCGGTACTTGGTTGATCTCAACTTGGAAACCAGCATCTCGCAGTTCAGCAGCCATTAATCTCGATGTAGACAAAAGCTCTACTCCAGATCGGATGAGTACATCGAACTTTCTCTTTATATGCAGACTCTTCTCTTGAATCGACATGTAGGCCCCAGCTATCAACCGAGTATCAAACTGCCAAGCAGCAGACCTCGTCTTACTCCAGCTTGTTCCAGTACCAAGTACCTGCCGGCTCTCCTGCTCTATAATTTCGTAGGTCACGGTCCCTTCTTCTAATAAAAAAGAGTTTAGATCTTCATACTCAGATTGGCTCAGAATCCCTAACTTATCCATTATATCAATCAGTGAAGAGGAATCTTCATCTCTCCTTCCGTGCTTAGCACTCCACCGAATGATGATTGGGATCTCCAAATGTTCAAATATATCTAACACCATGCACAACATTTGACCTTCTTGTTTTAAGCTGTCAATCTGAGGGGATTCGCTATTATGAATCCGAACCCATGCTGCTGACTCTTTTTCATTCGAACTTTTTTCACTAGCAATCATGAATTGATTGCCCTTAGAAAACAAAGCGATGACCTTTCTTGTGTAATTTTCGATTTGTTCCTTGTTCCGTAAGTTTTGATTAGCAATGATTTGTGTATTCATCATCGTAATTCTCTCCCTTCCATTGGCAAAAATAAAAAACGCGCCGGACCTTTTGGTCCTGCGCGTTTTTACTTGCCGCAGGAAGGCCAAACGCGAAATGCGTTAGCCTTCCTCCGATTTTATCGAAGGCGTGCTAACGCTGATTAAAATGATAATAAGATTGTAATAATGGGAAGCAGTTCATAAGGCAATCTCCTTTTTATGTAACAAAGAACTGAATTGTTCCCGATTATATCTGATATAGATCAAAACTTCAATATTTATTTACGAAATCAACACTTATCAGTCTAATATCGGGCGATTTCTATACTTTTTCTTGATTTCAAATTATAATAATCATACAAATATTGCCTCGTTTCAGAAAGGAGTTCGTATGCTCGCAGCCGAAAGACGCCAGATGATCATCGATATTGCCAACAAGGATAAACGAGTACTCGTATCCGAACTTAGCCAAAAATTTCAAGTCACCGAAGAGACCATACGGCGAGATTTAGAGAAACTGGAGAAGGAAGGGGTGCTCACCCGGACCTATGGCGGAGCTATTATGAACCGACATTCCAATGAAGATCTCCCCTTCTACACGCGTCATGCTACCAATTTGCACATTAAACAAGATATTGCACAGAAAGCGCTTTCGTATATTCATAATGGTGACACATTAATGATGGATCCAAGTACAAGTTCTATCGAATTACTGAAAATACTAAATATGCGCCAAGGTCTAACCGTAATTACAAGTTCAATTATACTCCAAGAATTTGCTGCTTCAGGTCACCAGATTATTTCTACGGGAGGTACGCTAAGAGCCCCTTCTATGTCGTTAGTGGGAACCGTGGCGCATGAGACAGCCCGCAAATATCATGTAGACAAGTTTATTATGAGCTGTAAAGCCTTATCTCTTGATCACGGTATTATGGATTCTAACGAAGCAGAATGTGAGCTTAAACGGAAAATGATTCAACAAGCTGAACAAGTTATTCTTTTGGCTGATCATACTAAGTTTGATCGAACCGCTTTTGTTCATTTGTCTCATTTTGAAAACATTGATGTTGTCATTACGGACCAAGAGCCTTCGGATACATGGAAACAACTGTTTCAAGAACATGAGATTGAACTCATCTATTAACAACATACCTTGTAAAGACAGCGTAATGAGACAAGCCGAAGTCATGAGACTACGGCTTTTTCTTATTCTATTATATGATGTTATACTTCGGGAGCTCGCCAAAATACGGAGTTCTCTGATGTGACATGAACACTAGTTCGATATGGAGATTCGGCCCTGAGTTCAAGGGGATAATAATGTTCCGGTACTAAGGCACAGAACTCTTTCTTCGGGTTGGTACCTTCGTAATGAAATTGACTATCACATGGGCAAAGAAACCAAAACAGATTTTTGGTCATATAGCCTTTGTAGAAATCGCTCCATTCCTCATTCTTATTTGTGCTTTGAATTATGAGGGGGACATTCGACGCCATATGGTAACGGAATTCCTCTGGACTCATTAAGACTCCTTCAGAATCGGTAACATAAACACCCCATGAAGCGTCCATATACAACCATTTCCTGAGCTGATACGAATACACAGCAGTAACAACATGACTGTCCAGATCGTACGCATCATAAGGCCCACAGTGAATACGGCGCGCAGGAAAACCTAAACTGAGATAAACTTCAGTTAGTACCGTTGCAATTACGTAACAATTCACTTTCATAACTGCATGTTCCGTCATCTCTAACACAGCAAGGGCATGAACAAGTTTAGGTGGAGGTTCATTTCCATGTATCAATCTTTGATCCACCCATTTCATCAAATTGATAATCTGTGATACTTCATCCCCTGTACCCGCAACTTCGTTCAAATGGTATTGCTCGCGGAGCTTCCTAAGATGAGGATCATTTGGATGTTGATATGTAAATTCATAAGATGGAGATATTGACTGATCGGTAGCGGTAAAGTTAGTGTATTTCAGCAACATAGTGTAGTGCTCCGTGAATTCCTCCATATACCCAAACATGACCCACCTCCGCTACTCATTAATATTTTCAAAGAAACCTAACCGGTTCCCCCAAGGATCTGCAAAAGTAGCCCATTTAGCAGGTACCTCTTCTCTTGCGTATATTTCAAAATGATCCATATGAAGTTCACTCTTCAATCTGCTTCTTTCTTCTTCAATTGAAGTTACCCCGAACCGGATGGGGCCGCTTCCTTCAGAGGGAATACCTTCGGCTACTTAAAGCCAACAACTAGGTAAGACCTGCCATTCAGCAAAACCGTTGTGAGGAATAAAATCAGGTGTCCTTTGTAATAACGTTGTATACCAATGCAGCCCTTCTTCAAAATCCGAAACTCGAATTTGTATAGTCAGTTCAGAAATCAAGTTATCCCCTCCAAAAGTCTGGTATTCATCTAATTCGATAACATTTCGCTGTATCCTTTCACAAAAAAATAAGGACAAGCCCTGCTAGGCTCATCCTGTTCTTCTGCTTCTCTATTGTCCTTTAAGGGTCTGAGAGGAAAATTCATAAAATGCTTGAGCATCCTCCCAAGTTGAAAATCCTGCCTGAGCCAGTATCTCGCTGCCTCCGCCTTTTCCGTTATACGCTCCTAAGTGAGCTTTGAAAAATGCTCCGCAGGAATGACCTGCTTCCTTATTCTGTGACAAGACAACTTTATTCTCTGCCTTGGTTGCCAGCAATATCGCAGCATGACTGCGCGCGGAAAGTGTACTTGCTAGGCTTTGCAGGTCCTTAACTGTTTTATCTTCAAAGATTTCTGCAATGATATTTCCGTCTTGGTTATTTAGTAACTGCGCTGCAAGATACTCGTTATTTTGTTCTTTAAGCAGAGCAAGCTCCGCTTGCAGCTGTTTTTGCTCTTGCTCCCATTTCTCAATTCGGTGAAGAATCTCATCCTTCGCTGTTTTGAATCGGGAGGACAAAGCTCCGAGGATCTGCTGTGTTTCATTAAACTCTTCTAGCGCTCTATATCCACATTTAAAGTAAATACGAGTGTTCCCCTTCTGTTTTTCCATTTTGAGCAGCTTAATGATACCGATTTCGCCCGTTGACGAGACGTGTGTTCCACCGCATGCGTTGTATTCCACATCTTTGATTTCCACAATACGAATATCATCACTCACGGTAGGCTGCTTCACAAGGTTGATTGATTTCACTTCTGTCTCATCCACCCAATAAGAAAGAATCGGATGATTGAGATAAATGTGGCGGTTCGCCTCGCGCTCAATGTTCTCAAGTTGCTCCGCTTTTAGTTCAGCCGTTTCCACATCAATCGTGCAATAATCAACACCTAAATGAAAGCTTAGTGTCTTTATTTCATACAAGTCCAGACATACTGCCGAGAGTAAATGCTGTCCACTATGCTGCTGCATATGATCAAACCGCCGGTCCCAATCGATCTTACATGATACCGCACGATCCTCAGGAACACGCTCAAGCTTATGTAGGACACGATCTCCATGAGTTACGACATCTATTACTGGAATACCCTGAATGTAGCCTGTGTCACAGGGTTGTCCACCACCGTGCGGATAGAAAGCAGTCTTTTCTAAAACGACATCATAACCATCTTCTCTCTCGATTGTTTCAATTATATTTGTCTCCCACTCCGTCTGATAAGCAGAATCGTAGTACATCTTTTTAGTCATGGTATAATTCCTCTCCTATGTAATTCATGGTTTCATATTATAGTTGTTTGTGTATACAGTCAAAAAAACAAAAGCAAGCGCCAAAGCGCCTGCTCATCATCATTGAATTAAGATATGTCTATCACATTAAAGGTAGCTTTTAGCCAGCTGGATTAACTCTTCTTTTGTAACATTTCCCTGTAGTTCAATAGAGATCACCTGATGATGCGAATTTTTGTAATTAATTATCAATAAGTTTTCATTACCGGTTGTAGTATACATCGCCAGCGCATCATTAGCTATTTCGATATTTTCCCATGAGGCATCTTGGAAGGTGAGAGACATTGTCTTCTCATCCCTTATTGATTGTGTCATCGCTGGGTCCAAATTTTGCTTAACAACAATATCGTTTTGATCCAAGCGAAACACATCATATATCCCGCCTAACCACCATTCATACGCTGACTTTACTCGGTAGTTGGTATCATGCGTGAGTACGCCAAATGATTCAGATAAAATATAATTAGGATCTATCATTTTCGGTCTTAATGCAGTAAAATCCATTTGCTCTTCCGCTTCTTCTATGGATACGACCTTCCAAGTATCACTCATCTTAGCGAGGGCTTCGTCCAGCTCTGCTTTATAAGGCGCTCTACTGCCCACAGAGGCATTTGGAGTCGAACCTTCAATAGAACCATCAATCCTAACCTGAATCCCGTTCCAGTCTGTTGTAAAGAATGTCGCCGCACTGACGGATACCGTTGTGACGAATAGAAGTGCTGCCGCTGTAAGCCATACCGGATACTTCCGTATTTTTCTCCCTAAATCTTTAGTAAAATGGAATCTGTGAAAGCTGTACACCCGATCCATTACACGATCCTTCACATCCATATCAGGTAAGCTTGTACTTTGACTTTGCATGCACTTAATCAATTGATCAACTTTCTGTTCGTTGTTCATACTTCCAAGCCTCCCACTGGGTTCTATTCTTATTTAGTTTGTTCTTCAATCGTTCATATCTCTTTCTCCCGGCTGCCGGACTAATACCTAAGATCTGTGAAATTTCATCAAAAGGCTTATCTTCGATGACTCGCAGCGCTAACATTTCTTTCTCGCCCGGGCTTAATACTTTCATCCAGGGCAAATGAGGATCAAATTGCTCAGAAAAAATCTGTTCTGCACTTTTCTCAGATTCTTCATTACGAATCAAGGGCATGAGAAGCTGCCACATTTTCTTCCTTCGCAGTAAACTGCTGCAGTAATTCGATGCAATCTTATACAGCCATGACTTAAAGAGTGCTTCACTGTTATGTCGATAATTGCCTAAATTCCGGTAAGCTTTAAAAAATACCTCCTGCGTCGCATCTTCTGCCTCCTGCTGGTCACCAAGCATAAAATAACAGAAGGTAGAAATACTTCGCTGATGTTTCTGCACAATTTGCTCAAATAACTCCACATGACCCTGGAGAATCTGATCAATATGATCTTGTAATTCCAACGCCCCGTTCCCCCCTTTCGTCCACCCTTTTTTAACTGCTTATGATATATAACTATTGGTAGGGACTTAATGTGACATCGGTGTACGAAGCTTATATTGATGATCTGACAAATCGTTTTCAGTCGGTGATACTATGTATTTGAAAATTATAAGCTGTTGAAAAAACAGATGCCTTCGAAAATATTGATTTAAATAAAAATTTCCAAGATAATGGAGAAGTTGCAGAAAATATAGATAAATACTTAATAAGTTAATAAAGAAGGTGATATTATCATCAACATAAGAAAATGGGCAATTAATGTTTTGGTATTTTGGGGAATCTTCAAAATTTTATTTTTTATTATTAAAGATATAATATTCCAATATATCATATTCCCTGAACCACTTAACACCTTTTTACAAATAGCAAGTTTGGGTATCATCGTCTTATTAACATTTATATTCACAACGCTATTAGTTAAAGGTAACAATATAAACGAGATCTCTTAGAATCAAGGCAAAGACCCTACCAGCACTTCACCAGTAGGGTCTAATTTTATGTATCTTAATGCACTTCTTCAACAAAACAAAGCCCCGAAATATTCCTCTACACCTATAAGAATTTCTTCCTTACCACTTTTAAAGGATTGTTTTTACTTAGTTTGTGAGTCTCGAAGAAATGCGGCAAAGTGTTCATTATCATCGAATCGATTAATGATAACACCATTTGCTTGAAGATGATGTTCTAATAATGTGCTCAGGCGCTCTACAGCTGCTTGTAATACGGTTAAACGATTAACATCTAATAATGGAATCAGTTCAGGAAGTCCTGCTCTTATATATCCATCCATGTAGGCCGAATGTGAGGTCAGGTTCGTTGGCCAGCGCCCCTTTTCAGCGAAATATAAAAAACGAGCAGTTTCATCCTGCACATGAATGCTATTGAAGAAGGCAGTATCATAATCACCTTCTTCACAAGCTGTAATGATTTTATCTAACGCTCCTTTGAACTCTTCATAAAATCCTTTCAGTCGATCGGGGTATGAAGGAGAGCCCGGGTACTTCTCTTTTTCAGCTAAAATGATTTCAAGTGTTTCCTTTGTCAGCTGCTGACAAGCTTGTAAGATGTCTTCTCTTCGATCACTATGTAATATGATGTTCATGTCTTTCTCCAAGTTAGCTGGTTTAAGAGGAAAGCCCATGATTTGCTCTCTATTCTTACCGAAACCTTTGGTGAAGTACGTTTGATTTAAGAGTGCTAGACTTTCAAGTAAGTTCGTTAGGATAGCGTGAGCTTCAATCCGGTAAAAAGTGATCTGAGTGGGTAGACTTGCTGCCACTAACTTATATAAGTGTACATATACATTTTCCAATTCCGATTCTGCTTTTTCAATCCATTTCATACGATTCTCTGGTTTTTGAAAGTTCGATATAGTATCACGTAATTTCATGAAACGCTCTTTATCTTCCTCAGAACGAACATAGAGAAGTTTACTGTCTGCGATAATTGTCGTTTTTGTTTCATGAAAAGAAGCCATTCGTTCCGCACGTTCCCAGCTGATCGGCCAAAAATCAAAACTGATCTCGTCGACAATAAATTGGATACTGGCTTCATACCCCTTCATTGTCGCGGGAATGAAGAAGAAATCGAGGTCAGACCGGAATGTCGCCGTTCCCTGAGCGTAAGATCCATAATAAGCGATAATAGCGATGTCTTCAGCATAATGCATTCTTACATGCTCTATGATTTTATCAGAAACTTCAAACACGTTGGTCACCGTAACCGCTCCTTTCATTCGTTTATATTAGATGGATTTATTTTACCATTAATTCCCTATATGTAAGATGTAACAAATCGGTATATTGAAATAGTACCGTCACTTAGTCATTTCTCTGCTTTCATCTAATAGATATTAAAAACAACAAAAACCGTCAAAATGACGGCTTCATGAAGGAACATATGATGAAATAAGCTATATGTATGTATGACAGCTTGCTGAGGGCGTAAGTATGTAATTCACTCTTCTTCACTTTGATTTTCTAGATCAATAATAGAATATAAAGTGACCGGATAATCAGCGAACACCCGGTGAATTATATTAAGGATATCTTGGTACTCCGTACCCGTCCGATTGAAACTCATACGATAAGGTAAAGCGATAGAATATTGATGAGACTCAGCAAAGTGGCGAAGTTCCAATAATGCCTTTTCTAACGCTTTTTTATTACATGATTGCTTTTTACGTAATATACCTCTTTTATAATATTTCTGTCCAAAGAGATTCGCAATGAACTTTCCTTTGGTCTGAATAAATTGAACTTGTCCTAATAGTGAAATCTCACTATTGGTCAGTGTAATGTAGGAAGAATAAGCTTCTGGGTATTCTACTTTAATTTGTTTTGCAATACTGCCTCCCATGATTCCCTTACAATTCACCAGATGGCCAATGATATCCTCCGCAGCATAAGCAATATCGCCTCTTACAATCTCAACCAACCATGATTCCCCCTCTATGTCTAGTTAGTTCAGCCCTTCCCTCAAGCGATCTGGCCTATTATTGATATGCAGTCAGAGGAATAATCCCTTTGGCTAATTATAGCCTATGATTTATCATTATATCTATGTAATTCTTACACTTTATACGATCGATTGAGTGAAAGCCGGTTTAATTGTATGAAAACAAAAAGAACCGCGTCTAATGGCGGCTCTTTCTGTCTATTTTAACGATTTGAAAACATAAGTGTGCTATTAATTCAAGAATCCATCTAATGCGATGGTTGGTTTACCATCCGCTTGCCAAGCTCCTTTATTGTATCCCCCATTATATCCAGGTGTAGCTTGCGGTTCCCAATAGAATACGCCTAAACCTTTACCTCCAGAGATATTGCGGAATTCCGTTTTTATTTTGGTAATAAAATTTTTAGCCTCAGCGGGTTGATTGTAGTCCATTCCAATTTCGGACATGAGTACTTCTTTCCCATACTTTGAGACCATAAGTTTCGCATTTGTTACTGTCTTTGTTACTGCACTAGACCAGTCTGTGGAAGACGGGTACAAGGATAGACCAACAGCATCGAAAGTCGCTCCGTTTGCAACAAGTCCACCAATATTCCAATCAAGTACCGTTCCGTTATCACCATTCGCTATATGAACGATGGTCTTCGTACTGCTGCTAACCGATTTAACTGCGTTATTACCTGTATTCACAAGCCATGCGTAATTTTTCATGTTCACCGATGCTTTTCCGTCACCCCACAGCATTCCATCATTCGTCTCGTTACCGATCTGCACCCAATCTGGAGTAACTCCTTTGTTCTTCATCGTATTCATCACGTACACAGTATGAGTCCACACAGCATCCATTAGCTGCTCAAATGTATAATTACGCCATGCATAAGGTTTGTTCTGCTGTCCTGGATCTGCCCAAGAATCACTGTAATGCAGGGTAAGCATAACACTCATACCTAGTTTTTTTGCACGTAAGGCTAGTTCAGACGCTTTCTCTGCATTCATGTAACCGCTTGCGTAATCACTCATATTTGGGTTCACCCATACACGTAAACGAACAGAGTTCATTTGATAATCGTTCTTCAATATTTCCAGTACATCTCGAGTGACTCCGTTCTTGTCTTTCCATTTGTACCCTTGTGCTTCCATTCCTGCCACCCAGCTTATATCAGCTCCTTTAGCAAAACTAGGTGCAGCTTCAACAGGCGAGTTGCCTACCGAACCTAGCGTCAATAGCAGCATAGATACACTGAGTAAAACGGTCATTAATTTCCTCCCTAATCCTTTCTTGTTCAACATCATTCATCCTCCTATTCGGTGGACCTTATATCATCCACGCTTGGTTTCAAAAGTAATTGTAAGCGTTTTCTAAACTGTTTTCTAGGATGTTTTCTCAAGATTTTGAATCTTTTTACAACAAAAAACCTCAAATTTCGAGGTTTTTTGTCATGAGGAAAGTTATGATCTTTAAACTACAGCTGTATCACCATATGTATATCTTTGGGTTCTTTATCAAAAAAACTCCTGATCCAACTCCTCAGTTATGACGCTGCCAGTGCTCTCGAGACATACATCAAGTCCACCTGAAGTTGATCCTGGTTCTTCCCTCTAAACCGATGTGCAAGAACTCCGAATCCGATTAACCGTTCTCCATCAAAAGATCCGATTGCTGCTCCCGCTATGTAGCTCGAGTGAGTAACGTTGTTCGATCTCTTGAAGCAGTACCTTGTCCCAATTCGGACACTCATGATTGGCAGAAATCTCGATTAAATGATCACGGTCCATCTTTGACAGGTAATCATCAAGGTAATCCTCCCTTAGAGGTATACTCTACTAACCTTTTTGGCTGTGTACGATCTGATCTGCACTGAGAAGTTCAGCGAGTTCTTGAATGCTCTGTGCTAGATACGTAGGCTGAATATTAATAAGTTCCTCTCTGCTGCCAAACCCATAACCAACTGCAATTGAAGCAATTCCATGATGATGTGCTCCTATGATGTCATGTTTGCGGTCTCCAATCATGACGGTTTCTTCAGGATTCAGATTGAAATTCTCCAGTAGATAACCGATAATTTCCGCTTTGGCTGATCTTGTTCCATCAAGTTCACTACCGCAAACATATTCAAAGTACGAACTGAGTTCAAAGTGATCTATGATCTGCTGAGCAAAAACCTGCGGCTTCGAAGTAGCTACAAATAGACGATTGCTCGTATCCTTAGTAAGCAGCTCCAATAGCTCTTTTATTCCTGTATACACTTCGTTTTCGTAAAGACCCGTTACACTAAAATATTCCCGGTAATATTCAATCGCGGTATTCGTCTTCGCTTCATCAAAACCATAAAAGTCCTGGAAAGATACAGCTAACGGTGGACCAATAAATATCTCAAGTTCATCTAAACTTTCTACCGTTATTCCCATTTTGTTTAGAGCATAGCTAATTGATTTTGTAATTCCAATCTTCGGATCGGTAAGAGTCCCATCTAGATCAAATAATATATTCTTATAACCCATTCTTAATTCTCCTCTTCTCTTTGTTTTATGGTATAAGTTACGGTCTAAGAAAGAGCCCTGACCTCTATATTATTCTATGATAAAAGGACCTTGACCTTCTTGTCCGATTATTTCTCAAAATTAACCGAACCTTTTCATTTGTTTTATATTCAGATAGTTTCTGAGTAAGATAAACACTGATGTTAATATGAGCGATAATAATCCTACTAGCACGACGTATTGTGTACCCATTGCGGATATAAATATCCCGCCTACAGCTGCGCCAATTGTCGTTCCTATATTACAAGCTGATAAAAATAAACCGTTAGCGAAATCAGGAGCGTCTTCTGCTGCTGTTGTAACCACATATTGATTGATGTTAGCAGCTAGTCCCGCTAATATTCCCCAAATCAATGTAATAAGAGCCATTGGTAAGGTAAACTGTCCTGCGAAAAACAATATGATATAGGTAGCCCCCATCAGAAAAGGGAGAGCTACGATCGTTTTAACAGGTTTATCAATGAGTAATTTTCCAGCTAGGATGTTTCCTATAATATTAGCTGCACCATAAATAAATAACATGAGACTGGTTATATTAGATGATACATTTGTTACCGTTTGTAAAAATTCTGCTAGATAGCTATAAACACCAAATATAGCCGAATTAATTAAAATGACAATGATAATCGCAATCCATGTGTTGGAATGTTTTAATACATTTAACTGTTTACCATAAGAGATTCTCTCTGTAACAGGTATGGAGGGTACGAATAGTAATGTAGCTATGAGTACTGCAATATTAACAACCGCAAAGAACGCCATCGCCATCTGTAAGTTGGATATCCCAGCAATAAAGCTTACGATGGGTACACCGACAACCATGCCTGCTGATACACCAATAAAAACTTTTGCTACAGCTTTTGGAGCTTCTTCCTTACTGACTGAATCAGCAGCAACAGAAAAAGCCAGAGAACAGTACACCGGATGGCAAAGAGCAGGAATTATTCGGGCAATTAGCAAAATAACGAAGCTAGTTGTAAAGATAGATATAAGGTTTGCAATTACGAAAACACTAAGAACAAATACCATCACTTTTTTCCTATCAAACCTTGAAAACAGTAATGGCATAATTGGTCCGGATATGGCAACACCGATCGCAAAAATACTCACCAGCCATCCGGCCGCTGATACACTAACATTAAAGCGATCAGCGATCTCCGGTAAGATCCCAATTACCCCCATTTCAGTATTCAAGATGCCGAAAACGCCAATGGTTAAAATAAATACGAGTAATTTTTTATGATTTGCCAAAATATTAACCTCCAAAATCATCTATGAAGAAATCAACTTCATCCAGATATTACTCCTGACGTCTAGCATGACTAAAAAACAAGGCTATTTAGTCACGCTAGAAATTACTTTTTATTTTGTCAGCTCACATTGTACTGATGTCAATCACGAATCGATACTTCACATCGGAAGCTAAGACGCGTTCATAGGCTTCGTCAATTTGGTCGGCTGTAATTATTTCAATCTTGGGAACAATGTTATGTCTAGCACAGAAATCAAGCATCTCTTGGGTTTCACGAATTCCACCAATCATTGAACCAGCAAATGATCGACGATGGCCGATCAGCGACATCACATTAAGTGATAACGGCTCACCAGGAGCACCTACATTAACTAGAGTTCCGTCAAGAGTGAGCAGTGAAAAGTAAGCATCCATGTCTATTTTTGCACTGACCGTATTTATAATTAAGTCAAAATAACCGGAAAGTGTATTGAATGATTCTGGATCGCTACTCGAATAGTAGTGGTCAGCTCCAAATTGCAAGCCATCTTCCTTTTTATTTAATGTTTGTGACAGCACAGTAACTTCTGCACCCATGGCGTGTGCAATTTTCACGGCCATATGTCCAAGACCACCCATGCCAACTACTGCTACTTTCTTTCCTGGGCCGGCTCCCCAATGGTTTAATGGGGAAAAGGTCGTAATACCTGCACATAGTAAAGGTGCCGCAACGTCAAGTGCTATATTATCGGGTATCTTGAGTACGAAGCTTTCAGGTACGACGATATGAGTGGAATAGCCACCTTGCGTATATTGTCCGTACTTATCAACTGCAGCATAGGTGTCTATTTTTCCATTAAGGCAGTATTGTTCTTCTCCTTTACGGCAATTTTCACATTCACCACAGGAGTCAACCATACATCCTACCCCTACTCGATCTCCAACCTTGTATTTCGTAACACTGGGACCCACATCTGTGACAATACCCGCAATCTCATGACCAGGGACTAAAGGGTAATTCACAGGACCCCAATCACCATGGGCCGTATGGATGTCAGAATGACAGATGCCTGCAAACTTAATTTCAATCAGAACATCATGTGAATCAAGATCACGTCTTTTAATTTCAGCTTGCCGAAATGGTTTATCTGGACCATCGACAGCTCGAGCTTTAACAATTATCATAAGTAAAACCTCCTTGTAATTTATTCTAGCGTGTTTATTGCACATAGCAATTACCTATATCTTATATCAACATATGCTTTATAAGCATTTCATAAATGTATATAAAAAAAATAGAAAGGAGAATGTGATATGGAATTAAGGGTTCTGCGCTATTTTCTCACTGTCGCAAGAGAAGGAAGTATAACAGGAGCAGCCAATTTTTTGCATGTAACACAACCCACTTTGTCGAGACAATTGAAAGAGCTCGAGGAGGAGCTAGGAAAGAAATTATTTATTCGGAAAAGTCACCATGTTGTTCTTACAGAAGAAGGCATGATCCTAAGAAAAAGAGCAGAAGAAATCATTAATATGGTCGTTAAAGTGGAAGAAGAATTTCATTCGATGGAAGAAACGATAGGGGGAGATATTTACATAGGGGGCGGAGAAACAGATGCTATGAAGCTAATAGCGCGAACCGTAAAAAGCTTGCAGATTAAATATCCAGCGATCAGATACCACTTTTATAGTGGAAACTCCGATGATGTGACAGAGCAACTTGATAAGGGGTTACTTGATTTTGGAATTCTGATTCAACCAGCCGATTTGTCAAAATATAACTATATCAATATCCCGGCAAAAGATGTGTGGGGAGTTGTTATGAGAAAAGATAGCCCCCTAGCTGTAAAAGAAAGCATACAAAAGACAGATTTAATAGGCGTTCCTCTCCTTTTATCGAGACAAGCTATTAAAACAGGACTATCTAGGAATGAATTTTCTGAGTGGTTTGGGGAAGATTACGATAAATTAAATACGATTACGACATATAATCTAGTTTATAATGCTGCCATACTGGTTGAAGAAGGTATCGGTTACGCAGTTACCCTTGATAAGATCGCAAATACATCTAGTGATAGCAATCTATGTTTTAGACCCTTAGAACCAAGACTTGAATCTGGATTAAATATTGTTTGGAAGAAACATCAAGTGTTTTCCAAGGCCGCTAATATTTTTTTCAAAGAAATTAAGGAGACATTTTCTAAATGTAAATCGGATAAATAAAAAAGTCAAAGTAAACAAACAACGATCATGCATTTGGAATGGTTTATATAAGCAATAAAAAGCAGTGTTCTACGGCATGTAAATACCATAGTCCACTGCTTTTTTATTTAGAAGATGAATACAACTGCAAAGTCAGATCTTCTAGTATAGGGTTCCAATATCTTTTGATCTTGATTGTAAGGGGCTGCGGATAGTTCACAGCATCTGCTCCAAAATTGTAAGAGTAGTGATCTTCTCCAATATCATCTTTTGATGAGGTGGAGAATCCACTTCCTCCCATGCTTCCACTTGGTTCTTGATCATGGCTTACTCCATCAGCATCCTGATATTGTAAATCTAACCACATGGAACTGCTTCTCAAGGTTACAGCATTTTCAATTTCACGTTGGAACAATACATCGCCGACATCTGCTTCTTCCGATGACTTTATCATTTGCAGATCGTTGTCCGGAGCTTGGACAATCTCATTCTTGCTTAGATCAATTACAATCTTCTTCTGTTCCTCTTCAAGTGCCGAGATCCCTTGAATGTTCAGTGCGATCGAATCAAAATGATTCAGTTTACTGCTGTAGAATACAAGAGTCCTTTGGTTCTCCTTTGAAAACAGGCCCGAATTACTAGAGTTAAGCACCTTTGGATAAAATAACTTTTCTGATTTCTCTCCTGATTTTCCAATCAACACGGGATTGATCAGCTGAAAGATATCTTTTGTATTCATTAAGTCATATTCCAAGTCCACATAAGTATGCAGCGGTGTATAGACAATTTTATTGATGTGAATTTTCTGACCATCCATTTCCATCGTTTTATTGATATCAAAAGAATAAGTCTGGCTTTCAAACATGTTTGGATCTAATTCAAAAGCGACTTCTAGGCTAGTTTGACTTTGATTTTCGGTATAAACATTAATTTCGTAAATTGCCTCATGGTTACTATAGATTGACGTTGAAAGATTTGTCGTATAGATAAAGTTTTTAGTGGCATTTGGTTGTATGAGACTGTCACCTGGTAGTGCCATATCTGTAGAAGCACCCGTATCGGAAACTTCATAATTTCCATATCGGAAGCTTTTCCCTACCTGATCTACCACCTGATCTGTTTTGTTCTCTAAACTATACAAGATATACAATTTTCGACCATCCGTAACTGCACCGAGTACCTCAAACTGATATCCATTTTTCTCTGTACTCTGATATACCGGCTGAATTAAATTGTTACTTAGCACGTTCCCGAGTGCCTTTGTTAAGCCAGGAGCTTCAACAAACAAGTCAGAATCGCTCCAACTTTTAGAAGTGACTGACTGGGTGATTGGCTGTCCTGTCAAAGCATTCTCTCCGTTATTCGGCTGTACAATGGAAGACAGGATAAACAGTACGACAATCGCTGTAATGAATGCACCGCCTCCATAGGAGAAGAGTCGTTTCTTCTGCCGCCGTTTCCCTTGTTCAATCCCCCTCTGAACCGCATTCGTCAATTTCATTTCTCGAACTTGCTCACTATTTCCCTTCATTTCTTGGGCATCGTCACTAAGAATACGTTCTTCTTTATTCCACATGTTTTGTCCTCCTCTCTATTCCTATAAGTACTTCCGAAGCTGTATGAGTCCTTCACGAAGCCAAGTTTTAATGGTCCCTTCCGGTTTCTGCAGTATTTTTGCAATCTCAGGAACCGTCATGTCTTGGTAATATTTAAGCATAACTACATGTCGATATTTCTTCTTGAGCCGATTCATTGCCCGCTCCAAATCCATTCGGTCATTTCTTTTCATTTCATCTGATGGTTCTTTCAACCAACGATCCACAGGAAATACACGTTTTTTTCTTCTTAGTTCGTCCATACAGCAGTTAATCGTGATTCGAATGAGCCAGGGGGTGAAGGATTCTTCGCTATTCAATTTCTTTCGCTTCATCCAAGCCTTACAAGTGGCTTCCTGTACGATTTCTATCGCATCTGCTTCATTTCGCATATAACTGTATGCGACCGAGTATAGTTTTCGTTGCTGACCAGATAGATAATTACTAAAATATTCTTCATCTAGTAGATCAAAATCTGTTGCTCTCGAGCTATTATTTATTGCTTCCTCCACAGTTTATCGCCCCTCCTTTTCCCGAAAATTTATGTACTAGGAAAACCTTATATCCTATTCTCACATTACTAAGACGGTATAGAACAGGAAAACGATTGAAATTTGTATATTTATTTCCGAAATAATAAACTAGTT
Organism: Paenibacillus sp. J45TS6; assembly: GCF_018403285.1. Taxonomy (GTDB): domain Bacteria; phylum Bacillota; class Bacilli; order Paenibacillales; family Paenibacillaceae; genus Paenibacillus. The sequence continues at coordinate 73,406 of NZ_BOSJ01000010.1, read as the reverse complement.
ATTCATTAGGAAGATCAAATCTCTCAAACTTTTGATTTATTCCATACAAAAAAACAACCTCCTATTTGGCGTTAGGATACCAAAAAGAGGTTGCTTATTATTCAAGCTATCTCATACATATTACACCCTATTTATTTCGCGGAAAGCTCGTCTTCCGTTACCCATTTATGGTTTTTTACCGGTTCTCCACCCGTTGTTGGAGTATAATCTACCATATACACGGTAGTCATCTCTGAAGAATCAATGACTGCAGGTGCATCCTTCATTCCAGGCATGTGATCTGCCTCTAAAGTAACTTCTGTTCCATCATTCAACGTTTGGTTTGTCAGGTCTTTAATTTCTTCATGAACGACCCATTTATGATTTTTCACAGGTTCTCCGCCTGTAGTTGGGGTATAAGAAACTTCGTAAGCAGTCGTTTCATAAGCACCTACAATAGTTGCTTCTGCTCCCTTCATACCTTCCATATGGTCGGTTTTCAGGATGACTTCACTACCAACCGGATAGGTTGGGTTATCTGCTTCTTTTAAACCATTGGGTACTTCTCCTGAACTGGAATGATTCATATCCATTTGGTCCGTATTATTTTGTTCCGTTTGGTCCTGAGCCGTTTGATTTTGCTCCGTCCCACTTTGCTCCGTTTGAGTCTGGTTCGTGTTCGGATCTGATTGTTCAGTTGACTCACTTCCACATCCACCTAAGACAATAATCGCTGCTGCACTCAGTAATACTAGTTGTTTTTTCATTGTTTTGATACCTCATTCTTTTGTATTTTCTTGCTCGTACAATGAAATTACCCATTAAGTTAAAAATAAAACAGATGCTCATCTCACAAGGGGATCAAAAAATACTTGACCGCTGGGAATTCCCATACTATAATTTCGACTATTATCATAAATACGACATAAGCAACGAAGAGAACTTTATTAAGCCGGTCTCCCTGTTTACAGAGAATCAGTGGTTGGTGGAAACTGATACATAGATTTGGTGAATTTCATTCTTGGAGCTTTTTTATGCTGCATCATAAGTAGCAGTGTAAAAACGGAGGAAACCGTTATTTTCTCAAGTGGGAAGCAGTGTGTTTTGCTTCCAATTAGGGTGGTACCGCGTGAATAGCCACGTCCCTATCTATTATAGATAGAGACGCGGCTTTTTTTGTTTTCTACTTTAACCTGTAGAGGACGTAATAATAATAGATTGGATGGATTAACATGCAAACATCTGAGCAGTGGTCATCGAAGATCGGTTTTATTTTATCAGCAGCAGGGTCAGCCATTGGAGTAGGCGCGATATGGAAACTCCCTTATGTCACGGGCATAAGCGGAGGAGGCGCATTTTTTCTTCTTTTCATTCTATTTTCTTTATTCATGGGTTTCCCCTTATTGCTGGCGGAGTTTGTGATTGGACGCAGCACGCAAAAAGAAGCCATCAGTGCCTATCGTAGTATCGCTCCCCACACGAAATGGCATTGGATTGGGAAATTAGGGGTATTCACTTGTTTCCTATTATTATCTTTTTATAGTGTAATTGGCGGCTGGATCGTGATCTATTTTGTAAGAGGGTTGTTTGGCGGCATTATAAGCGAGGGTGCAGATTATACTTCTGTTTTTGATCAGACGATTGGGAACCCTGCTCTCGTTATCGCTGCTCAGTTCGTATTCCTCGCGTTTACTGTTCTTGTCGTCGCAAAAGGAATTCAAAATGGAATCGAAAAAGTTAGTAAAATATTGATGCCTGCTTTATTTGTATTATTCTTGGTCCTGATCATTCGCTCGCTTACCTTACCTAACGCAGTAGAAGGTGTAAAGTTCTTTCTAGCACCTGATTTCTCGAATATTACTTCAGAAAGCATTCTATTCGCGATGGGACAGGCCTTCTTCTCCTTAAGTGTCGGTGTATCGGTAATGGTTACCTACAGTTCATATCTTTCTAAAAAAGAAAGCTTAATTCAGCCTGCCATTTCAATTGTATCGATGAATTTACTGATTGCGCTACTGGCAGGGTTAGCTATTTTCCCAGCGGTATTTTCTCTAGGATTAGAACCGGCTGAGGGGCCAGGACTGCTATTTGTCGTCTTACCGGCGGTTTTTGATCAGATTATTTTTGGAGAAGCATTCTTAATTGGTTTCTTGGCATTATTTCTATTCGCTACCTTAACTTCAGCCTTTTCCATGTTAGAAATTATCGTTGCCTCTGTTGTGAAAGGGAAGGAAGAAAATAGAGCGAAGTATGCCTATCTTGTCGGTGCTCTCATTCTAATCGTAGGGGTTCCTTCCGCTTTATCGTATAGTGTGCTTTCAGATCTCTTGATCTTCTCAAAAACGATATTTGATTCTGCGGACTATCTAGTTAGTAATATCTTAATGCCGCTTGGTGTATTTTTAATCTCCATTTTCGTGACCCAAAAGATTAAGAAAAGCACGCTCCGCGAAGAATTATTACAGCATTCGCGTTTAGGCGGAAAAGCATTTCAAATTTGGTTCTTTATTATGAGATATATTATTCCGATCGTGATCTTCATCGTCTTTCTTGATATTACAGGAATACTGGATAAGTTCATTTCATTATTTTAATTTAAATACTACCCATCATATGAAGTGTAGATCACTGTTAGTCAGAAACGACAAGAATAATAGTTGAGATATATTGGCGGTTATAGTAAAGAGGGGGAACTCCCCTCTTTTTTCTTTTATCCGATGAACTATCGTTTTTCGTAACCACAAGTGCTTGATCTGCTAATAGTTGCTCTATGAGAGGAGAAGTCACTCTTCTCACCTTTTCATAAATAGTTGGATTTTAAAACTGGACTTCGCTCGAGCGAACTAATGTAGCAAATTGGGCAAGAATGCTATTATGATGGTTTATAATTTGTTCTGCCGTTAATCTATCTGAATCGTAAGTGCTGTGGCAATCCTCCACCAAATCTATATTGTAGCCACGGGAATAACCGCTCTTCACCGTTGTGTCCACGCAATATTCGGTTTGTACGCCGCATATCACTAAATTGTCGATACCTTGATCCCGTAACCGGAGATGGAGCTCGGAATCTAGAAACGAATCCGCGTAGTGTTTAATAACGATATGATCATGTGCAAGGGGAGCGATCTGTTCATGTACTTGCCATAGCGGTTGATTCTCCGATCTTAGAGAACCATGCGGCTCAGTAAACATGACATAGAATACGGGTGAATTTCCTTTTCGAGCCCTATCAATTAATCGCATTGTATTTTCTAGCAGTTTTTCTTCCTGATACTGAGATTTTCCACCATAATCTTTCCATACAAAGGGCATAACCTGCATGTCAATAATTAGTAGTGCCTTTTTCATCTCAGGTGACCCTCCTTGATCCCAATTTCTCTTCCTCATACTTCCATAATCCATGTCGGTTGCAATACGTATACAATGTTCCCCCGTACATTTTGGGAAAGCGTACTTCTGCGAGTTGTTCCGGATACAATTTGATGAGCATCACCCTGTCATAAGAAATATAGGCTACAAAAGATATGTAATGTTCTCTGCTCATTTCGTGCTTTATGGTAACAAAGCAATCCTCTTCAATATCGTGAACGGTTATTTGGTGCTGATCGTTCTCCAATTTGGAAAGCAGTGGCTCCAGTATCCTTCCGCAGCATGAAATGCTCGTTGCCCCCGTACTAGTCATAACATTGCCACAGCTTTGACACACGTAAAATTTCACGTTTTTCATATTTCCTCCGTCCTGCTCATTCGGATTTAAATCCCCAGATAAAATCTTCTCAATATTTACTCCTAATACATTGGATAGCTCTCCAAGCAAGGACACATCCGGACACCCTAAACCACGTTCCCATTTTGATATCGTCTTATCACTAATATTCATAAACTGGGCTAATTCTTTTTGAGTCATTCTTTTCTCTTTACGAATACCCTGAATAAGCCTTCCTACCTTGATGCAATCCATATTGTCCGCCTCCTGTAATTTTACAATATCAAGTTTATTAGCCCCTTACAATAAACGCTCCGTAGAGTTTACTAACCTACACAATTGCTTAATGACATTGGAAGGTTGTATCTAAGGTCTATTCAGAGAAATTCGATACAGGGCAAATTTCACAGTGACCGACACTCAAGTCATAAGTGTGGGTCGTAAATGAAAGTGCTGAATGTAAGCAGAACAACTCTGCCTACTTCCGCACTTTTTTCTATATAATGAAAAAGTTTCTTTTCCTAACAATAAAATTACATACATGCTTACATTAGTTAACAAACCAAAGATACCATTATAAAAGTATGATATTACAACAAAATGGAATGAAGAGAGGATCAGTATATAAAATGAATAAGAAAAAGACACCAGTATCTGCCGCAATTTTATCTATGAGCATACTTCTAAGTTCCCTTGGCGGTAGTTACGCCAGCGCCAGCACCAGTGCTAATACAGCTATAACGAATGTAAATCCCCCTGCAGCTCCTGCTTGGGGCCATTTTGTAGATCAATATAAAAATAATGTGGCGGATAATCAAACCGTGAGAAATAATCCAACGATAGGTCTCCTATCTGAATTTAATAAACTTTGGACTCCCGGTGATTCTTGGAACACAGGGACCATATTGGACCATAAAGTGCTGGGTCTGAATATTCAGAAGGTGTTCCATACGTCAATTCACCGCACAGCAAATGAGGAAAAAGAGGCCTATTTAGATGATCGCAGGAATCAGAGCTACAGTGTGATTGACGGTCTTGGATCACTAGCTGATGACTACCGTTCAAAAGCGAAGGCGACGACAACCATACAAGATGTAGCCGCAGATGCCACGACTAAGAAGTACAGTGATGAAGGAAATAATGCAGGAGATCCCGAATCTGAACTCGGTAATATGGTGAACTTGGTGAATACGCTTCGGGGACAATATTCATCGACCAATCCGGCGAAAAGCTATTTTAGTTATCCTCGTCCCTTCCGCTGGGTTAATAATTCAGTAGTCCTTCCCACTCTAATCCCAGTGCAAAATGCGGACCCCACGAAAGACGGCGGTTTTCCTAGTGGTCATACCAACGCTGCCTATCTTAGTGCCTTTGCTCTAGCCTATGCGGTACCAGAACGTTATCAGGAGCTGCTTACCCGTGCATCAGAGCTTGGGAATAACCGTATTCTTGCAGGAATGCATTCTCCACTCGATGTAATGGGAGGACGTGTTATGGCCACAGCAACCGCGGCGGCTATCTTATCAGATCCAGCAAATAGTGAGCTCAAAAAAGCAGCGTATAAGGAAGCACATGACCTGCTGTTAACACAAGAAGGAACGGGAACAGAAAATGATCGCAATTTTGCTGCAAATAATAAAAAATACACGGAACGGCTAACCTATGGATTTAAAAAATCGAATAAAGCAACTACACCGGTCGTAGTTCCAAAAGGTGCTGAAGTACTGCTCGAAACGAGACTTCCTTATCTAAATGATACGCAGCGCCGCTGGGTATTAGCAACAACTGGACTTGCTTCCGGCTACCCCGTACTGGACGATCCCGAGGGCTGGGGACGACTAAATCTCTTTGCAGCAGCGGATGGATATGGTGCATTTGATACAGATGTAACGGTAACGATGGACGCAATAAAAGGAGGTTTTCATGCAGAAGACAGCTGGAGCAATGATATCTCCGGCAAAGGTAAACTGACTAAAAAAGGGACAGGAACATTAAAACTCGAAGGTAACAATACATATTCCGGCGGGACTCTTATTGAACAGGGCACGCTTGAAGGTACATCCAAGACCGCATTTGGGACAGCAAGTGTGACCAATAACGGCGGGATTCTTAGTGAAAATGTAGACGGTCAATGGAAGATTGGCGGCAGTTACAGACAATCTGATAAAGGTACAACGGAACTCACGATTGGCAGTAAGAAAGATTTGCTTAAAATAAAGAAAGAAGCTGTGCTTGGCGGGAAATTGAGCCTTACCTTCACAAACAATTATGTTCCAAAAAACGGGGATGCTATTATCACTTATGACAAACGGAAGGGTTCATTCTCTTCCGTAGAAATCAAAGGCTTGCCAAGTAAGAGCAAAGTGCAATTAGTCTATACCGCTAAAAGCATTCAATTGAAAGTGAAGTAAACCTCATAAGAGTTTGCAAAAAAAGAAGCCCCATGACTTCGGGCTTCTTTTCTCTATCAATTTTATAAACAGATGAAAAGCATAGGTTAGAATGATTCCTATTTTGCTTGAATGTATCCTTCTGCTTTCAACAGTTCCGCGATCAGAACAGCACCACCTGCAGCTCCGCGCAGTGTATTATGTGACAGTCCGACAAATTTAAAGTCATAAATTGAGTCTTCGCGTAATCTTCCGACGGAGACACCCATACCGCGTTCAATATCACGATCAAGCTTCGTCTGTGGTCTGTTATCTTCTTCAAAATAAGTGATAAACTGTTTTGGCGCACTTGGAAGACCTAGCTCTTGCGGACGACCTTTGAAGTTTTTCCAGCGGTTCAGAATTTCCTCTTTCGATGGCTTATTCTCGAACGAAGCAAATACAGTAGCTAAATGGCCGTCTGTTACAGGAACGCGAATACACTGAGTCGTGATCAGTGGTGAGCTTGCTTTCACAATCTCTCCATTCTGAACACTGCCCCATATGCGAAGCGGTTCTTGCTCGCTTTTTTCTTCTTCACCGCCGATATACGGAATTACGTTATCCAGCATATCCGGCCAATCCGTGAAGTTTTTGCCTGCTCCCGAAATCGCTTGATAAGTAGAAGCAACCACATTCGTTGGTTTGAAATCAAGCAAAGCATGGAGTGCAGGAACATAACTTTGAATAGAACAGTTTGGTTTCACTGCAATAAATCCTGTGGAAGTTCCCAGGCGTTTTCTTTGCGCTGCGATTACCTCGATATGTTCTGGATTGAGTTCAGGAACAACCATAGGAATGTCCGGCGTCCAGCGATGAGCTGAATTGTTTGAAATAACAGGCGTACCTGTTTTTGCATATGCTTCTTCTAACGCTTGAATCTCATCTTTCTTCATATCTACTGCGCAGAAAATAAAATCTACATCCTGAGCAACTTGCTCCACTTTCGATGCGTCTTGAACGACAATCTGTTTTACGTTCTCCGGAATGGGTGTTGCAAGCTTCCATCTTCCGTTTACCGATTCCTCATAGGTTTTTCCTGCAGAGTTGCTGCTTGCTGCAATCGAAGTTACTTCAAACCAAGGATGACCATCCAGCAATTGGACAAAGCGCTGACCCACCATACCTGTTCCACCAACAATACCTACTTTAAGTTTCTCTGACATACGTTATTCAATCCTTTCAAATGGTCTTCTAGTTAACTATTCAAACCATACGATTTGGTGTGTGTTTCTAACATTTTATCTCTATATAACAGTGTATAACAATAAAAAAATCCCACCCCCAAGACGGCAAGTCTTAGGGACGAGATTATTATACTCGCGGTACCACCCCAAATTTGCTAATATGTCGCCATATCAGCCTCATCGAGTACGGTATTATAAAATACGTATACTCTAGCTCTATAACAGGAGCTCCTGGCACACCATCCACTACGAAGTAAAGTTTCCGATGAGCTGCTCTGAGTCTTTGTTCAATAAGGAATCCTTTCCTCCTTTTCAGCTGCCGGAGTTCTCTGTACAAGAATTCATTTATCTACTCTTCTCTTCATCGCATTTATTATGATTATGATCATTATATATAAAACCTTTTCATGGGTAAACATTTTTATCAAATTTCTGAGAGGATTGTTAATTATTTTAACAATTCCTGTATAGTCGATAGGTCAAAACCACCCACAGCTTCATAGGTCCAATAGTGTTTCTTTTTAGAATTGAAACTACTACTTATATTCATTATTTTATCATCCGCAAAAACCACACTAAGTGTTGGACCGTTATCTGGTTGAATCGTGACTCTATAATATTCATCCTGGAAAATGGGGTTTTCGCTGTTGGTTCTCTTCAATTTGAGATCCTCAAAAACATTCATTACTTTATTTATGGTTTCTAGGTCAGTTATTTCAGTTGATTTCTTAAATGAATTATCGTCCCACTCTGAAATACTTATTGAAAAGATTTCTTGTGAACCATGTGAGTCACCGATCTGATCTATAACTAGTTCTTTAAATGATGTTCGGGAATTGACCTCTGAGATAATAAGACCGCTAAGGATGAGCAGCGCGACAATGGATAAAATAATCATCTGTGAGCGTTTACTCAATCAGCAAACCCCTTTCTTTTCCCCAGGCTTAGAGGTTAATTAACGCGCATGCTAATATGTTGTTATCTGACTCGCTTTGCTTCATTAATACGTTGTATATGAAATGTCCCAAGTTCAACACATGTCTCTATATAACCAACCATCTGAGTAAACGTAAACACATTCAGATTCTCTTTCATCATTTCTGTGTCATAATTCATATCATCTAATACACAAGGAAGGAATTCATGTACTTCTTTGGATGTAACTTCTTCTAATTCCAAGACTTCTGGAACAACACTCAGCACTTTTCTCAGTTCATCCGTAAAGCTATAGTACTCTAGTAATTTCCCGTTCAATAACCAAAAATCATGGTAATATAAATTGGAAAGTTCCTTATCTGCTTCCATTCTGTTCCTCAGCCAAGGAAGATTAAAACCTCTCAGCCATACATCATCGGCGATTAAATGAGTGTAATATCCCCTAATATAAGGAGAATCTGCTTGCGATCTATATTTTTCTAAAAAGCTTTGATAATCAACACTTCTAGAAAAATCTTGCACATCACCAATAAAGAAATGTGATAAATCTTTAGATGAAACTGCATCCGGAGCAATACTCCCTAGTAAAAATAAGGTTCTGTCTTTCATAGACAGATTCTCTGCTATTCGATTCGCAATAACCAAATGCATTATTCTCGAACCCATAGTTCGCCCTCCCTAATTTTGATAATTCTTTATATTTTTTATCACAACAGGTATGGCATTATTGAAATATTGGATTAATTCCCTCATCTTCTGATCAAAACCTTCCTCATCAGGAGCCCCTATGTTTACAGGAGTATTTTGACTTTTATAAACTTCATTAAATAGATAAATGTCCCGATTGTACTCTTTTCTTACAAAGTCCCTATGTAATTCACTCATTCCAATAATAAAATCATAATCCTCAAATGACCTTTCTCCGAATTGTGTTCTCTTAAACTGCGAAACATCAATGTCCATGTCCCTCATCACCTGAAAATGAAGATCTGAATAGCTGCTGATATCACTACTAGCCCTAATTCCCGCTGAAGCAACGGTGATATCCGTGATATGGTTCGTTTTCAGGTAATCTTTCGCGCAGAACTCTGCAATTACGCTGCGAGTATAGTTGTCAGTACACAGAAATAAAACATTCATATAATCTCACTTCTTTCTTTATTGGCATTGTCCTTCCCCGTAACTATCTCTTAGTTTTCAATTGATAAACCTAAAGATCGAATGATAATGGCTTGCTGAACATATAACAAATTCTTTTTAAAATAATGCCCGACAAAGTAATCAGACTGCATTACATTTTCACTTACTTCTTGATTTCGATCGAAGGGGGGACAAGGATTGAGAATGGCACCTGGATTCGTTAGCCGCATTCTCTCTAGATTTATTTGATATTTTTTAATATAATCATCGGTTTGGTATTCGGGAGGAAGGGAATCTGTGAGCACAACATCGCTACCCACGAGTTTATCTTCAAGCTCCGCCCAAAATTGATAATTCTGTCCGTCCATACAGACCCTATTTCCTGGGCTGCAAACGTGTTGTAACGTGAGACCCAGTACCTTAGCTATTTCTATCCATGAGTTTAGAATATTCCCCGGCGGACCGACAAAGGTGTAGGTGAGTTCTTGAAAGTTAGGCTTCATCGTTCGGATCGTGTATAGGTCAGCGACTATTTCACATGGATGATTCTCTGATGACATGGCATTAATAATAGGGATTTCTGCATGTTCCGCTAAATCATTCATTACCTCAAAACTAGGGTGACGGATGATCACTCCATCAATCCACTGATTCAGATATCCCACTACATCCGAGAGTTTCTCCTTTTTATTCAGGGACTCCGGAGGGAAAAGAATACATTCCCCGCCAAGCTCTTTGATTCCTTTTTCAAACGTTATCCTGGTCCTTATACTCGTATTCGGAAAAAATAAAGCGAACGTCTTCCCTTCTAAAACCCTCGTGAAATCCCCGTTTTTTATTTGGTCTGTCATGTTAAATAGTTCTGAGATATCTTCTTGAGTTAAATCCTTTAACGATAAAAAATGATTCATTCGCTTACTCCCCCGTGAATGGATTAAAGTTGCTCCATTAATTAATTACAGTATCATTCATGAATGATCCCAATCAATTCACTTACACACTCTTCTATACTTTTATTAGAGCAATCTAGAATGGTATCACTATACCTGATGTATAAAGGAACCCTTTCTTCAAAAACATCCTTTAGACTTTGCCCTTCCTTTATCACAATTCCTCTAGTTGTTATATCACTTAGTCTTCTTTCCAGTTCTTCATAAGGAAGTTGTAAATAAATAATCTGCCCCTCTTGTTTAAGGAAGTTCATCGCTTTTTCGGAATATATGACACTCCCACCTGTAGATATGATGCAGTTTTCCAGTTCTAACCCAGACACTACCCTCTCTTCGATCTCCATAAACTTAAAGACACCATCTTCAGCAAGGATATCTTGTAATAACCTGTCTTCATGATTTTGTATGACAATATCGGTATCTACATAACTCATTCCTAATGCTTTTGCGAGCAACACACCTAAGGTGCTTTTACCAGCTCCAGACATGCCTATAAGAACAATATTCATAAGCCAACTCCCACTTAGCAAGATCACCTAACACCTAACACAAACCCATTGTTATAAGCTGTTTATAACGTTTATTATCAGTTAATCTGATAAGTTTTTGATGATATAAGCTCAAGTTTGCTTCAAAAGCTTCTCTATCCTTCTCAAAATCGCTTGTCCATTTATACATCATCTCTAACATGGTTAAATCTGCTTTGTAATGGCACTGTTCAATATGTAGTTTTTGTTTTAAGAACCTAGTAAAAATCCGGATTCTACGCTTCCATAACGGAGGATCAAGAAAAATAATAGTATCAGCCATTTCATATAAACAGCGATATGATTCCCTATCAGTACCTTCCAATATCCAGGGTCCCTTTTGGTCAATATCCATAATCACCTTAACCTGCTCGTCTGGTGTACGTTTAATTCTTTGGTCTCCGATCTGATGATATACGATAGAATCCAGTTCATACCAACATATATTCATGTCCTTTGATAATTGCATTGCTAGAGTTGTTTTGCTGCTAGCTACAGTTCCTACGATAAAAATCTTCCTCATACATTTCGGCTCCTAGTTGTTCCTAGTTTTATCGTTTCGATATATTACTTTTCTTGTTTCGGTCTTCTGGATCCCTATTTCGATATGTATAATGAAGCGCCCCTGCCTTAGATAACTTATATCCTTGCAGAGGGCGCTTTGTATTTGTTATCTAATCAATACTTCTGTTGAACTAACGATCCATTCAGTTAGATCAGGGTATACCGCACTCCATACCATTGTAGAAATAAACAAAGTCATGAAGATATACGGGCATTTTTTCTTAAGATGCCGTGTTGATTGAATCATACTTATCAGGATAAGAGGAATTGTAAAAAATGATGTGATGTGCCAGCCTAGCTGTTCATCTTTAGACCAACTTCCAATCCCAATGTAGTTCAAAAAACTGTCTAACAATGAGTATCCGTAGATGTGATTGCAACCTAGGATTAGGACCATAAACAATACAACTATCCATAACCAACCCATAGACACTTGACTTTCTCGTTTAAACAAACAATCTCCTCCATCGCAAGAAGGTATGGATATAAATTCCATAATAACATAATTTAATTTGAATTAAGTGCTTTTCAATATTTCACATGTTTTAATAAAAGATTAAAATAATGTTCACTACTCTGCATAACAGGCAGACTCATGGATTTTATGCTTTTTATTAAGTCTTTCATTGTATTCTTTGCTAGGTAATAATCATCTAATTCAATTGCATTTCTATTCAATGCGTCTTCCAGTTCATCTTCATCCTTCATTTGAAATTTTCCATTTGGAAGAACCATCACATCTAAATAAAGATCATCCCAAAAAGGAATACCTTGATCGCTGATCCCGTTTTGCTTAGATATATCAAAATACCACTGAATAATCTCTTTCTTGTCATTAAACATCGTTGTAACACAGTAATTCGATTTCCAGGGAAAATGTTGCATCCAATAGTAACCATCATCAACAATAAGAACTTCTTCCCCGTTGATTACGGTAGTTAGTGGTTCCTTCACTTGATGAATCGTAATTAAGGTAGCATAACCTTCAAACTCATTATCTTGAAAATACTTGCATACAAAATTTCGATCAAGCACTCGATGCCAGTCTAATCGGTCTGCATACTTTCTTTTCACTTCAGCACCTCCACCGAGATCCCTTGAATCCTTCTTATAACCCAGAGAATCCAATCATTAGTTTGAATTTCCTTCTATCCTTCTTAATGAACTTTATGCCTTCCTTGGTATCAATGATCAAAACATTCGTACCTATCCATACCCGGATATATAACGATTCCATTTTGAATGGCTTTATAAAACCTTTCATTTCACTTTCCGACCCATCGTCGTGTTCAATCTCTGTTCTAACAAACCAAGTATTCCCGATTCCGATTTCGGTATATTTCTTCAAAGAAATAACTCCTTCAAGAGTTTATTAGATATGTGTATTAAGTATCCATTCCACTGCATCATTGATATGCTCCGCTATATAATCAGGTTCGGCTTCTTGCCATTTATGTCTGTAATCTGACAGAGATGATGCGCCCCATCCGGTTCTCACCAGAATTTTAGTTGCACCCACTGCATGAGCTGCTAGCATATCTGTTTCCCCTACATCACCAATTACCACACACTTAGATAAGTCTAATTGATGCTTTGAGGCTGCTTCTTGCAACATACCAGGTTTAGGCTTCCTACAGTTACAATGATCTTGTTCACTATGAGGACAGATATAAGAACCATCAAACCCATATTTCTCGAATTCATGTCTAAAATCTTCTATTGTTGCTTCACTGCGTGAGATTCTATGCTGATTCGTAAAAGCAAACACCTTGTACCCTGCTTGCTTTAAACGGTTAATCGCATCCTGAGCACCCTCATATTGCTTAAAGTTACTTGGATGTATAAAATGACCTGTGCCACCTATAGTCCCGTCACGGTCGATAAATACAGCTTGAAAGTCCTTCATCTAATCCCTCCCCTATTTAACGTTGACCATTTTCGAAGCTGATTAATATGAGCTTGATGATAGCGACTATGGTCAGCCATATGCCATATCCCCCATCGTATAGTTGCTTGTTTTTCATTGTCATGTCCAAAATTAACAACTCTGTCTAGATCCGCATCGATTAGCTGCGTACAAGCTGCTTCCAACATATTTAATACTTGTTCATAGTTATACATTAATGTGCTCAATAAGATCCCATCGACCATGGGGAGCCTATTATTTTCATCAATCATGGGACCGTATTGTTCTGATAATAACTTAGGAAGTGGCTGTTCCTTTATTCTATAAACCCAGTTCAGATCAACATAGGTGATATGTTTTATTAACTGAGCAGTACTGTTCGATTTATTATCGGGCCCTTTGTAATCTAGTTCTTCTTGTGACATCCCATCAGTAATACACGTAAGTCGGTGACTGTTCTCTTTTACAGAGGAATATAACATACCCACAACAGGTGACATATTGGCTTGCCCTTGTAAATCATAGATCACTCGCAGACTCCCCCTTATTGCTTAATTCATATCTGATAATTGAAAAGGGTATGATTTTAGCACAACATATTTTCCATTGGTTCCTTACAATGCTCATATCCATTCCTTTTATAAAAATCTACACCTTCATCACTTGGCCATACGATAATAAATTCATATTTACTTTCTTTAGCCCAATCATTGATTTGCGATAATAAGTTACTACCGATGCCTTTTCCTCGATATTCTGGTTTGGTATAGACATTGGTCATATAAGCAAAAGGGTTTGTCGTTCTACCTGGTCTAGGGACTTTATGTATAAGCTCTATGTATATATTTGATACAATAATTCCGTCTTCCTCAGCAATCCAAACATACCACTTGCGACTTTGAAATATTTCTATTAAAAAAGCGCTACATTCATTGTAGAAGACATCATAATTTTCATTTTTGAGTTTGCCTTCAACATCGTATTCCATTGTAAAATCCCATCTCAACCGAATGAGTTGATCAATATCTTCCTTATTAGCTGTTCTTATCATCAGTAATCCCCCCAGAATATGCAGCAATATCTCGTAAGCGAAGATAAGTTGTTAGAAGAGAAGGTTGGACTACAATCCCGCCAACAACTTTTTAGATTATCTAATAAATCCTAGGGATCGTTATCGATGAAGATGATCCCAAGTATCTTTAAGCAACCCATATTCTTTAATATCACTATACGTACCGTCTTTAAGTATCATCTCCTGTTTAAATTCCCCCTCTATAACCATTCCGAGTTTTTGCAGCACAAGACCTGAAGCGGTATTATCCGAATGGTGCCATGCTTTTAACTTATGGGCATTTATATCTTCGAAAGTATACCGTGCGATTTCTTTTGCAGCTTCACTAGTAAATCCTTTCCCCCACCACTTTGTTCCGATATAATAGCCAATCTCACATTTCGAATGTTTATTAGATAACTCAGGAAAATGGATTGATCCAATCCGAACGATTAAGCTCCATACTGCCTCTTTCATTTAGTCTGCTTTTCCTTCAGCCTCAATTGGATATAATATATTTAAGTTATCCATACCTTGCTTGGTCATAGACTTTCGTATTTGCTAAACCATTCTTTCCCTGTACTCCAGCCTTCAATCTGGCTTTCATTCTTTAATATGTCCTCACATGCTTTCGCCATGATCCATTCCTTTAATCCATCTTCCTTACTATTCTTGAGCTCGTTAAGTAAAAATTTCAAACCTTTATCTCCGGATGCTAATATCTCATCATATAAATTTTGATTGTCCTGAATAAAGGTGGCGGGATTACTTGATGCAAGTACACTGTTGTTATCCATGATCGACACCAAGTTTTTCTCTATTTGATTACTTATATCGTTTGGCTTGGCATTTTGACTTGATTGACATGCTATGAGAATGGATAAATATAGAACTGTCGTTATACTAATGAGTATTTTTCGTTTCATAGAATAATCCCCTCTTATGGGCAGTATAATATTTCAACCTCTAATTAATGCTTTCTACTTCTTATCCAAAACAAAACGACTATAAGAACCGTAAGACTAATAATTGAAACCGGTAGTAACGTATTTCCGCTGATCCTTTGTATTGAACTTTTTTGAGATGCAAAGTAAAACTTATTATCCATCTTAACTGCTACCGCATCTTGAGTATTGATATCCTTAATTTCAAAAATCAGACTTCCAACGGGTGTATCATTCGATTCACCGTTCTTCATTGGCATGGGAGTTCTTTGGCGTTCAATCTTCCCAATCTCCTTGCCAATGTTGTTTATATCTATCTCTACACCGGAAACTAGGTACACGTAGTTATTCAAAGCGATTGCACGAGGATAACTTTCGGCGAATGCCTCTCCTGTATTTAATAAAGTCACAATGAATACAATGACAACGAACAGTAGTCGTTTTACGTTATACAGAATCTCGCCTCCTTTTAATCCGGACAAGACTTAACTTAAAAACAAAATGGATGGACATTATTCATTAGGTGCTTTGGGAGGTTTTTGAGCTTGTCTAACCAATTTTCCTCCGATAAAATGTTTTCCATATTTCTTTACATTTTCTTCAATTTCATGATCAGTAGGAATGTGTTTGATTCTCCAGGTTAAAAAATAGGCTTGAACCTTACCACTATAAAAAACCCATGAAAAAAATCTCTCCGCAAATTTATGAGAACCTCTAGTTCTGAAATTATTCATTGATTTTCCATCTTTCCATACCGTAACGGTTTGCCCAATTCCCCCCTGAAGTTGTCCTGAGAGTTCAGCATATAATAAATTATCATTCTTAATCAGCTGCTTCTTTATAGACTCATTCACAATTCCATTAATAATAATTCTGAAAACATTAAACTTCTCTCCGCGTGTTACTGATATAATTGCTGTCTCTGGAAGGGGTATATCTTTATCTCCAAAAGTAAACCTGGCCCCATACTTATTATTTGGATCTTGATGTTTTACCCAATTCATATGGAACACCCCCAATTATATCTTCACTTTCACGACCATTTACTTATAAAGTCATCATCAATTCTATGTTTAAAAAATTAGATTCAGAATATGTAAGCTCCATGAAATATCTTCAATATAAATTCCCTGTCTGGAACTTTAAGTTTTTCGTATGAATTCAAAAAATCAGTATTATCATATGGAATTTGAATGCTCTCCACATTTATGCCTGATTCACTTACATCTACTAAACCATATCTTGCAATAGGTTTATGATTACAACCTAAAGAGCCAGGATTAAAATATACTCTTCGATCTGACGTTACATGGTGAATAACATGATGATGTCCAAAACAAACGAGGTCATAACCAGAACTTGAATAAAAAGAATCCAGTTGTTCTATTGATGGATTTTTCTCAATTGGAAGGTAATGGTCTGTCATATCTAAATGATAATGAGCAAAATAAAACGTATACCCTAAAACTTCATATATTATCTTCTTAGGAAGATCGGTTATAAATTCAATATAGTGCTTATCTATTCGATCAGCCAACCATTGATGATGTGCTCTTTCATTATGATGCCCGAGAGGTGGATCTTCGCCTCTAAAGGCTGCCGCCACAGCGAGTTCATGATTTCCTAGAACATACGAGACGTTTTGAGTATCTAATAACATTGACATCACTTCATTACTGTCGGGTCCTATTCCTACCATATCTCCTAGGCAAAAAATATGATCTGCTTTTCGTTGTTTTATATCTTCAAGTACTGCTGCTAAAGCAGAGGCATTTCCATGGATGTCTGTAATAATGGCATAAGATTTCATTTGATCACTACTTTCTGTCCATTTGAAATTCCTCTAGCTTTATTAATCCTTACATAGCTTTAAACGTATTCTCTCGAATAAAGTTTTAAATCCTCCAGTTTTAATTTTAGTATTATACGGTTCGCAGGGTTATCCGTTATATTTTCAAGTAGCTTATTTGGAGTATTATCGTGGTTTAGCTCTATAAAAGAATATGCTGATAACTACATCGCTAAACAAAAAAGACTGCTTTCGAGTCACTGAAATGGCTCAGAAAAGCAGTCTTTTGTTTCATCGTTATTCAGCTTGCCAGATATCTTTCAAATTCCAATAGGTTAATTCATTTACCTTAGCCTCTCCGCCTTCAGTTACGAGTTCAATGCCTAATAGCTTCTCACTCGGATAGATGCGGCTCGTCATCGTAGCTTGTCCTTCATTCGCAAACAATTCAATCGATGAGCGATCCACATATACATGCAATGTCAGCTGACCTTCAGCACTTAAAGCTGTACGGCGAACGCCATCTGTTTTCTTGCCTGATTTGGAACAATCAAGCATAAGCTTCTGATCCGGGATTGAATAAGTGATTACTGTTTCCTCATGATCAGTACCACGAAGCTTCAAGCCTACGATATCCGCACTTGTTTTCGTAAGGTCAAACACAACCTTCACTTCTAGCAGATCGGCTTCAACTTCCGTCAATGAGCTCACAGAAATAGCTTGATCTTGAAGTACAACATGTTCACTTTGACGAAGCAGCTTCATTTCATCAACAGGGTTCATGAGAACCTTGTTATTCTCACCGAGTGTAAGTACACGTGGAATCGTCAGCGCACCGCACCAACCATCTGCTTTTGTCGGCATCTCGGATTCCCACATATCCATCCAACCGATCGCAATACGGCGACCTTGATCATCAAGGAAGGTTTGTACTGCATAAAAGTCATGACCGTTATCAAGCTCTATAAACTCGCCATGTTTATATTCATTCGTGTCATAATCATACTCGCCGACATAGTACCCCGTCTGGAATAAGTTATTGTACTTATCTCCCTCAGCATCAATACCTTGCGGGGAGAACATAAATACATGTTTGCCATCTAGTTCAAAGAAGTCTGGGCACTCCCACATGAAGCCCATATCCTTGTCTCCTTGCAGAAGCACACCGTGAAAAGTCCACTTTCTAAGATCAGGCGAAGTATACAGAATAACACGCGGCACTTCTTCTTTTGTGCTATTCCCTAGAATCATGTACCAGGTATCCTCATGTTTCCATACCTTTGGATCACGGAAATGCTGGGAGCTATCTGCCGGAGGCTCAGCGATTACAGGATTCTGTTCTATTTTTGTAAAATGAATACCATCCGTGCTTACGGCCACATTTTGATTCTGGAAAAAGATATTATTTGGTTCATCAATATAGTGATGTCCTGTATAGATGAGTGTCAGTTCTCCGTTATTATCTACAGCGCTTCCGGAGAAGCACCCATCAAGATCACATGCATCTCCCGGCGCTAATGCAATCGGGCAATGCTCCCAATGTACAAGGTCCTTACTTTTAACGTGGCCCCAGTGCATGGGTCCCCAGTTCTCATCATAAGGATGATGCTGATAAAAAGCGTGATATTCACCTTTATATTGAATCAGTCCGTTTGGATCGTTAATCCAGTTTGCTGGGGCCATAATATGATACCCTAAACGGTAACGCTTGTTCATTTTCGCTTCTGCCTCTTTCAAGGCCTTCTCCGCTTGCTTCGTATTGTTGTGATATGTGTTCATGTGTTTTCCTCCTACGCTATTTCTATTTTTGAATTAGTTTGAGTTTGAGGTTCCAGATGATTAGGCTTTTTTGGATCCCTCTTTAAGGTGAAGATTGAGATTGTTGTAAATGCAAGTACGACTATACCCATAAACAAGTATGTGTTCGCAAACCCTCTGATGTCATAAAGCACGCCGGCAATTGGTGAGAGAATCGAAGCTCCTACCTGACTCGTAAACTGATATCCTACCAGATACAGGATTGATGACAAACGCGTGTCAAAATTAGCAGCCAAATACTTAAATACAGAGATCAGCATGATAGGCAGTTCCAATGCGTGTATCAATTTCATAGCTGAGATGCCATAAGGTCCAATTACTAATCCGGAGCCCATGATACGGAATGACATTAAAAACCCTGCCAATATTAGGCCTTTTTTAGCACCAATTTTATTAACAACAAACGGAGCTAAGAACATCATCCCAGCTTCCAAGAACACTTGGAAGGAATTTAAGTAACCATACACCTGATTGCCTAATGCAATGCTAGCGAATGCCGATGAAAAGAAAATCGGAAACTGCTGATCATACACATTGTAGATACACGTAACACCAAGGACATATACAATAAAGAACCAGAAATGCTTATCTGTAAACAAGTTTCCGACTTGTCTAAAGTTTATAGACTCAGCCTGTTCCATCTCGGATTCTGTTATCTCAACTTTAATTGACATCATGATGAAGAATAAAATGACAGCTGATATCGATGCAATCCAGAAGTTAATGTTTGGGTTGATATTAAAGAACTGTCCAGCAAAGAAGGTTGCTGCTGCCCAACCTAGCGAGCCCCACATACGAGATTTGCCGTATTCAAAGTCATATTTGCGACTGACTTTCTCAACATAAGATTCGATAGCACCGATCCCCGCCAAGAAAGCAACACCTAAGTATAATCCGCCTACTATGGCGCCAAGAAATACATTGTACTGAAGCAATGGTCCGTAAACAAAAATATAGAATGGACCTACAATTAAGAGCAAACCGCTAATTAAAAATAAAATATGTTTCTTAAGTCCAATTTTATCGGAGATAAATCCATAAAGCGGTTGCATACATAATGCAAAGATAGCGTTTACAGTAAAGATAATACCTGTTTCAGCACCATTCAGATTGATTTCTTGCCCGAGCCAAATTGAAAACAATGAATAACTTGCTGACCATGTAAAGAAGAAAAAGAAGAAATAGGCGCTTAGTTTCCAGTACATGCTCTTTGAATGTCTCATATCGAACGCTCCTCTAAGTTGACCATTTAATGTGATGTAAACACGTTAACGCTTACAAATTGATTATATGTCAACCGCTTTCATATGTCAACCGATTGACATACTATTTAAAAAAGAAAAAGGAGTGCTCTCCTTTTATCTTAATTTCACTAATGATATAACTTCTTATAACAGCCTGCTTACTGCTAGGTGTCAACTTCGTTCTATGCTGTACTAGCTTCAATAAGTTTCACAGGTAGATAAGTTTCTCGTGGGACGTCATTGAATTGACCTTCAATTTCTTTGATAAGCAGCTCGACTGCAGATCTTCCAATCTCCTGAATAGGTTGCTGAATCGTTGTTAGTTCAGGGAGTAGGTTGCGTGTCGTTTCTGTACCGTCATATCCAATTACCCTAATGTCTTCAGGAACGCGTTTGCCACGTTTCCTTGCTTGAGCAATAAATGATGCTGCCACCAAATCATTACTCGCAAACAGCCCATCGACTTCAGGGTGCTCACTCAGCAAGCGCTGGATGGGTTCATAATGGTTTTGTTGATTGAAAGGATCATGAACTTCATAGGTAATTGCCTCTCTACCATGCTGCGCCATCACATCTTCATAAGCTTTTCTTCTTAAGCTTGCCGGCGTTTCCAATTCTACAGGTCCATTAATGTGCAAGATATGTTGGCATCCCTTATCAATTAGCAGCTCTGAAGCCATTTTT
The DNA here is from genome assembly GCF_018403285.1 of Paenibacillus sp. J45TS6. GTDB lineage: Bacteria > Bacillota > Bacilli > Paenibacillales > Paenibacillaceae > Paenibacillus. The sequence goes on along the minus strand of NZ_BOSJ01000010.1, from coordinate 52,552 downwards.
CCGCCCATATAATTATCTGATCCAACTACAGGTATGGTATCCGATAAGAAGCGATCAATCGCAACAACCGCTATATTTTTCTGATCATAATTTACAATACCTCGGTTATGTGTTCCTACGATAATACCGTCCACTTGATTGCGCATCAGCATATCTACATAAGCTTCTTCTTTATCCAGCTGATTTAAGCTGTTACAAATCAGCAGTTTATAGCCGAGTGACGCACAGATATTCTCAATATGAAAAGTTAGCTCCCCGAAGAAAGGGTTACTTGTTGTCGGTATGATTAAACCAATCAAATTTGTTCGTTTACTAAATAAGGACCGAGCTACATCATTCGGAAAATACTTTAGCTGCTGCATCGCTTCATGAACCCGGTCCTTCGTCTCCTGACTAATATAGCCTCGATTATTAAGCACCCGAGAAACCGTCGTCGGTGAAACTCCAGCTAATTGTGCAACATCATTAAGTTTAGGTTTCATAGATTGTTCCCCGCCTTTTCTCCATGCCTTATGTACCACTATCCTTTCTATTTTAACATGGTTACACACGAAAGGACATTCATGCTCTGAGTGTGACTCCTACTAAACCAGATAAAGATTAGTGTATGGAAACCAATGCTATTAGGTATTTCATGAGTGTAAAACGAGTAGATGATGATCACGATTTAATTAGAATATATTCCTCAGCAGTGTTGGAATCCATGGCGAACAACCCTGCCTTATTTTTGCTCTTCTAATATGGTTTGTATTAATTCCTCTACGGTGCCGTTGCATTTACTAACTCCGTCTACATGATAAAAAGTACTCGTCGTTTCCAAGTCGTTAATTTCATCATTCTGTGAGTATAGATATGCTTGAATCCCATTTCCAATTGCAATGCCGAGTTCGACGTGACTTCCTTTACCTGCCGGAAATAAAACTACAATAAAATCAGAACACATGACTGCGTCTATTTCCTTCTTCCCTATGTCTTTTAGTTCATCAATGGAAGTAATATTGTTATTAGTAGTCCAGTCGTATGTATGAGTAAATCCCTCTTGTCTTAATCGTTCGCTTACCTTGCGTACGGTTTCTATATTTTTGAAGCTTGATGCAATATAAAAACTTTTCATCTTCACTCCCCATTTCTATTAGATGAATGAAATGACCTAACTATCAAATTTCTTTATCAGATTTTCTACCCGCATTATTGTACCTTCGTCTCCGATATCAACCTTATATTCATGAATCATTTTCACCAAAAAATCTCTAAGTGAACTTGCTAACGAAATCATAAATTCTTGCGATGGTAGCATCACGTCTATATACTTCTTTGAACGATCCAATTCATAATAAATAGAAAAATTCAATTCTTCCTTTCCTACAGATCTAATTTCCATCATCAATGGATCAGCCCCATAGGAACGTTTTGACCTTCCGTAATTAGCATAATCTTCAGCGGCATTAAGAAAATCAGACCATAAATTATACCCACATGGAACGTTATAACCTAAAATGTATTCTTGATTGTGTTTAATCAGAAAAAGCAATTGTAGATGCTTTCCAGAGAAATCATTATTGTTTATCAATTCAGACATATCCAAACGATCATCTATGTTAACATATCTGCTTTCTGGATTTGAGTTTATATGCATTAACCAGTCGCTAACGCAAAACTTCTTCTCAATTTGGCTTCCTGTTCTTTCAATTAACACTTGAATTTCTGTCATCTTAATATCTCCCTAATGAAGGCTCCAACTCAAAACTAGCGACCTTTGTCATGCCATAATACTTGTATTTTATCGTTACGTTTTGAATCGTTTCATTATTTATGATCCGCATACCATAATGAATGGGAATTTGATTTTCGTCATCCTGCATTAAAGCTAGTGCTTGGTCACTCAATAACTCAGGGTGAATAAGCTCATCGTTAATCCCCACCAACTTTGTTCTTTTTTCATTTTCAAATCCTGCAGTTACCAATCGTCCGTTATTTGAATTTGTAATAAATTTAGCCGTATTGTCCAAGACATTCTTGTATCAAGTTACTGTTGAAAAGGTTTGGATCGGACCTTCCCAATCATCTTCTCTAATTTCTTGATAATTATTATTCGTATATCTCTCAATTGTCTTTCTCCAGAATATTTGAGCGGGAATATTTGATTCAATCTGAGCTACCTTCCAAAACCCTCTGTACTTATTGAATAATTCAACTGCCGCATATTGCCCAACCCCTTGTTTTCTATATTTCTTCATTACAAAGAATTCAGCAACTGAATAAGTTATCATACTGTCAATTTGTCCTACTTCTCTTATCAAAACAAATCCAGCAAGCAGTCCTTCAACTCGAATAAAATAAGGGTGTCTATCTTCTTCTGTCCAGTAGTGATCTAAATACATATAATCATAAAGTCCATTCTCATTGACATCATCAGGATCAAATTCACTAAAATCATATTTATATAATTCAATTAAGTTTCGTAACGTTGCTTTTTGATGATATAGAGCTCTATGTATTGATATCATATTGTTCCTTCTTTCGCTTTTAGTTATATATCACATAGATAGATAAAACGACGTTAATTGTTGGTGTTTTTATAACTGTAAATAGCGCCACTAAAATAATGGAGTCAGGTCATTTCATTTCTCATATTTTCGGAATTTTCAAAATTGATCCCTATGTTCTTAAATATCATATCGATACTGTATAAGTTGCTCATTCTTACCTAAGTATTCTTCAGAACCGATTCTACTTATTTCTTTAAATCCTAACTTTTCGAGCATTTTTCTACTTCGTATATTTGTTTCGTGTGTTTCTGCGTAAAAAATAGTAATTCCTAATTCCTTCGCTCCATATCTCATCATACTTAGAGCAGCATTGAATCCTATTCCCTTCCCCCACAGTTTACTTTCTCCGATGGCTATGCCTAATTCAGCAGAATTATCTTTAATATAAGCTAAGTCTGCATAACCAATTAATTGTTTGTTCATTTCTATTCCTATTCGTATAAAATCATCCATCGCTATATTTATGCACTTGTTCCACCATCTAAATAGTTCTTCAGGATCTCTATTCTTTTCCCAGCCATTTGATGAACAGAAAACGTCATCCTTACTCCACTTTAAAATAATATTATAATCGTCTATAGTTAAGGGTCTTAGATTTATTGAAGTGGTTGGCATAATCCATCCTCCTTTTTACTTGAATCACCTACATATCTGACTCGTCAGGTTTCCAGCCTACCTCCATTGACCATGCATGTGCTTTTTGCATTATCTCCCATACTATAGGTCCTTTACCTTCTACATACTTGCTACGTTCTTTACTATGTAACTTCATTAAACGATGTTTCTCTTCAGCATACTTGATGCAATCAAAAGGATGAGTACGCAAATAGTCTCTAAACAATAACGTCATTTGTTCAGAAACACTGCCTGTTCGTCTTACATGAATATGAATTCTTCTATTACCAGGAATTTCACGAAAGTATTTCTTCGTCTTGTCTGGATTCTCTCCTCTCAATTTAAACCCTAAACTCTCAATCTGTTCCCGGTATAATGACTCATTATCAAAATCTGTGACTGAGATCTGAATATCGACTATAGGTTTTGCATCCATTCCTTCAATCGAAGTTGAACCAACATGATCAATACGATCTGCCGCTTCGCCAAGTACATTTCTTAATTTCATCGCAAGCGTTAGGAATGACGTTTTCCACTCCGAATTATATTTCGCGATTCTCCATTGATCTTCCATAAACACATGCTCCTTTAGTATTAGCTTTTTGAAATAACTCTACAAGCCAAGTTTGTGTTAATTTCCGCTAACGTTTCTGTATCTACGAAACTCTTAAGGCTTATGGAGAAATGCGACAGGTCTAATCAAATCAAAAAACGGCCTTTAAGGACCGTCTATTTCTCCTTTTTTATCCATCGTTTATTCATTCTATGTTCTGAGACTTATTGTTTTTCTGAATTTCATTCACACGTTGATTGTATCTCTCACGTATTTTCGTCAATGCTTCATTACAAGCCTTTTCGACCTTTACTTCTGACTGACGTTCGAGTATTTCCTTCTGTTCCGGACTTACCTTGAATACATTCGTCGAGATGACTTCCCCTACCTCCACTATTTTCTCGCCGTCTCTTAACACAATCTCGATCCCTCCTTTATTCAAAAAACATCCTTCAACACAATAGTAGTGTAAACTTCACCGAAGACTCCCTCAGGCTTTAGGTCAAATGACTCAAAGTGCGAATATAAGGTCTTAGTAAGAGTTACTTATATCTAAGAAATAATTCAAACTATCTTTTTTGCGATTATGTGTGTAAATATGGCAATATCTCTATACGGTCCGTGACACCCAAGTTCAAATTCCAGGGTTATCATTTTGTTATGCCATTCTTCACTTTGTTTTATATCATTATCTTTAATATATCCATAAAGGTTATGTATTCCAAAATGACCTACAATTTCATATCCTGATTCGGATAACCACGATGAAAGCTGATCATAAGTATATATCGTTATATCCGTCTGTATAACATTACTGTAATCCTTGTCATTCCCAATAGTAGCTAATGCACTCTCAGGATCTTTATTGATAATTGCTTTTTTCATTACTTTAGCTGTTGGATTATGAGCTATTAATGATAGCAATCCATTTTCACTCTGACAATTACTTATAAGCTGAAAAAATTGACTCGGCTGTTCAACGTATTCAAGTACATTGTGACAAAAGATCCAGTTGAATTTTCCGATTTTACCAACCATATTCTCGTACGAATCACATATATAATTGACTGACTGTGAGTTTTGCTTTGCGATTTCAATCATATGCATGGTAGGTTCAATTCCAGTTACATCATTGCCCCTAAGGGCATACTCATTAGAAGATATCCCAAAACCACAACCAATATCTAAAATGGATTGTGGTTGTTCAATAAAGAATTTATCTATCTGGTGCCACGCTGTTTGATAAAATAGTCGTCCCCATGGCATCTTAGTGTAGTCCATATATTGATTTACTGATTTCGAAAATGCATCTGTGGTTTTCATATAATCCCTCCTATTATATTAGTCAATTAGAAATGGTTGCGAGGATATCTTTTAATTCTAACAAGCTTTTTATTGATCTATATTCATTTGCTGGTCTTTCATAAAAATTATCTTCTTTCCATATACCTAGCATACCAGCGTTATTACTGGCTTCTACATCGATAATTGGATGATCTCCTAAAAATATTGATTCCTTAGGTTCTAAACCTAAGCGGTCTAATGCTGTCTTGAAAATCTTAATTTCCGGTTTTCTTAGTCCTTCGGTTTCAGAAATTAATATCTCATCAAAATAATGGCCCGATCCAGCAGAGTTCCATCTAAATCAAATAAGATTCCTTTAATCATTGAATCTTCCTTTGGTATATGGCGTAATATATTCATTCATTACCTTCGTAACAAACTCTGTCTTACCTTCGGTATAAGCTTTGCGATTATTCGTAAATTTATTGGACAGTTCGATTTTTAAATTTGCATACTCAGATACTAGTAGAGGATTATTTTTTAATATATCTCGAAATATAATATGCCTATTTAGTTCTTCACTTTCTTCATCGCATACATATAAATGATGTTCATACTTCTCATTACCTTCACTACTGTAGGGTACATAAATGTCTCTTCTTGCAAATGCTTCTCTATTCTTAATACCTAGATCACCTTCATGTAGATATCCTAGTACATCTAACTTTTTGATTGCTTTTGGCAGATAATCCATAGATTTAATAACTACGTCAATATCAATAATTGGCTTGGCTGCTAGACCCGGTACTGAAGTACTTCCAACATGTTCGATTCGTATTGCTAGACCATCAAGTTCGTTAGATAAACCGGCTTCTATTACTTTAAATGCTTTTGGCCATTCTGCATTGTATTCTTCTATAATTACTGGTTTTGGATTCAGCATCGAAATTCTCCTTTACATAAGTATCTGCGAAGATTTCTTATTTCTTTTCCGTAATCACGGCTTCTAAATTAGTTAGAAAGTCATTCTACTCTCCTATTGGCGATCAAGGGGCCAATTGCCGATGTAGAAATGCTGTGTTATCTTATGCCAGTGATATTTATATCAATCTATAGATTTTCCCACTAGTTACTTTTATCTGGTTCATATTCGCCCACTGTTTTAATTCTTCTATGTTAACTTCTTCATTATTCTTGAATCTAAAACGTAACTTCATTGAAACAAATTTTTTGCCATACAACTTAATGCCGACACTCTGTACAAAATAGCCTTGGATAATAATCTTTTCGATTTTCTGTTTTGGTACTTCAATATGATTGATCTGAATTCCATTTTCTTTGATTTGCAGCTCATTATTTTTTCTTAAAATCTTCATTAACAGCATCACTATATTTAATAAGGTATATAAAGGTACGAAAATAACAAAAAAAGCATTTAATAAACTATCTATTCCAAAAGTGAACACGACTATAATAGTTAAATAAATACAATAGGTCACTTGTATATACTCCGCTTTAAGTACTTTGATTTCATATTTTTTATTTATGTTCTGGTTTAATTCTTCAGTCATTGATATCTATGTCTCCCGTCTAGACTTTCAATTTAGATTGATCCCTTGTAATTTCACCATATCTTTCTGTATTTCAAATACCTTGGATGCTTAAGGAAAGTTTTCGTTCTTATTAAGATTAACGGTTGGTTTTTTGATTTAGTTTGATTTTATTCTCCCGGTAATGAGACCGACACGAACGCCAAACTTCGGCTTTCTGCTTATCATTGTTAAACGGGCAGGATTGCTAAGTGGAGCCGTTGAATACTCCTTCATTGCAGGAGTTATAGTTATTGAGGGGGTATAGAGATGTACGGAGTAGTTGCTCATTTTGACCAGGATACAGAGCTCTATATAAAGCAGGTTTGGAAAGAGTTGAGTGATCATGCCGTTTCCAAATATGCAGAAGAAGTACAAGATAGACGACCTCATATTACGATAGCAGGTTATGACTCTGACGTAGATATCGATCAATTTATAAGCGATTTTGACTTTTTTTATGAATCTAAAAAACAATTTTCAATCACTATGAACTCAATAGGGACCTTTTTGAATACAGGGATTTTATTCCTTGCCCCTGTTCCTTCCAAAGAACTTTTAACGTTCCATGCTAATCATCACCGTTTCTTTGAAAAATATCGTATGAATGCTGAGTCTCCATATCTTCCTAATAACTGGGTACCTCACTGTACAATAGCAAACAGATTAAGCGATGAGAAATTAAAAGAAGCGATGTCTTACTGCACTACAAAAATCGAAAGCATAAGTGCTATGATCGTTGAAGTATCAGTAACCAAGGCTATATACGAGAATAACAAATGTATAAAGTCACCATCTATTCATACGAAAGCTTTGGACATTGTCTAAAATTTCGTTTTCAATATATTTTGAATTTCTTCTACGTACTCACTCATCTTGCTCTTTATAAATGGGTCTATTCTCTCAGGCAATGCGGCTAGGTTATAGAATTTCGCTTCTACTACTTCAGCTCCGTCGGGTTTGATTTCCCCTTCATAGTCCGTACAGATATATCCAATAATAATATTGTAATATTCATGTCCATTTCTTAGCTTTGTATATAATTCCTTCCCTGAAAATACACCGAATAATGTAAGATTCTTTATTTGTAATCCGATTTCTTCTTTCACTTCTCTCTTGGCGCACTCCTCCACTGATTCCCCAAGTTCCATTAAACCTCCCGGCACACCCCATGTGTTATCTTGATACCGGACAAGTAAAATCTCACCCGTCTTATTCAGAATCAGTATACTCGGTCTAACCAAAATTAACGGTGTATTACCAACGATTTCTCTCAGCGATTCAACATATCCCATATTATATGAAGCCTCCTCTTTTTAGATTAATATGACTTAATGTAGTTAATCCTTTTGATTAAGCTGTCTTATCCAAGCATGCTACTAGTTCCTTTTTCGAATGAATTTAACCCATCCCTTACAGTTCTTAATAGTTCTTGTTTATGGTCTGGGTGACAAGCAATGATATATGGTTCTTCATTCATACCGACAAATGGATTACCTTCAAAATCGACTACGATTCCTCCAGCTTCCTTTACCATTAAGATTCCGGAATACAGATCGTCCCCTTCTGAATTGTAAAGAACGATTCCATCTATGTCTCCCTTTGCAAGCATGCACCATTGAAGTGTGGGTGCCCACAACCTCATCATCCTCTTAAACCTGACATCAATGAATTGTCTTAAATGAACTGCCCTACTCTCGTTTTGCACTTTATGACCTTGAATCCAGCCTATATTTCCTTTAGATATATTTGAGTTACGACTCATTTGGATCGGACGATTATTGCAAGTTGTTCCTTTACCTATGACGGATACAAACAATCGATCTGTTAACGGTTCATAAACCACTCCAAGAACAGGTTCTCTTCTATACATCAACGTAATTGATGTTGTAAAGATTGGCAGTCCAATTGCAAAATTATTAGTTCCATCTAATGGATCAATTGACCATAACCAATCGCTATCCGAACCAATGAACCCTGCTTCTTCACTGCGAATCTGATGTTTTGGAAATTCAGCAAGAATTTGTTTGATTATAATTTCTTCCGTTATGTAGTCTACTTCAGTAACCACATCTCCAAATTCATCTTTAGATCTTAGCTCTACAAAATTATCAAATTTCTCTTTCGAAATCAGGCCCGCTTGGCGAATTACTCTTTCTGACAATTCTTTTGCACTTTGAATAATCTTGTAGTCCATTATGCACCTCATTCATTTTAATTTTACTGCTGATTTCCCTATTATTTGAGTATTTGTGGACCCCGAAGGGGATTTAGTCCTTAATCCCTCTTCGAAATCCATTTTTGCAAATCCATCCCCGCAGCGGATCATTTAGTGACTACCAATAGACGGCTGCTCGAAACTTTCTAGGCAAAGTATCCTACGAATGATCCTTCTCATTTCATCTGTTCCTCAATTACACCTTACGAACCGCAAACCATAGCTCGATATAGTTAAGGCCATTTTTTTCACCGTACATTTCAAACTCCATTCCCTCCACTTGCTCATAGCCTGCGGACGGCAGCCATTCAGTGTAAAAACGGTGGTACAGTTTCTCAATCGTTTCATTAAACTGGTCCCACGGATGTGGATCTGACGGAAAGATGGCCCAAGTCAGCGCGGGAATAGTTACTGAGGTATACCCTTCCGTGTTGCTAGATTCGTCTTTAAATGCGCACAACATGTATGGAAAAGTGTCCGGTCCCGTCTTTCGGTAACTACATAAGGCATGCACCGAATGAAGATCTCTACTAACAAACAACGGTAATTCTCCCGCACATGCTTCTAATCGCTTTACATCTCCGTTCGCATGGCTCTGCTCCCATAACTTAGCCGGAGTCTGCGGTGCCTCCCCATCCCCTTCGATACGGAAAACACCTTCAATGCCAAACACTTCAAAACTTTCTTTCGTCTCTATCCGATAATTCATTGCCTCTGCCCCTTTAATTGTGATAAGGAAGGAGAGACGGGGATAGGCTTTCATCTCAATCCCATCGTGACGTGCCATTGCAGGTGTGATACCATGTAGTGATTGAAAAGCTCTCGCAAATGAGACTGGTGATTCATATCCATATTTCATCGCGATATCGATCACCTTTACTGATCTGCCCTGCTGAAGTTCCAGCGCTGCAAGCGTCAACCGTCTCCGTCGAATGTATTCCGCTAATGTAACTTCTGTAATGAATGAAAACATTCTCTGGAACTGGTAAGATGAGCTACAGGCCACGCGAGCCACCTCGCTCATTTCGATCTCTCCTGCCAGATTTGCTTCAATGTAGTCTACCGCACGATTCATCCGCTCAAGCCACTCCATCTCATTCCCTCCTCTCGAATACAATCATAGACCGGGCGAAAAACGACTTCGCAACAATTTATGCCCAAAATAGTTTATTTGACTAATTCAATTTTCTTAGCAGATGCTTGCGCAGGAAACGATGTGTTTACCCCCCCATCTACTGTGACCTTAACTTGTTCACCAACGTTAAAATCATTGTATTTATTATCTCCGATAGAAACCCAAGTTGCATTTGGATCAGCAATTTTTAATATTTCATCAACTGTCTGCTGAGTGATATTAAATTCTGATTCATCTAATCCTTCAACAACAAGTAGCCGCTCTTTTTCCTTATCAATAATATATCCTGTTATAATCGTATTGTTTGTAGGATTAATAGCCTCCTCATTGGTTGAGTCTGGCCTGCCTTCACTGCTGGATTCTTCATTTAATGAACATCCACTTAATATTAGTGGTACTAATAAAAAAGTAACAACTAATTTCTTCATACGTAAAATCACCACCTTCTTCCTAGCTTATCTTACACCTTAGTATGTAAACGTCTTTGTTCTGTTCAATTGTTTTCTCCATATCTTCGTGTGAGCCAAACGAATTTTTATCTTTATTTCTGATCATCATTCCTAAGTCAATAACTTGATTTAAATCCGCTGAAGTATTCTGGATTATTGGTTCCGTTATCGTGCTATCAAAATCCATATTGGTATTCAATTGCTTTCCGCTACTGATGTTTCCATTCTGTCTTAATGCCATGTTCCATAATTCTTGTTTTGTATCCATGTTTATAGTTGAAAAATACAGCTTACTTTTCGTATCAGTCGTTATTTGAGAACCCATATCTAACATTGTTCCGGAAAACTCACCATCTCTATAATGATCAATCCAATAACTGATATTCTCTACATTTACATTTCCATAATCTATTGAAAATATCATTACATGATCTGTACCTGCTGCTTTCATAATTGAGTACTCTTCGCTGTCAAAATTTATATATTCAATCGATATTTGCTCTGATATTTGCTCCACTTTTTTTTCGGTAATTTTATCAGATTCTATGGTAGAAGACTCACATCCCATCAACATACACAATGATACAAATAATATAAATGTAGCCCATCTTTTCATTTATCTCACCTCACTAGTGATTTCTCCTATGTCTGTCGCGGAAATAGGGGCGTTAGACTGAATTCTGAATTTTTCGGAGTAGTTTCTTATTATTTTCTTGCCATAGTTCTCCGTAATATAGATGATTAATTAGGAGCGGTTGCAGTTTAGGGATCGCGTTAAAAGATTTCTAGCAAATCCTTTTTAGGGATCAAGAGTGGGATCAAGAGTGAATTCGTAAATCTGTAGTTCCTTGTTATGAGAAGTTTAGGCTTATATCACTTATACTAACGCTTTTCTGGCTTCATATGTTATCATCTGTCCATCAATTGAAGGTGTATCCATAAACTTATAATTAGCTGACTTTATGATTTCTTCATAACCTAATCTATCAAGTAAACAGTCGAATTCATAGTTTCCGTACCAACTTAAAGGTAAGCGTTGTAATTCTGTTTGAATTAGATTCCCTTCTTTCCATTTCTCGTATTTCAATAACGACACTATTCTCTGTTCCAGTATATTCACTTCGGTCCGTCTCTCTTCTAAAATAATTACTTCATGGTTAGCGGTACTCCACGTCCTAGTAGAGATGAAATGTGCATTTAAATCAGTGGGAATAAACAAATCCATTATCAACCTGCCCCCAGGCGTTAAATAGGAATGTAAATGTTATAAAGTGGTAATCGCTTGTTCCCGGCCTTCTATTAATTGAAATGAACCCCCAGGAATGATAATAGCATCATATTTATTCGTTAAAGAAAAATTATGCATTTCATTGTTATGCAGTGTAGCATCCAGGTTTAATTCATCACACCTTCTTCTACAGGAGTCCAGCATCGCAGCGGAATTATCTAACCCCTCTATATCAATTCCTGCCCGGAGTAGTGGGATTAAAACTCTGCCGGATCCGCAACCAACTTCAAGGACTTTTCCTTTAATGTTAGATAAGCATTCTAAATAAAACTCTACATCTCCAACAGAGTAACCCAATGGTTTACTAAGATCATAAACTTCAGTACAAAGTTCTCCGTACGAACTATACATATTTTTAAACCCTCCTTATATGTAAAGCAATGTTATAGGATATCAGTAACTATTTTCATATATTTATATGACTAATAAAATCTCCCGCGAGTTCTAGTTGTTGAGTAGCAAATTCCAAATCACCATAACCTTCAAAAGCGTAATCTAAATTGCCGAGTGTTGACATCAATATGCGGGCAGTCAGGGCAAAACTAAACGCTTTTGGATCCGAGATGACCTCTTTATTGCTCAACATGTAACTAAAAGTCGGATCTTTAAATCCATTAAACAAGGCGAGATTACCAACGAATGATGCTAGGTCCCAGTAAGCGGGCATCAATGATACATCCTCAAAGTCCGTCCAAATCCAGCCTTCCGTACTTGGAACTAAATTTCGAGCGTGGGCATCTCCATGGGATGGTATGAAATTATTTGTTTCTACTCGCATCTTTTTATCTACTTCATGAAATATTTTAAGTAAGGATTGTATACGTGGGTCCGAGTTCTTCATTAATCTCGCAGCCGATCGACAAGTCCGTTCCCAAACACCAAGTACAGGAAGTTCTTCAGAAAAGTCCTTCATTGCTATAGAAAGGTTACTTACGAGTTCAACGCTTTCACTCGGTGATGGTCGTTGTAACTCTATAGGAGGTACATAGTTCCAAAGCGTCATCCATGTCTCATTAACATTGTGGGGTCCTGCATCAATAAGATCAGTAGGTAACATCACGGGAACGTTCTTGATTTGAAGGTGATGTGCTACTTTTAATTCACGATTAAGTCTCTTGTATACGATATTTGCTTCTTCCTGTGGAATAACATTGGCTAATCGGGCAACAATGGGATAGGGAGCCAAATGAATAATCAGATTGCCTCCATTACTTAAAATTACAGGTGTAATTTCATCTAATCCAAAAGTTGTAACAACCAATAAAACTTGAGAAACTAGTTTATCTATATATGACAATACAACAACTCCTTAATTAAAAAGTTATAAACTAAAACTATCCATGGTAGCGTCAAGAATTTTGTGTAAATGAAAATATCCTTTTTTTTGTAGAAAGTAGTACTAGTCTTTGGTGGAGAACATCGCCAGGAGTTCAGATCGGGCTTGATCAAAGCCAATATGACAACGTGTAGCGAAGCGTTGGTTATAGATTTCAAACTGTGAAACCAGGAACTTCTCAAGAGCCTCTTCATGTGGAAATTGCTCTTTGCGCTTGGTATATCTCTTAATTTGTTTATTGAAAGATTCAATTAAATTGGTCGAATAAATGCTTCTCCATATGGACTTTGGAAAACGGTAGAATGTGAAGATATATGGATTTTCTCGTAGAGATTTAACGACCTTGGGATAGGTCGGTTTCCATTTGTCACAGAAGGATTCTAGAGCGGCTTTGCCAGCTTGTTCATGGTCAGCTCTGTACACCGATTTAAAGTCTCCACAGATCTCTGCACGGTCAGATACACGTACTTTATGAGCGATATTACGTGCCAAATGAACACAACATGTTTGGTATTTGGCCTGTGGATAGACTTGCTGAGTGGCATCTACAATACCTTTCAATCCATCGGAGATAAAGAGGAGTACTTCTTCCACACCACGTTCGCGAATGTCTTGCAGGAGTTCTTTCCATACATAGGCTGATTCGGTGGGTGCAATGGCATATGTTAAGACTTCTTTTGAGCCATCTTCACGAATCCCCACCGCAAGATATACAGCTTCCTTAGACACCGTTTCGCGTTTAACCGCAATGTAAGTCGCATCTAAATAGACGCAAACATAACGTTTTGTTAGCGTACGCTTCATGAAGGCTTCTACATGCTCCACCATAACCTTAGTCATGTTAGATATCGTTTGAGGAGTGTAATGATGACCGTACATTTTCTCGATTAGCTCAGCAATTTCCGTCATTGTCACACCCTTTTGGAACATGTGAATGACGAAGGATTCAAGCGTATCATTGGAACGCTTATACGGAGCTACCGTCTGTTGCTTAAACTCTCCATTGCGATCTCGTGGGATGGTAAGCTGCAGCTCACCATACTCAGTGCGAAGTGTACGCGTGTAAACTCCATTGCGAGAATTCCCAGAGTTCACTCCCAGCCGGTCGTACTTTTCATAGTCTAGGAATGCCGTTAATTCTGTTTCTAACAAGCGATGCATAGCTATTTCTAAGTGGCAACGAAAAACTTCGGTTATATCCTGTTTTGTGACTAGAGCTTGGACTAAATCTGTTGTAAAATGATTCATAGGGAAGACCTCTTTTCTGTGAATTGTGGTGTGGTAACTTCATTCTACAAGAAAAGGTCTTCCTTTTTGCTATTTATCTATTTACACAAAATATTTTACGCTCTCTTCTTCTGTAGTACTTTTATCTTTATTTGTAATTATTAATGCAATTATCAGAACAAGAATTATGGTAAGTAATATATAATTTAGTAGTCTATGACTCATAATTATTTTTACCTTTCCGTTAATTTTGGCTAACGTTCTGTATTCACGACGTCCGACGCAGTCGAATTTGTCCGGTCTACTTCAACTTCCACATTCACTTAATTTTCATCTCGTATTTTCTGATTTATTTCATCCAAAGATCTTTGAATCGATTCCATTCTTCTTAATGCTGAATTTTGATTTCCAATAACACCAGCAAATCCTATTACTACAACGACAATCATAAATACCATATTAGTCCTCCTAGTTTGATTAAACTCACTCTCTTAGGAATTTCACCTAACGTTCTTGCATTCACGAACCTCCGCAGGCGGTTATCCGCTGAACATGTTTCCACGAAACATCTCTGCGGACTAAGGGTCGTATGACCCGCTGTGTGAATGATCTGTTAACAGATGTCATTGCCTTCTTTAGCTACATTCACTATCAATCACTTATCAACCAAGTCTTTGCTTCCTCTGGATCTGAGAAATATGATACAGGGTATGCTAGCTTTAAATTCTTTATTTTGCGCTTTAACTTCCATTTACCTATACTTGAAAGTCCAACAAATGAGATTTTCGTTACATAGCCATTTAAATTATTTAGATTGTTCACAAGCTCTTGAAGAACTATATCTGTTGTAGATGTTTCATACAGATCAATCCATATTCTCAGTTTTTTATTCGCTTTAAAAATAAATTCTTCTTCCAATCTCATTAATTCAAAAAGTTCTTCATATTTTTTATACTTACTTCCATATTTAAGACAATGGATTTCTCCACCCTTATAATAATATGGAAAAAGTGAACCTCCGGGCGACTTTATCATTTAGGTCACTCCTTTAGTTAGTTTTGAATGTTAGCTGGATGGTTTCAGATAACGTTCCTGTATTCAAGACCCAGTGAATGGTGGGTGTCTGGCAAATGCCGGTCCAAGGGCGTATGCCCGCAGCGCTAATATTTTATTAGATGATGTCATATGCCTTATTTAATCTTATTTACTTCTCCATTCACTTGCTTTTAATCCGTAGATTATTCGGTTTAGATTCCTACCTTGAATATATTCATAATCTCTCAATTCACCTTCTTGTTTAAATCCTAATTTCTCAGGAATTGCACGACTTCTTCTATTTTCTGTTGCTGCTCCTATTTCAATTTTATTTAATTTATATTTGTCGAAAGCATGATTGATAAGTTCTATAACTGACTTCGTAATGAGTCCTTTTCCCTCGTATTCTTTACCTAACCAATATCCAATTTCCGTCTTCTTATTCTCTTTATCTATGTATAGGTATCCGATAGATCCAACTAATTGATCTTCATTCCATATACCTAACCAGTACCCTTCCTCTTTGGCGTAACTGATTCGTGTTCTTTCAATGAACGCTTGAGAATCTTCTACTTTTAAAGTCATACTCGGAAATTTCAACCATTCCCCAATATGCTCCCTATTTCTATTAATCAATTTATATAACTTGTCTGCATCTTGAATCTCTAAAAGTGATAAATAAGAAAGATCATCAATTTTGTATGTAAACATAATTATTTTCTCCTCGTTTTCTTTGATTGATTTTGTCATATGATTTCATCTAACGTTCTTATATTCAACAAACGCCCTAGCCTTAGATAGCTCTTATCTTAGGCAGGGCGTTTGTTGTCTGAGATTCTTCCATGATTATACATCTGATAACCGAGGGGCGATAGCCCTGAAGCGTGAATATTCTGTTAGACGTAGTTTCTGGCATCTTCGAAATTGCATAAAACAAGATCATTCTTCTGATATTATTCTATCACCTGTAGTTGTTGGCTGAGAAATTACTAAGAATTCTATTGTATCTTCAGAATTATTTAATACTTGATGTGCTGTCATGGGTGGAACTTCGATTCCTTCCTAACATAATAATTCAAATACTAGTCCATTGATCTCATTAGTTGCTTTACCTGATAGGATAAAAAAGAATAGTCTTGATCTATTATGATAATGTCTAATTTCTCTTGCACTTGGAGGCATTCTTTCATGAATAATACTTAAATCTCCTTTTCTCACAAGGTGCCAACCATCACAATTAATTCCCCAGCTATAATGTTCGCCTGTTTGTTTACTTATCTTCATCTTTAGGTTTATTTCTTTCATGTTTGTTTGGTTATAGTACTTAAATGATCCTATAGGAATTACGTCTAACGTTCCGTGCTCACGACGTCCCACCACCTTAAGGCTCCGTAGGAACCGGTCGCGACTCGGTTGGTGGCGGGATGTGTCCGACTAATTCTGCTTCACTGCTATTCAGATGCCTAATTGTTTCCTCTTAAAACTCCGTTTCGGATTGAGGGCGAATGCCCGATACGTGAATAGTATGTTATAGGAAGCATCTGCATTCTTCGATATACTAAACTTCAATAATGCCTACATGAACATACGGATAATCCATTTGTTTCTTAATATTCTCTATTTGTTCGCTCCCTAAAAAATGTTCAATGACATATAACCCCAGATCTATAGACGTAGAAACACCACCGCCGGTTATTACATTGCCATCACGAACTATTCTTGTTTTAATCACTTCTTTACAATACGGTTCCAATAATTCATAAGAAAATGGATGTGTTGTGGCCTTTCTGTTGTGTAAGAACCCCGCAGCTCCAAGTAGTAAAGAGCCAGTACATACTGAAATTTTGTATTCGACATTCTGTGCTTTCTTTAACCAATTAATAAATTCTTCATCATATCTTAGTGCTCTAGTTCCTAATCCACCAGGAACAAACAACATATCATATTCCGATAAATCTGGGTTCACTCGATTTACTTTTACCGTCACTCCAAGTTCATCCGTTATCTCTTCTTTAAGCCCACACATATCCCAACAGGAATCCTTAGTAGCTTCAAAATGTTTAAGTCTAGTAATGACATCATAGAATCCTATTAAATCTAAAAATGTAATTCCATCGAATAGAATGAATGCTATCTTCATTGAATCACTCCCAATTTAATATGATTGCAGGTATTTCCTATCACGTTTTCGCATTCATGAACCAGAGAGGCTTAAGGCGCTCGCGCCAGGTCGTAGACTTAGCCTCGCAGGGTTTATCGCTTGAATCCTCTTCTCGTTTATTCTTCGTTAGGCGATCCAAGGGCCGAATTGTCTATTGCTTAAATTCTATGTTATGTGAAGTTTATGCCACCCTGAGTTAATATACTAATCACTTTCATTTATATTGTTAATTAATTCAATTATCTCTTGATCCGTTTCAATATGTTGGCGATCCCTTAACATTTTTTGAGCTATTGCACTGTTTATTTCGCTGAGTGCCACAACAGCATGGTACCTTATATCGGCGTTTTGATTATTTAAAAGGACTGAGAGAGGGAGAACCAGATCATCATTTGGATAATAAGAAGCTACTTGTACCGACCAATATATAACTCCTATATTACGGCTCTCTAAAGCATCTATTAAATGTCGCAACACTTGTTCCTCACTACATTTCAATAGAACATCTTCAATAAGTTGGTATACTCCAAAACCACTGCCCATACCGAATGAATTGAGAAAAAGTGGAATACAATCTGGGGATGGGTTGTTTAAAAAGTAACGTCGTACTTCTTCATATTTACTAACAGTCTCTTCATCCAACAGTTCATCATCAGGTAGAGGTTGATGTTCTTTTAAGAAATTAATGGCATTGTAGTAATTCAAAATCTCACCTTCTACTTTGGGTCTAATTTTCATAGCAGGAATTTCACATAACGTTTGTGCATTCCTGACGTTCAAGCAGCTTAAGTGACCGTAGGGAACGGGTCTTCAGACTTAGCTGATTGAATGTATCGCCTAAGTAATCTTCTTGAAAATCCTTCTAGGCAATCAAGGGCGAATTGCACGCAGTAGGTATGTAGTGTTAGACGAAGCATGCCTGAGAAACTTTCACAATTGCATTTCCATCACATTCATAGTTTTGACATCTAATACCTCCCATTTTAAGATTGACTTTTTAACTAATGTAAAAAGTAATGAGCCTACATATATATTCTCGATTTGGTTATCGTTTCTATATTGAAATATCTCAAATTGCACTAACAATTCTTCTTTATTTCCGTCATTAGAAATTTTATTTATATTTATTTTAGGTTCACTAAGATTATTTTCATTAGAAAAAGTAATCATCTTTTTTATTGAATTCAACTGTTCGTTACTCAACCCTATTCCTTTTATATTTCCCTTGTCTACATTCTCTATTAATGTGTTTACCGTTTTTACCGTTGCATTATTGATGTAAATATAAAAAGTAAGACCACCTACGACGAAGATCATAATAACTAAAAAGATAAATAACCTCTTTTTCATATTACCTCCGATGATATAGCTAAATTTTGTTTCATATATCCTCTAATGTTCCATCTAACGTTCTTGTGTTCCTGAACCCGAGAGGTTTAAAGGAGCGTAGCGACTGGGTGGCTCCGCCACTTAGCCTCGCAGGGTTGTCTGCCTGATGATCTCCTTTTGGATACCTTCGGGCAGACCAAGGAGCGAATGCGACTCAGCAGGAAAACGGTGTTATACGCTGGTTCGTTATTCTTCGAACTCACTATCATTGCTTGTTCTTACATAGGGAATTTATAAGTCTTTTCGGAGGTTTTCGGAGGTGTTTATGTATGAAATGGAGTCATATCCGTAAGATACATCCTAATCGTTTGGTATTAGTTGAAGCACTTACCATTCATTCTAATAATAACAAAAGAACTATTGAAGAAATGTCAGTTTTTTCTGAATATGACGACCCTAAACATGCATGGGCCTCTTATAAAGAACTTCATTTGTCAGAGCCTGTTAGGGAACTCTATATATTCCACACTGGAAATGAATTCATTGAAGTTATTGAGCAACCCTTTACAGGAATTAGAGGTCTTCGATGAAAATACATCTTGTAAATGGTCTGCCTAATGTTTCTCTTCCTCTATCTTACAAGAATAAATCAACGCTTCTCAATAATGTCTTACTGGATACTGGATGCTCCACAACTATCTTTGATACTGATAATCTTGTTGAACCTATTGCCTGGATATAGACTTTATCAACGGAAAGTCGGTTCGGATGTATGGTGTAGGTGGCTCAAGTGAGTTGTGTTACCAACAGATTGTCTCAGACCTCTCTACTGATAGCATCCAATTTACTATCCAACTAGGACTTACAAAAGAACCTTATGGTTTCGATGCAATATTGGGTGTCGACTTTTTTTATAAATATGGGTTGAAAATCGATTTTGAAAATTTAGTTATCTCATAAAGGTTTAACGAACTTGCGTATAACGTATTCGTATCCACAACGTCCCACCGACTTAAGGCTGCGAATGCAGTGGGGCGCGATGCACTTAGCCGTTGCGGATGTGTCCACTTAATATGCTTCCTGCCGATTACTTCCTGTGGACCGAGGGGCGACAGCCCCGAATGCGTTAATGCATAGTTAAAGGATGCCAGCGTATTCTTCGAAGTACTAACATTATTCAACTATCATTCTTCGTCAACTTATATTTCACGCAAGGAATTGGCCAACATATTACGGATCATTGTAGCTAATCTGGCAACTTGTTCGTTCGGTAAGGCACCTGACGCGATGGATCGTGCGGCGGCCGGAACATACCATGATCTTATTTCTTCCTCTGTTACTCCTGACAACTTACAATACTCGTCCATAAAAATGTGATAAGCTTCTTGCCGTGAAGTCCGGAAGAACATATCGACAGCAGCAGGAGTTTCCAGTGGCAAGACAGCATATTCGATTATCACGCAAACTTCCGCAACATCCGCTGCTGGGTTTCCAAGCGAGGCATGCATCCAATCGATCATAACTGGTTTGTTGTCTCCGTCTCTCAAAATCAGATTGCTCAGATTCGTATCCCCTTGACAAAGCTGTCGTTTAGCAGGTAAACGGTCAAGATATTCATGGATGGCCCTTATTTCTTCTTTGGTAAACAATGCAGGATGGCCAATAATAGTTTTTAAATTCTTCTTTTGATCGGTTTCAATGTCATGGGTGATTGTCTTATGAATATCATTGAGCAATCTAGCGAATAATCGTAATTCGTTGTCCACCTTTTGGAAAGTATATAACCTTTCAAATATACGATTGACGAGCGTTTCCCCAACTATCTTTTCAAAAACAATTCCGTGACGGCCTTCCCAAATTACTTGTTCGAACGGTCGGGGAACTGGCAGTCCGCTCTTCCAAGCCACGGAGCTTTTGTTATATTCAAGCTGTACGGATTTCAACGGTGTGTTTACATGAAACAATTTAACGACTTTATCGTCGCCATCCCATTCATACACTTCACAACTCGACCCTGTTGCTATAAATTTTCCAATCATCGTTTATATGCCTCCACGTCATGCGATTTCACAATTGAGTTGTATTGTTATGTAAATTTATTTCATTTAACGTAACTGCCCTTTCCTCGATTAGAAAAACAACTAAGAATAAAATGGTGTTTTTGAACTTTTACGCTGATTCCCTATAACGTTGTTGTGTTCCCGACGCCTCACCAACTTAAGCCCCATAGGGGCGGCCGCCACGCGGTTAGGGAGTTGGATGTGTCCGGCTGATTCTGCTCCCCTGTATCTGTGTTTACTCCCACGAATTGACTTCTACTTCTGTCGGACCGAGGGCCGAATGGCCCGATGCGTGAATACTTTGTTATAGGATGCCAGCGTCTTCTTCGAAATTCTGATAACCCTTATTTTTTTGAATTCTTTGTTTGATTCTGATCGATTTATTCAAATGTAGAAATATATGCCTTGTCGCAGGCATTAGTATTAATCCAGCTGTAGTCTTATTCCCCCAATATTCAAGCAACCAAGAGGCTTCTTTCTTTACTGCATTTTGCTCTTTAAGAATATTAATTCTTCTTGTATCTACTTTGTTTCTAAATTCACCTGGCAATAAATTAGATACAATTTCTCGAGTTTTTTGTCCTACTTCGATTCTATATTCCAATAATGCATTAATATCAATATTCTCACTTAGATCAGCAATTTCAATTTCTGTCATTTCGTTTCCCGAATGCGGATAATCTACTTTAAGTTTCTTAGCCCAATTATCGGTGTATAATACTTGATCACCTTCAGCTACGAGAATATTCATTGTCATATCTTCAATACGTGTAACATGCCACACATGCCATACAATAGAGTTCCGTGTATCAGGTGCTGTAATAGGATACTTACGGTATGATTCCTCCAGTAAATCCTTTAATAAATCATCTTCAAGAGTAGCAACTGGTGAATTGCTCATTTTTGATGAATGTAACAGACTATGTTGACTCAAGAAAAGTTCTTTTGAATTTTGATGTTCACTTGGTTTTAGAATAATATTGGTTAGTTTCTTATGATTTTCATTCCATTGCTTTCTTTGGCTCAAGTCCAAAATAATCCGTCCCTTTATTAAGATTTCTTTGTTGAGATTTTCTGTTATAATGCTTTATGCTGATTTCCTATAACGTTGCTGTATCTACGAACCCGAGAGGCTTAAGGCGCATCGCGGCGGGTCCGACGGACTTAGCCTCGCAGGGTTGTGAGCTGATTCGGCTTCTCTGCCTACCACTTCCGCGAACCAAGGGCCGAACGGCCCGCAGCGTAGATACTATGTTAGATGATGTACTGGCCTTCTTTGGTGTACTTACAGAATTCACGATTATGTAAAAAAACATCAAGCAATTTCTATACTCGATGTTCTTCTATCCATTGTTCAATATTTTCTTCTTTAATTTTACCTTCTGCAGTCTCTAATCCTAATTTAATTAATTCTTTTTGCTCGTATTTTAAAGTAACTCCATTTAAACGTAATAAAAGCAATATTGTCGCTACTCCTATACGTTTATTCCCGTCAATAAATCCATGGTTCTTTATTAATGCATATCCAATCACAGATATTTTCCTTATAGTGCCTTCATAGAGCTCCTGACCATCATAAGTTGCTTCTGCTTTTCTTAAAGCACTTTCAATTATACCACGATCCCTAACTCCGTCCGAACCACCTGTTGCCATAACAATCTTTGCATGGAATTGAATAAGCTGTTCTAGACTAATATTCTTCATTTGGCTAATTCCCTAAGCGCTTCATTGTTTTCATTAATAATATCATCCATAAGTGACTCCATTTGCTGATTACTTCGGTTCTTTAGAAATTCAACAAAATCAATCACCTCAATCTTCTTATCTTCAGGCAATGCTAAAAAATCTTGAATTAGTTTTTCTTCAATGCTCATCACAATAACCTCCTCTTTGTCTTCATTATATACCATGGCGTGATTATCCTTAACATCTTACCTTATAATTGCCGGTATTTCATCCAACGTTTCCATGTTCACGACGTCCCACCACCTTAAGGTCCGTAGGACAGGCCGCGATGCGGTTAGGTGGTGCGGATGTGTCCCGGCAACAGCTTCATCGACTTTTCTTCCGGGAGCGAGGCGGCTTGCCCGCCGATGCGTGAACACATTGTTATCAGATGTTATATGCCCTCTCTGAATCAACTTACATTAATCTATATCAACTATTTTCCAACCGGTTTTGTTAGTATTTTGCAAAGCAAAATTATTGTCATATTCTTGATATTTAACTCTTACTATTATGGTTTCAGTTATTTTATCCTTAGATACATAGTCGTACTCTGTTTGGTAGTTCATTTCTTCAATTGACAATTCCTTGAATCTATCAGATTGAATAAACTCAGCCCTACTCTCATAAAGATGAGTTGCAGTGATTTTCTTAAGTTTTATAAGATCTTTGCTATTCATTGAAGAAAAATAGATTTGAATTACTTCGAACACATCAAGAGGTATTCTCACGTCATATTTAATTTGGTTTTCTTGAATCGATAATTCACGTTTATATCTTTGCAATTCTTGATTTTCTTCAGTCAATTGAGTTGTAATTAGAGTTTGTTCATTTAATTGTTCTTTTAGAGCTTTAATTTCAGTTACTAGTTCTTGATTTTCAGAAATCAATCTCTCATTATCAATTAATAGTGATTGCAAATTCTTATCATTATCGTTATCGTTACATCCAACTATTGAAACAAGGAATACTAATAACAATACGAGTCTAATATATTGCTTCATAGAACCACCTTCCATCGTCACTTGCATATGATTTCTGATAACGTTCGCGTATCCACGACGTCCCACCGACTTAAGGCTGCGAATGTAGCCGGGCGCGATGCGCTTAGTCGGTGCGGATGTGTCCGCTGAACCCGCTTCCATGTCGATCGCTACTTGCGGACCGAAGGCCGACAGGCCCGATCCGTGGATATGATGTTTGATGATGGAATGCCTTTCTTCCTCGAATAAAGACAGGACGTCGACCCTCATAATCTTTTTACTTTGTATATTTTATTATTCAGATTTTAATAATTCAGACGTTTTAGAGGTACTCATTGCCTCATTTACTTTCTCAATAATATTTTGATTGATACATAGTTTATTAATTGCATCTTCCTCTTTAATTGCATTCTTCATTACGTATCCATCAAGTAATATTGAAGCAAAACACTGTGCATCAACAGCTTGCTTCCTTTCAAGGCCAAAAGGTATTGTTCCATAACTATGTGCTGCAGAGTTTCTAAGCTCAAATAAATAATAGTAGAAATCAATATATGTAGTACCAGACTTTCGAAAAGTATCATCTGCATTTATACCAAACTGATCAACCCACTTTTGTTTATGTTCTAATAACCGTCCTCTATTTTCCCTTCCTGGCGGTTTTCCAATCAGGGCTTCAACACATCTACACGCCTGTACGATTGCGGTTTCATATACAGAAATTACATTAGCTTGCTCCCATATATCTGGTTCATGACTTGTATGCTTCTTGTACGGATATCTATCCAACTCACATATTAAACAACAATAGTGAATTTGCATTGAAGAATAAAAAATACTCATTGCAGTAAATGCCTTATCATCTCGTAATAACAGCTCCATAATTGGGGAGAGAAGACAAAGTTCAGTAAGCTTCAAAATAGTACCATTTAGTAATCCATATTTATCAGAGTTACGATATAATTCCTGATCAAATATTGATTTATTAGGATCAAAATAATAGCACCATCTATATTCTAATTCCATTGTGTGCTCAAAATCTCTTGAGTAAGAATACGCAAGTTGAATAATAACCCCAACATTCTTCCAGAAGTTAATGTTCTTCACATTACTCGAGACCAACGAGACTAACGCAGTATCTGTATCCTTTGAATGAGTCCATATGAATAATTCTTCATCATTACATTTCATTATCTGAACAAAATCATAGACTTGTGGCATAAAACTATTCTCAAACTTAATTCCTTGAATAAATACATGATTGCAAACTTCATTAGGGACATCAGTAGGATAACGTTTATTAAGATATTCTTGTTGCTCTTGATACTGTTCCATAAATTTTGATATATTTTCTAATCTCTGTTCCTTCTCTTTATTCTTAATATTATCTTCTTTCACTTTAGCACCTCATTCACTTACAAGTCGCAAATATTGGAAAGCCATCATGTAGTTATTACATATTTTCTCGTCAAGCAACAGGATGTTGAGAATGAAATCTCTTCCAAGGATTTAAGGCATTCTTGCATCTAACTTCTTTATCTACGAACTTCGTAAATAAACTGTAATAACAAATATCTATGAACTTCACACATATCGACTACTCACGAACATACATGTACCATTAAATTATAACTTAATTTGGGATATTTGTTATAAACTTTCTTCCATCCCCTCTATCACACTACAAAAACGATCTATTTATGCCTTACATAACAAAAACACAAAGAACCCCAAAGCTATACCTCCAGGGTTCTTCATTCGGTATCCTTTTTTCAAAAAAAACTTTTCCATCTTACTCCACCCAATGCGCCGGAATCTTTAGATAAGATGGAAGCTTAGTAGATGAATCTCCTTTAGCAGCATTCACTTGGACCTGTGTAAGAAAGATACAGCCTGTCAGATCTGCACCACTTACGTCGGCATCTCTCAAATCTGCGCCGATCAGATCGGTAACTCTCATATCAGCTCCCCTTAGATCAGCAGCAATGAGTAATGCACCTCTGAGGTCAGCTCCCGCGAGATCAGCTCCTTTTAGATTCGCACCGATAAAATCACTTCTCCGCGTCTTTTTCGGACTCTTTTTCTTCTGTATCTGGGAACGGACACGTTCACTTGTTAGGATGAGCAGCTTATTCACATTTGCTCTTAGCTCAGGTACATTTATTCGAAGTATGTTCTCTGGACTTTCCCTAGTCAGTCGTTCACATTCTTCGATTTGAACCCGAAGTTCATTATGAAAAGATGTGGTCACTTCAAGAGCAAGAGCTTCGTGTAAATACCATAACATTTCTTGTATTTGCTGCACGATGGGGAATACAGCAAACATTTCTTCGGCAGTTGCCGGATAACTCCTCCAGTCCTCACCTTTATATGTGACTTGAGAAACCTTCTGACCTGCACCAAAACACTCATACACGGTACAACCTTTTAATCCCTTTTCTCTAAGATCCTGATGAATCCCGCATCGATAGTCCGCGCGTAAGTTCGTGCAAGGCGTACCACCGTCTTTATCAAAAGTAAAATCGGCAGATTTCGCAAAAGGCAAAGCCGTGCAGCATAATCCAAAACATTGATTACAGTCGGCTCTCACAGAATCCAAAGAATCATCATCATTTATAGCTAACGTATGTGACACACGGCACACCCCTTATATTTTTAAACCATCTTTTAAGGTGGAGACCCCAGCATTTAGCGCACTGACTCGTAATCCTGACCAAGGTATTTCGGCTCCATGTTGATGATCGATCTCGACTACTTTTTGTTCCCCAGGCAGCAGGTCAAAATAATTATCACTGTAAATCACATTCCCTAGCGGGAGTTCAAGTTTTACAAAACGAGCCAACGTGCCAACTGCGGTTACTACCACCTCGGAGTTAGCTTCATTCACCTGTACTAGCAAGTTTGTATCGGGCAGGACTACCTCTTTTGGATCACGTAGATAATAACGATTCACTGGAACCTCAATGGTAGACGAAGACAGCTCAATTATAACCTCTTCCGCCCGTTTACCCCTGAGTACTTCCGCCTCTTCTAACGTCATATAACAATTTGCAGACTGTGCCTCTGCCACTGCACCAATCGAAGCCGAATAGACTTCTTCCCCGTCAAACGTAATTACTTTCAGCTCAAGAGTTCCCTGGCATATCTCCAGCGTATCATTAATCAGCCAGACCTTCAGTTCTTCCCCTGGTTCGTAATCGAGTGACAACAGTATGGGAGCAAAGAAACGTTTCCCATAATAAAAGGAAGCTTTCGGCAATAGCTCATAGTCGATCATCGACCAGCTTGTCCCAGGCCAGCTATCATTTAGCTGCCATACCAGCGCACCGCTGTTTCGTACTTGATTACGCCGAAAATGTTCGATTCCATATTTTAATCCTTCCGCTTGGGTCAGCATGGAAAAATCCATATATTCCTCGATATCCTTAGGAATCCCCGTATACCCTTCCATCAGCAGAATCCCTTTTTGATGATTCGTGTCTTTGTTTCGGTACGCCATTTCTGGACTTCCCCAGTAAAACTGGCCTTCCGGGATATTCTTCTCTAACGTATACCGATTCGCCGAGGCATGCATTCCGAATTCGCTGCTGAATAGCGCATCATCTTGTTTATAATTTTTAAAGCTCACGCCCTGAATACTGTAATCCAGTACAGGAACTTCCCCCGACATTCGCGGATATACAGATCCATGCCATACTTGCCAGTTATGCCGATCTCCGCTGCCTGGATCGTTTGCATCATAGCCGCCTTTAGCTCCATATGGCGAAGACGGCCAATAGGGACGGAGTGGATCCAATTCTTCAAGCACTTCCGGAATTAGCTCGTGATAGATCCTCTCTCCATAGAATGGACTTGTGATATCACCGCTTGCGGTCTTCATATCATAGAGCCAATCGATCTCATTATTTCCGCACCACAGCGCTAAGGAAGCATGATTTCTCAAACGAATTACATTATCGATCACTTCGCCGCGGACATTTTCCATAAAATCATGATTGAAGTCGGGGAAGAGCGCATTAGCAAAAGCAAAATCCTGCCACACAAGAATTCCTCTTCGATCACATTCCTCATAAAATACATCTTTCTCGTATATGCCGCCGGCCCACACTCGCAGCATATTCATCTGCCCGGAGACAGCTAGATCAATCAGATCTTTATACTTCTGATCTGGTATGGAGCCAATCAGGTGGTCAGCTGGAATCCAGTTGGCGCCTTTGGCATACACTTTTACCCCATTCAATATAAAAGCAAAAACATCACGGCCTTCGGCATCTTGTAGTGCAAGTTCTACAGTCCGAATCCCGATGGCTTCTTCATAGGAATCAAGAATTTCTTCTTCGGCAAAAAGACGAACCTCAAGTTGATATAAATAAGGTGTTCCTAGCTCATGAGTCCACCACAATTGCGGGGATGAAATTCGTAGTTCCAGATGAGCATTGCCGCTGTCCACTGGGGTTGTAGCTTGATCCACTACCTTCCCATCTTGATCCTTTAGTGCAATGATTACGGAGCAATTTGCTTCTTTATGATATTTCTTTACATTTGCCGTAAGATGAACAATCGCGAGATCTTGATCCGCTTGAATCGTACTTGCTTGCACATTCTCAATCCGCGCCTTACGGTACTGGTTAACATGGACCTTTCCCCATATACCGGCAGTGACCATACGTGGACCCCAATCCCAGCCATAGTTCATTGCCGCTTTGCGAATCCATGGTCGCTCCTTCGTGTACGAAGACCAATCAAATAATTCTTTGTCTTGATAATGAATGGCCAGCGGATCAAACCGAATAGCGATGGAGTTCCAGCCTTTACGTATGACCCTCGTAATATCAAAACGGTAGGATCTCAGCATATTTTCAGTTTTTCCTATTTCATGTCCATTCACATACACGCTCGCAAACGTATCCAATCCTTCAAAATGAATCTCCGTTCGTTCGCCTTCACCGCTAATTTCGCTTAGCGTGAAAGTCGTTCGGTACCACCATTCTTTTTGTTCTACCCAGCGACTCTTGATATCGTTATGACCATAATACGGGGGATCAATGATTCCCCGCTCGATTAACGCTGTATGCACATCTCCCGGAACACTTGCTCCTACCCAGAACCTATCATCAAAACCTGGCGCAGCCAGTTCCATCGGTTTCTTTTCTCCTACATCATAATGCATCAGCTTCCATATGCCTGATAATTCCATAGATAATTCCATCTGTTTATGCCACTCCCTAATGTGAGTCATTGGTAAACATGTAATAGTTTACAACCCATGTTGTGAATATGGAAGCTATAACACGATATTTGTGAAAATAGTTCGGCCAGACTATGCTCTTGCATCCCCTGGTAAGTTTAATAAAAAAAAACCGTACCCACATTCCCGGGTACAGTTCTTCTATAGAAATCACAGTTTAAAACTAGTTACCTGCCAAAAAAGCATCCAGCTGTTTTTGTTTCTCAGCAATAATTTTATCAATACCGGCCGCTTTCAATTTCTCTGCATATTTTGGGATCATTTCATCTGGATTTACTGCTCCGGAAGTAAGTGCTGGTTTAAACTGCTTGTTGACGTTATTCACCGCGGCAATTTCATTTTTAACAGACTGGCTGTTAAACGTAAATCCAAGTGCCGGAGATTTGACACCTCTTGCATTAAAATCTTTGAATTTTGCCCATTTTTCAGGATCTTCATTATCCCATAAATAGTTCAGGAACTGATTACCAAGCTGCCACTGAGCTCCTGGGTTATAGGTCCGGTTATTTGGATCTGTGCCTTCCGGCAGGCTGATGATATTTTCGCTGCCTTCTTTTTTCACATAGTGTTCGCCCTCAATACCAAAGTTGAGCAGATTATTCACATACGGATCAGAGTGAAGCAGGTTAATGACTGCCATTGCTTTTTCTGGATTCTCCGAAGTACGAGACAGGGCAAGCATAGCTCCCGATGCATCTCCTGTGGTAATCGTAGGCTGTGTAAGTTCGATCTGAGTCAGCGGGAAGCCAACATAACTCTCCTCTTCCTTATCTTTTCCGGGTTTCATTCCATCTGTCCACATGAAGACTTTGCCGGCTTTCGCCTGATCTTTCGGGAATACCGTAGAAGTTGCAGAATCACTATTAATATATCCAGCTTCATACCACTTGCGAGCAAGGGCAGCGGCTTCTTTAAATTCAGGGGTCTCTACTTCATTCATCACCGTCGTGTCAGAACCGATTTTACGAATGACGCCAGGAACGGATGCATCACCAAGATAGTCCCAATCCAGATTATCTAGTAGTCCGTTGCCTGTAGAATTGGACATATAAAACGGAGTTACGCTAGGTTCGTTTTCCTTAATCGTTTTGAGCAGTGGTTCAAGATCGGCCCAAGTCTTCACATTCGTAATATCGAGATTATACTTTTCAAGCAAATCTTTTCTAACGAGTACACCGCGGGTTGCCGCTAGTTCCTTATTGGTAGGAACACCGTAATTCTTCCCGTCTACCTTCGATCCTTCCAGAAATGCAGGGTCAAGGTTCTTAATGATATCCGGACCGACTTTATCCAGCAGATCGTTTAATGGTAAGAAGGCGCCTTTAGCAACGTTCACGGTGTAATTCTGCCATGCTGCCGTAAAAATAATATCTGATTTCTCACCAGACGAGATCATGAGATTCAGCTTGTTGTCCCATTGTCCCCAGTCAATCGCGTTAATTTTCAGTGTGGCTCCGATTTTAGGTTCTATATATTTATTAATCTCGGCCTGTACCTTCTCTACATCTTTCTGCGGTGTCCCTGGGTAGAACAAAGATACTTCATAGGACTTCTCCGTTTTCACTTCTGTATTTCCACCCGTCTTTGGCTCATCCGTTGGTGCAGTACTTCCACTCCCCGAACATGCGCTGAGAACTAGTGCAAATGCAGTGAATGTTGCCAAAATAATGGATCTTTTCCGCTTGACTAATCGTCCGACTTGAAACCCGGTCATGACATGACCTCCCTTATATAATTTACGCATTTAGTAATGAATTCTTTTTTATACAACTTACTTGTTACTCATTCTGATCAGTCTTTCTTTTTATCATTTTCCGTACGTACGGACTTCTGTTTCATGATCTAGCCTTTTACCGCACCCACGGTCAGCCCTTTGATGAAATAACGCTGGAAGAAAGGATATGCGAGGACAATCGGTCCGATCCCAACAACCGCCATAGCCATCTGCAAAGTCTTATTCGGCAGGTCCAGCATACCTCCCTGTGAAGAAATCTGCGAAGCCACATTGGAGTTCGAAGTAAGGTACTGGATATCAAGCAATGTTCGGTACATGAGATACTGAAGACTGATCGTTTTATTGTCAGAAATAAAGATCATGCTGAGATACCAATCGTTCCAATAATTCAGTGTGCTGAATAAGGCAACCGTTGCAAGTACCGGCAGAGACAGCGGAAGAACAATCCTTACAAAGGTACGAAATTCCCCTGCGCCGTCCACACGGGCCGACTCCAGAATCGACATCGGAATCGAACTTGAAAAAAAGGTACGCATGACGAGCACAAAAAACGGTGACATGAGCATCGGCATAATCAATACCCATATGGTGTTTTTTAGATCTAGCAAGTTCACATAGACCAGGTACCAAGGTACCAAACCACCATTAAACAACATCGTGAAGAAAATAAAGAATGCGAAGAATCCGCGATACGGCAGATCACTTCTGGAAAGCGGGTAAGCATAACAAGCCGTTAGGGCGACGCTAATGATTGTGCCTACGACAGTAACAAAAATAGATACTCCATACGATCGAATAATCTGATCCATATCTTTGAACAAAAATTCATAAGCGCTTACACTAAATGTCTCTGGAATGAACCGATATCCATTCGCAATGACCGTCGTTTCATCGGATAACGAGATAGAGAGCACAAGTATGAGCGGCAAGATACACAGAGCTGCATAGAAGATGAAAAAAGCATGAATGACAACTCCTGATCGTTTGGAGACATGAAGCGGATTATCGGTGGGACCCATATGCAAAGAACTCTCCTCCTTCTAAAATAGTGCGTTATCCTTATTGATACGACGAACAATGGAATTGGACAGCAGCACAAGTGCAAAACCGACAACCGCTTGGTACAGCCCCGCTGCTGAAGACATACCAATGTCACCACCGATGAGGAACGTACGATAAACATAGGTATCAAGTACATTCGTTACTGGGAACAGAGCGCCGGATTCGAGCGGAACCTGATAGAACAAACCAAAATCAGCATAAAAAATACGTCCGATCTGCAGTAACGTCATGACGATCATCAGTGGATATAAGAACGGAACCGTAATAAATCGGACCTGATTCCACTTACTCGCACCATCAAGTACGGCGGCCTCATAATACTCTTCACTGATTCCGATGACGGCTGCCAGATAGATGACCACATAGTAACCAATGTTTTTCCAAGTGTTCACAAAGGGTAAAATATACGGCCAGTATTCCGGCTCAGAATACCAGTCTATCGGTTCCTTGCCAAAGAACGGCAGAAAGCTTGTGTTCATGAACCCCGAGTCTTTTCCTAGAAAAGCGAGTACCAGATAACTGATCACGATCATGGATAGAAAGTATGGTAGCAGCATGACCGACTGATAAAACTTGGAAGTGAATCTTCCTTTTACTTCACTCAGCAAAATAGCAAGACCAGCGCCGAGCACCAGATTCAGCAGAATAAACACCACATTGTAAGCCAGTGTGTTCCGTGTAATTTCCCACGCATCCGATGTGCCAAACAGATACTTAAAATTTTCCAGTCCAGCCCAAGGACTTCCGAGAATCCCATCCGTGTAGTTCACATTTTTGAAAGCGATAATGACTCCAAACATCGGCAAATAGTTATTAATCAGCAGAAACACAACCCCTGGCAAAAACATCAGATACAGCACTTTGTATTTGCCCAGATTGTACAGCATGGTTTTCTTTTTCTTTATCGGCTTTGGCATTGCTCTACACCTTTCCCTCTTTGTTATAAGTTCACTGTTCACCCTCTCACTTCAGTGGTTAACTTCATTATAAGATTCGAGTCGCAGCTCAAATACTCAGTATCGTAACCTCTTATTGTGTCATTTGATGACATCTGGAATAAAAAAAGCGAAACGCTCACAGCGTCCGCTCTTGATCTGTCTTATTCCCGTTCTGCCTACGATATTGCTGGGGAGTAAGCCCCGTATATTTCTTAAACATCTTTGTAAAATGAGTATAGTTTACATACCCAGCCTTGCTTGCTATTTCAGTAACTGTGGAACTTGTGTTCAGCAGTAGCTCTTGTGCTTTTTTAATCCTTGCTTGAAGAATATAGTCACTAAGGGATATCCCTGTTTCCTTTTTAAACAGTCTCGATAGATAAGCTGGGTGAAACCGGGCGAATTCCGCGATTTCTTCTCTCCCTAGATCATATTCCAGCCTCGCATCAATATATAGACATACCTGTTTTACTACTGAGTGCGTGTCCTCTCCGTCCGGATGAAGCAGCAGGCCCGCTCGAGAGATGAGGTCATGCGCCCACTCCCGAAGTGCGGCTAAGGATCTCGTTACATCTGCTTCCAGTGGTTCTTCTGCAGGATAAATACGATGAAGCGAAATGCCTTTCTTATGAAGTAAAGGGTAAATGGAATGGAGCATTGCATGATAGTAAGATTGCAAAAGCTCTGCTGATACATACTTTTGACTCTCGATCCAATCGATGAGTTCGTCTGCTTTATATAATACTTCCTTTATTTTTCCTGTCTCCATAAGTAGTGATATGTCAGATGCCCAAGGTAGAGGGATAAGCTCAGATGTAGATGCTTGTTTCTCTAAACTTGGCAGCATGTAATGAACTCCGTCACTGCCTGCCACGTTATGCCTGTGGACCTGCTTCAACTTTCGGTAAGACTCCGGCATATTCGTTAGCAATGTCCATTCCCCAATGTAGCAGGACAAACGGCATGACAAATATGCAGTGCACCTAGCCATATAATCCTTACAGGTGAGTTCCAGTGTATCTGGAACTTGAGGGGGCGGATCAGAAGCATATAACAAGACGAGAACATAACCGCGCTGATCCGCTATCGCATCACCCATACTCCCATTTAGAACGAATTCTTCCGCCGCATTACACAGTCCAAACTCCATAATATCAAGGTCTTTATCAGGGAACTTTCGCAGCCATTCTTCCACACGGAACAATATTGGCAGAATGAAGGTCCCTGGATCGATATCCACATGATAGATTAACTTTAATTCCTTAATTTTCGCTTCATTCATGGGATAACGAGAAGAACAGAGATCTTTCCAGAATCGGGTCATTCGCTTTGGTTTCCAAGATTGATCTTCTTTTGCATAAGCCTCATAAGTTTCCGTTAATTTAGTGAACTCGAGGTTCTGCATTCGTTTTTCTAATGCTCGTTTGACGGTTTCCATTAAGCTGGCTGAAGCAATAGGCTTCAAGAGATAATCGAAGCTGTGCAGCTGAATCGCTTTTTGTGCATACGAAAACTCGGCGTGACCCGTCAGAAAAATGGTCTCAACCTGAGCTGCATGCTGCTGAACCCAGATCTGAAGAGATAATCCGTCTTCTTCCGGCATTTCAATATCACAGATCATAATATCAACCTGGTTGTTGATGAGTACGCTTCGAGCTTCATCCGCTGACATCGCTGTATAGAGATGATCAATACCGATTCCTTTCCAATCCACAGCATGCAGCATAGCCTCAACTGCATAATATTCATCATCCACGATGAGCAAGCTGTACATTCGTTATCTCCTCCCCTGGTAATTGACGATGACAGTTCATTTTTATCTGTACATCCGCTCCGCCGCCGATTTCATTATCAAAATAAAGCTCTGCATTCGCCTCTTTCATTTTCCGTAGACGATGCTGTACATTCCAGATGCCAATACTTTTCTCCGTTTTTTCCTCGGGCGTATATTCACCCTCCTGCAGCCTAGCAAGAACATCTTCTGGGAAACCCGGACCATTATCCTGAATCCGTATCAGAAGCTGTTCCTCTTCTGGTAAATAGACAACCCTTATCGTAATGCAGAGAATATCTCTTCCCTTCTTGAAACCATAGAGCACGCTATTCTCAACAAAGGGCTGAAGGGTTAAAGGAGGAAGAAGGATCTCTTCACACCTTGGGTCTAGTTCCCACTCGTACTGTAGTCTATGCGGAAATCGCAGTTTTTGAATTTCAAGATAGTTCTCTACATGTCTTAGTTCGTCTTTGATAGGAATTAAGCTGCGGTCTGCTCGCATACTGAAGCGAAAATAGCCAGCTAGGTGTTCTGCCATTTTCTGAACTAGATCATTTTTATGCAAGGCTGCTAAACTGTGAATAATATGAAGTGAATTTAAATAAAAATGAGGATTGATTTGCATTTGCAGCTGTTTCAGTTCCGCCTCTTGAACACGGAGTTGCTCTTCATACATACCAATTTTTAAGTCCTGTACCTCTGCGGTCATCTGATTGAAAGTTTCCGTTACAAAGGTGAATTCAGGAGAAGACGATGGACCGAGTTTCACATCCAGTTCCCCTCGGCTGACTTTTTTCATTCCTCGAATCAGTGTGTTCATTGGTTTGAATAGAACTTGTCTTAGAAAGAAGAGCGTGAGAAGAAGTAAAATGGATGCGGCAAAGGGGAGCAGGCGGATAATTTGCTGGAATACAGGCAAGTTTCGCATAATGCTCGACTCTGGCAACATGACCACATAGTTAATGACTGCCTCATGAGCAGGCACACCGATCATGAGATAACGATCATGTTCTTCCCCTTGTTCCACAACCTGATATAACGAAGTGAGGGCTGATTTATTTTGTGATGCCAGTCGTACGATTTCCCCTGGTATTTCCGTGCTGGATAACGGAGTTCCTCGATTTGATAAAATCACTGAGCCGCCGCCTTCTCCCCATTCTGTGCTGTGGACCCGCTGATTGAGACTGTCTATCGGTACCCATGCTCCGGCAATAAACTGCTCATTAATTCGCACCGTTTTCACGAGATGATAACGATCTTTAGTCTGAACAATCTCCCACTTATACGTAGGAACATTTGCACTTCTACGGGAAGCCTCCGGCATCAGTTCTTCAATCGCTGTAATTTTTTCATCATATCCATTTTGCGTAGCCAGCACCGTGTCCTGATGGACGATATCATATAGAAATAAACCATCCAGCAGATCATAAAATCCGAGATCCGTTCTAAACTTGTTGACAATCCGCTGCTTAGCAATCGTGTAATCGCCGCTTCCATACGGTAAGAAAAATAACGAAATGATATCGGGGTCCTGTTCTCCCAGACTGTATAAATATCGGTTCGTTTCCTTCAGAATCCGTTCATTTTCTTCCACATTCTTAACAACATAATTGCGATTCGTCAGAGAGACCTGATCCCGTACAACACCCATAGCATAGACGTTGTTGAAATAAAGGAATAAAACTAGCGGCACCATAATCAACGAGAATCCGGTAATAAATTTAAATCGCAAAGAAAATCGAAAACGATTTTTCATAAATCATCCTCACCATATCCACTCGATTTGAAAACGTTATCAATAATCTGTAATTCGCTGGAGATGGAACGGTTCCTTCTAGCGGTAACAGATAACCTCATTTCCTTGTTCTTGTTCTAATCCTCCATACCGCTACGATGATTGATATTAAAATGAGAGAGAAAATACTATATAGGATGCCTGAAGATGGAATACCTTCTTCATTGTTACTATTTATAAGCTGTCCGGTTCCTAATTGCTTTAGATCTTCTCCTGCTTCCGAACTTAGAAGGTTGTTACTGCAAAGACTCGTAAGCAGCGTATCATCTTTATCCAGACTCGCGTACACAAGATAGGTTCGATCTTTACTGAACTGATAACCACATGAATTTGAACCTCCATCTAGACTGGTGATGATAACCTCTTTATCCTTAACACCCTTCCATGCTCTCTCCACCGCAAAAGTATATTCACGCACCTGACTATACGGGGATAAACTTTTCGTTTCACCAATTTCAATGACTGTTCCTTCAAAAACTACAGAATAGAGTTCTAATTTCTCCTTTGTCTCAAGAAAGGCACAACTACAAGCATAAGCTTTTGAAGAATAAAATGTTGTTAGCTGAATTAGTACCAATGATATGATTAGTATGATTGATAATATACGCTTTATCATAGACTTCCTCCTTTTTATGAAGATGGAGATTCGGGATAGAGCCTACAGGTTCGGTTTTTTTCTACATGCAGTAAATTGCTCAAATGCAAATGCGATACGTATCAGAGTTGGTTCGCTAAAAGCGGTTCCTGCAAATGTAATTCCAAATGGTCTTCCGCTATCTTTATAACCTGCAGGAACTGCGATCGAAGGATAGCCTGCTCTAGCGCTGATATCTGCACCTACATAAGATGGAAAAAGGATTGCATCTAGACCATACTTATTTACTGCGTAATCAATACCGTTATTTTGTGATTGGTATAAATCAGATATCACTTCTACTATGTATTTTGAATTCTTGAGTGGATTGTCTAATTGTTCTTTATGCTCTAAAAGATTTTGTCCATACTTGAGTGCCCTTTCAGCGTTCTGTTCGTTCCAATCAATCAGTTCACGAAGAGAATGGACCGGAATATGAGGTGGAAGACTCTGCAGGTAATTTTCAACACTATGCTTAAACTCGTAATTTATCTTGTTCCATCCCCACTCTCTATGAAACGATGGGATTTCTATATCTTCTACAATATTGGCGCCCGCTTGTTGTAACTTTATTACCGCATCTTCAAACAATTCCGCATCATATTCATCTGTATCACGATACCGATCTATAGTTGCATTTCTAAAGATTCCGATGGTTGCATTCTTTAATCCATCACCATCTAAAAACGTTGTATAGTCTAGATTCGAATTTGGATTTTTCCAGGTTGCGGAGTCATTCTCATCTTTCCCTGCGAGTGCACCCAGTAAGATGGCTGCATCCGTAACCGTTCTCGCCATAGGACCCGCGGTATCTTGTGAATAAGAAAAAGGGATGATCCCCGAGCGGCTGATCAGTCCAACTGTCGGCTTTATACCCACGATCGAATTCTGAATAGCCGGACTTAATATGGATGCAGAAGTTTCGGTCCCTATTGAAACTGTAGTGAAATTCGCTGCTACCGCAGCAGCAGAACCTGTGCTTGAACCTCCCGCAAAAAAGTCACCATAGGGGTTTAAGACTTGTCCTCCTCTTGAACTGTATCCCGCCCACATCTCCGTAGACATCCCATTAGCCCATTCTGTCATGTTCGTCTTTCCTAGAATAACAGCGCCCGCTTCTCTTAACTTCTGTACAAGAAAAGAATCTCTTGAACTGATATGATTCTCCAAAGCAATTGCCCCAGCACTTGTACGCATTTTATCGTTTGTTTCTATATTATCCTTAAGCAGAACTGGAATTCCGTGTAATGGTCCTCTAACCCCCACGGTTTTTCTTTCATAATCTAATGCCTCCGCAATAAAAATGGCGTCAGGATTTATTTCCATAACAGAATTTATGTTTGGTCCGTCTTGGTCATAGGCTGCAATACGGTGCAAGTAATACATAACAAGGTCTCTAGAACTAACTTCCCCCTTCTCAATGGCAACTTGTAAGTTGCCAATCGTAGATTCTTCAATATTAACATGATGCAGTTCATAACAATCCCTCATATCGTTCACTCTCTTCGATTCGTGATCAGGTTCATTTACCCTTGTATTTGCCGTTGTTTTTAGCGTTTATGTACTGTCCTTGCTCTGATTCAATTGCAATATTCTCTGCTGTATCTATTCCTTTTATTTTATATAGTTTCGTTCCTACGAGATATTCATTTGAAAATCCATTAGAGTAGATGCCCTCAAAATCGGAGTATTGTTTCACTTCACCAATCTCATCCTCAATCTCACTTTTATTCACTTCTTCAATCTGAATTTGATATATGTCTTCATTCCATACAACAAAAGGAAATGCCCAGTCAGCTGAACTCTCTTGTGAGTTTGGAGACACCTTAGAACTGCAACCCGAAACCAGGATCAATAAAAACAAACAACAAAGTATGATTTTGTTATTTTTCATATCATCCACCTTTTCCTCACTGAGTCTACAAAGCGTTATTTAGTATCAAACTCAATATTCGGCCTAGTAGTATTTCAATAGTTCCTTGTCAATTTCATCTATGTATCCTATGTCCGTATGTAAATCCCAGTAGATCATCTTCTCCGCTTCTTCGTTATCTAAAAATGGTCTTTCGTTATCAATATCTGCACTAAAAAGACCGCCGTATTCTGTTTTTCCATTCTTTAATTTGAATTTCATTAACCCTCTGAAATCTATTCTCCCTGGTATTTGATTCGTTTCCTCCAGCATCTCTCGTAATGCACAAGCTCTAAGACTTTCTCCTGCTTCACGAATCCCGCCCGGGAGTTCCCAGTTTTGTTTCCAGTGATTAAATAGTAGTAAAAAACCATCTTTATTTCTTGCTACTACTAATGCATGAGTTATCGGGTGATTTAATGTCAATTGATCAATTCTATCTTCGGGCAGATCAATAATCTCTTCAAAAATATCACCTTTTTGATTAATACAAATTGGCATCTTTTATAACTCCCTTTGTGTTTGGTTATTTCTTGTTATATTTTAATTAGCTCTTTTCTTACATATGCAATTTATCAGTATGTACATTGAATATTTTATCTTCATACATTTTCACCTGTTCAATCATATGTCCTATATTTCCTTCACCTGCGAATAATGACATATCAAAAAAATCTTCATCTAAACCGGACCAATATAGATCATTCTCGTCACCAAAGATTTCTACATGGTACTTTAATTGACCAACATAAACCTCCACATAACAATCCTGTAAATAGTACTTATAATCCATCAAATGATGTAATACAATAGCTTCCTGAGGTATCCCTGTCTCTTCTAATAACTCTCTATATGCCGCTTCCATACCGCTTTCTCCAGATTCAATCTTGCCGCCAACAAAATTACTGAGCCCTTTATAAGGTTCTCTCAAGCGTCTGCACATAAGAACTTTATGTAAATCATTACTATAAACCATGAGAACATTGTAACCCAGCAATATATTAGCCTCCTAAGTCGGTTTAATCTTTCAATCATCAACACGCTCTACTTACAAATAAAATTTTGATATCTTCTTCCGTTTTCTGTTTTTACCTGTACTTCTCCGTAAGATACTTCGTCTATGATCTGATCCCAGAACTTCTGCGCGGGAATATTACCTTCCAGCTGACATAACTCCCATACTCCTTTAGATCCTTTGAATAAGGATATAGCTGCTTTTCTGCCTACTCCCATTCTTCGAAACTTGCGAAGTATAAAAAAATGAGACAGAACATGGCAGCTCTGAGTCTCATCTTTTTCCTTCGTCATCATAAACCCTGCGATTTCACCATTTGCTTTAATAACATACGCTTGTTGACTACTTTCATCCGACTAGTATGATTCAAAATCCGGCATAATTTGATATACGCCATTTTCATCAATCGAAGCATCCGTATATTCCGTAAAATCATAGACATATAACTGCAATAAATTCTCTATCAATGTTCTATCGCTTAGAGCAGCTTTCATAATGACGACTTTCATCTGCTGACCTTCCTTTTGAACAGGATCTATATGTTATTTTTCAAAATTTATAATCTCTTGAATATTCGCTTTGAGCGTATCAGTTAAATAATAAAATTTGTTGTAATCTACCTTTGCATTCTCAGACTGAACATTGAACAACTTTACATATTTTAATTCAGAATCGACCATCATTTGGATCTCGTAAAGCTTCAAGTCTTCTTTTCTTTGTGCCGAGAAAGTTAAACCGGTGTTATACTCAGGTATTTCTGGTTTTGTAGTAGTAACTTCTTCAAGATCAAATATCTCGTCGATTATCTCAAATATTAAATCACCCTCTAAACCATTTTTATCATTACGAACTGAAAATTGTAACTCAGCATTGTTCCCTAAAGGATCCAGATTGCTTACCAGTACATCTACAACAGAGTTCTCATTATCTAATTGCTTAACTTCATCAATTAATGTTTCTGTTTTCGATTTTGAACATCCGGCTAGTAAGATCACACTAAATAAGATGAAACATATTCGTTTCATAAAACACTCCTTTTTATATTTTAAACGGTTACATACAGCACTTTGTTTGATGTTATTTTTTCCTTATGAATCTTTCGAGTTCTTCCCTAGTATCTGGATGTAATATGATGTTGTTAGAGTTTACCATTCTTTCTACCAAATTTGAGTCTTTAACCTTTCGTCCCCATTTTCTAGAGAACGACCTCCAATCACAAACCATTTCAATCATATATTTCTTTGGCATGGGTAAAGCTTCTTTTGTTTGTTTATTTACGACCCAGTACTCCCAGTGGTGTTTATTATGGTTTTGATGATGCAGCCATGCATATCTCCACGCTAATTCTATATTCTCATTTTTTTGATTTGAATAGAATTTACGTGCATAAGGAGCAAACTCTTTAGGTGAAAATTTAGACATATCATGTACGATGCCCTCGATATATAATCCTTCTTTCCAGCATTCAATGAATACATTTAACTTATGATCGATGACATAGAGAAAATATCGCCAATAAACTAGAAATATAGCAACCCTCTCCCTTGTAATTGGTTATAGGACGCCTGCGACAGAATTACAATAATAAAGTGTCGATAATAAGATGAAATTTCATTCTGCTCTCATTCAACTCAGATATCCCATATCCTTTCAAGAACTTGCCAAATTCTTCTTTCCTATCCGTATAATAAGTAAGACTTTTAAACAAGTAATAAATATCATAATAGGGATCTGATATACCTGAATCCCCCAAATCTATAAATGCTTCAATGCGGCCATCATTGATCATCACATTCCCAGAGCCATAATCACCATGAGTAAAAACTAATTCATCTGCAGGTGCTTTATTCTTCTCTAAAAAGTCAATTAGTTGCTCCATTGTATGATTGGGAAATACGTTGTTAACAGCAACTCTGGCTTCGCTCTCTCTTTCATTCATATTCATTTTCACCATATCGATTAATTTATCTGGTAATAAATCAGTAAACTCACAATGGTTAATGGGAACATTATGTACTGTTCTTAAGCCTTCTCCCAAAAGGTAGCCTAGACTTTTTTGTCCTTCTTTTTGCTGATAATCTTCCGCGGTACATCCCGCTATATAAGTCATAACTAAATATTCCTTGCCATTCTCCACCTGGTAACCGATTACCTTAGGAGTTGGAATGGTTTTATGTGCCCATTCTAGTCTTTCTGCTTCACGCAATAAACTACCAGACTCAGCAACGTTCTTTACTTTCAGTACGCACTTTACAGAATTACTGAATTCTAAAATGTACAGTGATTGATAATGTCTTCCTTTATTGATTCTCGTTATTTTAATTAATTCTGATAAATTCACTAAGGTACTTGGTATCGATAATTGGTTATTGTTCATTACGACTCCTTCCATTATGACTGATCCTTAACATTTACAATAATAGTTTCAAAATATTCTCCTCCAAGATAGACATCCAATTGCCAAAGTCCACTTGAAGGGAGCATGAGAATGGAAGGTGTATGTGCATCAGCTCCATTATTAGAACCACCAATAGAATCATATTCCCAAACTAATGTTTCTTGAGGGGTACTGGCATCTTTCACCAAAGCTTTTACTTTTTGCTGAGTCTTAACATTTATAGCTTCCACTCTAAAAGATTTTAGTTGAAGTTCTTCATTAGTATCCCAGAAATGCCACATATACTTGTTAACTGTATTTACAACGAAATCAGGACCAAGTATTCCTAGTTTCTCCTCCACGCCAATCATAGCTAACTGATTTGAGTAAAATGTTGGACTTGGTCCTACCACAGTCTCGTTATTTGATTTACATCCAACCAAAATAATAAGAAATATAAGGAATAGGACACCACGGTTCCGCATTCATTCATCTCCATTATTTATTATTGTCTCTCGGTTCTACATATTGTTCTAATTCCTTCTCAATTTCTTCATCATCAACTCGTTTATTCCATTACTTTATAACAGGGATCAGACCACTCGGTAATTCTCTGTCATGAATCCAAGCTTCAATCATCTTATTAAATAAATCAGGTAAAGCAAGGGATACTCCATGACCAACACTCGGTATGATCACCCCTTTACAATTCATATTTTTGTCTACTAAGTCTGATACAGATTTTTTCATTATTTGTTTTTCGTGATTCCCAACCGTAATTAAAATCTTTGCTTTAGACCTACTGAAATCTTTCGGTATACGAAAAGACATGTTTTCTTCAA
The DNA here is from genome assembly GCF_018403285.1 of Paenibacillus sp. J45TS6. Taxonomy (GTDB): domain Bacteria; phylum Bacillota; class Bacilli; order Paenibacillales; family Paenibacillaceae; genus Paenibacillus. The sequence goes on along the minus strand of NZ_BOSJ01000010.1, from coordinate 9,684 downwards.
GAATTTTGATAAGCGTGTTCCGCTCCATATCCGTTGTTTCTTTATAATACTTCTCAAACATTTGATCTCCGATATATAACTGTTTTGCTTGAATCTTCGAAAAGGCACGATTTTTAGTTAACCTATAAGTTAAACGGACCGTAGGATTAATAACTTTATTAGCTAATGGAATAGGCCTAACAAGCGCACTATTGATTATTGCGTAATCTACGAGATCCGGGTACAAACTGAGTATTTTAATAGCAATCTGCGCACCTAGAGAAAATCCAACCAGAATCACTTGTTTACCTTGCGCTTTTGCTTGAATTAAACTCCCTATTTCCTCCGCACTGCTATGGATAGAAAAGTCCATTCTTGAACTGAGACCATGCCCAGGTAAGTCCGGAACTAAACAATGATAATCATGAAAGTATTCCAATTGCTTCTCCCACATCCAACCGCTGACTCCTCCCCCATGTAAAAAAACAATGAGAGGATTTTCTAAATCACCTGACTCTTTATAAAATAACCGCAAAAGAAACACCACCTTTAATGCTTGAAAGGTAAACACCAGAGTTAGTCCACATTGAAATTATATTGTTATACGATGTCTAAGCCTTCGGAGTACAACTCAATAAATAAGATCATCTACTATTTCAATTCCTTTTTTATTGCAATAGTCCTTATACTTCTTTAATACGGTATAGATATCATCCTGACCAATAACTCTATTATTTGCGTCGAAATATTGGAGTGAACCACCTAAGATAAATAATGTAATGACCTCTTCATCTTCAGTAATCAGCGTGTGTATATCTCCTGGAGGCTCAAAAATAAAAGTTCCTGGTTTCGCGGTCCAGTTACGCCCTTCGTATCTCCATTGTCCCTGTATGTTGTAACCAATAACTGAACCACCCGTATGACGATGAGGGGTCAGCACTTTATTGCTTTTTATCTTAAAAAGGTACGTCCAAGTACCCGTAGAAAGGTCAAATCTTAGAGGTTTAAAATAACAGTTAATCTCCTCTTCATCTCCTTCATCAAAAGGAACCCAAGGTAAATCATCAATATGAAATACCCTTTCAGGTAATTGAATGTTTTCTGCTAGTTTTATAACAGCTTCATTAATTAATTGGTTCATATCGTCTTCTCCTAAGTTCTGACTCCTACAGGTTTTTTCCACCTTGAGTCTTTCTGTTATACGCATCTTCTAAAAGTTCTTTAAGCCCTTCGGCTTTTCTCTCCATAAAGGTACTCCAAAATATCTTTCCCTTAAGAGCTAACTCTTCCGGAGTATATAATTCTGGATCAAAATTACCCCAACACCCGTCTGAGGTTAACTTATCCCAGCCCATAAAATCAGCGTATTGTTTATTTTCACTAGGTATATTCGATCCCATCGATTCTAATTTGACCTTATCGGGGCACAACCACATGGCAGTACATACCGACAATAAACCACCGTGCATTTCATCTAATCCTTCTAATTCAGCTGCTTGAATGGCAACTGACCATGCATCATGATGATGATGAGGATGAATGACTATTATTTCAGGATATTTATAATTAATGAACTTAATGAATGCCCCTTCCCAATAAGAACCGCCATGACCTGAGCATATAACAAACTTCTTGAATCCTTGTCTCATTAACCCAGTCATAATTTCTTCGATCATGGTTGTTATTAAGTTCGGACTAATGGTTACCGTTCCTTTATAGTTCGCATGTTCCTCAGAAGTATTAAAAGGTAGAGTAGGGAGTACATATGCATCTAACGCTCTGCCATATACTTCAGCATATCTTTCAGCTATTAAATTATCCAAATGCATAGGCAAATAAGGACCAAACTGTTCGGTAGCGCCGATCGAGATAATTGCTGTATCGATACTGCTTTCAAAGAGTTCTTTGGTGGTATTCGTATAATTCAACATGAAATCACAACCTTTCAGAGAACGATTCCGTTTCCCCTGTTTCATACTGTTATATCATTAAACCATGAAGATTTGTTAAATTCAGGTAAAAATATATGATTATAATCTATTTTATACAAAATTCCAGAACCGAAGATTTACTTTACCTCAGTCCTGAAAGATAGAGCGAACCATAAATAGACTGATTAGCAAGGGCCGAAAAAGAAACTAGTAATGCGTCATATTATATACTGTGACACTTGACGGTTACGATAGCATCAAAGATAATTACAACCACACCAAAAATTGTAGCATTTAGATAATTGATTTTGAAAAGGGGCGATCGTGATTAGCGGGTTAAGTGATCTCTATAAATTACAGAAGCAGGGAACAAAAAAGGATATCGAAACCCCTTTAGTCAACGCCATCTTCCGAATGTATGATAAATTCCCAAGGCTAGGCCTTAATGAGCGGATTGGTCAGCAAGATATGTCTCTGGATATCGCTGATGCTTATATACATAGTCGTAATGCGATGATTGAAGCTGGAGTCGGCATTGGTAAGTCCTTCGCTTATCTTATTCCTAGTCTGCTCATTAATCTTATCTCACAGCAACCGATCATTATTGCAACCTCCTCCATACAGCTCTCAGAACAGATCCATAAAGATTTAAGATTCATCGGAAGCCGGCTCGGATTTACTTCCGTTCGCTCTGTGGTTGGAAAAGGCATGGGACAGTATGCTTGCCGATATAGAGCAACAGACCTGATTAAGTCAGGTAAGTCGGGTGATTCAAACTCCCCTCTGTCTACGCTTGCTCAGCGTATTGTGAATTATGATATTGATGAAAGAGCAGATATTAAGGGTGGAGTTAGTGACACACTATGGTCCAGTGTCTGTGTGAATGATTGTACATTTGAACGTTGCCAGTATAAAAGCACATGTTCATTTTACGAGATGCGAGCTAAAATTAATGCCAGCACCAACGCCATGGATTTTATTATCGTAAATCAGGACCTGCTCATTCGTGATTTAATTAAGAAAAAAGAAGGATCAAAGGGATTAATCACTGAACGTCCGGCTCTGATCGTTATTGATGAAGCTCATAATCTAGAAGCAAAGGTTAGAGATGCAAGAACGCTCGAGTTCACATTCCGGGGGACATGCCGTATTTTGGATGACGCTCTACAGCTTCTCTACAAGCAATCTGCAGATAAGAGTCTTTTTACGCAATTTAAGTGGTTAAAAAAGTGTGTCAGTCATATTTTCAAACAAGTAGAGACAGACCTGCTGCAGACAGCCAAGCAGGACAATGACCGGATCAAGGTGTCAGAGATCACAGGCATTCCCTTAAAACATGGAGTGCAGATCCTGAAAGAGTTTAATCTCAGCCTTTCTGTCTTAACTTCCCGGCATGAGCGGGAAATCGATCATATTTTTGAAGCCATGAACGGACTTATCGATCTCCTTGAGGTGCTCGCTGGTGTGGAGGACAACTATCTCATCTGGGCAAGTAAAACTCAGCGTGATGCCACCGTAAGTATCTGTCCAAAAGGCATTAGCGAGTTTTTAAAATACTCCTTATTTAACGGCAAGACTTCGGTTATTTTAACGTCAGCAACGCTTTGCCAGAGTGGTGAAACACTGGAGGAACAATACTCATATCTTACACAGTCCCTTGGATACAGGGGAGATTATATGGAGCGCCAAGCTTCACCGTTTAATTATGACTACCATACCATGATGTATATTGCCAAAGATGTCCCCTACTATAACCATAAGAACCGGGAACATTATCTTGAAGCGGCATACAAGGAACTGATAAGGCTTTGTAATTTAACGGACGGACGAACACTGGTCCTTTTTTCAGCTAAGGAGGATATGAAGTACGTTCATAAGAAGTTAAATGCTGAGAAGCTTGCATGGACGTTACATGTTCAAAGAGAAGGCTCGTCTCAGGACGGAGTGATTGCTGAATTCCGAGGCAGTAAAGGCGTCCTTCTAAGTACCGGTGTGTTCTGGGAAGGCGTAAATATTGAAGGTTCCGATTTGTCGCAGTTAATTATCTTCCGTCTGCCTTTCCCTGTTCCTTCGGATCCTGTCTATGAATACAAGGCCTCTCTGGTAGAGAATCCCTTGAAAGAAGTGTTTGTACCGGACATGCTGCTCCGGTTAAGACAAGGAACTGGACGTCTGATTCGCAGTGAGACTGACCTTGGTGTACTCAGCATACTCGATTCCCGTCTTTCCATTGCAGCCAAAAAGGATTACAGGGAGAAGGTACTAGAAACTTTACCCTTTAAAAGAGTTACAGAAGATTATAAAATTCTAGAACAGTTTGTAAAAGAAAAAGGGATAAGCATTAGGCAATGAGAAATTACGGACATGATATGATGTCTTATTTCAACATGTACAGTGAGCACCTCTTCTAATTCATACGTTCCCTCTTCATCTAGATCGATGTAAGTGAGTAGACAAGAACTTCGCCGTGACGTCAAGCACTTGTGAATTCCAAAAGCCTGGTCCATGATCTGCGCCTACTACTTTATAGAAGAATGCTCTCTGTCCATGCGCTTTTAAAGCTTTGTACATCTCTATACTCTGGTTTATATGTACAACATGGTCACTGTCTCCATGCACGATAAGAATCGGTGGAAGCGCCTTATCTAGATCTTGATGAAGAGGACTTGCCTTCTTCGCCAATTCTGTATGTTCCTGTACCTTTCCACCAATGAACAAGCCTTCAGGAGAATCAGCCGCATCATGGTCAAGAATATTATTGTACTTCCCTAAGGTCAGCAGGTCCGTAACCCCATAATAATCGATGACCGCACTAACTTCGTCTGACTCCTCACTGTAAAGGCCGTTATCATACTCGCCCACCGTTAGACCCGTCATTAAGGAGAGATGTCCACCTGACGAATCGCCCCATACCGCTACGCTTTCCGGATCTATTCCATACTCCTCTGCATTCTTGCGCATATACCGAATCGCGCACTTCACATCCTCAACAGCAGCTGGAAAACGCGCAACATCCGTGTCCCGTATTTCTACACTGGCAATCACATATCCCTTAGCCGCCATCTGAACAAGATTAGGAATGGAAGAGTATATATCCTGTTTTCTCCATGCGGATCCTTGTACATATACGATAAGAGGAAACTTGTATCCGCTTCGGGAGGGCGTTATGATCTGCAATCTTCGTTCCACATCGCCGTATTTGGCATAAACTACATCAGGGCGATAGCTGCAAGAATAATAGGATTCTCCCCCAGCAAACTCCCCATATATAATCTGTGTTCCTTCTGGTGTTTCGTTGGCTGCAATACCCGCTGCTTTCTGATCCACTTTAACAACTCCTTCTATATGAATAGTAGATTCATTGTGGTGAAGATGAGTGTCCGAGCTCGAGTCGTCATCACCATTCATTAAATATAGCAACTATAGCAATACACCAAACAATAAGTCCAAATAGAAGCCCACTCCAAAATACTTCAGCTGTATATGACTTGTTTTTCACAATTTTTTTGATTGCTCTTAATAATGCGACTATGAACAAAAAACCTAATATTGGCATTATATAAACAGCGATGTATGCAAATACAATCAAGATTCGAGTTCCTCCTTCTAGAGAATCCTATTTGAAAACTTACTTCTCTGTATTATTAAACCGAAATATTAGTTTTTGTCCGTCAAAGGTATCATCATTTAACTCAACATAATCGCCTTTACTATAATTAGAAACGGTCTTCCGCCAAAATCTTTGCCCCGTTTGGTTTCTTTCAGAAGGATTGGTGAACAATTCCCATCTCCCCTTGAATTGATCAAACACTTTGGTAGCAGCCTGTTCAGCGATACCTCGACCTCTGTAAGGACGTAATAGAAAGAACTCATATACAAAATAGTCAACATTCTCCGCACAATATGGGGAAGTAGAAATGAACATAAATCCCGCCGGACAATCATCTGCTTAAATTAAATAGGGATACAAACTGTCTGGTTTTTCCCACCAAATATTTTGAACTTCGTATTGATCACTTAGTGTTTTAAAATCATCACTTTCTTCATAAATCCCATGAACATTTGGGTACCTGACATAGTGTTCGGATAGATCATACAGATATAAAGGATATATGTTTTTTATAATGTGTGATTCCTCTTTACTGGTTAATTGCACTTTGATATTCATGAATTCGCTCCTTAGATAATAATTTTTACGCTTTGTCATCTTGGTGAATTTCTCATAAGATATCATTATTAGATATACCCATTCTTATTATTTCATTGCCCTGAGTGTCATACCAGACTGATGCAACAAGTATTTTATACTTCAATCTCTCCAGTCCTTTCGTATACCGTTCTTAGCTCTCCATTAAACTTACAGGTTTAAGTTCTGAGTATGTTTATTACTTCTCTCTTTAAATCTTCAAATATAGGTCTTTGTACAGTGCTTATATCTTCTATATTAATATCTTCGATAAATTTAAATTCGAGCGTTAATGATTCTTGATTATCATCGTTATATATTAGCGTATTATTGTCTTCAGCAATTCTCCCCTCTAAATCCACTTTTGCATTAAAAATGAACATGACAAAAACGACTTCATTTCCGTCTGGATATCTATATTTCATGCGTGGTCCGCTATAAACGGAATAAAGTTCGTACTGTCTAACTTCAAGACCGGTTTCTTCCAATACTTCTCGTAACATAGTCTCTTCAATAGACTCACCTGCATCCATCCCACCACCCGGAAGTCCCCAATTGCCATAATCCGATCTTTTTTGAAGTAATATTCGTCCTTCCTTGTCTCTTATAATAGCTCCGCCCGTAACGATGATCTTCATATTAGGTTATTCCTGTTTTGCATTTCTCATCCGGATCATGGAGAAGTTGATTGTAGACTCTAGTACATGTTCTTTCATAGGCATCAGAGAGGGAGTGATCCTAAGTTCTATCCCTTCATCCAAAATAGCTGTGACCAAGTCATCCATTTTTTCTACTTCGATTGGAGTTACTGGGCGTCTTGCTACATAATATCCCGCATTTTCTTCTTCTAACTCAAAGTCTGCTGAATCAAAAACGTAGCGATAAATAGATCCTTTTCTGACTCGATCATACCAATCTGTTTCAATTGCAATCATCCGATTCACCTGAGACATTCCAAAAAAACGAGTAATATCTAGTTCTTTTGTATCTTCTTTAGGCCAAACGCAGACTCTTGGGCAGTCCCTTGGAAAATAGTAATGTGGCGCATGATACTTATCAATGGTCCAGACTTTTGCATCTGTTTGATCGTAAATTGTTCGGGGGTTAAAGATTTTAATATCCGGATTCTCACTAAAATGAAATAGCTTCATTACACACCTCTCTATTAAAAAGATTAGTAGTTTCGCATACTATTTTAAGATCGATTCAATTTCTTTTGGTCATCCTTGCAAATCGTGGGCCTGCTTGGAATCCTGTTTTCTTATATAGTAATTCCGCATTATTTCCCACAGTAACACATAATTTTATTACTTCCGTATACGCACTAGCTGATTGTTTTATGTAGTTGAGCATGTACTCTGCAATTCCTTTGTGCCTATACTGAGGGACAACACATAACTCCCCGATTTCTGCAAAACCTAAGGGCATTTTTTCACTGATACCTGCGATACAAAGTCCAACAATTTCATTGTTTTGTTCATCTACGACATATACGGAAAGATTCCTATGTTTGTATACTTGCATAAGATACGATATATCCTCCATGATCTTCACGTCATTCGGAACACCAAAGATCTCGTAGTCTATTCCACCGCTATATCCTTCTTTCATTACATTCTTAATTCTTGTTATATCAAAAGATTCATCTAATAAGTACAAAGATAATCCACTGGGAGGTACCGGCTCCTTAAGCGTACCTGTCGGACAGCACGCAACATGTTAATAATATGCTCCAGAGTTGTTGCCGATCAGAAAAGGGAGGAATGATAAACGGATACATTGCCGTATCGTTCATCTTTATCACCCCTCCAATTCTATCCTCGCCGCACATGATCCAAAAACATTGGTCTGTAAATTTTGTATCATGTAAACGAGTATTCCAGTCATACCACATCTCAATATCGGAGTTAGAATAGATTACTTGATGAACTGCAAACTTATTTTTATCTGCTTGTTCTAATCTATATTGCTTCATCTTGTGTTGTCCCTCCCCAACCCTTTAGTATTTTAAGAAAGCACTCTTATCAGATGTCTATGGCTTATTCGAGTTAGACAATTTCAATCCAATATCGTTTAATTATATTCCCGTCATCTTCTATGTAATCTGCATCGGCTCTCCCACCGTTCTTAATAATGGTTCTTTCCGATCCCACATTATCAGCATCACAGACAACTAATACCTCTTTTATTCCGATTTTCTTAGCTTCACCTAAGGATAGTTCTAATAGTTTGGTTGCATAACCTTTTAATCTTTCAGACGGGCGAATACCATAACCAATATGCCCTCCTGCATTGTACAAATGTTGTGTTAATTGATGCCTAATATTTACCGCCCCTAATACTCTATTACTTTTGTCAACCAACCAAAAAATTGAATCTGATACGATACCTTCTGGTAGACTAACACCTTCCTCATTATCTGACAGTGATTTCAGCATTTTTGGAAAGTCACTTGGATCTTTGCTTATGACCCATGGAACCATATCCTCACCAGATCGCTTCCATTCTTCATAAAAAGATAAGTATTCTTCCTTCAACTTTAAATTAGGCTTTACTAACCTAATCATACGTTTCCACGTCCTTTGAATTACTTTGAATTACTTTCAAGCTTTTGCAAAAAATATACAGCTTGTTCCGCGCCAAATCTTTCGCTACTCTCAAGTCTTTAGTTCGTTTTCACATGCTTAATTACACTTACATTGTTGTTATCTCGTTGTGAGAGTAAATCTAGCAGTCCATCTGGAACCAACTTTACGTCAGAATCCGATTCGAAAAAATCTAGTGGTTTCCATTGAGCTTTATAATGAATATCCCCTTCGATTCCGTCGATTTCATCAAGATCATAAAAGGTCTTATCTTTCAAATTCACTTCATAAATAAAATCTATTTCATGTCCTATATCATCCAAAACACCAAAAATGTTCTCTATGACAGAGATTAATTGCGCTTCTTCAATTTCATGATTCAGTTCTTCCCTAATTTCTCTTATTAATGTTTGTTTACTATTTTCGCCAAACTCAATGGTTCCACCAATTGGTCGGTAGAAAGTTGTGCTGATCCCAGGATAATTAATGACTTCAACTAAAATGTTTTCTTCTTTTCTAATGATCCCTAGTGAAACAGATCTAATCTTCATAAGATTAACTCCTCCGTCTATTCGTATTTTCACATCTTAATTCGAAAGTGTTCTCTAGAGAACAACGTCTCATAATTTCTTCTGTAGAACCTGTTCCTTTTGCTTTATATAACTTGATCTTTCATATGTTTGTATAGCAGCTTCATTCTTTTTACCTGTTAATAATTTCACTGAAGAAACACCTCGTAATTTAAGTTCTGCCTCAATAAAAGCCAACAATGATGTCGCTATCCCTTTTCTTCGTACATCTTCTTTAATGAACATTTCTGTAATTTCAGCATGAGGATTTGGATAAGACGGATTGTAATATGAAGTGCGACACCTTACTCAAAAAATAAAAATGGCCCATGGCCTGATTCGTGTAGAATTAAGTTACCACACCAAATTCACACAGGAGAATCAGTCCATGAGCTATTCACATCTTAGCATAATTGAACGCAGTAAACTAGAAG
>NZ_BOSJ01000009.1 GCF_018403285.1 Paenibacillus sp. J45TS6 | reverse complement strand
GTGACTGAGGAAGAATTAGAACATGCCCTCCAACTTATTAACAACAGACCAAGGAAATGTTTAGGATGGAAAACTGCTCACGAATCATTTGAAGAAGAAGTGTCGCACTTGGATTGACAATCCGTCATTAAAAAAAGAAAATTGGACGTCTCTTATTCTTTTGCGTGATGTTATAAATGCAGTGCTACAGAGCTAGCAGTAGCGGAGTAACAAATGAATTCCGAGAAGCGAAGCGTCCGCCTTTGTGATTGGAGTTGTACCACTGAGTTGATAGGATTAAAAACTCCAATCACAACAGCGGTCATGGAATCATTTGTGTACGTAGCGGCTATTTTCGTTAGAGCAGTTTGTCACTGCAGAGTGCACTTTGCATAAAGGCAGAAAGCAGCGGAGTAACAAATGAGTTCTAAGAAGCGAAGCGTCCGCCTTTGTGATTGGAGTTGTACCACTGAGTTAATAGGATTAAAAACTCCAATTACAACAGCGGTCATGGAATTCATTTGTGTACGTAGCGGCTAAATATGCGAGATGCGTTCATCATGCAGCGGAATAATGAGCGGGTAATCCATAGAAGAAAGAGGGATTTTTTTGTCAGAGCTATCGGCAGTTGAAGTAAACGATGAGAAACTGAAGAAAGAACAGGAAGAGCGTATTGTTAATCAAGTCGCTAAAGAACTTTCGCTCTCATTAAAGCAGGTAAGAACAACTGTATCCTTGTTAAACGAAGGGAATACCATTCCTTTTATCGCAAGGTACCGTAAAGAAATGACAGGCGAGCTGGACGAGAATGAGCTGCGTCTGATTGAAGAAAGAACGGTCTACCTTCGTAATCTGGAAGATCGTAAAGTGGAAGTCATTCGCATTATTGAAGAGCAGGGCAAACTGACGGAGGAACTAGCTAAGTCAATCAAACAAGCGGTCAAACTACAAGAAGTAGAAGATTTGTACCGTCCTTATCGTCAAAAACGTAAAACCCGTGCGAGTGTAGCGAAAGAAAAAGGGCTTGAGCCATTATCCGAGTGGATCTGGAATCAGCCGAAACAAGGAAATGTAATGGAAGAAGCCGCTCGTTATGTGAACGAAGAGCTTGGAGTAGATAGTGCAGATACGGCGCTGCAAGGAGCGAAGGATATTTTAGCTGAGAATATCGCTGATGATGCATCCATTCGTTCATGGGTAAGAAGATATACACTGGATCACGGTATGCTGACTTCAGAAGCGAAGGATATCGATGTGGAATCCGTATATGAGAATTACTATGACTACCGTGAACTCGCTAAAAAAATGCCGCCGCATCGAATTCTTGCGATTAACCGTGGAGAACGTGAAGGCATACTGAAAGTGGGACTCGATGTTAATGCAGAACCGGTTCATAACTATATTGGCCGTCAGTTGCTGAAATCATCATCGGTCGTGACGGACATTCTCGAAAATGTAATTATGGATGCTTATAAGCGCCTGATCGCTCCTTCGATTGAAAGAGAAGTACGTGCTGAGCTAACAGAAAAAGGCGAAGCACAGGCCATCTCTATTTTTTCTGGTAATCTGCGCAGCTTGCTTTTGCAGCCGCCGATTCCGAATAAACGTGTACTTGGCGTCGATCCTGCTTACCGAACTGGCTGTAAACTTGCGGTTGTAGACGAAACAGGAAAACTGCTTGAGGTAGCTGTAACGTATCCGACACCGCCGAATAATAAGAAGCAGGAAGCATTAGCTAAGTTTAAAGAGCTGATCAGCAAATATGATATCGAATTGATTGTTATTGGAAACGGGACAGCTTCTCGTGAAACCGAGCAATTTGTAGCGGAAGTCATGCAGGAGATCGGAGATCCAAATCTTGCTTATTTGATCGTGAATGAGGCAGGAGCAAGTGTATACTCTGCTTCCAAGATTGCGCAGGAAGAATTCCCTGATCTGGATGTAGCAGAGCGTAGTGCTGCCTCCATTGCCCGCCGGGTTCAAGATCCGCTGGCTGAACTTGTGAAGATTGATCCAAAAGCCATTGGTGTAGGTCAATACCAACATGATGTATCTCAAAAACATCTGGAGGAAAGTCTGAAAGCCGTTGTAGAATCTGCCGTTAACCATGTTGGCGTTGATGTGAATACAGCTTCTCCTTCGCTGTTGTCTTATGTAGCGGGAATAAACTCCACGATTGCTAAAAACATTGTGAAATACCGTGAAGAGCATGGTAAGTTTTCTTCTCGTAAAGAACTGCAAAAAGTACCGCGTCTAGGCGCGAAGACGTTTGAACAATGTGCTGGTTTTATGCGTATTTCGGAAGGGGATAACCCGCTGGATAAAACAGCGATTCACCCGGAATCTTATTCTGTAGTTGACCGGGTCTTTGCAGAACTCAAAGTGGACCTGGATAAACTGGGAACCGAAGAACTGACACGGATCTTGGAAGAACAAAGCGCACAAGAACTTGCTGACAGAGTAGAAGTCGGTCTGCCGACACTGCGCGATATTCTTGAGAACTTACAGCGTCCGGGTCGTGACCCGCGTGAAGAGTTGCCGCTTCCTATTTTCCGGACCGATGTACTGAAGATTGAAGATCTGGAACCGGGAATGGAGCTGCAAGGTACGGTTCGTAATGTAATTGACTTCGGTGCTTTTGTAGACATTGGCGTGAAAAGTGATGGACTCGTTCATATCTCGCAGCTTAGCAACGGATTTGTAAAGCATCCAATGGATGTGGTATCCGTAGGAGATAATGTAACGGTATGGGTGCTTAGCGTAGATTTGAAAAAGGGCCGCGTCGCTCTCACGATGAAGGACCCAAATCAAAACAATCAGTAATCATTCGTAAGGACAGTAAAAGCCGATGATGAGAATGCCCTTTCTGATTCACCGGCTGGCAGCTGTTTATAGATCAGGCTCATTAGACATACCATGATGAGCGCCTGGGCGATTACGATAGAAGAACCAGCATTCGTTCAGCAGGCGAATCTGCCTTCGATCTTTCTTATGGAAAGCACGCATGAGTTGGTTACTAAGCCATTGGGGCACAGGGAAGTCCCTCCTCCATAGGTTCATTTCTGTACGTTAGCATATGGGGAGAGAGCCCGAATTGTGCCAGTTCACATGAAAATAACCGTTCTACAAGGGATGTAGAACGGTTATTTGTGTGTTTTTTTTATAGTGGATGATGTAGAGTAAGTTCTTCTTCTTCATACCATTGTTCGAGCTGTGCCTGAAGGGCACGAATCTCGGTTAGCAGGGCGATCAGTGGATAGTGTTCTTCTTTTACAGCTGCAAAGGATTTCTCTAGATCGTTAATATAGGCAAGACCTTGTGTAATCACATAGCGTTCTTCCAGCAGGTCCAGCTGATCACATTCAGCGATGGCTCTAGGAAGGGTAGGAACAATATCGGCGGTCAGCTTATCGATTTCTTTATTCAGCCGAAGATTCAGTGCGCTGAGCTGATAAGCATAATCGGAAGGCATTTCCACAAATTCTAACTGATCGGCGTGTTGCAGAATAACGTATCGCATTTTAGACATACGTGCATTTCTCCCCTTTAGTTCGGTCAGTGGTTCCTTGACAGTGTATCCCAAGGTATACTTACAATCAAGTAGAAACAACGAAAGAAAGAGAGCTGAGCATATATGAATTCCATGACGAACGAAGAACTTCAGACATGGATTGAGCGCATCTCACTTGAAAGTTTTGGCGTTCCATTTCAGCATGAAGCATCGTTTAACAGCAGGCTAACCACGACGGGAGGCAGATACATGCTCCGTAGTCACCGAATAGAGATTAATCCGCATCAGCTTAAGGCTTATGGCAAAGAAGAGGTCGAGAAGATTATTAAGCATGAACTATGCCATTATCATCTACATATACGAGGGAGGGGCTATCGTCATCGCGACCCTGAATTTAAACAGCTTTTAGCAAAAGTAGGGGGAAGTCGTTTTTGTCAGTCCTTGCCGGACGGAAAAGGCCGGAGAACCCTGCCCTATAAATATAAACTCGTCTGCCAGAAGTGCGGGCAAACGTATCAGCGTAAGCGCAAGGTAGATGTTAGAAAGTATCGGTGCGGCAGATGCAGCGGTCCGCTTGTCATGTCGGAGATAGCCACTCCCTAAGTTTCATAGATGAAGGAGAGTATTTCATTGCAACCTATTTTACGTGTAGAAAATATGAGGAAAAAGTACGCAGGTCTAGATCGACCTTGGTTATTTGAGCAGGTGACAACAGACGTTTACCCAAATGATCGAATTGCACTGATTGGTGTATCTGGTCAAGGGAAGAGCACTTTGCTCCGCATTCTGTCGAGACTAGACAAGCATGACGATGGTGTCTTGGAGTACAGCGGCGTTTCATATGAACAAGTGGACCCGAGAGAGTGGAGGACTCATATTGGTTATGTAGCGCAGCAGGCTGTGATGATTGAAGGAACAGTAGATGATAACCTTCGGCTGTATAGCTCCCTGCATCAGAAAACATATGATGAGGAACTGGCTCATCTTTTGCTAGAGAAGGTGGGTCTGTCTACCCTGGATCTTACTCAACATGCAAAAAGTTTGTCTGGTGGGGAGAAACAGCGTATTGCGCTTGTGCGATCTTTACTGATGCAGCCTGAGGTTCTCCTTCTTGATGAGATTACGGCCTCGCTGGATCAAGGAAGTAAGAAAAGAGTAGAAGAACTTCTTCATGATTGGGCGCACACTCACCAAACTGCGATGATCTGGGTTACTCACGATCTGGAGCAAGCTAGGCAGGTTTCAAACCGGATATGGTTTATGGCCCAAGGAACATTACTTCATGACCAAGGTTCTACTGAATTTTTTGAATATCCGGCAGATGATGAGGTTGTCCGGTTTTTGAATGCAGCGGGGAAGGCAGGAACACATAAATGTCGATTGTAGCACTTAGTTTCACTCTGATCTTTGTCATGATTACTATGCTTGCTTCGGTATGGCAAAAGGTCGGTCTAGAAAAAGAAATTGCCATCGGAACCATTCGCTCTGCTATACAGCTTTTGCTTGTCGGGTATGTTTTGCAGTATATTTTTAACACTAAAAATCCTTTGCTCCTGCTACTCATTATTCTAATTATGATCCTCGTGGCATCTTATAATGCATCGAAACGAGCGAAGGGGATAACAGGGATAGTCTGGCGGATCTTTGTATCGATTGCACTCACGGAGCTGCTGATGATGGCACTCGTACTTGGTCTAGGGATTGTTGAAGTGTCTCCGCGTTACATTATTCCCATCAGCGGGATGACCATCGGGAATGCGATGGTGGTAGCTGGACTATTCTTAAACCGAATGAAGGAAGAAGTGCATTCGTCAAGACCAGAGATTGAAACTTTGCTCGCGCTGGGGGCAACAGCCAAGCAGGCATTACAATCTCAATTGAAAAAAGCGGTAAAATCAAGTATGATTCCTACCATAGATAGTATGAAAACGGTAGGGATTGTTCAGCTTCCCGGTATGATGACCGGGATGATTATAGCTGGTGCAGACCCAGTAGAAGCGGTAAAGTATCAAATACTTATTGTGTTTGCTTTTACAAGTTCTGCGGCAATTACGGCGATTACGTTGTCGCTGCTGAGCTATAAATCGTGGTTTACAGCGGATTTAAGAGTCAAGGAAATTTGAAGCTTGACTCTTCTTTAAAGTTTTGATAAATTATATATAGTTAATGATCCCTGATAGCTCAGTTGGTAGAGCACTCGACTGTTAATCGAGTTGTCACAGGTTCGAGCCCTGTTCGGGGAGCCATTCTTTGGAGAGATACCCAAGTGGCTATAAGGGGACCCTCTGCTAAGGGGTTAGACTGCGTAAGCGGTGCGAGGGTTCGAATCCCTCTCTCTCCGTTCGAAGAACAATAGGAAAGCCCGTGAGGGCTTTTTTTTTGTTGTCTACATTCTGGAATTGAATATTTGTATTTTATAATTGATTGAAGGTCTATATTCTAGAATGGATAATTTCTTATTGTTATAAGAATGAGGCGATACGAAAGGAACTTTATAAAATAGACGTGAATTATAAAAAAATGAATTATAAAAAAGAGCGCATGGAATTCGGATTCCATGCGCTCTTTTTGTTACATCTACCGATTGTTCACCGGTAGGTTTTTTAATTTCCGTTCAATGGCGTAGGCGACGCCATGTTCTGTATTTTTCAAGGTAACTTCTTTAGCAAGTTCCTTGATCTTCGGATTGGCATTACCCATAGCAACAGAATGATGGGCCATGGATAACATCGACACATCGTTAAAGCTGTCCCCGATCGCCATTGTATCTTCCATAGATACTCCAAGACGGGATGCCAGTTTACTTAGCGCATTTCCTTTGGATGCTTCCGGATGTTCTACCTCAAAATTATGGTCTGCAGAAATGACCATGGCTACATTTTCGTCGTTTCGGAACTGAGCTCGGCCTTGCTCCAGTTTCTCGGGGTCAAATGAAAGAGAAAGGATATTGTAAATTTCGGCACTCTCCGGAATGTTACGGTAACTCGGAATACGCACGATTCCCGTTTGTTCATATTGTTTCTCTGCGAGCCTTAGCAAACGATCCATACTTTCCTCCGGGTTCGCACTAAGGGCCCGGTCAATTTCGATAGACATGAGTTGATGTCCTTGATTGGGAGAATAGATTGCTTGATCGGTGAGTACTTCATAATAAAATTCGTTCGCTTCCAGCCATTCAAGTATGCTAAATGCGATTTTTCG
Source organism: Paenibacillus sp. J45TS6 (assembly GCF_018403285.1). Lineage (GTDB taxonomy): Bacteria > Bacillota > Bacilli > Paenibacillales > Paenibacillaceae > Paenibacillus. The sequence continues at coordinate 175,705 of NZ_BOSJ01000009.1, read as the reverse complement.
ATCCATAGGAATGGATTCGATTTTATTTTCATTTTCATCATGGATGGTAGCTCCATTAGCCGCAATAACGGGTGTAACAAGTCCAGCCTTTTTACAGATGGCTCTTACATCAGCATGGGCCCTTCCTGTAGCGATAACTACATGGACCCCATTATTTTGGGCAAAACGGATCGCATCCGCATTCTCCGAACTAATCTGACTTTCGGTATTCAGCAGTGTTCCATCTAAATCAATCGCAATAAGTTTAATCATGATAATTCCTCCTGTTCTTCACTAGAATCCGGCACCAAAACTTCCACCTGATGTTGTTCAAAGAAATCCATCATGGTTGAGCTCGGAAGTTGGTCTGTGATAATGACATCAACTAGGGACCAGTCTGCAAATCGGTAGAAATAATTCCGGCCAAATTTGGAATGATCCGCAAGGACGATGACCATTTCGGCTTGTTCCATCATCTTACGTTTTACTTTTCCTTCCTCATCATCTGCACTAAGTCCGTCCGTAGTAATTCCGCCGACTCCAATAAATGATTTCTCAACATAATAATTAGATAAGGCTTCGATTACAGAAGCTCCGTATACATAACGGTGTTCTTTATGCAGAATGCCACCCAGAAGTCGGATATGGACCGAGTCCTTTTCGGACAGCAAATCAGCTGAGTTGATGGAGTTCGTAATCACGGTGCAATGTTCGGCATGTAAAAATTCAGCACAGGCTTGAACCGTGGTAGAAGAGTCAAGAATGATACGGTCACCTTTGCGAACCAGAGCGGCAGCAAGTTTCCCGATCTTTTTCTTTTCGTCTGAGACAGTGACAAGTCGGTCTTTATAATTTTTGAACTCCTGAATCGGGGAGGGGAGAAGCGCGCCTCCGCGAGTACGGACAATAAGGTCTTGTTCTTCGAGCTTAATGAGATCACGTCTCGCTGTATCTCTAGATACATCGAACTGATGACAAATCTCTTCAATAGAAATTCGTCCCGCGTTAGCAAGGTGATCCATAATAAGTTTCATCCGTTCTTCCTGATACAATTTGGAAACCTCCTAACAATATGCATCATTATAAGTAATTTTAATGTTTTGTAAGTCAAATTGCAATATTTAAAACAAAACACCTTAATATAAAAGGCTGTTATGCCATTTTAATAAGGAAACATAAGTTTTTATTTTTCTGATAAAAAAATTTTAAAAAGGGGTTGTCATGGCTATTTATATTATGTTATACTCTATCTTGTCGCTGAAGAGCACAGAATGTTACTAAGGCCCGTTGGTCAAGGGGTTAAGACACCTCCCTTTCACGGAGGTAACAGGGGTTCGAATCCCCTACGGGTCACTTTTTCTCTTAATGATTTATGAAGAAACCAATACGTGTTATGGCATATAACATCATGGAACTTCTCATCAAGAGCCATTAGCTCAGTTGGTAGAGCACCTGACTTTTAATCAGGGTGTCGAAGGTTCGAGCCCTTCATGGCTCACCAGTTATAATCTTATATGCGGTCGTGGTGGAATGGCAGACACGCTACCTTGAGGGGGTAGTGGGTGTATACCCGTGGAGGTTCGAGTCCTCTCGACCGCATCATATCGAAGAAGAGTCTTGTGCATTAGCATAAGGCTCTTATTTTTTTCTTTTCATAGAAAGAGTGATCTGGGCGTAAAAATAGTAAAAGGACTGTTTCCGGAACCGATTGAGAATACGGGCCAAGAAAAGTCCTTTTGAGATTAGAAAGGAGAGTATTAAATTATAATGGAATCAATTTCATAACTGATTAAAGCGACGAAAGGTATTATGAAATTGATTCAATGGAATAAAGTTTATTCAAAATAATACATAAACCCAATTGCACCGACACCTGTATGTGTACTGATGATAGGTGAGGTATAACTGATCTCTACATCTTCATAACCAGTAAGCTCATGAATTAAATCTTTCAGCTGAGAAGCGAGTTTAAGGTTTTCGGCATGTGCGATTCCCACTTTGTGAATTGTTTTTCCTTTCACATCTTCAGCAAACTGCTTGGCCAGATATCTTGCGATCTGGGCTTGGCTTCTAAGATTTACGACGGGAGTATAGTTACCATCAATAAGAGAAGCAACAGGCTTGATATGCAGGAGAGAGCCGATCAGTGCTTTTCCTTTTCCGATGCGTCCGCCTTTTACCAAGTTATCAAGTGTATCTACCGCGACAAACAGTTTCGTATTTTTCCTGACCTCTTCTACTTTACTTATGATTTCTTCAGCTGTTTTGCCTTGCTCCGCCATTATAGCAGCTTCGATTACTTGATAAGCGAGTGCTTTGGATGTAAATTCGGAATCGATGACAGTTACTTTGGCATCTGACATGTCGGCAGCCATTTGCGCTGAACGTACAGTGCCGCTCATGCCTCCGGTCATATGAATGGATATGATCTCGTACCCTTCTTCATGAAACCGGTTATATCTTTCTAAAAATTCGCCGGCAGCCGGCTGAGAACTCTTAGGCAGCTCATCGCTTTGGATCATTTTTTGAATGAATTCTTCAGGTGTAATATCTATTTGGTCAAGATAGGTTTCGTCTTTAATGGTAAAAGAAAGAGGTACCACTTCAATACCGTATCTTTGAATGACGGAAAGGTCGAGATCCAGTGTAGAGTCCGTCACAATTTTAATTTTACTCATTTGTTCACTCCTTCATAAATAGAGGCCATCATATCAAGAATAACGTATTTTTATCGTAATCACCAGTGACAGATATAACTATATAGAACGCCCACAGTAAGTACAAATATCGGACGGAGAACGCACATGTTGTGTGTTATAATATGGAATTAAAACCTGGGTTATATGAGTTGCTAGTCTACAGATTGCTGGACTTTCAGATTAGTATGACTTCATGGAAGGCGGTCTTATATGCATTCGATTTACGAACGAATTGAGCATCTAATTATGAATAGAGGCATGACCAAAAAAGCGTTTTGTGAGGAATTAAAAATTAGCACAGGTAATTTAGGGGATTGGAAGCGGGGGAAATCAACTCCGAGTACAGCGAAACTAATTGAGATTTCTGCTTTTTTTGGGGTGAGTTTGGATTGGATCATGCTTGGCAAGTTTAATGAAGAGATTAGAGAGCAGAAAGCTGTCTATCATATGGATACACTTGATTTGAATGTAAACGTAGAGGGGTTAACTGCGGAAGAGCAGACATTCATCAGAGAGTATATTGAATTCACGCAATATCGCAAAAGAAAACAGATGAGTCTCTACGCCAGCAAAGCTCCTGAGAAGGGTAACAGAAAATAACGGATTACATAAGGGTATTTAAAATAGCTATCACATAACAGACCATGATCTTATAGATCATGGTCTGTCTGATTTGTTTTTATATTTTTTAAGCGGCAGTGATTTCGTAGTTAGCTTGCTTAGCGAATAGGTCTGGGAATGGAACGGGTTTCGTTCCATTAGGGAATGTAGCTTCTTTTTCGCAAACGACGAGTGATGTATCCTTTTCTTCTTCTGACCAGTGCACGTGAACTCAACCTTTCACCGTGTATTCTGTTTTTCATGTAAATTATACTCACATAATATTAGACAAATTGTCAATTCAGTTCTTTATTTTTGTTGTTATGCACCATATAACTAGGCATAGAATAAAAATATGTAAGGTATATTGACACTAAAGATTTCATCCCTCTATAATGTGAGATACCAAACATTGATGGAAAAACAGGAAATAAATGTTCGGTTTGGGCTAACTGATTAAAGGGGATGGGGTTCATGTTGATGCGAAAGTTCGGTAAATGGTTTCCTGTGGTGTTAACAGGTGTGATTATGTTATCTGGTTGTGTATCTGGAGGAGAAGGTCCAGCTAGGCAATCGTCTGCTGCGGAAGGCAGTGGTACGGTAAGTGCTTCAGATGGTGACACGATTAAAGTGGGCATTCTGCATTCTCTCAGCGGAACGATGTCTATTAGTGAAGTATCGGTTAAAGATTCCGAAATGTTGGCGATTGAAGAAATAAATAGGGCGGGCGGGGTGCTCGGAAAACAAATCGAACCCGTTATGGAAGATGGTGCTTCGGATTGGCCAACTTTTGCAGAAAAAGCTGGGAAACTTCTGCAGCAAGATCAAGTGGCTGCGGTGTTTGGTGGCTGGACATCGGCAAGTCGAAAAGCCATGCTGCCTGTTTTTGAACAAAATAATGGACTGTTATTCTATCCCGTACAATACGAAGGACTTGAATCCTCCCCGAACATTTTCTATACCGGAGCTACAACCAATCAACAGATTGTTCCATCTGTAAGCTGGCTGCTTGAGAATCGTGGCAAGAAATTCTTCCTGCTGGGTTCGGATTACGTCTTCCCTAAAACAGCGAACAAAGTCATTCAGGCACAGCTTGAGGCAGAAGGGGGAGAAGTGGCCGGAGAAGAATATACTCCCCTTGGTCATACGGATTACAGCACAATTATCAACAAGATCAAAGCCGCAAAACCAGATGTTGTTTATAACACGCTGAATGGAGATAGCAACGTTGCCTTCTTCAAACAACTAAAAGACGCAGGGATCACATCAGAGGATCTAACGACCTTGTCTGTCAGTGTAGCGGAAGAAGAGATTCGCGGTATTGGTGCGGATGTACTCGCAGGTCATTTAGCAGCTTGGAACTATTACCAAACAACGGACACACCGGAGAACACTAAATTTACGGCTGCTTATAAAGCGAAATATGGAGCTGACCGGGTGACTGCTGATCCTATTGAAGCCGGATATACTGCCGTTTATTTATGGAAAGCAGCAGTTGAAAAAGCAGGATCTGTTGATGTGGCTAAAGTGAAAGAAGCAGCTAAAGGCATTGAGTTTAATGCGCCAAGCGGCAAAGTGACCATTGATGGAGAGAACCAGCATATATACAAAACGGTACGTATAGGCGAAGTTCAGTCCAATGGACAGTTCAAAGAACTCTGGAACTCGGGTGAGCCTGTGAAGCCTGATCCGTATCTGGAAACCTATGAATGGGGAAAATCACTTGGCGCTAAATAACTTGTTTCTACTATAGATAGATTAGAAGGGAGGCGGCATAATCGATGGATATGTTTTTGCTGCAAGCTTTTAATGGCTTGAGTGTAAGTTCCATTCTGCTTCTGATTGCACTCGGCCTCGCCGTAACCTTTGGACTGATGAACATTATCAATATGGCGCATGGCGAGATGATTATGGTCGGTGCTTATGCCACTTATGTAACACAAAATTTATTTGTCTCCTACATGCCCTCTTCTTGGTTTAATACGTACTATCTTGTCGCGCTTCCTGCTGCATTCCTTCTTGCGGCGGGGGTCGGCTGGATGCTTGAAGTGCTTCTTATCCGCCACTTATACGGAAGACCCTTGGATAGTTTGCTTGCAACCTGGGGAGTAGGAATGATTCTGCAACAACTGGCAAGGACGATTTTTGGTGCCCCGAATGTCGGGGTGACCAGTCCTTCCTGGCTTAAAGGAGGAGTGGCGGTTACGGAAGGGATCACGCTTCCTTACACACGTTTGTTCATTATTCTGCTGGTCGCTGTCGTGCTCTTCAGCATGTATATCTATATTTATAAAACAGCAGCAGGACGCCGGATGCGTGCTGTTATGCAGAATCGAAATATGGCAGGCTGTCTTGGAATCTCTACTCGGCGCGTTGATGGACTTACCTTTGCTATTGGTTCCGGTATTGCGGGAGTGGCAGGATGCGCACTTACTTTGCTTGGCCCCATCGGACCATCGATTGGAACCTATTACATCGTAGATGCATTCATGGTTGTTGTTCTAGGCGGTGTAGGGAAATTGATTGGTACCGTGACGGGGGCCCTTGGAATAGGGGTCTTCAATACCTTATTCGAGACGTACACAGGTGCATCCATCGGTAAAGTGCTTGTATTTGCATGCATCGTTGCTTTCCTTCAATGGAAACCGAGAGGGCTCGTGGCACTACGTTCACGGAGTTTAGACTAGAGGGGGACTTAGGATGCCGTTTATAAATAGACTGGGAACACGGGGGCAGCGAATTGCCTGGGGAGTAGTGCTGATTCTGATGAGTCTGGCGCCGCTCGTCTCCACGGAATTTCGGTTAAGCTTACTTGCGAAATTTCTTGCTTTAGCGATTCTTGCCATTGGCCTTGATCTGATCTGGGGTTATGGAGGGGTGCTAAGTCTAGGACACGGAGTATTTTTTGGACTTGGTGCTTACGCCATGGCGATGTATCTAAAATTACAAGCCAGCGGGTCGGCACTGCCCGATTTCATGGTATGGAATAGTGTGACGGAACTTCCCTGGTTTTGGGCGATCTTTCGGTCTTTCCCTTCTGCGTTTTTACTTGGAATCATATTGCCCGGATTACTTGCTTTCTTGCTTGGGTTGTTCACCTTTCGAAACCGGATTACCGGTGTATATTTCACCATATTAACGCAGGCGCTAGTCATGATCATGGTAACGCTGTTTGTAGGGAAGCAGGAATGGACAGGAGGAACCAATGGGTTAACCGGATACCATCACATTTTTGGGATGGAGCTTCATCGTCCATCAACGACCATTATCCTTTATTATGTAACGCTTCTGATTCTAGTCTTGTCTTATGTGCTCTGCAAAAGAGTGGTGCGCAGCAGGTTTGGTCAAGTGCTCGAAGCCGCCAGAGATGGTGAGAATCGAGTTCGATTTCTCGGATATGATCCTGCATGGTACAAAACAATGGCGTTTACCTTGTCCGGTGCGCTTGCTGGACTTGCGGGGATGCTGTTTGTTCTTCAGGTTGGCATCATCTCTCCTTCGATGATGGGGATTGTTCCCTCCATTGAAATGGTGTTATGGGTTGCGCTTGGCGGCCGGGGAACGCTGGTTGGAGCTATGATCGGGGCTGTAGTGCTGAACGCTGCAAAAACAGGAATTAGTGAAGCGTATCCAGAAGGATGGCTTTTCGTTATGGGTGGTCTATTTGTAGCTATCGTATTATTCATGCCTAAAGGCCTTGTTGGTGTATATCACAGTGTAACTGGCATGTGGGTCCGAAAAGGAGGTGCGCTAGATGGTCAGTCCGTCCGTAAACGTAAGCATAAGCAAGCAACTTCCTAACGAAAAGATCGTGCTCACGGTTCAAGATATCACGGTTTCTTTCTTTGGATTTGTAGCAGTACGTAATATGAATTTATCCTTAAAACAGCGAGAACTTCATTTCTTAATCGGTCCAAATGGAGCGGGAAAAACAACCATGCTTGATGTGATCTGCGGAAAAACCAAACCTGTATCAGGCCAGGTTCTTCTTCCGGATGGTACGGATCTTATTTCTAAGAAAGAACATCAGGTCGCAAGACTCGGTATTGGCCGTAAGTTTCAAGCGCCTTCTGTATTTGGAGGGCTGACTGTGCGTGAGAATTTAGAGATCGCACAGAATCCTAACAAAAAAGTATTTTCCACGCTGCGTAAACGGCGAGGGGGTTGTCTCACAAGAGAAATGAAAGAAGTGGTGGAACAGATTGGTCTAGGACATCGCTTGAATCTTAGGGCGGGCTCTTTATCCCATGGAGAAAAGCAGTGGCTTGAGATTGGAATGCTTTTACTTCAAAAGCCTGAGGTGCTGCTGCTTGATGAACCTGTTGCAGGAATGACGGATGAAGAGACGAATAAGACGGGGGTGCTGTTGACAGAAATTGCAAAAGAGCGATCTGTAGTGGTGGTGGAACATGATATGGAATTTGTTAGACAGTATGCGCAGAAGGTCACTGTAATGCATGAAGGAACACTGCTCACCGAAGGGACGATGGAAGAGGTTCAGCAGAATCCAGTAGTTGCCGAAGTGTATTTGGGCAAAAGGAGGAAGAATGATGCTGTTGTTGAAGGGGGTTGAATCCGGGTACGGGGAAAGTGTGGTGCTTCGTCAGGTGCACCTCGATATAAAACCAGGCCAGGTTGTGTGTTTAATGGGTCGCAACGGGGTAGGAAAATCAACACTGCTGCGAACACTAATGGGTATATTAAAGGTTCGTAAAGGCAGTATTCATTGGGATGGAAAAGAAGTGACAAAGTGGGATTCGGCCAAACGTGCTCGGGTTGGAATTGGCTATGTCCCTCAGGGAAGAGATGTCTTTCCGCAGATGAGTGTCAGAGAAAATCTGTTGCTTGGACTTGAAACGGCTCCTAAGGGAACGAAAGTAATTCCAGCAGATGTGCTCGAAATGTTTCCTGTGCTGAAGACGATGATGAATAGACAGGGCGGCGATCTGAGCGGTGGTCAACAGCAGCAACTTGCCTTCGCCAGGGCGCTTGCTACAAGGCCGCGATTATTATTGCTTGATGAACCGACAGAAGGGATTCAGCCGTCTATTGTAGATGACATCCGTGATGTTATCATTCAGATTAAGAATCAGGGGAATACAGCAATTTTACTTGTGGAACAAAGCGAAGAATTCGTTCGAAGTGTGGCGGATTATATCTATGTGATGGATAAAGGCGCTATTGCCATGCATGGGAAACCGGAAGAGCTTGAGCTTGCCAGCTTCGAACATTATCTGACGGTTTAATGAAAAAACGTTAATTAGGTACTCTATCCTGCGCTTCTCTAAGCAACTCTTCTGTGTTCGGATGAACAGAGAAGAGTTGCTTATTTAGGCTTCGTCTAGAAAATGAGAATACTGAGGGTACACTCTTCTTATACAATCAGGACAAATATCATGTGTAAACTCGGCGTGTGTATTTTTTTCTACAAAACTCTCGACAGGATTCCATTCATCCTCTTCGTCTCGAATTCGTTTACATACAGCGCAAATGGGCAGCATACCCCGAAGGGTTTTGATCTGGGAGGAAGCGTGGCTGAGATGGGTTTCCAGTGTTTTAAAAGGAGTGATGTCATAATACGAAATGACGAGACCGACAAAATCGGGCTGAAGAGAAGTTTTGTATGGGGAAGCTTCTAACTGAAACCATGTATACCCTTGATCTGTAAGGGTACTTATTTCGCAGGCGTAACCGGTTGTATGTCGTTCCAATACTTTTTGCAGATGAAGAATAATGAGCTGTATATTGTGTATGCAGGTTCCTGGAATTTCACTAAGGACCCTGTAATAATTCATCTTTAAATAGCTCTCTGCAGGATAGGGAAGAAGCTCAGAAATTTTGGTGAGCCATGTTTGATTGTATGAAGAAATGAGTCCTTCTTCATTAATTATTACAGTCGCAGAACGAAATTGATCGTAGGAATCTTCGAGTGTAAGCGGGTTTGCTTCAGACAATGGCCGTCTCTCCCTATTAAATATTTCGTTCTTAAAAAATGAATAAAGAAGGAGTTGTCTTCTTTGTATTTCTATAAAAGTATAGTTATATTATATACGTTGTTACGTCATCTAACAATGATGAATAACTTACATACGTCTTTCTTTTCCGACAATATCGTCGATAGATGATGAAAAACACGCCGAAATGGATAATCGGCGTGTTTTAAGGGGAGGAAGAGGGTGCTTAATACGAGGAGAGTTTTGATGGAGTTCTGAATGCCTTAGTGCCTTCTTCAGGAAAAGGAAAGTTAGGAAGAAAAGGTTGGATGGTGAAACGGGAAGGGTGAAATACAGAGGTGTCAGACAGATCTATTTTGTTCCATTCCTGATCTAAATGTTCTCCTAATGTTCTATATAGTTGTTCAAGTTCGTTTGGTTTCAAAGAAAGGAGTTGTCTTGCGTGAAGGAAGCACACGTTCTTGGCAGCGTGGAGATAGCTGGATACGGCATTTAATAGGGGGACGCCAATCTCGTAATTAATCCAAGCATGAACGACAGGCAAAGAGATGACAGCGCCGTACTGTTCGGCGGCTTTTTCAAGTGGAGAAAAGTCCATCCATGGATGCAATGCTTTGGATAACTTGATGAGTCGTTTTCCCGTTGCTCTTGGTGAATTCCGCTGTTCTGCAGGAGAGTGTTGAACATGAAGCGTCTTATCGATAAGTGCTATTCTCCGGTAATCTTGCTTAGCAGCAGCGCTGTATGTTCCTTTGATGGCCAGACCTTCGATTCTGATGAGATTAGGGTAAAGTTCGTGACGCATAAACGTATCCAGATCCTGCGTAGTACAGACCATTCCTCTCTCAATCTTTGACTTAAGTCCGAAGGAGTGAGAAAACCCTCCTACCTGAAGTGAGGAATCAAGCAATTTTACATAATCGAGCAGCTTATTTCCTCGGTTCATTCCGTTCGCCTCCCTGAGTTATGGTGATGATGGAATTTGATAAAAAGCGGAGATTGATTATTATGTTATATCAATGTTATGTTTATGGAATTTCCGTTCTGTTTGATACCTATTCTTACATATAAAAACTGGTAAAGTCAACATAAATCTCTATATTTATAATTATACGTTATGTAAATTAACGTCAACTTAACGTAAAATGAGTGTTTGATTCCTTGTTTTATGTTTTTGGCATGTGAAAAAAGAAAATAAAATTTTTTTTGGTTTTTGTCTTTACATGATATAGGTTTATGTGTATAATATATTTTGTTGGCACGAAAACGTTGCTGATGAACAAGATACGCGGTCGTGGTGGAATGGCAGACACGCTACCTTGAGGGGGTAGTGGGTGTATACCCGTGGAGGTTCGAGTCCTCTCGACCGCATCAGACAGAAAGAGACCTTGAAGTTATAACTTCAAGGTCTCTTTTTTTTGTGCTCTTATCCCTTAACGTGATAAGAGCTTTGTGATATCAGCTTCAATTTTGTCCGGGGTCGTCTGCGGACTGTATCTTTTTACAATGTGTCCTTCTTGATCCACAAGAAATTTAGTGAAGTTCCATTTGATCGCTTTCGATCCTAGAATACCAGGTGCCGTGGTCGTTAGATATTTGAAGAGGGGATGAGCATCTTCTCCGTTCACATTTACTTTCTCAAACATAGGGAAACTGACACCGTAATTCATCTGGCAAAATTCAGCGATATCATCACTTGTCCCTGGTTCTTGACTCGCGAATTGATTACTTGGAAAACCGAGTACTTCAAAAGACTGCTGATTAAATTTATCATAGAGTTCTTGTAATCCTTTGAACTGCGGTGATAATCCGCATTTGCTGGCGGTATTAACGATAAGCAGAATTTTACCTTTATAAGCTGACATCTGAAGTTCCTGCCCTTTTAGGGTATTAACATTGAAATCATAAATGGTCATAGACTGACCCACCGCCTCGTCTTTTTCTTCTCATTATAAGAGAATAGATAAGGGGTTTACAATATTTTCTGCAATTAAATTTTAAACAATTAATAAAGGGAGTTGAACAATGTGAGGCAAGTATATATCTTGTCTTCTTAAGGTTTAAACAAAATATATGTAATACTGAGATACAAAGAGGTTAGAGGATATGGAAGCCTTATTGTTTCGTTTTTTGGGTGAATTTAGGGGGATATGGCGTAATACTGACTGAAGTGAGCTCTAGAATACCTTTACACCGTTCTGCTTCGGGTGTATGATTCATATCGTAAATCTTGAGCACAAAGAAAGACGAGTTACATTTTATAAAACAATAGAAATTCTCATTACTATGCTTGCTGAATTTTCGTCTTGATGTATTCAAACGAAAAACGGGGGAACCAATGATAGCAGGGCTGCTTAGATCGGTGTAAAAGCTGGTTCTAGGAACTTTGTTGGGGTGAATCTTTATTCGTCGAATGACAGTGCCATTCGATGTGTAAGGAAGGGCGACTCTCATCGTCCGAATCCGACAGCTAACCTCGTAAGCTAATAACTTGAGAGAGGAATGATGAATCTTGTGATCGTTTATCGACCGCAGGGGCGCTAACCCTCTGTGGTTTTTTATTGTTTTCTACGCTGAATTTTTAGATTCATCTATTTATTTTCAGGTGGGTCTTTTATAAAAACGGGGGAACCAAACGGGAATGAACATTCGGAAGATTGTTTATTCCAAGGGGTGAATTTCCGGGTCGTCAGGCCGGGAATAGGGCAACTCTCTCTTGTCCGAATCCGGCAGCTAACCTCGTAAGCGTATATAGGGAGAGGCAGCAGAACCGTGAGCACCCGAGAGGGTAATCGGGAATTTTCGTAATTCCTTATATTCCTATTCGGGTGGGAGAGCGCCGGCATGCCTTCATGATGTAAATGGTGTTCTTTTTTTGTTGTCTTTTCAATCATAGGGAGGCTTACACAATGAATAATGAAATCATTTTGGTTACTGCACCTAATGAAGCAGCTCGAAATTTTATTCGGTTACTAATGTACAAAAAGCTGTCCTTTGCCGTTCTCACGAATAGCGCACAGGAAGAAAAAAAGGTTAGAAGGCTTGGAGTGCAGCATATTATCCGTATGGATACTGCGTTTGCTCATAAATGGGCGTTGCCCGATGCAACAGTAGGACGGATATTTTTGTTTGAGAACAGCATGAATTTAACCTGTCGCTTTCTGCAAATATGCAGACCATGGACACAAAAACCGATAACGATCATTACTCAACAGAATCATCCTCGGGGTGTATACCGGGGGATGGGAGCGAATCATATCGTTTTCACCATTAAGGGTGAAGTCGGATTCTTGTTGAACGAAGAACGAGCTGCCGTTAATTAGAATGTTTTTCGCCCTGAAATGATAAATGTAGAAGTGGCTTTACATCTATTGATGTAGCAGGGCAGGTATCCTTACTATGATTGCGGAACAAATCTTGCATTGCTATAATGGTCAAATAAGATACACGTAGTGTGAGACTCATGATTATCATGGGTCTTTTTTATATGGAAGATCATTGTAACTTGAAAGGTTGAGACAATAGATGGGAATGTGGTCTGACGTGAAGTGGCTTTTTTTTGATGTAGGGGACACGCTTGTCGATGAATGGATACCGGTGGACCATATTATGAATCAGTTTGTTGAGCGTGCTGCAGATCGAGGTTATTCCATTACGATTCAGGATGTGAGGGAGAAGTTTATTGAAAGCTACTCTAATTTTATTGATTCTCCCATGCAGTATGCAATCTCTCAGTTGATTGAGAAGGAAGAGGACAGGGCTTATATTCGGCCTAGGCTGAAATTCCGTAAAGAACTGGAGACTCCATACCCAGAAGCTAAAAAAATTCTTGCTCAGCTTGGAGAACATTACCGGATTGGCATTATTGCGAACCAGAGTCCAGGTACGGCTGAACGGCTTCATCAATATGGCTTTAGTTCTTATGTTGATGTTATCGCTTGTTCCGCAGAACAAGGACTAGCTAAACCGGATGTAAGACTGTATGAATATGCTTTGCAAAAAGCAGGATGCGCTCCTTCGGAAGCAGTTATGATTGGGGATCGTATTGACAATGATATTGTTCCTGCTAAATTACTTGGAATGAAAACAATCCGCATTTTACAAGGGTATGGAAGATATCAACCCTCTACAGGTGCAGGTGATACGCCGGATTGTACCATATCCAGTTTGGATGAATTAATAGCACTGCTCTTATAATCTTGGCTTGAAAAAGAGCGAAAAAAATAGTCTGCACAGTAGAATTACTACGATGCAGACTTTTTTTTATACTCAGAAAAGGGTTAATGCGAGCAGACATATATTTAAGATGACAATGATTCCTGCAATGGTCCAAGATAAGATGCTTAGCCATTTTTTGTTGACGAATTCACCCATCATTTTTTTACTGCTTGTAAACATGACAAGCGGAATGACGGCAAAAGGAAGCTGCAGTGATAAAATGACTTGGCTCAGAATCAGCAGATCGGTGGTACCTTTCTCACCTGCAATCGCCGTAACAATGACAGCAGGGATAATGGCAATCAGCCGGGTCGCAAGTCGTCTTAGCCATGCAGGCAATCTGATATTAAGGAAACCCTCCATTACAATCTGACCGGACAGTGTACCGGTAAGGGTTGAGTTTTGCCCTGAAGCGAGCAGTGCAATCCCGAATAAAATACTGGCTACCGTTGTTCCGAGAAGCGGGGTAAGCAGATGATATGCATCTGTTATATCTGCTACATTAAACATGCCTGCTTGGTGAAACGCTGCTGCGGAGACCACGAGGATCGCGCCATTGATAAACATGGCAATGGTCAGGGCGATCGTCGAGTCAATCGTCGTATAATGGATCGCTTCTTTTTTGGCTTTAACTGTATTTTCAATCTTGCGTGACTTCACGATAGAAGAATGAAGATATAGATTATGCGGCATTACTGTTGCGCCGAGGATACCGATTGCTATATAGAGCATTTCAGGATTACGCAGCACTTCGGCATCGGGAACGAGACCTTGCATGATACCGGAACTGCTGGGATGCGCCATAAACAAATCAATCCCAAAACAAATCGCGATGGTACCCATTAAGACGATGACGATACTTTCTAAAGTCCGAACTCCTTTATTCTGAAGGAGTAGAATCAGCAGAACATCGACTGCTGTAATAATAACCCCATACAGAATGGGGATGCCAAACAACAAATTAAGTGCAATGGCTGAACCAATGACTTCTGCAAGATCCGTAGCTGCAATGGCTAGTTCTGCGAGAACCCAAAGCACAACAACAACGGCGGGATTAAAACGGTCACGACATGCCTCAGCAAGGTCTTTACCTGTAACAAGTCCCAGCTTGCCTGAAAGCGTCTGGAGTACAACGGCCATGAGATTAGACAGGACGATGACAAACAGCAGGCGATACCCGAACTGGGATCCACCGGCGATATCTGTTGCCCAGTTCCCTGGGTCCATGTAACCAACCGCAACAAGGAAGCCGGGTCCGGTAAAAGCGAGTAGCTTACGAAACCAGGATGCGTCTGTAGGCACCGTAAGAGAACCCGTATAACTTCCACCTCCAGTTTCTCCTCCCGATAAAGAATACATTGAATTTTGTTTTTGTTTTTTAGAAAAACTCATAAGATGTCACCTGTTTCTATTGGAAATGAAAATTACAAATGAAAATCTGATTTTTTTCAGAAAATATATCTTGTGTTTACAAAATATATTGTACTACTTCAATTTTATTTGTCTAGTGCAACATTTATGCGCGGGTGAAATAAATGAAAAATGCGGGATGTGTTCATTTATACATATAAACTAAAATCAATTGAATAACTCATTAAAACGATAAATTTGTAACGATACATAGACAAATAGAAGCGTTTTGATCCACAAAAAAAACAAGCAAAGGATAGGAATGCTAACTTTGCTTGCTAAAGTATCTTCTATAGATATGGAATTAGGGTGAATCTTCATCCTAATTGTGGATAAACTTCAGACCACATGACATCCATAATTCCTTGAATATTATTTTCCTCGCTATTGATCGCGATCACCGCTTCTTTATCAGGTATGATGACAAGCAGCTGACCGAAAGCTCCATCTGCACGATATGCCTCGTGAGTACACATCCAGAACTGACAGCCGTATCCGACTCCCCAGTCTCCTTCAGCAGGGGTGTTTATATGTTTGCGGGTAGCATAAGTGATCCAAGACTCTGGGATTAATTGTTCATCATTCCATTTTCCTTTGTTCAATAGCAGCTGACCGAACCGTACCAATTCTTCAGTGCTGATTCTAAGTCCAGTACAACCAAGTGTAACGCCAAGCCGTGAACTATCCCACTTCACGTCGTAAATCCCGAGCGGAGTAAATAGCCGAGGAACCAAATAATCCCGAACCGTTTCACCCACTGCCGCTTGCACAAGAGCAGATATCATAAAAGTATCTCCGCTGCTGTATGTAAATTGTTCTCCCGGTGCACGGTCTAAAGGTAAGGAGAGATAATGCTTCGCCCAGTCTTTTTCTATGAGAGAATTACGCTCTTGGGCCCACAATGGAGGGTTATCATGTCCTGTTGACATCGTCAGCAGTTCATATAATGTGATTTCTCCAGGGGAAGGGATTCTAGGGTGCATAGATTTATGAGTCGTAGAGTAAGAGAAGAATTCACTGAGTTTTGTATGGAGTGACAGCTTTCCTTCTTCTAGTGCAAGACCCACCGCCATACTGGTAAAAGATTTACTAACCGAATGCTGCAAGCGACGCTCATCTTTTGTTAAATCCCAGGCGCCAGCGGGCTTCCCGCCTTGTAGAATTCGAACAGAGCAGACATGTAGCTTGTTTTTCTTCACTTGTTGGACAAATCCCGTTAGATCAATCGTCATGACAACCTTCCTTTCCTGCCTATTTAGGTCAAGGGAGCATCAGTAACTTATTACATGGACGGAACATTTCAGATTACAGGGTTATTTTTCCGAAAATATGGTATTACAGGCGTGTAATTAAGTCAATATTAGGATATTAAACCAAAAACAACAAACAATTAGAGAGTTTAACTTCCTTAGATGTACAGATAAAGATGAATAGCACCCATAGTTCTTCTTACGACGAACATCTATAGTAGATCTATCTATACGGCGAACATCTATAGAAGATCTCTATATATAGAAGGAATACAACTAGTTGTCCTCGACTCTCAGAAAGTAGTTAACTTTATTCAATTTGTTTTATTTTCTGTGAGAAGTTTAAAAATAAATATGCACGAACATCACATCCTAACATAACAAGATAGGAAACAAGATGTTAATAACACTAAATTTACTAGGATAAGGAGCGATTAAGATGGAAGCATTGTATACAGCAAGCGCAACCGTACGCGGAGGAAGAGATGGATCTTTTGAAACATCAGATGGTGTACTTCGCCACGACTTATCTACTCCAAAAGAATTGGGCGGTGCAGGCGGGAACGCTACGAACCCAGAACAACTATTTGCAGCAGGTTATGGTGCATGTTACGAAAGCGCACTGAGCAATATTGCTCGTAAAGAAGGCGTGAAAATTAGTGATGTAGAAATCACAAGCAATGTAATGATTGGGAAGGATCCGAAAGATGACGGATTCCAACTTGCCGTTCGTCTCGATGTGAAGATCCCAGGTATAGACCGTGCGCAGGCAGAAGATTTGGCTAAGAAAGCACACGATTTCTGTCCTTATTCCAAAGCTACACGTGGTAACATCCCAGTTGAACTTAACGTCATTTAAGTGAACTAATAAAAATCATGTTTGAATAGACGATCTCTTGCGAGAGATATAAAAGAGACCTTGGTGGGTACGCCAAGGTCTCCTCTTTTGTAAGTGACTTTACGATCCAATCAAATATTGTTTCCATACAGGGGTATATTGATTTGACATCAGGGTTAAAATTCTTTAATATGACTAAGTACTAATATGTACGTGGCATGAATAAATTTGAAATCACAGGTGATTACATGTCTTATAGACCCCAGATTGTTGACTTAACAACTGCTAGCCGCAATGAAGAAGCGGGACTTTACGAATTTACAATGAAGCTTAAGGATGGAACGCTTTGTCGTGCATTTTATTCTAACAAACCAGAATGGCACATGACTAGCATTAGCCGTCTTCAGAAGACTCCATGCCCGATTTGCCGTAAAGATTTCATCTGTAAATGTATGGAAAAATTTGCAGGTGATATTCATGAGCAAATCATGAATGACCAATTGATCGAACAAGCTATCAAGTAGGAATAGCTTGTTATGATGAGCGTCCGTGAGATCACGGCGCTTTTTTTCTATATTCTTATAGTCCAGAGTGGTTAAGTTGAACTAAGGGGTGGAACCATGAAGAATGAATCTCATTGTGATATGAAACCATACATGAATCTTAATATAGTGCTTATTGACGGGGTTTGTCATTTATGTCAAGGACTCACGAAATGGATTATTAAGCGGGATGACAAGGGGGACTTTCACTTTGCTTCACTTCAATCTGAGATCGGTCAGAAACTGCTTGAACATGGTGGATTATCTCTTCATTCTATGGATACGTTTGTTTTTATAGAACAAGGGGAGTATTACACTCGTTCCACGGGCGCACTGCATATTGCGAAAAAGCTGGGGTTCCCTTATAAGCTTGCTTCCGTATTCTTGATGATTCCGGCTGCGGTTCGAGACCGGGTATATAATGTGGTGGCCCGTAATCGTTACCGCTGGTTTGGCAAAGATGAAGATAATGCTTGTATGTTACCTACTCCCGAGATCCGCAAACGATTTTTATAAATAGGATGATAAATAAAATAAGGCAGCCAGTAGTCGTAACTGTACCTCCATCTGTTAGTGAGATCTAACAAGTGAAGGCAGTTCACGATTTGGCTGCCTTATTTTAATTTTTAGGAGCTCTATAACCAGCAGCTACCGCTTCTGCTTCTGTACAAAACCAAGCCTCTGGTTGGGTTGATTTGTAGTTACGAGATGCAGTGGTGTGGTAAATTTTCTCTCCCTTAGCATTGATATTCCCTTTAATGGTACAGCTATTGTTAGGCGGAGTAGAAGAAGTACTATTTCCATTAGAAGATGCAGTTCCGCTAGTCGTGCTGTTTGAAGTAGTACTGCTGTCTTCCTGATATTCAGTAGGATGAAATCCATCCTCTTGTGCATAGTTCTCATATTTCCATATACCTAGCGATTGCTTTTTGCTTTTGTTCTGAATGGCTTCAAACTCATCCACATAACGAACGTTCGGCGGATAGATATAAGCAACCCTTGCATAACCTTTCTTAAGCAGCGATTCCTGGAGCATTACTCCATCCACATACACGTAAGCGAGCAGACGAGAGTATTTATCACGATTGGGACCGATATCAAATTCAAGTTCGATTTTCTTGGCCTTTTCTAGCACTTGCTTTGTATATTGCTTTGCTTCTTGACCAAGTGGTTGTACACCGAGCTTTGGATGGGATGTTTCTGGTGTGTCTACGAGCAGCAGGCGGACAGATTGGCTCTTGCCTTCGTACATCACTTTCAGGGTATCTCCGTCCACAGCACGATCGAGGGTAACGGGAACTCTTGGATATTTATAATCCGTGCTTGATTGATCTGGCGAATTATTTTTACTTGATGTACCGGTAGAAGTACCTGTATTTGATGTACTGCCTGTATTCGTATCAGTGATCGAATCTCCTAACTGAATCTCACCGCAGCCCGCTGTAAGAACAGTAATACTCAGGACTAGTGGAATCATCCACCGTCTCAAAAAAGACATGAAAAACACTCCATTCTAAGATGTATAGTATGTATGCGTGGACCATTCTAAGTGTACTATATTCGTAAAAGAAAGGGAACGGACGTTTGCTAAACTTGAATTGCATTCTTTGCTTTTTATAAAAGAGATACAAAGAAATGGAAATTTGCTCTTGATGCTTGTGGAAAATTATGCTAATCTAGCGTTAACTTAATCAGCACGTGACGGAAGCACCGTCCATATATCGCGAGGGAAACCTTACGGTAATGGGCGGTGCTTTTTTGCTGTGGAAGGGGAAAGGTATGATGATTGATGAATAGAGTGCTGCTAGCAAGCAGCAGTTTGGAATATGTTGAGGCGCTGCTAGATTTTATTCAGGGGAGTTCGTATTCAGCCGTATTTCAGGTGACTGCTTTTTCACAGCCGGAGGCAATGTCTAGATACATAGAGGAACTAAGTTCAACCTCTGCGCCGGACTTAGTAGTAGCGGAAGAACCATTTATTGAAAAATGGAACTCCAGTCCTTTTGCGGATAAAGTACCTGTTCTTCTATTTACAGAGCAACTTGTTTCTGAAGAAAATCAAACGAAAATTAGGAAGTATCAGCCTTTGCCCGCCATCTTAGCGAAATGGGAAGAAGTGTTGCTAAGTTCGAGCAGGCGAGAAAGAGGTAGATTCACCGGTGAACAAACATGGGTGATTGGGGTCACCTCGGCTTCCGGGGGCTGCGGAAAGACAACCGTTGCTCTCAATCTAGCTAAACAGCTCGGCCGGTCGGGTTATTCGGTATTTTATCTGAATCTAGAAACGATTGATAGTACAGAGCCATTTTTACATACATCATCAACATCATCAATAGAAAGGCAATTCGAATCAGGCGGGGATTTATTTAGTCAATTATTGTATCAGCTAAGAGCTAATAAGATATCAAATAACAGTTTTCATGGAGAGAAGAACGATAGGATCGATCTAAAGCCATATACAGTTCGGAATGAACGTATTCAAGCAGATTGTTTTATTCCGGCAAAGAATCGCAAAGAACTGCTTCAGATGAGTAAATCGGATACGAGTGAATTGATTCGTCTAATTACGGAGTCAGGTCAATACCATTTTGTTATTGCAGATCATGATTCAGTGTGGGACTTGCGTTCGGAAGCGGTGATGGAGGATTCTCAGTTGCTGGTATGGCTGCTGTCTGATGATATTCATACGATGAATAAATGCAAGGAATGGATGAAGTTTCATAGGCAGCTCGATCCAGAACAGTACGAGAATAGGATGCGAAAAACATGGTACGTGATTAATCGTTATATGGGGAATATGGTAAACGAGCTTCCGGACGAAGGGATGATTGCAGAACATTATCTGCCTTATATCCCCTCCTGGAAACAGATGCGGGAACCTGATTTACTGCTGAGCTCACCGATATATCAGAAGGAAATGAATAAGCTATGTGAAACGATTGGGGCTCTGTACAGGGAGAATACAGCATGAATGAAGCATGGTTCAAGGAATTAAGAAAGACGGTGCGTTCGGGTCTTGATGTGACTTCATCTGCGGGGGATTCGGAACTCATGGAGCACATCGAGCGCAGGGTGCTTTATCATCCCGATCTGGTACATCTGACTTCCGGAGAAAAGCAGACCTTAATTAGACGATTATACGATTCCTTTCGAGGGCTTGATGTTCTTCAGCCGCTTGTAGATAACCCGAATATTACGGAGATTATGATTAATAGTCATCACGAGATTTTTATTGAAGAACATGGTGAAGTTAAAAAGCTGCCCATCGCATTTGAATCTGCGGACCGGCTCGAAGATATTATTCAGTCGATTGTCTCGGGGGTAAACCGCATCGTTAATGAGTCTTCTCCGATCGTGGATGCGAGATTGAAAGATGGGTCACGGGTGAATATTGTTTTACCGCCTATTGCTCTGAAGGGTCCCACAATGACGATCCGTAAGTTCCCAGAGAAACCGATGAGTATGGAAGATCTAGTTCGTATGGGTGCTCTAACCGAAGAGGCAGCACAGCTGTTGCAAAAGCTCGTAAAGAGCAAATACAACATTTTTATTAGCGGTGGAACTGGATCGGGGAAAACCACTTTCCTGAATGCTTTGTCTCAATATGTTCCTAGCAGTGAGCGGATCATTACGATCGAGGATTCAGCAGAGCTGCAGATTGTTACTGTACCGAATCTTGTATCGCTCGAGACGCGTAATGCCAATACGGAAGGCAGAGGGGAAATATCAATCCGTGATCTCATTCGATCTTCTCTTCGGATGAGGCCCAATCGAATTATTGTAGGCGAGGTACGGGGGAGTGAAGCGCTGGACATGCTGCAGGCGATGAACACCGGGCATGATGGATCATTATCAACGGGACATGCGAACAGCATTGTCGATATGGTGAGTCGTTTAGAAACGATGGTGCTGAGCGGGGCTGACCTGCCCATTGTTGTCGTTAGACAGCAGATCAGTTCAGCTATCGATATATTTGTTCATTTATCAAGACTCAGAGATCGTTCGCGACGGGTTACCGAGATCAGTGAAGTGGTTGGAATGGAAGATGGGGAGGTGAGGCTGAATCGTCTATATCAGTTTCAGGAACGTGGGGAAGCAGAAGGGCGCATTGTAGGTGAACTTGTTCCGAACTCCTCTTCGCTTGTACATGTGGACAAATTGCGGGCTGCCGGTATCCGTTATCCATTTAATGAAGATAGGTAAGAGGGGGATGAAAGTGGATTTGAGCAGGAGGATTATTCAGAACACGAACCACGCACCGGCAGAGTCTAGCGGTAAACTATCTGACTATTCCGTACATTATTTAAGTTCTCGGCAAAAAATAGTATGTATGATTGTCAGCGCCATTCTTTTTTTTAGTATCGGCTACTTGTTCTATCATCACTTAATTATGAGCAGCATATTAGCCTTAGCAGCATTCTTTATCCCTAAATACTATAATCAATACCTGCTTGAGAAGAGACGATCGGCTCTCAGTCTTCACTTTAAGCAAGCACTATATTCCCTATCTTCCTCTCTTGCCGCCGGAAAGTCCGTGGAAAATGCATTTAGGGAAGCTGTACTGGATCTTCGAATGCTTGATCCGCAGGCGGATCATGATCTGATTCGAGAGTTTACGATCATCTGTACACGAATGGAATATGGTCAGCCGATTGAGGAAGCTTTATTAGATTTTGCAAATCGTGCTCATATGGAGGATATTACGAACTTCGCCGATGTATTTGTTACTTGTAAACGCACAGGCGGTGATCTGGTTGAAGTCGTAAGAAGAACTTCTTCGGTCATAGGAGAAAAATTAGATATTCAGCAAGAAATTGCAGTAACCATCTCTCAGAAAAAGTTTGAGTCCAAGGCGATGTTTGCTTCTCCCTTTGTGTTTCTGTTAGTACTGAGTGTCACGTCTCCAGACTTCCTTACACCTTTATATAGCCCAGCCGGATATCTCATTTCAAGTGTATCCATTGTCGTTTTGTTTGCTTGTTTCTTGTGGGTGAATCGTATTATGAATATTCGGGTGTAAGGGGTGAGGAATAATGATGATCCTTTGTAGTTTGATGGTTGCTTTGCTTGCCTTGTGGTGGATTCTTGCCAATCGTACAGCTAAAACAAGGTATCAGAAGCTGGATCAGGTGGAGATGACCGGACTGCGATTTCGTAAACTGCATGCTCCATTTATTGGCCTGATTGAACGATTGGATTTCACAAGGAAGTTTCCGATGTTTGTTTACCGTGTGCAGCATTCGATTCAGAGAGCCAATGGTCCTAAATATGGTCATGAGAAAATGATGTTGTTTCTTGCGGAGATGTTTGTATACAGCTGGTTGGCTCTAATTGGTGGGTCCGTATTGACACTAGGGTTAGAAGGACAACTAATGGGAATTGCCATAGGATTCATGCTTGCCATTATCATCCCCTTTGCACAGCTGAAGGATCTTCATGAAAAGGTGAAGCTGCGTGAACAGGATATTTTAATGGAACTGCCAGAATTCCTTAACAAAGTGGTCTTGCTTGTTAGCGCAGGGGAGACCGTCCAGAAAGCAATTATTCATTGTACGGAGCGTAAACAGAGTTCTGACCATCCTTTGTACATAGAACTCAGACAAATGATTGCAGAATGGAACAGTGGGTTTTCATTTCAACAAGCCTTTGAGCAGTTTAGTAAACGTTGCGGCGTTCAGGAAGTATCTATTTTTACAACGACCGTGTTGCTTAACTTTCGGCGGGGAGGCAATGATTTTGTACTCTCTTTAAGGGAGTTGTCGCGAGTATTGTGGGAGAAGAGGAAATCACTCAGCCGTACCAAAGGAGAGCAGGCTTCATCTAAGCTCGTGTTCCCAATGGTAGTTATTTTTTTAGTTATTGTAATCATGGTAGGTGCACCCTCGTTTATGACGATGAATTTATAGGAGGAAATATAAATGATAACAACAGTTAAAAACAAAATGATTCGTTTTTGGAAGGAAGAGGATGGTCTCGGTACGCTGGAGATGATTTTAATTATTGGGGTCATTATTGTAATTGGTCTTATTTTTAAAAATCAAATTACTGCGATCGTCAACAAATTACTAGATCAGGTGAACACGAAAAGTGACCAATTTTTCAAATAGATATTATAAATTAAAAAACGACGATGGGAGCTTCACCCTAGAAGCTTCTCTCGTGTTTCCTGTCATTTTGTTTACGCTATGTTTATTAATGTTCTTTTGCGTGTTGCTGTACCAGAAATCGATGTTATCACAGTATGCTTCCGCATCTTCGGAGCGCTCAGCTTATAGCTGGGAGAACAGCCATAAGGAACCGAAGACAGGAGCATTTCCAGAGGATGAATATGACAGGTTGTACTGGAGATTGGCTGATGATCATATGCTTGGTTCGCTTTTTGGTACGTTTGGAGCAGAATCAGCTTCCTCTATATCTGTTCCAAGTGAGGTATTAGAAGGCACGCTTACATTGCAGAAAATGAGTCAGACAGCTGCATCGCTTCCATCAATGTACAGCGGTACGATGGAGTATGAGAATAAATTCATGAATCGGCAGATAACAACGAAAATAGATCAAATTGTATCTTTACCCATGGTGGGTTTCTTACTTCATCGAGATCGTAAAATTCATCATTCAGGGAAAGCAACAGTGGTTGAGCCCGATGAGTTCATTCGCAATATAGAGCTGATTCGATATTATGGAGCACGATTTTCGGGGATGGGAACACCCGGTGATCCATCAGAAATTGCACAAATTCTCGGAAAGCTGACGGGGAAATAACTGTAGGATGTGGGGGAGGAACGAATTGTTTAAGAAAGGGGAATCGGAGTCTGGAGCAGTAACTATTTTTCTGGCCATGGTGCTTGCGGTCATCTTCATGTTTGTTGCTGTATTTATAGATTATGCAAGAATTGGAGCTATGAAAGTTCAGACAGAGAGGTTATCTCATGCTGCTGTTCGTTCTGTAATGTCCTCCTACATGCCGGAACTCCAGCAAAGATATGGGTTGTTTGCTCACAGCGGTGAACAAGGAGATTTCATCATGTCTAAAGTGCTCAATGATAGTACAAAGCCCATTCCTCATCGAGATGGACTCGCCATTATTCCTATGCAACTGGATAGTTCAGGTCTTGTATTTGAACGTGAACTGGGCAGGTATGATCACTTTAATCAACAGATTCAGGAAGAGATGAAATATAAAGCACCGATTGATTTTTTATATGATGCGGTAACTAGATTTAAACCGCTCTCAGAGGATCTAAAGCAAGCGGCTCATAGTGTAGACGTTCTGCGGAAGTTACAGAAACTATATGACAAGCGTGAAAAATCGCTTGAGCAGGCGATTAAAAAGAGAAGAGAAGCTGCGAAAACGGCAGAGATGGTTGCAAAGCTGGTTATGGATCCTCCAAGCAGCTACTTCAGTGATAGCCCAATGGGTGGAAACATTCGCTCGTTAGCGGATGGAGCATCAAGGTACTCTGATTATTACTCTAAATATACGGAAGATGAAGCAAGAGAGCCTCTCCTTAGAATATATGGTACGGAGCTAAGCGAGTATCGAATGGACCTCACAGGAGTATTGTTTCGCCTCGGAAAAGCGAGAACAGAAGCAGCAAGCACACACAAGCAGAAGATTGAAGAGGCAAATGATCTGATTGAAGAAGCGAAACAACTGAATGAGCAAATGAAACAGGTCATTAAAGATGGTGAGGCGAGAGCCGCTAATCAGGCATATGACAAAGTGGGTCAAGCAAACACACCAGGCAAGGGAGTATCATCATCTGGAAATGTAAATGGGGCCGAATTACGTAAGAAGACAGAAGAACTAGTGCGGAAAGATACGGAGTTTGCCGCTTTTACTAATAGCCAGAATCAACAATTAACAGACTATACATATGCACAGCAAAAAGTAATGGCTGCTGAAAGTTCACTTCGCAACCTAACAGACGGTGATTCCTATCAAAAAAGAAATGCAGTTCTTTCCGCGAATAAGGAAATTCAGCAATACATGGACCGCTACGTAAAATCTAGCAGCAGTAATGTAATAGATCAGTCTGCCCAGCAGATTGACGATTATAGAGCAGCTGATAAAGAAAGAGCAAAGGTGGACAAGCAGTCACAGCAAAAACTGAATGAAGCTCAAAATAAAATCAAGTTATTAGTGGCTACGGCGGGTCTAGAAGAAAGTTCAAAACAGTTTAATGAACTGAAAACCTATTTTAATGAAAGTATATCCTTTAACAAGACGAGTAGTGAAGAATCGGTTAGCTCAGAAATGTCTGACGACCCCTATGATGCGGGTGGAGATGCAATGACGAACATGGATCAAATGTTTGGAGGTATGTCCGGGTTTATTGATGTTTTGGGTGATGAGCTGTTTCAGAATGAATATGCAATGCATTATTTTTCATCCGTTGATCTTTCGATGTTATCAGGCAGCAAGACGAACACGAGTACGCTTGAACCGGAATCGTTTTTTCTCCCAGAAAGTCAGGAACTGGAGTATATCATTTATGGGTTTCATAATCCTTATGGGAATATTACAGCCGCCTATGGCGAAGTGTTTACAATAAGGCTTGCGATTAGGACGATGGAGGGGCTTGTTGAGAGCAGTAAGCTTGGTAATCCACTGCTTATTCTTTCAAAAGCGATTCTGTATGGACTCGAGCATGCACTTGCTGATATGAATTCTCTTGCTGATGACGGAAAAGTAGAATTGTCCAAATATGCCAAGCAGATATCGGTAACCTACCGTGATCATTTACGCTTTTTCTTGCTTGCGCACAGTAATAACGAGAAAAAGATGTCCCGAATGATGGCGTTGATTCGTTTGAACACGGATATAGATCTGTTGAAGTCATATACCTATGCATCAGGACAGACAGGAATGAAGATGAAATTATGGTTTTTACCTGGAATAACCAAAATGTTAGGGACTATATCAGGAAGTGCTGATCGTGTAGAGAATGGTAGTGTTTATATCACGATTCAGTCGGATTACTCCTACTAGATTATCCAGTTCATATTAATAGGGGCTAATAAAACTATGAAAATCCAGAAGAAACGGAATAGAAGAAGTAGAAAGATAAGCGGCAGTCTGAGGTCAGACAAAGGGAGTATAGTACTCGATGCTTCTCTTGTCATGCCGATCTTTCTCTTTTTTATCGTCTTTCTTATTTATTTTGTCCAGATGACGTTATTTGTAACGGCCCTGCAAACCGCTGCCTCAGAAACAGCGAAAAAAATCTCTGCACATATGTATCCTGTAGTGCTTGCAGTTGATGCGGCAGGCTCAATAGATTCAGGATTAAATGGTATCGAGATTCCTGGAACGGGGGAGGGAGGGGTTTTTCCGATCCCTGAACTGTCTTTGACTGATTTAGTTGCCAAATATGCTTCTGCTCTGCCCGAACCGATTGGTGAGTGGGCTTCTATGGCAGCAGCTAGCGGAGAAGCACCACTGCAGCATCTGCAAAGTTCAGTTTCGGAAGCCGTACTAGACCCGGTAATTAAGCCGCTACTCTCTCCGGTAATCGAGAATACTGTACTTGAATATGACCGGATTCACGTTAACGGCATCGACTTACCGAACCTGAAAGAAAAAACAAACCCTTACTTCGGGATCGAGCTAACTTATGAGATGCCGCTCAAAGTTCCTTTTACAAAGAAAAGCATTCGAATTCAGGCCAGCAGCAAAGAGCGGATCTGGATTGGAGCTACAAACGAGGGAGCCTCAGAAGGAGACGGAACCACCGCTGCGAAGGGAAATGTAGCTCTGTTATCCAAACCGGAACCTGCCTATATTGCGAGACAGGCTACCATCAGGGCGAAGATTACTCCGGGTGCTTCGGCAAATTTGTCGGTATTTTATAAAACAGGAGAAAGCACGGCCAAACATGTAGGATGGGCTACGGCCGATGAGAATGGTGATGTGGAGTGGACGTGGTTTGTCGGCACAAGAACGACACCGGGAACGTGGCCTTTTGTCATTGAAACAAGTGATGGAGCTAGGTTAGAAGTGATGTTTGAGGTTGCTTCAAAGACGTGAAGGAAGTGAATGTGATGGAACTTGTTTATTACGGATGTGGAATTTTTGTGGTAGCCGCATTTATTACAGATGTTAGATCCATGCGAATTCCTAACCTGTTATCTTTGTCCGCTATCATTAGCGGGCTGATCGTGCATTTATGTATAGGTGGTTTTCAAGGTTTGCTTGCGAGTATCAGCGGATTTGGTACTGGATTTGGAATTATGTTTGTGCTTTATCTTGCTGGAGCTGTAGGGGCGGGTGATGTGAAAATCTTTGGCGGAATTGGGGCTTGGACCGGGGTCTTGTTTACGGTTCAAGCAATGGTGTACTCCATTCTCATTGCAGGCGTTATTGGTTTGATTATTTTATTATGGAAAAAACAACTGGTTCAACGATTGGGTAAGCTCATTCTATATATTTTTGGCCGGGTAATTCCAGGTATCGGATTAATCAGTTCAGTGCATAGTTACAGCCCTCTGAAGGAAGGACTTCGGTTTCCGTTTATGATTGCTGTGTTGCCGGGGTTTATAAGCGCATGCGGGATTTATTTATTATAAAATATGGTCTTATTATACATGGAGAATAAAACAGTGATGTGTCTAAAGGAGAGACGTTATGATTAGCTTGAAACGAGATTTTATACATAACGGTAAAGCAATGATGACGATTGATAAAACCGGCGGATTTGTTCGCAGTGAACTGAGTGAGGTGCAGCTGCAAATGGTGATGTCCAATGTTATTTCGGGTCATCTACCAATGTCTATGAAAGAGATCAATCAAGAAATTACGTTTCACTATGATATAACAGGCAAAAAAATGCTTTCCCAGACAGCACGACATGAGAAATTGTCTTTAACAGGTCTATTTCAATTACTGCTGCAGATCACTCAGACATTACTTACTTGTCCGCAGTATATGCTTGATGAACAAAGGTATGTATTACATGAGGATTATATATTTACAACCGACACTCTTGAGGAAGCAAAAGTGTATTTATGTTATATACCTTCTTCACTAGAAAAGGAAGTAGAATCCATACCTTTTCAAATAAGTCAGATGGTGAGCAGAATGATGCCTTATGTCAAAGCGCTCGAAGGAACGGGGATTCAAAGAGTTTTGCAGTTATGTAATGACGGAGATTTTCAGCTTGACGGTTTGCAGGGATTGTTGAATGAACTACTTATGTCTGAGACAGGTGTAGGAAGTAAGTCTTCAGCAACGACAAATAGTGCACCTGGTGTATCTTCTTCGTTTCCTAGGGACGATCATTTTCAAGGGGAATCACGGTCCCTCATAAACGAACCAGGTGGTGTTATATCTGATTTACAGAGACTTTCTAGACCTACACCTCCACCCATACCCAAACAGATACCAGTGTTGTCCAATCACTCAAGCGAGAGCTTAAGTTCGTCTGTTCCACTTAACCCACTCCGCCGTTCCTCATCTGAATTGGCGAGTGAGAATAGACCCGAACTTACTCTGGGTTCTATTCCGCACCCTATTTTTTCTTTGAAAGATACCTTTGAATCGAGTGGACATTACTCTGAAGAAGGAGAAGAGAAAGAGACTAAAAAACCTGAAAAGCCTATTTATTACTGGCTGGGTGGGACGCTTCTCGCCTCTGTGTTATGGAGATTTCTTTATATGGATGAACCAACGACTATTCGGCTTTTGATGTGTTTGGTTATTACCATAATACTAGCTGCAGCTGCTTATGTTCTATCTACAGGAAAGTCCGTTGGGCTAGGTAAAATCTCTTTAAACAGTGCGAAAAAACAAGAAAATGATTACTCCAACAACGAATTCTCAAATGATGAGAAACCTTCTTCCTTCTCCTTATTTCAGCAGAAAGATGAGACTGATTTTCCTGGGAAGAGGGGGATTTTCGGTGGTGGAAATAAAAACAAAGAAGATGCGGAACCGTGGCGTTGGAACTCACCATCTAAGCTAGAGGAATCTGATAGTGAAATTAACAATCCTTTTAAACAAATAACCTCAACGTCAGATTCTAACTTCTCTTTTACTGTACCTAAGACACTAGACAATGAGGAGCATGAGACGACGGATCGTTACTATGATTCTTTGCGTCATAGCACGCAAATGCTAAATTCATCTCATGTCCAGGCTACAGTACTTCTTACTGATTTAGAGCCAGTTTCAAGTTTCGCTAGTCAGTCAGCTGTGGTGACTATAAAAAAAGGAATATTAGAAAGGCAAGCTCCCCAAGCTGCACCTGAACA
Source organism: Paenibacillus sp. J45TS6 (assembly GCF_018403285.1). GTDB lineage: Bacteria > Bacillota > Bacilli > Paenibacillales > Paenibacillaceae > Paenibacillus. Next base: position 145,963 of record NZ_BOSJ01000009.1, on the reverse strand, counting down.
AATGGAGTTAGGTACAGCAAGTTTTATTATTGGCCGCTCACAGGAAGTGTCTCAATACGTAGAGGAAGGGAAGGGGACATCCCGGGCACATGTAGAAATCAGTAAGTCTAAAGATCGATATTATATTAAAGATTTAAATTCCATGAACGGTACACTATTTCTTGATCAGCCGATGATTCCTTATAAAGAATATCCCCTGGAAGAAGGGGATTATTTTATCATTGCAGAATCAAAATATACTTTTCGTTATGTCTAGTTGTTTGTTAACTGACGGATGGCTTCATCCAGACGGGGGTAATCAAATTGGAAGCCGCATTCCTGAGCTTTGTCAGGCACTGCTTTCTGACCTTCAAGAACGAGAATGGACATTTCGCCAAGCAGTGCTTTGAGCATAAAAGAAGGCGCTGGAAACCAGTGAGGACGATGCAGAACTTTTCCAATGGTCTTTCCAAAATCTCTATTTGTAACAGGGTATGGAGAAGTCGCATTCACAGGGCCGCTCATATCAGGATTTCGCACAGCGTAATCGATCAGCTTCACCATGTCATTTATATGTATCCATGAAACCCACTGTTCTCCATCCCCAATAGGCCCGCCTACCCCAAATTTATAAGGTAACTGCATGAGAGGGTAGGCTCCTTTACTGCCCAGAACTACGCCTGTTCTCACAAGGACTAGCCTGGTATTATTAAACCTTTGCCGGGCTGCATCTTCCCACTGTACGCAGACGTCAGATAGAAAATCGATGCTTTCTACCTCAGAATATTCATTGAAGGTATTCTTTCGAGAGGTACCATAGATTCCTACAGCTGAGGATTGAATGACTGCTTGCGGTTTGTTCGTGAGCTGATCCAGAATATCTCCTAATCGGTGAACCGAATCCAGGCGAGATTGCTTTATTTTTGACTTTGTATCCTTTGTCCACCGCTGATTGAGCGATTCACCAGATAGATTAACGACAGCATCCAGTGATTCAAGCAGATGGGGATTGCTACTTAGTTCATCCCAAGTCACAAGTTTCATGCCATCTGGCTGGTTGGCTCTTGCTTTTCTTGTAATAATGGTAATCTCATGTCCCTGCTTTATCCAATACTCAGAAAGATGACTCCCGATAAATCCCGTGCCTCCGCAAATCGCAAGCTTCATGTAATAAACTCGCCCCTCTCTTTTGACCATCCTATGAAATGTATCGTCCTATTTCATATTCCTATTTGCTTATTACACAATTGTAAATCATTCACACTCTTCTTTGCACTACATTCCGTCCGTATAAATTCCACTTTGCCATACAATTAGAATAAATAGACTCATGTTTTTATGCATCGGCTTAGGTACTTTGATTTCTTTAGATGTTCGTTTTCTTTCGATATTCTGAAGGGTTGATTCCGGTCCATCGTTTAAATTGCCTGCTAAAGTGAGAGAGGTTGTTATAACCTAAACGATGAGCAATCTCCTTCAATGATAACTCGGGTTGTTGTAATAAGATTTTTGCTTCTTGTAATTTCAGATCAGATAAATACTTTCTTGGAGACATACGATAAACTTTTTGGAAGACTTCTAACCCATAGTTTGGGCTGATTCCCAAAGAAGCAATAATGGGTTGAATGTGGATACTGAAATCGGTATGTTCGCTTTTCTCCCCGGCTTTTTTCTTAAAATTCCACTTTATAGCTTCTGCAATTTCTTTGGCATATTTCGCTGTAGTCATGGTCTGGGTTGTTCGGTTGTCGTTTAAGGGCTGAATATCTACTAACACTTCCAATAATTCAAAAAGAATAACTTGTGCTCTTAATTTTGCTTTAGCAAAAGAAATATTAGGATCTTCTAAAATATCAATCCATTTGTGAAGACATTTTTTTAATCTGCTGTGATAGGGATGGGAAGAATTATAAACCCAATCACAGTTTTTCATCAATTTCATGCGTAAAGAAGGTTCGTCAATATCAAAATGAGCACAAAAATAGGTCATAGACTCGGAAGTATGACATTTATTAATATGTTCAAATCCAGGCGGAATAAGGAGGATATCCTCTTTTTCTATTAAATATTGTTCATTCTCAAAAAGCGTTTCTTGCGTGCCATCTAAAACAATTAATATTTCAAAAGCATGGTGGTATTCCTTAGTCATTGACCAGTTTGAATAAACCGTCTGTTTATGAGCGCCAAAAAAACGAATATTCCAATCAATACGGGGAAGTATTTGTGTTTTGCTGCCTAATAAACAATTATTGCAGTTTGTCATTGTATTAAACCTGCCTTTGATATGGGTAAATTCTTCTTTAATTATGCAATCGTATTTATATATTCATTGTTATTATAATGTAGACAAGCAACAGGAAACGCTTTCGTTGTTGACGTGGTATACAGTTAAATTATCGATAATTAGCAAATGCAAGTTTATTATAGTCAAAAAAGAAAGCGGTATCAATGAGCTGTTTCATAATAATTTTACTTTCTAGAAAAAGGGTAAATGTATTAGTCACAAAAGGTAAGTGCTTTATAAGAAAGGCAATCGATCATAACCATAATTAAGTGACGAAAGGAGCAAAAGATATATGACAATGATTCAAAATCCCGTTATTCCTGGAATGGCACCAGATCCCTCCATTATTCGGGTTGGGGAAGTCTATTATATAGCTACTTCAACATTTCACTGGAACCCAGGGGTACAAATTTTCCAGTCAAAAGATTTATCCAATTGGGAACTCACAAGTTTCGTACTACGAAATGGTGAAGTCAATTTACGCGGTACGAATACACCTGCCGGCATTTGGGCGCCGCACTTATCCTATGATTCGTCTACTAAAAAATTCTGGTTAGCATTTTCTCACATGGTAAACATGGCTGGCCGTGAATTTAATGCGGATTCATATGCTATGTGGGCAGAAGATATCAATGGTCCTTGGTCAGAACCTATCTACATAACATCCATAGGTTTTGATCCAGCTCTTTTTCATGATGAGGATGGAAAACATTATGTATCCATTTTGGAGTGGGAAACACGACAAGGTTACCAAGCACCCGGGCATATTGTGATTGCAGAGTTTGACCTAGATAAAGGTCAGATCAAAGGCAAATGGCATCGAGTTACACAAGGGTTTACTAGCCGAGGTTGTGCTGAAGCACCACAAATATATAAGCATAAGGAATATTACTATCTTCTAATTGCTGCTGGAGGAACAGGATACGCACACGGTGTTGAGATAGGGCGCTCAAAAAATATATTTGGTCCGTATGAGCCCCATCCATCAAAAGAGCCGATTATCACATCTTCACCGCAGCATCTATTTTCACTCGGTGATCCGGATGCCGGACATTTTGAAATGTATAATCCACATTCCATTATGCAAAAAGCAGGCCATGGTTCTTTAGTTCAAACCCATACGGGTGAGTGGTATATTGCTCATCTCATGTCCCGCCCAATTGAAGGAACGCTTTTAAATCCATTAGGACGTGAAACTTCTTTACAAAAAATGAACTGGACTGAAGATGGCTGGTTGGAAATGTGTGATGGAACTAATGTAGCCAAGATGGAAGTTATGGGGATGAAGGGAGTTAGTCCAGGAAACAGGGTAACTCATGATGTATTTGATGATTTTACTAGTGAAAAATATAACAACCATTTTATGACTCCTTATCGCAATCAGGAAGTGCATTGGGTGAATACGGTGGAACGTCCAGGGTATTTGCGGATTCACGGCGAGAACTCGTTATTTTCACAAATGAATCCAGCCATTATGGCAACCCGTGCCACATCATTTCATTATGAATTTAAGACAAAACTTGAATTTAGGCCGGATCATTATTCAGAAACTGCGGGTATGGGGCTTTACTATGATTCTAACAACTGGATTTATGCTCACTTAACGTATTCAGAAACATTAGGCGGGACAGTATTAAGTTTACTTCAAGCAAAGTTAGGAAAGCGCATCGAGTTTGTTCATCATAAAACCCTAGTACCTCAAAATACGGCTGAGTTGAAGCTTATATACAATTCAGGAATAGCGGGTATCTTCTATCGCTTGAATGAGGATAGGGAATGGCAAGTATTTGAAGATCAAATTGATGTTTCTTATTTATCTGATGAAGGTGTGAACGGGGAACCAGGAGAGATCGGCGGATTTACAGGGCTATTTAATTTTATTGGTTCAGTTGATTCTCACCAGCACGATTCATTTGCAGATTTTGATTATTACATGGTCAAGAATTACTAGACATCAGAGAGGAAATTTCACATGAGAACGATACCGCTTAAACGTTTAGTACCAGGATTAATTATCGGACCAGCTACGTGGCTAGGACCTTATATTGTAACAGCAAGTTTATTTTTACCTGCAATGATTCAGCAACTAGATCCCGAAAATAAAATTAACATTGTAGCTTTATTCTCAGCATTAGGGATGGTTGTCGCGGCCATTTCTAACATGGTAGCTGGATACTTGTCTGACCGTACAAGGTCTCGGTTTGGAAGACGTACACCTTGGCTGATCGGAGGATCATTCGTATTTATGCTCGCAATGATTCTCGCCTCAATGACCACTACCATTCCGTTATTATTACTAAGCTGGATGCTGGGACAAGTTGCACTCAACTTTATTGTAGCACCCATGGTTGCTTGGTTAGATTTAGCACCGGAAGAAGGCAAGGGAACAGCATCATCTGCTTATGGCGGACTTGGTATGGCACTAGGTAACAATGGATTTACCATTTTAGGTGCAGTCTTTTTAGGGCAATATCGTTTAGGTTTTGTTATTTTTGGTATTATTACGTTCATTGGTACTTTAATCGCTGCATTTATTGTGCGTGAATCGTCTAACTTGGATGAGACAGTAGATGTCTCCAAGTCACCAAACAAGCAAGCGTTTTCAATCAAGGAATTCCTGTCCGTGTTTCCAACGTGGTCGGTTGGTCGTGATTACTATCTAGCTTTAATTGGTAAAATATGTCAAGGGATTGGGAACTTTGCAATTACAGGTTACTTGTTATTTATAATGACCGATTTTTTACACAAAGGTACCTCTGATACACAACAGTCTATCCAACTAATTAATATTATCATGCTGGTATTTGGTATCGCTATGGGATTTATTGCTGGACCAATTTCAGATAAGTTAAAAATATTAAAATTACCAGTTGGCTTATCTACGATTTTCTTGGGAATTGGAGCACTCAGCATTTTCTTTTTACAAAATGATCTAGGTATTATGATTTATGGTTTTATGGCTGGTTTGGGAATGGGCATATGGAACTCTTTGGACAATCTTCTAAACTTAAGAGTAATTCCGGATAAGGATCGAGTAGGTCTGTTCTTAGGAATTTACAATTTGGGAAATACCGTGACACAAGCGATAGCCCCAGTGATTGCTGCATTCATGATTTCCCAAATCGGTTTTTCATCCATCTTTATTATGTCATTTTCACTCTCGATCATCGGAGGGATCTCTATTCTCTCTATCAAATCTGTAGCAAGATAGATTCTCTAAAAAAAAGACGGCAGGCAAACTAGTTTAAGCTAGTTTGCCTGAAGTTTCGAAGCCGCGTTTTGCGGCTTTTTTTTGTTTTAATGTATCGATAAAGAAACGATACTTTGCGGCATAATCATTTTTATGTGGGCGTGGGTGATCTCTCGCAATGTAATAGTCGTCTTGAATCTGATCTGAGGAACGGGTATGAAATGGAATTTAGATATTATCGACTCAAGAGCGAGTTTGTCTATTTGTTCATTAGATGTTTATAAGGCTTATAGTCAATCTGCTTCTTGTCTAGGAAGGTAACGAGGAAGCGGTTGTCTCTTTTTGGTGTAGCCACAATATATCCTTTAATACAGTGATCTCTCGTTACTTCTTTCGCCTGGTTCTGAAGAGCGATTTTACCAATCTCGGCAGCGATGGAATGCTTGGCAATATCTCGAAAAGGGCCAGGTACAGGCTGAACCAGCTCATCTAAAAAACTTTTTGCTTCGTCTGTCCAGAGATGACGGCTTGCTTCCACCCAGTGATTCTGCCAATCCAGTTTGGATTTACCATCGGCTTTAGGAAGTGTTTTTAAGAATTTACGAAACATAAAAAAACCGCCGATTACCATACTTCCTAATAGAAGAAAGGTCCAAAACGCAATAGAGTTCATAAACCAGTTGCTAGGCATAGCCGCACTAAGCTTACTATTCATCAGGATTACATCCATTTCAATCACCTCAAGGATAGAGTTAAATAGAATTATGTGTCTACATGAAAAGAACTTATAAAGAACTTATAATTCAAATGTGGACATCACGCGTTTAAAATGAAACGATGCTGTAAATGAATTGTTAGAAGAATCATTTTCATCATATCTTTCGCTGCTTTCATCAGGACGATAAATTTAAGAAGGTTCAATTTAGCTATGGATCGTTACCCAATGTATCATGTCATTCAATGGTTATGTACTTATCTGAGGAGTGAATCAATTTTCTAAATTTGTCCTTTTATTGAATTATAACGCAGATATGAATATATTTCGATAGTTAACGAATAAGATTCTCACTCCTATTCTGATGTTTCCTATGGAATGCACAGACAAAGATGAAGGTATGATGAGAGATATATGTTACATACGAGGATCGTATTGCTTGGCTTTCATAATCAAGTTACAATAAACTTTACATTCTTAAAATTAGGGGGATAAAAGATGCTTAAAATCGGTTCCCACGTATCCTTTTCGGGCAAGGGTCTACTGACAGCAACAGAAGAAGCGGCATCGTACGGTTCTTCTTCGTTTATGATATATACAGGTGCTCCGCAAAATACGCGCCGTAAACCAATGGAATCTATGTACCTTGAAGAAGGTAAAAAAGCAATGCAAGAAGGTGGATTTGAAGAGATTGTGGTGCATGCACCTTATATCATCAATCTAGGTTCTTACAAAGACCACACTTATGAACTGGCAGTAAGTTTTCTACAGGAAGAAATTCGCCGTACGCATGCGATCGGCGTGAAGAATATTGTGCTTCATCCCGGTGCTTTTACGGATAAAGATGCCGACTATGGTATTCAGCGTATTGCAGAGGGACTTAATGAAGTATTAAATGGAGTCCAAGAAACAGATGTGAATATCGCACTGGAAACAATGGCAGGCAAAGGAACAGAGGTAGGTCGTTCTTTTGAAGAACTGGCTCGTATTATTGATAAGGTTGAACGTAATGAACGTCTGACCATTTGTATGGATACTTGCCATATTCATGATGCTGGTTATGATATCGTAGGCGATCTGGACGGTGTTCTAGAACAGTTTGATCGCACGGTGGGCCTTGACCGAATCGGAGTCGTGCATATTAATGATAGTAAAAATCCATCAGGAGCAAAAAAAGATAGACATACGCCGATTGGTGCAGGTTGGATTGGTTTTGATACCATTAACCGCGTTGTCCATCATGAACTGCTCAAAGGTCGCCCGTTTATACTTGAGACCCCATGGATCGGGAAAGATGCCAAAAAACAACGTCCTATGTACGAGGCAGAGATTGCTTTGTTGCGCGGAGATGTGGCAGGACGTTTTGGAGAAGGTTTCCTTGAAGATGTGGAGAGACTCCATCATTTCTTTACAGGGGAAGATATTGAATCCCGCCGTTTTGTGCTGGACACATGGACACTCCTCAAAAATGATGCAAAAGCAAAAAAGGCGGATCCTCGCGAACCGCTCGAGCGCTTGTATGATATGGTTGTAAATGCAGCGTTGTTCCCTGAACTTACAGAGGAGCAATTGAATCATCGCTTGATTGGATGGCTTGCTGGCAAAGAAGCATTGGTGAAAGCTTAGGTTATTGATCTAAATCAAGGGGGAGAAAATTGACCAATGGATATTCACACAAAACACACACAAGGTAGACCTGCACATATCGATCGTGCCCGCATGCTGATTTCTTGTCCAGACGGTCCGGGTATTGTTGCGGCAGTTTCTAAGTTTCTTTTCGAGCACGGGGCAAATATCATTCAATCCGATCAGTACTCCATGAATCCAGATGGAGGCATGTTCTTCATGCGGGTGGAGTTTGATCTTCCACAGCTGTCTAGTCGCTTACCTCAGCTGGAAGCGGACTTTGGTGCTATAGCGGAACAATTTCAGATGGAGTGGTATATCTCCGATGTCTCAAGACGTAAGAAACTTGCTATTTTTGTATCCAAAGAAGATCACTGTCTTGTTGAGCTTTTGTGGCAGTGGCAAGCGGGAGACCTCGATGCAGAGATCGGCCTTGTCGTAAGTAACCATCCGGATATGAGAGAATATGTTGAATCCTTTGGTATTCCGTATCATCATATTCCTGTTACACCAGATACGAAGAAAGAGGCTGAGCAGCGCCAGCTTGAAGTGATTGGTGAAGACATTGATGTGATTATCCTGGCTCGCTATATGCAGATTATATCGCCAACGTTTATCGAACATTACCGGAATCGTATTATTAATATCCATCACTCCTTCTTGCCGGCCTTTGTGGGCGGTAAGCCTTATGCTCAAGCTTATGGCCGCGGCGTAAAACTAATAGGAGCAACTGCTCACTATGTGACGGAAGAACTGGACGGCGGTCCGATTATTGAGCAGGACGTGGAGCGTGTAAGTCATCGGGATGATGTTCCTGAGCTGAAGAGAATTGGACGTACAATCGAACGTGTTGTACTTGCACGTGCTGTAAAATGGCATGTGGAAGACCGAATTCTTGTTCACGAGAACAAGACCGTAGTCTTTAACTAATAGGAATAATAAACGATAATTTCTTATATTTTGACATGCAAAAAAACTGTTCCCTAACTTATTAGGGGACAGTTTTTTTATTTAAATCGGTACAATAAACCAAACTAAAACAATCCCACTGGAAAATTTTTGATGTTTTAAAGGGCCCAGACCAGTCTAAGAGTATATAATAGGGATGGCTTTTTGCGTGTAATCATCGCTTTTTTTGTACAAGTATTCCGCTTTTTGATTAGGTATGCTTTTCCTTGCCAAGGAGATACTTGGGTGGATGCCTTATATGAATTTTTATGTAACGAACAAGAAGGCTATGGAAAAATGATGTATGAGGTGTTACAATACTATTGAATAAGTCAAATTGAAACATTCAAGCGGATTAACTTGCATAAAAAAGTTTTTTTCTTTTAGCGGGTACCAATCCCTGAGCGTAAGTCCGTTTGCTTATCCTGACATCTTTTTTTAGAGATTATGAGGAGGATGAAACATGACTGATCAACAAACTAAAGACCAAAGCATTAACAAAGATGAAAATTCAACAATCGATAATTTGTCTATTACTACTGTTCGTACCTTGGCAATCGATGCAATTGAGAAAGCAAAATCCGGACACCCGGGTATGCCGATGGGCTCTGCACCAATGGGCTATCAATTGTTTGCCAAAACGATGAACCATAATCCGGAAAATCCAACTTGGATTAACCGTGACCGTTTCGTATTGTCCGCAGGGCATGGATCTATGCTGCTTTACAGCTTACTACACCTGAGTGGATATGATCTTCCAATGGAAGAGATTAAACAATTCCGTCAATGGGGAAGCCTGACTCCAGGACACCCTGAGTTCGGTCACACTGCTGGTGTGGATGCAACGACAGGTCCACTTGGACAAGGGATTGCAATGGCAGTAGGTATGGCAATGGCTGAAGCTCAGCTCGGAGCTACTTACAATAAAGATAATTTCGATGTGGTAGACCACTATACTTACGCAATTTGCGGTGACGGTGACCTTATGGAAGGTGTTTCTCACGAAGCAGCATCCCTGGCATCTCACTTGAAACTGGGTAAACTCGTGGTTCTTTATGATTCCAACGATATTTCCCTTGATGGTAAACTGAACCTTTCTTTCTCCGAAAGTGTTCAAAAACGTTTTGAAGGATACGGATGGCAAGTGCTTCGCGTAGAAGATGGTAATGATCTTCCTGCAATCGAAAAAGCGATCAAAGAAGCACAAGCAGTATCAGATCGTCCAACCCTGATCGAAGTGAAAACAGTGATCGGTTACGGCAGCCCGAACAAACAAGGTAAAGGCGGCCATGGCGGTACTCACGGTTCCCCACTAGGTCCTGACGAAACAAAACTCACTAAAGAATATTACAAATGGGTATATGAAGAAGATTTCTTCGTTCCAGACGAAGTACGTGCTCATTTTGCAAAAGTGAAAGAACGTGGTGTAGAAGCAAACAAAGCTTGGGAAGCTAAATTTGCAGAATACAAAAAAGCATACCCTGAACTTGCTGCTCAGTTCGAAACAGCAATCAGCGGCGGACTTCCTGAAGGTTGGGATCGCGACTTGCCGAAGTACAGTGTGGAAGACAAAGCAGTATCTACTCGCGTAGCTTCTGGTAATGCACTGAACGGTCTTGCTCACAATGTACCTAACCTCACTGGTGGATCTGCTGACCTTGAAAGTTCAACAATGACTCACTTGAACGATCTTGCTCAGTTCACTCCAGCGGATTATTCCGGCCGTAACATCTACTTTGGTGTTCGTGAATTCGGTATGGCTGCTGCAATGAACGGTATGGCGCTGCACAGCGGTGTGAAAGTATTCGGCGGTACATTCTTCGTATTTACCGATTACCTGCGTCCAGCAGTTCGTCTGTCCGCTATCATGAAACTGCCAGTAACTTATGTACTGACTCATGACAGTATTGCAGTAGGTGAAGATGGTCCTACGCATGAACCGATTGAACAACTCGCTTCCTTGCGTATCATTCCAGGTCTTACTGTTATTCGTCCAGCGGATGCAAATGAAACTTCTGCAGCATGGGCTTATGCAGTAGAGAACACTTCGAATCCGGTAGCACTTGTGCTTACTCGTCAAAACTTGCCGATTCTTCCGGGTACAGTAGAAGGCGCTCGTGAAGGAATCAAACGTGGTGCTTATGTAGTATCTGATGCGAAGAATGGTAAAGCAACCGCTCAAATTATCGCAACAGGTTCTGAAGTTCAACTGGCAGTAAAAGCACAAGAGGCTCTTGCTGAAGAAGGTATTCACGTACGTGTTATCAGTATGCCAAGCTGGGATCTGTTCGAAAAACAAGATAAAGCATACAAAGATTCCGTACTCCTTCCAGACGTTAAAGCTCGTCTTGCAGTAGAAATGGCTCATCCAATGGGCTGGGAAAAATATGTGGGTGATGCTGGTGATATTCTCGGCATTTCTACGTTCGGTGCATCTGCGCCTGGCGACACTGTAATTAAAGAATATGGCTTCACAGTAGAAAACGTAGTAAGCCGCGTTAAAGCGCTTCTGTAGTTCTATTGTATCCATATGAAAACAAAAAAGGGTGAAGCAGCCAAATGGCGCTTTACCCTTTTTCATCCTATCTTGATATCTATGCAAGCGGTTTGCCGTTAATTTGCTGTTCTATATAGGCTTCGTAGATTTTTACGACAGCTGATAAGTCTTCCTCACCGTATCCTTTAGCGGCACCAGACTGGAACATGCTTTTTGCCAGATTCAGCATAGGGGCAGGCACGCCAGTATTGTCTGTTAGAGATGACGCAAGTTTTAAATCTTTGAGCATAAGAGCGAGGGAGAACTGATTCGTAAAGTCATGGTCAATGATTTTGCGGCCTTTCAGTTCAGCTGCTTTACTGCCGGCAGAACCTAACTGGACGAGATCCAGGAATGCATCAGCCGGGATGCCCGATTTTGAGGCAATCGCAAATCCTTCCGCTAGTGCTACATTGTTAATTCCAACGATCGTATTATGGGCAAGTTTCGCTACGGCACCATTTCCGTTTTCGCCCATAGGAATTACTTTTTTTCCGAGCGTTTCGAATACATCCATCTGACTTTCGATGGTTACGGCATCACCGCCGACCATAAATACTAATGAACCATCAATGGCTGCTGGTTTGCTGCCTGTAACAGGTGCATCCAGAAAAGAACAATCAAGAGCCGTAGCATCAGCTGCGAGTTTTTTTGCAAGGTCAGGGGAAATGGTACTGCAGTCCATAATCGTAGTCCCATCGATGACACCTGCAAAAATACCATTCTCGCCATAATAAATATCATTGATGGATGCATCATTACTTACCATAGTTATTACGAGAGACTGACCGTGTGCTGCTTCTTTCGGCGTTTTGGCTGCTACAGCACCTTCGGCTACGAACGGGCTGCATTTTTCAGCAGTTCGGTTATATACGGTGACTTCATATCCTTTTTTTAGAAGGTTAGAAGCCATGGGTCCACCCATTGTGCCAAGTCCAAGTACAGCAATCTTTTTCATGAATCATTCTCACCTTTCATTGTTTAATCAAACGTTCATTAGGTCTTCATCATATCATGGAGACAGAGGCAAGCCAAAAGGCTTAAACTTGAAGAGAATAAAGTGTAAAATGATTCGGTCAGCAATTCACCAAGCTTGTCACGTTATCGAAATTAAAGTATTCTATTTCATAAGTGAAGGCGCGGTAGTTAACAATAACGTATAAACCGGACAGCCATAAGACAAGCTTTCAAGTGAGAACTAATTCTCGCTAATTTAAAAATAGTGGAGGTTTTATAATCATGGCTAAAAAAGTAACTTTTGATTACAGTAAAGCTCTTGAATTTGTAGGTCAACATGAAGTGGACTATTTGGCAGAGCCAATTCGTCTTGCTCACGAGCAGCTTCATAATGGTACAGGCGCAGGTTCCGACTACCTGGGTTGGATCGACCTTCCAACGAACTATGATAAAGAAGAGTTCTCCCGCATTCAAAAAGCAGCAGCAAAAATCCAAAGCGACTCCGAAGTATTGATCGTAATCGGGATCGGCGGTTCTTATCTTGGCGCGCGTGCAGCGATTGAAATGTTGACTCATTCTTTCTACAATGAGCTGCCAAAAGAAAAACGTAAAACTCCAGAAATCTATTTTGCAGGTAATAACATTAGCTCTACATATGTAAATCATTTGCTTGAGCTGGTTGAAGGTAAAGACTTCTCTGTCAATGTAATCTCCAAATCCGGTACAACAACAGAACCAGCGATTGCTTTCCGTATCTTCCGTGCTGCACTGGAGAAAAAATATGGTAAAGAAGAAGCACGTAAACGTATTTACGCAACAACAGACAAAGCACGTGGTGCACTGAAAAAACTCGCAACTGAAGAAGGTTATGAGTCCTTCATTATTCCTGATGACGTAGGTGGTCGTTATTCCGTACTGACAGCAGTAGGACTTCTGCCAATCGCTACAGCAGGTATTAACATTGAAGAAATGATGCAAGGTGCGGCTGATGCTTCCAAAGAATTTGCTAACCCGAACGTTGCAGAAAACCAAAGTTATCAGTACGCTGCAGTACGTAACGCGCTGTATCGCAAAGGCAAAGGAACCGAAATCCTTGTAAACTACGAGCCATCCTTGCACTTTGTATCTGAATGGTGGAAACAATTGTTTGGCGAAAGCGAAGGAAAAGACTTCAAAGGAATCTATCCTGCTTCCGTTGATTTCTCCACAGACCTTCACTCCATGGGACAATTCATTCAAGAAGGTAGCCGTAACATTTTCGAAACGGTTATCCAAGTGGAAGAAGTACCAAGCCACATCTCCATTGAAGCAGATCCAGACGACCTAGATGGTCTGAACTTCCTTGAAGGAAAAACAATGGATTTCGTTAACAAAAAAGCATTCCAAGGTACACTGCTGGCACATACAGACGGTCAAGTACCAAATCTTATTGTAAATGTTCCAGATATGTCTCCATATTCTTTCGGATATCTGGTATACTTCTTTGAAAAAGCATGCGGAATCAGCGGATACCTGATGGGAGTAAATCCGTTTGACCAACCGGGTGTAGAAGCTTACAAAAAGAACATGTTTGCTCTTCTTGGCAAACCAGGTTATGAAGAAGAAAAAGCAAAACTTGAAGCAAGACTTACTGAATAATAATGGAATGATCTATTAAAGATCAGAAGTTATCTGTTTCATAAATATAGTAATACAATCAAGCTGCCACAGGTTGTTTGATCATAAGAAGCAGTTCACCCGCATTTGGATGGACTGCTTTCTTACAAATATAAACCCTATTACATCTAAGAATAGAACACCTACAGGTGTTTTCTTCACATATAGAAAGGTAAGAGAGCAATGATTGAGCAGTACAGAACCGTTCGAGCAGCGGGGAACAAGGAAATTGTAATTAAGAAATCTCGATTTATTGGTTACGTTATGCCTGTACAAAATGAAGAAGAAGCGATCCAATTTATTGAAGATATTAAGAAAAAACATTGGAACGCCACGCATAATTGTTCAGCATATATGATTGGTGAACGGGATGAGATTCAGAAGCAATCTGATGATGGAGAGCCAAGCGGGACCGCAGGGAAACCTATTTTGGAGGTGATCAAAAATCAGGGACTAAAAAATGTCGCTATCGTGGTAACGAGATATTTTGGCGGTATTATGCTGGGTGCCGGAGGACTGATTCGTGCTTATACGGATGGAGCAGTCGCTGCGATTGAGGCCGGAGAAGCGATAACGAAAGTGCTTCACCGCGAAGTTTTCGTAGAACTGGATTACACTTGGCTAGGAAAAGTGGAAAATGAGCTGAGAAACAGGCAGGTTCGCATGGGAGAGACTACATTTACTGACAAAGTCAAGCTGACATGTCTGCCGGTAGATCGAGAAGCAGAGCGATTCATCGAGTTTATGACAGATCTAACACAAGGTCAATCTGTGATCACGGAGGGACAGCAGCTTTATTTTATTGAAGGAGAATAAGATATGGCTAGAAGAGCAGTGGAGCAGGAATTGTCGAGAGAACGGATTCTGGAAGCGGCCAGGCATTTATTCGTTACAAAAGGATATCGATCTATTTCAATGCGTAGTATTGGACAGCATCTAGGATACAGTCACGGCTCTTTATATTATCATTTCAAGGAAAAAGCAGAATTGTTTTATGCCATTGTAGTCGAAGATTTTAACCATTTGGGGCAGCTGCTCCTGCAGGCCATGGCTAGAAGTTCTAAAGATGGACTTACGAAACCAGAGCATGTCATGATGGAATTTATACGCTTTGGTCTGCAAAATCCCTATCAATATGAAATTATGTTTATGATTCGAGACGAAGAGCTGCTTGCTTATTGCCGGGCAGAACAGAATCGTTGTTATGAATTATTCGCCACCATTATCCGTCATCATATGAACCACAAAAACTACACAAACGAAGAACGGATCCAACTACCCCACAGTTTATTTTTATCCATTCACGGATTCATCTCTTATTACATCCAAGACCGCTTGCCATTTGAAGAAGTCAGGGCTGAAGCAGCTTCGCATGTAAACATCATGTGCAGTCGTCTGTAACCCCCTTCATTTGGTACACGTCAACACCACGTCATGCTTACATACTTCAAAGCGGTAAACTATCATAACGTTACAATATCATAACGGTGATCTGCGAAAGTGTGATCTGATCATCGGACGAGAAATGATTGACGAAATCCCCCTATATTTGGTAAAGTATCAAATAAAGTAATTCCTACCTAAATAATAGGAAATATGTGATGGGGGATGGCGTCATGCATGTGGAAGTCCGTGGTCTAAACAAACATTTTGGCAGTTTTCATGCAGTTAAAGATGTTTCTTTTGATATAAAAAAAGGTCACCTCATTGGTTTACTCGGTCCAAGTGGAGGAGGCAAAACTTCCATACTACGTATCTTGGCAGGGCTTGAAAATCCCGATGCGGGTGAGATTCGCTTGCATGGACAGCTAGTTAACCATCTTCCGCCCCAAGAACGGGGAATCGGATTCGTCTTTCAAAACTATGCGTTATTTAAACATATGACCGTATTTGATAATATCGCGTTTGGACTTAAGGTGAAGAAGCAGTCCAAAACGCAGATACAAAATCGGGCCATGGAACTTGTTGAACTGACAGGCCTCAGCGGCTTTGAGAAAAGATACCCTCACCAGTTATCTGGAGGACAAAGACAGCGGGTTGCATTTGCAAGGGCACTGGCTCCTGAACCTCAGCTTCTGCTGCTAGATGAACCTTTTGCTGCGATTGATGCCAAGATTCGGCATGAGCTGAGATCATGGCTGCGGGAACTCATAGAGCGAGTAGGTATTACTTCAATCTTCGTTACCCATGATCAGGATGAAGCGATTGAAGTCGCTGATGAAATCATGATTATAAATGGGGGAGCGCTCGAACAAAAAGGCACCCCATGGGATATATATAAACAGCCGGAAACCCCGTTTGTAGCCTCTTTTATTGGTGAATCGACGATTGTTGAGCATGCACGGGAACTGAAGGGATTTGACAAGTTAACAGGTTCTGCTGTTGAAGCGAAGGCTCTGATTCGCCCTGAATATATTGAGGTAGGCTCAGAACATGAGTTTACTTTGCTCTCGGCTACCGAGAAGGGGAAGGTTCGTGCCTTGCACTTCCGCGGCAGCGAATGGCTTGTTGAAGTCATGGTCGGGAATAACAAGTTAATTACGTATCGTTCATTAGAGAAAGAGACGCTAACTGTAGGTCAAGAGGTGCGAGTCCTTGTTCACAGGGCCTATCTTTTTAATGATCATGAGAACTGGATGGTTGAGAATCACCTGAAGAGTGATCCGATGCCAGTATCTATATAGGGAAATTTACTTTTACCCTGAACGTTAACTGACGTGCAGGGTTTTTATTATGCGTTTTATTAGTTTTGCTTTTTAGATGAACCTTGTTTATACTACATTCATATTATTAGCGAGGATACCTAAATGCTATTTATGCATCAGGAGGATAACAACGAGAATGAAATATTCAAATTGGTTTCGAAATATGTTGCCGCTTCTTCTCATCTTAGGGTTACTGCTGACTGCATGTGACACGCAAGAAGATCAGACTAAAGTTGGGGATGCTGGCAATGAAATAACAGGCGAGGTAAGCTCACCTGTACGGGGTGGTAGTATCAACATCGCCGTACAAGATGATCCGAAGGTAATGAATCCCTTATATGCGACAGATCGGATTACACTTACCGTGAACCAGTCGCTCTATGCACCGCTATTTTATATGGAAAATGGAAAGAAAGTTTACGCCTTAGCAGAGCGTGCATATGCTTCAAAAGATTATAAAACTTATTTTATCAAGCTGAGAGAAGGACTTACATGGCATGATGGAAAAGCCATTACTGCCGATGATATTGTGTTTACAGTCAATCAAATCATAGATGAAACTCAGAATAGTCCCTTCCGAAGCCAGTATGTTTATGATGGACAACCTGCGAAGGTAGTAAAGATCGATGAGCTAACTGTCAAATTTGTACTTCCAAAAGCAACTCCTTCATTCGAAGGCGCATTACTGTATCTTTATCCGATCCCGAAGCACATCTATCAAGGGGAGAAAGATATCGCCCATAGTTCTAAAAACGATCACCCTATTGGGTCGGGCCCTTTTAAGTATAAGGAGTATGCACCAGGTGAGCATCTAACATTGGAGCGTTTTGAAGACTATTATGACGGAGCAGCCTACTTGGATACGATTTCGTATCAAATCATGGACCCGGATACAGCGGATCAGGCACTCCGCGAGGGTGCTGTGCAGATGTCGCTGATTAATAACGAGGAATATGAGGCGCTGAGTGAATCAGGGGAATATAACCTTGTAACTTATGCAGATGGACGCCTGGAGTACATGGTATTTAATATGAATACACCGGAGATGAAAAAGAAAGAAGTCCGGGAAGCGATCGCCTATGCTTTGGACAAAGAAGAAATGATTCGAATCTCGCATCTGTCGAGCAGGTTCGCAGATCCCGCTTCTTCTATATTTACACCTGATACGTTGTATCATACTTCTGAAGTAAGGACCTATGATTATGATCCTGAAAAATCTAAGGAATTACTGGAACAAGCAGATGTTTCAAATTTAGAAATCCGCCTTGCTTATGTGAAATCCAGCAAAACGCAAATGAATCAGGCTCTTTACATCCAGCAGAAACTAAAAAAGGTTGGAATCAAGGTCGAGCTAAAACCGATGGAAGCATCCGTGTATGAAAAACGGAAATTGGATCAAAACAATACTGATTTTGAACTTTCGCTTGCCGGGTATATCTTGGGTCCAGATCCTGTTAGTTATGAGTCTCTCTATAAGAGTAGTGGGGTATATAATGAATCACACGCTGAGAACGAAGATCTGGATACACTTTGGGAACGCGCTTCAGTAGAAGTGGATTCAGCTGCTCGCCAGAAGTTATATGTACAGATTCAACAGAAGATTGCAAAAGAACTTCAGGTTTTGCCGCTTGCTTATACGAAAAGTGTCATCGCCGTAAGTAAAGGCTATGGTGGATTAGAGGATGCGATCGCCCAGCCGATTGTTCTCTTCCGTGATTTATCCAAAATTTATTTTATTAAATAAAGTAGATAAAACGACCGGTGGAGGTCGTTTTTTCTTTTGCAGACATCTGTTGATCTTGAACAAGGTATGAAAAAAGGTCTACAATAGAAACAATTTCATAATACCTTTAGATGCTTTAATCAGGAGTATTACATTACCATGCGAAGAGGAGTGTTACCACATGAACCAGGAAGTGAAACTGTCGCAGTACACCGCTATATTACTAGAGAATGCAAGAAGAAGCGGGCTCACGAATGAGGAGATCGTAGAAGCAGTACAAGCGGAGAATACGGAACTGTTAAAAGCCGCCGAGCGCCCGCATTATACATATGAGTCTTTTTTCTCTTATGCGAAAGAACATGGCGAAGATATAGAGAAAGCAATAAAGGAAGGGTACCGCATTACATTTAATACGAATAATGGTCTCAAAAACTGGATTGTGGCGACATTTCAGCTTGATCCAGACAAAGATTTCACCTTAGGAGAAGGACGGATCGAAGGTCTGGTCTTGTCCGAGCCACAAGTAGAAAAACTAGAGCACACTCTTGCATTTAATTGGGAGATAAAAGAGATTCGGCAAACAGCAGACGGGCGCAAACAGCTTACGCTGGGCATTCGCGGGCAATAATGAACGCGGGACGCAAGAAAGGAGAATGATCCATGACACAATATAATAAGCTGACCTTTCTTGGTACGGGTGATGCTATGGGTGTGCCGAGGGTATATTGTGATTGTAAAGTGTGTGAGGAAGCAAGAACAACCGGGGTGAATCGCCGGTATCGCTCTTCGGTGTTTGTAGAGAGTGATCAGGGGGAGTTTCTCATCGATGGAGGGCCAGATTTTCGGCACCAGATGGAAATACTGAAGAAACGTAAACTGCACACGATGCTAGTGACACATCCTCATTTTGATCATATTGGCGGACTTCCTGAGTGGGCTGATGCCTGCCGGTGGCTTGGAGAGAAGGGTGAGCTGTACGCACCGCAAGAAGTGCTGAATGCGATTCAGGCACAGTTTCCTTGGCTTCAAAACCACATGGAGATGAAACCGGTTGATCTGGAGAATGGTCTTGTGCTTGCGGGATTCCACATTCGGGCCTGGAAAGTAAATCATGGGAAAAACGGTTACTCCTATGCATATCGTCTTGAGAAAGATGGATACATATGGGTGTATTGTTCTGATTCTATTGATCTGAGCGAAGAAGAACAAAAACGGCTGTATGGTCTTGATCTGCTTGTGCTGGGTACAAGTTTTTATCATGAGGAAGCTGCCTTTGAAACTCGGTCGGTATACGACATGGTGGAGGCACAAGAACTCATTGCCAAGGTGCGGCCAAAACAAACGATTTTTACTCATATGTCTCATGACGTTGATCTTCGTAAAGATTATACGTTAAGCCCAGGTATTACGCTTGCTCATACCGGGCTAACGCATTCGTTACAATAAGGTTTCTCTCTTTATGGGCTTGTAGATAAGATGGTTGCAAAATAAATCAAGTAAGACAGAGGAAACCCTCTGTCTTTTTTTCATACACACAACAAAACCTCTTCTCATAAGAAAGGAGAGAGGTTTATATTGATCCAAATTATGTAGTTAATTTACGTAGTTAAATTATGTAGTATCGCATTATGTGTACATTATTTCATTAGTAAGTATGTTTTTTTGGCCGGAAGAGAACGTAAGCTCCAGCAACGATAAGCAGAAGAGCAAGGATGGGTTGGATGATGGAGAACTGACTAAGCATGGAACCAATAGAGAACGCAATGAAGAAAATAAAGGATAGGACAGCCAAAATATTGATGGGAATCAGTAGGTATTTGTTTCTGGTACCGAACCAGTAAAGTTCGAATAATCCTACGGCTGGCGCCAGGATAAATCCAGGCCACATGGTAATCCAGCTGTCTGTAACAATGGCGATCTGACAAGTCAGTCCAGCGGTGAGAAGGATACCTCCTGGAACGAGAAGCCCGATGCCGCGGCCGATCAATGAGAAGTACATCCAGTGGAAAAATACCCCTAGCGGAATAAGGAAGAAGGTCGGCCAGAAGTAGGCAAAAATAGAGCCGGTTCCGATATCCTTACCGGAGTTCATAAGCAGAAAAATACCGATCAAAATGAGCAACGGGGCGACCAGATTTTGTTTCCTTAATCTCAAATGGATCACTCCTTTCTATAAATTTCAACTACAACTACAGGTATCATAGCAAAAAGAGGAGTGGATGTAACCGGTCTAGAGAAAGTGAAGTACACTAGACTAAAGTCCAGTTTTTTACAAATAATGGACATGGTTCATTCATAAAAAAGAGCACAGTTCTTCGAACTGTACCCATGAGCTCCGTATTCTGTTATTCTGCAATCTCATAAAATCCGTAGAGTTCATCAAGGAGTAAGTTTGCGGCTAGAATACCTCCGGCTGTATTCCATACGGCATCGTCTACTTTATACGCACGGCCATTCTTGACGGCACTTAGGTTCTGCCAAAGCGGGTCTTGTATCATCTCCGTTTCGGTATCATTCCCTTTGCCGTCGCCTGTGTCATAGGTGAAGTAGAAAAGACGATCTGCATCCGCTTCCGGTAAACGTTCCTTCGTAATTTCATCTACGAATTCAGTTGCATTTTGGGTAAGCTCTGTCCGCGCTAGTCCTATTTTTGCAAAGATGTTACCTGTGAAAGTATCGGTATGATAAATTCTGGTTTTGCCAGCCATAAAACGAACCACAGATACCGTTTCATTTACTTTATCGCCTGCTTTAGATTTGAAATCCGCAATGCGATCATTGAATTCGGTGATTTTTGCTGCGCCTTCTTCGGTTTTATTCAGTGCCTCTGCATAAAGTTTGAAGTTGATCTCCCAGTCCCCGCGAAGATCCTCAGCCATAACAGTTGGGGCAATCGCTTTTAACTGATCATAGACTTTCTCTTGGCGCATTTTATTACCGATAATCAGGTCAGGCTGCAAACCTGCAATGAGTTCAAGGTTCGGTTGACTCTCATCTCCGACTACCGTTACACCTTCCATCTGATCTTTAATATGTGCGTACCAAGGATCTCCTGTCCATGATTTAACCGCCCCAACGGGTGTAACTCCTAGAGCAAGCAATGCCTCTGTTCCTTCGTTGGTTAGAATAACGACTTTTTGCGGTGTTCCTTTAATTTCTGTTTCATCCATTGCATGTTTTACCGTGTATGTAACCGTATTTGTTGTTCCTTCGCTTGTTGTATTGCTAGATGCAGGCTGTGTAGGTTCATTACCTGATCCACCTTCTGTCGTCTGGCTTCCACAACCAGCTAGAACGAGAATTAGCATAAGCATTGCCGCCCCGAATAAGCGTAAGCGATGTTTCTTTGTATGTACGTTTAAAGCCCCCATGTAACCAGTTCCCCCTGAAATAATATATTGATAATGATTATCAGTTAACAACCATGAATATATAACCAGTTTCTACCATTGTCAAGCATTAAATGAGAATGATAATCAAAAAGATTGACAGTTCTTTCTTTCTTCTACTAAAATTGCGGAGTGAACTATTAGATGGAATTTTATGAATAAAATGATATATACAAAATGAGTAGGGGATTAATGATGCGCATCTTGGGGCTAGCCTTATCTATTGGACTACTTATTCTTGCCATGATGAGTAGTGTTATTTTTGGTGTTACCCGCATTCCTCTGTCCGTTATTTGGCAGGCGGTGACGGAACCAAATGGAAGTACCGAACACTTAATTATCCAGACAGCAAGGATTCCTCGTGTGCTGATCGCTGCAGCAGTTGGCGGGAGTCTAGCTGTTGCCGGAGCTGTCATGCAGGTTCTCACTCGTAATCCAATCGCTTCTCCGAGTACCTTAGGTGTGAATGCAGGTGCCGCTTTTTTCGTTGTTGTGGCTACAGGCTGGTTAGGTGTATCTGGTCTTCAGCAAACAACTTGGATTGCTCTTTTGGGAGCAGCAGTTAGCGGCGGGGTTGTGTTTTTTCTTGGAAGTATGGGCCGGGACGGAATGACACCTGTGAAAATCACATTAGCCGGTGCTTCCATGACTGCATTTTTCCATTCTCTGACTCAAGGTTTGATGTTGTCAGACGGTAAGATGTTTGATCAGGTACTGATATGGCTTGTCGGATCCGTTGCTGGCAGGGAACTTGATCAGCTCACGGCTGTCGTCCCTTACATGGGAATTGGACTATTGATTGCACTCCTGCTGTCAAGGCATCTTAACGTATTGTCCATGGGAGATGATATTGCGGCAGGACTGGGACAAAAGACGGCTATGATTAAAATTCTCTCTGCCGCCTCTATTATTTTACTAGCAGGTGCATCGGTCGCTGCTGCGGGTCCTATCGCATTTATAGGCATAATTATTCCGCATATTATGAAGTTTTTTCTTCCAAATGATTATCGCTGGATCTTACCATATAGTTTCGTATGGGGTGCTGTACTCCTTGTTTCCGCAGATGTGCTGTCCCGCTACATTGCGATGCCCAAAGAGGTGCCGGTTGGCGTTATGACGGCGATCATCGGCGTGCCGTTCTTTGTCTATATTGCAAGAAAGGGAGGGCGGCAAGGAGCATGAGCAAATATAAGTCATTTCAAACGTCTAACGGAAAACTTTCATTTCTAATTGAAAAAAGGGCCTTATGGGTTACGCTCGTTCTGTTCATCCTCTGTGCTGCATTCATGGTGATCTCAACGGGAATTGGAAGCAAGTACATTTCTCCGTCGCAAGTGATCAGTTCTCTATTTGGTCAGGCAGATCCAACCGTAGAAATCATTGTAGAAAAATTGAGACTGCCGCGTATTCTTACTGCTGTACTGGTTGGATCTTCTCTTGCAGTTGCAGGAGCTGTACTGCAAGGAGTGATCCGGAATCCGCTCGCATCGCCAGACGTAACGGGAATCACGGACGGCGCCTCATTAGGAGCTGTACTTTTCATATTTTTCACATCAGGTACGATTTCGATAAAATATATGCCGCTTGCCGCGATCCTGGGCGCTATTCTAGTAACCGGACTGTTATATGTTTTGGCTTGGAGAGGCGGAGTAACGCCTTTGCGTCTTGTACTTGTCGGTACAGGCCTTGCAGCTGCGCTTAAATCAATCTCTTACATGTTTATCATTGCAGGTCCGATGCAGCTGGCGGAGCGGTCCATAACTTTCATGACGGGGAGTATTTATGGAGCCTCATGGGATTCGGATGTGTTTATCCTGCTTCCTTGGGTCGTTATCCTTCTACCATTAACCTGGTTTCAAGCGAGAAAGGTTAACATTCAAGCACTCGGAGACGAAGTAGCGGTAAGTGCAGGGGCGCATGTGCAAAAACATCGGCTGTTGCTCATCGTGCTCAGTGTGGCACTAGCAGGATCGGCAATAGCAATTGGCGGTGCCATTGCATTTATTGGGCTGATGGCACCGCATATGGCGAGGAAGCTAGTGGGACCTTCCTTTGGAAGTGTCGTGCCAGTAAGTGCACTTCTCGGAGCCTTGATTTTATTAATAGCGGATCTAGTGGCGCGAACTGCATTTCTCCCTGCAGATGTTCCGGCAGGCGTATTTACAGCAGCCATTGGTGCTCCGTTCTTTATGTATCAGCTATATAAAAGTCGCAATCATTGACTCTATATACTAGTAATCTGAAAAGGAATGAATGCCGATGGATATCTTGCGCGCCGAGAAGCTGGGGCTTTCGTACGGCGATGCTTACATTTTTGAAAATATGGATTTATCCATTCCAAAAGGAAAAATAACTGTGTTCATCGGGAGTAACGGTTGCGGGAAATCGACGTTGCTGCGTTCTCTTGCTAGACTGATAAAGCCACAGCAAGGGGCCGTCATTCTTGATGGTGAACAAATCGCAGGGATGAAGACAAAGGACATTGCCCGCAAGCTCGCTATATTGCCCCAAGGACCTGTTGCCCCGGAAGGTCTTTCGGTGCTTCAACTGGTGAAGCAAGGGAGATATCCTTACCAGAACTGGCTAAAGCAGTGGTCACCGGAAGATGAACAGGCAGTAGATAAAGCTCTGATCTCTACGAGAATGAAGGAACTCAAGGATCGCACCGTAGACTCTCTGTCTGGTGGTCAAAGACAGCGGGCGTGGATTGCAATGACGCTGGCTCAAGAAACGCCGGTCATTCTGCTAGATGAGCCAACGACCTATTTGGATCTGACCCACCAGATTGAAGTGCTGGATCTGCTGTATGATTTGAATCGATCAGAGCAGCGGACGATCGTAATGGTGCTTCATGATATTAATCTTGCTTGTCGTTATGCAGATCATATCGTAGCGATCAAGAACGGAGGCATAGAAGCGGGAGGGCATCCAGCAGCCGTGATCGATTCAGAACTTATGGAAAAGGTTTTTGATCTGAAGTGTCATATTATTCCTGATCCTTTATTTGGTACTCCGATGTGCATCCCGCATGGTAAAGGCGGACTTCATAAGCTTCTTAAGGAGACAGCGAGCATAAAATAACCAAATGATCTCACTATAGAGGAAAGGAACCACGCGGATCGTGGTTCCTTATTTTTAGTTAGTATGTTTAGTGAGAATTCCTTATTCATACAGGAATACTTCAGTTTTCTGACTCTTATCAAACTTTTAATGTCAGAGATATTATCATAGGAGAGTTGAATGTAAAAGTAGTTTATAAACTCTAAAATGGCAAAAATATATATGAAGAAGGCGATTGTTAATCCGTCTAGAGGTAAAGATGGATACCATTTAATGAAATCAAAGAAAAATACAACAATTGCGGTCATCATCATAACTATATTGAGCATTTTTAAATAATGTAACAGTCGAACAACTTTAGTCGGAGTTATAGCATTATTCTCATTTCTTAGTCTTTTACATTTTACATACCAATAAAATGTTCCTTGTAATAAAAGAATTTCTAAGAGTATAAAAGATATCCAAAATGAATATAGGGAATACAATTGTAGGTTGGGGAATGCGTAATTTACTAGATAACTAACAGGTACAAAAGTGATTATAGAAAACAATTCCCCTTTATATAAATAAGCCAACCTTTTTTCTAATGTTTTTCTCAAATGTACAACACCTCTTGCTATACATTATATGGATTAAATTGGTATCAGAAAAGAGGACACTCAAGCCTTCTTGAAACGATCGGGAAATCAAAAAGTTATCAAATCCTATGCTTCAGATTTAATCCCCACCATACTCAATTACTTCAATCTTATTTAGCATAGCTTCAGGCATTTTTGATATAGCTTCTTCAAGTGTTGAGAATTTTTTATCGTTCGATAGGAGATAGATTGAATCTCCATCATGGCCAATGTGAAAAACGCTGGCATCTTGTATATCACCAAGAATAATAATATCAAACTCGCCCTTATCCCCAACTTGTCCAACCCGGCAAGGATTTATTTTTGTGCTCAAAATACTTAAATCATCCACAGACATAGAAAATAACTCAATCAATTCTGCAATTGAACATAATTCTTCCTTATTATTTGCCTTTACAACGTAGTACAATTGTTTGCGTCTAGAATTTTCGATTTCTGTAACTTCATAAGGCAGTGTGCACATTTCTAAAAACATATGATGAAATCCCTTATCTGAGATTAAACAATAATAGACAGGAAACTCTTCTAAGTTGTTGATCCATTCTGCTAATGGTTTGATTCTAAATCTTCCTGCTCCAGGACTGGAAAGAGTGATTACATATTGAATCTCCTCATCTATTCCAAATTCGAAATCATTCACTATATGATTTATTTTGATATGCTCATTGGCGGCATAACCGATATCCATTTAAATCTCTCCTAATATCTAAATTACCTTTATGAAAATAGTATAGAAAAGATTAACAATAAGCTACTAAATAGAGAAAGCTGATAAAACCAACTCCATAAATAGGCAGCTGATCGAATCCGCTGTTTTTTTGCATCACGAATAAAATTAGAGGATTTGAGTTAATTTACAGTAAGCGAAGAAATACATAGAAGAGAGGGTTACATCTAGTGGAAGAAAATAATATTGTCGTTGCCGTGTTCAATGATGACAGCAAGGCTTACCAAGTTCTATCTGAATCCAAATCAAAAAGTCATGAGCAATATAAAATATTGGATGCAGCCGTCATTCAGAAGGAAAATGGGAAAATTGTTTTCAAAGATGGGTTTAGCTCACCAAGTGAAGCAGACACTTCGGCGTTAAAAAGCAGCCTGATTGGTTCCATGATTGGAATTTTGGGCGGCCCGATCGGTATTCTGCTTGGCGGAAGTATTGGTTCGATGATTGGGGCGAGCAAAGTCGTAAACCGTCACAAGGAAGGATTTAGCCTGATTGAGCGAACAGTGGCTGAATTATATAACGGGGAAACTGCTTTTGTTGCCAATATAAAAGAAAACAATGAGGTCGCTTTTAATTACTTTCTTCAGCAGTATGATCCTACATTTGTGTACCGAAAAGAAGTATCGATGATGGAACATGAAATGAATAAAGCAAGGGAGATGGAGCAGCAATTAGCTCAGGAGGAGGAAGAACGTAAAAGAAAAGAGCGAGTTGAAGACATACAAGAAAAGGCAGAGGAAATGAAAGAACGGATTAAGTCGGAGTTTCATCGGATTAAAGAAAAATTAACGGAAAAATAAAAGGAAGGGCTTAAGAATGGAGGATGAAACTTTAATCCTTATCTTATGCCCTTTTTTGGTATGAACGAATGTATGTAAGTATGTATGGTGGTATGAATTAGGAGTCTTCTTCATCCCACTTTTTTGAATAACCTTTCTTGATCGTATAGAAGAAGGAGTACATCAAAAGCGCAGACACGACGATAACAAGTCCAATAAGCAGTCCTGATTCCAAGTAGATAGCCCCCTGACTTTGCGTATTAACTGGTAAACAACGTATTCCTTTACTATACTTGAAAGGTATATTTTTACAAGTGGAGGGGCGCTCTATATCTGTTCATACCACAAATAACCCCGGAACCAAAATCGGTTCCAGGGTTAATTTAGGTTAGGAGATCTTACGCGTTCAGAACAAATTTCTCAATGACATGCTTGATTCCGTCTTCATTGTTACTGAATGTAACATAGTCTGCAATTTCCTTCAGTGCAGGAATGGCATTACCCATAGCTACACCTAGACCGGCAGCTTCGAGCATTTCATGGTCATTCCAGGAATCACCCACGGCAATGGTATCTTTAAGATCCACTCCGAAATGGTTCGAAAGGAAAGTCAGCGCATGGCCTTTGGTACCTTCATGATGCATGATTTCAAGGAAATGCGGTTTGGATTTGGTAATATGGACCTCACTGCCGAGCAGCTCACGAAGCTGTGGTGCGATTTCGTCCAACAGTTCCGGTGTATCGATAATGAGCAGTTTCGGTGCAGGCTGCTCAATCATTTTCATGAAATCAGGTTCAATATAATAAGGAGTCTTGTTCAGCTTGCAGTAGTCGATCAGTTTCTCATTCTCTTCACGGGAGTACAGCTTGTCGTCAATATAAGTCTGGAGGTGCAGATTCCGTTCAAGGCAGAACTCGTAAAGCTTGCGAGCTGCATCTTGGGGAACATAACGTTCATAAAGAACTTCTTCATCCATCAGGTTCTTGATGAGTGCACCTTGATACGTAATGATGGGAACGTTGAGTCCAGTTTGTCTAGCAATCGCTTGAGCAGAAGCATAAGCACGTCCGGTTGCAAGGGTTACGACTACATCTTTGGCTACAGCTGCTTCGAGTGCACTTTGTGTTGCAGGGGTTACTTCTTTGTCGTCGTTAATCAAAGTGTCATCAATATCAATCGCGATTAGTTTGTAAGTCATGGTTTCTCTCCTCTATATCTTGTTCTATGATTAGTGCGTTATAACTTTAAAGGGTAATGCTACTCTTCAAGAAAGACAAGACCGATAAAGTCTTCGATCTCAAGATTGCCAAAATAATGTTTCACATCAACGTCTTTGAGTGCTTCTCTAACTTCCGCATCCTCATAACGTTTGCCGCGAAGCAAGTTCTCAATATCAGCGACATCTCCTACACCAAAGAAATCACCATAGATTTTAATATCTTCGATTCGGCCTTCTTTGATATTCATACGAAGATCGATAATACCGACCGGGAATTTCTTCGAGTGTTTTACGTTACTTTCCGGTGACTGTCCATAGTTCCAATCCCAGTTCTGATAACGTTCTTTGGAAATTTCATGGATCTTCTTCCAATCTTCTTCTGTCAGATGATACTGAGGAACTTCACTGGCTTCCATGCCAAAGATATGACGAAGAAGTTCTTCGCGGAATTCCACAATAGTCATGTCTTTATCCATTAAAGAGCGAATATTCGTTACACGGCTGCGTACGGATTTGGTGCTCTTCGATTTGAACTTCTCGGGATTCACTTTTAATGAAGCTTGTACATCCTCGAGGTTCAGATCGAACATGAGCGTACCATGGCTGAACATCCGGCCGCGAGTTGCAAACTGGGCATTACCTGAAATTTTTTGTTCACCGACTTGAAGATCATTACGTCCCGTAAGTTCTGCGTTTACTCCCAGTTGGTGGAGTGCTTCAACAACAGGCTGGGTGAACTTACGGAAGTTGTGGAATGAATTACCGTCATCTTTTGTAATAAAGCTGAAGTTAAGATTGCCTAAATCATGGTATACGGCACCGCCGCCAGAAAGTCTGCGCACAACAGTGATTCCATTCTGCTGTACATACTCCTGGTTAATTTCTTCAATAGTGTTCTGATGTTTCCCAATGATAATAGAGGGAGCGTTGATATAAAACAGCAAGTAACTCTCGTCCAAAGACAAGTGTTTAAGGGCATATTCCTCGATAGCGAGGTTAATCCGGGGATCTGTAATGCCTTGATTGTCAATAAACAACATGGTGATTTCCTCCGATACCTTATAAAATATGTAAGCAAGAATCATAAGCGGGGCATGCCCCGAACAATTCTGATGAAAACAAAGAGACTCACCTCTTATTGTAAACCAATAACGCAAACGATACAAAAGGGAAATCCCATTGACGCTGTCTAAATTCTGCCATCATAATGGGTACGTGATGCTATGATGCAGCAAAGAAAGGAAGGACATGCCTTTGATTGAAATCTATGGACATGGCGGGGACGTAGAAACGGCAGCGCTTAAGTACGGAAAGAAGGCTGCTGATTTTCTTGATTATAGTGCAAATATTAATCCCCTTGGACCACCGGAGGAAGTAATAGAAGCATTGAAACAGGGCTGGAAAGCAATAGTTCGTTACCCCGATCCGGGACACCGGGCGCTGAAACGGAGATTATCTGCACAAGTAAAGCTTGAAGAAGAGTACATTCTTATTGGAAATGGCGCGGCGGAATGTATGGCTCTTTTACTTATGGCATTGTCACCGAAGACAGTTGGAACGATTGAGCCGGGTTTCTCTGAATATCGCTCACTTGCTCTGCAGTTTGGTGCCAAAGTCGATTCTGTGTATGGCCTGCAGGAGAATGGATACCGAGCAGATGTAAACGACATTGCAGCACTGATGGAGAGGGTGCAGGTTCTATTTATTGGTCAGCCAAATAATCCAAATGGGGTTCAGTATTCGCTGTCGGACCTTGTGACGCTGGCGAATAAGGCGCAACTAACCAAAACAAAGCTGGTTATCGATGAAGCCTTTATTGACTTTATTCCGGAGGAAGAGCGTAATTCAATCGCACCTTCCTTAGAAAAATATCCAGAAGTCATCATCATTCGTTCAATGACGAAATTTTATGCTATTCCTGGACTGCGGCTTGGTTATGCGCTCGCAAGTCCTGACCTTATTCGTTCTATGACGCAGAAGCAAGTAACCTGGAGCGTGAATGGTCTTGCCCTGCTTGCAGGGGAAGCTTGTCTTCAGGCAGGCTCTTCCTACGAACAGAATACGATATCGCTGATTACAGCAGAGAGAAAAAGGCTTGCAGAGGGTCTTAGAAAATATGGGTTTACTGTGTATCCAGGAGAAGCGAATTATCTGCTGGCTGAGGCAAGAGCCCCATGGACTGCGGGTTCCCTGCAGGAAGCAATGGGACGACAAGGGATTCTGATTCGCAGCTGTGCGATGTACTCAGGGCTAACTGAGCACGCTTTTCGTATTGCGGTTAAGGGTACGGAGCAAAATACACAGTTTTTAGAAACATTTGGGCAAGTCATGGAGGGAGCAAAGTAATGGCGACGCCATTCTTACATACAGATTCTGAATCAAAAGATTTACCGATCGTGTATTCATCCAGGCAATGGCCAGGGTTAACCATTTCCCGATATGAACGGCATCTGCTTCTAGAGTCTCCTCATATGCTGGATACGATCTCCAGCAGCATTCATGGAGGGGGGATGACTCGTCTCGACCGTGCTGTAAATATATACGTGGATCGTCATTATGATTCAAGTGACCCTGTGAGAGACATTCAAGAACTGCTTGAAAAATGGGGGCATCCAGCTCATCAGACGGCAGGTTTGTTAACCGCAGTGAAATTAGAACATGCTTCTATTCTGGAAGACGAGACCGATGGAGCGGTTTTATTATGCTGTACCACCGCAGGAGTATCGAATGGAGCAAGAGCAGGTTCTCCGCGGACGGTATTTAATGCTGGCTATACGCCGGGCACGATTAATATCATGCTGTTCATTGCCGGTAAATTAACACCATATGCGCTTGTGAACGCAGTGCAAACGGCAGTTGAAGCCAAAGTTGCCGCTCTCCAGGATTTAGGTGTAAGAGATGCAGAGAATGGACGATCTGCTACGGGAACCACAACCGACGCCATCGTTATTGGAGCCAGCGGACTTGCTGCGGATGGAACAGAGGCGAGTCTAACGCATGCTTATGCGGGTACGGCAACTAGACTCGGCGATCGTATTGGACGGATCGTCTATCAGTCCGTTACCGAGAGTTTATGTGCTTCAGGTTATACAGCAGAGAGGAGGCAATGATCATGATGGGAGCTTGGATTATTCTAGCTGCTTATACGCTTGACCTCATCATCGGTGACCCGCGGTGGATTCCTCATCCGGTTATTGCTATGGGGAAGGCAATTAGCGGCCTTGAGAAAATGATTCGCAAAAAAGTGACAACGCAGCGAGGACTGCGTTATGCAGGGTTTCTTTTTCCCATATTGATTGTTACTGGTGCGTTTGTTCTGACTTGGGCGCTGTTAAAGTTCCTATTCTTTATCCATCCTGCGCTTGCTATAGCGGGTGAAATTCTGCTGATTGCGACAACGATCGCGACGAAGGGACTACGAGATGCAGGTATAGAAGTATATAAACATCTTAGGGCCGGCAAATTGCCGGAAGCAAGAGTTGCACTCGGTATGATTGTAGGCCGAGACACAAAACAGTTAGAATCCTCTGAAGTAGTAAGGGGAACCGTTGAAACGGTAGCCGAAAATATTGTAGATGCGATTATATCACCGCTGTTTTTCGCTTTCCTAGGCGGAGCACCTCTTGCGATGGCTTATCGCGCGGTAAACACACTTGACTCCATGGTCGGCTATAAAAACGAAAAATATAAATCGCTGGGTATGGCCTCTGCCAGACTGGATGATATTGCAAACTTCATCCCAGCGCGGATCACAGCTCTTCTGCTATTTGCTTCCGCTGGGGTATTAGGTCTTCATGTGAAAAATAGTGTGCGCACAGTGAAGCGGGATGCCCGCAAGCACCCAAGTCCAAACGGCGGGTATCCGGAATCCGCAGTTGCCGGTGCACTTGGGATCCGGCTTGGAGGATATAACGTCTACCATGGTGTTCGTTCGTTCCGTGCTTATATGGGGGTTCCATACCATGAGATGGAAGCGAGCCATATTCGGACAACGATTGCGATGATGTATATATCATCAAGTCTATTCGTAGTCATCCTGGTGGTTTTATTATGGCTGATGTCGATTACAGGAGTCGGTTGGCTGTGGTGAATACGTCTCATGAAAATATGTCTTCTGTCGATGTTTATTTAGTCCGGCATGGACGAACACTTTGGAATCAGCAAAAAAGATATTTGGGACACACCGATATTCCGCTGCTTCCTGAAGCGAAGGAGGATCTTGCGGGACTCCGCGCATCCCTTGGACAAATTCAGTTTGATCAAATCTATGGAAGTGATCTTGTCCGATGCATAGAGACACTGGATATGATTGTCCCCGAACGGGCTCATACAGCCGTGCTGGACGCAAGGCTCAGGGAGTATCACTTTGGAGAATATGAAGGACAGACGTATGAGATGCTGCAGTATGATCCGAATTATCGTCAGTGGATTGATGATCCTCTCGGTGTGACTCCGCCGGGAGCAGAGACGTTTTCCCACTTTTCCGAAAGAATAGTGGAGTTTGTGGAAGAACGAATCAGACCTTATTTATATGAGACTAGACGGAGTACCCATCAGGATAGGGGAGATCATAACGAAGTACCTAAGATGCTTGTGGTAACTCATGGCGGAGTGATCAGGCAATGGGCTGCCACATGGCTTGCTGAAACAGAATTTAATACGTTTATGCCTCGCCCAGGGGAATGTCTCGTGCTTCGATTTACTTTGTCAGGCGGAGAACTTTCGGCACAGAAACTGGATTTTTGAATCAATTTCATAACTCATTAAAACGATATATAGACAAATAGAAGCGTTTTGATCTATCTATCGTCCTGATTGAAGCTACTAAAGGTATTATGAAATTGATTCTCTTACACTTAAAATAGATTTTTTTGGAATATAAAGGGAAAGATTGGTTGTCGAAAATTCCGCTTTCCCCTATAATGGCAAAAGATGTGAAGACCTGATACGAATTGAAATGAACATCTAAGTACATAAAGACTTCATGTGAATACATATGAAAAGTCGATCATACTGAGCAAGGTCCAGAAGAATAAAGGCACTACATTCTTTTGGTTAAAAGGGAAGCCGGTGCAAATCCGGCACGGTCCCGCCACTGTATACCAGGGACAGCTGCTATTAATCCACTGTTTTCGTCTATAGCGAAAATGGGAAGGGAGCAAGCTGTTACTTTAAACTTGGATAGTCAGGAGACCTGCCTTGCCTTTGG
The DNA here is from genome assembly GCF_018403285.1 of Paenibacillus sp. J45TS6. Classification (GTDB taxonomy): domain Bacteria; phylum Bacillota; class Bacilli; order Paenibacillales; family Paenibacillaceae; genus Paenibacillus. The sequence goes on along the minus strand of NZ_BOSJ01000009.1, from coordinate 112,622 downwards.
TAAACGTGTAATCCTTCGAGGAAAGGATACGTTTTGCATATTTGTTGTGCCTTTCTATTAGAGGGAGCAGCTGCGAGACGTAACCTTGTTCTTATGATAGGAGCAGGGTTGTTTGGTGTTCATACCTGATAAGATCGTTGGCTTCACTTATAAAGAGAGGGAGAGAAGAATGAAAAAAATGAATGGACGTTTTTTATCAATTTTAATGTCACTCATGCTTGCAATTATGCTGGCGGCATGTGGTAACGGGACAGCAACAGAAGGACAAGGAGCAGGTCAGACAACAGATCAAGGTACCGCAGCAACAGATAACCAAGAAGAGGCTAGTCTCGAGACGGTATATCCTCTGACAATCACGGATGCCACGGGAGAGTCGTTTACTTTTGAAAAGGCACCTGAAAAGATCGTGTCTGTATCTCCAGCAGAGACAGAATCGCTTTATGCGATCGGACTGGACGAGCAAATCGTTGGGGTATCCGACTATGACGATTATCCAGAGCAGGTAAAGGACAAGCCGAAGATGGGCAGCCTGTATACACCTAATGCAGAAGCAATCATCGCTGCTGAGCCGGATATTGTCTTCACAGGTATTTCGATGGATGAGGCAGCAGTGCAGAAACTGCGTGATCTCGGTATCGTTATTTTCAAAACAGATCCCAAAACAATCGAAGATGTTATGAAAAATATTGAAGTATACGGACAAATTACAAATCATCAAGAACAAGCGCAAGAGGTCATCGCAAAAATGAAAGCAGATGTGAAAGAAGTACAAGATAAAGTAGCATCCCTTTCGGATGATCAGAAAAAACAAGTATATGTCGAATTTTCTCCAGGCTGGACTGTAGGTAAAGGTGAATTTATGGATGAAGTCATTACCCTTGCAGGCGGAGTGAATGTGGCTGGAGATGCAGAAGGCTGGTATGAAATCAGTGAGGAAAATATCATTGCTGTAAACCCAGATGTCATTCTGTACGCAAGCGATGTGGTAGACAATGACAAAACACTCGATGAGATCATTAAAGCTAGGGATGGCTGGAATGAGATTACGGCAATTAAGAATGAACAAGTGATCTCGATTAATGCTAATCTGCTTAGCCGCCCAGGTCCACGTGTAACGGAAGGATTGAAAGAAGTAGCGAAAGCAGTCTACCCGGATCTGTTCCAATGAAAAAGAAACTAGCAGGATATGGATTGATAGGAATCATCCTGCTTGTACTGACCCTGCTGCTATGTCTTGCGATCGGGTCAGTACATCTTCCGATTCGTCATATCGCAGGGATTCTTATGAATCATATTCCGGGGATGGATGGGTTCATTGAACCCGTATGGAATACATCGTCTGAACAGATCATTATGAAGGTACGTTTACCGCGAGTGCTGCTTGGTATCCTGGTTGGTGCAGCGCTGGCTGTTGCTGGCGCAGGATTTCAGGGTGTACTTCGTAACCCACTGGCAGATCCTTATACGCTTGGGGTATCGGCGGGTGCTTCTGTTGGAGCAGCACTCATCATTTATTTGGGTCTAGAGTATGCTTGGCTTGGCGAATGGATGCTGCCGCTCGTTGCTTTTACAACAGGTGTCATTACACTATGGGGTGTTTTGATGCTGGCTAGAGAAGGCGGAAAAATACCGACAAACAATTTGATTTTGTCCGGTGTTGTGATGAATGCTTTTTTAGGAGCCGTTGTTTCTTTTCTGACCGCCATGTCAAAGGATACGGTGAATCAAATTTTGTTCTGGACGATGGGAAGCCTTAGTTTGCGGGGATGGTCTTACACGGCCATCCTTTTCCCTTATGTAGGGCTTGGGTTAATCTATCTATGGAGCAGAGGCAGATCACTTAATTTGTTGGCCCTAGGAGAAAGACAAGCAGCACACCTTGGGGTCAGAGTGGACTTACTCAAAGTATCTGTACTCTTGGTATCTACGCTGTTAACGGCTGCGGCCGTATCTGTTGCGGGTGTGATTGGTTTTGTGGGGCTTGTTGTCCCTCATATCATCAGGCTCCTTGTCGGACCGGATTACCGTCTCATTATTCCTCTATCTGCTGTAGGCGGAGGTATCTTTCTGGCCTGGGCGGATATGGGTGCGCGGACATTACTCGCTCCTACGGAGATTCCGCTTGGTGTACTGACTGCTTTTGTAGGAGCTCCGTTCTTTGCTTACTTATTACATCGGAATAAAAAACGGCGAGGAGGCATCAGCGGATGACAGAAAATTTCGATCATCAGTCTGAAATCTCGTCTACAGTTCCTGTGGTGGAAGCTAGGGCACTCCGAAAAGAGTACAGTCAGTTCATTGCACTGGATCACATTCATTTCACCGCTGAGGAAGGTGACTGGTGGGGGATTGTAGGGCCGAACGGGAGCGGAAAGTCTACTTTGCTTCATTTACTATCCGGTATCCTGTCACCAAACCAAGGCACGATCCATATAAAAGGTAAACCAGTTCAAGATTACAGCCGTAAAGAGCTCTCGCGAATTATTGCTGTTCTTCAGCAAGACGGATTACCTGAGATTGGTTACTCCGTCAGGGACGTTGTGGCCATGGGGAGATATCCCTATCAAGACTGGCTGGGAAGAGATCAGGGATCTGGAGAAGAAAAGATAGAGCAAGTCCTGAAGAAGCTGGATCTTACTTCTCTTGCAGACCGCAGACTTTATGAACTTAGCGGAGGACAAAGACAGCGGGTAGCCCTTGCCAAAGTGATGGTGCAAGAACCTGAAATCCTGCTGCTGGACGAACCGACCACTTTTCTTGATGTTCGTTATCAGCTGCAGTTCATGGATCTGCTGGCAGAATGGCAGCAAAGTACAGGGATTACGATTATTGCCGTATTGCATGATTTGAATTTAGCTTCTCTTTATTGTAATTACTTATGTGCACTAAAAGAGGGGAAGCTTTTCCTTCAGGGCTCTCCGGCTGAAGTGCTTACGGAGGAGAACATCAGAGGACTGTTTGATATCCAACCTGTGATGGTTCAACATCCAGATCATCACATTCCTCAGTTTTTACTGCGTAAACAGCAAGAGTGAGATGATTTTAAATATCAGAACAACATAGAAGAGGACCTGATATCCATAAATCAGGTCCTCTTTTTTTCAGCCAAAGAGAACAACTTGTCTTATTTTTTAATTCAATATGAAAATTGCATGATTTCTTTTGAAGTATTTACTCACTTTTCGTTATAATCGATATATACAAGCTGTACAACAGCAGCGGATAAGGATGGAGATATCATGGAGAGAGAACAGCAACTGAAAGCATGGGTTCAGCAGATTACCGCATTAGATGAGGCAGCACAGAAGGCGGCAGCGAATCATTTGGATGACTTAACGAAACCCCCGGGGAGTCTAGGTAAGTTAGAAGAGCTCACGATCCGTTTAGCAGGGATTACAGGAAAGAAACAGCCTAGTTTTTCTAAAAAGGCAGTTATTGTTATGGCATCAGACCATGGGGTCGTGGAAGAGGGAGTCAGCAGTTTCCCAGCTGAGGTAACGCAGCAAATGGTTCACAATTTTCTTGCTGGTGGGGCAGCCGTAAATGTGCTCGCTCGTCATGCAGGTGCTGAAGTGATATGTGTGGATATTGGTGTGAATGGTGAGCCTGCTCACCCCGAACTTGTATCTCGTTCTGTTCGCAAAGGAACGGCAAATATGGCGAAGGGTCCTGCCATGAGCAGAGAAGAGGCACTTCAAGCGATTCTTACAGGGATCCACGTTGTTCAAGAATCCGTAAGAAAAGGAACGCAGTTATTCGTTACCGGAGAGATGGGAATTGGCAATACAACACCAAGTGCAGCAGTTACCAGTGTGCTTACGGGAGTCAGCGTGCAGGAGGCGACAGGCAAAGGGACGGGTCTTGATCAAGCAGGTGTTCAGCATAAAGCAAATGTGATTGCCCGGGCAATACAGCTTAACCAGCCGGATCCGAATGATCCAATCGACGTGCTTGCTAAAGTGGGTGGACTAGATATTGCGGGCCTCGCAGGTGTGATTATTGGCTCCGCTGCTTTGAAGTGTCCGGTTGTCATTGATGGGTATATTTCTACCGCTGCCGCGTTGGTAGCGAGCCGTATTGCACCGGCATGCCGAAATTATATGATTGCTTCTCATACTTCGGAAGAAAGAGGACATGCAGCACTCCTGCAAACTTTAGACCTCTCTCCGATGCTTCAGGTTGGAATGAGACTCGGTGAGGGAACGGGCGGCGTTCTATGCCTTCATCTGATTGAAGCGGCAGGAAGAATTATGGCTGAGATGGCTACATTTAGCAGTGCGGGTATTTCTGGAGGTAATGAGAAGGCAGAGGCCGAATTATGATCATTCTCGTAACGGGCGGTGCACGCAGCGGCAAAAGTACATTTGCCGAGAAACTGTGCATGAGCCGGTCTTCAGAAGCGATCTACATGGCGACTGCACAAGCTTATGATCAAGAGATGACCGACCGAATTGCTGCACATCGCAGTCAGCGGGAAGATGGGGCATATCTATGGCATACGATTGAAGAACCGCTAGAGGTAGCTGAAACGCTGAACGGGTTAATGGAAGCAACGCTGCCTGTACCCACGATATTACTCGACTGTCTTACCTTATGGCTCTCTAACGTGCTCATTGCCAAGGAACAGGAAGGACCTGACGCAATAATGGAGGAGATCGACCGTCTTGTCCGCAGTGTTGCTGCTTATCCAGGTCTTATGATTCTAGTAACCAATGAAGTCGGAGACGGGATTGTTCCTGAATATCGATTGGGCCGGATCTACCGGGATTATGCCGGAATTCTGAATCAGCGTATGGCAGCAATCAGCAAGGAAGTATTCCTTGTAACGGCTGGTATTGCCATTGAACTGAAGAGCAAGGAGTATAAAGTATGAGAGAAAATACAAAAGCGGCTGCGGCCGCTTTTCAGTTTTTATCGCGATTTCCAGTGAAAACTCAGCTTGAATTCACTCCAGAATTAATGACAAGAAGCACTCTGTTCTATCCGGTTGTTGGCTTATGTATTGGGGCTTGTGTCTTTATGGCAGCTTGGCTCAGTGGATTCTTATTGCCTCCGGCTCCGTCGGCAGTGCTTGTTCTCACGATCTGGGTTTGGCTCACAGGCGGGCTTCACTTAGATGGCTGGATGGACTCTGCTGATGCCCTTCTCAGTTACCGAAGCAGAGAACGAATGCTTGAGATTATGAAGGACAGCAGGGTGGGAGCTATGGGTGTAATTGCCTGTGTTCTGCTGCTGATGCTGAAAGCAACGCTTCTATACAGCTTAATGGGACAACCTTTTCTTATAGGGGCAGCGGTCTTGCCTTTCCTATGGAGCCGTTCCTTTATGGTGTATGCCATGGTGAAATATAAACGGGCTAGGGCAGGAGAAGGTCTGGCAGGAATGTTTGCAGGGGTTCAGAATGAACTGCTTTATAAAGTGGGAGGGGTAACTTTACTTCTCTCTACGATCTCTTGCGGTGTATTTTTACTTGCTGCGTATGCTCTAGATGGGCCGCAGCTTACATGGAGTCTGAATATGGGTGTTGTGCTGTCTGCCTTTTTTGTCATTCCTCTATGTATATGGGCTTGCGGGAAATGGGCTGCGGATCGTATAAGCAATCGCCTCGAGGGACTAACAGGAGATATTTATGGAGCGCTTAATGAGGGACTTGAAGCAGTAGGGCTGCTTATCCTGGTTATTCTATCCACAGTCGTGAACTAAGGTGAGGATGGCGCCCTAAGCCTTAATATTGGTGACTGGTGATAAGAGAAAGGGGACACGCTCATGGAAAATAAAAGTACATATCCCGGGAACACTGATAAGGAACAGGATAAAAAGAAAACACAGAATAGAGCCGCTGTTCTAATGCTTCAAGGGACCGCATCGGATGTCGGAAAGAGCATTGTGACAACGGCGCTATGCCGCCTTTTTTTACAAGATGGATATCAACCAGCTCCTTATAAATCGCAAAATATGGCGCTTAATTCTTATGTGACCCTGGATGGGAAAGAAATTGGAAGAGCGCAAGGAGTACAAGCAGAAGCTTGCGGTTTGCCAGCGACAACCGATATGAATCCGATCTTGATTAAGCCGATTAAAGATATGCATTCTCAGATTGTCGTCCATGGGGTACCGAAGATGCAGATGAGCGCGATGGACTATAGAAATCACTTTTTACCGCAAGCGAAAACCATTGTGCTTGATGCCCTTGATCGTCTGCGGGAACAATATGATATTGTGCTGATGGAGGGGGCAGGAAGTCCTGCGGAGATAAACCTGAAAGACAGAGATATTGTGAATATGAATTTGGCAGGCTGGGCAGATGCACCTGTTCTGTTGATATCGGATATTGACCGCGGCGGTGTATTTGCTTCGCTAGTAGGGACACTGGAGTTGCTTGAACCGCACGAGCGGGCAAGGGTAAAAGGCTTTATTGTTAACAAGTTCCGCGGAGATCTTGCGCTGTTGCAACCAGGGCTGGATTGGCTTACGAAGCGGACCGGAATTCCTGTGCTCGGGGTGCTGCCGTATATTCCAGAACTGCGTATTGAAGCTGAGGATTCGGTTGTGCTCGATGAACTGCAGTATCGCAGACAAAAAGAGAAAGAAATGGATATCGTCGTCATTCGGTATCCCCGAATTTCTAATTTTACTGATTTTGATGCACTGGGCTGGGAGCCTGATGTGGTTGTGCGCTATGTCAGTAATGCCGATGACCTTGGTCAGCCTGATGTTATTATACTGCCGGGTACAAAGGATACCATCAGCGATCTGACCTTTCTTAGAGAAAGAGGATTAGACCGTGCGATTAAAGGGAAATGGCACGAACGAGAGGTTCAGCTTGTGGGGATTTGCGGCGGATACCAGATGCTGGGGGAGAGATTGTTTGATCCTAATGCTGTTGAGAGTGAAACAAAGCATGCAGAAGGACTCGGACTACTGCCGCTTATCACTACCTTCGCTAAGGAGAAAAGAACGGTTCGAGTGAAAGGTACGGCTGCGAAGGAGTGTCCACTCCGAGTGGATAAGAACAAGGAAACAGGACTTACGGTAGACGCATATGAAATCCATATGGGAATCACAGAAATTGATGAGTCAGCTAGGTTACGAAGTGAAGACTACAGACCGTTATTTGTTCTGAATACAGAAACAAAAGAAGCAGAGGCAGATCCTTCTGCAGAAGGAATAAAGAAGGTACACTTGGAAGGGTGCGGAGCCGCAGATGGAAAAGTGTGGGGAACCTATCTGCATGGTCTCTTTGATAATGATGAATTCAGGCGTACATGGCTTGATGGACTCCGCTTACAGAAAGGACTTCCACCCATTAGTGAAACTTTTCAAGCGGCTGTATACAAGACACAAGAGTTTGACCGGGTAGCGGAGATTGTCCGTAACCACCTTGATCTGGATCAAATATATGAAATAGCAGGATTGCCCAAAAAAACACATGACATAACATGAGTTTCTGAAGCAAAGACTAAAGTTTGGAGAGAACGATGAAAAGAGCGGCGATGATCCAGAAGTATATCTCTCTGGGAAGCGCGGCTTTTTTATCGTTGACCATCCTTAAGCCCTAGATTCGGGTGAAATAGTCAAGGAATAGATGGTTTTGTAAAATTAATAATATGGTATATCCTGGATTTTATGCCGCCTGATTAACCTAGAATTAATAGGAATGATTCGAGAAAAAACGTGAAATTGCGCTGTTGTTGAGCCGTTTATGTTCTATTTTAATAAAAGTCTACCTGTTTAATTGGTTTTATGATATAGTATGGATTATTATTAAAAGTCAACCTAGACGCAAAGACCTAGATTATGCAGATGCCATTCTTTTATTTGTTTTCCCTATTGGATTAATGGGGTATATATAGGTGATATATGACAGAAGCAATAACCGAGTCTGAACGTTAGAGTTCATTAGATGATGTGGAGGGAAATAGTTATCATGGAAACGTTGCAGATTATTATCAACGTGGCAGTGATGTTGGTTCTTGTCGGCATCCTGTATCGCATGCAGAAGAAACATGTTTCTTTTACGAAGCGAGTATTCACCGGTCTCGGACTAGGTCTGGTATTCGGAATTCTGCTTCAAGTTATATATGGGGCTACAACAGGTGTAGTGAAAACGAGTGTTGACTGGTTTAGTATTATAGGGTCTGGTTATGTAGGGCTCTTGCAGATGATTGTTACTCCGCTGATTATGGTATCCATCATTTCGGCGATCATGAATCTAAAGGGCAATCAAAATATCGGGAAAATGAGCGGTTCTATCATCGGAACACTCCTGATCACGACAGCAATCGCAGCAACGATCGGTATTGGAGTTACTCAGATGTTTGGTCTTGAGGCTATTCAAATCGAAAGTGGTGAAGCAGAACAAGCGAGAGCAGATCGTCTGGAACAGCAGCTTGGTGATGTTCAAGATTTGACCATTCCTCAGCAGGTACTGGAATTCATTCCGACTAATCCTTTTGCTGATATGACGGGTGAACGCCGTACGTCAACCATTGCGGTCGTTATTTTCTCCGCTTTTGTAGGTGCAGCAGTTCTTGGACTGGATCGTAAGAAACCAGAACAAGCAGATACATTCCGTAAACTTGTTAATTCGTTATACGCGGTTGTTATGCGAATTGTTACGTTGGTATTAAGACTGACACCATACGGAATCTTGGCGCTGATAACCAAGGTCACGGCAACAACGGATGCCCAGGAGATTCTAAAGCTCGGGGAATTCGTAATCGCATCCTATGTAGCACTTGCTCTAATGTTTATTGTTCATTTGATTCTCGTTACTGTATTCGGTTTTAATCCGATTGCTTATGCTAAAAAAGTGATTTCGACTTTAGTTTTTGCCTTTACTTCTCGTTCGAGTGCAGCATCCATTCCACTCAATATTGAAACACAAACGAAGAAGCTTGGAGTTTCCCAAGGGATCGCTAACTTGTCAGCTTCGTTTGGTGCAACCATTGGTCAGAATGGATGCGCAGGGATTTATCCCGCCATGCTGGCTGTAATGATTGCTCCTACCGTTGGAGTAACAATGGATTGGCAGTTCTACATTACACTAGTACTGGTCGTTATGATTAGTTCCTTCGGTGTTGCCGGTGTGGGCGGCGGAGCTACCTTTGCTTCTCTTATCGTGCTTTCCACCATGAACCTTCCTGTCGGTCTTGCTGGTCTCTTGATTTCGGTAGAGCCACTGATTGATATGGGACGTACGGCCCTTAATGTCAACGGTTCGATGACAGCGGGTCTTATATCCAGTAAAATGCTGAAAGAAAACGATCAAGAAATTTTCGATAAAGCAAACTTTGATTTGGATTCAGCACACGAAGGGTAAGCTGTTTCTAGTAAAATAAAAAAGGTGCCTCTTTTTATGAGCATGATACTCGTAAAAAGGGGCACCTTTTTCTTTTTCTATATATGACAGCTGAGTCTAGCTTAGTGTATATTTACAGGTTAGCCGAGAATCTGCAGTTCTTTCGGGAAGCTCGTTAACAGTTCTACACCATCTGCAGTCACAATAACCTCATCCTCAATCCGGACACCACCGAGACCTGGGATATAAATACCGGGTTCGATCGTAAAAGCCATTCCTTCGGTTAACAATTCCTGATTCGCACCATGGACAGAAGGATATTCATGTACATCAATACCAAGACCATGTCCAAGACGGTGGAGGAATCGATCCCCGTAACCGGCATCAATCGTTACTTGTCTAGCAGCCAAATCTACCGAAGCTAAAGTTGCACCTGGTTTTACACTTTCAATTCCTTTTAGATTAGCTCCTAGTACCGTGTTATATACCTTAGTAAGTTCAGGAGATAATTCTCCAAAAGCAAAGGTACGGGTAATATCAGAAGCATAACCATTGACATATACGCCCATATCAAACATCAGCAGGTCACCGTAAGCAAGTTTACGAGTGCCGGGTACACCATGAGGGAGTGCAGTGTTTGGTCCGCTGAGAACCATCGTATCAAAAGAAGGACCGGAAGCGCCGAGTTTCTTCATTTGATATTCCATTTCAGCAACAAGTTCAACCTCGGTCACGCCTTCTTTCACGTGAGTGAGTCCTCTGCGAAGCACTTCTTCAATCATATTCGCTGCAACTTTCATTCTTTCTACTTCGTGAGGTGCTTTACGAACACGCAGTTCACGAAGAAGAGGACCGATATCCACAAAATTTTTGGCTTCCGCATATTGAACAAGTTCTTCATATCTGGACAAAGATAGATGATCTTTCTCAATTCCAAAACTGTTCATCGTACGAGGAAGGTGTTTTTTTAAGATATGATAAGGGTTATCTGTATCTTGATGAGTGACGATATTCTTTACAGTAGAAGCCGCTGAAGCTGCTTCTTCATCAAGGCTCGGTACAATTAAAGTGGGCTCTTCCCCTTGTACCAGAACAAGACCAAGGAAACGTTCATGAGGGTCGCTTGCAAATCCAGTCAGGTAGTATACATGTTTTGGATCGGTAATGAGAACGCCGTCTAGTGCATGAGTGGTTATCGCTTGATTCAGTAATGAGATAGGTTGTTTTGTCATTATTCGTTACCGCCTTTTCTTTCAGTATCAATATCTATTATAAAGCTTCTCTACAAAAATCCCAAAAGAGAGAAAAATAAATAAATCGATTCCTTGTAATTCTATCATAGACCTCTTGTTACATGAATTGTATTGCTTGATCACTTGTTTTCTTTTGTGGTTCGTTTCTTGTATGATAATAGTAAGGCATGTCTGTTTCCACCCGAAAGGATGAATGGAATGAATACAAAAATAGCAATAGTCACCGGTGCGAATTCAGGAATGGGACTAGCCACTTCTATGGAACTCGCGTTACAGGGATACCATGTTGTGATGGCCTGCAGAAATGAGGAAAGAGGACGTATAGCTCTAAAAGAAGCGATCACGGCCACAGGGTCAAAACAGATCGAACTCATGAAGCTGGATCTAGGATCTTTACATAGTATAAGAAGTTTTGTCTCGGAGTTTACAGCCACCCACCCAAAACTCGATGTTCTTATTAATAATGCAGGTGTTATCTGTTTAAGAAGAGAAGAGACTTCGGATGGATTTGAAATGACACTCGGCGTGAATCATCTAGGACATTATTTATTAACCCGACTATTGATTCCTTCTCTTAAGGCAGCCGCAGAAGCCCGGATTATTAACGTTTCTTCAGGCGCTTATAAGGCAGGGAAGATTCACCGGGAGGACCCCAATTTGAAGAAGCGTTATCATGTGATTAAAAGTTATTCACAATCGAAGCTCGCAAACATATTGTTTACGAGAGAGCTTGCTGAGCGCCTTCAAGGGACGAATATAACCGTAAATGCATTGCATCCTGGAGCGGTTGGAACGAATATAGGAATTAATCGTACAACTGGATTTGGAACAGCCATTATGGCGATGGTGCGAAAAATCCCTTCATTCCTTACACCAGAGGAGGGGGCAAGAACAGCGATTTATCTGGCGGTTCATCCTGAAGTAAAAGGGATCACAGGAGAATATTTTTATGAACAAGAAATTCAGGAACTAAAACCGAATGCTCTGGATAAAGATACAGCCGCTTTTTTATGGAACTGGAGTGCAAGGCAGACGGGACTACCTATTGAGATAGAGTGAAGCGATTAACTAGGGTTGGTACCTAATGGAATCAAGCCGATTTTCGTATGGATCACTCACAGGTGATTCTGATAATCTAGGAATTATTATCCAAAGGATGAGATGATAAGGTGTAAGATACTAGACCTGGGGGAGACAACACTTGAAGGAACCAATGATTGAATTTAGTTATGCACAGCGGGATGATCTACCTGATATTGTTGCGATTTATAACTCTACGATTGCGGGGCGTATGGTGACAGCAGATTTGGAACCCGTTACGGTAGAGAGCCGCATTCCGTGGTTTGAAGAACATACGCCCGATAAGCGCCCCCTATGGGTCATGAGGGTGGACGGCCAGATTGCAGGTTGGGTAAGTCTGAGTTCCTTCTATGGAAGACCAGCCTATGATGGTACAGTGGAAGTCAGTGTTTATGTGAGTGAAGCTTACCGGGGAACCGGTGCAGGAAGCAGGCTCATGGAAAAAATCATTCAAGATTGTTCACGTCTTCAGGTGACGACCTTGCTCGGATTTGTATTCGGACATAATGAACCCAGCCTGCGGTTATTGCAAAAGTTTGGGTTTGAACAATGGGGATACTATCCCGAAGTCGCTGTGCTTGATGGAAAAAAACGCGATCTTGCCATCCTTGGCAAGAAATTGGATGCTTAAATAAGAAAACTCGCTCTTTCAATTGAGAAAGGCGAGTTTTTTTGTTATGACTTTACTTTTCTTCGGAAGGCTTGGTTAAGCACTTCAGACAAAACCAGTCCAACAGCAATGGTTCCTGCAAGAATCAGGGCTTTTGCTGCGTGTTCTACTGCTGTAGAATAATCATTCTGTACAAAATAACGCATGGCATTATAAGAAAGACCGCCGGGGACGAGAGGAATAATACCCGCTACGCTAAAGATAATGACAGGTTGTTTGTATTTTCGAGCAAAAAACTGGCTCATAACACCAATGACTACCGTTGCGGCAAGTGTAGCGGAAACGGCTTGGTATCCCGGCTCGATTACAAAATAAATAAGCCAGCTCAGCATGCCAACCGTTCCGCATGGAATGAGCATATTTCTGGGCGCGTTAAAAATCAGGCCGAATAGGAGAGAGGCAATAAAACTGGTAAGCCCCTGTTCGATGATCGGAATTAGCATAACACCTGAATACCTCAGCTTTCTTTTCATCACAGATTAATAAAATAATATGAACAATAACGCCTTGGTTTACATTAAGGTAAATACCACCGCAACCCCTGCCCCAATAGCAAAGGCGGTTAAAAAGGCATCTGCCCCTTTGGACAATCCCGATACGAGATGGCCTGCCATCAGATCCCGAATTGCATTGGTAATAGCAAGACCCGGAACAAGCGGCATGACAGAGCCAATAATGATCTTGTCTAGCTCTTTACCCGCTCCGATATAGACGAGAAACAGGGATAACAGTCCAATAATAAAGGAGGCAACGAACTCTGCAAAAAAGCGAACTTGTACAAGCCGCTGAAATAAACTTACGGCAGCATATCCTGCTCCTCCGCACAAAATGGCAGGTAAAAAATCAACCCATTGTCCTTGAAACATAATCGTGAAGCAGCCACTTGCTAGTGCAGCAGCAGCCGTTCGCATCGGGACACTAAATTGAACAGAAGAACATTCGATATCTTTTAATTTATGATAAGCTTCGGAAGGATTTAGCTCTTGATTTCCAATCATTCTGGAAACGTTGTTGACAGCTGACACCTTGTGAAGATCGGTCGTGCGTTCTGAAATTCGAATGATTTTGGCAGGACTGAGTGAATCCGTAGAGAAAAGAATTCCTGTCGGAGTTACATAACTATTTGAATGTGGCATTCCGTATGCGGAAGCAATTCGCATCATCGTATCCTCGACTCGGTAGGTTTCAGCCCCACTTTGAAGCATAATTTTTCCGGAAAGCAAACACACCTCGATAATTTTAGTCGTTATATCGTTCATGTCTGTCGTTATCGATGGTTCCACTTTGTCCAAAATCGTTCTCTCGCTTTCTTTATGTAGGTTTAATTACACATTGTATCATAATTTTTTCATTTTCCATAAGAAACCGAAAACTGCCAAAACGCCTGTATTCTTTGCAATACCGATGGTGGGGTATCGTGAAGAAAGCAGGCGCTATATACGTGCATTCATGGAATTTACGAATGATAAATGATCAATAATTTATGAGTTATGAATGATCAATATTATACAGTACACGAGCGAGAATATCCTGACTATAGTTCCCAAAATTTTTACCATAGAGAGTGAGTCCTCGTTTGTTCGTGTTTCCTTCTGTTACGGCAATTCGAAGAAGAATATCGCTCTTGTAATGAAGACCAATATGACTGAGTGTAACATCAGATATGCGGCAGCCATCTATAAAACTTCCTTCTTCATTAATTCGAATCAGCTTCAGCATGCCATATTGGTTCAGATGCGGCGGCCACCAATCTGGGTTAAATGTACCCTTTGTATCACCAAAATCGCCAGGACTTGTCCAGCAGCCGATCTCGATACCATTCACATAGAAGTAAATATCAGAAGGATAGTTATTATTAAAACCCGGTGCCTCGGAGCTCAGCTCCATGGAGAATTGAATTTCGCTGAAGGTTTCATTTGATTTCAAGTAGTTGGGAATCCGGTATTCCAAAAATCCTTCTGACAGCCAGATGAGTTCAGCATCAATTCGCATCGGATCAGCGAAATAACGAGGTTCATCGAAATCACCAACAATGCTGTCTTTTGTAGCTAGGCCGCAGGTAGGAACAGCATAGTAATTGCTGAAATGTCCAACTTTAACCTCTACCTCATAGCGGTTATGAACTTCTTGACTTCGAAGGTCCACCATTAGCTTATCTTCATTCAAATAACAGATCTTTTGAATTCCGTGTTTACCTACGGCCGTGTTGATATTAATAAGGCCGCTCTCCTCAAGCTTTTTGATATGCATCGTCACTGCTCCATTCGTAAGCTGAAGCCGATTCGCGATATCGTTAAGGTTGAGGCTTTGATGATGAGACAACATTTCTATAATTTGAATTCGAACTTCCGAACTAAGCGCTTTGAAGATGGGGACTCCAGACATTAAATCTTTTATATAGATCATGATAAAATCCTTTCCCGGCAATGAAAAAGACGGCATCTGCGGTCACACATTTCATTGCGAGTTTAGTTGAAATAACTTTAAAGAGACGAAAATCAATATAGTAGTAATCATACAATAGTTTGCTACATAAAAGAAATAACGGAAGAGCGTTATCCCCAAAGGGATAGATCGTTACAAAGCGGCTTACTTCACCATATTCTAATCGATGAAAAAGCTGGGAACAACCATTATTTTAAAAATAAAAATAAGGAAAAAATGCCCTTGTCAAAAAATGAAAACGCTTTTATAATCTGGGAAGCCTAAACTATTTTATATAAATGGAAAGTAAAATAGGTTAGTCCAATCATATGAAGGTGGTGTAATTATGAAAAAAGGCAAGAAATGGTTAGTTGCAGGTCTACTCGCAGGTTCGCTATTTGGTCTGAGCTCAACGGGTTTTGCTGCATTCTGGAATGTAACAGGAGATACGGGTGTTCATGATCCTAGTATCATCAAGGAAGGAAACAGTTGGTATACTTTTTCTACAGGTCAAGGGATTCAAGTGTTGAAATCGGATAATGGAACTCAGTGGTACCGGGTTCCGCAGATTTTCTTAACTCCGCCTTCGTGGTGGAAAACCTATGTCCCGAAACAGACTACGAATGACGTATGGGCTCCAGATATTCAGGAGTACAACGGCAGAGTATGGCTCTACTATTCCATTTCTTCCTTTGGTTCTAATCAGTCAGCAATCGGACTAGCTTCTGCATCAAGCATAGGTGCAGGGCAGTGGAGAGATGATGGACTTGTCCTTAGAACAACAACCTCTAACAATTATAACGCAATTGATCCGAACTTGGTTATCGATGCTTCCGGTGACCCTTGGCTGGTGTTCGGTTCTTACTGGAGTGGAATTAAGCTGACGAAGATTGACAAGAATACGATGAAGCCAACAGGCAGCATCACATCCATTGCAGCAAGACCTTCGAACTCCGGAGCGATTGAGGGACCGAGTATGGTATACCGAAACGGATATTATTATCTTTTTGCTTCCATCGACAGCTGTTGCCAGGGTGTGAATAGTACGTACAAGATTGTATACGGTCGTTCCAAGAATATTACCGGTCCATTTGTTGATAAGAATGGTGTCGATATGCTGAATGGCGGTGGAACGATCCTTGATACGGGAAACGATAAATGGAAAGGTCCAGGCGGACAAGACATTTACGGCACGAACATCATCGCAAGGCATGCTTACGATGCAGAAGACAATGGGAATCCTAAACTGCTGATTAGTGATCTGAACTGGGACTCGAATGGATGGCCGAAATACTAAAATTCACTGTTTTTTATGCTTGTGTTTATATTTATTTAAAATGATTTAAAAAAACGTTGAACAGTCTTCTAATATTTGTTACATTATAAAAACAAACAAAGTGATTTATACATTGTTATATTTTTATAGGAACTAGTAGTGCTAGGCCTACCTGAGCGCTTGTAAGGTGCCTTCTCCACGAGACCAATGTATACGTTTACAGCAGTTAAGGGAGAAGGCTTTTTTAAGATATGGGGAAGAGAACTCTGTGATTCGTGTCCGCTTCCTTATATCTCAAGAAATAACCTTATAAGATGGTATACACAATATTTACGAGGAGAGATATAAACTATGAGTTTACAACAGAATCCTATGCAGTGGAACAACCCAGTCGTGGCCCAGCGTGCAGATCCTTGGGTATACTTGCACGAGGATGGTTATTACTATTTTACAGGTTCCGTTCCTTCCTATGACCGAATTGAAGTACGACGTGCAAGAACACTAGCGGAGCTAGCAGGAGCAGAACCTGTTGTCGCATGGAGAAAATATGAAGCAGGACCGATGAGCAAAAATATTTGGGCACCCGAAATCCATTATATTGATGGAAAATGGTATATCTATTTTGCAGCAGGTCAAGCGAGAGAAGGAGAAGTGGATCACTCTTTCCGTCACCGGATGTACGTTCTTGAGAACGAATCTCCAAATCCACTTGAAGGAACATGGGTAGAGAAGGGGCAGGTTATGACCGAGTGGGATAGCTTCGCACTGGATGCTACGACTTTCGAACATCGAGGTAAACTATACTACGTATGGGCACAACAAGATCCTAATATTAAAGGGAATTCTAACCTCTACATATCTGAAATGGAAAATCCATGGACGCTTAAAGGCAAGCAAACCATGATTACTACACCGGAATACGACTGGGAAGTCATTGGGTTTCTAGTGAATGAGGGCGCAGCTGTACTGAAGAAGAATGGTAAAATATTTATCAGCTATTCAGCCAGCGCTACAGATCATAACTACAAGATGGGTCTTCTCACTGCTTCTGAAGATGCAGACCTGCTCGATCCAGCTTCTTGGATCAAGAATAAGGAACCTGTCTTTGAAACGAGTGAGGCGAATGGACAATATGGCCCTGGCCACAATAGCTTCACTACGTCTCCAGATGGAGAGACGGATATTGTGATCTACCATTCAAGAACTTACAAAGAGACGATTGGTGACCCGCTGTATGATGGAAATCGTCATGCAAGAGCACAAATTATCACTTGGAACGAAGACGGTACGCCTAATTTTGGTACACCTGTTGCAGATGGTCCTATTTCTCTACAACAAAAAGAGCTTGTTAAAGGGTAACACAGAAGATACACATGATAAAAAGAGGACTCTTATCCGAGCACATCGGACGAGAGTCCTCTTCATTATATTCTAAAGAGACGTTTATAGCTTAGGTACCACGAGATCTGTGCCATATACAGCCACCCACTGGTTCATAACATTCCACCCGCCATCTTTATAAGTAAGAACATTCTGAACATATCCGAACCGATCTGCATTATACTGCCCCATAATTCCTTGGAAGATAAGAAGTTCGTAAACTCCATTCTGATTAAAATCCACTGGATATACCCCGCTTACGGGCAAGACGTCGCCTTGCAGAGGCTGCTTCAGCTTGCCATTCTCGTTATAAATATCCGATAAGTAGTCACTTCCGCGGGAGGAGATATCAATAAGATACGATTGCCGGTTATTTAAGCTCGTTACTCGCACCCGGTAATAATCAAGATACTCTACGGTATATTTCTGCTCTTCGTTATATGGATTGGTATCAAAAAGAGTACGGAGCACTGCCTCTTTATAAGTATAGAGGAAGTTATATGTCATCGCCCCCGAACCTCCGGATTGAATGGAGATAAATAGATCCGGTATTCCATCCCCTGTAAAATCTCCAGCAAAGAGAGTAGGGCTGTAACCGGACTTTTCCGGGAGAGGAAAAGAAGCTTCTGCTCCCGTACTGCCATTACGAATCACGAGAGTAATATCCGTTACATATTCGCTGTCAGGTGCACTTTTATTCCAAGCAAGCTTTGCTGTATCTACGGTACCATCCCCGGTAAAGTCACCTGTAACGATCGGAGATTCATGCTCATATGGAGCACGCTTGTTACGAGCGTTTTGAAGAACGTAAGTATAGGTGGCATACGGAGAAAATACGGCTTGACTGCAGGGCTGAAGACCTGCGCGATAGCATTGTGTGGGTGCGTAGAAGTATGGATTAGGATGTATCATCATATAGAGGATCCTCCATCTTTTTTACAACAGCCTATGTTCGAACTTCATGATGGGTGAGTGCCCTGGTGATTCAAATGTTTTTACCGTCATATATAGAAATTTAAACAACTTTAAAGAGCCTTACTACACACAAAATTGTAGCAAGGCTCTTATATTTTTATAACATCATTAAACAACTTTATAGTTTACAAGTTGCAAGTAATAACCATTGGGTGTTCTTGATACATGATCATTTTGGACTGGATATCGCAGACAAGTATTTGACAGTGAAATATCTAATTTTGCATAAGAGATATCTGTTAATGATGATCTTTCTTCGTAATATCAAGTGATTTGGGAATTAGAATGAAGAGAATGACTGCTACGATCATCATTATAATTCCACCTAATAGGGCTGTTATTACAAAAGAGTCGTTAAACGCAGCAGTAGCTTCCGTAGCAAGCTTAGTAAAGCCCGTTATCTTAGCGACTTCAACAGCACCTACTACGGATTCGTTAGCGATATGAGCTAATTCATCAACAATTCCATGAGATGAAAATGCTTCAATATCTAAATAGGAGCGATAAAACTGTGATGCAAGACTCCCAAGAACAGCTACACCAAATACGTTGCCAAGATCATACATGGATTCTTCAATTGCAGCAGCATTTCCTGCTTTTTCTGTTGGCGTTTCTAACATGATGAGAGCAGAAGCAACCGCTAACGAAGCAGTACCAGCTCCGACTAATATTAGTGCTACAGCTAAGGTTGGATATGTTAACGGATGTCCGAAGAAATACATAATGAACATACCAATAGCTGCAATCGCAATTCCAATGGGTAGTACAATTTTTGCACCTAGACGTGCGGCTAATCCCGGAGCGATTGGAGCGAAAACCATGGCTCCTGCTGCCATTGGTAACAGATAGAATCCTGCTTTAAATGGTGAAAGTCCTTCAACCACTTGTAACCATTGGGCAACTAAAAAGAGGACAGAAGCCATTGCAAACATAGTCATTAGTGCCGCAATCGTTCCAGCTGCGAAAGGACGACTATTAAATAGCCTTACATCAAGCATTGGATCCGTACTTGTTAAATTACGTCTCACAAACAATATGAGCATAACGATGGCAACTACAATAATAATCCATGGTATGAATTCAGAAATCCCTTGTTTTGAAAATTCTTTAATACTCCAAACAAGTGCAATGATACCTCCGACGGATAAAAAAGTAGACGGTATATCCCAGCGATGAGCTTGTGATTTTGATACGCGTGATTCAGGTAATAAGAATAGACCAGCTACGATAGCCATTAAAGCGAATGGAACATTAATTAAAAAGGCTGAATGCCATGAAAACTTTTCAAGTAAAGCTCCTCCGATAATTGGGCCAAATACAGCACCCACAGAAGAAACAATCGACCATACAGCCAGTGCTGTTGCTCTTTCTTTAGGATTTTCAAAGATTACACGAATCATAGAAAGTGTCGTTGGCATGATTAGAGCCCCAGCAATTCCGAGAAGAAATCGAATAGCGATTACATATGATGCACTTTCGGCAAAAAATATGAGTAAAGATACTAAGCCGAATAGAGCAAAACCAGTTATTAAAGCTTTTTTACGTCCCCATTTATCGGCTAGAGCCGTCATAGGAATAATAAAACCCGCTAAAATGAGTGAATAGATATCAACAATCCATAACTGCTGAGTAGAAGTGGGATTTAAATCTCTCACAAGGTCAGGTAAAGCCATAATAAGAATCGTCATATCCATCATAACAACGAATAAGCTAGCTGCAAGAACGATTAAAGCAGTCCACCTCTGCTTTGTTGTCATCATATCTGACGTTTTTGAAAAAAATGAAGCCATCTGATTGCTCTCCTTTTCATCATCATTTTTACAAACCGACCGTACGGTCTATGAAAGGAGTATATCTAATAAAAGTAGTTTATTCAAGTGGAAATTTGCGTGGTTTATTTTAAATTTAAACGGATAAACAGTAGGATAAGCCCTAGAAACGAATTGTTTTTGTTTGTGCTATAATGAATAACAATGTTAATCTCTTCACAGTAGGAGTGGAAAATTTGAGAGAAAAGATACTACAGGTGGCAAAAGAGCTATTTATTAAAAATGGTTATAATGCTACTACAACTGGGGATATTGTGAAATATGCTGGCAGCAGTAAAGGAAATTTATATTATCATTTTAAAACAAAAGAAAATCTCTTTTTGGAAATTATAAATATGGAAGATGAAAAGTGGTTTGCAGAATGGCACGAGGAAGAGAAAAAGTGTCAGAGCAATAGAGAAAAGTTTTATCTATTTAATGAATTATCGATTACAACGGATGCCTACTATCCTTTGCAAACAGCTATTACGGAATTTCAATCTAGAGAACATGAATCAAAACATATTGAGGAAAAAATAAAAGAATTTGAACAGCGATATGTGGAGATATACTTAGATATTTTTAGTGCTGGAAATAGAGAAAATGAATGGCATATTCAAGATGTTGAATATGCTGCTCAGATTGCAGCTGCCACAGTCAGTGGAATTATTACTTATAATCCAAAGATCGATAAGAACAAGAGGATGGAGCTTATGAAGCGCTTTTCTCACATATTTTTAAAAGGCGTTGAATGAAACGAATCTAAATTATAGGAGCTAAGCTCATGAAGAAAATTCTGCTTTTATGCATAATGATGATCTTTGTGACAGGATGCACGAAAGTTAATCCAGAAGAGGCAGCAAATCATATTTTAAAAGATCAAGAAAATGGTGTTTCCGTTATCGTTTTCACAAGCAAACCGTGGGAAGACTCTTATAGAGAATCATTACAAAAAAATATAGATTACATCAATAATAATCTTAAAAAGGATGAGCCCATTTTACATGTTTCGTTTATAAATGTTGAACAAGATGAGCGATATGACTACAAAACGTTATTTGAATTAAAAACAGATCCCCAAATCTTACTCTTTGAGAATGATGAAATTAAGCTGAGAACGAATGATCCGGATGAGCTTGTTCCGTATTACGAAAATGAGTCAATAGGAAAATAAGCGGCATATAAAATAGAAAAAGAGAGATCTCGGAATTGGAAATTTTCCCGGGTCTCTCTTTTTGTTTTATGAAAGTTTAAAGGAATGATTACACACCTGAATATGCATTAAAACCACCGTCTACCGGAATCACGGTTCCTGTCACAAAGCCAGCTGCATTCGGATCGGCAAGCCAGAGCAGAGTACCGAGTAAATCTTCGGGTTTACCAAATCTTCGCATCGGCGTATGGGAGATGATTTTGTTGGAGCGTTCAGTAAGGCTTCCGTCTTCGTTAAGTAACAGTTTTTCGTTCTGTTCAGTAAGATAGAATCCGGGCGCGATAGCATTCACACGAATGCCTGCTTCGGCAAGATGAACGGCGAGCCATTCCGTGAAATTGCTGATTGCCGCTTTGGCAGCACTGTACGCAGGAACTTTTGTCATAGGGGAGTAGGCACTCATGGAAGAGATATTAATAATACTTGTTCCTTCTTTGCCTAGCATTTGTTTGGTGAAAACTTGGCTAGGGATCAGCGTACCAACGATATTGAGATCAAACACACCTCGAAATCCTTCTACTTTCATATCAAAAAAAGAAACCGTATCTTGCTGGTTTACGTCTTCCTGCTTGAAAATCTCATTCGTAGTAATGGCTGTAGGGCGGTTTCCACCGGCACCATTAATGAGAATGTCGCAAAGACCGAGCTGTGAAGCCACTTGTTCTGCGGCTTCTACTACACTCGCTTCATTCGTTACATCACAAGCGATGGAGATTGCTGTCCCGCCGGATTCCGTAATAGACTGAGCGACTTCTACTCCTTTTTCGGCAGTCCGGTTCAGAATTGCTATTTTTGCTCCTTGTCTTGCTAATTCCTCAGCCATGACACGGCATAATACACCTGAACCTCCGGTAATGACAACAACTTTATCTTGGAGGGCAGTGTGATGGGGTTGCGGATGCATCGTACTCATACCTTGCTCACCTCTTTTTTGGAAGATTGGTTCTCTTGTACTCGGTTGTAGGCGTCCCATAGACCCCATAAGTACATAATACCGAGCGCACGATCGTAAAGTCCATATCCGGGCCGGCATTGTTCCTTCCAGATTTGTCTTCCATGGTCTGGACGAGCGTATCCGGTAAAACCGATGTCGTGATAGGCCTGGACAATGCCCGTAATATCTACTGTACCGTCTATTGTACGGTGAGAAGTTTCGATAAAGTCACCATTATCAAATACTCTGATATTCCGAATATGAGCAAAAGCGATGCGCTCTTTAAACTCGTAAATCATAGACACAATGTCATTCGCGGGATTCGCTCCAAGTGAACCGCTGCACAGCGTAATACTGTTGGCGGGGCTGTCATAAAGGGAGAGAAAACGTCTTATATTAGACTGGCTCGTAATGAGGCGCGGCAAACCAAAGATAGGCCAAGGCGGATCATCTGGATGAATTGCCATTCGAATCCCATGGGCCTCTGCTACCGGTATAATCTCCTCAAGAAAATAGGAAAGGTGATTCCATAAATCTTCTTCCGTTACGTTCCGGTAAGCTTCGAACAGGTCTGTTAAATGGGCAAGCCGTTCCGGTTCCCATCCAGGCATGGTGAGCGTCGTATCTTGCGTAATCTGTCCTACAAGATCAAAGGGATCTAGTCCTTCAATTCTTGCTTTTTCATAGAATAGAGCAGTGGAACCGTCAGGTCCTGCTTTGAACAAATCAGTTCGCAACCAGTCAAAAACGGGCATGAAGTTATAACATATAACTTTCACACCAACTTGAGCGAGCTGTACGATCGTTTTCTTGTAATTCTCAATGTAAAGGTCACGAGAAGGAAGTCCAAGTTTAATATCCTCATGGATGTTTACGCTTTCAACAACCTCTAAATGAAGACCGAACTCATCAGCCTGAGATTTGATTTCCTCGATCCGTTCCATAGGCCATTCTTCACCAACGGGGATGTCATGCAGGGCCCATACAATACCTTCTACACCAGGGATTTGTCTGATTTGCTCAAGCGATACGGTATCATTGCCGAGACCAAAATAACGGAATACCATTTTCATTCCGAAGCAGCCACCTTTCTTCAAGTGCATGATAAAATACATATGTATCAAGTAAAAACTTCTCATTTCTTCATCATACTACCATACTTGTATGGTAGTATGAAAGAAGCAATTCCAATTTATATCCATTTATCTAATTGCAGGCAGAAAAAATAGACAGAGGAGCGATGAAGTATGCAATTATCTCGAATAAGTAAGGAAATAGAAATAAACCGAAGCGTAGAGCAGGATATAGGATCAGTTATGAAAGCAGCTGTTATGAATACGCCCGGAAATATAGAGATTAGGGAACTTCCTGTTCCTGAGCTTGGTCCAGATGAAGTGTTGGTTAAAATCATGGCGGTTGGCGTATGCGGCTCGGATCTCCACTACTATGAACATGGGAGAATTGGGCGTTATGTTGTAGAAAAACCAATCATTCTTGGTCATGAATGTGCGGGAATCATCGCGAGAACAGGGGAGAACGTGACCCGTGTACAACCTGGGGACCGTGTAGCCATTGAACCTGGTGTGACGTGTGGCCGCTGCCGTTACTGCAAGGAAGGCAGATACAACTTGTGTCCTGAGGTTCAGTTTCTAGCGACGCCTCCGGTCGATGGCGCTTTTGTACAATATCTCGCTATTCGTGAAGACTTTGTGTTCCAAATCCCAGATGAGCTTTCTTATGAAGAAGCTTCACTTGTGGAGCCATTCTCGGTCGGTATCCATGCTGCCTCACGCTGTAAACTCAGCCCCGGTTCCACCGTTGCCATTATGGGAATGGGCCCGGTCGGGCTAATGGCAGTGGCTGCTGCCAAATCATATGGAGCAAGCCGAATTATCGTCTCTGATCTGGAACAGATTCGTTTGGATGCTGCGATAAGAATGGGAGCAACGGAAGCGATCCATGCAGCAAAGGAGGATACGGATGCTAGAATTCGCGAGATTACAGAGGGTATAGGCGTAGATGCAGCTTGGGAGACCGCGGGCAGCCCCCGGGCATTGCAATCAGCACTTCTTTCTCTACGGCGCGGCGGAAAGCTCGTGATTGTAGGACTGCCTGCACAAGATGAAATTCCGCTGAACGTACCGTTTATTGCAGATAACGAGATTGATATTTACGGGGTATTTCGTTATGCCAACACGTACCCGGACGGCATTCGTTTTCTTGCAAAAGGAGAGATTCCTGCAAGTACGCTCATAACCGACCGATATCCACTTGAGCAGACCCAAGAAGCCTTGGAAAGGGCCATTCATAACAAGAGCGGCAGTTTGAAAGTAGTTGTCTATCCTAACGGAATGTAGAATGTAGATTCGTAAATGGAGGGTTATGATTTTTAAGGTGCCGCTGCCGCTTATGAAGGAGATATAGTTGTTAACTATTAATTTCATAGGAAACAGGTATTTAATTTCATGTAATCTGCTGTGCCATAATGGCTGTAGGTTCTTCTATATGAAGGAGATGAGGTCAGGATGGTACAGCGAACAAATAAGGGACAGTCATGGGCATCTGAACATTACGATGAGAAACTTTCTTTTGTATCAGAGATGGGCAGAGGATTGATCGACTTGCTTGAACCCGTAGAGGGGGAACGTATTCTCGATCTTGGTTGTGGAACGGGGGATCTAACACAGGAGATTGCTGCAAGCAAAGCGATGGTAACGGGGATGGATCTCTCCCCTTCAATGCTGGAGAAAGCGCGGATTAAATATCCTAATCTAAATTTTGTAGAAGGAAATGCAGAGTGTTTTACGGTACAAGAGCCTTTGGATGCGGTATTCTCCAACGCTGCCCTGCACTGGATGAAGAATGCAGAAGACGTGGTCCAGTGTGTTCATGATGCACTGCGCCCTGGAGGCAGATTTGTGGCTGAGTTCGGAGGACAACATAATGTAGGGACCGTGGTTCAGGCTATCAGCGAAGTGCTAATGGAGCAGGGGATCGATGCGGGAACACGGAGCCCTTGGTATTTTCCGAGTATCGGAGAGTACAGCGTTCTTCTTGAAAGACACGGCTTTCGGGTCACGTATGCACTGCATTTCGATAGACCTACCCCGATGCAAGACTCAGGCACTGGCTGAATGGATTTGCAAGCCCCTTCTTCACTGATGTATCACCTGAGTTCTTAAACAAAGCTTATGATGAGATCGCTGAGCGAACAAAAGCGGCTCTATATCATGAGGGAACTTGGAACATCGATTACAAACGTCTTCGTATAAGAGCAATCAAAATATAAAATAATCCAGGATGAATAATGACAAGCTACCTTTACACAAAGTTCCGTGATGAATCTTTGAATCATGCTTCAAGAAGCGGCGGAAAGTGTATAAAAGAGTAACGGGATATTGTCCCATAGAGAGGAGCTTAGACTATGTATGATATTTTACCTGGAGAAAACGAATTCTATGTGGATCAAAATGGAGAAAAGGCAGCCAGCATTGGCTTTATCCCTCGCGGTAAGGATTCGGAAGGTTATGAAGTGATCGACGTAGATCATACCTCTGTATCTGATGAGCTGCAAGGAAAAGGAGTTGGCGCAGCCTTGGTGAAGAGAATCGTAGAACATGCAAGAGAAAATAATCTGCGCATCGTACCTACTTGTCCTTTTGCAGAAAGTACAATCAGCAAACATCCTGAGTATCAAGATGTTCTAGCGAAACAATAGTCGCTAATTATAGATGGATATGAAAAAGACCTGGGTTGATTTCCATTGTACGTATACGTGTAAGGTATACTTGCAAAGGGAAGATTCCAGGTCTTTTTGTTTGAGTTTTATGCTTGTATCTTAGATTTCCATTCATCACGCAGCATGCTCATCAGAATAAGGTCATAGGCTTTACCTCCGCGTAGCACGGCAGCGCGCTTTCTGCCTTCCTCTATAAAACCTGCCTTTTTATATGCATGATAAGCTACTTCGTTATAAGAGATCACTTCAAGACCAACGCGGTTTAAGTTAAGTTCGTGGAAAGCGTAGCGCAAGATAATCTGCAGTGCATCGCTGCCGTAACCTTTTCCCCGATCTTTCGCTTTACCGATGCCGATGGCAAGTTTCGCAGCCTGGTTATTCCATTCAATGCTGTGCAGGGCCACGAATCCGATCAGGCGATCTTCATCAATGGTACGCAGCATGAATTCTACGCCGTTCTCCATCTTTGCACTTTTTGGGCCCGCTTCTGCTACGGTTTGCGGTACGGCATAATCGGTATCTAGGTTACGCATATAATCGTAATCTTCTGTATAAGCGGCTAAGGTCTGAGCATCTTGCTGGATCGCGGCTGCGAGGCGAACCTTGCTGCCATGAAACCAGTTGGGATTAGTCGTTTTTTCCAAGGGGGATGGTACACTCCTTTAATATCAAGTTCGTCTATGTACATTATAGCGGGTATTCATATAAATATCTTCCATATAAAGCTTGTCAGTTTAAGTCTAAGCCGTTATCGTTATACTAGATTCAAGTGAAGTACCGATGATTAAGAAATGAATGGAGATATAAAATGACAAGCATGAACACAAATCAGGCAGCAAGTTTACTTGAGAAATGGATTGTTTTTCTCGATATGGATAATCCGAAGGCATGGGACAAGGACGAATACAGCTACATCAAAGACAGTTGTAAAATGATTCGATCTTCCGTAAGTTGCCTGCGAGGTAAAAGTCAGGGGAAAGGACCTTCCCGCAGGGAACTTTCTGAACTTATGGAAGAGTTTATTGAAGAGATTGCTCTGGATGACCCGAATGAATGGGAAAAGGAAAATAAGGATTTTGTGAGTGAAGTGCTGGAAGCAGCGCGATTCACGGTGAAGTTTCTACGTCAGAAATAGCTGAATACGTAAAGAAAGGGATCGCGTTTATATAAACGTAATCCCTTTTTTGATGATTAATGATGATCGATAAGTTAGTTTGATTCCGGAGCCCGCTGATATACAAAATCCTCTTCCGCATCTTCGTCAATGGATCCTGCATCCATATTCATTCCGTAATAGATCTCATCCATCTCAAGTTTGAGTTGCTCCGAGATGTCCTTCTGTTCTTCTTCGCTGAGTGTATCCTTTGTATATCCAAACAGATAGTTATTCAGGTCAAATTCTTTCAATTTACATTTGGTATGGAAAATATGATGCTGATATACATTGATATCAATCATATCAAATTGTTGCTGCACACTCTCAGGAATATAGTTCTGAATGGAACTAATATCATGGTCAATAAATAACTTCTTGCCGTTAATATCCCGTGTAAAGCCTCGGACCCGGTAATCGATCGTCATAATATCCGTATCAAAAGAATGGATTAAATAGTTCAGTGCCTTCAGCGGTGAAATCTCCCCGCAAGTAGATACGTCAATATCGGCCCGGAACGTACTGATCCCCTCATGAGGATGGAATTCCGGATACGTATGCACGGTGATATGGCTTTTATCTAAATGCATGACCACATGATCAGGAAGCGGCCCTGGTGATTCCTCAAAAGATTCCTCTCCTGCACCATCCACAGGTCCTTCCGATACCAGCAGTGTTACGCTGGCTCCTTGGGGAATATAGTCCTGCTTGGCCACATTCAGTACATGGGCTCCAATAATATGAGCTACATTTGTTAAGATTTGAGTTAATCGATCCGCGTTATACTGTTCATCAATATATTCAATATAGGCTTCGCGTTCTTCTTTGGTCCGGGTATAACACACATCATACATATTAAAGCTGAGTGATTTCGTCAAGTTGTTGAAACCGTGCAGCTCGATTCTTTGTTCTGGAGTGAGTGTCATAATGATGCCTCCTGTCCCTAGGGTGACTTGGTATCTGTAGGTACCTTTATGTACTTTAACCATATCGTGGGTAGCTTAAAGCGTTTTTTGACGATTTATATTGAAGTTATCTGAATTGGGTTTATATGGTAAAGTGTATTGGAAGTAAAGTCTATTGAAAGTAAAGTGAATTGAAAGGAGTCCGGCGGAATAAGAAGATCTATTAAGAGAGGCGGAAGTATCGATGGAATATCGTGGTTCGCAGTTTTATGACCGTAAGGAACAGTTTGCAAATTATACAGCCCGGAGAGGCATGCCGGAGAATGCGAACGATACGCTGGAGGAACCAATCATTTGGGAGATGGCGGGCGAAGTGAAAGGCTTCTCGGTACTGGATATTGGATGCGGTGATGCCCAGTTTGGACGGAAGCTGCTAGATGCAGGAGCTGGGAAGTATACCGGAATGGAAGGATCGCAGAATATGTATGGTCTTGCTGTTCAATCATTACAAGAGGTAGCGGATCGGGGGAATGCGATATTCACCACGATTGAGGACTGGGTTGCAGCAGAAAACAGGGCAGAAGCGGACGCAGCTATAGCCGAAAAAGATGCAGGTTCCTATGATCTGGTCATATCCCGTCTAGTTCTTCATTATCTTGAGGATCTAGCTCCTCTGTTCACCAAGATCTATGAGATTCTTAAGCCGGGAGGAAGATTTATTTTTTCTATCGAGCACCCGGTTATCACCTCTACACTTCAACCATCGGGCATTCGCACAAACTGGATCGTGGATCAATATTTTGTGCCTGGTTATCGTACGCAGGAATGGATGGGCGGACCGGTAATGAAATATCATCGTACGGTAGAAGATTATTTTCAGACAGCTTGCAGGGCAGGGTTTAAGGTGTCTAATCTTCGAGAGTCTAAGCCGGTACGGGAACGATTTATCCATGAAGAGACCTATGAACGCAGACTTCGGATTCCTTTATTTTTATTTATGGAGCTTACGAAAAATTCATCTGAATCGAGGTAAGGCATGCGATATACGAAGACGATGGTAAAAAGGCGGCCTAGCCATCATTGGATGTTCTTGCTTCTGTTGTCTATGAGTTTGCTTCTAAGTGGTTGTGAGGAACCAATTCCTGGGCTAACGAAGTCGAAAATACATAGGGACACCATCAATCACAGTACTAGGTTCCACCACTATGAGCTAGGTGATACAGAACATGCGATATTCTATAAACCTGTCAGCCCAGATCTCCTGCTGGAGAAGTATGCTATACTGCGCCCAGGGCGCCAAATTCAGTTCAGCAGCAAGGACATGCCTTTTGAGGTGGAGAAAGAAGAAGCATTTCTTGTGCAGTATGGCAGTAAAGAATCCCCTAGTTATCAGGTTCAACTGAACTATTATGGACAAGCAGATGACTATGGCCATTACGGAGATTTGTTTTATAAGATTAACATGATGGAAGTAAAGGAAGATCCTTTTCAATCATATATTCCACACCATGACGGAGATCAGGATTATTTGCTGAACCGGGTGGATGTGAGTACAGACGAAGCAGGAACAACGTTTTACCACTTCATTCAGACGACAGACAGCTCGTATGCGTACAGTTCTTATGTAGAGAATGAGATGGGTGACGTCATTGTATTGACAACGGCGGCGGATGAAATTATGTTTTACAAAAATGGGTTTATGGTCGAGATTGGCTATCTCACTCCTTCAAGATATAACGATCCAGAAAGGGTCCCAAACGAAACGGTAATTGCCGAGATGCTTGCAACCGCTCAGAAGCTTGCGAAGCAGCTATGATATGAAAAGAAAGATCCCAAATCAGAAATAAGAATAGGATACCAAGAATTTTGATAGGCCTCATATTTAGATGAAGTTTCTTAGAAAAAATAAAAACTCGGGATTTCGCATGAAGCGAAGCCCGAGTTTTTAACGTTTATTTTGGCTGATTCTTCTGGAAAGGTCTAAGGAATCCTTTTGGTACAGGACTCTCAAAACGCATCAGTTCGCCTGTTCCCGGATGAGTGAAAGCGAGCACTTTCGCATGTAGCCCAAGTCTGCCGATGCCGCGGCTGCGCGCACCATATTTCTTATCTCCGGCCACCGGATGTCCCAATTCCTCCATATGAACACGAATCTGATTCTTGCGTCCGGTTTCGAGCTGAACTTCCAGTAAGGAGTACTCACTTTCCGCTTCCAGCGTTTTGAAATGAGTGATGGCTTTTTGGCCGTTATTAGGGTAAGGCGAAGAGTACATTTTGAGCGTTTTACTCTCTTTTAAGTAGGATGTGATAGTACCTTGGCTTTGCTTTACTTTTCCTTCAACAAGGGCAATGTAAGTACGTTCTTCTACAGTATCACGCCAAGTATCTTGGAGTGCTTTTTGAATCTCTTCACGCTTCGCAAACAGCATCACGCCTGATGTATCCCGGTCGAGACGGTGAACGATGAAAATACGATTGCTTGGATGTTCTACGCGTACATGCGTCATTAACTGACGATAAGCCGTTACTTCTTGCTCCTTATCGGAGGCAACGGACAATAGTCCGGAATCTTTATGAACGACAATAATGTCGTTATCTTCGTACAGAATAGCAAGTCCCAGAAGGGGAGGAGCTTCTTCTTTTTTCTCGCTGATAATGGAAATCCTCATTCCAGGTTTAAGCGCGTAATTGTATGCTGTTACCACTTTGCCATTTACGAGAATTTGTCCTCTCGCCAGCATGGATTTGATCGCATTACGACTCTTAGAGAGATGAGTAAGCAAGTAAGCAAGTAGCTCACTGCTTTCTTCTACAACATAAGCTTTAGGTGAATCTACGGAAGATCCTGTTTTTTTGCTATTTGGGCGAGGAGCAGAGAAGGTGCTCCCTTTCGATTTTTTATGTGATTTCGCATGACTTTGCGCCTGGGGACGAGTACTGTAACCATCCTCTGTGCTAAGATGCGGTGCTTGTTTTTTTCGCATGCCTTATGGCCTCCTGATTGGGTAAAAAGATTGTCCGGTTTAATTCCGATTGTCTTGGTTAATATACCACGTAGAGGGTGGAAATGCACGAACACAGCCCGTTAGCAATTCGCATTCGTTAGATCTTCCATGGTAAGCTACTTGTATATAGAATAGAAAAACATCTATAGAGGGAGAATACACAACATGAAGACGAAAAAAATGTGGTTTAAATGGATGGCAGGAATGACTTTAGTCAGCGTATTACTCGCAGGATGCAGTACAACAACGGTAGACAATAATGGAGAAGGTTTGAAAGACCAAGATGAACCTCAAGTAATAAAAGTCGGGGTACCTGCCGGTTCCAGTAAGGAAATGGTAGAAAAGACGATGAAAGATCTCGTTGAAAAACAAGGTTCCAAATTGGAAGTAGTAGAGATCAGTGACCCGGATGAATCCTTAACGGAACTGACGAATGGTTCGATTGATGCTTTTCTAAATACATTTACCAATAACAGTGATAATGCTGTAACGTCCATTATTGCCGTGCCGACAGAGCCGCTTGCGCTTTATTCCAAATCGGTTACTGACGAAGATGCTATTGCGAAGAACAGTACAATCTTCCTTCCAGAAGAGCCGATTTTGCTGACTCGCGCATTATTAATGCTGGAAGATGAAGGTGTGATTGGGATTCGTACCGGCGCTTCTTACACGGACATGTCAATCGATACGGCGGTAGAGGAGAATCCAAAGAACATTACACTAAAAACCATGCCAGTAAGCGAATTGGGACAAGCAGTAACAGATGAGAGTACAGAACTCGTGTTGATGCCTGTTATGATGGCAGCAGAAGCTGGATTTACGGATAAAGATGAGCTCGATACGGAGGATATTCCTGAGAATCTAAGCAATCGACTCGTTGTACGTGCAGCAGATCAGAATGCTACCTTTGCCCGTACGCTTAAAGAAGTCGTTCAATCTGCAGAATACAAGAAGCTGCTTGATCAGAACTTCCCAGAATACGAAGAGCCAGAGTGGATGGATTAAACAACAGTTCGAATGAACCCATAATCAACTAGATCAATCT
This sequence comes from Paenibacillus sp. J45TS6, assembly GCF_018403285.1. Classification (GTDB taxonomy): domain Bacteria; phylum Bacillota; class Bacilli; order Paenibacillales; family Paenibacillaceae; genus Paenibacillus. Next base: position 80,461 of record NZ_BOSJ01000009.1, on the reverse strand, counting down.
CTTATTACAATTAAAATAAAAAGGTACTCCCTTATCGTTCGTACGTGAACGCAAAAAGAAGTACCCAGACTGCAGGAAAACTAGCTTACACTAGTCTATCTGCAGTCTTTTTTTAATTTTATTACATTTCATTTCTTCCTATTACTTATGCTTACTTAAGATATCGAAAATAATGCGGGCGTTGTCTGTGTTATCGATCAGTCCTGCAAACCGATCTTTGCCTGGTCCATATGCGTACACAGGAACATCATCTCCTGTATGACCGCCCGTTGTCCAGCCGGTAAAAGAACGGTTATCAAAGATTGCTTCAATGGCATTATCAATATCGGTTACCTTTTTCTCTGTCGCTGCGTCTTGTACAGACTTGATCTCTTCTGCAGTCAGTTCAAGATCAATATATATCTTAAGCGTATCTTCCACAGAACTTCCTGCTGCGATCTCTGCTGCCATAAAGTCAGGCGTGCGTTTGGCTGCTTTGATCGGGGCTGCGAGAAAATTGTATTCGCCGTCTTTTCCAAGCGTAAGTCCACCAGTAGAGTGATCTGCTGTAGCTACGACAAGCGTTTCACCATCTTCTTTTGCAAAATCAATCGCCGCCTTAAAAGCCTTCGCGAAGTCTTCCATCTCACTCATGGAACCTACGATATCATTATCATGACCTGCCCAGTCAATCTGGCTGCCCTCGATCATGAGGAAAAATCCGTTCTCGTTCGTGCTCAGGCGATCAATCGCTGTATCTGTCATCTCTGCCAGAGAAGGAGTCGCACTGGTACGGTCGATCGTTTTATCGAGGCCACCATCTGCGAACAAACCTAGGATTTGGTTGTTGTTATCTTTCAGTAAGGCACTGCGATCCGTAACATAGCTGAATCCCGCACTTTGAAATTCTTTAGTCAAATCACGATCTTCTCTCACGAAATTTGATTTCCCGCCGCCAAGCAAGACATCCACTTTATGTTTTCCATTCACAAGCTGATCGAAGTAGTCATCTGCGATGGCATCCATGTTTTTACGGCTAATATCATGCGCACCGAAGGCAGCAGGGGTCGCATGTGTAATCTCGGAAGTAGCGACAAGACCTGTTGCTTTTCCGTTTTCTTTGGCTTGTTCGAGCACGGTTTTTACTTCGGTATGATCGTTATCTACCGCAATGGCTGCGTTATACGTTTTGACTCCAGCTGACATCGCCGTTGCCGCGGATGCAGAGTCCGTTACATTCTGGTGCTCATCTTCAGGATACGTCATTTGTGCGCCAATGAGGTATGGATCGAACTCGGTTTTCTCCATGAGGGGAGTAGAAGGGTTATCTTTCATATAGCGGTAAGCTGTTGTGTAAGGAGTCCCCATCCCGTCACCAATCAGAAAAATAATGTTCTTAATTTTCTTCGTCTCTACACTGACCGCATTCACCGTGTCTACAGCATGTGCTTGGCCTGCAGAAAGAATCGTCGAGGCCGCAAGCGTGATCCCGAGAATGGCGGGCACCATTTTTTTCGTTTTCTTATGTAGCATGTTTATATTTCCTCCTCTTCATCAGTTAGGAAAAGATTGTAATTATGTATTGATTAATTGAAGAATAACACTGGAATGTAAAAACAAAACTTCATCTTGATCAGCGGAATATTAATATTTGTAATTTTGTAAAACCGCGATGAAATCTGAGAAACTTCCAGGATCTGTGCTTTTGCAGTGCATTATCTTGTGAAATCCATTGTTTATTCTCTATACAATCCCTTGATGTTAGTATGTATTATTCGGTACACTTAATAGAATGAACGGAAAAAGTACGAATGGATAAGATGAAGTTTTCTTTTCCTGAAAATACAGGAGAAGGTGAGGAGTTTTTGAAAGATGAGTATTCAGACAAAAACAATGACAGAAGCGCAGGAAATGCTGCAAACTTATTTTGGATATCCTGATTTTCGGGAGGGTCAGAAAAAGATTGTAGAAAGCCTGCTTCAACATAATGACACGCTTGGCATTATGCCGACGGGCGGCGGGAAGTCGATCTGTTACCAGATCCCGGCCTTGCTGTATTCGGGTCTGACTTTGGTCGTGTCACCGCTGATCTCGCTAATGAAGGATCAGGTCGATGCACTGCTCGCCATGGGCATTCCTGCTGCTTATATCAATAGTACGCTGAGCGGACGTGAAGTGAATGACCGAATCAGAGCTGCCCGCAGCGGGGAACTGAAAATGCTCTACGTTGCACCGGAGCGGCTTGAGCTGGACTGGTTCCGTGATGAGATGGCAGAGCTTGAGATTTCTTGTGTAGCAGTGGATGAGGCTCACTGTGTATCGCAGTGGGGTCATGATTTTCGGACGAGTTATCTATCAGTAGCTCCTTTTGTAGAATACTTGCCAGAGCGCCCAATTGTAGCCGCTTTTACCGCAACAGCAACTCCGGCAGTAATGGAAGATATTCTAAGACTGCTGCGTTTACGTAATCCGGAGACGTTTGTCACAGGACTTGGACGAGATAATCTCGCCATGCAGGTACTGCGCGGGGAGAACAAAAAAGAATATGTAATGGACTATGCCCGTGAACATGCGGACGAAGCGGGGATTATCTATGCTGCGACCCGTAAGGATGTAGATGATCTGTACAGTCGTTTGCAAGAGGCCGGAGTGGCTGCCGGACGTTATCATGCTGGAATGACAGATGAAGAGCGCGCAGCAAGTCAGGAAGCTTTCTTGTTCGATGATCTTAGAGTGATTGTGGCAACGAATGCATTTGGGATGGGTATCGATAAAAGTAACGTGAGATATGTAATCCATTATAATATGCCGAAAAATATGGAAGCCTACGTTCAGGAGGCAGGACGTGCAGGTCGGGACGGCGAACCGAGTCAGTGTATCCTGCTGTTCAGCGCGCAAGATATCATGACTCAGAAGTTCCTGCTGGAGCAGGGGGATGCAGATCCTGAGCGCAAGCGTAACGATTATCGTAAGCTTCAGCAGATGATTGACTATTGTTATACGACGAAGTGTCTGCGCAGTGCGCAGCTGGACTATTTTGGAGAGGAACATGACGATACGGGCTGCGGGATTTGCAGTTCTTGTACGGATGACCGGGAACTCATTGATATGACCGTTGATGCCCAGAAAATCTTCTCCTGTATTCACCGGATGAGAGAGCGTTTTGGCGTGTCGCTTGTGTCGATGGTACTCAAAGGTTCGAGAAACAAAAAAGTGCTGGAATATGGTTTTGACAGTCTGCCTACGTATGGAGTGATGTCGAATCGCTCGGAAAAAGAAATCTCCGAAATTATTAACGTTCTCGCCTCCGAAGGATATCTTGCTTTGTCGGAAGGACAGTACCCCGTGCTGAGACTTCAGCCGCTTGCGGTCGAAGTACTGAAAGGACAGCGCGAAGTGATGCAGCGAGTGGCGAGAGTAAGTGCGGCTTCTTCAAGAAGCAGCAGATCTTCTAGAACAAGTAAACGGGATATGTCTCCATCTGCGGTGAATGAGACGATATTCGAACAGCTGAGACTGATTCGACGTGAAATGGCAGAACGCGAGCATGTACCGTCCTATATTATTTTTAATGATGCAACGCTTCGAGAGATGAGTGTGGTATGTCCGCAGAGCGAACGTGACATGCTGAAGATTAAAGGGGTCGGAGAAGTGAAGTACCGGAAATACGGACAACCTTTTCTCGATTTCTTCTTGAACCAAGGAAGTAGTGAAGTAGAAGCACCAGCTTATGATCCTTTTGAATTCTAAAGCAGCAGATTAGTTGTTAATAAATACAGAATTAAATACAGGGCACTGCAATGAGCAGTTCCACTACGGTAAAGGTTGTGCGCATATGAAAGTGATTTTGTCGACGCTGAATGCGAAGTATATTCATACTTCTCTTGCGATTCGCTGCCTGAAGGCTTATAGCGAAAAAGATTTTGATATTGAGCTTGCGGAATATACGATCAAAGACCCGGTGATGAACATTGTGTCAGATCTGTATCAGCGCGGAGCCGATGTGATTGGATTCTCTTGTTATATCTGGAACATTGAAGAGACGATCAAAGTGATTAATATTCTAAAAAGGGTCATGCCTGAGGTGAAAATCATCCTTGGTGGACCTGAGGTATCTTATGATGTAGAGCACTGGATGAATCGTCTTCCAAACGTTGATTTCATCGTGGTCGGTGAAGGAGAAGAGACATTCCATCAGCTTTTGCAGGAGATCGAAGGGAAGCAGAAATACCACTTTGTATATGGGATCGCTTACCGTAAAGGGGAAGAGGTGATCGTGATGCCAGGCCGGCCGAAAGCCGACCTGAACGAACTGCCTTCTCCGTATCGTTTCCCAGAGGATATTCCGGATCTTGGGAAACGAGTGGTTTATTTTGAGACAAGCCGCGGTTGTCCGTTTAACTGTCAGTTCTGTCTATCGAGTATTGAAGTTGGAGTAAGGTACTTCGATATTGAACGAACAAAAGCAGATATTCTGTATCTGATCGAAAATGGTGCGAAACTCATCAAATTCGTGGATCGGACGTTTAATATTAAGCGGGATTATGCACTAGAGATGTTCGAGTTCCTAATTCAAAATCACGGGGGCTGCGTGTTCCAGTTCGAAATTACAGCAGATATCATGCGTCCAGAAGTGCTCGACTATCTGGCGGAGAATGCACCTCCTGGGGTGTTTCGTTTTGAGATCGGGGTTCAGTCCACGAATGACCCAACGAATGAACTTGTAAAACGCCGTCAGAACTTTACGAAGCTTAGCCGGACGGTAAGCAAGATTAAAGCCAGCGGAAAAATTGATCAGCATTTGGACCTCATTGCCGGTCTGCCGCTCGAAGATTACGATACATTCCGTAAAACGTTTAACGATGTATTTGCACTCGGACCAGAAGAGCTTCAGCTTGGTTTCCTTAAAATGCTGCGCGGAACGGGTCTTCGTCTTGACGCAGACAAATACAACTACACGTACATGGATCAAGCACCGTATGAAATTTTGGGCAGCGATGTGCTTCCTTTTAGCGATATTGTAAGGCTTAAACGTCTTGAGGATGTGCTTGAGAAGTACTGGAATGCACACCGCATGGACCATACGCTGAAATACCTAATGGAGCAGGAATTCCCGTCTCCGTTTGACTTCTTCCAAGCCTTCGGCGACTACTGGGAAGGGCAAGGATGGCAGAAGATCGGTCATCAGCTAGAGGATCTATTTACTCGTCTTCGTTCGTTCCTGGAGCAGCGGGGGACGAAACAAATGGATCTCATCCTGGGTCTGATGAAGCTTGATTATTTCCTTGGTCACAAGTATAAGCCGCGTAAAATCTGGTGGGATTTCACGATGGAGAAAAGGGACTGGGCGTCGTATATTAAACATCTCGCGGAGCATCCGGAAGACGTGTCGCCTGAATTTGCTAAGCTTTCACTGAGTGAACGAGATCTTCAGAAACATGCGGTTCTGGAAGTGCTGCCGTTCCATTTGGAACGTGTACTTGAGGGAGTAACGCCAGAAGATGCAAAAGGGCAGACGCTTCTCGTTACGATCTATCAGCAGAATGAAGATCAGAAGCCGGTTTATTTTACCTTGCCGCTGGGAGCGGAAGCGAAAATGATGTAATGGTGTCATAGCTGTAGGAAATAGATATTAATATCGATATTGAATTTTGATACCATTAAGGATAAATTGATTAAATGTGAAAAATCCCTAACCATAGAATGAATGTTGTTGTCGTTTGTATGGTTAGGGATTTTTTAGTGGTGTCCTGCTTAAGAAAATAAAAAGATATGAAGCATTTAGATGAATAAAGTATTTAAATGAAAAAACAATTAATTGTTTATTTGCCGCCAATTCAGTCAGAGAGGTGTATTTTTGAAAGGGTTTCTAGTTTTTATTGGACTTATAATTATTAATGGTGTTTTATTTCTGTTTGTAAATTTTGGCGGTTTATTACTGATCGACTTAGCTTTCATCATGACCCTTCTTGTGCTTATGTACGATAATCAAAAGGTAATCCTGCGGAAATTAAATCGGAAGAAAGATACCCCGGAACAAAAGAACTTGCTCGCACAAAGAGAAGCGGCTGAGCGGAATTTTGATCAAAATGATCTTCCTAGCATCGATGAAGTAAAAGAGTTGAATGAGCGATAATATGCCCTGTTTTAATTTTCAAACTTGGGACCACTACCTTTTTTATTAGGATAGTGGTTTTTTGTTGTTACGCACGTGTTAATGACCTTGTTTTCTTGTTAGAAGCCGGTGCCGTATTACCTCTTATTGGGCTGGATCTAACCACCTAAGGAGGTACAGTTTGTCCGTTCTCCAAGCATAACGTTAAAAAGAAAAGCTAAGAAAGAGCAAACAAACAAGAGCAAACAAACAAGAGCAAACAAACAAGAGCAAACAAAGAAGAGGCCGCCTGTACTTCTAAACAGGGACCTCTTCTTTGATGTTCAAATGCGTGATGGTTGACTCTACTAGGTACGGGTGTACTTTGGTATACAATGAAAGCTATTTGAAGCTGCTTTATAAGGGCTGAATAAGGGCTGAAGTTAACCGGTGATATCACGCCTTAACGTGAACAGATCTTTAAGCGCCTCGGTCGACAGCTCGGTAATCCAGCTCTCCGTACTGGATATGACATTGTCGCTGAGTTGCTGTTTGCTCTCCAGCATCTCATCAATGTGCTCCTCAAGCGTACCCAACGCGATGAACTTGTGTACCTGTACGTCCTTGGTCTGACCCATACGGTAAGCACGGTCGGTTGCTTGATTCTCTACGGCTGGATTCCACCAGCGGTCAAAGTGGAACACATGATTGGCTGCTGTCAGGTTAAGCCCTACGCCTCCGGCTTTAATGGAAAGAATAAATACATTTGGTTGTTCAGCAGGCGGCAGGGACTGGGATTGAAACTGTTCAATCATCCGATCGCGAGCCATTTTGGAAGTACTTCCATTTAGATAAAGTACAGGCTCCTGCAATTCCTGTTGGAGCGTCTGCTTCAGAATTTCTCCCATGCCGATATACTGAGTGAAAATAAGGCAACGTTCGCCTTCTTCACGAAGCTCTCTAACCATCTCAAGCAAGCGCTCAAGTTTGGACGAACGGCTGATTAACATGTCCGTGTTAAACGGACTGTCAGGATCGTCCTGAATATCAGGGATAGACTCTTTTGTTAACAATACCGGATGATCGCAGAGCCGCTTCAAATGGGTAAGGGTTGAAAGTATCGCCCCTTTTCTTTCGATCCCCTCCAGCTCTTTCATTTTGTTCATTAAGTCGTTAACGGCCTGGTCATAGAGAGCGCTCTGCTCGGCAGTAAGCTTAATATAGGTTTTCATCTCATTCTTATCCGGTAGATCGAGCTGAATGGCAGGATCCTTCTTCTTCCGGCGGAGCATAAATGGCTTGACCAGCTTTTGCAGTTGGATTGTCTTTTGCTCATCTTGGTCTTTCTCAATCGGCTGAATGAACCGAGCACTAAATGCTCGCGCTGTTCCCAAATAACCTGGGTTTATAAAATCATAGAGAGACCATAGCTCTGAGAGCCGATTTTCTATAGGCGTTCCCGTAAGCGCGATCCGATGTTTCGCTTGGAAGCTGCGGACAGCAGTGGACTGTTTCGTTTGTGCATTTTTGATATTCTGAGCTTCGTCTAAACAGAGCGATTCCCACGTAACTGTACTCAGTAATTCTTGATCAAGCGTTGCTGTGGCAAAGGAGGTGATAATGACGTCCGCTTGCCCGATAAGCGCTTGAAAATCATCCCCGCTTGCACGATTGCTTCCATAATGAAGCCTCACCCGAAGGGACGGAGCGAAACGGCTTATTTCTTTCTGCCAGTTGCCAAGTACCGATGTTGGACATATTAAAAGGGAAGGATTTACGGGATCTGCAGCTGCGTTGGTCTCTTTTAAATGCAATAAATAGGTGATAAACTGCAGCGTTTTACCAAGACCCATGTCATCTGCCAGGCAAGCTCCTAGACCATAATTACGCAAGAAGACAAGCCACGAAAAACCATCATATTGATACGTTCGAAGTTCTGCTTGAAGATTATTTGGAACGCTGAGCTTCGGCCACTCGGATTGTCGCCCTAATTGATTAATAAGCCTTGTCAGATGTTCATTCAGCTCGACACCAATCTGAATGTGCTCATTGTCCTCATCATCCTCTTGATCTGCTTTTTCCTTGGCACGGCCCCTATAGGAAACTTGGCTGTTCTCGAGTAGATGCAGATGCAATATATCTTGAAAAGATAACCCCTGTGAGCTGTCAACTCCTGCCATTGCTTGGGAAATCTGTGCTAAGAGAGCCGGGTCAAGCGGAATCCATTGTCCTCGAAACTGCACTAATCGCTCATTGCGAGCCACAAGTTCAGCAAACTCCGCTTCGGTGAACTGAGCATCTCCAATGGCAATACGCCAATCAAATTGAATGATGGAATTTAGTCCGAAAAATGACTTCCCTTTGCCTGCTTGTCCTTCGCTATCCCCTTCATCTGCTCGAACCTTGGCCCGAAGCTTAGGACGTCTGCGACTAGCTGCTTCCCACCAAGCAGGAAGGAGTACCTGCCAGCCTGCTTCGAGTAAACGACGGCTGTCTACCGTTAGGAATTTCCAAGCAGCCTCATCAGACAGCGGTTTACTAAGGACATCTCCGCTATGTTCGGCCCATTGTTCCTTAGGCAGACTTGCACGTAAATGCTCCAGCCATCCAGATGAGCGTTCAATAATGTGACTTGACCAAGAATCCGGCCACCCGCCAGATACATGTCCATCTTCAGCAAGGCGCACAGGAATAAGAATCACGGGATCGATTTTATCTTGTAATACAAGCTTAAGTCGCCATGACGGATCATCATCGTCTGGTTCCAGTAACTGTAGTAAGAGACGGAAAGGAGCAGCATCTGCTCTCCAGCCAATCGAAACGAGCCATGCTTGTTCATTTATACCAGCCGCTGCACGATCTTTGGTGAAGAGTAATGGATACTCCGTGCGTAGATCGGAAGCAGTAACTTCGGTTCCATAATAGCGATAAAACACGGCAGACGAGAAAGCGGCGTTTAATCCGGCATAATCGCTTGGATGATCGTCTTTTAATTGCTTCAATGCAGCGGTGGCTGCTGTAGTTAATGTTTTTGTGTCCCAGGTCCAGGCGAGTTTTCCTTGCCGGAAGGCAGTAAAGCTAGGAATATATTGTCTTTCTTCAATACATACATTCAAAATGGAGGCAAACTCAATCCACTGCGCAGCTTCTTCATCCCACAGCCATTCGATATGATGTAAAAGCCTGCGTTCGGCCAAGAAGGGGAGAACATGCTCTGCAGGGAGAATAATAAGTTCAACCTCTTCAATCTGTTTAATTTCCAGTTCCGTACCATACATTGATGCCTCGTGCCAAGCAAATAGACGATGTTTCAAATCCATTCCGGATACGTATCTGTTTGCTGCGGTCAAACCGTAAATCAGAGCATCTCCATAGGTGCTGAGACTGATATGGACGGTGATCGTTTCTGTGAATTGACTCATGGTATCAGTTTCCCCTTTCGAAGCTCCTCTTGCAGCGCACGCAGACGACTATGACGGTTAGCAAAAGCAGTGATGAACTCTTCCCAGCGCGATTCTTGTTTCATTTTTAGATACAGTTTGGATAATCGTTTTAATAGTTTCACGGCTGCTTTATAGCCATCTCTATTTTTAAGCAGAATATATCTTTCAACCGCCTGATGATAGAAGGGCAATAGCAGTTCGGGTGCATTTTTCTCTATCGGTTTTAGGACGGTGACACGGAAATCCAGAGGCTCTGTGCCGCTGCTTAGCTGAAAATCCATCCACTGCTGCCATTTACTATGAGCGAGCAAGGTTTCTTCATATATCCTCCTTGAATAAGGAAGCATGCTGATCAGGCTGTTCCACAAATGCTGCTTAGAATCCGGACTTGAGGAATGCTGAATAACCTGTTCCCACAGGTTCACATATGCCTGAATATGCTGCTCTCGAGGTCTACTTAGCATCATCGGACCAATGGCGAGAAGCCAGTTTTGCAGCCGTGACCACTGCTCTTTTTCAGATAGAATCTGCAGAAAGAGTAAGAAGCGCTTAGGAGGAATAACTCCTTTGTCATTAGCTTGCCGAAGCATGTCCAAAGCAGGTTCATCCTGATCTAAAAAGAAGTGGATTTGGCTTTGAGCTAACAACCAAGGCAGCTTGGCAAGCGAGGTTTTAAGCTCATTTTCCGCCAATCTTAACTGTTCTAGTTCCTCTTCGTACATTAACTGGTCCTTCAGGTTAGGATGAATCCAGTGCAACCAGAGCAGATCATAAGTCGCGGAAAAATAACGGAGGTTATTTGATTCCACCAGCATACGGCTCCGTAAGTAGTCAGAAGTTTCTGACACACGAGACCAATGCTCCGGTTCGTCCCCGATCCTAAACGGCTCAGTCAATATCCGTGTTATTTCTTTTTGTACATCATCCGCGGCAACCTGTGTGTGAAAGCCCATGAATACATTTCGATGCATTTTTGAATTCTGCAGGGGTCTTACCAGTTTATCAAGCACAAACACTTGCGCATGGAGCTTATACAGCTGGTCCAAGACAGGCGAAAGCTCAGGTTGCTGGTTATGGATGGAAGCTAGAGCTTCCTGTGCATATTGAACGTTAGGGCTGTCAGTTCCTACGGAGGAGGTGCACAGCTTGAAAAAAGCATGCCAATCTTGGATGGGCATGGACGGTAACTTATTTGCTAGCTCCTGCAATTGTAACTGTGCAGGGGTGTTTATTTTGCGAACACTATTCTTTGGTTCTACACCTATTTCTATATCTAGTTCTTCTACATCTAGTTCTGCATTTTGTTCTGTAGTTGGTCCTGCACCTGAAGGTTGTTGGTTAGATTTTTTAGCAGGACTCGTAAGATGAGTAGATCTATCTTGCTGGGTAAGCGTCGCTGCTGAATGGCTATTTACAATCGCATGAACAGATCGTCCATATTGATTCACGTAAGCAAGAAGTACGGCAACCATATGTTTACAATAGGATGGAACGGAACAGGTACAATGACTCTCGGATAAAGTATCTAGATTGAGTGTAACTTGGTACCGCTCCTCATCCTTGCCTTCAACAAAGCCTTCTATATGTTCGGGATTGGATATTTTCATAAGATGGGCAAGCTCTTGTTTATACTGTTCAAATCCACGTTTTATCGTAATATCATTGAAGTTTTCCCGAATCCTTTGAATGAGCATTTGCCACTCTGTTTCATCAAGCATATATTTTAAGTTCATTATTAATCTCCTATGGGAGTGTAGTGTTTATCTATTATAATCAAATTCGTATATTTGAGAAATTTCCTCTAATGAAAAATGGGGCTGATATTTAGGATAACGGTATGAGTTCGGAAGGGCAACTTTGACAGCAGAAGGTGGAGTTAGATAATGACATATAATAGGGAAGAGATCATAGGACTAGGAGGACATTAAAGGATGCACACACATAACCATTCACAGTACCAAGATGAGCTACAGCAGCTTGCCACACTATCGGGCTTGATATGTTGGGGAACCGTTACGGCGAGATTTTGTCTAGGTGGAGTTCCGAATGAAGAGCTAATCAGTAACATCAGCATCATTCCCGTTGTGGGAGATCAGTATGTAGTCATGCAGCTGGAAGATGGCAGGTGGGAACTGATTGGCGGAACACTCGAACCGAAAGAGGCATACATGGATGGACTGCGAAGAGAATTAATGGAGGAGATTGGAGCGGAACTCATCAGCTACCATCCATTTGGTCATTTTCAGTGTACATCAACGTTGGAGGCCCCTTATCGCGCACATATTCCGCATCCGCATTTTGTAAGACTGCTCGGATATGGAGAGGTGAAGTTAGTAAGCAAACCTCTGAATCCAGAAGATGGGGAACAAGTATCTTTGGTAGAACTCGTTGATATTAATGAGGCCGTACGCAGGTTTGAGGAGATAGGTAGATATGATATTGCAGAGATGTACCAGCTGGCACATCGGGTTAGAATGAGCTATGAGAGTATGGGGGAATAAGTGAATGGAACGGATGCATAGAGATACATAGAGAGAGATAGATAGAGATAGAGATAGATAGAGAGTGAGTCATCTGCCTGGCTTTTTAGAGGGAACGTGGGAGTTCAATGATTAGGCAGGGAGAGATGCGATCACCGATTAGAAGGAATCAATTTGAAAGCGACCAAAAGCAGGTATCTGTCGTTAATGCATACGCCAGTAGTAGATCCCAACGATCACGGCAAGAACAATGCCAGCAACCATGAATGACATTAGCAGATTGCTTCCTACCGAGTAATGCTTGGAAATTTCCTGGTCTTTTTCTTCTGCTTTTCTCTTGGCTACCTCTTCGTCATTCGGAGTTAAATGGTGATTAGGAAAAGGCATAAGACTCACTCCTTACTCGTATATAGTATCGTTTCATCAAATTTCTTATCCGTGTAATGAACCAAAGGTATCATACATTAGATGGATTATTAACCATTTAATCTCATTTATAAACAAAGGATTTATCGCTTGATTCTAATATGAACGAATTTAGAAACATGAAAAGTACCTGATTCCAAGTAAACCCCAAAATACTGCTTGCAAGCCAGCTGGATCCGTTTCATATTTATCATATTTATTCGGATTGTGAGGACATATCTTACAAGAAGAGAAAGCATCCATAATAGAGATAATGTACTCAAAACTAAAGAGAAAGTACGCATAACAAAAGAGCCTTATTTCTCGGGCTGTTCCCTGTTTCAAAAACAGGAAGCAGTTCCCTCCGAATGGAGTGTGAAAAAGGCTCTTTTGCATTATATATTACAAGTGTACTCTAACCATCTAATATGAGAATTTTATTATGAATCTTAATTCTCCCAATGCTCTGAGATATATTCGTCTCGACCTGATTTCTCGCGGTCTTCCTTATAGTGCTTCTGATTCTTCTTATGATAGTCTTGATGATAATCCTCAGCAGGATAGAACGTTTCGGCTGGCAAAATCTCCGTTACAATCAGCTTATCAAATCGGCCGCTGTCTGCTACTTCCTTTTTCGATTGCAGGGCAAGCTCCTGCTGCCGCTCGTTATGATAGAAAATGGCGGTTCTGTACTGACTGCCCCGGTCATGGAATTGACCGTCTGGATCAGTTGGATCGATCTGCGGCCAGTAGAGTTCGAGTAGTTTTTCATAAGGGAAAACATCTGGATCAAACGTGATCTGTACAACCTCGTAGTGTCCGGTGTTTCCTTTTTTCACTTCTTCATAGGTCGGATTCGTTACCGATCCTCCCATGTATCCTGATACAATGCCATGAATGCCGGGCAGCTCCTCAAAGGGAGTGACCATACACCAGAAGCATCCTCCTGCAAAAGTAGCTTTTTCCATAGGTTCTACCTCTTTCGATATGTCGTAGTTGGCTTAAAGTAAAGATAATAGAGTTCAGTATACCAAAAACGCGAGTTGGTACAAAGTGTAAACAGTCGATAGTTAAGTCCTGAGTAGTTCTTATTTTCTGCTTTACGCTTGGAATACAAAGATAATCGATGACTAGGAGAAGATATTTTAGAATAGAACGAACCGATGTAGAAGCATATACAGTCTTCTTACTAGAGCAGGGACATTCACATGCTTATGTAAACCAAGCAATTAGCTCTATACGATTTTTGACGAAATTTGTCTTACATCAGTCACCCGAGAGTGCACGTTATCTAAGACCAAAACCGGAGAAGAAACTTCCTTATGTATTATCTGAGCAAGAAGTTCTTCGGATTCTTAAAGCTTTACCTAACTTGAAGCATCGGACGATGTTATATTTAGCGTACGCTTCAGGACTTCGGGTTAGTGAGGTGGTAAGGTTAAGACTGACTGATTTTGATATAGACAGAGGAACGATTTTAATTAGGCAAGGCAAAGGAAAGAAAGACAGATATACACTTCTCTCATCTGCTGCATGGGAACTTGTACAGAACTATGTAAAGAATGAGAGTCCAGGAAACTGGTTGTTTCCCGGACAGATCGAAGGGAGGCACCTTACAGAGAGATCCCTGCAGAAAGTATTTGCACAGGCTTTAGTAGAATCTGGGATACGTAAGGAAGTTGGCATTCATGTTCTAAGACACTCCTTCGCTACACATTTAATAGAGGGAGGTACGGATCTTAGGTACATTCAAGAATTACTTGGACATACCCATTCCTCCACAACAGAAAGATATACGCATGTAAGCAGGAAGAATCTAAAGAAGATCCAAAGTCCGCTGGATCGAATGAAGGAGGATTTTGGAGAATAATCAATTACAATATATTGAATATGAGTTATAATTTAATAGATATTGAGGTTCGTGAATACATGATGAATGTGATGATACACGTAGTTCAGAGATATAGGTTAAAAGAAGATATTTGCGACATACAGAGATAAAGAAGTTATAGTAAAATCTATCAAGGGTGGAATGTAGACATATGAACATTACAAGCAGATGTCCTTTAATTATTAATCGAAAGCAATCACGTAGCTGTATAGCATATTAGAGGAAGATTATATTAGTTTGCCATACTACATATACCTATATAAAGATCGTCAAGAACTTGAAATTGAAAGAGATGAAAACCCTACTATGTCAGATGACACGTACACTATTATTTTAGGAAATGAAGTTGGTCTTCCAATTGGTGTTTGCCTTGATGATATTAAAATGATTAAGATATTCCCATTTAATTTAGACGATTCTGATAATGATATTGTTAAGTGTAAAATTATATGGAATGTATTTCATGAAATTCGTCATGCATGGCAACATTCAAAACAACTATTTACTGAAGAAAATATAGATTTAAAATCAGGAAACATCAAAAAATATTATAATCATCCATCAGAACGAGATGCGAATTCATTCGCTGATAAGTTATATGAAAGTAACATAGACGATATATTGAGGATTCTTGAGGTTAAGAAAGGTAATATAATTAAATCCAAGCGTTTACATTGACATTAATTATATGATAAAACGGATTAAATAATCTTAAGTATAATCGCGGAAGGCATGACATCACATAACAAAACATCCTACTGCGGGTATTCGCCTTTGATGGCTTAGAAGGATTTCCAAGGAGAGTATTAAAGCGATACATTCAACCAGCTAAATCTGACGCCCCCTGCGGTCACTTAGCTGCTTGAACGTCAGGAATGCCAAACGTTATAGGAAATCAGCGAAAATTAATTTGAAATCTTTGAAAGTCAAAAATATTATTCTTTAGATGAAAGGACAGGTGAGAATAGTGCCGTTTATTCCTTATCGTTTTAAGCTTTTTTTTAGAAACAGTGCATAATGAGAGTTTCAATCTTAAATTACCAGAAAATTTATCTTTTATAATTCCAGAAACATCAGTATATGTTATGAATCATGAGATTGATGATGATTCTAACACAATTGACCTTTATATCTATATTGAGATTGAATACAAATTTAGATTTTAAAGGAATATATTAGAATCATCTAAATTCTGCTTTTAAAGAGGTAGAACAATCACTAAAGATTTTGAATTTTATGTATGATTTAAATTTAACACATTGCTTCGATGGCGCTTCTATGATGACGGGTCAAATTGATAAAATGCCAGAACAAAATCTTGAACTTTTTGGGAATAAAGTTAATGTTAGAGAAATACTAAAATTTAAGGATAGGTTATCACAACTATATAATGAAAATTATAATCTTTAAAGACTTGGACTGGCTGCAATAAAATATTATTCTAGGTACTTAGTTCTATGGGACAATGAATTAAATGAGGAAGCCTTTTTAAGCTTATTTAAATCAATGGAGATAGTTTCAAATCACATTTACAAGGAACACTGTAAAAATAACTTTACTACTCAAATAGAAAATATAGTACCGAATCTTCTTAAAGATATTTTCAAGGAAGATTTTCAAAAAAACAGACAAGATCAAACGATTCATAAAAGTATTATTAATGATTTGAACAAACTTGTTTCATTAAGAAGAAAAATTTTATTTACTCTCCGACATTTAAGTTTGGAATCTGATCCTATTGTTAATGAAATTGGGGGAATTATTAGGATTAGAAATAATACCGCAGCACATGGATCAGATAATGAAAATGATTTCAGTCATGACTTAATTTTTCCCTTTGCACATTCAGTAAGAAAGATAATTATTAAATATATATTCAATAATGACTTTAGGGGGTTAGATTGTGAAATCGATTGATTTTAAGGATCCATATATCTTAAGATTTTGAATGTGCTTTCAAAGAAGTCGCTGACATCATATAACATAACATTATATTCACACATCGGGCATATGCTCTAGGTCCAGCATGGAAGGATCTCAATGAAGCAGAGGCAACCCGACACCCAGCATACGCTGGGTCGTGAATACAGGAACGTTAGGTGAAACCCTCAAAAAAATTAAACCAAAGAAGGTATAATCAATGGAAACTCAATTATATTTTTGGAAGCCTTTAATGCAAAGACACAAGAAAGAATTAGCCATGGTTGAAGATTACTTCAATAAAACAAAAACTTTCTTTCATGATATTGATAAACAGGCAACTGAATATGGAGACAAGCTTTTTAGAGAATACCCTGCAGATGAAGACACGGATTTTTCGGCAGTAGCAGAGGCGGCAAATGAAGAAAGTGCTGAAATGTACGAAAATTTATTAAGGATGCAATCAAATCATTTATTAATGACAATTTCGTTATTGTATCATACTTGGGAACAACAATTAATAAAGTTTACATTAAGTGAAATGAGTAATTATTTTGATTTCACAAAGAGAGTTTTAGATTTTAAAGGTGTTCAAACCATTTTTAAATTGCATAAAGTGGATATAACAAAAACAGAGGCCTGGAGTGAAATAAGGGAATTGAAATTTCTTGCTAACACTATCAAGCATGGGGATGGAGAGTCAGCCGATAAGCTAAGAAAGATTAGACCAGATTTCTTTACTAGTGAGTATTTTGATGACCCAGTTGATTTACTTAAATTAAACGGGGCGGTACTTTTAGATGGATACACTATAAAAGCTCATGAAAGTGATTTATATAATTATATTATTGCAGTTCAAAAATTTTGGGATGAGATGCCTGAACGCGCTTTTTCAGATACAAAAAAAATAATTGAAAAGATGAATAAATAATTTTGATTGTATGACTTCGAAGAAGAGGATATCACCTAACATAATATTCACGCTGCGGGCATGCGCCCAGGGTCCGGCAGGAGCCGGACACCCAGCATACGCTGGGTCGTGAATACGGGAACGTTATCAGAAAATTACTAATATTATAAAAATAGGGAGAACAAAACATGAAATTATGTGCATACTGTGGCTTGTCCAAGCCACTAACTAAAGAACATATTTGGCCTAAGGGAATTATTAATAGAGTTCCTACTTACATTGGAAGATATTCTGAACGTGCTAATAAAGTGCAAGCAGGGGAACTTGTAATTAAGGATGTTTGTCAGACATGTAATAATGGAATTCTGTCAGGTTTGGATGATTATTTATGTAAACTATTCGATGCTTTTTTCAAAGATTTTGTGCGTGAACACGAAATTGTTAACTTTGAATATGATTATGATCTGTTAGCAAGAGTACTCTTAAAACTATCTTTTAATACAGCAAGAGCTTCAAGACAGCCAATAGAGTATTTTAATTCACTTATCCCATATATACTTGGTAGCGAGAGAATACGACCTGAGAATTTCTCATTACTTGTTCAGATAGTAAAACCTAGTAAAGTGCTTGAGAAGGGCTTTATAAGAAATTTATATCCATCAGGAGTTAGATCAGGACGATTCGAATTACCGAATTTGAAGCATGAGAATGTACAGTATCGGTTAGTATCAATCAACTCATTCTATTTTTATTTATTATTATTTAATGGAGAAAGACAACCCCAATTAATTAATGAAATTTGTAAACTAACGAGTTCGCAAGTCATAAACCCAAATGAAATGAAAATCATGCTATCTTCAAGTAATGAAGATACTCACTCAATATATGAACACCATTTCAGAGAGAATAAAGCGAAATATAAAGAGTTTTTAGAAAAGCACGAACAATGAATGTTTTCAGGGGGAGTAACCTTCCGATAACAATGTTTTTCAGCATCGTCGCTGACGCTCCTTGGTCGTCAAGAGGGACTTTCTGAGAAGTGGAATCAGGCGACACATCCAATCGGCTAAGTGGCTAAGCCACCCAGACCTTCGGTCCTTAAGCCATTTGGACGTCAGAATTACGCAACGTTATCTGAAAGAATCTATAAAATAGGAGAAACATAAATGGAAAACCTTATTTTGAATTATTTCGAAAATGAAAGTGTAAATAACCCTGATATTGAAATAACATTACTCTCAGAAATAAAGACAAAAATACTTAAAGACTATATTTTGTGGTAGAATTTTCATATATATTGTTTCATCATTAAAGGGGATGTCAAAAATCAATATTTTGGGTTTCTCAATTAGTTCAAATGAAATATACGTATCTACTTTCAATAAGAATGAACGATCTTTGGCAATTGAAAAGTTTGTATTGTCTAACGACTCTGGAGAGTCCCTTAGAGAACTTTACAATTATATTCAAATGATAATGAAGAGATTCACGGAAATCGAAAGATTAATTTTAGAGGTCGCTTCAAATGGACAAAGAAGTCCTTCAATTGAGCGAGTAAAGGCTGAAGGAATTATAGATTTGGCAATATCTGATTTTGGATATGCAGAACAATTAACTAAGATAAAAACACAAAAGACCAAAAAGAAATTTAAGGAACTTCCGACAAACCCAGTATGGGTGATTTTTAACAAAGTTAGATATTCAACCAAAGCTCAGCAAGTGATCGCTTATTTGTTATTAGAGGAATTAATATGAACATTGGCACTTCTAATCTATCAATGTATCAAGATTTCTTCTTAAAGGAAAGAAACATCAAATTAGAAAAAGAGATCTTTGAAGGTTCAAGTGTAGCTTTCCAAGGTTATCATGAAACTTTTAAAAAAAAGGTATTCGTTAAATTTATTCCACTTCCTTGGGATGAAGGCCAAAACATTGAACATGAAGTTGAAACACTGATTAATCTTAGAGATAAACAAAATATTGTAAATGTATTCGATTCGTTTATTGACTCACATACAGGCTCTCAATTGGTCATTGTAACGGAATATCTTGAGGGATATACTCTTGATAAATTTTGTGGACTATCACAAATATCGTTAAAACAAGCAATTGATATTATCATGAATTTAATAGTGGGTGTCAGTGATGTACATAATCTTGGGTTAGTACATCGTGACTTGAAACTCGAGAACATCATATATGATGGTACAAAGCCTATAATTGTTGATTTAGGCTCTGTCAAGTCTATCGGTGCAAAAGTATTGATTGAAGATCCTATACCTTTTCTGTATAGATCATCTGAAGTATTTTCTAAAGGCATTTATTCAATTCAATCAGATATATATCAAATAGGTTTGATTCTATTTCAATTAGTTAATGGAACACTACCAACAGACGTAGAATTTTATGCTAAGTTAAGCAAGTTAAAGTTAGATCCTGATAATACCTATCAAGAGGGAAAAAATCAAATAATTAAACTTGTTAAAAAAGATCAGTTAATAAATGTGATTCCTCAATTGCCTATATATTGCACAAAAATAAATAGAGTAATAAATAATGCAATAAAACTAAGATATAAAACTTTAGATTCATTTTATAAAGATTTAGCTAAAACCAAGAGTGAAGTGCCTGACTGGATAGTCCAATCTGACAGTGAATATTTATGTAAAGAATGGAGAAGAAAAAAATATAAGGTGGTAAAGGATGAAGAGGGATATAGAATTTTCAGTCAGGCATTAATTAAAACAAGAGAGCTTGTTCAAGTTAATACTTCTTTAGAACTTAATAAGTTTTTTCAGAACATATAATTTCGAAAGCCCATTTTACATTACGTAAGATGGGTTTTTAGTCGGAGGGAAGTTGTGGATACAGTAACGTTATAGGAAATATCTGAAAGATTAAATTATCCTTTTGGGTATTTTTCAGTAGAAATTTGTATGTGTTTTTTTATGAAGTTTAAACATAAGAGAGTGAATAAGGTATTCTTTTATTTACTGTTGTGCATTTAAACCATATTTCTCTAATACAGAGTTACGGAATGTGTTGTATTCTGAAAGTTCCGATGTTGTTAAAGCTTGCAAAGGGGCTTTCGGTTCCTCATCAGTCAACATGATTTTACCTAAGTTATCATTGACTAAAGAGTAATCACCGAAACTATTTTTCATCAAAAAAATCACACTTGGCTCATCTTTCTTGAGCTCTATATAATTTCCCACTGTAAACTTTTCTCCTTCATGAAGACTAACAGGTTCAATGATAGTCAATTCTTTCTGGTCTTCTGGAAAGTCAGTTGGCTTTTTTATTATTTTATCGATTTTAATAGTTGTTCTCGTGGAGAAATCCTGCAGGTAATTGTCTGCATAAACCTCTACGTTATGTTCTCTATCCGAAAAGTCTTCCGTCGCATAACCTACTACGATCAGCTCGACATACTCGTCTAACTTATCAACATCTTGCAATTTGAGAGAATTAGCAGATAAGTACGTAATCTGTTTGTAAGGATCAGCAGCACTTTCTTGATTATTAGAATAGACAATAGCCGTCGTTGCAATAAGCGTTACTGATAATAAAGCTATCACAATATATTTAAATCTTTTCTTCAAAAATAACCCCGCCTTTAGTTAGGAGATCATCCTTTTGTTCAGCAAAAAGGAATTAGTTTAAAAATATACTAATTTTGGTAAATGGACAAATGTTTCTCCTATTTATTCTGTACAATACATAAGCTTTCGAAGCCGGATAGAGTGTTATGAATAACAAAAACATCTTACTTTTTATTAAGTTTTTATTAAGAACTATCTAATGTTTATCTACTAAACTAACTTATGTTACTTACGGCAGACTTTTATTCTCGCCAAAAAGTATACATAATAGGTGGCCGGTTTTTACTGGCTGCGGAGAAAAAGGAGACTTTGCTATGAGGAATCGTTTTCACCTGCGACGAATGTTGTCGCTAACACTGGCAATGGTTATGCTGGCGGTCCTATGGGTGAGTCCAGCGATGGCTGCAGAAACAACGGTAGATAAAACGGATGTGGTAGATATTGTCCTCAGCGACGATCGTATCACTGTAGACGGTGAGGCTGCATCGAAAGATTCGAAATCACCCGTTTACGTCGGTGGAGAAATTATTTATTACCATGACCAAGATACGTATGAAAGTGGAAATCCCTACGGCGAAGGAACAGAAGATGAAAAGCATTCCGAAGAGGAAGCTGCACTACACACAGCTGTAACGTTTACAAAAGAGGGTACTTACCGAATTTCCGGTAAACTGTCATATGGACAGATTGTGGTTGACCTCGGTGAAGATCGCCGTACAGACCCTACTGCAGTTGTAAACTTGATTCTCGACGGTGCAGATATCAACTGTACGATTGCTCCGGCTGTCATTTTCTACAATGTATATGAGAGTGATCAGGCATGGGTTGCTTACGATAACGGAGAAACTGAAGAATACACAGCATCTGCCACTCAGGATACAACGGATGCGGGTGCGAATGTAATTCTGGCTGACGGCTCTGTTAACAACATTAGCGGTTCTCATGTAGCTCGTATTTACAAAGACAATGATCAGAAGAAGAAAAAATATAAGTATGACGGTGCATTCTACTCCGTCCAGTCAATGAATGTGAATGGTGAGAAGCTGGGCACAGGCGTGTTGAACTTAACTGCTGACAACGAGGGTATGGATACAGAAATGCATCTAACCATCAATGGAGGTAAGATCAACATTCAGTCTCAGGACGATGGTATCAATACAAACGAAGATGGTGTCTCTGTTACTACGATCAACGGTGGTAGTCTGCATGTAGTGGCAGGTTTGGGATCTGAAGGTGATGGTATCGATTCTAATGGATATCTAGTCATTAACGGCGGAACAGTGATTTCTCTAGCTAAACCTCAATCAGACTCTGGCCTAGATGCCGACAAAGGTAGCTATATTAATGGCGGTTATGTAGTTGCGACTGGTTCAACTATGGATTGGGCTGAAAGTGACTCTAAGCAAGTGACAATGAACCTTCAGTTTGCTTCTTCTCAGAATGCTGAGGAAGCGATTATTGTTACTGATTTAGAAGGGAAAGTCGTATTTGCTTATGATCCGGAAAAGGACGAGTCCTCAGGTGAAAACTACCGAGGATATCAGGGTGCTGTTATTAGTAGTCCTGAGTTTCAGGTAGGTCAGTCGTATAACATTTATGTTGGCGGCGATGTAAACGGTAAAGAAGTAGACGGTCTGTATGATGTTTCCACGGTAACGGGCTTTTCTAAAGAGGCGACAAAGCAGCAGTACACAGGTACTGATGTGGGTATGGGAGGTCCAGGTGGTGAACAACCTGAAATTCCGGACGATAGTCAAAGACCTGCGCTGCCTGAGGATGGTCAAAGACCTGAACTACCTGATGGCGTAACGCCTGGTAATGGTGAAATGCCAGGTGGTGAAAGACCTGAACTACCTGATGATAGTCAAAGACCTGCACTGCCGCCTGATGGCGAAATGCCAGGAGCAAACGGCGAGAGTTCCACAGGTCAGGCATCGACTGTATTTTACATGACGGATAAAGTGAATGCTTTCTCTGGTGTTGCTGATTTTAAAGCTAGTTCTATGTTTACTGATGTGGCTGCGGATGCATGGTATGCTGACGATATCACTAATGTAGTAAATAAGGGCTTGATGAACGGGATGTCGAGTACTACGTTTGGTCCTAATATGAACCTGACTCGCGGAATGATGGCTACGATCTTGTATCGTATGGCGGGTTCTCCGGATGTTACAGGAGATGCTGCATTCTCCGACGTATCTAGTGATAAGTACTATGCTAAAGCTGTTGCTTGGGCTGCTAAACAGGGAATTGTGGAAGGATACAAAGACGGTACATTCAGACCTAATGACAATATGACCCGCGAAATGATGGTTACTGTTCTTTACCGCATGGCCGGTTCACCGGATATCACGGCGGATTCTGGCTTCCCAGATGTAACAAGCACGAAATACTATGCTGCTGCTACAGCTTGGGCTGTTAAGCAAGGGATTGTGAACGGTTATCCGGACGGTACTTTCAAGCCAGATACGAATATCACACGGGCACAGACAGCGGCTATTTTAAGCCGTAACACAGCAAACTGATAGATAGTTAAAATAAAATTATCAAGGGCGAGGGAGCGATTTGCTTTCCTCGCTTTTTCTTTTTTGAGAATGCATGATGGCAAGATTTTTCGGAGAGGCGTCACATTCCAATTGCTAGGTTTGTCAACCCGGGAACTTTGTTGCCTTAACTCTTTTGAGCTTGTAAAAACTAGAACGTTAGGAGATATCATCGTGATATAATCAAACAAAATGGATTAAGGCAGGAGAGACAGAATACATGGATGATTTTACAAAGAAACGGATTCAGAAGATCATGGACAAGTACACTGAAAATGCAGTACCAGAACATGTGAAAAACCAGATTAAAATCAGTTATAAGATCAGAGGAAAACATGTGACATTAATTGAAGAAAGACAAGGCTACAAAAGTGATCAATGGGTGCAGATGCCTATATCTCAGTTTAGATTAGATGAAAAGGAATGGAAAGTATACTGGCAAGACAGTAAAGGGAAATGGCATTTTATAGATGACATAGAACCAAATGAAGATTTTGAAACACAGTTAGCGATCGTGGATGAAGGGCATAACGGATTGTTTTGGGGGTAACTTGAAAAGGTTAATGAGTTCTCATTATATAATATTCAAACATCGGTTTCTTGCGAAGTTTTAGTATGTTAGATGAATTTAGTGAGGGGTTTAGCACGCACATTCCAATCCTAACTATCGCTAGTCGGAAGTTAGGATTGGGGCAATGTGAATATAAGAATGTTAGGCGGAATTCCCTAAGGAGGTATAGTTCTATATGTCTGATCATTGGGACATCTATTTTTGTGAGATTGAAGATAAATTTTCATCAATTGTGTTGGATATGGATATCTGGAAGGAGATTGATAAATCTGAGTATCCGTATCCAAAGGTTTTAAGAATACCAATCAAGAACCCAGGAGAAAGTAGCATTCCTACTAATGATGAGGCTGTTTTAATCAATGATCTAGAAGAAAGAATCAATAATGAGATTATAGATGTTGGGTTTAATGTTGGCAGGATAACTACCGATGGTTTACGAGATGTAGTTTATTATTTTTCTAAACAGTACGAGCTAGAAAAAGTAGCAGAAAAGTATTTCCTTGAACATGGTTATGAGATTGAGGTTCATAATATTGAAGAAAAGAATCATTGGGATTTTTATTTTGATTTCCTTTACCCCAACAAATATCAAATACAACATATGGGGAATAGGAATGTTATCGAACAGTTGCAAGAGTCAGGGGATAAATTAGAAGAACGGAGAAGGGTAGATCACTGGATCTATTTTCAATCCACTGAAGATAAAGATCGCTTTGAAGCTAAGGTTAAACTTCTCAGTTTCAATATCAGTTCCAATCCTT
This sequence comes from Paenibacillus sp. J45TS6, assembly GCF_018403285.1. Lineage (GTDB taxonomy): Bacteria > Bacillota > Bacilli > Paenibacillales > Paenibacillaceae > Paenibacillus. The sequence continues at coordinate 55,862 of NZ_BOSJ01000009.1, read as the reverse complement.
CTAATGACGAAGAAATTTATTCTCAGATATATCGTCATGATGATGTCGACTTCCATTCAATAAATGAAGTTACGGACAGCCTTATTGATTTAGCAGAAGTATGTAATGGTGATTACGATGGATGGGAATCCATAGTTATTAAGTAGATTATAAGTAGAGGATTTAAAGGAATTTGAGAGTGTACAACATTTTGAACTAAAACTAGTAAAAATATATAAACTATTACAACACAAAACGATTGAAGGCAAAATTAAAAATGAGTCCGGTGCAGTACCGAACTCGTTTTACCCAAGCTGCCTAATGAAATAACCGTGTCTAACTTTTAGGGGTCACTTCAGGCTCATAAGGAGTCAGGGGGTTACTTTTGGTTATGTTATGAGGTCTATAAGCCTCACTCAGCACAATTAACACTCAGAGATCTCTTTATGTATAACTACATTATAACTAGATCTTTAAGAGCTTGGTCTGTCCCTTCGATTCGATGAACTATTTTTTCATTCTGATCTGTCAGAGTATCTACAGTCGCTAACATCTCTTCTAATGTTGCCGAGGATTCTTCAATTATTGCTACAAAATGATTTACAGTACTCTCTACTTCTTCAGTTGCTTCTTTTACAGAACTTGCATAACTTGAGAAATCTTCAGTATTCTTTGCTAATTCCAATACATTCAGATCAATGGTGTCAAACGACCCCTTCGTCTGTTTAACTAGCTCTAAACTATTATTCATGTAATCTGTATTCTCTTCCAGACGGATATTGGATAAATCTGCTTGGCGAGTGACTTCGGCAATATTCTCAGTAATGCGCTTTGCTGAGCTATTCGTTAATTCAGCTAGTTTGCGAATCTCATGTGCAACCACCTCAAAGCCTCTTCCGAATTCACCTGCACGCGCAGCTTCAATGCTCGCGTTCAGTGATAACAAACTTGTCTGGTTAGCGATTTCCTCTATCGTATTCGTCAGCTCTTTAATATCATAAATGTTAGTAATGAGCGACCCCATCTCCGTCTTCATCTCATTCATATTCTGATGGAAATGATCAATCGTAGTTGTCAGCTGGAGGATCACTTCCCCTCCGTCGTTAGAGGCTGTTTTGGCTGATACAATCTGAGTCACAAGACTGGTGATTGAATCAATCATTTGATTTACTTTCTGATTAGAAGTGATGATATGCTCCGATATCTCCCCAATCGTTTCATTCTGTGTAGCCGATCCAGAGGCCAACTCTTGAAATGCAGTATTCATTTCTTTAAAAATATTATGATTTTCCTGACTGTTCACTCTTATCTCACTAATATTACCATAGATAGATTGAGTGGTATCGGCAATCTTCTTCTCTCTTTCCAGCTGTTTCTCAAGCATCTCAGAAGACTGCGCATTTAAGCTACGTACATGAACATTAAGTTTTCTAGTCAAATACGATTGAATAATAAGAATAATAGCAGACAAAATAAAGTAGAACAGAATGTAGTAAATTGTCCTTTGATTCGCTGTGATTTCTTTCATGGTTGCCATGCTGTAGACGATAAGGATGACCGCTTCTGTGAATCCAAGCGCAACAATTTTGGGGAAGTTGGCATAAAGTATTCCGATACTCATGATAAAAAATGCAGACACAACCGTAGTAATACTGCCACTACCTCGCATAATTTGAATGAGTAAAATAATGAACATTCCCACCACTGCAAGGATTGGAATTAAATTATTCATTTTTTTGATGTAAGCTACCCATAACCCCCCTGTGAGTAAAAGACTAGGAATTACAGTGATCCATAGGACAAAGCCAGAATAATTAGCTGTGGTGACCAATGCAATCATCAATACAAAAATTACAGTAGCCGCAATACAAATTAATAAGTTCCTTCTACGTAAATCTTGATACATGAATTGATCCTGTGCTGACTCTGCCATGCTGTTGACAACCCCTTCTAACATTCTAATAGTAAGCTCTACTATACATATCGTCATTTATCATTAAAAATGAACAAGGATTCAGTAAGGTTACCTGTAAAATAAGATTTTGTTTCAATGATGGAGTAGAGGTATTGACGGTGTTACATCAATCTAGGAGACTTACATAATTGAACGTCATGAATTTCTTAATGAGATTTATGACGTTTTTCTATTTTGAGGAAGATTTATTTATGCTTCAAAGACGATAAAAAACCATAAAAGAAATAGGAGAGAGGCTTATGGATCGCTTGGTGGTTATGACGGTTGGAAAAACGCATAGCGGCAAAACCACCTTTGCCAAAGAGTTGGAATCTGTATTACAACAATCTATTGTCATTGATCAGGATAATCATGCTGAATTTATTAATACGCATTATAAGAAACTTCGTCCTACAGAGGGTCCAAACACTTTGAAATTCTCTGTAACTAATACCATTGTGAACTATGCTATAGAGCAAAGCGATCTCCACATCATCTAAAGTAACTCCAATTTGAATAAATCGGGGAGAGCAAACCTACTCAAATATTTTCATGAGAAAGGATTTAAAAGTGTGAAGCGTGGAGAATATTGATCATAACCAAGTCGGCCAAGTCCATAAAGGTCCCTGTATTCTTGGTATGTGAACCTCACTAATGACATACAGTTATTGTAGTTGATCTAGAAATTGCAATCCCATTAATGAAGGGAGGAATTACACGCGTGGAAACGCTGGGTAGAGGGTGTCTCTGGCTTATAATTGGTGTCATCGGATTGATGCTTCTCGCGTTAATCACACAAAGCACAATCAACATTCCATGGTTTATCTTTATCCCCATTGTGATACTCGTCTTCTGGATTGCATCAAAGAAGAGCAAAAAATAAAGGTGCCGAGCAAACTTAACTCGTATTTACATGAGATCGTACAGCATTATTTTTCGAACAAGTGGATAGATACAGATACGTAAAATCATGATAAGTAAATAAGCAATTCACAAAAAGGAGTTCTAGAAATTCTCTAGAACTCCTTTTATATGCTGCTTGTTACTTTTGCGGGTTACCATTTGACTGGTTGATCACTAAAGCCACAATAGAAAACACAATAAAAGTTGAATAAATGAAAGTTGCTAAATAAACACTCCCACCTTTGGAAACCCATGCGATGACAGCGATGATTAAACCTAAAATATTAAATATGAGCAAACGTAAAATGAAGTTGTTAACCATTATCGCAATTACATAGTTAACGATACTCATCACAAGATTAAAGGCATATAAGATAAGGAAAAGAACAAAAAAGGGCACAGCCCAATCCCCTCTATTGCTTAATTCCGAATGGTTTACAACTATTTTTGCTCCAATCCAGCCCGAAATCAAAGACAGAACCATCGATATGATAAAAGTATTAAGGATAAATTCTTTCTTGGATTTTTCCATAAACCACTCTTAATCCTTTCCAAATAGTGTTAAATTATCTATTCGGTGTTAAGTTTAAACAATAATGCTTAGATAAGCAATCATGTTTAAAATCTCCATTGTTTTCGTTGTTTAATGCTGTTTAATGCTGTGATGTACGCCCTCATTAGTAAATCAAATTTTATTTATAGAATGGAGCAGGTAGTTCGAAAATGGATGTATTACAAATAAAGAGATTAACAAACTATCTTGAGTTCTTTCAGAATGACCGTAGTGTCTTTTTTAGTGAGAGCAAGGGTTGGAGGATAGAAAGCCCAGAAGTAAGTCAATTTAGAAAAGAACTATATGATACCGAATTTCTACTCGTTTTTGATTGGGTTCAGTGGATTTCTGAAAATGATGAATTTAAAAATGTGAATAATAATGTACAAGATAAAATTAGGGATGCAGATTTAGAAACCCTTAGGAAATTAATGACTAGTTATATTCGAGGAGATCGGTTTAATGAGGGTCTTTTTATTGATGTGATACTAAAAGGACATGTTACTAATATCTTATTAAGACTTCGAGAACTGATTAGTGAGTAATGCAGAGAATAAATGCTGTACAATCTAAGTTTATGGAGGCTAAATCCGTGAGATTAATTGGTCAAGTTCAAGAAGATTTAGTAATTGCCGAGTTTCTGTTTGCTGAGAGGCTTGAGGTTGTTGATTATTGAAATATGACAACCTTTTACAAGGATGAATCAATTAGAATTATGAAAGTGAGGAGATAAAATTGAAATGCGTAAAAGTAATAGTTGGTTCGATGGCAACGGTTGTATTTCTTGCAGGATGTTCTTTCGCTCCTCGAGAAAAAAATGTTTCGGCAACTGAACAAATATCCATAACAAGAAGCGATCCTAATTCTCAGGCTGTTTTTGGAGGTTCTTCAGGCAGCTTGGCATATTCATATGAAAGCTTAGAAGAACTCGAAGCAGCCTCAGATGTAATTGCTGAAGTTAAGATAAAAGATATCCATAGCGAAGATGTGGAAAAAGATTCTACGTTGTATAATGCTACAATTATAGACCTGTTAAAAGGCAACGGTGAAGAGAAGGAAATTATTCTAAAACAAGTTGGTGTGGAAGAGGCAAGGGAAAAAACGGGTGATCTTACTATTCAGCGAGATAACCCACTTATGAAGCCAGATGAAAAATACATATTATTTTTAAAGGCAGGACAGAAGGCTGAGGTCGGACCTCTCTATTATGTTGCTGGCGAGTATCAGGGGAAATATGAAATTCAAGGCGATCAAGTATTCTCTGTAAATCAACAAGAGAAGACCAACGCAATGGTAGCTGGACAAGATTTAATTTCATTTAAAGAAGAAATCAAGCGTATCGTTAGCGAAAATGAATAGTCAGTTTTAGAGCACATTAGTTGAAGACAGGAGCCGAAATCCGGCTCCTGTCTTTTGTTATCGTTCCTCGTTAGCGCAACAATAGGTTTCTTTTACTGACACCCAGTATTATTTACTATAGGTACCGTTTAATTAAGTTGTAGAAAACGAATGATCTCACCGTCGCTTATTTCTTCGCTAACCCTATGAAACCCTAAAGATTCATAAAGGTTCCCAGCAATAAAGTTATCGGGTCTGTGTCCGATCATTAATTTCTTACAGCCATTTTGCTTCATAAGATGAATCAACTTTTTCATTGCTGCTTTGGCATAACCATTGCCTTGATGATTCTGATCAATCATAAGTGCAGGTATCCAGTGGTTACCATCCTCATCAGGGCTTTTACAAAAAACAATAAATCCGACTAGTAATGCCCCGGAATATACCCCTCGCAGCTCAAAATCATCAACATATTTAGATTCTGCAATCCAGTAAACAATAGGGGCAGGAAAAATGCTAATTTGTTCTTGCTTTACATGTAACTTGGTACAGTCGTACCAGTTGTCAATTGATACTGGTTTTAGCTCAATACTCACATAAATTCCTCCGTAGTTTTGATATCACAGAGGAATTCCTCTGTGACTATAAATGTGTTTTCTCCGTAACAACCACCATAGTAAGGATAATCTTCTTCATATCACATCACTCCTTTCGATAATGGAAAATATATTCATTATTATACTTGTAACTTATTATCTCTCGTTGGTACAAAACGGTTATACAATAAATAGTTTTTGAATCGGTGAAAAAAAGCCCTGATATGATCAATAGATTGATCTATCAGAGCTTTTTGTATTATCTAGTTACCTAGACAGCAATTTATTTAAAAATGCCGAATGGCGCGCCAATCGGAAGGAAACGGCGTCCGAAATGTGCGTTAAGAACAGATGCGCCGCAACCATATAGGGACACGATAGAAATACTCATTTCCGCATAGGCTGCCATGGTATGGAATACATGAGGTGCAACTCCAAATGCGTCGAGTGTTAATCCTAAGAAAAGAAAATCAATTAACACAAATATAATGAACAGTACTTTATTGGTTTCCATAGCACCGATCGTCATGAACAGTGTGAATATCAAATAACCTAGAAAGGCGAAGCCGAGCTGTTTCCCATCTATGTCAGCGGCCAAAATCGGACCAAATGCGCCCATCTTCATTAACCAGCTGCTCGCTACTCCGAGCCAGAAGAAGCCATAGGCACCGAATGCCGTCATTCCAAATGTATTATTATGCTTTGCGTCTTGAACAGCAGCGAAGATCTGGGCGATTGCACCAAGGAAAATAGCCCAAGGAATCACGTAACTAAGTCCTGTTGTGAGACCAAGCTTCTGCGAAGATGCGACAAGCGTTACGATTGCTAAGCCAAATAGGCCGATTCCGCTTGGATCTGCTGTAACGATTTGTACTGATTGTTTTTCTTGTGATGTCATAGTTGCCTCCAGTAAAATATACATGTGAAATAGGCCAATCAGTGGGGTCACCATTCTGATTAGCCTTGGAAATCATATCACAGTCATTGAAAAAGTGTAAGTAGAAATTTTTGATATACAATTCATTAGTAAATAGTAGTGTATGAGATTACTATAATCTAACGTCTTGTTTGCTCAAATGGCTATCGTCACAAGGATATAATATGTATAATTATGGAATAATATTCAGTACCAAAACATCATAGACTATATAACATTTACATAGATTGAGGGTAGAATATAATAATCAGGAAGAAGGTGATGAATATGAAAACAAGACATTTTCTCTTTATGGCGATGTTATTCAGCATCATAGCTCTTTTGACGGGGTGTGTGCCTGGGGATGGAGCAAAGAATGCTCAGGATCTTGCGGGATTTTTTAGTGGAGTATGGCATGGATGGATCGCTCCGATCTCATTAATACTCGGTTTATTCAGCGATAACATCAGATTATATGAAGTCTATAACACAGGATGGTGGTATGATTTTGGTTTTTACATCGCTGTTATCAGTGGTTTCGGAGGAATTTCGCTTTTCCGTCGTAAAAAAAGAAAGTAAGTTAGGTTAACTTTGAATAAGAAGGATTTGTAGGAGACGAATCAGGCAATCATCCTACACTGGCTGAGTTTCATGACTTTTTCGATGTCCTTTACTTTAGCCAGTGAGGGTTGGGTTGATTTTGTTCCTTTAATAAGGAGTTCACCAGTGCCACCCTCGCCAACAAGATAATCTCCATCGGGCTTAAGTTCTTGATCAATAGATATAGTGCAGTTAGCGCTACTTAAATCATCAAAATCATTAAAACCGAAATTTCAGCTGTTTTTAGATTGTTTGAACCATCAAAAAGCGAATTAGTTTGATTTTCGAAAGAGATCGTATATCAGATCTAAAAAATAATTTTTCAATAGATGGTTGATCGCCTTCATAGGCTCTAGATTCCCTGGGAAACTGGGGCTTTTTTTGTTCCCATGAAACATTCCTTAGTTGAAAACGTCTGTATTAATGTAGCTAGAAAATTATTTAAAATATAGGAGGAATTAAAAAATAAGAATTTAGCCATTAATTTATTTTAACGATCCATAGCTACTGCAGGTGAGACATAGACTTTGATTTGGACAAAAGCGAGCAATGGAGGGAATTATAGATGTCTACTAAGAAAAAGATTACCATTTCCATATTATCTGTATTTATAGTCATAACAGCCACCCTAGCTGTTTATTATATTGTTAATTACAATACAACTCAATCCATAAAAGAAGATGTCGGAGCGGTCAAAAAGACATTAAAACCCGGCGAGTCATTAAGCGTGATCGGAGAAATTAAAACGACCGATACGGATGAAGAAATTGATTTAGCAATGGCTCTTGCCTTAAAAGATGATGTATATGTTATGAAGTCAAGTGTTGTTCGAGTGATGCATGATATGACACATCAGAAAGTGGTTGCTTCGGATAAATGGAACTCGATTCAAATGACTCCTGAACGGATCGAACAGATTATTAAAGTCATCGAAACCAAAGGAACCGATTGGGATTTATACGAAAACATGCTCAAGATCGCGATGAAATGGCAGGCTGGAGATTTTTCGGAGATCGATAAAGATCATAATTATTTCTGGAAACTAGAGAATGGGAATATTGGTAAAGCAAAAGGGATCATGACGCCAGAAGAGGAAGCTGCTTTTGTAGAAAAAATATGGGGAACGGATACCAAATAAAAAAGTATAGCGGGTATTGAATCGAATGATGACATTATTTCAAGAGGTGTCGGATGTTTTATGGATCTTTCAGAAAGGCATCCTGACAAAAAAGTATTGATTGTAAGCCACGGAGCGCTGATTGGTTTATCATTAAAAAAATTAATTCCGCACTTTGATACATCAGAACATTTACACAACACATCGGTAACGATGTTAAATAAAGTAGAGTTAAGCTGGGATTGTAAGTTATATAATTGTATTACTCATCTGGATACGGAAAGGTGTGAGTCTAATTAATATAAGATGCGTGGTAGCTATCGCAATAGTTCTCATGTTTATTACAGGCTGTACGAAGACCGAGCCGAAGGATGCCATTACCTCCATTACCTCCATTACCTCCATTACCTCCATTACCTCTATAGAGCTAGAATGCAACACTCCAATATCAGAAGTGAAGTGTGAGAATCAATCCTTTAATGATGAGGAATCAATTAAGCTATTTGAAGAAGCAATAAATACGGCAGTAGAGAATCTGGGAGAACTGGATTACAGTGCAGAATATAATATGACCATTTTCTACTCAAACGATGTAACTACAAATTATCATCTATCTTTAGGATCACGTCGAACGGTAAAGGGATTACTGGTGAATCAGGAGAATACAAGTCAGGGATATGAAATATCAGTGGACCATGCCAACAAATTAAGGGATTTAGTGTCTAAACATTAAATAATGATCCTGCCAGCACGTTCATGAGGAACCATATTGACTCCGCTTTATGATGCGGCCGGAATAAGAGGATTAAGGAGAATGGTATTGAAGAAAAAAATAGGCTTATCGATCCTTATTATTAGTATAGCCTTCCTCGCCTTCACCCTGATATCCATATACCCTCAGACCACCCACTTACATGCCCAAGGAATAAAGTATAGACTAGGTGAGGAACATATTGGAGAGGAAAAGTCTATAGCCATAGATATGAAAGGCACCGTATATACAAGCCTTACAGGAAATAAAAGATTCGTTGGAACGATCACAATTGAAGGCGAAGAAATACCTGTTCCGGAGAATCAAAGACAACTAGAGATTAATTTGGGAAAAGACCTTAGTGGGATTATGCTATATCAATATAATGAAGATGAAGGGATTAGCCATTTTTTGTATGGAACCATCTTTGTGAATCGTTCCTTTCGTGAGGTAACAATTACGGTGATGGATCGATATTCAGCAGAAGGTAACCAAGGGGGGAATTGGAGCGGAGACGATGGACTTATGATCTCCGTTCCTGCTTCAGATCGAGCGGAGGCACTCCGTATATCGAATCATCTAATGAAAGATTATCTGGACGGTTACATTTTACATTAACTATTTAAAAATAAAATAAGGGCACAAAAGGAATCTTATCTATTATAGATGAGGTTCCTTTTCTATTCTAAATCAGGATACCCTTATGGAATTGAACGCGATTGTTACATGTATACCCCTACGCGTTGTGATATTAATCACAATTATGATGGGATTATGAGTGTTAGAATTTGAAGTAAGCAACAAAGAACTTAGAAGGGGTGATTGTCTTTGATGTCTACACCGGCTCAGAAGACGAGAGCTTTTATGAAATTCATGGTGAAAAACGGCATTCTCACGGTGAGTATGACGTTAATTATAGTCCTTGCCATTCGTGCCATTGAGCAGGAAGTGGATCGAAGGTGGATAGAAGATCTGCCTATTTTTTTATTTGTACTTTTTATTACGACGTTATTCTTCTTCATGATCAATTGGCAAAGCCATAAGCTTCGTTCTGAACAGGAATTGTTTACGAATGTATTTCAGCATAGTCCTGATGGAATTTTGGTAACGGATAGTGAATTGAATATCATCCGCATGAATCCGACAGCAAAGGAACTTCTTAAAATGGATCAGGATCCTGTTACGGTTAATTTTTGTAATCATTGTTCCAATTATGCGGGACTAAATAAGCTGTGTTCCTATCATAAATGCTTTATCACTGAACCGGGAACACAATATATAGAAGTTCAATTGACGACTACAAAAGGGATAACAAGATCCATGAATGCGAGTGTATCGCATTATAAAGATCCGATGTATGGACCACTGAATATCATTCGGTTTCAGGAAGTGGAAAAAGCAAGGCAGGAAGAACAAAACAAAATTGCGAAGATGATTACTCACTCTATCCTGTCAGCACAAGAAAATGAGCGCAAACGAATCTCTCGTGAGCTGCATGATGGGATTGGACAGTCCCTGTATAGCATTCTCATTCAGACAGAAGTGATGAAGTCTTTATTAGAAGAGGAAAAGGAGTCTGTGATCGATAAACCATTAGATGCGCTGCAGGAGTCGATTCGAGACACGATTGAAGATATCCGCGATTTATCCGTCGAGCTTAGACCTTCTGCACTTGATGATATGGGACTTGTGGCTGCACTCCGTAACTATGTCCGGCTGTATGGTCAGAAATTTGGTATTCAAGTGTTGCTCACCATTGAAGGGGATAGTGAGTTGTTACCGTCCGCTCATGAAATTGCATTTTACCGGATTATACAAGAAGCTCTTACAAATGCGGCTAAATATTCACGTACAGAAGTAGTTGAAGTAAAACTGAAAGTTGAACCGAGACTAGCGGAGCTTCTGATTCGCGATTACGGCGTAGGATTTACGGTGACCTCTGAACTTCGTCAAGGAGTTGGTCTTTACAGTATGGAAGAGCGAGTGAATATTCTCCAAGGTGAATTTGATATCAAATCGAGTCCAAATGAAGGAACTGTGATTGAAGTGAAAGTGCCCATTGACGAATCAAGTACCTTTTAAGAAGAGAGGATTATAGAAAATATATGGATATAAAAGTACTAATAGTGGATGACCATGCGGTGGTTCGCAGCGGGATTCGGGCTGTGCTGGATACTAAGCCGGGAATAACGGTGGTAGGTGAAGCGTCAGATGGAAGATCGTGTATAAAAAAAGCGCTTGAGCTAAAACCTGATATTGTGCTCATGGATCTGAGTATGCCGAATGGACGAGATGGACTATATACGACTAGTGAGCTTTTGCAATCCATGCCAGAGGTAAAGGTAATTATCTTAACCATGCATAGCGATGAACAGTATTTGTTCAGGGCACTGAAGTCAGGAGCATCCGGATATGTATTAAAGTCAGCTCCCATTACAGAACTCGTAACTGCGATCAAGCAGGTGCAGCAAGGAATGGTCTATTTACAGCCAGCGGATACGAAAAAAGTGATACAAGCTTATCTGCATGGAAATGCAGAGGATGCTGTAGACCGATTTGAAACGTTAACAGAGCGGGAAAAAGAAATATTTACGCTAGTCGCTAAAGGTTATACCAATAAAGAAGTCGCGGAACTCCTTACAATCAGTGTGAAAACGGTGGAGAACCATAAAGGAAATATCATGGAAAAACTGAAACTGAGTAATCGCCGTGAGCTGATGGAATTCGCCTTTAAGAGGGGGTTGCTCGAATTTGACTGAACCTTCTACCCACCATCTAACGATCCAAAAACAAATACAAACGGAACTAGAGCAGCTTAAATCGGAATTAAAACTAGACTTTATTGCTGTAGCACTTGCTGATGAGAATTATCGAGATATTCATTGGAAAATGGCACTCGGGGCGAACACAGAACGTTATAAAAAAATTATGGTTCGTATGGGAAAAGGGATGGCTGGAAGAGTGCTGAAGACAAAAGCCCCTTTTATCGTCAACTATTTTCCAGAGGAAGTACAAGATGAAATGCTGGAATATCCGATATTCCTCATTGAGTCCATCCGTTCGGGTATGGGGGTATCGGTTGACTCATCAAGACCCGAACAAAAGTTATCCTATGGTGTATTACTTGTCGGACAGCGGGAAGAACGGATATTCAGCCCGCAAGAAGTCGAACGAGTAGAACAAAGTGCTGTAGCGCTCGCTGCTCTCTATGACCATACCACTTCGTTTGTCTCCTTAGTAGAGCCAGAAGAAGCAGAACAAGCAGATCTGACAGGTCCATTGCTACAGAAACTACGGAGTTTGCATAATGAAGGGGTTCAGTGTGAACTGCTGGATCAGAGACTTACACGTCTTTCAAGTCATCGTCAGCAAGAAATTGCAGCTGTCTTAGATGTTTTGGTACATGATTATTTCAGCGGACTGTCTAGTGCCAAGATTACGATGGAGCAGGACGCTATAGGGTATACACTCGTCGTGTATGAAGGAGAGGGAACGTACTCTCATACTCATGAGACTTTCCATACGCTGCGAGAACTTTTAAAATCACTGAAGTCAGATCTTGAAGTATCCGTAGCACAGAATCGTCAGTCCGTACGATTTGCCATTCCTACCCGCCAACTTTTGGATGAGATTCACTGGGAAGTATAGACTAATATAAAATAGGTGTATGAAGGGGGAATTCCTAGAGAACAATTGAGGGAATTCCCCAATTCTTTTTCGCCCTCCCTATAAGGATAATGAAATCATAGCAGTTAGAGTCTTATGAGGAGGATAGGTCATGAAACCACCTAAAGCAATACTTCCCTTACAAACCCTAAGTTTGGTCTTAGGTTTTGCGGTTTGGGGTATTTTATCATCATTAATCGTATTTATTAAGGACGGAATTCCATTAACGCCAGGACAACTGTCTCTTGTTACCGCAGTACCTGTCGTACTTGGTTCGATCTTGCGAATCCCATTTGGTTTTTGGACCAATAAATATGGAGCTCGCAATATGTTTTTGGTCAGCTTCCTTGTACTGCTGATCCCGGTATTTTACATCAGCCGAGCAGATAGTTTCATTGATTTAATTATTGGAGGTTTGTTCCTGGGGATCTCAGGTGCAACATTCTCTGTCGGTGTTACTTCACTGCCTAAATACTATCCAAAAGAAAAACATGGTCTCGTTAATGGTATTTATGGACTTGGTAACTTAGGGTCAGCACTTAGTACGTTCTTCGCACCGGTACTTGCTGAGCAGTTTGGATGGCGTACTACGGTGCAAATTTATATGATTGTACTTGCTGTCTTTATCCTTGCTAACTTCTTCCTTGGTGATCGTAAAGAATCAAAACTGGATACATCATTAAAAGACCAAATTAAAGGTGTATATAAAAATGAAAAGCTGTGGTTATTATGCTTCTTCTACTTTATTACCTTTGGTGCTTTCGTTGCCTTCACGGTGTTCTTGCCGAATCATCTCGTGAACAACTTTGGAATCAGTAAAGTAGATGCAGGACTGCGCGCAGCTGGATTCATAACGCTTGCAACATTTATGCGTACAACAGGAGGATGGCTTGGAGATAAATTCAACCCATTCAAAATCTTGCTGTTCGTGTTCACTGGTTTAACCACTGGCGGTGTTATTCTTGCGTTCTCTCCAGGAATTACCATCTTTACTGTAGGATGCTTGCTCATTGGACTATGTGCAGGGATTGGTAACGGTACGATTTTCAAACTAGTTCCGCTTTATTTTGCAAAACAATCAGGGATTGCAAATGGTCTCATTTCAGCCCTAGGGGGACTCGGTGGTTTCTTCCCGCCGCTAATGCTCTCCTCCCTGTTTGCAATTACAGGTCACTACGCGATCGGATTCATGGCTTTGTCGATGGTTTCCTTGTGCAGTATCCTTCTCGTAATTTATATGTACTGGCAAGATCGTATGAAACTTGCTGAACAAATCGTAAACACGACGTCGCAAGCTGTACTTGTGACGAACTCTAAAGGAATCATTCAGACAATTAATCCGGCCTTTACTGAGATTACCGGTTACACTGTTGAAGAATCCATCGGAAAAACACCTGGGTTTTTGAAATCAGGTAAACATGAGACACCATTTTATGATGTGATGTGGAAGCAGCTTAAAGAGAAGCATTCCTGGTCAGGCAACATTTGGAACAAGAAAAAGAACGGAAATCTATATCTGCAGTATCTGACGATTAATGCCATTCAAAATGATGTTGGTGAAACTAATTATTATGTTGGTGTATTTAGTGAAGTGGATCCAAAAGAAGTTCAGAATGCTTCACTTAAGTTAGACGGAAATACAAAACAAAAATAAAGGATACAAGCATGAATCACCGGAGAATGAGTGGATACCTATAGATGTACAGGTGACGTTCATGCAAAGTATCCTATAGGACATTGGCTGTGGAGCTTAGGCGCTTCACAGCCATTTCCGCATTATAGCCGTCGGGTATGGGGGAGTTCCCTATGTTCTGTGTGGCTGTGCGGAATATGATCTTATGATCTAACCGAAAGGGCGACTGCCTGAACATGATGATATGATGATGTAAAATGGAATTAAAGAATAGGGGGTGCTGCTATGTTATCAGGAACGAATCAAGAGGAAGGGGCGTCAAGCCTAGGCAGTCTGCCTGTACTGCAGGTGATTGGCTATAAGAATAGCGGCAAAACTACCTTATGTTGCAAGTTAATTTCCGTATTAACAGCAAAAGGAGTTCGTGTTGGTTCAGCTAAGCATGATGCACATACATTTGAGCTGGACGCTGCGGGTACAGATAGTTCCAAACATCTGGCCAGCGGCGCAGTAGAAACCGTACTTACATCGCAGACAGCGACTCGTATGATGCGAGAATCGGAGACTTCTCTGGATCAAATTGCGGAGCACATGAAGGAAAGAGTAGACCTTTTGCTTGCGGAAGGCTTCAAAAAAGCTCCTTATCCCAAAATAGCACTGCTTCGTGATCACAATGATATGGAAAGTTTGCTGAGGCAAGCGTCTAATATCAAGCTATTCCTTAGCTGGCAGGAATCTCTCGTCTTAGAAGGAATTCAGTGGCAGCGAGATAACGGCTATGCAGAGATTCCGATCATTTTCATGAATAACGAAACGACAGTCCTTCAGCACTCTATTTCCCTCGCATTATCTCTTCTATCCGAGAAATAAGTTCACCCTCGCATTCAGTACATGAACATCGGGGAATCCCTACCTTGGAATGGGGGAGTTCCCCCCTCTTAATCACCCTAACCTTGCGTATACAATAGAAGTATCAAAATGCGCAAGGAGCTGGGAAGATGAATAAAACCAATCCTCTACTACAAAGATTAAAATTTTTCCGTAAGCGCGAAAAGAACTCGGAAGGATGGAGTGAAGTTACTCTTGCCGACCGTTCTTCTGAAGAAATGTATCGGAATCGTTGGCAACATGACAAAGTGGTACGTTCAACACATGGTGTCAACTGTACAGGTTCTTGCAGCTGGAAAATTTTTGTTAAAGACGGCATTGTTACTTGGGAAACACAGCAAACTGATTATCCTACAACTGGGCCGGATATGCCGGAATTTGAACCTCGCGGTTGTCCGCGTGGAGCAAGTTTTTCTTGGTATCTCTATAGTCCGCTGCGTGTGAAATATCCATACATTCGCGGTAAATTGCTTGAACTATGGAGAGAAGCGAAACGTGAGCATGAGGATCCTGTGAAAGCATGGGATTCGATTGTTGCAGATAAGAACAAAAAATTAACATATAAATCAGCACGGGGTAAAGGTGGAATGGTCCGCGCATCCTGGGATGAAGTATCCGAGATCATCTCTGCTTCCATGCTGCACACAATTAAGCAGAACGGACCAGACCGCATCATTGGATTCTCTCCAATCCCTGCGATGTCCATGGTAAGTTATGCAGCAGGATCTCGTTTCCTTTCTCTTGTGGGATCTCCGCTGCTTAGTTTCTATGACTGGTATGCAGATTTGCCTCCGGCATCACCGCAAATTTGGGGGGATCAAACCGATGTTCCAGAAAGTAGTGACTGGTACAATTCCAGCTACTTGCTAGTATGGGGTTCAAACCTACCGATGACGAGAACACCGGATGCTCACTTCATGACAGAAGCACGGTACCGTGGAACGAAAGTGGTATCCATTAGTCCGGACTACGCGGAATTTGTAAGATTCGCAGATAAGTGGCTCCCAGCAAAACAAGGAACGGACGGAGCACTGGCGATGGCAATGGGCCACGTTATTTTAAATGAGTTCTATGTGAAACAAAGCACACCTTATTTCAATGAATATTCTAAAAAATATACGGATTTCCCATTCCTCGTTATGTTGGATGAGAAAGACGGCGCCTTTACGGCAAATCGCTTCCTGACTGCAAAAGATCTTGGTGTGGATACCAATAATGCAGAGTGGAAAACCGTACTGATCGATGAGAATTCAGGCGAGCTTCGCATCCCGAACGGAACCATCGGTTCACGCTGGGGAGAAGAAGGAAAATGGAACCTCGAAATGGTGGATACCCTTACTGGGGAAGAAATTTCTCCACAGCTTGGGCTTGGTACAACAGCTGACGGTGAACTAACTATTAAGTTCCCTTATTTTGACGACGAAGGAAATACTGTTGTTACTCGTAATATTCCATACCGTACGATTACGACTCCAAATGGGGAAACGTACCGAGTAACTAGCGTATTTGATCTGATGCTTGCCCACTACGGTGTTGATGCCGTAAACGGAAGTAATTACGATGATGCGAACACGGTATATTCACCTGCATGGCAAGAACAGATTACAGGCGTAGATCGTGAATCTGTGATTCAAATTGCGCGTGAATTTGCTCAGAATGCAGTGGATAGTAAAGGTCGTTCCATGATTATCGTGGGTGCCGGTATTAACCACTGGTACAACTCCGATACCATCTACCGCAGTGTACTGAACCTTGTATTAATGACAGGCTGCCAAGGTGTGAATGGCGGAGGCTGGGCGCACTATGTTGGACAAGAAAAACTTCGTCCTGCAGAAGGCTGGGCTAACGTTGCGTTTGCACGTGACTGGACGATGCCGCCACGTCAGCAAAATGGTACATCTTTCTTCTATTTTGCTACGAATCAGTGGAGATTTGAATCGAATCCAGTAGATGGACATACATCTGCCTTGGTAGATGGAGCACGTTATTCTCACTATGCGGATTACAACGTCATGGCTGCTCGTCTAGGATGGCTGCCTTCGTATCCGCAATTTAATAGAAACTCGATTGAAGTTGCGAAAGAAGCTTCCGAGAAAGGTCACAATACACCGGAAGGTGTAGCAAATTATGTTGCTGAGCAGCTGAAAGATCGTAAAATGCAGTTTGCAATTGAAGATCCAGATGCGGAAGTAAACCATCCAAAAGTCATGTTTGTATGGCGTGCGAACTTGATCTCAAGTTCTGGTAAAGGTCATGAGTACTTCCTGAAATATTTACTTGGAGCACACAACGGACTGCTGAATGATGATTCCGAAACGATTCGTCCGAAGGAAATCAAATGGCATGACAACGCAGCGGAAGGCAAACTTGACTTAATGGTAGACATCGATTTCCGCATGTCCGGAACAGCGGTTTATTCCGATATCGTGCTTCCTGCAGCGACTTGGTATGAGAAGAGCGACCTTTCTTCTACAGATATGCATCCGTTCATCCACCCATTTAATCCGGCAGTAGCGCCGCTATGGGAATCGAAGTCGGACTGGGAGACATTTAAGACGATTGCGAAGACATTCTCTGAAATGGCAGAAAGCCAGTTCACAGAACCTCAGCGTGATCTTGTAGCAGTTCCGCTTCAGCATGATACACCAGATGAATTGTCTCAGCCTTTCGGCCGAATTTTGGATTGGAGCAAAGGTGAGATTGACG
Source organism: Paenibacillus sp. J45TS6 (assembly GCF_018403285.1). GTDB lineage: Bacteria > Bacillota > Bacilli > Paenibacillales > Paenibacillaceae > Paenibacillus. The sequence continues at coordinate 38,262 of NZ_BOSJ01000009.1, read as the reverse complement.
CAATTCCAGGCAAAACCATGCCGAAGTTTGTAGTTGTAGAACGTGATTATGCTTCTGTGTATAAGAAAATGACAGCACTTGGACCTAACATCAAAGATAAACCTTATGGTATCAAGGGCATTAACTGGTCTGCAGCAGAAGAATATGAACTGATGAAAAAAGTGAATGGCGTAGTGGACGAACCTGGTATTAGCGAAGGATGTCCGAAACTCGTAACAGACCGTCATATGGCGGAAGCCATCCTGTCCTTGTCCACGACAAGTAACGGTAAGATGGCGGTTAGAGCTTGGGAATCCCTAGAGCAAAAAACAGCACTTAAACTGAAAGATCTGGCGGAAGACCGGATGGAAGAACGATTTACTTTCAACGAGATTACAACACAGCCAAAAACCGTAATCACTTCACCTGCTTTCAGTGGTTCTGAACAACATGGTCGTCGTTATTCACCATTTACAACAAATGTAGAGCGCCTAATTCCTTATCGTACGCTTACAGGTCGTCAGCATTACTTCCTTGATCATGAAATGTTGACAGAGTTCGGTGAAAACATGGCGATTTATAAACCGACAATGAAACATGCACCTTTCCATACCAATAAAAAACGTCCAGCGACGAAAGGGAAAGAAATTGTACTGAACTTCATGACACCGCATAGTAAGTGGTCGATTCACAGTATGTATTTTGATTCTCTGCCAATGCTCACCTTGTTCCGCGGAGGACCAACGATTTGGGTCAATAAGGACGATGCAGCAGACGCAGATATTAAAGATAATGACTGGATTGAGTGCTTCAACCAAAATGGTGCGGTCGTTGCTCGTGCCGTTGTCACGCACCGTATGCCTCGCGGAATGGCTTACATGCACCATGCGCAGGACCGCACAATTAACGTGCCTGCAACCGATGTGACGACAACACGCGGTGGTACACACAACAGTCCGACACGGATTCACGTGAAACCAACGCACATGATTGGCGGCTATGCCCAACTGAGCTACGGATTTAACTACTATGGCCCTACAGGAAACCAACGGGATCTGTATGTTGTGATCCGCAAACTTGAGGAGGTGAACTGGCTTGAAGATTAAAGCGCAAATCGGAATGGTCATGAACTTAGATAAATGTATTGGATGTCATACCTGCTCGGTCACTTGTAAGAACACATGGACAAACCGTAAAGGTGCCGAGTACATGTGGTTCAACAATGTAGAGACAAAGCCAGGTATTGGATATCCAAAACAATGGGAGAACCAAGATAAATATAAAGGCGGTTGGGAACTGAAAAAAGACGGCAAGCTTGAACTTCGTTCAGGCAGCCGTGCGAATCGCCTGAAAAATATTTTCCACAACCCGGATCAACCAACAATCGATGATTACTACGAGCCATGGGACTATGATTATGAGAAACTTCAGCAGAGTCCTGAGCTTAAACACCAGCCAGTTGCACGTCCGAAATCGCAGATTACTGGTGAATATATGAACCTTGAGTGGGGACCAAACTGGGAGGATGACCTAGCCGGCGTACATGAGTCTGGCTACGAAGATCCGAATATGAAGGGGATCCAAGAATCCGTTCGTATGGAGTTTGAACAGGTATTTATGATGTACTTGCCGCGTATTTGTGAGCACTGCATTAACCCAGCCTGTGTATCGAGCTGTCCTTCTGGAGCAATGTACAAACGGGATGAAGACGGAATCGTTCTGGTTGATCAGAATGCTTGCCGTTCTTGGAGATTCTGTGTATCAAGCTGTCCATATAAAAAAGTGTACTTCAACTGGCAAACAAACAAAGCAGAGAAATGTACACTTTGCTTCCCGCGGCTTGAGCAAGGATTGCCTACGATTTGCTCCGAGACTTGCGTAGGAAGAATTCGTTACCTGGGCGTTATGCTCTACGATGCGGACAAAGTGGAAGCAGCTGCATCCGTTACAAACGAGAAAGATCTCTATGAATCACAGCTTAATGTATTCCTGGACCCGAACGATCCTGAAGTGATTGCAGCAGCGAGAGCTGCGAATATTCCAGAAGACTGGATTGAGCATGCACAGCGTTCACCGATCTACAAGATGGTAGTCGACTGGAAAATTGCACTTCCGCTTCATCCGGAATACCGGACATTGCCAATGGTATGGTATGTACCGCCGCTCAGCCCAATTACGAACATGGTGGAAGGGAAAGGCGCATCCGCAACACCGGAAGATATGTTCCCGGCAATTGATGACATGCGTATTCCTGTTCAGTATCTGGCAAACTTACTGACTGCTGGAGATACCGATGTGGTTACGAATGTGCTGAAAAAGATGGCTGTTATGCGTTCACATATGCGTTCTCGTAACTTAAACAAAACACCTGATCTTGACATACTGAAACAATTCGGTATGACGGAAAAAGATACAGAAGAAATGTACCGTTTACTTGCAATTGCGAAATACGAAGATCGATTTGTCATTCCTTCCGCACACCGAGAGGAATTCGCAGATCTCTACTCCGAACAAGGAGGCTGCGGGTTCACGAATATGGCAGGCGGACCTGGGCCTTGTGGCGGATGAATCTTACGTTTCCATCAAATCGAAAAGGAGTGATCGGATATGAAAGAGATAACGCTGCGTTCAAGCTGGATGCTCTTCTCACAGCTATTGCAATACCCGGATGCAACATGGCAAGAAACGTCAGATGACATGTATGTTGACTGGTGCCATTTGATCCAGGAAGAGAACGAAGAAGTGAGAGATACTCTGCAAACCTTAGCTGGTGAATGTATTGCCTCCTTTGCTGGTATGGATGCAGAGGCAATTACATCCGCCTATGTTAAGACTTTTGATTTTAATAAGAAATCAAATTTGTATCTAACTTATGGACAACTGGGTGAAGATCGGGAACGTGGTCCTGCCTTGCTGCGTTTGAAGCAGCTTTATGAAGAAGAGGACATGATCATGGATACGGATGAATTACCTGATTTTCTGCCGCTGGTGCTTGAATATGTGGCTGTTGCAGAGATGGACAGAGGCATAGGGCTTTTAGTCTCTTTCCGTAAAGCACTCGAACAGCTGCAATCAGCACTAGATAAGCAAAATAGTCCTTATCGATATGTTATGGAAGCCATACTGTGGATACTGGATCATTCCGGTATCACGGAAGGGTTAATCGAAATATCAGCTCCGGCTGCATGCGGAAGCATGCCTTCTGCACAAGGCTGCGGTCCGATGTGGGCTGCTGCCGGATATGGACAAGTTAAGGAGGGAACCTCATGACTTGGGGGAGTCAATTTTTCTGGGTGATTTATCCCTATATCATACTCATCTTATTTTTGGTGGGTCTTTATTATCGCTATCAAACAGATCAGTTTGGCTGGACAGCGAAATCTAGTGAACTCTTAGAGAAGAAGAAGCTGCGTCTTGGAAGTAATTTGTTCCACATTGGAATTATCCTTGTCTTCTTTGGTCATGTAGGTGGTATTCTTATCCCTAAATCTTGGCTTTCATCACTCGGAGTTTCAGATCATGTTTATCATTTAATGGCACTTTCGATTGGGACCATTGCCGGAATCATGACGCTGATTGGTTGTATTATTCTTGTTGTTCGCCGTCTATCTGACGTTCGTATTCGGAGAACCAGCAGCTTTGGAGATATGTTATCCATCATTCTCCTTACCCTCATTGTCGTTGTTGGCATGAGTGCTACTCTCTTTAATATGGCGGGCAGCGGGGAGTTTGATTACCGGGAGACCATTGGTCCATGGCTTAGAGGGGTGCTCATCTTTAGACCGGATGCTGCACTCATGAGCGAGGTGCCTCTCATTTTCCAAATTCATGTAGTTCTGGGACTATCGTTATTTGCGGTATTCCCTTTCACAAGACTTGTGCATATGCTCAGCATGCCTATCAAATATTTGAGTCGCAGCTATGTAGTGTATCGCAAACGGGGTTAATAGGGTTTTCTAAATATTATATATAGATATCATATGATTCGGATGTATTGAAAAGGGCATGGTCCGCTTAGCGGAATCCATGCCGCTTTTTTCTAAACAGGGGATAGAGGAAGGAGGAGATCGTGTGAATCAGGGTCGCTATAGCAGACAGGAGAATTTTCAGCCGATTGGTATACAGGGGCAGCAGCTTCTCTCTGATGCGCATGTACTCATCATCGGTGCAGGTGCGCTTGGTTCAGGGAATGCGGAAATACTTGCTCGTTCAGGAGTAGGTATGATTTCGATCATTGATCGTGATGTGGTGGAATGGAGCAATCTGCAGCGTCAATCTTTATATGCGGAACAAGATGTAAGCGAGCAGCTTCCTAAAGCGATTGCAGCAGCAAATCGATTACAGCAGATTAACTCAGATATTCGTGTAAACCCGTATGTAATGGATTGTTCGGCACGGGACCTTCAGAACATTCTGGAGAATCACAACATCGATTTAATTCTGGATGCGACGGACCATTTTCCTATCCGCTATATGATTAATGATATATCCTATCGCTATCAAATTCCTTGGATTTATGGAGCATGCTCCGGTAGTTTTGGTGCGGTGTATAACTTTATCCCTGGAAAAACACCTTGTCTTCATTGCTTACTGAAGCGCATGCCTTTTGGTTCTGCTTCTTGTGACATCGAGGGGATTATTGCACCTGCCGTACAAAGGGTGGTTTCTACGCAATCTGCCGAAGCGCTCAAATGGCTGACCGGGAACAAAAGGTTGATGTCTGATCGTTTTATGGTATTTGATCTGTGGACGAATATGTCACAGGCGATCCGGATTCATGATGATGCAGGGCATCACACCTGTCAAACCTGTGGAGCCGAGCCGACTTATCCTTACCTGGGGTATGATACAGAGATAAAAACGGAGGTATTATGTGGCCGAACCTCTGTATGGGTCCGTTATCCGAGAGAAGAATTACTTGATTTAGAAGGTGTTGCTAAGCGTGCAATGGGGAAAGATACTGGCGTAAGAGTGACTCCTCATCTTATTCAGATCGAAGAAGGGAATTTCAGGCTTGTTATTTTTCAAGATGGACGGGCACTAATTCATGGTACTTCGGATCCTGTAGAAGCTAAGAAACTGTATCAGCGATATGTGATGTGACTTTATGTTAAAGAAGGTGGTCCTTTATGAAAATATTATGTTTTGCGCATTTAAGTGAGCAATTAGGAACTCATGAATTAGACTTAGATCTGGGTTCGACCACAGTTGCTGACTTTCGATTAGAGATGAAAAGACGTTACCCTGAGCTATTACTCGATCACGTGATGATCGCAGTAAATGAACAATTCGCAGATGACCAAGATCAGATTGGTCCTAACGATACGGTAGCTTTGCTTCCACCCGTTAGCGGCGGCTAAGGAGTATGACGATGAGTAATGATAAACTAACCCATTTTAATGAACAAGGCCGGGCTCATATGGTTGATGTTACGGATAAAACAGAAACCAAACGGATTGCTGTGGTGAGAAGCCAAATCCAAATGCAGCCCGAAACATTAAAAAGAATTAAAGAAGGTTCTATGGAAAAAGGCGATGTCCTTGCTGTAGCCCAAATTGCCGGAATCATGGCTGCAAAAAAAACATCCGATATTATTCCGATGTGTCATCCGATTCCGCTAACAGGTATTGATATTACCTTTGAATTCGTGAGCGATGAGATCCTATCTTTTGAAGTGACAGTGAAGACAACCGGCGTAACAGGTGTGGAGATGGAAGCTTTAACAGCAGCACAAACCGTAGGATTAACGATATATGATATGTGTAAAGCAATAGATAAAGGGATGATTCTCGGACCTACTTATCTAGCGCGCAAGCAAGGCGGAAAAAGCGGTGACTACCATCGTCAAAATCCATGAGATTTACGGAAAGAAAGGAGGCCGAAAGTGGACAGTTCATTATTCGTGATCACCGATCAACCTATTGAAGCAGATGAAGTGATAAGCAAAGTAAAACGCAGGGAAGCAGGAGCAATTACCCTGTTTTTAGGTACAGTACGGGAACTTACCTTTGGTAAACGTACCTTATTTCTGGAATATGAAGCTTATCCCTCTATGGCAGTTAAACAATTAGAACGTATTGGTGAGGAAGTACGCGAACGCTGGGCAGATACATGTGTAGCTATCACCCATCGTATAGGCAGGCTCGAAATTTCTGATGTTGCCGTTGCGATTGCGGTCTCTTCTCCCCACCGAAAAGCGGCTTATGAAGCGAATGAATATATCATTGAACGGATTAAACAGATTGTACCGATCTGGAAAAAAGAATACGGCGAAGATGGTTCAGAGTGGATTGGAGATCAATTAAACCAAGTTGCCTATCCAGAAGGCCGTCCTTTACTTCATGATCTATCCAAAGAAGAAACGGACAATGCATAAGTAATATGGTAACAAACCACCCTATTTTATAAGAAAGGAGTTGATGAGCGGATGACAGTACCTCGTCTCGTAGATTCGTTTGGCCGAAAACATGAATACTTACGAATATCAGTGACAGATCGCTGTAATTTGCGCTGTGTTTACTGTATGCCGGAAGAAGGAATGGAATTTGAACCTTCCGATAAGATACTTACTTATGATGAAATTGCTGACGTCGTGCGGGTTGTTGCAGGAATGGGAATATCCAAAATCAGACTGACAGGAGGAGAACCCCTTGTCCGAAAAGAACTGGAGAAACTAGTGGATATGATCTCCCATATTCCCGGGATTGAAGATATTGCTCTTACAACGAATGGGATTTTTCTAGGACCTCGTGCAGCGAAGTTAAAAGAAGCAGGCCTGACACGTGTGAATATAAGTTTGGACTCCTTACGCCCAGATCGGTTTAAAATGATTACACGCGGAGGCAACGTTCAAAAGGTGCTGAACAGCATTGATACCTGTCTCAAAGTGGGACTGACTCCGATCAAGCTGAATGTACTACTCATGAAAGGGATTAATGATGATGAAATCGCTGATTTTATTTCCCTGACGAAAGATCGGGATATTCATGTGCGTTTCATCGAATATATGCCAATAGGACACAGTGATGAACAGTGGAAAAACCTTTACTTGCCACTCAGCACAGTGAAAGAAGTATGCACCCAGCAGGAATGGGATTATGAAAGTGTAGACAATGTAAAGGGAAATGGACCCGCACAGAATTATCGACTGAAAGATGCCGTCGGCAGTTTTGGTTTGATTCATCCGGTTAGTGAACATTTCTGTCAGTCTTGCAACCGTCTGCGTCTTACCGCTGATGGGTATATCAAGCCTTGTCTAGCATGGACTGAACAATTCCAAGTCCGAAATGTAATCGGGGATGACGAAGCACTGCGGCAAATGTTTCTGGAGGCGATTGGTACGAAGCCCGAACATCATGAAATGTACAAGTTCCTACAGGGTGGACAAGAAACAACTCATACGCCAACTCACCGTAGAATGTCACAAATTGGTGGTTAGGAGGGGTAAGTATGGGGGTTTTTTCTAAGAAAAATATGAAATATGTTGTTCTTTTTTTTACAATTTTTCTGCTATTATTGGGATGTGGGAATCAACAGGCTGAGAAGCAGACAGATGGTAAAGAAATAGAGATTACGGTTTCTGCCGCAGCGAGTCTAACCGATGCTCTGCAAGAAATTAAAGATAACTATAGAGCAGAAAACTCCAATGTTACGATCTATTTTAACTTTGGTGGATCTGGAGCATTGCAGCAGCAGATTGAGCGAGGGGCACCAGTTGATCTGTTTATTTCTGCATCCAAATCCTATATAGAAGCTCTTGCTCAGCAAGGAATAATTGCAGAGGACGAGCAGACTACCCTGCTCACGAATGAACTTACTGTGATTACCGCAGCGGATGACAAGACAACGATTCAAGATGTGAACGATTTGCTGAGAACGGAAGTTAGCAATGTAGCCATTGGGATTCCTGAAACCGTGCCAGCAGGTAAGTATGCAAAAGAAGCACTTCAGCATGGAAACGTATGGGAAGATGTAGAGTCCAAAATTATTCAAGCGAAAGATGTGCGTCAGGTTCTGCAATATGTGGAGACGAAAAATGTAGAGGCAGGTTTTGTATACAAGACAGATGCTCTCTCTTCAGATAAAGTAAGAATTGCCTTTACGGTGGATCCCTCATTCTATACTCCCATTGAATACCCAGTAGGCGTAATTCATTCTTCAGCAAATAAACAAGAGGTTATGGAATTCTACACCTATTTGCAATCGGAGGAAGCAATGTCTATTTTTAAAAAGTATGGTTTCTCGGCTCCTGGTGAGTAAACATGGATATAGACTTTATGCAGCTATGGAGTCCAATACGCCTCTCCCTGCAGGTCGCTGCGATCTCCAGTGTCCTTAGTACATGTTTTGGTGTTTTTTTTGCTTGGCGTATGTCTATTTCAAGATTCCCAGGGAAAGTGATCGTCGAGACGTTATTCATGCTCCCACTGGTATTACCTCCGACCGTGATCGGTTTTTTGCTGCTTGTATTTCTCGGTAGAAACAGCTGGATTGGACAGGTTATAGAAAGTATATTTTCTACTTCGATTATTTTTTCCTGGGGAGCTGCAGTCATTGCTTCCGTAGTCGTATCTTTTCCGCTGGTGTACCAGACGATGAAGACCGGGATTCAGGCCATTGATACGAATCTTATGGATGCAGCGCGGTCTAGTGGTGCGAATGAATGGCAGTTATTCCGTTATGTTACCTTACCTATAACTCTTCCTTCGGTAATGACCGCTTATATTCTTAGTTTCGCACGCAGTCTTGGGGAGTTCGGTGCAACCCTTATGATTGCGGGAAATATCCCGGGCAAGACACAAACGGTTCCAACGGCCATTTTTGTAGCAGTGGAATCTGGTAATATGACGATGGCCTGGCTCTGGACGATCTCTATCATTCTTATTTCGTTTTTACTTCTGCTCCTGACGAGAATGAAAAAAACAGATTAAATAAACAGAGAGGGGGAGAATCATACCGATGAAGAAGCAAAATAAAATTGTCATTCCTCATGAACATGGGGGATGGGCCATGATTAGTGTTCCGTTCTTATTTGGCGTGATGGCAGGGACACCCCGCTTTAGTCACATACTTTTATTTATAGCGTGGTTGTTCTTATACTTAGCTTCGTATCCTTTATTACAGGCGATAAAAAGAAAAAAACAGCGGACGCATTTATTAAAATACGCCGTCATTTATGGTGTAATTGCTATAGCAGCACTCCTATATCCTCTTATTGACAAACCTCAATTGTTTTATTTTGGAATCCCATTCCTGATCTTATTAAGTGTGAACATATGGCATGTCAAGGAGAAAGCGGAAAGAGCTATTTTGAATGATTTCTGTGCCATTGTGATCTTTTCCTTAGGAGGAGCTGCATCTTACTTGTATGGCGGCGGCACTTGGGATGCAGAGATGCTGACTATTGTGATCTATAACTTAATTTACTTCATGGGAACAGCGCTCTTCGTGAAAACGATATTCCGGGAAAGAGGCAATTCAGCTTGGGAAAAAGCAGCGAAAATCTATCATATATTGATTCTCATCATTCCATTTATATTAGGCCAACCTTGGATGATGTTACCGTTTATTTTCCCACTCGTGCGTGCTTATCTGTTCTCAGGAAAATCAATGAAGCCAATGAAAGCAGGAATTCTGGAGGTGATTGGGGCATTACAATTTATTATCATCTCGTGGTTAGTGTATTGAAGAGGACATTAATTATCATCGAGAAAAAGAGTATAAGTGTAATAATCGCGAGAATTAGACGAGAAATAGACCGTTCCCCGAGTGATGGCGGTCTATTTTTTATACCATAATAACGGGATCATGGGATTCTATTGTTGGAAAATGGAGCAACTGCCGCATGCTATTTTTGTAACGTCTCTACGTTAGTTCAAGTCGAAATCCTAAATTTAAATCTTTTGAATTGCCATTTCAATATGTTTATTAAATTTCGCATCCTTCGCATTGTCTACGTTTTCATGATGCCAATACAGGATAAGAACATTTTTGTATTCGAAAATGTTTGGTATTTTCATATCATATTTTTCCTTCTGAGTATTGAAATCGTTTAGTCCTTCTTCTCGAGCAGTCTCTGAATTATAAACGTAAATTGAAATGTATTCTTTATAAACTTCTTTTACATTTGGTCGAACCACAAAAAACCTATTGGACTTAACGTTATTCAAAACCCAATCATCTTTTTGCTCCTTTATAAACATTTCAATTCCCTCAGATTTTAGAGCGGTTGTCACTTTATCCAAAGTAAGATTATTTTCGTTCTCGGTCACAAACTTCTCTTTATCTTTCTCAATCACTGGTGGTTTTTCCGTTTGAATAGAAAAGCATCCTGCTAAAATAAAACTCATTGCTATCAGTGAAATTATAATTTTTTTCATAATAATCCCTCCCTTTTCAACAGTTATTGACGTTTGTAAATGGAGGAATGTTCCAAGAGAATGGTTTATGATATTATGCAAAACTGTACAATAGCTTAAAAAAAGCAACTGGGCTGTTGATCGGTTGCTTACTTGTTCTTCTTAAACTATCGTTTTCTCCGTAAGTTGAACGAAGATAAGATTATTGTTTAGTCCATTATAGTCAACTTCTGTAAATTCATATTAGCACAATATTATTTTGTAATAATTCGCAAAAAACACAGTTAACGGGCTATCCTTCTGATATAAATAACTTTCTATCTTTTTTATGTAATAATATTCTATTTATTGCTAGTTTTATTCTACTTTTATTAGAAATGCTTTGTTAATATATATTAATTGATTTTAGATGGAGGAGAATTTTTTTGAAGAAAATTTTAAAGAAAATAATGTTGATTGGTGGTGGAGTTGTTCTAGGGCTTGTAATTCTTGTAATTGGTTTCATAATTTATATTCAAACTCCACCGAAGAATGATCCAGAGATTGTTGCTTATACTGAGGAAAAGGTTAAAGATTACTTAGTTGAAGAAAAAGGATATTCAGAGAGTGATATCTTACATGTTACTTCAAAACGTGAACCAAAGAATAAAGATAAAGCAGCAACTGGATATCGAATTTCAGTGGTATTCTCAAATGAACCGGATAGTACTTATCTTTATGAGATAAATGACGAAGATGAAATCAGACAATTTGGATACAGTACTGGAAAAGCTATTAAACATAGGACTATTAAATAAAAGATGCTACCAGTCATGGCATCATCCTTATAATATTAGTGAATTGAATTAATTTATCATTATCTATTACTTATAAAAACGGATAATGCTTGATAAAAGTGAGTATAACGTAATCATAGATACAATGAATGTGGCTTCCAAGTGGGTATGTATAATTGCCGGTTTGCATAATAAAAGGGAGCAGTTGCTAACTGGCAAGTTGCTCCGTGCTGTGTTCAACTATCGTTTTTCATTAGCTTAATGAGTTATCCTAATAAAACAATCATTCGGCTCCTATAGAAATTAACTAAAAGAAAAGATTGTGAATTGTGTTATTAAGTAGACAGTAATGAGTACATTTATTGCGAGTATAAATATTGTTTTCAGATTAACTGAATATTTTATTAAGTAGCGACGAAAAACAAATGAAAGTAAGGTCATGATAACAAAGTACCCAATCGGTATAACGAAACTATAAAATACTTTTTCTGTTGCACCAATGTCACCTGGTGGGGCATCTGCTGCTGTGAATCTTCCCATTTCTATCCATATCTTGAATACCCAGTAAAATAAGAAAGATGTGGTCGATATAACTAATAGATAAGCTACATAACTAATTACGCTAAGGTTAATCTTCAAACAGTTGCCTCCAATTTTATGTGATTTTTCAGTATAATGCCTTTAAGAAGTAATTACTTCATTAAAATAAGAAAGATTGTTGTATCCACATCAAGAAGCTCAGAAATCCTGTTATGCTGAATGTGATTAAGATAGTTACTATTCCTCTTGAAACAGACTTTAAATTTTTTTCACCTGTTAGTCCTATTATTCCAAGGATTAAAGTAGTTAATGAAAGGATGTAAACAATATTAAAGGCGTCTGGGACGGATATTTTATGGATAAGTCTATAGATTTCGATCCAATATGGCATTGTCAAATACGAAACTAAACAAATTATTGAAAGGAAGAAAGACCAAAAATTTAGTTTTTCTCTCATAAATTCCACCTCCTCATATAGCTAATTAGGCATAAGAAATATACCAAGGATTTTGAGAAACTTAAACGTTCGTATGTGTCCGACAATCCTGAATGTTGTGATTTTTGGTTTCGTTAGGCAGGTTTGAAGCATTAACTATATAGGATAATAACCTCCAATCACAATGCAGAAATTTACATCTAGAATTTAGTTGAAATACAAGAAACACATAGGCTGTCCTAATAAAAGGGAGCAGTTGCCAAATGGCAAGCTGCTCCCTGCTGTTTTCTACTAACGTTTTTCTGTTAGTTTAACACACAAACGTAAATATGTACCTGTAGTAAAGGGAACCCGAAACAGTAAATAACTGTTATAGTCATTGACTTTAGATCTGGAACAAGGAAAATGGATTAACTTATATAAGTTAAAATTGATTTATATTAAAGTATACTTTATATTTAAGTTATATTGATAGTGAAGGGGATTTAATATATGAAAAAAAGTAAGGGAGATAAATTATTTGAACTCGTTACCGAAATAAACGAGATGCATTATACAATGAATAAAATAATCATAAAAGAGTATCAATCTTTACTCGATGATGATCTTTCTAATAATCAAACAATTCTAATGAATATTGTTAAAGATCACGAAAAAATTTCTATTGGAGAAATTGCTCGACTAATGAAAATAACATCGAGTGCTGTTGGACAGATTGTTAATAAGCTCGAAGATGAAAATTATTTAGTGCGGACAATTAATCCAAAAAATAGACGCGAAATACTTGTGCAACTAGCAGATAAAGGAACCAAATATTTTGAAAAGGAAGAAAAAATAAATCGAGAAATTATTAATCGTTTTTACTCGCAAATGGAATTGAGTGAAATGGAAGAACTCAAAAGAATTCTCACAAAGCTAAGTAAGATTGTAGAAAATAAATGTGAAAAACAAGATTGGAAGGAAACTAATCATGTCTAACACAAAGGCTAACTTAGAAAGTTTATTCAATGATATTAAGGAAAGAGAATTATTAAATGGGACGGTTCTTGTCGCTAAAAAAGGCGAGATTTTATATGAAGGAGCTTTCGGTGATGCTGAACTGTCAACAAATCGTCCATTAACATCACGATCTGTTTTCAACCTTGCATCTGTTTCAAAGCCAATTACAGCAACCGCAATTTTACTACTCATCCAGGAAGGTAAGCTAAGTCTTGATGATTCTGTGGAGAAATGGATACCTAATCTTCCTTATGAAGGAATTACAATTAGACACTTACTTAATCACACGAGCGGACTTCCTGATTATTTAGATCTATTTGAGTTGAACTGGGATAAAAAGAAAATCGCTGATAATGATGACTTAATCAAGTATTTAATCAAATACAAACCTGAGCGTCTATTTGCACCAAATGAGCGTGTTGAATATAGCAATACTGGTTATATTTTACTTGCATTAATCATCGAATGCGTAACTGACATGGATTTTGCTGATTTTTTACAAGCGAACATTTTTAAACCACTTAATATGGCTCGTACTCAAGCCATTGGCGTTAGAAAAGAGAATATCGAAATTGATGATTATGCATACGGTTATGTCTACGATGTATATGCAGGTGAGCATATTTTGGCAGATGATTTTGAGGAGTCAAAAATGGTTACCTATTTAGATGGAATGCTTGGTGACGGTGGTATTCAATCAACTGTTAGGGATCTATATCTTTATGAGCGTGCTCTAAGCGCAGGTAATTTAATCAATGATGATTTACTAAAAGAAGCTTATAAACCAGCAATGACAAAAACTGAGTCACCATTTAAATATGGTTTTGGTTGGATTTTGGAGGATGATGAGGAAAAAGGTCAAATAATTTGGCATAGTGGCGGTTGGCCAGGTTATGCGACAAGCCTTAGACGCTTCATCGATCATGATATTGTCATTATCGCACTAAGAAATAAAGAACAAGATTTCGACTTTGAACAACAAGTCTTACATGCAATTGAGCAAGCTACTTTCAATGAGCCTTATAAACTTGCTGAGGAAAAACCTCCTTTAGAACGTGCCCAACTTCTCCCAGAAGATGTTTTAAAACGTCTTGTCGGCGATTATGTACTAACAGAACATCCTGATTTAATCATTCATGTTTTATTAGAAAACAATAGACTTTTTATCAAGATGCCTGGTTCAATGAAACTCGAATTACACGCTAAAACAGAGGAAAACTTCTTCTTAAGAGGATTATCAGTAAATGTTGATTTTACAACGGAAGACGGCAAGGAATTAGTAAAAATTTATGATGGTACCGAAGTGCAAACAGCAGAGCGCATCAATTAACTACAGCTTTTATACTCTCTCTATACAACCCGTTAATTGAATGAAGAACAGTCGGTCTTTATGACCGGCTGCCTCTTTATTTTTCTTGAACTAACGTTTTACCGTTAGCGCAACTATCTCTTTCTAAGTTGGTAATAATTGTACTTCCTATTCTCAATCTCAATATTGTTTTGAAATTCAAAACCACATTTTTGTATCACTTTATTCGATGGAACGTTACGTATCTGAGCTATAGCAATGACATCCTGGACATTGGTATTTTCAAAGAAATACTTAATTAATCCTTTTGCGGCTTGGGTCGTGTAACCCTTGTTTGTATGGTCTTTTGAAATCCCAAAAAAGATCTCTCTATTGGGTGATGGCACTCTATCCAATATTCCTGTACCGCACACGCCGATAAACTTACCAGTCCCTTTGGATATTATACCCATTCGTAAACGGAGTTGCCCTATATCTCCATCTTTTGATACAGCATTTAGAAACCGTTTGTTATCTGGTATTTCATAATTCGTTATCCATTCTTCCCGCTGTTCTCTGGATACGTTCCAATCAATCAAAAATTCATTGAAATGGGGTTGCCAGGTAATGTTCTGTAATTCATTTAGATCTTCAATCATATACTCCCTCAAAAATATATCTTTGCATTCTATAGTAAAGATGTTTTTACTCATATTTTGTAAGTTACTCATTGATATCCTCCTAATATATAGAAGGAATACAAAGCAGGAATAGAGTAATGAAAGGGCGTCTAATTATCTTTATTAGACGCCCTCAATGAAACATATCGGGAATGTAACAATGTTCTTGTCATCTGTCGGGAATGTTATCAAGTTATTGTCATTGGGTTTTAAACAAGAACTTGATAACATAAATTTAAAAAGCCGCTTAATCAGCGGCTTCTATTGTTACTATGTTTTTGTCACCCGACACTAGCTGCTGCTCACGAGCCGATCAATATGATCGGCTCCTTCTTGTTTTTATTGAGCTACAGTTTCCCCTCAGTAACCAACAATCTCTTCGCTTCAAAATGTATTCTGATGAGTGTGTCCAAAGTAACTTTTCCGCCATGAATAAAGAATTCCTCGAACCATTCACCCGTCATTTTATATTTCTCCTGCTGGTCAAACCATTTGCAAAATGCTTCTCCTGTCGGCTCCAACATACGATGAAGTGTGGGAGTGACGACATACAATCCGCCTTCAAAATCTATCAGGCTGATAAGTGAATCCTCTGTTATTGAGATATCTATCCCTGTAACGTCCATATAAACCTCGTAATAGAAATCCTCCTCCGGAGCACCTCCGTTGTTATGCGCTCGAATTCGCAGATTAGATTGATCAATACCTTGCGATAATGTCCAAGCGATCATGACGTCAAATGCTTCTTTCTTTATTTGGTGCCACTTCCTTCCCTTCGTGCCCACAGCCTTGTAATATGCTGCTCGGTAAGGTTGAAGTTCAATAATTTCTTTTGTTTCTGTTTTGACGGGTTCGATTGGGATGTAAATATCCATTTCATGCTTTTCAGGTGGTATGCCGAGATGGGTAGCACAACGCATATCATAGTGTTCCATGATCGGACCGGGAGCTGTTTGAAAGGACGAGCTTGGAAACCATTCCTTGAAAATATGGTCATACGTTCGTCCTATCGACTCCTCAACGGGTCCAATCGCTGTGAATATGGCATATTTCGTTTTAGGGATGAGACGTGCTATGGTCCCTGACGGTACATGGTCTACGCTTGTCACTTCGATCCCGATAAAATAGGTGTACCCGCTTTCGTCTCGATCTACAGTCAGTGCATAATCAATTTCTTTTTCTGACTCAACCCGCAAATGTGCAATATTGCCGAAAGTTTGTTGCCATTCTTCGAAATATTGTTTCCACAGATCGGGCGAAGATACACCATCTTCAAATCGGCATTCTATCCCAATTAGTTTCATCGCTGGTTTTGTTACGATCATCGTATGTGGCTTGGTTTTTATCAAGGCTTCAGCTCCCTGTTGCTGCAGTGCGAGATTAACAGCGTGGAATGTAGGCAAAAGAAACCGTCCCCTCCGATAGTTTTCTGGTGTTATTCCATACACGCGTTTGAAAGCTCTTCCGAATACATCATGGGATTCGAAGCCGTAGTCATATGCGATCTCCGTTATTTTATCATTGCTATTCCTTAATCGTTCGGCAGCAAGATCTAATTTGCGACCGCGTACATATGACATGACGGTGAAGCCGGTGTACGCCTCAAACACACGCAAAAAATGTGACTTAGAGAAGCCGGCTAACGCTACAAGTGACTCACACGGAATGTCTTCCTGTACATGCGATTCGATATAATTAAGTGCGGATTGAATTCTTTGCTTATAGTCTATGGATGTGCACCTCCATGGCGTTCATTGTAGCATGGAGAACAATTGGTTTCTCGATGTTTTTTCTCATATTGGCGGAGAAACACGGTTAGTACGTAATCCTGCCCGGTAGTCGAACAGGCTGCCGAAGCTCCGGCAACCTGTTGTCATGGTGCTATCGTTTCCCGTTTGCTTTAATCAACCTTCTAAGCTTTATCAGCTTTGGTCTCATAAAGTACTTCACCTTTGATTCATGCTCTCTCTGTATGCCGTTTTGAAATTTGATATGAGAAAAGAAGGAGATAGGTAAAATAATATGGAACAACTACATAACCATTAACATTACTGATGAACATATAAATGAGGTTAGAAATGAATAAGGATAGAAATTGGACAGTTTTATTTATTGGTGGAGCATCGGGAAGTGGTAAATCAAGTATTGCTTATGAGATTGCTAGATTTTACGGGGTGAATGTCTTGGAAGTAGATGATGTTCATCTATCTGTAAAAACAGTTACAACAAAGGAGCATTTTCCTGTAGTTATTATTGGGATTCTGTTAAAGATGGGAAATATGTTGGAGTTGACGGGACGGTAGACTGGCTGATTGATGTCAGCAAAGAGATGGTTCCAGTATTAAGAGAGCTTGCAAACAGGCATATTGAGGATAAATTACCTATCATTATTGAAGGCGATTTTATCCTTCCCGAATTTACATTATCTTTCGATAACTCGCAGGTGAAATCAATATTTATACATGAATCAGATAAAAATCAAATCGTGCAGAACTATTTAGCAAGAGAAGGTGGCGAATTACAACATGACAGAGCCGAAGTAAGTATTTCATATGGAAACTGGATAGCAGATACCTGTAAGAGAAATGAAATTAAACTAATTGAATCAAAACCTTGGAACACTGCTTTGAGCAGAGCTATAAATTGCTTATTGTAAACCTATGGGGAGTTAATGAAGCTTATTGGAAATATCCTGCTAGTATAACTTAATAAGGTATCATTACTTATATATCATGTGACATGGGTTCCTTAGTTCAGATACTTAATTCTTATTAATAATACGCTGTACTAAGGGGCAGAAGGGAGGGTATGATTGATAATTCAAACGAGATCATGGTAGAAACTTACGTTCGAATAGTCTTAGTTACATTAATATCTATAGTTGTTGTATACTACGCATATCTATTGGGACAAGCAAGAGCTAGAATAAAGCAAGCCTACAAGAACCCGACTGATCAA
Source organism: Paenibacillus sp. J45TS6 (assembly GCF_018403285.1). Lineage (GTDB taxonomy): Bacteria > Bacillota > Bacilli > Paenibacillales > Paenibacillaceae > Paenibacillus. The sequence continues at coordinate 20,248 of NZ_BOSJ01000009.1, read as the reverse complement.
AGTATGGAACGCATGGCACTTCTTAAGCAAAAGCTCGTTCCCACGGTATGTTATTTACTGTGTATGGTTACCGTCGGGGTACTTTATTTCGTAGGAATTAATCTCGCAGTTATGTCTTATTTGCTCTTCATCTTCAATGTTATTGTTGCTTTCCTAGGCGACAAAAGGATTTTGTCAAAAGCAGAATTCAAGAATAAATAACAATATTACCTTATACTCAAAATAACTTCATCTAACAACAAATTTATACATCAAATATGCTGTGGAGAGGGAGGGTCTTCCGTGGAAATGAAAGATGAGAAAGGAAATGTACTAGGAATACTAGACATCGACTCGCTTAACAGGAACAACGTGATGGAGGCCATTATTAAGGAACTAAAGCCTGGTATGGGTAAGGGAATTTATATCGCAGATGCTGGTGAAAAAAAGATTAGCCAACAAAAGAATTATAAAGCAGTAGAATGGAATGCAGGTCTTACTTGCTTTAAGAGAAAAAGCCTCTCCGTGGGAACTCTCATTTCCTATGGATGCGGAACTTGAGAATATTCAGGTGTACTATGGATTTGATAATTTAACATTCTTTTCGAAAGAATTCTCCTTCCTCAAAACATGTGAAAGGGCGAATAGCCCCATGTCTAGGTGGGAGATGGAATTCGGTTTGGCAAAGCCAAAAGGGGTTTGTTTTTGATTTCGGTATGTAATGATGTAATGATAGAATCAGTCTTATAAGTGTGAAAGGCTGGTGTATAAATGAAATTAGATAGTAATAACCATTCAGTCTTCTTATTGTAGTGCTATTTGGTTTTAGTGGTTAAATATAGAAAAATGGTGTTTGCTGATGCACTTTCAACATACGCAAAAGACATATTTTTACGTCTTTCTGAAAACTACAACGTAACATTGATGGAATGGAATCATGATAGTGACCATGTACACGTTTTATTCAAGGCGCATCCGAATACAGAATTAACCAAATTCATTAATGCGTACAAAAGTGCAAGTTCTCGACTGATAAAACGGGACTTCCCACAAGTAAAAAAGAAGCTATGGAAAGAAATGTTCTGGTCGAGAAGTTTTTGTCTGCTGACCACGGGCGGTGCAACACTGGATGTCATCAAAAAATATATTGAAAATCAAGGAGAAAAGCGAGGTGCAGGGCGTGCTAAAAGCGTATAAGTATCGTATCTATCCAAACAGCGAACAGCGTCTATTCTTTGCGAAAACATTCGGTTGCGTTCGTTTTGTCTACAACAAAATGTTAGCGGACAGAATATCTTCATATAAAGAATTGCATGAAAAAGAAGATAAAACGATTAAATATCCCACACCCGCTCAATATAAGAAAGAATTTGAATGGTTAAAAGAAGTGGATAGTTTAGCTTTAGCTAACGCCCAAATGAATCTAAACAAGGCATATGCTCATTTCTTTCGGGATAAATCCGTCGGATTCCCAAAATTCAAAAGTAAAAAAGAAAACTATCACAGCTACACAACCAATAACCAAAAAGGTACCATCTCAATTGAAAATGGGAAGTTGAAATTACCGAGACTCAAATCACTTATCAAAATCAAGCAACACCGTCCATTTTTTGGTACTATTAAATCGGCTACCGTTTCGAAAACCCCAACAAATAAGTATTTCGTATCCGTTTTGGTGGAAGAAAACGAGCAATTATTTCCGAAACTGGACACACAAGTGGGCATTGATGTGGGGTTGAAAGAGTTCGCCATCTTATCAAACGGGCAACGATACGAAAATCCAAAATGGTTTCGTAAAGCGGAAAAACGATTGGCTTTTTTGCAACGTTCCCTTTCTCGCAAAAAGAAAGGGTCTTTCAATCGCCAAAAAATGCGATTGAAAGTAGGGAGACTTCATGAGAAAATCGCCAATCAACGTGCCCATTATCTTCACTGTATTAGTCATGTCATTACGAACGAAAACCAAGTCATTGTGATGGAAGACCTAAAAGTGAAGAATATGCAAAAAAATCGCAAATTGGCGAAAGCCATTAGTGAAGTATCCTGGTCGCAATTCAGAACCATGATTGAGTACAAAGCAATGTGGAAAGGTCGAGATGTCATCATCGCTCCCAAAAACTATGCAAGCAGCCAATTATGTTCAAGTTGTGGGTACAAACATGCAGACGTGAAAAATCTCAACTTGCGCGAATGGACATGTCCTTCTTGTCACACACAACATGACCGAGATTATAACGCTTCTCTCAATTTGGTCAAATTAGCTATGTAAGATGGTCTATATTTTAGAGGTCGGAACGACCTTGTTAGCTTGGTTCATATAGAATGCTATCAAAAGGTTCTACTTCCCAAGAAGCCCCCACTTCTAAGCGTAGCGTAAGTGGTGGGTAGTTCACCGAACCAAGAAATAGATTTGATAAGAGGAAAGCAGAAGAACGGGCAAGCACGTAGTGTTGCGAGATCTGAGGCCAAATCATACATTAGTCGGTTTAAGTGTCACTTATAACAAGGGGGGGCGGGATTTTGAGTTCCGAATATTTGGAACTACAAAAAGCCGAATTCAATTATCCGATCTAGAGGACTATACATATGAAAATGTACAGATACGAGGGAATGAGGCTGTGTACATTGGAGATGATGAGAAACAACAATTGATCTGGATTGAAATGGACTCACGTGGTAAGGCGCTGCAATATGAGATAGGAACGGAAGGTAGTGACCGGGATTGGGTCATATCTATTGCTGAATCTTTGTTATAAAAAAAGCCCCTTTGTGCGCTGCACTTCAGGCCGGATGGACCGTGCCGAAGTGAATCACAAAGGGGTTATCTTTTTTATTGTTTTTTCGATTTTGCCGAACTCATAAACCAGTAGGCCATACCTACAAAAACGGAGCCGCCAACGATATTCCCAAGAGTAACAGGAATTATATTATGCAGCCATCCTGCAAATGTAATCGTTTCTGGATGCCCAGGCAGCATAAGAGCAATGGTCATGAGTGACATATTGGCTACACTATGCTCGAATCCTGCCGCAATAAATGCGTACAGCATCCACCAGATGAGAATAAGTTTAGCTGTGTCTTCTTTCGTTCTCATCGATGTCCATATAGCCAAACATACGAGCCAGTTACATAAAATGCCACGGAAAAACAATTGGTCAATAGGCATGGTCATTTTTCCTGCAGCGGCTGTAAAGAGCAGGTGATCTGGCGGGATTTTTCCGAACACACCAGATCCATAGATCAGAAGGCAAAGTACGACAGCGCCAAGCAAGTTGCCGAAGAAGACGATTGCCCAATTCTTAAATGTAAAAGCCCAAGAGGTTTGCTTCGATAAACTGCTTACTGTGAAGAGCATATTGTTACCGGTAAATAATTCAGAACCTGCAAAGATGACAAGTGTGAGTGCAATGCCGAAAGACATCCCCATGACGAGCTGAACGGCTGGAGAGCCTGCGGCTTTGAATGAACCGCCTACTGTGAAAATAAGCATAATACCAATTCCAATATAAGCCCCTGCAAGCATGGCAGCAATGAAGTAACGTAACAAACTTGTTTGCATAAGCTTCTTTTTCGCTTCTACTGACTGATTAACCAGTTCGATCGTTGATTGGAACATCGTCTTCCCCTGCCTTATGAATGGTTACGAATAACGATTAGTTAATAGTGTTTATATCACCAGATTTTAACTTATTGTAACATATATTTTATTTTCTTCTACAAAAACGGGGAACGTGCGAACTTGACCTTCGTCCGGTGCTTGAACGCATCCATCCCGCATATCAATTTTCCAATCATACAAAGGGTCATACACATAGGGTCCAGAGACAATCCCTTCGTTCAAAGGCCCGCCTTTGGGATGAGGATTGCGATCCTCCAGTGCATAGATCTGTTCAGCAGTTTTAAATATAGCGAGTTTGAGGTCCTCAATCACAACCGTTCTTCCTACACGTTCTAAAAATTCATCTGTCGTCCCGATATAAACTGACTTTTCGGTGATCGTATTAGACATCTATGAACACTCCTTTATGCATTGTATACTTAAGATTTCGCAACGACTACTTTTTCAAATAAGGTTTCTTTCAGTTTTTGATCTTTCAATACTTTTTGCCATGGATCTTCCGTACGGCTTAGTGCAATATCCATTCGCTCAGCAAGCTGTTTCCGTTGTTCTACGTCTGTTACCGTGTTACGTTGAATGAGATCAAGTCCCACACGTTCTACCCAATCCGAAGTACGCTCTAAATATTTAGCTGTTTCTCTGTAGAACTGAAGTACAGCAGCACTGATTTCGATTAGTTCTTCATCTGTTTTTACTTTGCATAGCAGATCAGCAAGTCTTGCTTTAATACCGCCGTTACCGCCTACATAAATTTCCCAGCCGCCGTCATTACCGACGATACCAATATCTTTTGTACAAGATTCTGCACAGTTACGTGGACAACCGTTCACTGCAAATTTGACTTTGGCAGGGAAGTCGATACGTTCAAATTTACGTTCAATCAGTTCACCGATATGGAGGGAATCCTGTGTACCAAAACGGCAGTAAGCAGAGCCGACACAAGTCTTAACGGTACGCAGGGATTTCGCATAAGCATAACCAGATGGCATATTCAGCTCTTCCCACACTTTAGGCAGATCTTCTTTTTTCACACCCATCATGCCGATCCGTTGACCGCCTGTCATTTTCACAAGAGGCAGATTATATTTAATCGATATATCGGCAATCTTTTTCAAATCCTGTGGTGTTGTCATACCGCCATACATCCGAGGAACAACGGTATAAGTTCCGTCTTTCTGAATATTCGCGTTCATACGCTCATTAACAAAGCGAGAAGCAGGTTCATCTTGATAAGTGGTTGGCCACAGCATACCGAGATAGTAGTTCAGAGCAGGGCGGCACTTCGAGCATCCTTCTGGTTGACTCCATTCCAGAGCTTTCGTTACTTCTGCCACGGTATGAAGATTTTGCTGTTTAATTGCCTCAACAATTTCATCTCTCGACATCGTTGTGCAACCGCAAATACCTTCTTTAACTTCTGCATCAAATCCATTTCCTAGGACAAGCTGCATTACTTGTTCTACCAGCGGTTTACATCCGCCGCAAGAGCGGGATGCGCCTGTTTTCATTTTCACTTGATCAAGAGTAGTTAGACCGTCAATAGTAACGGCATCGACAATCATTTTTTTCGTTACACCATTACAGCCGCAGACGATATCTTCATCAGTTAGTTCAGCTGCTACGTTCGCTTTGGCACCACCGCCGCAGCATCCGCCTGTTCCTGTTAATTCTGCATACAATTCTTCCGTCATAAGTTCGCCTTTTTTAACGAACCGCTCAAGTCGGGAAGAGTCATCAATGTCCCCAAATAGTACAGCACCAACGATTACGTTGTCCTGCATTACAATCTTTTTATACGTACCTTTCCATCCGTCATGCATTGTAATGGTTGTATGTTGTTTTTCTTCCATAAAAGTACCGGTTGAGAATACATCAACGCCCGAAATTTTAAGCTTCGTGGAGCAGATCGATCCTTCGTATGGCTTTGTTTCCACGCCCGCAAGGGACTTCGCAAGTACCGCACCTTGCTCAAATAATGGTGCTACGAGACCGTAGCATGTGCCGCGGTGTTCCGTACATTCACCAACTGCGAATACATCAGGTACAGAAGTCTGCATGTAATCATCAACAACAATACCGCGATTTACTTCGATTCCACTATTGTTTGCAAGTTCCGTATTTGGACGAATACCAACAGACATAACGACTAACTCCGCTTCGAGCTCAGTACCATCTGTAAAAGTAAGGCCGGTAACGCGAGTATCCCCTTTTAAAGCAGAGGTCTGTTTACCTAATGCGAATTTAATACCTTGGCTTTCCAGTTCTTTTTCCAGCATTTTAGCTGCAGTTACATCAAGTTGACGTTCCATGAGATAATCAGGCAGATGAACAACAGTTACATCCATGCCTAGCTGAACAAGTCCTTTCGCTGCTTCCAGGCCTAACAATCCACCGCCGATGACAGCAGCTTTTTTATACTTCGATGCTGCTGCAATCATCGTCTCACAGTCTTCAATATCGCGGAAGCCAATGACACCTTCGAGATCAGAACCCGGAATAGGGAGAATAAATGGATTCGAACCTGTCGCGATAATCAGGCGATCATAGTCAACTGCCGATCCATCATCCATTTGAACTGTTTTTTGTTCTGTATTAATTTTCGTACCGCGTTTACCTGTAACCAGGTGAATCCCGGCCGATTCATACCATGCACGATCATTAATTACAATATCATCAATCGTCTTGCTTCCCTCTAATACATAAGAAAGCATGATACGATTATAGTTAGGGTGGGGCTCAGCACCAATTACTGTAATGCTGTATTGATCTGTAAGTTTAAGAAGCTGTTCAATTGTGTTCATGCCAGCCATTCCGTTACCAACAACAACAAGCTTTTGTTTTTGTGTCATAGTTAGTTCCTCCTCATCGATTCCACTGATATCCTGCAAAGTTATTTTTATAGTAAGCGAGGTAAATTAAGTATGTGACTTTTTTCACATAAATATTAAAAAAAAGAGAGCATTTTCATTTCCAATTGCGTGTAGCTTGTTAATAATTGACTTCTTTATATATTTAATAATATAGACTTTTAAATTACATAGAGTGAGTAAAATCACATGAATTATGTATTTTTTGTGAATGAAAAAAGTGGAAGTAGTCATAAAGACCATTTATCCATTTATTTTATATTTTAACTGTAGAGGGTAGAATCGTGATGTGAATATATGTATATTTATGGAATAACAAAGTGGTGTTTTCCATTCAGGTATGAAGGAGGATGTTCTATGAAAGAATTACCGACGATTCCATTAAAAAGACTTTCCTTGCGACCATTTCGTCAAGAGGATGCCGAGCAGGTCCAAGAATTAGCAGGCGATAAGTATATTGCTGAGACGACACTATATATCCCGCATCCTTATGAGGATGGGATGGCAAAGGCTTGGATCGATACACATACTGAACATTTTAATGAAGAAAGATCACTTACTTTAGCTATTGTACATAAAGAGGAATCTTATTTGATTGGCGCGATAACGATTGGATGCAATAAGAATTTTGATCATGGAGAACTCGCCTATTGGATTGGAAGAAAGTATAAGAGTAATGGATATTGTACAGAAGCTGCAAAAGGGATCGTGCATTATGCATTTGAAGAAATGAAACTGAACCGAATCTATGCTCGTCATTTAGCGAGAAATCCTGCATCAGGTAAAGTTATGCAAAAGATTGGTATGAAATATGAAGGATTATTAAGACAGCATGTTAAAAAGTGGGGCGAGTATGAAGACCTCGCGTGCTACGGATTGTTAAGGGACGAATATATATTTTAAGAGGGAAAATAGTAATTTGCATGGGAGAAAAACGAATGGCGAATATTATTTTAATTGGACCAATTTGTGCGGGGAAATCAACGGTTGCTGAGTTGTTATCTCAAAAGACAGGAATGCCGAGATGTTCGCTTGATGACATAAGATACAAATATTACGAAGAATTAAATTATGATCACAATCATGCTTTAGAATTGCAAGAAAAGTATGGTTTTTGGGAGAAGTATAAATATTGGAAGCCGTTTGAAGCTCACTTGGTTGTTCGGGTTTTTGAAGAATATACAGATCATATTATTGATTTTGGTGCAGGGCATTCTGTTTATGAAGAGGAAGCTTTATTTCAGAAAGTAGATCGAGCGCTGCATAACGAACCTTTTGTTTTTCTATTAATCCCTTCGAGAAATAGAGAAGAGTCTGCACAGATTCTATGTGAACGCTCTGAACTTGATTTTAATCGACATTTTGTTGAGCATTACTCCAATGAGAAGTTAGCGAAACATATTATTTATACGAAAAATCATACTCCTGAAGAAACGATGAGAGAAATTATGAGTTATACATTGAGAAGAAATTAAATGAAAATATCATTAACGGAAGAATTGGCGTTAGAGAACATAAATTCATTTGGAGAGCGATCAAGCCTGGTTCATGATTTGATAATTATATATTTAGGAGCTGATCTTGGTGATAAGAAAAAGGAATGTAGCCGTACTGCTGTATGAACATGTCGATGGCTTAGATTTTTGCGGAGCATTTGATGTATTTGCCACCGCAAGCGATTGGGGAAAAGACTTTTATACGTATACAGTCAGCGAGAAGTCGGAGTTAATAAATACGATAAGTTCTTTTACCGTTGCTCCTAAATATAACTTTAGTGATTGTCCGAAGCCTGATATTTTAGTAGTCCCTGGAGGTATTGGGGCAAGGACGGAAATGAACAACTCAGAACTAACATCGTGGATTAGGCGTACTTCGGAAAACTCAGAAATTGTATTATCCATATGTACAGGTGCCCTATTGCTAGCAAAGGCGAATTTATTAAGCGGACTTAAAGTAACAACGAATCAGCGGGCTATGGACTTGTTAGCACAAGTGGCACCTAAGGATTGTGAAATCTTGAGAGATGTTAGATACGTAGACAATGGCAAGATCGTGATGTCTGCAGGTGTTACGGCTGGAATGGATGCTTCTTTGCATGTTGTCTCCAAATTATTAGGTGAAGAGCGAGCTGTAGAAACTGCTTCAAGATTAGAGTATGGATGGAATCGGGAAATTCTGTAGTCAAGTTATTGTGAATTTACTTATTCGCCGCATGAAATCCAAAGTAACATACTAAAGAAATAATAGAAACATAAGTAATCGCTCTAACATACGTAAATACGTCATTCAGGTGGATCTCAAAAAGATATAAAAACTCAGTATCATTTTGTGTTCCAATAAATACAGCATCATTGATAAGTAAGATATTGATTACTATGGACAGAGCGAAAACAAGTAAAGAGAGTTTTGATAAGTAACGTCCATCTTCACTTTTCACAATAAATAAGATGGAGAACAGAATACAGAAGATCAATAGAGCTAATAGCATATAAGATCCCTTCATTTCATCAATATATTTGTATTTTTTCTGGCGACTTGAATTGGTTCTAAGAGGTTCATTCGAAATCGAATGTTTCTTTAATATAGTAACACATCGAACACAAATTCTCTTATTTAGCAAAAGGACCTATTTTATGAGGTGGGTGAATTAAATTAAGGATGCAATTATCTCGATCCTATAAAGCACGAAAGTGTTAGAAAGTAGAGCTGACTATGAAAAAAATATTCATGGTTTTTATTTTTCTCGCAATATTGCTGACAGGTTGTCAGAATCAAGATGTTGCAAATATGACTTGGGGAAATAAACACTCGATCAGCATAGAAGACGTTAGCGGAGTTGATCTACAGATGGGAGACGGCACTGTCATAACCCTACCACAAGAAGAAATGGTTCGTTATCTGAATGCAATAAGCAGCGGGATATTTGATAAAGGACAGCTTGATATACGTCCAGCGGACTATGCGGCAGAACTAACATTAAAGAACGGGGAAAAAAGGGAATTGTCTATGTGGATATCTGATGGATCAAATCTACTTACTGATCATGAGGATACCGGACATTATATATTAGATGAGAAAGCCAAAGCGACGATGATGGAGATTTTAAACGAGAAAGAAGAGCGATGAACTCGAATGGAGCGGAGGTAGATTTATCATGAACAGGCACTAAAGGGGTCAGCGGTGACCCTGTATTCGACGTTCCGCGGTTTATATTAAACGAATTTGATGTTCAACCCCAGAGGAGTACTTGAATTATATAAGAATTGCTTTTTGCTGGAAAAATAATGGAATGCGGTATTTAGAATAGGAGTGTAATCTATGAGTTCATTAACGAATGAAGACATACAGCTGATTGATGCTGCGAAAAAAACGATAAAAGAATTATATAAAGAGGGAAAACACCATGTGGGAGCAGCAATAAGAACGAAAACCGGTAAGACTTATTCAGCCGTTCATTTAGAGGCCTATATCGGAAGAGTGTCCGTATGTGCTGAAGCTGTTGTATTAGGAAAAGCAATTTCAGAGGGGGAATGCGATTTTGATACGATTGTAGCAGTAAGGCATCCGGATCTAACTGAAGAAGTACAAGAAATAGAAGTCGTTTCTCCTTGCGGGATCTGTAGAGAATTAATAAGTGATTATGGACCGGAGATAAATGTAATTTTAAAGAAAGAAAATCAGTACATAAAAGTAAAAGTTAGTGAATTGCTTCCGGAGAAATATAAAAGAGGGGAATAGAATAGGATGAGCCACCCATATCAACTGATTCTTGATGCAGCCGGAGTACTTATCACCAATCTTTCTCCGACATTTTGGTATGAGATTGCGGAAAAAGCAGATATCCCGCATGAACATTTACGAGCCCAGTATAAACAGGAAATTCGTGAATCTTTATGGTCTGGGAAGATAAGCGAAGATGATTTTTGGCAATGGCTTAAGATACAGTGTCCTTCGATAGAAATCGAAGAAGCAAAACGGATACTATTCAAGCATCTCGGGTATTTACCCGCTTTTAATTATATTCCAACATGGAGTAAGCTCACTGACATTCATATCCTTAGCAATCACCGGGCAGAATGGATCGAACCGTTATTTAGACCCATGTTACCCTATATAAAGAGTCTCACCATCTCAAGTGAAGTTGGACTGTGTAAACCTGACCCTAAAATATACGAGCTTGTTCATAAGAAACTGAATCTGAATGGACAAGTATGGTATATAGATGATCAAGAAAAAAACCTAAAACCCGCACAAGAAAGGTTATGGAACACCTATATTGCAGATCAGAACGGAAAATGGATTGTACATATAAATGGACTATTAGGACTCGGGGAGGATTCGTATGAACAATAGCAGTATTTCATGTGGAGGCGTATTGTTTAAAGATGATTCAGTCTTATTGGTGAAAATCAAATATGGTGCTAATCAAGGTATGTGGATGTTACCAGGTGGCTTCCTTGAATCCGGTGAATCCATTGAAGAAGCAGCAATTAGAGAGTTTAAAGAAGAAACAGGATTAAATACGAAAACTGCAAGAGTAGTTTGTCTTCGTTCTGGAACGCAGCACCAAAATGAAGGGATGCAAACAAATGTATATGTAGTATTTGAACTCATGCTTGTATCAGGAACCCTAAAAAAAGATGAAAATGAAATCGCTGATATTAAATACTGGGACATAAGTGAAATAGAGAAATCTAAAGAGATTATTGAACTAAGCAAAGCAATCATACTAAATGCTTGGCAAACAAAAAATGGATTAGTTGAAGGAAGTAAGATTAAAACTAACAATATGTATAGATCATATAATTATTACTTACCAAACCTTTTGTAAGGGGGAAACTTAGTGAATCCTTTCAAAATTAGGAGGTACGTTGCATGAGATACAGAAAAGTGCTGCATTATGATGCGTTTTCCTCTAAACCTAATAAAGGTAATCCAGCAGGGGTTGTACTGAGTGCAGATGATTTAGATGAGGAATCAATGCAATTCATAGCACAATCCGTAGGTTTTAATGAGACGGTATTTGTGCTGAGATCAGAGAAGGCTGATGTAAAATTGAGATATTTCACCCCAGGTCACGAGATCAATTTATGTGGACATGCAACTATTGCTGCTATGTATTGTTTAAAGACTTTAGGGGTTCTTCACGCGGATCTAAATGAGATTGAAATTGAAACGAATGTTGGAGTATTGCCTATCTTTTTTGAAACAAGAAGTGGTGAGCTCTTTATTACAATGAAGCAAGATCAACCTCAGTTTACAGGATTCCAAGGGTCTGTATCAAAGCTTGCTGAAAGTATCGGGATCACCGAAGAAGAAATTGATGCCACAATGCCGATTTTGTATGGAAGTACGGGAACATGGACCCTGTTACTACCTATCAAAAATGTACATAGTTTCTCTAAAATGAAGCCCAATAATTCCATGTTCCCTGATATTCTTACCCAAAATTCAAAAGCATCCATTCATCCGTTCAGCTTGGAAACGGTAAATGAGCATGCATTTATGCATGCAAGACATTTTTCCTCTCCCTATTCAGGAACGATTGAAGATGCTATAACGGGAACAGCTTCTGGAGTTATGGGCGCTTATTATCTAACTTATCTAAACCAAGATATTTCTGAAGTGAATTTTCTTGTTGAGCAAGGACAAGAAGTAGGGCGAGAGGGAAGTGTATGGGTAACCGTTAACCGTGATAAGACGAATATGGACGTATATGTGTCAGGGACAGGCGTCTATGTCAGGGAATTCGAAGTGTCGTATGCCTTAGCAGAGGAGAATGTATAGTGAATGAATCCTATCATATTCAGTTTGAGCCTACAAAGATCTAATTCCGTCCTTAGAAACTTGGCTTAATAGGTAAACATTTAATAATGACATGAGGTGAGGTAGATGGGAACTACATTTTTTCTAGTAAGGCATGGAATAAAGGAAAAAGCCATAGGTGATGTTCCAATCACTCCACAAGGTATCATACAAGCACAATCTACTGCTGCTCATGTTAGTAGGATACCGATCCATGCAATCATCTCTAGTCCGCTTCGAAGAGCTATAGAAACGGCGGAGTGTATTGCTGCTAAAACAAACGTAGAGATCATCGTAGATGATCGTTTACGGGAGCGTGCGAACTGGGGAGATCTACCGGAACAGACATTTGAGGAATTTATTCAGATGTGGGATAAATGCACTCGGGAACCAGACTATATTCCTCCTATAGGTGATTCTGTGAAGTCCGCTTGTAAAAGAATGTCCTCCTTATTAACGAGTCTTGTAGAAGAATATCCTTCTGGAAGTAATATTATCATTGTTACCCATGGGGGACTCATTACTGATTATATTGTGAATACATTTTCTGAGGATGTACTCTATCATTTTCATCCCCAGTTCATCGCGGAACAAAGCAGTTTAGTATCTGAATGTTCGATTACTACACTTACTTTTGATGGTCAGAATTATACGATTGATCGTTTTGCCTCAATAGAACATTTAATGAATGAAATGAATGAACCAGAGGAATCAACCTCTTGAAGAATATCTAATAGATAAAGAAGGAAAATAAAACAATGAAAATTATGGTCATTGGTTCAAGCGGTTCGGGTAAGTCAACATTTTCACGAGAACTTGGGGAAATATTGACTTTGCCTGTGTATCATTTAGATCTCTACTACTGGAAGCCAGGTTGGATCGAAACTCCGAGGGCTGAATGGGATGATTTTAACCGGCAATTAGTTGCGAAAGATCAGTGGATTATAGATGGACACTATGGAAGAACACTGGATATACGGTTACAAGCAGCGGACGTTATTATATTTTTCGATATATCACCTGTGATCACGACATACCGAGTAATCAAACGCAGAGTACAATATCATGGAAAGACAAGGCCTGATTTAAATGAAGGTTGTCCGGAGTCGATTGACTGGCCGTTTATTAAGTATGGTTGGAATTTCAGGAAAGATAAGAGGCCGAATATATTAAAAAAGCTAGAGAAACATGCAGATAAAAAAATCATTATTATCAATAGCCCTAGCGAAGCCCGAAGGTTATTAAATAAGATCAGGACAGATGGAGTATTAGACTAATGATGAGAGGTGATTTCCATACAATTTAGTACACTAAATCAATATGTATCTGAGATCCAGCGGCAGATTAATGCTACAGCTGCTGCGACATATATTATTCAAAACGACATAGTAGTTAATGAGTGGTATTCAGGACGGCATGACTCATTTGCTTCATCTAGAATGGTTGATGCAGAGTCCCAATTTAATGTGGCTTCTGTTAGAAAGACCTACCTCGGATTTGCGATCAGCTTGCTTATCGAATCTGGAATGATTCACAGCATAGATGATGCAATTGAACATTACATAAATGAAGTTCCAGATCTGATAAAGGGAATAACGATACGGCATTGTTTAACTCATACGCATGGTCTGGATAGTAGTGAAGGGAAGGTAGTGAGCTCTTTTTTTCCTGGTACAGACTGGGCTTATACGAATACTGGTATTAACCTTCTAATCGAGTTAGTTCAATGTGTAACAGGTACATCACTAGCCGACTATATTCAACATGAATTATTAGAACCAGCGGGACTAGTTGAGACGGGCTGGCGAACTGAGTATGAAGAACGATTAATCTATAATTACTATCATCACAAGGATAATTGTGTTGGACCGAATGACAGTCCTGCAGGGGAGCAGAGTAATTTATTTGTCAGTGCCAGGGAATTAGCATTGTGGGGGAATCTGCATCTCAACAAAGGAAAAATCCAGGGTGAACAGGTCTTCCCGGAATCTATTTTTGATAGAATTACAAATACTCAAACACCAGAGACATTGCCATCTCATTTACCAAGACAAGGCTTCATTTGGTGGCTGCAAAGAAGCAATTCACCCTTAAATCAAATAGGCAGTAATGTACCTGATGAGGCATATCAAATTCTTGGCATAACCGGGTGTGCTTGTCTGGTCATTCCTAAATATCAAGCGGTAGCAGTACGGATGTATAATCAAGTACACAACAAGAGTGGTTATAACTATTTGGAGGATATAAGAGAGTTTGGAAATAAAGTGATTGAGGCGTTAGATATGAATTCAGGAGAGTTAATTGGAAAAGTGAAATAAAAACGCAAAGGAAAACATATATGAACTACTCGTTGTATCATTATTTTGATAGAAAAATAGGACCATTTAGAAATCTTTCAAGTTTACCTCTCCAAAAAGCAATAGATATCTCTAAACAAATTAATAAAGAAGGAAAAACATATGCGAGTCAAAGGTCTCTTGATTATATCGAGATTAGAAGAGATCTTGAAATGCTTGCAAGAGAACAATTTATTGCTAAAGGCGGTAAACCAAAAAACTCATTCCCTCATTACATGACATTAGGAGCGTGTGATTGGCTTAAAACATGGTACACCAATCCGGATTGGATTGTACTACATTGGGATGAATTCACAGAGTCATCTATTAGTTTTACATACGGTGATCTTTTCCCAACCATGCGAGTTAAAGATGATAAATCTTATCGCAGACAAGTCTATACAAAGCAGGAGATAATAAGAGTAATAGACAAGTATGGAATGCCGCAGGATTGGAATGAACAAGGAGATAAAGGGCCGGAAAGATATATTGAAGTTCAGATCTGGGATGATGATGTGATAAAGAGATATCAATAATATTACATTACGAAGGAGTATCCTATGAATGCACAAGAATTAGCAATACAAGCGTGTAAAATTTCTAAAGAATATCTAAAGCCAGGTATTTCTGAGAAGCAATTTGCGAATATTTGCGAAAAAGTAATGTATTCATTAGGAGCAGAAGATGTATGGTATCCCATGCTTGTCAATTTCAATACGAATTCAAGATATTGCACCAGGGCAAACCACTTACCCTCTGATGATGTTTATTTACTGAAGGATGACATTGTATTGATCGATTTTAGTCCGAAGGTAAATGGTTATTGGGGGGATTATTCAGAAACCATCGTGATTGGTGAAAATGAAGCATATTCCCGTCTTGCAGCAGATGCAAAGGTTATTTTTGAACAGACCTTTGATTACGCAAAAAGATGTAAAACCATTGGAGAGTTATTTGCCTTCTGTGACAATTTAATAAAGTCAATGGGTTACCAATTACTAGACCCAAATGGGAATATTGGACATTCCATTGAAGACGAGGACAACCAGGCAAACCGGATTTTCATAAGTCCTGACAACAGCAGTACGTTACTAAAAGGAAAAAGATGGGCCATTGAACCTCATATAGGCAAAGGAAACTATGGGGCAAAGTTTGAAAACGTAATAAACCTTTGATTAATCATAATCATAGCAGCTAGAAACTTTAGACAATATAAAATAAAGGATATGGTTGAGATTATAAAAAGACGAGTGTTGCTTATTTTCATGGCGATTTTCATCATTACAGTTGTCATAACGCCTGTCATATACGTGCAGGTAAACAAATATAAATATGCGGATAGAGTAACTAATTATCTATTGGAAGAAGAGAAATACAGCAGAGAAGAAATAGAATCTGTAAAAGGGGTTTGGGGAAAGAAGTTACCTTCTTTTTATACTCTCGTGATCTTTAAGGACGAACCCTATGTGGAATATGTGTACTTTGCTCATAATGAAATTATGCAATTTGACTATCGATTGACTGAAGAGGGTGAGGAAAAAGGAGTTACGAAATCGAAGCTGAAACATTATGTACCCTTCAATTAGAGTGACGAATGAATTACACGACGATGTTTGATACATAAGATGATTTTATGGGGAAGATTTGTACTCTATATAAGTTATTTCAGAATCATTATAAATTTCGGGAAAATAAAAGAGAAGCCGCAAGCCTGTCTGAACTGAACCCCGATGGAGTCACTTTTTTTAAGTGTCTATCATTCGGGGTTCAGTTTAATTATGACGGGTTATCTTTTTTTTTACATAATTTAATAACTTTATCTCAGATATCAGTAATATTAGAACTTCAACCTTTATAACTATGATGAATAAATAAAGCAAAAAGAAGGAAATTACAACAAGTTCGTGTAATAAACACACAATCAGAACATAAATCTTTATCAAATAAAATAGTTGTAAACTCCCTTTTTAGAATGGGTATATGTTCATTGGGCTTCGTATAACAAGGGAGTACGAATTTCAAGTTAAAAAGGATGTGCGAATATGAAAACCATCATATCGATTACAGCCATCGTCTTGTTATTTGTGTTATCCGGGTGTACGGATCAAGAACCACCCTCAAAGGAAGAGGAGATTCCTTCCTCTACCAACAATCAGGGCCCAACTAATCCTCCTACAACTGAATTAGATGATGCCAAAATAAATTTGTTTGCGGATGTAAGCAAATACGATGGTATTGCTGAAAAAGAGATTGAAATATCGGGAGAAAAATACATGACCAAGTTTATCAAGCATGATTTTCTTCCCGTTGGATTCTATGTTCCTGATTTTATTAACGAGAAGAAGTTCCATGACGGTAATGAATTTGAAGGTCCCCATTCTTCATTAATCAGTATATTCAGTCCAGATCAACTAAGTCTAGATCCGTTAGTGATGAGAGAAGAACTTGAAGTATATCAGTGGACTAATGAAACATTTTACTTTTGATATTCCTGTAGAGAAAAGAGTCTATAAAAAGGCACATCGGGACCTACATTTGTACATTAGCAAACCGGAATCAGAAGGAGAAAATAGACCGGCTTTATTATTTTTTAATGGTGGGAGTTTTAAGAAAAATCCAATAACTCCAGATCAATTTCAGCATCAAGCTAAACATTTTTCAAGTAAAGGGATTGTAAGTATTTGCGTTGATTATCGGAATGGATCAGATGATAATTTCACCCCTGTACAAGCAATTTGTGATGTGAAGTCCAGCATTCGGTGGGTCAAGGATCATCACCTAGAGTTAGGAATAGATCCGAATCGCATTATTGTGTGCGGTGCATCGGCGGGCGGATATATTACTGTTTCGGCTTTCATGTTCCCAGAGATCGATGATGAAATGAATAATACAACCGATTATAACGTGAGCGAGCTTATTATTTTTGCGGCGGGTATGGATGCCGTTGATATTACAACTCGGCTCTTTCCTGACTTGGTGCCTATGTCGCAAACGATCTCGCCTAAGCATCATATCAATCGTTGTTTACCGCGGACCCTGTGGATGTGTGGGACTGGCGACGTTCTATATGAAGAGAATAAAGAATTCATTCACCAGATGAAGGAAGCCGGAAATGATATACGGTTTTTGACCTATGAGGGTATGGAGCATGGATTTTTCAATTATGGAAGGCATGAGAATCTGTATTTTGAAAAAACAACAAAAGATATGGAGAACTACCTAAAAGAAATGCATTATATAATGGAAGATTAAAGGCATTCCCTCTACATAATATCTAATAAAGAAAAGAAGGTGTTATATGAACTATCAGTTCAATCGAGAATGGCTTGTTAAGAAATTTCAGGAGATACAGAGAAGGATTCTCCTTGTCATGGACCAGCTCAGCGAGGAACAATTGAATTGGAAGCCGAATGAGCAGAGTCATCGTATTGCTAATCTAGTACTTCATATCGAAGGGAATATAAAAGAAAGAATTGCCAAGGGAATATTGCACCAGAATATAGTCCGAGATCGGGAAGCTGAATTCTCAGCTGTATTTATTTCAAAAGCCGAGTTAACTGCCATAGTAAAAGAAAATTTCGACTTTTTAATTGATATTGTGAGTAAACTGACAGATAGGGAATTAGAGCAAACGCAATTAGTCAGGAATAAGGAACGAACAAATATAGACATTTTGCATCAGTGCGCAGCTCATTATTCGGAGCATATGGGACAGATCTTCTACATTGCGAAGCTTTGCCTAAATGAAAGCTATAAATCAACTTCGATATAACTAGAGAAAGCACAATTTAATATCAATATCGTAAGCAGGGAAGCGAGAACTTGATTTTCGCGGAGCTGCTTTTTTATTTCTACAATAGGAAGCAAATTAGGTAAAGATAAATTCTTTCATATGGTTTAAAATGCAAAATAAGGGATTTTAAAAGGGAGAGGGGACTAAAACGGATGGCTATTGTAGGATTACTTGGAATGATTCATGATGAAGAGTTGAGACAGAAATATCATTCTACATTACCGCTTTACAAAGAGGCAATATTAGAATTTGCTCCGGATTTGATCTGCGGAGAAGTCCATCCGATTAGTTGGAAGAGATACCTAGAAGATAACACGGATAAGGGATATTGGGGAGAGCCGGCAAGTGAATACTGGGATCTGATCTTTCCTTTATGTGAAGAAAAACAAATCGAATTTGTTCCGATTGATTGGTTTGAACTAGATGTGTGGAATAATTTTAGCCCTTTTGTAGATTTCCCCGAAGATCAAAAGAATGTATATGAATTAATGGAGAAAGATTGGCTTACAGAGCAGTTACAAACGTCCCAGTATGGAGAGATTCCATTTAACTCCAAAGAATTTGATGTGATAACGAAACAGAAATATGCATGGCTAGAGGATCTTAATGAAAGATCATATCAACTCAGGTGGAATATTCGTAATCAGATTATGGTTGAGAGAGTGAGAAATACCTACGAGAAATATCCGAACAAAAGAATTTTATGTACGGTAGGAGCAGATCATAACTACTTTTTTGAAGAAGAATTAAAGAAGGACCCTATTGAATTTATTTATCCGATTCGGAAATAAGCGGGGACCAAATAGATGACGGAGGCATAAACATGGCGACTTGGGTTACTCATTTTAGGATTGCTGAGAGATTAATAGACTTGGGGGTACCTGTAAGTAAAGAAGAATTTCTAGTAGGGAATATTGGTCCAGATTGTGGCCTTTATCATGAAGGAGAAGGGCTTATTCCACCGAAGACAGTAACTCATTATAAGATGGATGGGCGGCAAATAAATGCAGATCTCTTTTATAGCCAGTACCTTCTTCATCACGAGAAAGATATTCATACGAAAAAGCTATCTTTTTATCTGGGCTATTATCTTCATTTAGTGACCGATCAGGAGTGGAGCAAACATTATCAGGCTAAAAAGAGTGAACCTTTATATCAAAATATAATGAGAACACCTGAATACTGGAGTTTAGTTAAAGGGGATTGGTATGGCATTGACTTTCAGTATTTGAAAAACAACAAAGATCATATCTTTTGGACTACATTTCAAAATATTATCGATTTTCCGGATTATTTAGATATTTTCCCTAATGGACAAGTGGGTGAGCAGATCAGGAGGATTACAGCGTTTTATTTAGAAAATACATTAGCAAACGATCATGAATTTGTATATCTGACGTTAAGTGAAGTTGATCAATTTGTGGAACATACGGTATCGAGGATCATGGAGATCCTAGAAGGGCGTATAGGCACAAATCTGAGGAGAGATGAATATGATACAATCCATTGAAACGAAATTAAAAGAAATGAATATAACTTTGCCATCTTCAAGTAACCCTGCTGCTCAGTATACAAATTATGTTATTGTTAATGGAATCATGTTTGTCTCTGGTAAAGGACCATCTGGTCAGCCAAGAGGTAAACTCGGCTCTACATACACAACTGGGGAAGGATATGAGTTCGCTAGAACAACAGGAATTGAGATTTTAGCTGTACTAAAAGTGGACTGTCAACATTAAATCAGACAACTTTTTTAAGGGATGCAGCTTTGTACTGAATTGGGGTCATGTATCCTAAAGTGCCATGAATGCGATGCTTGTTGAACCAATTCACATAATCATATAGTTCC
>NZ_BOSJ01000008.1 GCF_018403285.1 Paenibacillus sp. J45TS6 | reverse complement strand
ACCGGGATGGACATACCGCTGGTGTACCAGTTGTTCCGCCAGGAGCATCGCTGGGTAGCTATGTATGGAAGGGATAAGCGCTGAAAGCATCTAAGCGCGAAGCCCACCTCAAGATGAGATTTCCCAATGAGTAAGACCCCTTGAAGACGACGAGGTAGATAGGCTGGGGGTGGAAGTGCAGCAATGCATGGAGCTGACCAGTACTAATCGGTCGAGGGCTTATCCTACAAGCTTTCTGAAGGAAAGCTACTTCGGAAGCATAAGCTATATAAATCGCAAAGATTGTTTCGTTCTAGTTTTCAGGGAGCAAATCCTTGAGGAAAACTAAACGCTTGTTTCTTGATTCACACTTCGGTGTTGAACCCAAGCAAACGCGAAGAGTGTATAGATTTTTCGAAGATTTTCGAGAAGCGTAAGCTAAGAAAATCCTGTTTGGTGGCGATAGCGGAGGGGTTCCACACGTACCCATCCCGAACACGACCGTTAAGCCCTCCAGCGCCGATGGTACTTGGACCGCAGGGTCCTGGGAGAGTAGGACGCCGCCAAGCGAATACCCTTATGGGTTATTTTTTCGCCTAATCGTTTAATTAACGATAAGGGCCCTTAGCTCAGCTGGTTAGAGCGCACCCCTGATAAGGGTGAGGTCGGTGGTTCGAGTCCACTAGGGCCCACCATTTAACTTCATAATCCCATTATGGGGCCATAGCTCAGCTGGGAGAGCGCCTGCCTTGCACGCAGGAGGTCAGCGGTTCGATCCCGCTTGGCTCCACCAATATTCCCTGATAGCTCAGTTGGTAGAGCACTCGACTGTTAATCGAGTTGTCACAGGTTCGAGCCCTGTTCGGGGAGCCACTTTTGGAGAAGTGTCCGAGCTGGCCGAAGGAGCACGATTGGAAATCGTGTAGGCGTCACAAGCGTCTCGAGGGTTCGAATCCCTCTTTCTCCGTTGCGAACTTTTTAGAATATTTAATACAGTAAGGCCCGTTGGTCAAGGGGTTAAGACACCTCCCTTTCACGGAGGTAACAGGGGTTCGAATCCCCTACGGGTCACTTTATATGGAGATTTAGCTCAGCTGGGAGAGCATCTGCCTTACAAGCAGAGGGTCGGGGGTTCGATCCCCTCAATCTCCACCATATAAATATCGCGGGGTGGAGCAGCTCGGTAGCTCGTCGGGCTCATAACCCGAAGGTCGCAGGTTCAAATCCTGCCCCCGCAATTGTAATACTTGGAACTGTGGTGTAGAGGCCTAACATGCCTGCCTGTCACGCAGGAGATCGCGGGTTCGAATCCCGTCAGTTCCGCCACTTTTATCTTAACTCCAGTAAAATGGAGTATGGTATATCGTAATCATTTAGCCGGTGTAGCTCAACTGGTAGAGCAACTGACTTGTAATCAGTAGGTTGGGGGTTCAAGTCCTCTCGCCGGCACCAGTTTCATTATGGAGGATTAGCGAAGTGGCCAAACGCATCAGACTGTAAATCTGCTCCCTTACGGGTTCGGTGGTTCGAATCCATCATCCTCCACCAGATTTATTTTTAAAGTATTTTGTTATGGCGGTCGTGGCGAAGGGGTTAACGCACCGGTCTGTGGCTCCGGCATTCGTGGGTTCAAGTCCCATCGATCGCCCCATTTTTAAACCTTATCACTGTTGGGGATTAGCCAAGCGGTAAGGCAACGGACTTTGACTCCGTCATGCATAGGTTCAAATCCTATATCCCCAGCCATTTTTAGTACGAGCCATTAGCTCAGTTGGTAGAGCACCTGACTTTTAATCAGGGTGTCGAAGGTTCGAGCCCTTCATGGCTCACTTTTATATATATGCGGTCGTGGCGGAATTGGCAGACGCGCACGGTTCAGGTCCGTGTGGGCTAACCCCCGTGGAGGTTCGAGTCCTCTCGACCGCACCATATATTTCGCGGACGTGGCTCAGCGGTAGAGCATCGCCTTGCCAAGGCGAGGGTCGCGGGTTCGATTCCCGTCGTCCGCTCCAATCATATATGCGCCCTTAGCTCAGCTGGATAGAGCGTTTGACTACGAATCAAAAGGCCGGGAGTTCGAATCTCTCAGGGCGCGCCATTTAAATAACGGGATGTAGCTCAGCTTGGTAGAGCACCTGGTTTGGGACCAGGGGGTCGCATGTTCAAATCGTGTCATCCCGATATTTATACGCGGGTGTAGTTCAATGGTAGAACTTCAGCCTTCCAAGCTGATAGCGTGGGTTCGATTCCCATCACCCGCTTCACAGTAAACCCCTTCGCGAAAGCGAAGGGGTTTTTTAATATTACGATATGGAGCAGGGAACAGGTAGTGTATTAATCGGCCTGTTCTTTTTTTGGCTGGAGCGTTATACTTCTGCGGCCATCAGTACCAATCGGAATGTCGCCAGCAATGGTAACACGCCGTACTACACGGTGTTCATCGCCATAGTCATTAATTGCATAATGCTGTGTTGCTCGGTTATCCCAAACCACCACATCGCCTACAGCCCAGCTCCAGCGAACTGTATTTTCAAGTCTGGTAACGTGCTCTTGTAAAATATTAATGATTCGATCTGAATCTGCGGTTCTGAGCCCCGATATCCTTCTTACAAATTGCCCTAATAGTAAGTGACGTTCCCCTGTTTCGGGATGAACTCTTACGACGGGATGCTCTGTTTGATATACCGTTGAGGCAAAAACATGGTTCTTTCGCTGCGTCTGCTCTCTTGCGACTTCTTGTTGGGCAGGGGCTACATAATCAAAAGCATTGGAGTGGATTGCCCGAAGGCTGCCTGCGAGCTCTTTTAATTCAGGAGATAGATCTTCATAGGCCGCTGCCGTGTTGGCCCATACGGTGTCCCCTCCAGCAGGAGGAATCACCACTGAGCGCAGAATGGATGCTTTGGGATAAGCTTCAACAAAGGTAACATCAGTGTGCCAAGCGTTAGCACGGCCTCCATGGGCAGAATCCAGCTCAAGTACAGCTCGGGTTCCATCTTTTACGGGGACAGTAGGATGTGCATACAGTTCTCCTAAAAGTTTGGCAAAGCGCTCTTGACCCTCATCATCTAGTTGATGTTGATCTCGGAAGAAGAGGACTTTGTACTTGAGCAGAGCTTCTTGAATGGATTCAACGACTGCAGGGAAGAGATCCTCAGCTAAATCAATACCTCTCACTTCCGCTCCAATTCTTCCGGCTACTGGTACGATTTCAAGCTGAACTACCTGGTTATGAGTAACATTATTCATGAATAATTTCCTCCTTGGGTAGGCGGTCTCCCGCCATATTGGTAGATAATCGATCAATAATTTACACAAAAAAGTAATGGGCGCAAATTAAGAGAAACAATAGGAACACGGAAGGCAGAATATTATGGAGAGTATACAGATAACGGAACCTGTACTAATTTACCTGCGTTAATACCAGATAGAGAGGCACAGTAACTGTAAGTACTCTTGTGTCTTTTATACTTTAATCATTCGGACTAAAAGCAACGGGGGGTAGCAGTTCATTTAATTCAGTTCTTCAACAAACGTATTGTTAATTGCTTTTGCAAAGTCAGGCTTCTTTTTTAAGAATTTATTGTTTAGCAGTATTTCGGAGGATGCCTCATGGGCTTGTAGAGCCTCAGGCGTATAGACGGAGAGTTGATTGGCACTTCGCTCTAGCACCGTCTTGATGACAGAAGCAGGCATTTTAGAATGTTTCTCATAAAGAGCAGCCGCTTCGTCGAGGTTATCGCGCTGCCAGTCGAGTGTCTTTTGGTACACTTTTAAATATTCTGTGACGAGTTCTGGATGTTCTTTGACAAAACCAGTTCTAGCGATCATGGATAAAGGAGCGAGGAATTCGCCTTTCACTTCAATGATTTTCGCCTTTTTTTGCTCAACACTTAAGGTTACATAAGGATCAAGGGTTATCCAGGCATCCAGTTGTCCTGTCTCAAAAGCAGCTAAAGCATCATCTGCTTGCAGATTGATCTGTTTAACATCATCCTGGGATAGACCGATGGACTGCAATATTTTGATTAAGTACACGTGGCTTGTCGTCCCTTTGGCAACACCAATCGTTTTTCCTTTTAAATCAGCAACAGAAGAGATCGTGCTATTCACAGGAACAATCACCGTATTTAGATCTTTTCCATCACCTAACAGTCCGATAATTTCAAAAGGTAACTGATTGGCTAAGCCTGTGATCACTGCTCCGTCACCCATGGAAGAGAGATCTATCCGATTAGATACAAGGGCTTCCAGTATAGGAGGACCGCTCGTGAAATTACTCCACTCCACTTTGGCGCCTTTCTCTGCGAAGGCCTCATCAATCCATCCTTTTTCCTCTGCAATCATAAGAGGACTGATTCCTCCAAGGCGAGCAATATGAACAGTTACCTCGGCTGATTTACTTCCAGCAGCAGCTTCTGCAGATCCACCACTAATGGATGGGGAAGCTCCATTCTCATTACTGCAAGCGGTAAGCACCATGAGTAGAACGGTTACGAGTGTCACCATTTTGGATTTATTGCTTGAACGACGTTTCATTTTTTTAGCTCCCATCCAAAGTTTATGGTAAAGCGGAAATGCTGCAGCAAGGTAGCGAAAAGATCTAATAAGGACGATCTCCCGCTATCGATACTCTCTCTGCCACCCGGCGGTTAGGAAAATAATCGGATACAGCATAATGCTGGGTTGCTCTGTTATCCCAGAAGGCTACTGAATTAGGCTCCCAGCGGAAACGGATCTGATATTCGGGAATATGAGCCTGGCTGAACAGGTAATTGAGAAGTTGCTCGCTCTGCTCTTCTTCGAGTCCAACAATACGAATCGTAAAGATGGCGTTTACGAATAATGTTTTTCTCCCTGTCTCGGGGTGTGTACGTACGATAGGGTGTTCTGCGGGCGGGAATTCGGCTTGCTTCGCTTTGAGTACATCAGGCGATAGAAAGCGACCAAAAGTAGAGGTGAAATCGTGTATAGCGGTTAGACCATCAATGCGTTCTTTGATCTCGTCTGGCAGATTATCGTAGGCAGCTCCCATGTCGCACCATAATGTATCTCCACCTAGAGCCGGAACTTCAGAGAGGCGGAGAACAGATCCAAGAGCAGGCTCTTGACGCCAGGATACATCCGTATGCCAAATATTTTCGTTACCAGTCATATTGGCATTTTTCTCAAAACGGGTAATCTCCTCTGCATTTCCTTGAGGCAAGAAAGGGTGTTTTTCGAGTTCACCCCACTCTTTGGCAAAAGCAACTTGCTGTTCACTGGTGATATCTTGATTACGGAAGAAGAGAACTTTCCATTCGAGAAAGGCACGATGGAGCTCTGTTTTTAATTCTGAGTTGAGGGGAACTGCTAAATTGACACCTTCAATTTCCGCACCCAGCAGGGGACCTAGGGGTTTGAGCGTAAACAAAGTGTATGGCTGCTCTGGTGGACTTCCCTCCGCTAAGCGATGTAATTGACTGGCACCTGCTTTGAGTTCTCTGCTTGGCACATAACTACGAGATAAATAGGCAGTTTGATTCATGATGGTCTAGCCTCCTTTTACAATGTATTCACACCTGTTTAGTAGTATTTAGCCGAAAAAAAAGGACGACAGGATTTGGGAGATCACAAAGTGGTTCTTTGATCTCCAAATCTCTGGTCGTCCAGTAGATTCAGCTAGATAGCGTTGCTTTGATGGACCAAATCTTATCAGTCTGCAAATCATCTTGTCAACCCTTATTTTTATTTATATAGAAAATAATGTAACTGCATTCTTTGTATGTACTATTAATAAAACTAATCCATACTAAAATAATCGGGTATTGACAAGATTCTTTTCCCTTGATAAGATGAGCCAAATCATATACGGTGACCCAAAGTTTTTGGGGACTACGAATTGACTGGAACCACCAGAGATTCGGCAAGCATATCAGGTGCTGTCGGATCTCTTTTTTTATGGTCAGAAGTTCAGTACGGCAAGATCAAGAACAATGATAATGAATCGGAGGGACTGTAGATGTTAAATGATGAACTACGCAACATATTAGAGATTAATGAGGTTAGTAAAACGTTCCGAAGCGAGCAAGGCGATACACATGTACTGGATTCCATAGATTTGTCTGTGAAGGAAGGAGACTTTACTACGGTCATCGGACCCAGTGGATGCGGAAAAAGCACCTTGCTTAAAATTATAGCAGGGCTTGATCGGGATTATGAAGGGGAGGTATTGCTCAAGGGGAAAAGGGTGGAGCGTCCTTCTCAAGAGAAGGGATTTATTTTTCAAGAACCGAGATTATTCCCTTGGCTGAATGTAGAGAAAAATATCGCAGCTGATCTGTCTCTCAAAAATCAGGATGTAAGAAATGATGTACAGCGGCTGATTGAACTGGTTAAATTGAACGGTTTTGAAAAGTCCTATCCACGGCAGTTATCAGGCGGGATGTCTCAGCGGGTAGCTATCGCAAGAGCACTTCTTCGTGAACCTGAAGTACTGCTGTTAGATGAGCCATTTGGAGCGCTCGATGCTTTCACTAGGGGGCATATGCAAGAGGCGCTGCTGGATATATGGCAAACGAATAAAACAGCAATGGTCCTCGTCACGCATGACATTGATGAAGCTGTGTTTTTATCAACACGTGTTGTTGTGATGGACCGGCGCCCAGGGCGAATAAAATCGATTGTCCCGATTGACCTGCCTTATCCACGCAAAAGAACAAGCCGTGCTTTTACAGAACTGCGTACACATGTACTGGAAGAGCTTGATCATCGGGAGGAACAGGAGGCTTATAGTATCTAAGCAGGCATTAGCAATACAAATATAAGATATAAAGGGGCGAAGTGAAGATGGCTTTACCACTAACATTACGAAAAAATCCGTCTGTACAAATAAGTAAGAGGCAAACTCAAAAAGGAATGGGAGGAAAGTGGAGACTCTTTTTACGAGGAGCACTGCTACCTATAGGTATTCTTGCACTTTGGCAAATTCTTAGCGGAACGGGCGTCATCTCCCAGCAGATGTTCTCATCGCCCTGGCTGATTGTAAAACAGTATTTTTATCTAACGAGCTCTGGAGAATTACCGCATCATCTGCGGATTAGTGTAGTGAGGGCTTCGCTTGGCTTTTTATTTGGAGCAAGCAGCGGGTTAATACTCGGAATGCTTGTCGGCATGTACAGACCTGTTGAAGAAGTGCTGAATCCAACCGTTCAAATGATTCGAACGATCCCACTGCTTGCGATTACTCCCTTATTCATTATGTGGTTCGGTTTTGGCGAACTATCTAAAGTATTGTTGATTTCGATGGGTGCTTTCTTCCCGCTTTATGTGAATACTTTCCTTGGCGTACGTAATGTGGACTCAAAATTATTTGATGTCGCCCGTGTCATGGAATTCAGCCGTTTCTCACAAGTTGTGAAACTGGTCATTCCTGCTGCACTGCCTAATATCCTGCTTGGAATTCGGTTATCGCTAAGTATCGCATGGCTTTGCCTCGTTGTTGCTGAGTTACTGGGGGCAGATACAGGAGTGGGCTATATGATTCAAGAAGCACGGTCTTTCATGCAAACGGATGTGATGTTTGTGGGGATTACCATTTTCGCTCTTGTGGGTAAATTATCAGATTCCGTTGTGCGGATTTTAGAGCATCGATTACTTCGTTGGCAGGACAGCTATAAGGGATAGGAACAAAAGCCACGAGGACAGTGTCAGGTGGGCAGTTTGACTGGGGCGGTCGCCTCCTAAAGAGTAACAAAGGTACCCAAAGGTT
Organism: Paenibacillus sp. J45TS6; assembly: GCF_018403285.1. Classification (GTDB taxonomy): domain Bacteria; phylum Bacillota; class Bacilli; order Paenibacillales; family Paenibacillaceae; genus Paenibacillus. The sequence continues at coordinate 198,365 of NZ_BOSJ01000008.1, read as the reverse complement.
CCCTCAGAATGGTTGGAAATCATTCGCAGAGTGTAAAGGCACAAAGGAAAGCCATATTCAAGGAGGATGAGATTAAGATACGTAGAAAAGACGAGTTAAATACGATACGAGGTAGATACGAGATAGATACAAGATAGATACGAAATAAATACGAGTTGTTAGTAAGAGTGTAATCTAAAAAAAAACTCCCGATCCGCTATGGATTTTGGGAGGTTTTTTGCAGGTAGACTATTATCTACTAGGTTCCTTTACGAAGCTGAACTACGCTTCACCCCTAGATGAATGTTCGGCAATAAACCGCTTTGCAAGTTGTCCAAGAACTACGTCATCCATCGGCGGATTGTGAAGCCCAAACCGAACATCTCGGTAATAGCGCTGCAAAGGACTATTCATAGAAAGGCTATGAACTCCAGCGATCCGCATCGCTATATCTACAACGGAGAGTGCTGTCTGAATGGCAACCACTTTAGCTGCTCCAAGATCGGGTGCAATCTGCTGCAAACGATCCTTTGCAGGAGTGGGACCGAGGCGCTCTACACGTTCTGCAACGCTGTATAATAGATGTCTTGCTGTGGTCAGTTCAAGTTCAATCTGACCTAGTTTTTGCTGAATATGAGGGAGTTCTAAAATAGGATGCGTTAGGCTGTTGGGCTGATAGCTCGCAGCAAACCGAACAGCTTCATTACGTGCTGCCTGTGCAATTCCAAGATATACAGCCGGAATGTTAAGTAAATACACATTCGGTATACCCGTAGGTCTCGAAGGACGATGGAAGACAAGTGCATCTTCAGGAAGTAACACTTCCTTCAGAACCAGATCATGACTTGCTGTTCCCCTCATACCTGCCATATTCCATGTAGGTTCAATAAAAACCCCAGGTATATCTTTATGAATCAAATACTCTGAGACCTCACCCGTGTCTTCATCCGTCGCAGAGACGATAAAATAACTAAGCGCAGTAGATAAGGAAGTGAACGTTTTTCGGCCGCTCAGGATATATCCATGGCTGTCCCTACGTACTTTCGTCTGCGGTTTTCCTCCACGAGAAGGGCTGCCTGTTGCGGACTCCGAGTCGGCTGCATTGATCAGTGCTTGTTTCTTTATCACATCATTACACAAGGACTGAAAGACAGATTCATTCCAGTGCCGATGAAAAGCAAGGTTAAACATCGTGATGTGATGCCAGCCGATAGCAAGTGCAGCAGGCCCGTCAACCATAGCAATCTGCTCCTGACACATAAGGAAAAGAGGAAGCGAAATTGGGTTACCCCCGTATTCATTCGGTACAGAATAGGTGTGATATCCTTCTGCAAGCAGATCAGAGATCAGTGCAGAGTTGAGCTCATTCTTTTCATCAGCATGTCTTGCTCCTTCGCTGTGCCGGTTAGCCACCGTCCGGATACGGATCAGTATATCCTGCTCATGGTTTGTTCTGATAAAGGAGTCCTCAAATGGTGACAACGGTAACCCTCCCTTTAAATAGATAGTAATGTGAGTAGATTGTTTTAATGAGCATGAATGGTATTCGTTTATTTGGCTGCGGTTACCTGTTTACGAATCTCATTCATCATCCCGATCGTATCCATGCTGGCATGATTGCCAAGCAGAATGATTGTCGTTCCGTTACCTAGATCACGCATAATGCCTGTAGAATAACCCGTCCCTGAACCGTTATGGAAGACGTTAAGACCTTTGGAAGTTTCGCTGATCATCCAGCCATATCCGTAATTCTTCTCGGAATACGGAGTGAACATGTTCTTAAGCGATTCTTCGCTGACTACTTTTCCGTCCTTGAGTGCCTGATCCCACTTGAGAAGATCGTCCACAGTGGAATAGAGCGTACCTGTTCCCGACTGGGAGACGTAATAATCTGCTGGGACCCATTTTCCACTCTGATCCACGAATCCTTTAATTGTGTTGGTTGATTTTGAAGCCGTACCTGTATCTTTCATTCCAAGCGGAGTAAACATATGTTTCTGTAAGTATGAGCCATATTCCTCACCGGTTACTTTCTCGAGGATATGGGCTAATAGAATGTAGCCATTGTTGCTGTAGCGATATTCTGCTCCAGGTTCAGCCATCAGCTTTTTGGTACGTATCTCATTTAAGGTATCCTCTAGTGTTACTCCTTCTTCTCTTGTGAAATTGGAAGGAAGGCCGGATGTATGAGACAGCAACATATGCAGTGTAATTTCATCTCCGCGATCAACACCGGTCACGTATTTGGATAACTTGTCTGTTAGCGAAAGTTTGCCGGCTTCTACTTGCTGCATGATGGCAGCTGATGTAAATCCTTTGGTAATAGAAGCAATTCGTGATTTTTGATCCGGCCGTACTAGTAGGTTTTCTTTAGATAGGCCATATCCCTTGCGAAGGGTAACTTCTCCATCCTTGGCCACAAGTGCAATGCCGGAGAACCCAGATGTTTGCAAATAGGAGTCAATGGATGCTGACTCTTTATTTATTTTCGTGACTTGATCCGACTTCAGTACGATGTTCATGTGTGTAGCTGTATTTGTTAGCTGAAGCGTTGATTTCATGGCATCAGATAGAGAGCGTAGCGGGATCATCAGCGTTCCGGACATATTTTTGGAATTCGCAGGTAAGGTAAGCGTGACGTCATTTATCGTAATGATGTTGGTTCCTGCCTTATGAGAGATGAGATCCCCGTGATTCTCGATTTGCACCGTTTGTGTGTTTTGGTTCCATTTTACTTTTCCTTTGAGGGCTGCTGCCGCTTGTCTAAGCGGGGCGAAGGTCGTTCCATTCTGCACAAAAGGAGGGAACTCCCAAGTAACTGTCTGTGAATCCACTTCAATATTTGCAGGTTTCGTTACCATAGCTGAAGCAGCATATGTGGTTTCGGTGAAAGCTCCCGCTGGGGTAAGAACGAGACCGGCAGCTAAGAGTACGGTGAGCAGTTTTTGCGTTGTTTTTGATGGTTGTTTAGTAAAAGTCATGAAGTAATAAATCCTCCTGTCAGGAATGTAGTCCGAATCTGTAACTTTTCTTCTAATCAAATGAAATGATGGAGAGTTCATATGAAGATACTGGTATTTATTCTAACGAAAGTAAGAGTGGTAAACAACCCATATACTGGATGTTTATTTTAATATATCTCTCATAATAAAAGCCGCACGGAAGCGCAAGCTGTTAGCTGGAGCTCGGAGAGAACGGCCGGTGATAACTAGCTTTTCTTTTTAAGGACATATCCAAGAGACTATTTTGTCTTGTCACTAGCTGAGATAACCGGACCTTTTTAGGGTAAATCCTATTAGAAGCGATATACATATCACACGATGAGTATAGAATTTTCATAATCGAATTGACCAAGGAGGGAACATTATGCAGTGGAAAGGGAGAAGGGCAAGCTCTAATGTAGAGGACCGTAGAGGACGGAAAGGGGCGGGACTGATCGGAGGTGGTATTGGAGGTGTCGTTATCCTGCTGATCGTTACACTACTCGGCGGCGGAAATGCTGCTGATTTACTGGGCAGTCTTACGGGAGGCGGTTCGGGCGCGGGAACATCCTACACGGAAACAGCAGAAGAGAAGGAACTAGCTGAGTTCGTATCTGTTGTTTTGGCCGATACAGAGGATGTGTGGACTGATGTTTTCAAAAAGGAAGGAAAGACGTATGAGAATCCGACTCTTGTTCTCTATACAGGAAGCGTCCAGTCTGCCTGCGGAACAGCGGGCTCATCGGTAGGACCGTTTTACTGTTCTGGTGACCAGAAGCTTTATATTGACCTAAGCTTCTACGACGAGTTGCGTCAAGAATTTCAGGCGCCTGGTGACTTCGCAATGGCCTATGTGATTGCTCACGAGGTAGGTCACCATGTACAGACACTGTTAGGTACATCGGACAAGCTAGCACAATACCGACAGCAGCTAAGCGAGCAGGAATATAACAAGTATCAGGTTCGATTTGAGCTCCAAGCCGACTATTTAGCTGGTGTGTGGGCGAATCATGCGCAGGGTATGAACCTGCTTGAGGAAGGCGATCTGGAAGAAGCTTTAACGGCGGCAAGCGCCGTAGGAGATGATACGATCCAGAAGAAAGCCCAAGGCTACGTTGTACCGGAGAGTTTTACACACGGCACATCTGAACAGCGGAAACGCTGGTTCTACCAAGGTTTTGAGAATGGTACGTTGCAAGGCGGAGACACGTTTAACGCGAAGAATTTATAAGTATAGGACAATAAAGAGAAGGTTCTTTACATTTGGAAGGGCCTTCTCGGTGATAGCCTCCATCCTACCAAAAAGGATAGGAGGTTCTTTGTGTTAGTATTTTACGAATAAAAACAGAACATATGCGAATGAACCCGCATGGATCAAAAAGAATAGAAAGAAGATCGCAATCGCTACGCCTACAACAGAGCTAAACACCGACAATCCTCGGGTCTGCTAGCTGCTCTGCCCCTTGACTTACAAGCAGAGTTGAATCACAAAGCAGATCTCTTGTCTGTAGCTTACCGCCGCTGGATTACCCAGATGGGTGTCAGAATTGGAACAACGTAAGACTTCCTGTTGAATACGGTTAGTGATATCCATCATAAAATAAAACCTCCGATATGCCGATATATAAGTTACTTTTGTAATGTTCGGTCAGATAAACCATCTGAACTCATTTCATTGTAATTACTATCAGGCAGAAGGGGGTCGTTTTTTTTGAGTGGAAAACCAAAGAAAAGCTTGATGTCAATAAGAGTGAAACTGATTACTATCTTTGTCCTCTTCTTGTTCATCCCAAGTATCGTTACCGCTGTATTTTCATTTCGAACAGCAGATCAGGAGATCCGCCAAGCGGATTTGGAAACGGGGAAACAATCTTTGCTGCTCGTCAGCAAGCAGATTGATTCATTGTTAGAGAATCAAAAAGCAAATCTTAACTTGATCTCCATGCAAACGAGTTCAGCCCAGATTGCGAATAGAAATCCAGCTGTACAGCAACTGGTAGACAACATGAGAGACAGCAATCCGCAGATTGAATCTATACTTATTGTATCGAATGCAACAGGAAAACAAATGAAATCACCATCTCTTAGCAACGATGAGGTAGTAAAAGAGAAAGATTGGTATAAAGAAGCTTTGGGAACGAGCGATTCAGTCATAAGTGTGCCCTATAAATCAGCTTCAACAGGTAATGTGGTGGTAACTTTGGCAAAACGTTTATCCGATGGCAAAGGTATTGCTAGTATTCAGCTGGGGTTAAATTCACTCACCTCCACAGTAAACGGAATGAAGATTGGAGAAAAAGGGGTTATCTATCTTGTTGATCAGAAGGGAAACTACCTGGTTCATACCCATTTTGGAGCAGGCTCGAGCGCAATTGAACTTCTGTCTGATCAGATTGTAAGCAACGAGGAAGGAACGCTAAATTATTCTATATCAGGTCAAAATAAAAGTGGTTATTTTATAAATCAGCCATTAACGGGATGGAAAATCGTAGCGGAATTTGATCTCGATGAATATGAGCAAGTATCTATCCCTATGTTAAAAACCGTAGGGATTGTGCTTTTGTTTTCCGCTATTGTCGGAATTCTCATCATGATTCCTGTTATTCGAAGTCTATATAAGCCGATCAGAGGACTGGTCCATGCGTCAAAAACAGTAGGAAGCGGTGATCTGACCATAGACCTGTCGGTAAAACAACGGGATGAGTATGGACTGCTCGCAGAAGGATTTAATAAAATGACTAAATCTCTGCGGTCCGTACTGAGTGAAGTAAATGATACTTCTCAGCAGCTAGCATCGTCCTCTCAGGAGCTGGCAGCTAGCTCAGAGCAGACGACCAGTGCCACAGAGCAGGTAGCGAGCATTATGCAGCAAACGACTGTTGGTATCTTGCACTCCAATCAAGTGCTTGGAGAAGCAAAGCAGCAAGTTGCTGAAATGTCAGCAGGTATAAAGGAGATTAGTCTTCAAGCAGAAGACGTCACCTCCGCTACCGAACAAGTATCAGCTGAATCTCAAGCAGGGATGGAGCAGATTGAGCAGGCAAGCGTACAAATGAAGCATATCGGTACGTCTGCTTCAAACCTGAATGAAGTAATTGAAGGGCTTGGCAGCAAAACGATGGAAATTCGTCAGATCGTTGAAATCATCACGAATATAGCGAAACAGACCAACATCCTGTCTTTAAATGCTTCCATAGAAGCATCAAGAGCAGGAGAGCATGGTCGAGGTTTTGCCGTTGTCGCTAAAGAGGTAAAAGAGCTTGCGGAGCAGTCCGCTGCCTCAGCAGCAGACATAGCACAACTCACGCATGAAATGGAGCGGGGTACGACGGAAGCGTCTGTTTCTATGTCCTCTGCTTCGCAGGAGATTGGTAAGGGAATTACGGCAGTTAATGAAGCCGGCGAGCATTTTAGATCTATATTATCCTCGATTCAGGAAGTGGCAGTGGAAATGGGGGCAGTATCCATCGCATCTAAACAGATGGATTCTGCTGTGGATCAAGTAAATGAAGTCTTTGAAATTGCCCTTGCTATATCTGATGAGATCGCTGCTGGAGCACAGGAAGGATCTGCTGCTTCAGAAGAGCAACTTGCAGCTATGGAAGAGGTCGCTTCTTCTGCTGCAGCATTATCAAGCATTGCTGATGAGATGAAGGAGATTATCGAACGTTTTAAATTATAAGAAAATAGAAGAGACGAATTCACCTCATGGAAGGGGATGAATTCGTCTTTTTGTGCTTATTGCATATTGTACTAGGCTCAATTGCTTGCTCTAAAGCAAGGAGATACCAGGTATTTGATCGATTTACTCACTGGCGGAGCAGAAGTCAGAAATAAAGTGGCAACTCAGGCAGGACTCTTACAAATCATGGAGAAATGGAAGCAAGATGAACGGCAATGGAAACAAAGACGCGCACCTTATCTATTATATGGGAGATGAAGAGATGGATCGAAACGAGCAGGTAGATAGGTTACTTTCAAAACTGAGTTTGCGTGAGAAAATAGGACAAATGCTTTTGTGCGGATTGCCTGGCAGAGAGCTGACAGAACCACTCGCCGACTTCTTTCGGGCAAATCCGGTTGGTGGAATTATTTATTTTGCCAGAAACGTACAGCATGTAGGACAGGTTGCCAATCTGACTTATGAGCTGCAAAAAGTAGCACAGAGCGCAAATCAGCTTCCACACTTCATTTCTATTGATCAGGAAGGCGGGATGGTTGCGAGGATTGCTGAAGGGATCACCTTATTTCCTGGAAATATGGCGATCGCTGCTGCGGGTTCAACTGAAGATGCGTATGAGGCTGCATTTGCCAGCGGGAAAGAACTACAGGCGCTTGGCATTAATCTCAACTTTGCTCCCGTGCTTGATGTGAACAATAATCCTCTAAATCCGGTAATTGGGGTTCGTTCCTTCGGTGAATCGCCTGAAGTCGTAGCTGAGTATGGTGCGAATTCAATACGCGGACTGCAAGATGCTGGGGTATCGGCTGCAGCCAAACATTTCCCTGGGCATGGGGATACAGCTGCGGATTCCCATCTTGATCTGCCTGTCGTTCCCCATGATCTAACACGGATGAACCAAGTGGAACTCGTTCCATTTATCAAAGCGATAGATGAAGGTGTCGATTTCATCATGTCTGCTCATATTTATTTTCCGCTGCTAGAGTCTGATCGAAAACCTGCTACGCTTTCCTCTTCTGTGCTTACAGGTCTATTAAGGCAGGAGCTTGGCTACCAAGGTGTGATCATGACGGACTGCATGGAGATGAGCGCTATTGTAGATACCTACGGAACGGTAGAAGCATCGGTAATGGCAATTGAAGCAGGAGCAGACCTTATCTTGATCAGTCATACTCATGATCTGCTGACTGGAGCATATGAGGCAATTGAAAAAGCAGTAGCAGAGGGAAGAATCAGCGAAGATCGTATTAACGAGTCTGTCCGCCGTCTGCTTGATCTAAAAATTAAGCGCGGAATCATGACCGAACAAGGTGATTTTCCTGCTCATACAGTAACTCTACCAGTAATTGATAGGGAGGGGCTGCCCGCTAGGGTTGGAGTACAAGAACATCAAGATTTAGCTCGCAAAATTAGCGAACGCAGTATAACCTTGGTTCGTGATGAGGCAGGTATGCTGCCCTTAAAGAAGGTACGAACGCTAGTAGTGACAGTTGCTTCGTCGGCTATGACCATCGCTGATGAAATTATCAAGGACCCGTGTAGTTTAGGAACGGCGTTAATAGAGCAAGGGTTCGATGTCGTCCATATGAGCATCCCGGCAGCGGGTGTAGCGGAAGAAGCAACTCATGTTTTGGAAGCTGCTCGCCAAGCAGAGGTAGAGCAGATCATTATCGCTACGTATAATGCCCATTTCTATGAAGAACAGTCAGGGCTTGTGAAGCAGCTGTATGCACTGGGCAAACCGCTTACAGTTGTTGCTACACGTAATCCTTATGATCTAGCTAGCTTCCCTGAAGTGCAGGTTTACGTAGCGGCTTATGAGAGCAGACCGCTGACAATGGAAAGTATAGCTAAGGCGCTGTTGGGGTTAATTCCTTTTCAAGGAACACTGCCTGTCTCCCTTGGAGACGAAGAAAAATCGAATCCGACCCACGTATGATCGCGGGATTTCACCAAAAGATAGAGCAGCTTGCTGCCTGACTGATGACGGGCACGTCCTTTGGTGAGTAATCGGATCTATATGTATTTTAAGCAAGGTCCTGTTAGAGGGCCTTGCTTTTTTTGTGTCAGATCATCCGTTTATATCTAAGTGTTCAAGATGAGATGCTGCATAATTGGGATGAATTTCTTTTGTTTAGTTAAAGGGGAGAGGGTTTATATACAAATTAGAAGTTTGCGAAAACTAGAATAAGAGGAGTGATAATCATGTTTCGTCATCAAAAAGAATTGCAGTTTGAAGTGAAAGTAGATCGTCCAGATCCATTGTTTGCACGCCAGGTGCAGGAAGTTCTGGGTGGACAGTTTGGTGAAATGACAGTAATGATGCAATATTTGTTCCAAGGCTTCAATTGCCGTGGTGAGGAAAAATATAAAGATATGCTCATGGATATCGGTACGGAAGAAATCGGTCATGTCGAAATGCTATGTGCGTTAATTAGCCAGCTCTTGGATGGAGCTTCACCGGAAGACCAAGAAGAAGCTGCGAAGGACCCAGTAACAGCAGCGATTATGGGTGGAATGAATCCACAACACTTGCTTGTGAGCGGTCTTGGCGGATTGCCGACCAATTCTAATGGTGTACCTTGGAATGGCAGTTACATCGTAGCGAGCGGTAACCTGCTTGCAGATATGCGTTCTAATCTCCATGCAGAGACACAAGGAAGACTGCAGGTTGCTAGACTTTATCATATGACAAAAGATGAAGGCGTTCGTGCAACGTTCCGCAAAATGCTGGCACGAGACCGTTACCACCAGTATCAATGGATGGCAGCAATTCAGGAATTGGAAGAGAAGAATGGAGTGGTTGTTCCCGCTTCCTTCCCACCAGAAGCAGAACTGGAATCTCAACCTGAAGCTTATAAATTCTGGGACTTGTCCGAAGGCAATGAATCTAGTGAAGGTTTGTGGGCTACAGGCAGTGCTCCGGATGGAACAGGCGATTTTGTATATGTAGCAGACCCTGCTCCTCAAGGTCAAGTGTACAAGCCAGAGATTCCTCCAACTAATATCCATCATGACCTGGATGTTGTAAAAGTCCCATTAAAAAAATAATTAGTATCTATGAAAAACCTCTGCCCTGTGTAAGGGCGGAGGCTTTTTGCCGTGTACAGATTGTATTTTAATGGTATCAGCAGAGGAGATATAGACGATTACCTTGTTTCGTCTATATTAAATCAAACAATTTATTATTATGTTTGACAATTAACAAACAAGAACATAATATATCTATATAAACAAAACGAGGGGGACGTGTTATGACGGAACAACACAATGATTTTGCATATGATGCCTCATTGGAGGAAATCAAGCGCGGCTATATCGAGACAGAGACCGAATATATCTGTGTCTGCTGTGGTTATACCGCTGAAAAAGGAGTGATTTATCCTCACAATGAAGTCTTATATGAATCATTCAGATATATACAGATCCATATTCAAGAAGAACATGGGTCGGTATTTCAGTTCTTGATCTCACAGGACAAGAAAGTGAGCGGACTTTCTGATATACAGCGCAGGCTGCTGGCAGAGTTTTATGAAGGGAAAAAAGATGCGGAAATACAAAAAGGATTAGGAATTGGCTCTACTTCAACGATTCGTAATCATCGGTTTGTGCTCAGGGAGAAGGAGAGACAAGCAAAAGTGCTGTTGGCTGTAATGGAGTTGCTGCACTCGCGTGATCACAATACCCCTGTCATGCCTGTGGCATCACCTAATAACAGAGCAGGCCAAGCTACCAATAAGGAGACTGATTTGACCGCTGAGCAGGAGAAAGTACTAACTAAATATTTCCCTTTTGGTACAGATGGACCGCTCGAGACTTTTGCAGTGCAAGAGAAACATCGACTCATTATTATGAAAGAAATTGCAAAACGTTTTGACACGAACAAAGTATATTCCGAGTCCGAAGTGAATGGGATTCTAGATCAAATTTATGAGGATTATGTGTTGCTTCGCAGATCGATGGTGGACTATGGCATACTTAGCCGGGAAGAGGATGGAAGCAGTTACTGGCTTACCCCGAAGGAAGGAGAGAGTCGTAAAATGGCAAATCGCAGAGAAGAGTTAAAACAACTGGCAAAAGAAATAAAGACAGAAGCCGGCGTTTATCAAATTCGTAATAAAGAAAATGGAAAAAGGTATGTGGCAAGTACACCAAACCTCAAAAGTCTGAATGGTCAACAATTTATGCTGAATATGGGAAGTCACCGTAACCGCAGGCTTCAAGAAGAATGGAAAGAGTACGGGGAAGAAGCTTTTGCGATTGAAGTTGTGGAAAAATTAAAAATCCCAGAGAGCAATATCTTTTTTGATGTCAAAGATGCATTGAAAAAATTGGAGGCAAGCTGGCTTGAGAAGCTTCAGCCTTATGGAGAGAATGGGTATAACGAGGCTTGACCCAAGCAGCAGAAACTTGCTTAAAGAAACACTTGATTTAATTAACCCTTAATCCAGAAGAACTCACATTTGAGGATAAGCAAAATCTAATACAGAGAGTAGTTAGAGAGGTACGGGTTACGAAAGAAGAAATCCATTGCTCTTGATATGTGGTTGCTGTTTTAGGGGTCACTATCTTGTAACAAGAAAAAAACCTCCATAAAACAAAAATGTCTCGCCCTGTTCCACATGCATAAGCAGAGGTGCGGGCGAGATCTGTTAGTTATATTATATGCCGTTTTATATTTTTGTGTAATGCTATTTCGTCATCTTATCCTGTATAGCAACTGCCGCCATGATAAATGCACCAACGCCATGCAGATCGTTTTTACTTACTGGACGAGTTACATAATTTTCATAATCTCCTGCTGAGGTACCGATGCATATAGACGGCATTACCAAGTGTCCAAGATCATCGGTTTCCATCATCTGAGCGAGTCCGACGAAGCCTTTGCGGGCAGCGGACATATAGCTCTCGTCAGCAGCAGACTGCTGGACAGCTCTAGCAATCGTATAAACAAATAAGCTTGAGCAGGAGGTTTCCACCCAGTTATCCGGATGGCTGCCTTTATCGACAACCTGATACCATAGGCCTGTCTCTTCATCTTGATAGCGAATAATTGCTTCTACGAATGCCCGGAGCTCCTCTTGCAGTTCAGCATGGCTCGGATGCTCCTCTGGGAGCAGTGCGATAAACTCAGCAAGTGCCAATCCATACCAGCCGAGCGATCGGCCCCAGAACTCAGGTGAACAGCCTGTGTCAGGGTCTGCCCACGGCATCTGCCGGCTTTCATCCCAAGCGTGATAAAGCAGCCCCGTCCGCTCATCCTTCATGTATTTACGCATCAGCCGTTCTTGCCGTAATACTTCTTCCCGCAGTTCCTCATCCCCATAGGTGTCAGCATACTTTAGAGCAAAGACACCGCCCATATATAGTCCATCCAGCCACATTTGATGAGGATATTTATCTTTGTGCCAAAATCCGCCTTCTGCAGTTCGGTTTAAGGTTCCAAATAGACTGCGGAGCTTATCTGCTGCCACTTTATATTGCGGTTTCCCCGTCCGCTCTGCTTGGCGGAACAATAACAGCCCTGCCTGTATGGAGTCCAGCTCGTCCCGTGCGAAGAATAGGTTTCCTTGCTCATCCACTAGATCATCGATATACCCTTGAATATATTCGTCATACCGAGTCTCTCCTAACTGCTCAGCAATCTGCTCAACCCCGCATAAAAAGACACCCTGATGATAATGCCAGCGATGGGCTGGCGGAAGTTCGCCTGGTTTATACGTTGCCATGATGGCATCTGCCGCAGCTGCAGCCCATTGCATAGGTGTTTTTGCCACATCTGATTTAATCATCTGATCTACTCTCCTTTAATCGAGTTTAGGCCGATATCTCTTTATCCTTTAATAGAACCAAGCATAGCTCCTTTGGCAAAATGCTTTTGCAGGAATGGATATACTAGTAAAATCGGCAGAGTAGCTACGACGATTACCGCCATCTTGACCGATTGATCAGGCGGGGGAACAGCGGAATCGAGGTTTGAGCTGTAATCCATCCCCGATGCAAGAACAACGATCTGACGAAGCAATACTTGAATCGGCCACATTTGGCTGTCGTTCAAATACAGAATAGCGCTCAAATACGTATTCCAGTAGGTAACGGCGTAAAAAAGAGAAATGGTTGCAATTGACGGCAAAGAGAGCGGCAGAACAATGCGAAATAAGATTCCAAAGTCATTACAGCCATCAATTTTAGCTGATTCTTCAAGTCCTTCGGGTATGTTCTGAAAGAAGTTCTTGAGTATAATCATGTTAAATGCACCAATCGCGGATGGCAGTATAAGCGCTGCGTAGCTGTCAATCAGGCCAAGCTCTTTAACTACTAAAAAAGTAGGGATCATCCCGCCGCTAAACAGCATCGTAAATACAACGAGGAACATAATAACGTTTCGTCCGTCTAGATCGCGGCGCGACAATCCATAGGCCATTAGCGACGTAACGAACATACTGAGTAGTGTCCCTATCACCGTAACACCAACGGATACACTGAGTGCTCTGAAAATGGTATCCGTCGAAAAAATAAACTTATAGGCCTCAAGACTCCAAACCGTTGGAATAAGAACAAATTTCTTGGCTGCAATCTCGGCGTTCGTCGTGAACGAGCCCGCTACCACGTGGATGAACGGGAGCACGGTAACAAGTGCGATAATCGTCAGCAGCGTATAGTTAACCGCAACAAACAGTCGACCGCTAAGCGTACGATCTTCTACCATAATGAACCCTCCCTTGGCATTAATAGATGCCTTCTTCACCCATTTTTTTGGATAAGTGATTTGCCAGCATAACGAGTACTAAACCAACAAGTGACTTGAAGAAGCCGACTGCCGCACTATAACTGAACTGCATTTGTCTTAGTCCAGCGGTATACACATAGGTGTCAATTATTTCAGCAACATCCCGATTCATTGAATTGAGCAGCAGGTATACGTGCTCAAAGCCAAGCTCTAGAACATCGCCAATTTTCAATATTAATAGGACGATAATTACACTGCGAATGGCAGGCAGCGTGATATGCCACACTTGACGAAGCCGTCCTGCACCGTCCATCCTTGCTGCTTCATACAGCTGAGGATCTACTGCTGCAATTGCCGCCAGATATATAATGGTTCCCCAGCCCGCTTCACGCCAGATCACCTGAATAATATAGGTCGGCCGGAACCACTCAGGACTAAGCAGGAAATTAATTTTGCTAAAGCCAAGTTGAACAAGCAGTTCATTGACGATGCCGCCGTCCATGGTCAGCATGACATAACTGATGGATACGATGATGACCCATGACATGAAATGGGGCAGATAAACCAAGGTTTGAAAAAATCTTTTGAAAAACGTAATTCGTACCTCATTAAGCATTAAGGCTAAGATAATAGGTATGGGAAAGTAAAATAGCAGGTTCATGCCAAACAATAGTAAAGTATTAGATAAAATATTCCAGAAGTCAGGCTCAGTAAACAACCGCTCAAAATGCTTAAATCCTACCCATTCGCTCCCTAGTATGCCTTTGAACGGTTTATAGTCTTGGAACGAAATGACTAGTCCAAACATCGGGATATATTTAAAGATAAGAAAATAAATAATGCCGGGCACAATCATGAGATACAGCAATTTGTTTCGCCAAAATCGCTTGCGCCATGCGGGCTGTGTCTTGGTAACTTGTCGGCTGATCACGGTCTCCTCCATAAGTCCTCATCCTTCCAAAGTTGACTCCCCCTAGGGGCTAAGACCCTGCTGTGGCATCATAAGCAGTGCGAGCAGAGCGTTCCTTACGTGAGCCTCATATATAGCTGCTGTTCTTGAATACAGGCTCTATCTAGGAAACGATCTGCATGCACTGCCTTCTGCCTAAGCGAGAGGCCGATTTATACGGGCCGCCTGCTTTTATTTTTTGTAACTTGCATTAAACTCCTCGATCATTTGCTCGCCGCCTTGCTTCTTCCATTTCTCAATTTCCTTCTCAAAGCCGGCTGGGTCGATTTGTCCATAGATAAACTTGTACGTAGCATCAGTAATCGTCTGTTGCAGCTCTACGCCTTTCAATGCATAGGTAGCTGAATCCAGTGCAGCAGTAGGGTCTTTCACGCCGTACTTCTCATTCTCCTTAATAAGCTCCTCCGCATGAATACGTCCTGGCAGCTCATTTAAGCTCTCATACATGCCATTGGTTTCTGCTTCACCGATGACACTGTCCTTATAGCCCTTCACTTCACGTTCTGTCAGTTCCTTATCTTCAGATGGCTTCGCCTTTCCATCTACAACGGTATAGTGTGTGCCTTCGATGCCCCAGAACATGAGGTTAGCTACTTCTGGTGTCATCATTTTGTCGAAGAAACCTAGAATTTTCTTGAGTTCTGCCTCATCCTTAACTGCTGTTTTTGGGAACAATACCAGGTTGTTATAACCTGCAATCATCCACTGATGAATGTTGCCGTCTGGGCTTTTCACCATACTGTGCGCATCAAGAACAGCGGTTGGTACGTTTTTGATTAGGTCCTTATCAAGGGTTGTGATATCCGGCATAGATCCGCCGATATAAATCCCTGCTTTACCACTCGTGAATAAATTAACAGCATCTGTTTTACTTGTTGCAGCAAAATCTTGATTCATGTAACCGTTATCACGAAGAGATTTAAAAAAGTTCATAGTATCGATATATTCAGGGAACATAAATTCAGGCAGCAGCTTGCCGTCTTTCTCGCCCCAGTTGTTCGGTGTTCCGAACCAGGAGGATACTGTCTTAAAAGCACCAAAGACGAGCTCATTACGATCTGCGATACCTGTTGTATCATTTTGTCCATTGCCGTCAGGGTCCTGCTCAGTAAATGCTTTAGCCATAGCGAACAGCTCTTCTGTTGTTTCTGGAGGAGCAATATTCAGCTTATCTGCCCAGTCTTTACGATAGATGATTCCTTGACGGGCAAGTGGGCGGCCGAGATATAAAGAATACAATTTGCCTTCGACCTTGGTATTATCAAGTACTTCTGGTTTTAATTTATTTAAATTTGGAAATTCGCTTAGGTAAGGGCCAATCTCCCAGAACTGTCCTTCCTTAATTGCTTCACGCATGAGCAAGAACGTTGTAGCATTTTTCAAATAAGTCGCTTGCGGCAAGGATCCGGTAGCAAATGCCGTGTTCAACTTCTCCTCATATGTATCCGCTGGAAAGAATTGATACGTAAGTTTCGTGTTTGTCAGCTTCTCTAGTTCATTTTTAACAGTGTCGGTTGGAGTCTCAGGCGTATTCAGCGGCAGCATGATGGTAATTTCCGCTGGGCTATCATCCTTCGGTGTACTGGCGTTAGGGCTGGAACCCGTATCACCCGATCCGGTAGATGTTGTGCCTGTACCGTTTCCGCCGGAGCAGGCGGAGAGAAGCAGTGTTAGGGACATGACAGCACATAGAGCCAAGGATAAAGGCTTTTTCTTTTTCATTCCTTTGTGACCTCCATTTAACGATGGGATTTGGCTTACACACTAAACACTACCGAATGGATAAAGTATCGTATACAATCATTTGCTCATATGCAGGCATACCAGCAAGAGTCTGATGAAATGATTATTGCGTGGGAAATGACACCATAGTGTCGTATAAGATCCAGAGAGAGCAAACTGGGAGATTCGTTGTAAAGATCTGCTCGAGTGCAGGAAAAAGGGGACACCTTACTTGCATAATGGAGCAATACGCTAAGAACCCCAAGCAGTAACTGCTTGGGGCGAAGAAGATTGTTGAATTTTATAACGCTTCAGATAACTCCTTAATAATCGTGTTGCCGCCATTTATACGCCAGCGCTTCGTCTCCTGCTGAAAGTCCTGCTCTGTTACGTTGCCAAGAATATAGTTGTAGGTGGCGTCTGTTATAATTTTACTGAGCTCTGCATTCCGCTCATCATATGTCTTTGATTCCAAATGAGCTGCAGGGTCTATGACGAGAAAGTTCTCATTATCCTGGCTAAGCTGGTCCGCTAAAGCTGTTAAGGTCTCTTTCTCCGCCACCTCCATAACACTTGGGTTATTCATGTCCGCAATCATCAACATATAAAAAGCATTTACTTCTTGAATACGCAGCTGAGTTGTTTCCTCCGGCAGGCGGACTTGACCATTCTCCAACGTATAATGCTTACCTTCTATGCCATATTTCAATAAGTTTGCAATATCCTTATCCATTGTGCGGTCAAAGAAAGCTAAAATATGCTTTAATTCTTCTTCTGTCTTGATCGCCTTCTTGGAAAATAAATATAATCCGTTAAAATTCGGAATGGACCATACCCGGTAACCGTTAGGACCTTTAATCCGGTTGGATAAAGTAAATGAAGCATCCGGATTAATTATTTTAGCTTCCTCATATAAGCGCTGAATATCGGTCATGCTTCCAATATAGACGCCGGCTTTGCCGTTTATGATCATATTCCGCTGCACTTCTTTGCTTGTCACAGCAAAATCACGGTTAATGAGCTGCTCGTTATATAGTTTTTTGAAAAAGTTCATTGTCTCCATATAAGCTGTTGTCTCAAACTCTGGTATAAATGTGCCTTCTTCCATACTCCAGTTATTAGGTGTCCCGAAATAAGAGCTGACTGTCTTGAACGCTCCATAGATCAGATCATTACGGTCCGCAAGGCCAATCGTATCTGCCTTCCCGTTCCCATCAGGGTCATTATATGTAAAAGCACGAAGAACCTCATACAATTCATCAAGGGTTCCCGGCACGGCAAGCTCTAGATGATCTAGCCAATCCTGCCGAATGATTGCGCCTTGTCGTGACGATGGACGCTCTGTATATAAACCATAGATGCGATCATCAACGGCAGCCTGCTTCAGAATATCTTTATTTAAGTATTTAAGGTTAGGATAATCCTCTAAGTAAGGTCCGATCTCCCAGAATGCGCCGGATCTTATTGTATTTTTCAGGAGAAGGAAGTCCGTATTTCTAACAAAGGTCACTTTCTTTAAGGAGTTCGTTGTTAATGCAGTATTCATCTTATCGCTATAGATTCCATCTGGAATCCAGTTGATATCTAGGGTAAAGCCGCTCCATTCTTCCAGCATGGACTGCATTTCATCACTTGGAGGAGTAGGGAAGTGAAGGGGGAGCATGATGGAAATGGGTGAATCCTCTATCGAGGCAGCATTTGATTTTTCTGAAGAATTATTACTGCATGCGCTTACAAATAGAAGTATAATGAAAAATATGGAAGATGTTACAAATAATTTATTTACTGTTTGGAACCCTTTCATCAGCATTCTGCCCCCTTCTTATTTAGAATGAGAGAATTGCTCGCTCCCCCAATTCTTGTGTGTAATCTAAGATAATGATTATCTGACAGGTAGATGATTATTGCTCGTAAAAGGGCTGTTCCACTACAATAACAGTACGATAAATATGACAATTGAAGTGTAGGTGATCCTCAAGTGCGTTCTTTAAGTTTTCTATCCAAAATGACGATATTCGGGTTCTTATTAAGCACGCTTCCGGTTATTTTTATCGGTACATTCTCTTATTTAACATCATACAATGAAATACAGAAAAACGTAAATGAAAGCAAGTTAATGTTAATTATTCAAATTAAATCCAATGTAGAGCAAAAATTAACGACTGTCAACCAAACACTTAATCAAGTAATCAATTCGTCTTTTATGAAGAAAGCTCTTAATTTAAATATAACTGAAAACGATTTCATTATGTATAACGACTTGCGTACTGAAATCCGCTATATGCAATCATTCGATACCAAGCTCGAAGATGTCATTCTCATTAATGAGCGTTATAACTGGATGATTAAAAATTCCGGCCTCTACAAGTTTGATGAGTACCCTTATCATGATCAGCTGGCGAGCCTGATGGAGCTTCCCGACTCAACCTCTTGGTCTTTGAATCCATCTACATGGTTTTACAGCGAAGAAAATGCCAATAATTCAGCCTGCTCCTACAGCATAGGTCTTGTTAAACAGCTCCCTTCAAGAGGACTTGATCCGCATGGGCTGGCAATCGCAAACATTCCTGCCTGTGATGTGCAGTCCTTGCTGGGTACGAATCATTCCGATCTAAGTGGACTGATGATTGTGAATGAGCAGGGCAAGATTATTTTACACTCAGATGAATCATTAATTGGCGAGCCTGCGGAGAAGACAGGCATTCATAGTCTGACGCAATTGAGCGGTGCTTCGGGGCAATATAAATCACATATTGGGGATAAACCTTTTTCCATAACCTATTATCGTTCCGATTTTAATGACTGGACTTATGTCAGCTATGATTCTATTCAAAGTATGACGAGTGAATCCAAAAAAATTGGAGCGTACACGCTTTATGCCTGTTTACTCATTCTGCTGATCTGCATCACTATTGCCTGGCTGGGTTCAAAACGGATGTATTCGCCGATTAAACTATTGCTGAAACAATTTGGCCACCGCAATGCAGATGAGAAGACAAGCAACGAGTTTCAATTGATCGGAGAGCAGGTTCATGCTTTATTTCAATCAAAATCGAGATTAGAAGATGAAGTGAGAAAGCAGCTTAAGCAAGTGCGTACCTTTTTCTTAATTCGTGCTTTCCAAGGCAAGGTGAAGGCAAAAGAGCTGCATGACAAGCTAGAGCAGTTTGATTACAGCCGGCAGCTTGAGGAGTGGAAGACGATGTCGGTGCTTACCATACAAATAGGAACACTTGAGCAAACGAGATATGAGAAGCAAGATTTAGAGCTTTTATTATTCGCCGTGCAAAATATGGTAGAAGAGCTTATTCCGGAGGAAGAACAGCTGGCTCCAGTGATGATTGACCACACAGTTGTTGCCCTTATCGGCAGCAAGGAGAGCGAAAAGACGGCTTTCCAAGCTAAAATCTATACCGCAACAGAGCAGCTAATGAGTGAAATTACAAGTTACTTAAGCGTGCAGGTTAGCATTGGCATGAGTCTTCCATTCCATGATATCCGAACCCTTTCGATCGCCTATAAAGAAGGGCTAGAGGCGTTAAAGCATCGCATGACTCTTGGGGACGGCATTATCATTCAGTTTGAAAATATTAACTCGGGGAAACCTTACTTGAAGCTGAATTATCCCAATCATTTAGAAAACGAGCTGCTGGATGCGGTTAAGCTCGCAAACGCTGAGAAGGCAAAGGAACTGCTTGAACAGCTGCTAAGGCATGTGTTCGCCACCGAGATGTCACCGCAGGAGTACCAGATTCCGCTATCGCGTCTGCTGAATAACCTGCTGATCACGATGCAAGAATCCGGTATTAGCTTGAAGCAGATTTATTATGGAACAGGAACGTTATTTGAGGAACTGCTAGATTGCCATATTGTAGCCGAAATCGAGGATTGGTTCTGGACAGCTGTGATCCATCCGATGATTAAAGTGTTCCGAGACCGTCAGGATGCGCAGTACCACAACATATCGGAGAAAATAATCGAGCTTATTCATCGTTATTATGATACTGATCTGACACTGGAAGAATGTGCTTCCAGGCTTCACTACAATGCTAACTACTTAAGCAGTGTATTTCGGAAAGAAACGAATTATTTTTTCAGTGAATATCTATCTGTTTACCGATTTCAAATTGCGAAGAAGTGGCTGGCCGAAACGGATATTCCGGTAAAAGACATTGCAGCGAAGCTTCGTTACAACAATTCGCAGAATTTCATCCGTTCGTTCCGTAAGCAGGAAGGTTTAACCCCTGGCCAATACAGACAAAAAACGATGCAAATCGAAGCCTGACCTTGTGATATGTCCATGGATTTTTGGTTAATACTTTCTGTGATGACATAAAACAGGGGGTATAGGAATGGGACATAACTCAGAGCGTAAAAGAATACTGATCACAGGGGCCGCAGGTAAAATTGGAAGCTGCCTCGCTGCAGGTTTACGAGAGACGGGCAAATACGAAGTGATCGCAACAGATCTGATTGGGGACGAAAAGAAGAAGATACAACCACTCGATGTTACCAATTCAGACCAGCTACTGGAACTTACCAAGGGAGTCGACACGATCCTCCATATAGGATGGGCTAAAGATGAGGAAGACTTCCTTGGCAAAGTACTGCCGATCAATGTAACGGGAGCGTATTACTTATATGAAGCAGCAAGATGTAACGGGGTAAAGCGGGTTATTTTTTCAAGTTCAAACCACGCCACGGGATTTTATAAAGTAGGGGAAGAAGTCGATGCGAATGACCCCTATCGTCCCGATAGTTTTTATGGACTGAGCAAGTGTTATATCGAACTTCTTGGCAGACTGTATTCGGACAAACATGGAATTTCTTCTATTAACATCCGAATTGGTAATTTCCCGGGTGATAACAAACCGCATTCCGAGCGTGCAGCGCATATATGGATCTCCGAGCGAGATTTAGTACAGCTTGCAGATAAATGCATAGAAGCACCAGAGATACATAAATTCTTAAGTCTATATGGCACTTCTGCCAACACAGATAACTACTATGATATTCGTTACCTTAAACAGCTGATCGGATATGAACCTCAAGATGATGCAGCAGAACTCATGGAACAGTTCGAGCGCCAGGGACAACAGGTAAAGCAAGATGAGACAGAGTATCAGGGCGGCAATATATAAAAAGGCATCTGGCTTCCCAGAATCTAAAAGAAGAAGACGAAACAGCAAATACGCTGATTTCGTCTTTTTTATTCATTTTACAGATTTAAATTGGTTGAATATGGTAAATATAAAACGCATTTATTAATTTTCGACGAAAGTGTATAGTAAAAGAAAGAAGAGAATCGGAGTTCAGAGGGGGTCAAGGGATGAGATCATTGTGCAAAGTTCTTATCGTCGATGACGAGATGCTGGTTAGACAGGGGATCAAACATCTTCTGGACTGGGAACAAGCTGGCTATTATATTGTTGGGGAAGCTTCTAATGGTTTGGAAGCGCTAGAATTGGTAGAAGAGTTACAACCTCACATTGTGATTACAGATATCGTGATGCCTATTATGGATGGCGAGAAGTTGGTAAGGTTGGTAAAAGAGCGCTATCCTGCTATCGAGGTTATCGTGCTGAGCAGCTTCAGCGAATTCGATTATGTGCGTTCTACGTTTCAGAACGGAGTCGCTGACTATATATTAAAACCTAAACTCGAGGCGGAATATCTGCTCTCTATTTTACACAAAACAGCAGCCAAAATAGAAGGACTTGGCATACCGGTAAAAGAAGAACGATCGGAAGAGACACAGATCGCGCAAGCAATCGATAAGATGATTTCCGGTTATGAGGCAGAGATAACAACCGAAATCATCCGCCGCCGGTTTCCTTATCCTAAGTTTCTTCTACTGGGTGCAGATTTGAATCCCGTAAAAGATAAATTAGAGAAGAGTCAGATCGAAAAAAGTGTGAGTCAGTGTCTTCATCATTTACGATCAGGGCAAGCAGAGTATATGAAGCTAGAATCTGTTCCAGGCACGCTGCTCTATTTACTCAATGCGAATGATCCCTGGTCCGAACGTATAGAGCAACTGATACAGAATCTTTCCCGTATTCCTCAGCAGCGTGAGCAAGCAGAGAGGCTGCATTTTATTATTAGTAATCGATTTGAAGATTTTTGCCAATTGGGCAACGTCTACAGTAAACAATATGAGAGATTGAAACGTTACTCGTTTTATTTACCGACGTATCCGGTTCTTGAAGCAGACCATTTACCTGCCTTACCGGCTAGGACGTCAGCGATAGATATGGCGGAACTGATTGAAGGATTAAAACGTAAACAATTCCAAAAATCCTTTTCATTTTTCCTTGAACATATCCATGCGAAATCTTTAGATTATGAGACAGATATATTTGAATTCAAATCTCTGCTTGGTAATTTTATATTTAATGTTACCAACACACTAAGTAAGCTGAAATTTGAAACCGAGCCACTCGAAAAGAGAAAATATGATTATTTCAGACAAATTGATCAGGCCGTGTACGCACGTGATGCGATTCAGTTCATCGAGGAATTTATCCAAGAAGCGGAGAGCATTACGAGAGAGACGGACACTTCAACGAATCCAAGTTTTTATCGTCTGCTAAACTATATACAGGAGCATTATGCCGAGCCAATTACCCTAACGGAAGTGGCGAAGAAGTTTCATTTTAACGCATCTTATTTATCGAGTTATTTCTCTGCCAACAATAATGAAGGTTTCAGTGAATATGTAAACAAGGTGCGAGTTGAGAAAGCAAAAGAAATGCTGGTAGCAACAGAAGAGACAATCTCTGAAATTAGTGACCGTGTAGGTTACTCTGATCAGAGTTATTTTACAAAAGTTTTTAAAAAGATGACCGGGGTATCACCAAGTCAGTATCGAAAAGAACAGGTGCAGGAGAACCAGAACATATGATGATGGGGGAGCTTGCAAATTTGAACAAAAGAAGTCTGTTTGTGAAGTTGTTTTTAGTCACCTTAATCAGTATTATTACGGTCTCGTTGTTATCTGTAGCGATTACGATTCGCATGTCTGAGAATTTATTCCTCAAGACCTTCAGTATTACGAATGAAAAGTTACTGGGACAGGTTAAATCAGATCTTGAAGCATACAATAATGCGGTTGCAACGAGTGCTACCTTAATTGCGCAAAGCGGAGGAGTCCGTAAATACCTGTCGAGCAGTGAGACGGATTCCGTGTCGTTATCCATGCAGACCTATGCAATGACGCAGCGGATTAAGACGATTATAACGAACCTAAGTGCTTATGATGTAGGTGTGACACTCGTTGGAGCCAACGGGCGAAGTTATACAACAGATCCTTGGTACTGGTCGGTTACGGTAGATGAATTAAACAATCATGAGATAACAAAACAGACAAAAGCAAATCCGCGGGAGATTCTGTATCAGCTTTATTATGATCGAGATCAGCCGGGTACAGAACAAAAACCTGTGCTGGTTGCCTCAAAAGCTTTATATGAACAGTATACTGGGAATATTTATGGAACACTGTATATCACGTTTCGTGACCAGGATTTCCAGTCTTTTTATGAGAATTTCACAAGTGAAGGCAATGATGTGCTGCTGATGAGTTCACAGGGACAGATTATCTCCAGTAATCGAAGTGAGCTGATCGGTAAGCATGTTCCTTCTCTGTTGCACGCTGTAGATACACAAGAGAAGAGTGGACTCGGCAGTACAAGCCTTTCTTTTGAGGGAAGCGAGATGACGGTATTATCAGAGTATTTACCGGAATTTGATTTTTATCTGGTGAACCTTTTAGACCGAGAAACAGCGATGGGGAATATGGTCAATGTAAAAACAATTACACTCATGATCATGTCCGTTGTTCTACTGTCACTAATTGTTGTCTATCTCATTACAAGAAAAATGACGAAGTCCATGAGAGGACTTGTCCGTCATATGTCACAGATTCCAACGAGTGGATTTAATCAGCGCGTTGATGTATCCAAAAGCGGATATGAGGTGGAGGAGCTGGGCAATGCGTTCAACTATGTACTCGACGAATTAAATGTGTATGTAGATCGATTGGTAGAGACTCAGAAAGAGCAGCGGAAAGCCGAACTTGCCGCGCTCCAAATGCAGATTAATCCTCATTTTCTATATAATACACTGGCTTCTGTTAAGTTTCTCGTACAACAAGGAAACAAAGAAAAAGCTGCCGAAACGATCAATGCCTTAATTACCTTGCTGCAAAATACCGTCAGCAACGTACAGAGTGCCGTTACCGTCCGCCAAGAGCTGGATACACTAAAGAATTATGTGTTTATCAATCATGTAAGATATGGCGATAGAATTCGAGTCAATTATTTCATAGAACCAGAGAGTATGGACTACCAAATTCCTAAACTTATTTTGCAGCCGTTTATTGAAAATGCGTTTTTTCATGCTTTCAACCATAAAGAAGAGGGAACGATTCTGATTATGATTTCGGTTCAGGATGATCATTTGGTCTGTGAAGTAAATGACAACGGAGATGGGATGGACATAGATTCAGCTGAAACGGCGGAAGGAAAAACATTACCGAAGACAAAGAGGAATCGAAAGTTATTCTCGGGTATCGGGATACAGAATGTGGATCATAGGCTCAGATTCATGTATGGAGACAGCTATGGAGTTGATATTAGCAGTGTAATTGGTGAGGGTACTCGGATCAAAATCACGATACCTCTACAAAAACAGGAGGAGCAAGACGAGAAAAGCAGTTGAACAATAAAGGATAAAAAAGTTGAATCAAATTCAAAAATATAGGATTAATCTAAATAAAGAACCAAAACCTAAATATAGTACATGAGTATAGCGGTGAATTGAACAAGGTAACTAAGAAAAGCACCAAAGCTAACAAAGATAGTTCTAAAGAAACCGCATACATGAATGATAAGATGGAAGCATAGAAAGTAAACGCTTCCATCTTATTTTATTTTAAATCCATATTTATTACAGCCTTGAGGGGGTTATTTCATTGAGAAACAAATTACCAAAAGTACTTTCAGTCCTGTTAGCTAGTGCGGTCGTTCTATCTGCTTGTTCTACGGGTTCAGGTGGAGAATCTAGTGAAGGATCTAGTGCAGATACGAAAGAGATTACAGTCTGGGCATGGGACCCAGCGTTTAACATTGCAGCAATGAATAAAGCGAAAGAGGCTTATGCGGAAACAAATCCTGATCTTAAGATTAATGTTGTAGAGAACGCACAAGCAGATATCGTGCAGAAGCTGAACACAGGCCTTAACTCTGGATCTACAAAAGGTCTTCCGAACATTGTGCTGATTGAGGATTACCGGGCACAAAGTTTCCTACAATCGTATCCGGATTCTTTCTTTGAACTGACAGATGTCATTGATGTAGCCAATTTTGCGGATTATAAAGTGGGACCTACTAGCGTAGATGGCAAACAATATGGAGTTCCTTTTGATTCTGGAGCTACTGGATTGTATATCAGAACAGACTACTTGGAGGAAGCAGGGTACACGCTTGACGACCTGCAAGATATTGATTGGGATAAGTATATTGAAATCGGTAAAGACATTAAAGAAAAAACAGGAAAATTGATGCTGACACAAGATCCGAATGACCTCGGAATCATTCGTATGATGGTTCAATCTGCGGGTTCTTGGTATACCACCGAAGATGGTGAAACGCCAAACATTGCGAATAACGAAGCAATGAAAGTAGCATTTGAAACCTACAAAAAGTTGATGGACTCGGGTATCGTCAAAGTCGTTTCTGACTGGAGTCAAGGGGTTGGGGCTCTTAACGGCGGTGATGTTGCATCTACTCCTTCAGGTAACTGGATTACTCCATCGATCAAAGCAGAGGCTTCTCAGTCCGGAAAATGGGCAGTAGTTCCAACGCCGAAACTGCCTGGTGTAGAAGGTGCTGTGAATGCTTCAAACCTTGGCGGCAGCTCTTGGTATGTAATGAACGTAGACGGTAAAGAAGCAGCGGCAGAATTCTTGGCTGCAACTTTCGGTACCAACGTAGATCTGTATCAAACATTGAATACAGAAGTGGGTGTAATCGGTACGTTCAAAGCGGCTTCCGAGGGTGAAGCTTATAAAGCAGAAGATGAGTATTTCCAAGGACAAAAAGTGGTATCTGACTTCGCTGCTTGGACAGAACAAATTCCTAACGTGAATTATGGTCTAAATACGTACGCAGTCGAGGATATCTTGGTTGTTGCAATGCAAAACTATCTAGGCGGCAAAGATATTGATTCCGTACTTAAGGATGCGCAGTCTCAAGCAGACACTCAAATTCGTTAATTCATGAATGAATACGGGCCCTTGTTCCTTCTGCTTCTCCTTTAGAGAAAACCTCTATGGATGGAGGGAAAGGGCAAGGGTCCTTTTTATGAAGAAAAAAGAGAGAGAAACAAAAAAACATACTTTAGAAAACAGTTGAGAAGGGTGTGGAGTGGTGTGAAAACTGCGAAGACCGCGGCGAGTACCGGAAGTCCTAAAGGCATGGGCAGTCAGAGACGTATCAATATAACAGGCTGGTTATTTATTCTCGTACCGGTTCTTGCAATCAGTTTGTTCTATTTTTATCCAATGATTCAGGCGCTGATCCTTTCCTTTAAATCAGGCCGGGGGATGAATCTTGATTTTGTTGGATTCGATAACTATATTCGCTTGTTCCAGGACAGCAACTTTATTACTGCAGTAAAAAATACGTTTATTTATCTCATCATACAAGTTCCTGTCATGCTGGTCCTTGCGATCTTTATTGCCGTTCTACTTAATGATGATAACTTGAAATTTAAAGGGTTCTTTAGAACCGCCATTTTCTTACCTACCGTTACTTCCCTTGTAGCATACTCCGTTGTATTTAAATACATGTTTGGCGGAGACGGTATTGTGAACAAGATGCTCATGAATTTCCATCTTATATCAGAACCGATTCAATGGATTTCTGATCCGTTCTGGGCAAAAGTAACCATTATTATTGCGATTACTTGGCGTTTTACAGGTTATAACATGATTTTCTATCTTTCTTCTTTGCAAAATATCGACAAATCCGTATATGAAGCAGCTCGTATTGACGGCGCAAATGCGTTTACTCAATTCTTTAAAATTACGATTCCTCTTCTAAAACCGATGATCTTATTTACGACGATTACATCGACGATTGGTACCCTGCAGTTATTTGATGAAGTTGTAAACATCACGAAAGGCGGACCAGGTAACTCAACCATGTCGATTTCACAGTATATTTATAACTTATCATTTGAGTACACACCAGACTTTGGATATGCAGCAACTGTTTCTTACTCGATCGTAGTGATGGTCATCATCCTGACACTCATTCAGAACAAAATTGGGGGCGATAAAAAATGAGTAAACCGAAGAAATTTTTTACGTATGCATTTCTTATCCTTGCTACCCTGATTTCGATCTTTCCATTCTTGTGGATGATCACAAGTTCAACGAATATGTCAGTAGACGTTACAAAGGGAAGACTTCTTCCGGGATCACATCTTTTCGATAATGTAAGGAACCTATTTAACAGTGTAGATATGTGGCAGGCACTTTGGAACTCAGCCAAAATATCGATTGTGACAACGATTCTTTCTTTGCTCGTTGCATCTGCAGCAGGTTACGGATTCGAGATTTATCGCAGCCGTGCGAAAGATATTGTGTTCAACATTTTGCTGGCATCCATGATGATTCCTTTTGCAGCTATTATGGTGCCGCTGTATCAAATGTTTGCAAAAGTATCGAGTGTCATTCCGTTCCTTGGGATCGACACTGCATCGGCAGTTATTTTACCAACATTTACTACCGCATTCTTGATCTTTTTCTTCCGTCAAAGCTCCAAGATGTTCCCTAAAGATTTACTGGAAGCAGGGCGGATGGATGGTCTGACTGAAATTGGACTCTTCTTTAAGATTTACATGCCGACAATGAAATCGACGTATGCAGCAGCTGCCATCATTACATTCCTTAGCAGCTGGAACAACTATCTGTGGCCGCTCATCGTCTTGCAGTCGCCTGAGAATATGACAGTGCCGCTCTTGATTTCTAACCTTGGTTCAGGATATGCACCGGATTACGGAATGATTATGTCTGCGATTGTCATTACTACGCTGCCAACTGCACTTGTATTCTTTGTCATGCAAAAACACTTCGTAGCAGGAATGACAGGGTCCGTTAAGTAATTTAAATAGGTATCGAATCTGTTGCATGCATTATGAAATGGATTCAAGCTTGATAGGAAAGGCTGTCTTGGCATCAGTTGAGAGCAAGTAAAGACTGATGTCAGGCAGTCCTTTCCCATATAGAAATGGAGGATGTATGATGAAACAAGTAATGGAGCAAAAAGTAAATCCGAGCACAACATGGTTGTCTGATGTAAGCGTATTCGCTGTAGGCAGAGTGCCTGCGCATTCCGATCATAAGTATTATGCTACAGCCGAAGAGGCGCAGCAGCGTGGAGAGATGCCGCTTCGACATAGTCTGAACGGAAGCTGGAAATTTAGTTATGCTGCTTCGCCGGCAGCACGCCAAGCGGACTTTTATAAGAAAGAAGTATCTTGCCGGGGCTGGGCTCAGATTGAAGTTCCTGGACATATTCAGTTGCAAGGGTACGGAAACCCGCAGTATGTAAATACGATGTATCCATGGGATGGACATGAGAACCTTAGGCCGCCTATGGTTTCAGAAGACCATAATCCGGTTGGCAGCTATGTAAAATATTTTGACGTACCTGAAGGATGGGAAGGCCGTCCGCTCTATGTTTCTTTTCAAGGTGTTGAATCGGCTTTCTATGTATGGCTGAATGGAGAGTTTGTCGGTTACAGTGAAGACAGCTTTACGCCAAGTGAGTTTGATCTTACTCCCTATATAACGGACGGAGAGAACAAGCTGGCTGTTGAGGTGTATCAACGCAGCACAGGCAGCTGGCTGGAGGATCAAGACTTCTGGCGCTTCTCAGGGATCTTCCGGGAAGTATATCTGTACACCATTCCAGAAGTGCATGTTCAAGATTTATTTGTAAAGACAGATCTGGATGAGAAGTATGAAGCAGGTACACTTCTTACGGATCTGCAACTGACAGGCAAGTCAGCATCAAAAGTGGAACTTGTACTAAAAGATGCGGAAAATAAAGTGATTGCGGAGCAGACTGTAGTATCTCCCGAAGACAATCTCTCGGTTCGTCTGGCAGCCGGAAATGTAAATCTATGGAGCGCAGAAGCACCGTACTTATATACTCTTTATATTTCTTTATACAATGAGGCAGGAGAACTTGTCGAAGTGGTACCTCAAAAAGTAGGCTTCCGTAAATTTGAGATGATAGACAAAGTGATGCATCTAAACGGGAAACGTATTGTCTTCAAAGGGGTAAACCGACATGAATTCAATGTTCGTCAAGGACGGAATATAACAAAAGAAGATATGCTATGGGATATCAAAGCAATCAAGCAGGGGAATATGAACGCGGTTCGTACCTCCCACTACCCGAACCAGACGCTCTGGTATGAACTTTGTGATGAGTATGGTGTATATGTCATTGATGAAATGAATCTGGAAACCCATGGATCATGGCAGAAGATGGGCGCAGTTGAGCCATCATGGAACGTGCCTGGAAACAACATGGAATGGCAGGATATTGTAATGGATCGTGCGATTTCGATGGTAGAGCGGGATAAAAACCATCCTTCCATCCTCATATGGTCTTGTGGTAATGAATCCTATGCTGGGGACGTCATCCTGAATGTATCCGATTATTTCCGGGAGAAAGACAGCACTCGTCTCGTACATTATGAAGGAGTATTCTACGACCGGAATTATGACAGAACGAGTGACATGGAGAGCCGGATGTATGCGAAGGTAGCAGATATTGAAGAGTATCTAAATGACAATCCAGGTAAACCGTATATCAGCTGTGAATATATGCACGCGATGGGGAACTCGTTAGGCGGTATCCATAAATACACGGAACTTGAACAGAAGTATCCAATGTATCAAGGTGGTTTTATCTGGGACTACATGGATCAGGTTTTAATTAAAAAAGATCGTTATGGCAAGGAATTTATGGCCTACGGCGGTGACTTTGACGATCGTTCTACGGATTACAACTTCTCCGGTAACGGGATTGTATATGCAGACCGCCGTTGGTCTCCAAAGATGCAGGAAGTGAAATTCGTGTATCAGAATGTGAAGCTTACGCCAAGCCTTACGGGAGTTACCATTCGAAATGAGAATCTTTTTGTCAGTACGGATGCTTATGAACTCGTATACACGCTGAACAAAGAAGGAAAGCAGTTGTTCACAGGAAGAATGGATGTTCATGTAGCTGCGGGAGAAGAGAAGGAGATTGCGTATACTTTGCCAGAGGTGAGTGGTCAGCCTGGCGAGTATAGCGTAGATTGCTCCCTCGTGCTCAAGGAAGAAACCTTATGGGCTGAAGCAGGGTATGAAGTGTGCTTTGGACAGCATGTGTTCCTTGTGGAAGAAGCTAAAGGAGATATTTCTGCAAAAGGCTCCGCGCTATCAAATGATTTCCGCGTGGTCGAAGGGGATGTGAATATCGGCGTACACGGCCGTGACTTCTCGATCATGTTCTCTAAACAGGCCGGAACGCTCATCTCGGTGAACTACGGAGGTCGTGAGATGATCTCGGCACCGCCAGCTCCGCTCTTCTGGAGAGCGATGACGGATAACGATAAAGGAGCAGGGTTCCATTTTGATTCTTCCGCTTGGTATGCAGCAAGTCTTACTCGCCGAACACTAAGCTGGGAACTAGCAGAATCAGAAGGACAAGCAACGATCACGTATACCTATAAGCTGAGTGTTCATGAGGATGTAAGGGTGAAGGTGGCCTATACCGTATTTACAGACGGAAGTATTCAGGTTGATTCCTCGTATAAAGGGGTGTCTGGATTACCGAAGTTCCCGATCTTCGCCTTGTCCTTTAAAGTGCCAGCAGATTATGCGAACCTGGATTGGTATGCAAAAGGACCAGAGGAGAACTATGCAGACCGTGCGGAGGGAGCAAGACTTACACGTTTCAAAAACCGTGCTGAAGATAATGTATCTGCTTATCTCGTTCCGCAGGAATCGGGTAATCGTACGGGAGTTCGTGAGGTTGCAATCACGAATGACACCGGAAAAGGAATTCTGATTACTGCTCCGGCATCGCAGCCAGTAGAAGCAGTAATATCGCCGTACACGGCGTTTGAACTGGAACAAGCAACTCATCATTATGAACTGCCAAATGTGCATCATACCGTAGTCACGATTGCTGGCTGCCAAATGGGTGTTGGCGGAGATGACAGCTGGGGAGCGCCTGTACTAGACGAATTTACAATTGATCCATCAGGCGAATTGTCCTTCCAATTTACAATTCGAAATCAGGGTTAATTCATTAAGTGACGGTGTTTTAGTATAAGCAAAAAGAGCCTTTCTCGGGAGAAGAGAAAGGCTCTTTTTTTGATTGCTGTATTTTTGAGATGAATTAAGTAAACATCCAGTGCAGTGCTTCTATCAATTGTTTCGCAAAGAAGACATCATCATGAGTTCCGCCTTCTACGAGTACGAATTTCAGTTGCTCCGGGGTCATCCCTTTCTCCAATAACCGTTCATGGGCTCTTAGGGTGTATGGGACCATATGACGCTGAATATTTTCTTTATACACTCCTTCAAGACTTCCAACAGATAGGAACAGTTTACCGCCATGATGTAAAGGGAGCGGGTTAGTCTCTATAAAAGGCAACATGCCTTCATACCAGAAGGAAGCCGATAAAGCTCCTATTTTGCCGAATACATCAGGCCGCAGATAGCCGGCATAGAGAGAAACTAGGCCGCCGAGAGAGGCGCCGATGATTCCGGTGTGTTCTGGGTCTGCCAGCGTACGATAAGTTTTATCAATATGCGGTTTCAAAACATCGGTGATGTAAGCGACATATTCAGCACCTTTACCACCAAAACCAGGATGATCTGCTCCACGAAGAGAAGCGGCGGGCCAAGGGGTGTATTCATGAATTCGGTTGTTTGGTTCAACCCCAACGATAATGAGTTCGGGCAGTTCCTTTACTCGAAATTTATGACTCAGTAGATTAAATACTTGGCTAACGAGATCTATTCCGTCTTGAAGATAAACGACAGGAAATCTGACGGAATTCTCAGTCTCATTATAGGAAGGCGGGAGATAGATGGAAATCTGTTTATCTAAAACGACTTCTTGCTGATACATATTTCTCATGAACGAAACTCCTTATCTATATGAGTACAATAGAGAACGGGTAATATGGCTCTGTACTCTAGCATAAGAAAAATAAATAAGGCCATCCATGGACAAAATCCGGATTAATCTTTTCTAATCATAAATGGTTCGCTGATGAGAACAACTTCCTCCTCATTCTTCATGTCCTCTGTATTAACAAGTGATACTTCCTTCGTCAAACGATATCTTCCGACGGGCAATTTCTCTGTGATATAAGCATCGAGTTCCACTTTTTTATTCGTTTCCAGTCCATATAGAGGTTCCTTGTAGTTAAGATCAACATGCACTTCTGTCCATACTCCATCGATGTCCGCTTCGACTCCTGTAAATTCGCCATAGTGGAGCGTCATGTCTGTATTATTTTTTATACGAAATGAGACTGCATTGCCCAAGATGTATTCTTTCTCCGACAAACCGCACATTACGATTTCTGAACCTATGAGATTAAGTTTAATATCTTCTCTTTCTGAACGAGTAAGTGTAGATGGCTCACCAAGACTGACTCCTTCTGCTTCTTCGATTCGATCTTTGAGGGAGGGGGTGGAAGACTCTTTTCCTTGCTGGAATACACTAGAGTTGATATCGGAACCCGTTGTAGATACGTCCTTTTGACAGGAGACAAGTAGGAGCATTACCCCGGTGACAAGCAGCAAATAAAGCAGCTGTTTTCTACGTTTTAAGATTCTATGATTATTCGGCATAGCGCATATCCTCCTTGAGTTGTATGTAAGTCTCATTTTTCTGCAAGGTATTCATGATTACGTCCTTCAAATTCGTCAGGTTCTGCTTATCTTTATCACATTCATTCCATTCATAGTGAAATGTACTGCTCTCATGGTAAAGGGTTAGTTTATAATTCTCATGCGGTTTTTTATTACATGTTACGGACTCCTCGACTTTGTCTTGCTCTCGCAGCAAGCCTTGACTGATCGCCTCTTCATAGATGAGAGACATGTCTTTTTCATTTAGCTGAAAATCACTGACGTGGGTAGTAATATCGCTGCTCACCTTTACGCGAAGTATCTGTTCTTTTGTATCGATCAGGATGTCGTTATTAACCCCAAATTCGAATCGAAGATGGAAACGATCCAGGCTGTTTATATCAGATGTTGGGGCAGAAAGGCACATAAATACAGATTTCTCTATATTCGTTGCCGAGTTAGGTTCGACTTTTGCGGCAGATTCATTTGAGGTACACCCGGTAATCGTGGCAAGTGCCAGGAAGACAAGCACAATTACCTTTGGTTTCGTCATGACAATCGCTCCCTCTCATCAACATCTATAATCTTTTGACGCAGTTGAGCTGGATAACGTTCCCTATTCTTAAAAAAGATAAAAAATACTTCAGCAACTTCCATCCTTAAGGTAAGATGAAAGCGTAAACAAAATTTCTTGAAGGTGGTTTGGTCCCCCATGGAAATGAGTAGAACGGATAAGGATAAAGAAAGTAGCCCCTATGTGGATCGGCAATATTTAAAAGGAGCTTTGTCAGCAAGGGTTGAAGAATTAGAGGCAGATTCAGCCGCTTTTGCTTTTGGGATCGCGAATTGGAGACAAAGATTAAGTCGCACCCAAGAAGAACCTCATTTCACTAAGGGCTGGGAGCAGATTAGATGGAAAGCTGCTCAGGCTTTAAATGAACCACTTCCGGAACTTTCTTTTGCGATCTTCAGGCAATTTGCTGATACGGGAGAGCGTAAAGCATATGAGGATGTTTATTTTGAACGGAGAGCGAGGTTGAATGCACTTGCTGTGGTAACTGCAGTCATCACAGAGAAGCAAGAGCACCAACAATATCTAGCTTCCTTAGAGAATGTGATCTGGGATATATGCGGAGAGTATACGTGGTGTTTAACCGCTCATCTGCCAAGGGAAGGAGACCCTTCTCAAGAGGTAGATTTGTTTGCAGCCGAGACAGCACAGACGCTTGCCGAAATCTATGCGATGCACCAAGAGGTACTGGATGTCAGGATTGCTGAGCGCATACGAACCGAGGTGAGAAGACGGGTGCTTACCCCGGTTTTTACTGAGAAAAGACCTTTCTTTTGGCGAAGTGCAGAGCATAACTGGTCGGCAGTATGTGCTGGCGGGAGCGGGATGGCTGCGCTTATTCTAATGAATGATCCGGAAGAGAAGGCAAGTGCGATGATGCAGACGCTGGAGTCTATGCAATCTTTTCTGAGCGGCTATGAAGCGGATGGAGGCTGTGCCGAAGGACTCGGTTACTGGGTATACGGATTTGGTTACTATACCTATTTTGCTGAGATGCTGAGAGAATATTCGCATAGGAAAATAGATCTGCTTGCAACAGAGCATGTGCGGTCAATCGCTCGCTTTCCCTCATCTATCCATCTTTCGGATGGAGTGTATGTTAATTTTTCGGATAGCAGTGAGCGGGAGGTGCTTCCGTCAGGACTTCTGAACCGAATCGCAGAGCGAACGGGATGCATTCATGATATTCCTTTTATTATTCCTGGTATGCTGGATGACCCTGTGAGAAGATGGGCGCACCTGATTCGTAACTTCCTATGGAGTAATACAGACCAACATATGGAAAAAGATGAGAGCGAAAATGAAAATGAAAATCAACACCACATGGCAGCCTCATCTAACAGTACTGAGCGAGCTGGTCTTAGGACATCTGTATTTCCGAACCTCAGTTGGTGGGTGAGCAGAGGGCAGTCGAGTGGTTTCGCATTAAAAGGTGGTCATAATGGGGAACCACATAATCACAATGATCTAGGACAGTTTATTATTCATGGCGGTGGGGAAAATCTTCTCTGCGATTTAGGCGCAGGGATGTATTCCAAAGCTTATTTTCAAGAAGGCAGAGAGTCGATTATTAATATCTCTTCGGGCGGTCATAGTGTGCCTGTAATCGGTGGACATATGCAAAAGTCAGGTCCTTCGTATTCGGCAAAGGTTCTAAAGACAAAGAGCAGCGAGAAGGAACTTCAGGTAGTACTTGATCTAACGAAAGCTTATGGTGAAGCTCCCATTCACTGCTTTACCCGCTCTGTTCTCTTCCAATGTCCCGAAGGTGAGAAGCGATCTTTATTACAACTGGAAGATGTGTTCGAGTGGAAGGGGGTAGCAGAGTCTATAGAGGAAAGGCTGATTAGCCGAATCGAACCTATTCTCGAGCAAGACACGGTGATATGGAACGGCAGCAGAGCAAGGCTGATCCTCCGCTATGATTCAGCCCTGTGGGCAGCATCATGTATAGCAACAGCACACTTCACTCATGAAGGAGAACCATACACTTTTTATACGACTTCACTTGTAAACAAGGAGCAAGAGGGCAAACAAACCAAATGCCGGCTTCAGTTTGAGATAGATGATATTGCTTCAAAGAGCAGTCATGAGATTGAGATACCAATCAAATGAAATTTGGAGGGATGGAATGCGGAAAGTTGACCTGTTTATCTTGCTGCTTCTAGTAGTTAACTCCCTTTTTATAGTCGCGAATATCGCTTTAGCTCAAAATTATTCTGTCAGTCTCATTACTAACAGTGAAGGCATAGGAATATCAAATTCAATTGCGTCCTTCTTAATAGCAGAGGATGGTTGGTCAGTAGAGTCGTTTAAACAGGTATATCATTCATCAGCCATTCTTGTGATCCTGACTTCGCTGCTCACATTCATTCTCATCATCTACCGCTTTGCCACTTCTAGAAAATGATCCTTGAGAGTAATAAAAAACAGACCTTATCTCATCAGATAAGGTCTGTTTAAAACGGGGTTATACCTTATATAATTACAGATTCTCTGTTGAATTTCTTGGCTACCTCAATGTTTTTCATTTTGTTGTCCCAGCAAGCCTGACTCAAATTCACAGGATATTCGGCTGGATATAAGGAACGTTTGTATTCTTCCCATAGAAGATCAAGCTGTTGTTTTGCAAAAAGTTGGATTTCTTGAACCTTTGGACATTCATACACAAGTTTGCCATTCTCGAAAATCACTTCGTGCAAATCGATCGCCGTGAAATTTTTGACTTCTTTCCTAATGTACGTATGCACGGGATGGAACATATGAAGTTCGGATTCTTTTTCCGGTTGTTCATAGGCAAGGGCAATATAATCGCCTTCCGATTTTTTCGTATAGTTGTTAATAATGCGGTACACCTTTTTTATTCCTGGTGTGGTGACTTTTTCATGACTTGCAGAAATTTTGATGGTATCTCTCATCTGTCCATGTTCATCTTCAATGGAGACTAGTTTATACACAGCTCCTAAGGCAGGTTGGTCAAAGGCAGTTATACCTTTCGTTCCAACTCCCCATACATCAATTTTTGCTCCTTGAGCTTTTAAATTCATGATTGTGTATTCATCGAGATCATTTGAAGCATAGATTTTCGTATCAATAAATCCTGCTTGGTCTAACAATTTCCTTGCCTCTTTGGAGAGGTAACCGAGATCCCCGCTATCTATACGAATACCGGCAAAATTGATCTTGTTACCTAATTCTTTTGCCACTTTTATTGCCGTCGGAACACCTGAGTTTAGCGTGTCGTACGTATCCACTAGAAATACGCAATCCTTGTGACGTTTAGCGTATTTATGGAAAGCGATATATTCATCTCCATATGCTTGGACAAAGGAATGGGCATGGGTTCCTGAGACAGGCAGACCAAATAACTTACCTGCTCGAACATTGCTTGTACTAGAGAACCCGCCAATATAGGCAGCTCTCGTACCCCATAGGGCAGCATCAAATTCATGGGCACGTCTAGTACCTAATTCGGAGATGGGCTGGTCACCCGCAACTTGTTTGATTCGGGATGCTTTGGTTGCAATGAGTGTTTGATAGTTCACAATATTTAATAAGGCCGACTCCATAAGTTGTGCTTCTATTAAAGGTGCTTCGATACGGAGGATTGGAGAATTTCCAAAGATAACCTCTCCTTCTCTCATGGCACGAATGGTTCCTGTAAAACGTATTGTTCTCAAAAAGTCAATAAAGTCTTCTTGATATCCAAGTTCTTTTAAATAATCCAAGTCAATTTCAGTAAAACGAAATGCTTGTATATATTCTATAATTCTTTCTAATCCAGCAAAAATTGCATAACCGTTTCCAAATGGCAATTTCCGAAAATATAAATCAAACACCGCTTTTTTGGTATGAATATTATCTGCCCAATAAGATTCAGCCATATTGATTTGGTACAGGTCCGTGTGTAGGGCGAAGCTATCGTCCACATCATTCTTCATCATTATTACCTCCTAACCTAACAAAATACGGTCAGGTTTGTTCATTATACAGCGTTTTTTAAGACATTAAATTTTAGTTTCTTTACTTTGACGTAAGAGATATTTAGCAAACTCAACGAGTCGGCGTGCTTCTTCCGTCCGAAGAAAATTCACATCCAAACCGTTTGGACCTAAACGAAAACGATCCAGTGCATCGGCATCCTTGAAAATTTGATAGAGCAGTTTAGCCTTTTCATGATCATTAGAGGAAATCTCAATCTCTGACAAACCAAGTGAATCATGTTGGTCATGGTAATAGATCATAAAATATGTTTTTTCATCATAGGGTAATTCGCTTGCCTCACAATAGTCTTTGTAATACGCTGCTCCCCGGCTACCATGCCCTTGATCAATACCATCATCCAAGCGACGAGTGTCATGGAATACAGCCGCCATACCGAGGGAATCTAGTCCTTCATCTCGAATTCCTTTTTGGTGCCCGATGATAAGAGCAAGTAACAGCACACGTGCACTGTGCGTTTTCGTATGCCATTCACTATCTGGCAGCCAAAACTCGACTTTTTCCTCCATGAATGTATACCATCGTTCGTAATATTCTTTAATTGGATGGAAAATTGGCTCGTTTACTACGTTTGCTAACAGCATAATTACTCTCCCATCTATAGGTTTATTTCAGCTGAACTAATTGCGCTAATACGGCAGAAATATCACCATCAATTCCAATTGATTTGGAGGCAATTTCTTGCGGAATATAAATTTCTCCTTTATTCAGCGTAATATATGTCGCGTGTTCCTCGTTGTTCGTAATATTCATAAATGGTGCTTTAATCAACTGGTTTCTATAACCTACACCTAGTTCCAGCAACACTAATTTTTTACCATGAGCGGTCTTAATAAAATTCTGATACGCATCATAGCTCGCTTGCCAAGATGGATCTCTTAAGAAATTACGGTCAACTTCTACATGCATTTGCATCGGACCGCCACATTTTGGACACTGTGGAATCAGGTCGGAAGGTACTTTTCCATTTTGCTGTTTTTGTGCCATTTCACGTAATACGTGATCACCTGAATAAATATCATCATGACAGCTGTTAGAACACTGTAACTTACGACAATTCCCTTCAAATTCGAAAAGACGTTCTTTTGAAAAACCTGCCAATTCAAAGTGGGCATCCGTATTCGATGTAATAACAAAATAATTTTTATCTTTTACTAATTCATATAGGTTTTTCATTGTAGGACTAACTTCCTCGTTCTCTAAGAAGTACATGTACATCCGGCTAAAAAATGCCCACTTTTCTTCTTGAGAAGGGAAAGGATAAAAGGCGCCTTGCAGGATACTGCGAATGCCGTACTTCTCACGAAAATCACCAAAATTCTCTATAAATGCCGCATTCTCTGCGAAAATATTATAGCCACCTGAAATAGCAAGGCCGTTACTGGCACCAATGACAATGCTGTCAGCTTCTTCAATCTTTCTTAAAACTGCTGCATATGTTTCTTTCATAAGTTCCTCCAATTAAATTACTTGATTCTAGGTACGAAACCGTACTTATTCGATATTCCCTGCTCGTTTTTCTTGCTCTTTCACAGCCGTTTTCAATACTTGAGCAATGTCCTCATGAATCGCAAGTCCTTTATCCATCAGCTCTACGGGCAATATTGCATCGTTTGGATTAATCGTAATATAATAGGCATCCGGCCAGTGATATGTCATATTCCAGAATGGCTCTTTAATGAACATCGGAGTCATCTTTCCAACACCTAATTCTAGAAACAGTACCTTTTTATCTTTGTTTTTGATGAGAAATTCATTATATTTTTTAAGTTCGGTTCGATAAGCAGTACCTTCTAAAAATACATAGGAGCGAACCCATGGCTCCATATCGCCGCCGCATTTTGGACAAGTTGGAATCAACTCGGTAGGTATTCTTGTTCCTTCCATGTTTTCATACATTTTTTCAACCATATCTTTATTAAAATAAACTTGGTCATGACAACGATCGTTACATTGAAAATAACGGGAATCCCCTTGAATCGGTGCAACTTTATCTTGAGGGAAAACCTTAGAAAACTGTGCATCTTGATTCGTTGTCACAATGAAATAATTTTTGCCTTTAAGCAATTTTTCTAAATCAAGGTAGGGCTGACCAGCTTCAAGCTCATGTACACCCTTCTGATATAATGTAGCCAGGTAAGCCCAGCGTTCCTCTTTTGTTGGAAAAGGATGATAAAATCCATAGAATAAATTTTCAATTCCATATTTTTCGGCAAATTTTCTAAAATGCTTATTGAATAACTCTCCGGTCTGATAGTAGCTGTATCCAGCAGCTTCCGACATACCAGCAGCTCCGCCAACCACGATCACATCCGCTTCTTCCATTTTCTGAAGTAATATATCTATATTGTTCTGTTGTAATAACATAATTTAATTTGTCCTCCTAATAGGGTTCGTCAATTTCTTATCCTGATGTTCTAGGATTTATGTGTATTATATAAGTCGTATGTTCTTTTAAACAAGTATGCACTTTTAAGACATATACTATCTAAATGGGTAGTGGTTGTCTCACAAATAAGAATTATAAAATGAGACTTAGTATGACTGGCGCATTCACGTATTGATAAGCTATCTATGTACATACTAAAATCTGGGGTATAAGATGTATCTTCATTTAAGAGACCCGCTTTACTAGACTATAGACTTATAATATAGTTAATACATAATAAAGAATGCGTATATAACTTATTAACTTATACTATCTGGGAGGATAGCGTGGATATGAATAGTAATGACTCAGATACGAATAAAGAGGAGTCCAAGGAACCGTTTTTTGGATACACTTTATCGATTATTAGCGGTAAGTGGAAACTGCTTATTATTTATCATCTATCACAAAACGGTGCTGTTCGTTATAACGAACTCCAACGTCTGTTAGGAAAAATCACTTATAAAACCCTTAGTACTACACTAAAAGAAATGCAAAATGATGGTTTAATTCATCGGGAGGAGTACCCGCAGATCCCTCCAAAAGTGGAATATAGTCTAACTGAAAAGGGACAAACACTTTGGCCGCTCATTCAGGAGATGTGCCAATGGGGAGAACAATATAAAGAAGATTAATGAAAATCGAGCTTTAGGTAGATATTGAAGTGTGCCGGTTAGAATAGATATTGGAAAGCCCTGTGGTTAACCCAATATTCTACTGGGTGGATCAATTTTATTGAAATTGATTAGGGTGCTTTTTGTATGAATCAAAGGTCAAAAAAGACCTAACTAGACGGGCTGTTCACAGCGATCGTCCAGTTAGGTCTTATGTTTACCTAACAGAGAAGGTGCATTCTTTTAATCACTTTTTTAAATGATTAATTAGTTGTTCAGTTTCAGGAAGTCCGCAGTCGAAACTACATTGCAGTACATACCGTTAAGAGCGCCGACAAACGCATAATGAACTTGTTCAGCAGGTACGATTTTATCTTGATATGATAATTCTTTTGTAGCACAAGCATCTTCAATGAGTGTAGTTTCATAGCCTAGATCTACGGCAGCTCTAACTGTTGCATCAATGCACATATGTGTCATCATACCTACAACGACTAGCTTGGTAATTCCTTTTTCTTTTAATTGTTGTTCTAATTCTGTATTTAAGAAGCTGTTAGGGAAATGTTTGATGATGATACTTTCGTGTTCCGATGGTTGAACAGATTCATGAATTTTAACTCCCTCTGTATCCGGTAGAAAGAAGCCTAACCCTGGGTCACCTGCGACATGTTGAACATGAAAAATGTGATCTTTGTTATTTTGTCTGAACCACTCCAGGATTTTAGCTGCATTCGCTGCTGCTTTCTCAGGGTTACTTAATTCCATATTTCCATTTGGAAAATAATCATTTTGGATATCTACAATAATTAAAGCTGTGCTCATTTTTTCCACCTCGTTAATAGTTTAAGTATAATCAATGATAAATAAGTTCATGATTTTTATCGATACTTTGATGAAAAACTTTGATATCTAATAATTTCATGATGAAAGGAAGTTACTATGGAACTTGATAACATCGATGTTCAGATCCTCCGGTTACTATCCGAAAACTCACGTATTCAATGGAAGGACCTAGGAGCGCAAATCCATATGACGGGACAAGCAGTAGGGAATCGCATTAAAAAAATGGAGCAAAGTGGTGTAATTGAAGCCTACTCTCTAATCGTAGATGAAATGAAATTAGGGTTCTCTTATACCGCATTTATCATTATTTATATAAAAACAGCGGATCACGAATCATTTATATCTTTTATTAATGAACAAAAAGAGATAGTAGAAGCTCACCGAGTATCGGGTGAAGGCTGTTACCATGTGAAAATAAAAGTAGATTCTCAAGAGAAATTGAATATTCTTCTGAATAAAATTCTTAATTATGGGAATTACAAAATGTATTTATCTATACAAAACATTAAAAAACATAATCCACTGTCTAGTATGTTACACGTATAAAAAAGATAGGTATAATAACTCGAAGTTACTATACCTATCTTGCTATTGGAACACTAGAATATACTAGCAGTGCCTAGTTATTAACTGCATCTTCTCCAAATGAGTAGGATTCTCCATCATCTGGTACCAACACATTAGACTGGATTCCTTTTTCGTTAATAAAGTTCTTTAATTCTTCTCTGGACAGTCCCCAATGGTTAACTGCTTCTAGATGGCTAACAACGATGGTTGCTTCAGGGGCAGCCTTGTATACTTCATAGATGTCTTCTTTACCCATAATAAGATTGCCAACAGGACCATCACCAGTAAAATGGTTTTCACCGCCATTTAGCAAAATGATTTCTGGTGTATAGGTATCAATGATCTCTTCTACTTTTTCATACCAAACGGTGTCACCAGCTAAATACACAGTTTCTTCTTCTGGATGTTGGAATACAACACCCATCACATTTCCCATGAGTTCTGCTGTTTCTCCATATCCGTGACGACCATCTACTTCCGTAATTTCAACTCCATTAAAGTCGATCGCTACTTCTTCTTCCATAACTTCAATATTCGTAAATCCTAATTCTTTGGCTAATTTAGCATCCTCTTCATCTTGCATAAACATCTTAATGTCTTTAGGGAGTTGATCTTTTGCTGCTTGGTCAAAGTGATCCTCATGTGTATGAGTGATAATGACAGCATCTACCCCTTCAAGAAGTTCATCAACGGACATTGGTAATTCAACGAGTGGATTGCGATCATCTCTTTCGGCAGGAAGGAAAGGATCAAATTCACCTTTTTTTGATAACATTGGATCGACCAAGAACTTTTGACCACCGTATTCTAAAGTAA
This sequence comes from Paenibacillus sp. J45TS6, assembly GCF_018403285.1. Taxonomy (GTDB): domain Bacteria; phylum Bacillota; class Bacilli; order Paenibacillales; family Paenibacillaceae; genus Paenibacillus. The sequence continues at coordinate 155,524 of NZ_BOSJ01000008.1, read as the reverse complement.
TTGTCGCATTTCGAATTTGCTGAAAATTCAGCTCATACTCTTGTTGTTGTTGTTGTTGTTGAGAAGTGTTTTGCTCCTCTACAGGCTTTGCTTCCTGCGTGGTTCCGCAAGCAGCTAATAATGCACTCATCAATACCGCTGTCATTGTAAGCATAGCTGGCTTTTTAAACTTTTTCATCTTCATAAAACCTCATTTCAAATTGTAAGTAAACTTTATTAATCATTTTTTCATCTACATTCAGAACAGGACACAATGGGGGGGACATGTTCTGAATGTAGTAGATAAGAGGCGAAACTCTCGCTCGTTCCACCTTATAGCCCGCTTATGCTAGTTCTTCTTATATATCTCTCCTTTCTATATGTCTTTTTCACAGGGGACTGAATGTATTATATGGTTGGTATAGTTATACAGACAAGTATGCACTTTCGGGACATATACTATCTATTATGACAGTGTAAGTTACCTTCATAAGCTGAGATATATTAGAAGTTGAATAAAAAATTAAGTTTTGGCTCATCTATTTAGCAAAAATCCACATACGTAAACGTATGTGGATTTTTTTGGAATGTTATGTTGATTTTTATATGGATTAATATCTATACATCTCTGGTGATTATATCGTGCTAAAAATAAGCATTAAAAAAAGAGCAGTTCATCGCTGCTCTTTACTCTTATCTAGTTATGAATTGTCTTTAACGTAAAGGTGGCAGAACACCGCTTGAGAAAATAATAGACAAAACAACGATACTGACAAGGACAGCAGCCCCAACAGTCCAGAACACCAGTTTTTGAATCATGTTTTTGAAAACTCCCTTTTTTACGATATTAATAAATGGCACCATTAGCTATTATACACATCAAATGTTAGATATAAGAAACAAATTTATAATTTTTATTAGATTTTTTTAAAATAGTAGACTTTTTAATGAAAAAAATGAGGAGATGGTTGAATATTTTCACCAAATTAATAAATAAAAAAGAGCGTAAAATCTAAACATCGATAGTTCCCTAACCGACAAAAGAAGAAGAAGACTACTCAGGCAGATATGGGGGGAAATCATGATAAAACAAAGATTGGCAAAAGTAATGGCAGCATTTATGGCACTCGTTCTCGTCATGACGACAACAGGGCTTGTATCCGTAAATGTGGTGTCCGCAGCAGACGCGGAGATCAGCAAACTGGTTTTGTCCACGGATTCACTAAGTTTGGAGATCGGAGACAGCAGTACACTGACAGCAACAGCGGTTAATAGTGATGGTAAATCTAACAATGTAACCATTAGCACAAACTGGACTAGTAATGATAGTTCGGTAGCTTCCGTATATAACGGGACAATTACAGCGAAAGGCGAAGGTACGGCGACCATTGTTGCTGTATACGACGGTAAGTCACAGGCTGTGAATGTAAAAGTAACAAAGAAAGTAAAGGCACTAACGAAGGATAAACAAGCACTTGATCTGCGTATAGGAGAGGAAGCAAGAGTTTCTCTAAGAGCAATTTATACAGATAACACAGAACAGGATGCATCGAGCATCGCCGAGTGGACTTCTTCGGACAACAAAGTAGCCACTGTAGTTAACGGATCCGTGCGTGCTTTATCTGCAGGTACAGCAACTGTTACAGCAAAACTTGGCAAACAAACTGTGACGATTGAGGTTGGCGTCGAAGTTGTCAGACGAATTGAGATGGACCATACGCAGTTATCCCTGCTCTTAAAAGATGGAAAGCAAAAGGACCAACAGAAAGTAGTCCTGACAGCTACGTATCCAGATGGCGAGACAAAGGATGTTACAGCGGACGCCGTATGGTCTTCGAGTAATGAGAAAGTCGCTGATGCGTTTAAAGGAAATATTGTAGCCTACAAGGCAGGTACAGCAACCATTACAGCGGAATACGGTACGAAGACAACCACACTTGAAGTGGATGTAGATAAGACGCGTAAGCTGGTTGCGAGCGAACAAAGCTTTTTCATGAATATAAACGAAACCAAACAAATTGATTTAACGGCTGTTTATCCTGATGATACTGAGGTCAATGTAACTGAAAAAGCGGTATGGACTTCAAGTAATGTAAAGATTGCAGATGTCATTGATGGCAAGGTGTATGCGAATGCTTCTGGATCGGTAACGATTACCGCAAAATACAGCAATCAGACAGTAGAAATTCCAGTGGATGTAGAAGTTGCTCGCCATCTGGATATCGATAAGGAAGAACTTGGACTCAAAGTAGGCGGGACCCACACGTTTAAAGTGATGGCAGCCTTCGCGAACGGTGTAACAGAAGAAGTAACGACCAAGGCAACCTGGACATCAAGCGAGGAAAGCGTTGCTTATGTAGAGAATGGAAATCTGACGGCATATAAGTCAGGGAAGACGACAGTAAAAGCAACCTATGGCGGTAAAACGGTTGAGGCAGCAGTTAGCGTAGACATTCCGACCAAGGTAGCACTGGCAAGCAAAAAAGGGGTAGTTCCTGTAGACGGAACCCTGCAAGCGAATGTAATCGCTACTTACACAGAAGATCGTGAGGAAATCGTAACCGATAAAGCAGAATGGAGCTCAAGCAATGAGAAGATTGCTGAGGTTACATCCGGTGGTTTAATTACAGGAATAAAGACAGGTAAAGCGACCATTACGGCAAAATATCAAGGTAAAACCCTTACCATGGCGGTAGAAGTAGGACTTGCAAGCGGCTTACAGGCTGACGTGCCGATCGTAGCGCTGCTCTCCAAAGAAACGTATCAACTGAAGCTGACCGCATCTGATGAATATGGAAATGAGCAGGATGTAAGCAATGATGCAACCTGGAAATCAAGCAGTGCCCGTATAGCAGATGGGAAGAAAGGCTTAATTACTGCTTACGGCAAGGGCAAGACCAATATTACCGCTGAATATGGTGATCAGAAGGTGACCATTGCAGTAGAAGTGGACGTCATTGAACGCATGGAAATTTCGGAGTCTTCTCTTTCTCTGAAATCAGGCGATACGATAGATCTGACGCTGAATGTAATGCTGAGCGATGGTTCTACACGTGATGTGACAGACGTTGCAGAATGGAAAACGAACAGCTATAAAGTCGCTACCGTGAGCAAGGGGAAAGTGAAAGCAGTAGACTACGGAAAAGCGAAGATTACAGTTAAATATGGCAGCAAGTCAGAAAGTGTACCCGTCGATGTAGATACACTCAAATACTTGCAGACCGATGAAGTGAGCTTGACGCTGAAAAAAGGACAAATCGTAAAGATTACAGCAGAAGCAACTTATGCAGATGGTTCTGAGGCAGACGTATCGAAGCCAGCGATGTGGACTTCTTCGAGGATCACGGTCGCTAGCGTAAAAGACGGTACCATACGGGCAACTGGAAAAGGAAAAGCAACGATTACGGTCAGCTTTGCCGGCAAGAAATCAAAAGTGAGCCTTGTCGTTACGGAGTAAACATCTAACAATATAAAGAGCAGAAGAAGGCCGCTATCCCATTAATGGGGAAGCGGCCCTTTTCTATCTTAGATATCATATCTTTTAGACAATTGTATGAGATAAGACGATTGCTCCATAGGCAAAAGCGATGAGAATAACAAATGCGGGATGAATCTTTGTTTTTGTAAGCATAAAGAGTGCAATCGCTGAAATAAGTAAAGTCTGCCACATATTAATCGTCTCAATCGAGACAATCCCCATCTCCCATGTCAGTAAGAGCATGAGGACAGCAATGACAGGCTGAACAAGCAGTGTCATTCCTTTTACTACGTTGGATGTACGGTATTTATTAAGTAAGCTAAGCAGTAGAATGAGTGCAGTTGCAGAAGGAACGACAGTAGCAATGGTAGCGATGATGAATCCAGGCCAGCTGGCTACTTGGTACCCGACAAACGCAGCAATTTTGGTCGCAATTGGACCAGGAAGAGCATTTGCTACCGCGAGCACATCACCAAATTGTTCATTTGTCATCCAAGCGTAATGATTGACGACTTCTTCCTGCATAAGTGGAATGGATGCAGGACCGCCTCCATAACCAAGCACATTGGCTACGAAAAATCCCCAAAACAGTTCCCACCATGTTTGTAGTTGCTCCACGGTTTATGACACCCCTTTATCGCTTTGTTTGTCCCGTTTGTAGCGCTGCACGAGGTTTAGATGGAACATGCCATAAACCAGGAAGAGCATTACCACAATCCCTGGGTGGATTTGCAGCAACTGAAGCAGGACAAAGGCAAGAACTCCGAACAAGACAGCAAACCCTTTTCCAAGACCTTTCCATGCCTTCAGGGCAAATTCATAAGCCATAATACCAAGCATGACAACGATAACAGGTCTTACCGCTGCGATCATTCCTGCAATATATTTGGAGTCTTTTAAGGTGTACATCACCCCGAGCAGAGCAACTATGGCAATACTCGATGGCAAGATATGAGCAAGCACCGAGACAATAGCACCGGAGATACCTTTTCGCTTATAGCCAAGATACGCTGCCATTTTCGTTGCAATCGGACCAGGCAGGGCGTTGGCAAGTGCGAGGGTTTCTCCAAATTCTTCATCTTCCATCCACTTATAGCGGGTGACTGCTTCATAGCGGATGAGGGGAATAACAGAGGGTCCGCCTCCGTATCCCAAAATACCAGTTCTAATCATTCCGATGGCTAGTTCTTTGTAAGGCTGTAAGTTCATTACTGAGGTCTCCTCCTATAAGCGCATGCCCATGCGGCTCTTGTAGCGTTTGAGCAGCAGCTGGGATTCTACTTTTACAATCCCGGGCATTTTGTATACTTTCTCTAGTAGAAAATGTTCCATCTCTTCCATATCTGCAAAAATACCGTGCATATGTAACGTGCTCGGACCTGTCATGTGATAGAGGCTAGTAACCGCCGGCTCTTGATCAAGCTTCTCTGCCACTTCATCCAAATACTGCGGCTCAATATCTACATTAAAAAAGGCTGATACAGATAAACCCACTTTCACTGGATTAATCACAACCGTAAAGCGTTCGATGACTTCCTTCTCGGACAAAGCATTAATTCGGGCCTGAACGGCAACGCGGGATAAGCCAATTTGCTGACCAAGCTCAGTATAGGATATACGGCTGTTCTGATGCAGGGCTGCTAGTATTTTGCGATCAATCTCATCGAGGTTATGCATGCGGGGGATCTCAGGTGAGAAAACCTGATCTATCCGATCTTTACTCATCATTAGACCACCTTTCATTATTTCGAAACAAACTTTGCGTAATTTATATATCTATATTTATAACTTTTCGTAAGATGAGTCAATCATTTCTGCTCGATTTGTCCATTTATATAATATAATCCTTTCTATTTGTATAGTTGAACATCTGTGAAGCAAATCAGCCCCCCGATCCAATGGACCGAAGAGCTGATGTTTTGGAGTGCAGATATTTGGGAGAATGATTGCTTTAGATCAATTGAGTGATCATTCTTTTTTGTCATAATGAATTTTATCAAAATATGAATCAACAAGTTTATTTCCGCTGCCATAGCGGTCACTAATTATTAAAATTACATAATTTCTTGTTCTACGAATGGAATAACCCTGCAGGCGATCATATTCCTCTGAATCTTGTGTTTCATATTTGCTTACAAGCTCATTGCAATAGGAGCTTAGCGCACTTTGAATCATATCGGCGTTATGTGAGCTAGTTGCTTCGAGTATTGCAAATTCTCTGGTAGTGCCATCTGTGCTAACGAAAACTTTTGCGCTGGAAACATCAGAGAGGGTCACTCCGCTGTAATGTTCCTCAATTCTTTCAATACTGAGTTCCTTCATGTCCTTGTAGTAAACCGATGAAGATAGCAAAAACTCAGAAAACTTATTTATATCAATTTTTGTTTTGGGTTGCATTAGGACATAAAAACTTGTTATGACAATTATGGCAGCCACTAAGATAAAAACATTTTTTTTAGATACCGTTTTAATGGAGATCTCCTCCTCTATATAAGCAGTATGTAAAGTAAATAAAAAGAACCAACAAGCCTCCAGTTAAATCTGACACGGGACTGACTTTGTTGGTTCTTATGTTTATCGCACGGATATTACTCTTTAGTAAAAATGATGGTAATGCTTGTTCCTTCTCCAGGAGTAGATGTGATGGTCAGCGTGCCGCCAACACTTCTTGCTCTTTCTTCCATACTAAAAAGGCCGACACCAGCTTCACTGCCGGCTGCTCCAACGGTAAAGCCTTCTCCATTATCACTGATCGTGACGAGCAGTTTCGCTTCACGATCATCAATCGTGACTTTCGCTTCCTCTGCATCGGCATGTTTGGCGATGTTGGTCAGGGCTTCTTGAATGATCCGATAGATTGCCAGCTCCAGGTTATGAGGTAATCTGCGACGTAAGTGACACTCAAAGCAGACATCAATACCATAATAACCTATGAACTTCTCAATATAGGTACGGATCGCAGGAACGATACCAAGATCGTCTAATACCGAAGGACGAAGCTGCCAAGCTAGACCTCTTACTTCCTCGATAATCGCAGTCACCTGTTCGCGCAGAGGTTGTAAGTCAGACTTATCAACCGACTCATTTGAAGTAAGCTGATCCAGTTGAATTACAAGAGAGTAGAGGCTTTGCCCAATTCCATCATGAAGCTCTCTAGAGAAACGTTTTCGCTCCTCTTCTTGAATCCGAATGACCTTGGTCATCATCGATTGCAGCTCAGCTTCTGTCTGCTTCAGCCTCGTTACTTCGTTACGAATCGCCAAATACTTTTTAGGTTTCCCATGTTCATCCATCAGCGGCACAATCGTGGTATTAACCCAGTAGAATTCCCCGTCCTTGGTTGTATTACGGATTTCCCCTTGCCATACCCCTCCTTCACGGATCGTCGTCCAGAGCTCCTTCATAAAGGCAGTATCGTGGTATCCTGAATTGATAATACGATGATCCTGTCCGAGCAGTTCCTCTCTTGAGTACTTGGATATTTCGCAAAATTTATCATTTACGTACTGAATTTTCCCCTTTGTATCTGTCATAGCGACAATCGAGGATTCATCTAGAGCAATCTTAAGATCGGTCAGTTCCTGGAGTGCACTTTTCACTTCATCCTTCACCGTATCATTCTCGATGTGGTGCTCTACTTCATTTATTAGTTTATCAATAGAATAGTTCTGAAAAGGAGATGTAAAGCTTTGTGTATCAGTCATAAGTCATGAGCCCCTTCTTCATTGCAAGTTTGACGAGCTCAGGCCTGCTCTTTAGACCGAGTTTATCCATAAGATTACTCTTATGGGATTCAACCGTCTTGACGCTGATAATAAGTTGCTCTGCAATTTCCTTATTAGAATACCCTTTGGCAATCCAAGCCATAATTTCTTTTTCGCGATCAGATAGTGTTTCATAAGGACCATCCGATTCTCCCCGGCGGATCATATCAGAGTATTCCTTCATTAACTTCTTTGTTGCACTTGGATATAAATAGGCAGTCCCATCTGCCACAGAGCGAATGGCTGCAATGAGCTCCTCATGAGGAGCACTTTTGAGTATGTAACCGGAAGCACCTGCGTGAATGGCTCGGAATAAATACTCCTCATCATCATGCATGGTTAGAATCAATACGCCGACATGAGGCATCTTTTGTTTAAGTTCAGCGGTTGCAGTAAGTCCATCCTTGCCAGGAGGCATACTGAAATCCATGAGTACAACATCCGGGTTTAACTCTTCTGCTTTGGCTATCGCTTCGTCTCCGTCTGCTGCATCTCCAATGACTTCAATATCATTCTTTCCTTGCAGCAAAGCAGATAGTCCTGATCGTACGACAATGTGGTCGTCAGCAATTACGATACGAATCAAAATGGTTTCCTCCCTTTCCTTCAAGGTCCGGTGTGATGTAGTTAACATTTTACTACAGTTAGAATAGGGCTGCACCCGATCTTTATGAAAAAAGAGAACTAAGCAATGTTTTTTTTACATAAATAGTTCACCATGTCAGATTACATTCAGTATGTTTGTCATAGAAGTGGAGAGTTGATCGGCTTCTCGCTCTACCACCTGGATCTCACTTGGATGAAAGGGGCGAGAGTGGTTTCTTAGACCGGTAATCAGAATCCCAACAGGGGTTTGATCCTGCAAGAGTGGAACAGAAATAATGCTGGTAAGCCGCTCTGCAAGTAAGAGGGGACAGGTATGAAACAGCAGAGATGCAGGTTCTGAATTCATACTTGAGATAAAACTGCGGCCTGACTTAAAGACAGGGGCTGCAATACCTTCATTTGTTTTAAAAGCGAGTTTTGATGTGCGCTTACTGCGGCTTCCCATCTGAAAGATGACATGCAGCTTTCCGTCTGTTTTCGAGAGGAGCAAGATGGCGGTAAAGTCAGCATGTAGACTATGTTGCAGCTGCTCTACAATATACTCTTCTGCAGGGGATAAGCATTGCATCATCATCACATCCTTTGGTTAGATTTATGAACCTAAGATTACTCGTTTCCGAGAAACAGGCTGTGAAATATGTCACTAGAACCTAGCCAAATTAGAAAGTTAGGGGAATTTTAGCACTTTTATCAGGTGTTTCCCTGATCCGTAATATGGGGGGATTAAGTACAATAGAGATATTAGAAGAGCGAGGGGCGATTTAAGATGACATTAGTATTAGCCAGAAGAGGACGTGAGGTAGAGGTGACCATGTGCGGAGGGAATGAGACTAGCCAAGGGGAAGCTGAACTGAAAAAAGGTCTCCAAGGTTTGATGCAGCTTAAATCGATCAATGTCGGAGATCGACTGTTTTACGAAGGTGATGAGGTAGAGGCGCTGTACTACATGAAGTCGGGCCGGGTGAAGCTGACAAAGACGAATGAGGACGGAAAAGAAATTATTCTTTCGTTTATGCAGGCAGATGATCTGGTAGGTGAATTCGGAGGAATCGAAGGCGAATTCCACGGATTTGAAGCAGAGGTAGTAGAAGCAGGTATAGTGGGTGTCATCATGGTTCGGAATCTGGAGGTCTACCTCAGCCAAAACGGAGAGATGGCCCTCGAATTTATCCGCTTGATGGGAACTGCACAGCGTATACTCCAGTATAAACTGCGCGATCTTTTGATGAATGGTAAAGCGGGCGCGCTCGCTTCGGTACTCGTAAGAGCATGTAATAGCTACGGAAAAATGACACCCGAAGGAATTCTGATTACGAAAAAATTAAATCATGCAGATATAGCAGAGCTTATCGGAGCAACGAGAGAGAACGTAACGAAGACACTTAGCGGCTGGAAAGAGCAGGGGATCGTAGAAGTATCGCAGGGACGGATTCTTGTTCGTGAAATAAGCGAGCTGCATCAGATATGCGGCTGCCAGGCAGGGAATCTTTGCTCGCCAAAAATTTGCCGGATGTAAATTAGCGAATCATAACGCAACTAAAAAAGACACCAGCTGGTGTCTTTTTCTATGTTTTTATTCTAGAACGAGGATTAGCTCCTCTACAATAGAAGGGAATTATTTATTTGAGACCAGCTTACTGGAAGGATAAGTATAGGACAACTTACGTACAATTTCTTTTTGCCATTTTTCATCGCCAATGGACACTGCCAGATTGAGAAGGTCCAAGTAATCGTCAAGTTTCAAATCCGTTTTGGTTGCCGATATGTTCATTCTATCCTTAAGTCCCCTTTATAATAAAATGTGCAGGTTATCTACGGTAGATAACTCACAATAATGATAATCATTATCAATAATTTCATTATGCATGGTTTCCCTTGGAAATGCAAACATTAATCAGTATTTTTCTTTACTTTTTTAGGAAGAAGTAAATAAGTAATGATGAGAAAGGGAATGTAGATCCCTAAAAAGGCAGCAGGAATAAGCAGCATCGGGTCTAGCAGGATATGATGGACCTGAGTAGTAAATGTAGTTCCGCTCGCATTGGTATGATAAACAGCAAGCAGAAGTGAAATACCTGCAAGATAAATGCAGAATAACGCGATAAAGTGCAGCAGGCGCTGCAACGGTTTATATAGTAACGAAAGTCCGCTCAGTACAAAGGGAAATAGAATAAAGCCAGCAATCATAAATGTGTTCACGTGACTAAGTCCTCCTTTTTGTTAGAAGTATGGACAGATTCATGGAGACGCATACTAATTGGCTTCCCTAGGGGCTATTCAATCCATTTCTCATAGAGTTTCGTATACTCTCCACTTTCTTTTAATTCTTTTAACATTTCATTCACGGTATCCACCATCTTTTGGTCGCCTTTATGAATGGCTATGCTGTAAGACTCGTTTGTAAAAAGCCCGCCAACCATTTCATAATTAGCATCCTCGCGCATCATTCCAAGCAGAATAGAATTATCTGCGGTGAGTACATCTCCTTCTTCAGACTGAAGAGCAGTAAATGCTTTTTGATAATCATCATATTCGGCAACTTTTGCTTCAGGAGCCTTATCCTTTATGCTCTTCACGGAAGTAGAGCCTTTGACAGCGATCACCGTAGTATTGGAGGACAAAGAGTCTAACCCCGTAATCGGACTGCCCTTTGGTACGAGGAGTGATTGACCCGCATAGAAGTAGACATCGCTAAAATCGACTTCCTTTTTACGATCTTCTGTAACCGACATTGCCGCAATGATGACATCAATTTGTTCATCCTTTAACAGGGGGATCTGAGTGCTGGAAGTAACCTCTTTTAATTCTACTTTTGTTTCATCCCCTAGAATCTTTTTAGCGAGTTCTCTTGCGATGTCGATATCGAGACCTTCTACCTTGCCTGATTTAGAATTTTTTAGTCCGAACAGGCGTGTATCGAATCGAACCCCGGCAATTACTTTTCCGCGTTCTTTAATGACAGAAACCGTGTCATATACTTCTGCTGGATCAATGGTCTCATCAGATAAATCCGAGTTATTGCATCCTGAGAGAAGTATGGTAAAAGAAAGCAGGAACATGAACAGCAATGGTGCTGTTATTTTGTTCTTTACTATGATATTCAGCTCCTTATGATTATGCTGGACACTTCGAAAATAAGCTGGCTCAGGAACCAGCGAAATCATTCTTTTTGTTTGAAAAGGCACAGAATCCAAATAGGAATTATATAGTAAATACAACTAAGATCATACAATACCTCTTGGGATCAGAGCAATGTTTATGTCAAGTATAATCAAACCTAGTTGGAGGCTCCCTTTCATTTATAAGAGAGAATTATCCGGGGTAAGTTATGAAAGAATCTGAATAGGGTAATTTGTAAAGAGTATACATGTATAGCCAGAAAGAAGGGGAATGAATGATTAAGATTGTACTGGTCCGCCATGGTCAAAGTGTATGGAATTTGGAGAATCGCTTTACAGGATGGACTGATGTCGATTTATCGGAGGCTGGGCTTGAAGAGGCAAGGCAGGCAGGACTCATTCTGAAGCAAAATGGGTATGTATTTGATGAAGCATATACATCTTATCTCAAGCGCGCCATTCGTACATTAGGAATCATTCTTCACGAAATGGATATGATGTGGATTCCTGTCTATAAGACATGGAAACTGAACGAACGGCATTATGGAGCTTTACAAGGACTTAATAAAGCAGAAACAGCTGCAAAGTATGGAGAGAAGCAGGTCTTATCTTGGCGTCGATCTATTGATGTGCGTCCTCCTGAGCTTTCCCTTGATGATCCTAGATACGAAGCTGCTCTTCCGCAGTATCAAGCGATGAAGGAAGGAGAATATCCGCGCACCGAAAATTTACTTGATACCGAGAAGCGGGTGCTGGATTACTGGCAGGAACGGATTGCGCCTAGTCTAAGCTCGGGCAAGCATATTATTATTGCAGCTCATGGAAATACACTGCGTTCTTTAATTCAGCATTTGGATAACCTAGAAGGCGATGGCCTAATCAATTTAAATATTCCAACGGGAATACCGCTGGTTTATGAACTGGATGAAGAGCTAAAGCCCATTCGTCACTACTATCTGGGTATGGAAGGGCCGCTCCCAGCAGGTACCATTCCAAAACATATAAGTAAAGAAAGTACAACGAAAGGACCTCCTGCATAATTTAGGGGGTCTTTTTAAAAGTGGACAAGGTAGAGTGAACCATATAAAATGGAGCTTATCTTATTTTTATTCATGATGTGAATCAGGGTAGGATCATATAGAATGGAGGGACTTACATGAACCGTTATTTGTTCGAATATGAACTAATATCCACTGGATTTATAAGTGAATTCAGCTGGGTTGCCGAATCAGAAGAGAAGGCAAGAGATGCGATTCGTGATCGGATTGCTGACCTCGAATTTACGGAAATAGAAGATGTGATTGTAGGGAATCTCCTGAAGATAATGGATGCCTCAGGCCATATTGAAGAGTGCGAAAGTTGTGCTTCTTAAGTCTTTATAGCATGATTAAAGAGGAGGCTCTCTAGAGAGACCTCCTCTTTTAATATTTATCTTATTGAATCTGATTTATTTTACGTTCTTTTCTTGTTCATGTTGTTCTACTATTTCATGAATTTCTGACTCTAAAGCCTCAACGGTGTCTTTTGCGAGGTTCTGCAATGGTTGTGGGTGGAACCACTGAATCTCTCCATTATGTACCAAACCTTTGTAATCCTCACCTTGTACATGAATGCAAATTTTATGACGTTCATGCGGAGTATCCTCAAATACAGGTGTAATTTCAATATCCTGAATGTCATTTAGAACGAGATAATGCTGCATAAAGGAATGAACTGTTGCTTCAATACGTTCTACTGTACTCTCATCAAGTAATTGTATAGGGCTAGGGTTAAGCCATTGAATTTCTTCATTATGATAATGACCTTTGAATTCTTGTTCTTTTACTTTAAAAGTAAAGGCTAGACGCTCATGCAAACGGTTTTCGAATACTTTTTCTACCTCAAACTCTTCAATTTTATTATCAGGCATAATAATATTCCCCTCTCAATGAAAATTCATGTAATCACATAACACCAAATGCTGATCAACGAATCGCCGCAAATCAGAAAAATGTAGGAATTCACTAAGAATCAGGAATCCTATTCAACAACACGTTTGTTTCTTCATGTCTCATTTGCTTACAAATTCATATTACCTTTGCTAAATGAGAATAGAGAAAGAGCAACATTAGAATTTAATGAGAAAAGAAGGAAAGTTTTTTAAGAATCCTTTCTTGAGCTTATTATAGGGTTCTCCTCCATTACAAGTCTAGTGAAAGCGCTGTCTTTTTAAATAAATCGTACTTTACATACATAAAACAAGATGGGAACTGAGGGCTTAAGTAGGAGTATTAATTTCGTATAGAGCTGAAAGTAGCATCGTTTTAGAGAGCTTTACTATAGCAGGTTTGGAATATAACGTTTGTGGTGATAAGATGAATACTAACCTTAGCATATCGTGGAATCATTTAAGTAAATAATGTCAGTAAATGAAAAAGTTAAGATATATATAAAGGAGTCTAGAAATATGGTTAAACAGACAAAAAAAGCAGCAACATGGTCCTTAGTCATCATGGGTGCTGGGTTTGCTGCCTCTTTGCCTTTTCATGGAAGCATAGCAGGGAAGATCTTTGTTGGGGCATTTGAAGCGGGCCTCGTGGGGGGACTGGCAGACTGGTTTGCCGTCACCGCATTATTTCGTCATCCCCTCGGTTTAAAGATCCCGCATACTGCACTGCTTCCCAAGAACCGGGACAAGATGACCGATGGCCTCGTGTCCGCTGTGGAGAATAACTTACTGAACAAGGAAAGTATCTCCGCTAAAATATCTGGGATACCGATCAGTGAAATGATCCTTGAAATGGCAGAGAAAGAGCTGCAGTCAGAAGGTACCAAGGGTGCAATTGATATCATCGCTAAACGGATTGTAGCTACCCTTCCTCTTGAACGTATTGCTCCACTCGTAGCAAATGAAATGAAACGTCAGATTGGTGAAATGGACGTATCCTCATTGCTATCCAAAGCTGAACAGCAGATTACCAGCAAGGGTTATGATAAAATCGCACTTGATTACGGACTGGACCAAGCTGAGGCATGGCTTACGAAACCGGAAGCATTATATACACTTGGTGAAATCGGTATGAAGGCTCTGAACTCTGTGCAAGTGAACGGGCTTATGCAATTTGCCATGAATGCACTTATGGGTTATCTCAATGAAGAACGCCTTGGCGGCATACTGCAACGTTTCTTATACGAACAGGTTCAGGATCTGAAATATGAGGGACACCCGAATCGTCATCAGGTGTTAGCCGGTATACGAGGACAGCTGATCAGACTGGCACACTCAGATAAAGTGGTCGCTGGACTAAGTGATTGGAAAGACTCGCTTCTTGAGAATTGGGATGCGGAGATGACCGTCTTACATAAATTGCAGGAGCTGCGCGATCGGGCACTTGTATATATGGAAGATGGAAAATATGTATCCGAGCATGTTCTGCCGATCATTGAATCCCTGATTTCCGAAGTGAAGGCTAACGATGAATTGATACAGCGTATTAATGAGAAAATCGTAAACAGTGTCACACATCTTGTAGAACACAACCATTCCAAGATCGGAACATTGGTAAGAGAAAATGTGGATCGCATGGATAATGAAACACTGATTGAAATGATCGAAGATAAAGTGGGTCAGGACTTGCAGTGGATTCGAATAAACGGGGCAGTTACTGGATTCTTAATTGGTGTTGTACTTACCGTCCTTCAAATCCTTCTTGTATAAAGGAAGGGGCTTATATTATGCGTCTATGGCATGAAGACTTGATTAGTAAGCTCCCCAGAGCTCAGCTGCTCGGTCAGCATCGTGAGTGCTGCGCTCTCCGCGGAAAGGGCTGGGGGAAGAAGCATGCTACCGTAAATTATGTATTTGAATATCATCCCATGAAGTTAGTTAGATACCATCTGCTTATCATTGAAGAAATGAAAAACCGAGGGTACAACGTTGATATTCTATGGGAAGACCCGTTGTATCGCGGAAAGCAGAGCGAGCGATGGGAAGTGGTGTATACCGAATCACTGGATGAGTATGGTCGTTATGAAGAACATAATGATGACTATATGGAAGAATGTACGCAGAATCTCGCTTCAAAAGGAATTTATATTATGATAGTGGAGAAGGATCAAGGATCCGCTATATAGATAACATAAAGAAAGCAGATCTCAACGAATGAATGAGGTCTGCTTTCTTATTGTGTTTTTTGAAGGTTTACCTGGGGAAATCTCGCTCCACCAGTCCTTGTTCAATGGCATAACGGGTAAGCTGGACCCGATTTTCTAGCTGTAGTTTTTGTAAAATGTTTTTTAAATGATTTTTAACGGTTTGATCGGATATCCCAAGCGCATCTGCTATCTCTCGGTTCGTTTTTCCAGAGGCGACCCAGTTCAAAATCTCCCTTTCTCTATTTGTTAGAGGAGGGCGGTTATCATCGGTTTTCATCGTCTTGGGGAACTCCTGCAGAATTTGATACGCAAGCTCCTGACTGAGAGGGGCCTCATCGCATACAATGGCTCTCAGGTATTCCAGCCAGGTTGAGGAAGAGAGATTCTTAAATAGGTAGCCTTGAGCGCCTTGTTTAAGTGCTTCAAACAGATGAGTCACATCATCCGATACGGTTACCATCACGATAATGACATAGGGGTAGCGCTGCTTGATCAGCCTCGTTGCCTCCAGCCCATCCATACCGGGCATTCTGATATCCATTAGAATGAGGTCAGGCATCCATTCCTCCGTAAGCCGGAGTGCTTCTTCCCCGCTCGTAGCCTTTCCTACAATCTCAAATGAGGGATCCTCAGATAAAATAGCCTCAATGGCTGCCCGTGCATGAGCAGAGTCATCTACGATGAGTACTCGTGTATTGTTCATGAATCAGGTCCTCCTTTCATTATGGTCATACACGTCCCGCCATGTTCTTGGTTATAAAAAGCAAAATCCCAGCCCATTTCAGCGGCCCGATCTCTCGTAATCCGCAGACCATATCGGTCCGGTCGATCCCAAGGATCACCTGTATACCCTAAGCCGTCATCCATAATGGATACGGTCCACGATGCCTTATTCCCTTGACCGGTTATTTGAATAAAACCAGCGTTGGCATGTTTTCGGACATTTAGAACAGCTTCTCTAATACAAGCGATCAGTTCAATTTGCTCTTTCGTGGTCAGGTCCTCATCTGGTATATTCCAGCTGATTTTTGATTCCAGACGACTGGTGTATATCAAATCCTCAATCTGTCTAAGCATCTGCTGCGGGTGCGCGGGAAGATCGCTAGGGCTTTCTGGAATCTTAAGCTCAGCAATTGCCTGTCTCACATAATGGTGAATCTCATGCACTGTTTTTCTTGCATCTCGCAGTTCATCTTGATGAGCTGAACCAGACATGTTGCGGTCCACTTTATCCATTTGTACCGATAATAAAAATAAAGATTGAGCAATCCCATCATGCAATTCCCTTGCCATTTGTTCTCTAGCCTCAAGAGCAGACTTTGCTGCTTTTTCTTTCTCTAACTCTGCCTGAGCACGTTCCATAACCTGAAATAACTTATTTAACAGGGTTACGCTGACAAGATAAATAATGACAGGTGTCAGCCAATTCCCGGCTTCCATTGAAAGATAGGGCATAAGAAACTGATGCCGTATGTATTCCCATAGACCGACCGTAATCGTCGGAATGATAAGAATCATCCATTTGATATGTTTATAGCTCATGAGCAGCACTCCTTATCACAGGGGAGAATCAAGCTAAATATCCTGCTTTCTTTTATTATACCTCCTAACCTGAAGCAAAGGGATTCGTTTCAGTCCTAGGCGAAGGGGTAAATAGAAACATGGTACGTGATTTTAAGTATATGGAAGGATGTGTATGAAAAAAAGGTGGTAGGGGAGAGTCATCCTTGCTCACTTCCTGTTATGCTGTATTCTAACGCAGAATGCAATTTTCCTTTGTACCCCGTCCTTCTGTATACTTATGGTAATATCGATGTTGCTGATGAAGAGGTGCTTCCATTTTAGCTCTTCTCATTTCAGCAACTAGGAGCGTCACTAAATTAGAGAAAATTAAAAGGAGTGTATGTAGAGACATGAGTCTAGCCGTGTTGGAACGTCGCAGTGAACTACTGAAGAAAAATATTGAACAGTTGCTAATTCGGGAAAATCAAAAGGGCATTACGAGACAGCAAAGCATGTTTTTACAACAAATGATTAAAGAACTCTATCAAACCTCACATGAGTTGAACACAGAAAGACGTTAAACAACAATAACTACTACTAAAAAAGAACCCGGGTTCATCTACTTCTGGATTACAGAAACGGATGATCCGGGTTCTATTTTTTTATACCATATAAGGAGCAGTCTCTTCCTGCATAGTCAGGTCGTTTTTTGGTGACCGTTCAAGAATATAGGCAATAAAGATCTCAACTAGCTCTGGATCGAACTGAGTTCCCGCACAAGCTCGAAGCTCAATAATTCCTTCTTGCAGCGTTTTTGTTTTCTGGTAAGGCCGTTCGGTGGTCATGGCATCAAAAGAATCAAGAACGGTGAGCATCCGGCATAGTTTAGGGATCTCTTTCCCTTTCAGTCCATGCGGATAACCTTTACCATCAAATCGTTCGTGATGAAGCTCGATATAAGGGATTAAATCTCTAAAACGCGGATCGGTAAGCGCGATTTTCTTGCCCCAGGTAACATGCTGTTTGATGGTCTCCCACTCTTCAGGAGTAAGTTTTCCTTCTTTATTCAGAACACCCCACGGAATCTCAAGTTTTCCGATGTCATGAATGAGTGCTCCAAGAACAAATTCTCTTTTTTCTTCTTTGTCTAAGGATAGAATACTGCTCATATCTAACGCGTATTTGTATACTCTTTTTGAGTGCTTAAATGTATCTATATCTTTGTACATAAATAAGTTGAGTTGTTGCTCAATGTAATTTACTTCATGAGACAAATCTAGTTCGTCTTCCATCGTTAAGTCACAGCCATAAGTATGTACGGTGTTTTTTCCTTGTTTCTTAGCGTAGTACAGTGCTTTATCAGCATGGTCCACAAGCTGTGATTTATCATATAGGTCGATACTGTACTGAGCAATTCCAGCAGAAAAAGATAAGCATTTATGTGGAAAAACTTCTACACCATCAAAAGGAGTATCGTTTAGTTTTTTTCTCAACTTATCAACAAAATGTCGAGCCTTTTCGTAGTCATATCCCGGCATAAGAAGGGTGAACTCTTCACCGCCATAACGGGAAGCCACAATAGAGGTGTCTTTTGTTTCTTCTTTCAACATAGAACCGAGAAAACTGATGAGCAGGTCACCTTTTAAATGGCCGAAGCTGTCATTGTATTTTTTAAAATCATCAATATCAATCATGGCTAATGAGAGAGGTCTGTCATTAACTTTAGCTTCTATAATATGATAATCAAGCGAACTTTCAAAAAAACTATGATTATAGAGAGCGGTCCGCTGATCAATATTAGAACGATTTAGTATCTGATGATACATAGAGAATAATAGACGGAAAGCATGCGATAACATAATACCCAAACTAAGAAATAGAATGAGACCGAGTGTTCCATTGTTTACGATTAAGACACATAACACAAGAGAGAGGATTAACATGCATAGGTATACAAGTACGGTATCCTTAACAAATCCTTTTAAGGTGTTTATTAAATCCTTACGGTATAAAAGATAATAGTATAGAAAAAGTCCGAGAGTGTTAACTATAAAATATACAGCAAGAGAGACGATGTATGAGGTTAAGTTAAGTGAATCTACAGTACCAAGACTGCCACCCAGTGATAGAAAGACCTTATAACAAAGAGAAATCATAATAGAATAAAGGGCAAAGTTGGTACATTGTTTCCACCAGGGTATGCCTCTCTTATAAACTGCGTATAACAAGGAGCAAATTAGTAGTACGGACAGAGTAAACTCGCTTCCGTAGATAAAAACACATGCTAGATAAATGGAAGAATCAAAAGACATTAAGTTTCCTTCTGGAGGAAGCCGGAACATAAGGCTGTTCAGTATTAAAGTAGCTCCCACCATCACGTAGAGCTGAACCCACTGCTCGCTGGAATAATGAAAAAAAGCCCATCCATTGATGTTTTGGAAGGTCAAAAATCCACCTAAGCATAGAAAAACGATATACCACATACTAATATCTAATTTCTTGATTTTTGAATAGAGATTTGTCATGAGACTAATTTCTCCTATATTTTCGTCTTATTGTATTATTTTATCATGACATTAATCATTTTCATTATATAAATAAAAAAACAGGCTTATTCGCCTGTTTTTGTAGTAATCTGCAAGTCTAGTTTTTAGCCAAGGGAGAAACCAGAAGTAAGTGCAACAACAACAGAAGCTACGATAACCGCATTCATGATGATGCGAGCAATGTTTGTTTTTTTCATAGTGTGTATCCTCCTTAAAAGTTAGTTAGATGTATGTAAACTAGGTGCGAGATCTTGATCTTCAGTATCCTTTTTGGGAACCATGATACTCTGGATGTACAGGAAAATGCCAAGGTTCATAACGACATCACCAATACTAATAACCTGAGTTCGCGGATAAGGATTAGAGAGAGGAATAATATCCCCAAGGAACGACAATCTAGTAGAGGCATCCAGCATGTAGTGCTTATACACTGCATCACCGCTAGATAAGAGTTCTGTGTAATAGGGTCCCAATACTTGTGCTGCGTCGAGTGATACAGGCATCCGGCCACCATTCACAGCCATCACAAGAAAATTGAGAAAAACACCGATAAGAATAATCATAAAGCCTTTATTCTGTCGATTCATCCACAGAAACGCCATACCAATAACGTAGATGGACATAAAGAAATACCCTGAAACAGGTGCTAACCAGGAGGCATCTCCTTGAAAGCGAAAAATAAGGAACTGAATGAGTAGAAGGATCGGAAAGATAAGTCCGCCCTTTAACTTAATTTGACCAAACTGCATGAGACCATTCTTGAGACCGCCTCTGAACAATCCGACGATAAGTCCAAGAATTATACCATCATATACCATGTATTAATCTCCGTATATCGTATTTTTTTCCAGTCAAATAGTTATATTCGACTAGTATATACAAATTCCTTCTTTTTTTCAAAATATTTTTTAGTTAATTTGTCTGATACAAAAAAATTAGTTTGCGTGTTAGGGAACTAATTAAGAATTCCTAAAGAATTATTCATATCCGCCTTGTAAATAGTTATAAAAAGGTACATCGACCCACAGTTTATAACTAGATATATCGGCATCAGGTGCGCGTTTTTTTAGTGCATCGGATACTTTTTTTGCATTTTCTTCTAAAGTAAACGATTGAGCATAGTAATTTCCTTTTGCTATTTTGTTATTTACGATGACTTCATAGTTCGAAAGGGCTGTTGGTGAGTAGTACAGCGGCTGCCACCAAGAACCATATAAAAGATCTTTCTGTTCATCGCTATTTTTCTTAGCATAAGCAAGTACTATATTATTAAATCGGTTTTTATCATCTATATTGTTAAATTCTAGTACAAGATCGTATTCTTTCGCATAAGCAATGTAATTCCCATTTGCTATTTGCTCTACTTTATAATTGTCAGTCTCCTTCGGCTCGCCCCACTCTTTTAAATAAATGAATGCCGATGTTTTGGGCTCAAGCTGGATGTCGGCCTGAATTCCTTCACTTCGTAATAGTCCGATTAACTGCTTCGCATGTTTAACGTCATCATGACCATACGTAAGTTTTAATGAATCTATAAAATTAGAGTTATATCTAGTATCTTTCAGGTTATATCCGGTAATTTCATTGTTCTCCAGTGCTTCATTTACGATTGCACGAAGATCGGGGGCTGCAATCAAATCAGAAGTGTTATAAGCATCACTAAGCTTGGAATAGATGTCTGCATCGCTGGTTTTACCAATACTATGTTTATAATTACCGTTTAGCTCCAGCACTTGTCCGAGTAAAGCGGCTGCATATTCGCTTGAGACTTGTTTGGCTGTTACGGTTTCCTTATATAAGGAAGAGGGGAGAAGACCTGTATCCACCGCAGCAGCAACCTCGGAACCGGCTTTACCCTGAATACGAGAAGGTGAAAAACCTAGTTTCTTAAGAGATGCTTCTACTTTAGCTGATGGATAAGTATAGCTGAGTTCCTGGATTTCAGCTGCTTTCAATGCAATGTACAGTGCTGCGAGTGGAGTGAGTTTTGCATCCCCATGAACTGTGTTTGTTGTGATGATGCCTGCCTTGTAGAGTTTGGCGGCTGACGGATAGAGTGGATCAGAGGAATCTATATCTGTAAAAACAGGATCGTCGCTCTCTACATGGATAGGAAGAACTTTTGCGACCGCTTCGATAAAGTCTCCTTTTGTTGGCTTCGCTTCAAACACAATCCCGTATTTGTTACTGAGAAATTGCACGTATCCTTCGATCGTGTCCGCTCCAGCGTACTGACTTACCGTAGACATAGATGCTGCTTCGGTGACTGGATTGGAAGCAAAAAACGAGGTGGAAGGAAGAACAGATAGAGCTACACTTGCTGCAACGACTGTTTTTAATAAAACTTTTTTCATAAGACCACTCCTCAAGATCATTTGAATACGTTATAATCCTACTAAACCTACCATTTATGTATGTTTAATGTTCTAAATTTAGGGATCATCTTACCACTAGGCTGAGAAGAGTGTCAATCAAACATTCGCATTATATTGATTACAATTAGCGACAAACCATATATTTTACCTTTATATATAGTAAAATCCGAAAGATTAATTGACACACATCGACAATGTTCGTATTATGGAACTATGAAAATAGGAAAAGGGGATTAGGTCACTATGAAAAGAGCTCTTTCGTTTGTGTTGATTATTTCAATGCTTTCCATTTTATTAGCTGCCTGCGGCAGTGATAGCAGTGGAAAAGATGGGTCTGAAGGCGCATCCGCTTCCGAGCAAGAGTCTAAAAAAGCAGTTCTTGTACTTCCTGAGAAAATTGGTGTCAATCCTTTCTTCGTGCAGATGGATGAAGGGTTCAAAAAAGCAGGGGAAGAGTTCGGAATTGAAGTAAAGACGATCGAATCGACAGACCCGGCAGCATTTGAACAGAATCTTCGTGCAGCTGTAGCAGAGAATTATGATCTTATCATGACGGCTACCTTCCAAGCGGAGGATGCTCTTACTAAAGTGGCCACTGAAAATCCAGGCAAGTCTTTTGCTATCGTAGATACGGTTATTGATCTGCCTAATGTTCGAAGTGTTGGATTTAAAGAATATGAAGGTGCTTACCTACTTGGGGCAGCAGCGGGCCTCGCAACCAAAACAGACATTGTCGGCATGATTGCCGCTCAAGATATTCCTTTGATTAAGAAGTACACCGAAGGATTTAGAGAAGGACTTGCTTCCGTTAACCCGGATGCCAAATTCCTGATTAACTATGCAGGTGGATTTAATGATGTTGCCAAAGCAAAAGAACTGGCGATCGTTCAAGCTGATCAAGGAGCTGACTTTATTGCTGGGGCTTCTGCAGTAGGTGATCTTGGTGTATTTGAAGCAGCGAAAGAAAAAGGTTTCTATACTTCCGGTCAAGATACAGATCGTACGGTAGAAGATCCAGAACATATTGTTCTATCACAGCTTAAATCGACAGACTCTATTGCTTATGAAGAGTTGAAGGCTTTTGCAAATGGTTCGTTTGAGTTCGGCTATGTAAGTTATGGTCTGAAAGAAGACGGCGTGGGACTTACATTTGTAACTAGAGATAGTGAATCCCCGCTTAGTCCATTCATTGGACAAGAAGTGGTTGATAAAGTGAAAGCAATCAGAGATCAGATTGTATCTGGTGAGATCGTAGTGACGGATCCGCTTCAAAGTAACTAAGTAATACATTTCTTTTTAGAGCAAAATGGAAGAAGAATTTACTACAGCTATGTTAGAGCTCGGAATGATTGTTAGTTCTTCAAGATTTGGCCGGCTGCCCAACACAGGTAGTCGGTTTTTTCTTCATTAAGAGGAGAAGGGGGAAGGATACGCGTGCTGCTAGAAATGAGCGGGATTACAAAAAAGTATGGAACACTTACGGCGAATAAAGAAGTGAACTTTGATTTAAAAGAAGGCGAGGTTCATGCCCTTGTAGGGGAGAATGGTGCAGGGAAAACGACACTGATGCGCATTCTCTACGGGATGGAAGAACCGACCTCGGGCAGCATCCGGGTAAACGGCAAGGAAGTGAGCTTTACAACGCCTTCACACGCGATTGCTCATGGAATCGGCATGGTCCATCAACATTTCATGTTGTTTCCGTCTTTTACGATTGCTGAGAACATAGTGATTGGCCGTGAACCATCCAAAAGCGGTGTTGTCTTTGATCGAAATGAGGCCGCCAAAATCGTCATAGAACTCGGTGAAAAGTACGGAATGCCGGTTGATCCGTGGAAAAAAACAGGTGAGTGTTCGCTTGGTATGCAGCAGCGCGTTGAAATTCTGAAGGTACTGTACCAAGGGGCAGACATTATTATTCTGGATGAACCTTCTGCCGTACTAACTCCGCTCGAAGTAAAAGAACTTCTCACTAACGTTCGTGTTCTAACGAAGCTCGGCAAAAGTTTTATCCTTATTACGCATAAATTGCAGGAAGTCATGGAAGTGTCTGATCGCATCACGGTACTTCGAGATGGGGGCGTGACGGGAACACTTGAGGCAAAAAACACAGATGTTGAGCAGCTATCTAGACTTATGGTAGGCAGAGAACTGGTGCGAATGGAGAAAAAGCCTTTTCAGCCTGGGGATGCTGTGCTTGAAATCGAAGGAGTATCGATGAAGGGATCCAAAGAGCAAACATCGCTCCGAGATATTAACCTCACGGTTCACGCAGGCGAAGTCATTGGAGTCGCAGGGATATCGGGGAACGGACAATCGGAATTGATTCAAGCCATTGCCGGGCTTAGACCGGTCAGTGAAGGATCGATCCGCTTGTCAGGTCAGGATATTACCGGGCTTTCTGTTCGCAAAATTAGGGAGACAGGTCTTGCCCATATACCGGAAGACCGCTATATGTGGGGAGCTGCAAAAGATGCGACCGTTCTTGAGAATGGAATGATGGGTCACCATCATACTCTGCAGAACAAAGGGGTTATCTCCTCTCGTAAGGTACGCAAGAAAGTAGAGGAATGGATTCAGCGCTTTGGAGTAAAGACTGGTTCTGTCGAGACAAAAGCACAGTATCTCTCCGGCGGAAACTTGCAAAAGTTGATTGCTGCCCGCGAGTTTGCTCATGAAGCTCCTTTTCTCATTGCTGCTGAACCGACGCGCGGCGTTGATATTGGGGCAATGGAGACGATTCATAAAGAACTGCTCCATCAGCGAGATCAAGGTGCCGCGATCTTACTTGTATCTTCTGAATTGTCAGAGATATTGCAACTCTCGGACCGGGTTGTTGTCATGTATGAAGGAGAAATCGCAGGAGAACTTATGGCAGAGAATGCGACCGAAGAGAGCATCAGTTTACTGATGGCAGGGGGGAAACAACAGGCATGAGCATGTTGAAGAATCATTTGAAAAGTTTAATCCAGCCGCTGCTTGCTGTAGTGATCGGCCTGCTTGCAGGAGCGATCGCGATCTTGGTTGTCGGCGGCAATGTATTTGAGACTTACGGGGAGATGTGGAAGGGCGCCTTTGGCAGTTTCTACTTCTTCACTAATACACTGTCACGAGCCACGCCAATTATTCTGATCGGGCTTGGGGTTGCTCTTGCTTTTAAAGCCGGATTTTTTAACATGGGGGCTGAAGGGCAAATGCTGCTAGGGGCTTTAGCTTCCGCAATTACTGCGCTCTACCTGCCAGGACCCGGCTGGTTTGTCACGATTGTCTCCATTCTTGCCGGTGCAATTGTCGGCGGTATCTGGTCTCTTTTTGCCGGCTGGCTGGATGCCAAATTTGGTATGAATTTATTGATTACTACGCTGTTGCTCAATTACATAGCTGCTTTATTTGCGGGATATATGGTTGCGTATCCGCTTAAGGATACAACGGGATCGGCGGCAATGGCACAGACACCGATGGTTGATCCAAGTGTATGGCTGCCTAAACTGTTCCAAGGCATGGGTCTTCATGCCGGATTTATTATCGCAATCATTGCTGCCGTAGTCATTTACTTTTTTATGCAAAAAACAGTACCAGGATACGAGATTCGAATGCTCGGAAGCAATCCTTCCTTTGCTGCTTTTGGCGGAGTGAAAAGAGTGCGAATGATGATGCTTTCGATGATTGTCAGCGGAGCGCTGGCTGGAATTGCAGGAGCAGGAGAAGTGCTGGGTACCCAGTACCGGTATATTGATGGTTCACTGAGCAGTGCGAATTATGCATGGAGCGGAATTATGGCTACCCTGCTCGCTGGATCGCATCCGCTTGGTACGGCTTTCTCAGCTTTTCTGCTGTCTGCTCTTCAGACCGGGTCTATGGGTGTGGAACGGAATACCGAGGTGCCACTGGAAGTAGGTAGTGTAATTCAAGCTGTGCTGACTCTTTTCGTATCCGCAAAAATCGGCTATCGCTTCCTAAAACGAAGAAAGGGGAACAAAACAAATGGAACAGCTTCTTGATGCAGCCTTATTTAATGCGACTCTTCGTATGATTACACCCATTTTGCTTGCTGCGCTCGGAGGGGCATTATGTTCCCGTGTTGGTTTATTTAATGTAGGTCTGGAAGGATTAGTCCTTATTGGAGCCTTTTCTTCTATTGTAGGTAACTATTTATTTCATAACGTGGTGATTGCCATTATTTTTGCAATTCTCATTGTCTCGTTCTTCTCGCTTGTATTTGCTTTTGTCAGTATTAACCTAAAGGCCAATGAAATTGTGGTCGGTTTATCTATTAACTTTCTGGCAGCGGGACTTACGACATTCTCGTTACGCGCTATTTTTGATGTGAAGGGTGCTTATTACGATAAGGATATGATCGGATTACCGAAATGGGATATCCCATTCATTCAAGATATTCCATGGATCGGGGACGTCATCTCTGGTCATTCACCGCTTGTCTATCTGGCATATATTCTCGTATTCGTGCTTCATTTCTATTTATTTAAAACAGTATCTGGTTTTCGGCTCCGTTCTGTTGGGGAGAATCCAGTAGCTGCACAAAGTCTTGGTATTCCCGTTCGCCGTACGCAATACCTTGCTGTACTGATGTGCGGCGTACTCTGTGCGCTTGCCGGTGCACAGTTGTCGCTTGGACAAGTGACGATGTTTACAGAAGGAATGACAGCAGGACGCGGATTCATCGCACTTGTTGCTACAATGCTCGGTCAGTCCAGTCCAATTCTTGTAATGGCATCAAGTATATTGTTTGGTTTTATGGAGGCACTGGGAATTCGTTTGCAAGGTTTCTCACTTCCGTCCCATTTCACCACTATGCTTCCTTATATTATTACACTTGCGGCAATGTTCTTCTTCAAGGATAAGACGTATGCAGAGGATGCACAGAAAGCGGGCGGAAGCTCAAGGTAACAAAGAAAGATGCACAGGGAGGGGCTGTTTATATGAAAAATAAAGCAGAGCGACTAAAAGGAACAAAGTCGCCAACGGTAAATATTGATGAATCATTAGCACATCGTCTGCCGCCAGGACAGGTGTTGACTGAGAAATTTCCTATACTGCATGAAGGTGAAGTCCCAGAGTATGATATGAGCACATGGGATCTGCGCGTCTACGGAGCAGTAGAGGAAGAAGTAAGCTTCTCCTACGAAGACCTTCTACAATTTCCGATGACAAATACGGTGAGTGATATACACTGTGTTACTCGCTGGTCTAAATTTGATACGGCCTGGGAGGGTATTCGGTTTACTGACTTTATGAAGCATTTCAAAATCAAACCGGAAGCAAAATACGTGATGATTCACGCAGATCAAGATTACGAGACGAATCTGCCGATTGAAGCGCTCTTGCGGGATGATGTGCTGCTCGCTTTTAAATATGATGGCAAAGATTTAACACCTAAGCATGGCTGGCCGCTGCGCCTGGTGGTTCCTGAGTTTTACTTTTGGAAAAGTGCCAAGTGGATTCGCGGCTTTGAGTTTATGACAGAAGATCGTCATGGATTCTGGGAACGGAACGGATTTCATAATACAGCTGATCCATTTCAGGAGCAGCGTTTCTCAGATGAGGAACTGCCGATTCCAGAAGATGAGTGGATGAAGAAGGAGTTTGATTAATATGTTACTGCCTATTTTACAGATTCATTCGGAAGATATCCCGCCTTATGCGGTCGTATGTGGAGATCCATTCCGTGCAGAGAAAATGGCAAGCAAGCTGACGGGAGCAAGAGAACTTGCATTCAGCCGGGAATATCGTACATTTGTGGGCGAGTATGAAGGTGTCCCTATTGCTGTGGTAAGTCATGGAGTGGGATGCCCAGGAGCAGCAGTCTGCTTTGAAGAACTAATTCGCGCCGGAGTGACCACCCTGATTCGAGTGGGAACGGCGGGGTCTTATACTGCGGATGTACCTGCAGGCAGCCTTGTGGTAAGTACAGCTGCAATTCGTACAGATGGTCTTACAAGACAGCTGGTACCGGATGGTTTCCCTGCGGTAGCAGATCATGAAGTTACCCAAGCTTTATATAGCGCTGCAACTGCGATGCGAGGTGTGGTTCGAAAAGGGATGACAGTCACCGTGGATGCCTTCTTTAACGGAGTTGAGGAAATTCCGCATAAAAAATTCAAACAGGCAGGTGCGCTTGGCGCGGAGATGGAAATAGCAGCTCTGTTTGTAATCAGCTCTCTACGAGGCGCGCGGGCGGGAGCGATTGTAGCGATTGACGGTTTTGCCGACCAAGATCTTGCTGCCGAGTATGATCCGCATACGAATGTGGTGAGTGATGCGGTAGAGCGTGAGATGGAAGCTGCGCTGAAAGCGATAGTAACTCTTACTCAGCAAGATACGGGTACAGAAACCAAAGATATTCATTCATAGTAGATAAAATCTAGTCCGCAGCGATGGCTTGCTTAGAAGACAAGAGGGGCATTGGAATAAATATGATTCCGATGCCCCTCTATTTTTATTTTACATGAATAAAAATAGTCCGATTTCCTCCTGCGATGGATCGGCCTGTTCCTCGCGGTATGACCAGCAAGCAAAGCAGCTACATCACAAAGGTATGATTTAAAGATCTGAAATACTACAATTTATCATCTATTTCTTCAATAAAAGAGTTTAGAATCAGGATTTGATCCTCCAGGCTCTTTTTATGTTGAAGCAAAATGGCGCTGGTATCTATACTTTCATATTCCAAGTTTATATTTGAGATATTCTCTCTTATTTCTTGAATAGGCATTCCCAGCCTTCTAAAGCACTTTACAAGTTTCAAAATTTCAATGTCCTTGTCGTCAAATACACGAACACCATTTGCGTTTCTTTTTAATGCAGGTAATAAATTTATTTTTTCATAGTATCTAATGGAGCTTGCTGGTATCTCAGAATACTCGCTGGCTTGTTGAATAAAATACATATTTTTCCCCTCTTGACTTAAAGTAAGGTTTAACCAATACAATCATCCTATCATATAAACAGGAGTGAACATAATGGCAAATATTTTAGTAGTTGTAACCAATGTATCCAAATACCCAGAATTAGAGCGTGCTACAGGATTATGGTTGGGAGAAGCAGTACATTTCGTAGATAAAATGGAGAAAGAAGGACACAAAATTGATTATGTCAGCCCTAACGGAGGCTACACTTCTATCGATCCGCATAGTTTAGAGAAAGACTCTATGACGGAACTAGACTGGGAATATTACCAAAACAATCAATTCTTAAATAAGTTAGGAACAACTCTAGCTGCAGAAGATATTAATCCAGAAGACTATGATGTTATTTACTATACAGGCGGTCACGGCGTGATGTGGGATTACCCTGAGAATGAAAAATTACAGAACATTGCTATGAAAATATATGAGAATGGCGGCATTGTATCTGCTGTGTGCCATGGCTCGATCGGTCTTGTAAACATTAAAAATGAAGCTGGCGAGTATCTAATTGCTAATAAAAAAGTGACAGGCTTTGCCAATACGGAAGAAAGAGCTATCGAATTAGACAAAGTAGTTCCGTTTTTAACGGAAGATGAACTGGTTAAAAAAGGCGCTAATTATGTAAAAGGAAATGACTGGGCACCATTCGTAGTGGTTGATGATCATCTGGTGACTGGGCAAAATCCGGCTTCGGGTGGTGAAGTTGCAGAAGAAGTAATTAAATTGTTGAATTCAAAACGTTAATATCCTATTGGTGGTTTCACAGATCACTATTATGGAAGTAACTCTTTGATTGATGAATAACAGGCACCCTATGGGGGTGCCTGTTATGGCAAAACGATGGCATTGGAGATATATATCCAATGCCTTTTGTCATTTCATTTTATTCAACCCATCTCAAGTGGGCCGCAGTGAGTGGATTGTTTCGCTACTCCTTAGGAGGCGGAGTGGTATGATCTATTTTGTAATCTAGATAAGCGCCTGAACCTTTGATTATCGTTGTATCTGCCAATCGAACGTCAAACTCCCAATGCAAAAGTTGGTTTTCCGGTGTCATCGTAATCGTAGCTGGATGTAATCTCGTATCTAATTTGTGCTGAATCGTCAAAGATGAGGTGATTTGGACTATCAGCAGAAGGATGATGACAATGAGAGGCATAATATAGTATTTAAATGATAATTTCGATAAATAAAGAATGAAACCAAGTAATAATACGAATATTATAATAGCTTCCATACTCTTAGGAATCACATCTAGCTCCACTTCATCGCCACTAATCGGATACAGCAAGTTAATCCCGTTTCCTAGATAATCAATAAGATGGTGACTCAGAAAAACGGTTACCATACTGATCCATAACCCTTTTAGCAGATTAATTCTTAACAAAGAGTATAAGAGCAAAGCAAATAACAATCCTATGAAAGGTATGGTTAGGATACTGTGCAACCATAGATCGCCAAAGAATTTGGTTATATCAGGGGGAGATTCCAATGATGCCTCCAGACAGGATAATCATTATTTTTTCTCTGTTGTTTGTTGGTCTAAAGAAGAGAGTATAAAGATAAGCCCCTATAAGGATATGCATGAACGTATGAATGATCATATAAGTACCTCGCATTAGATTTTTAATATAGTTAAGCAGCATGTGGAACTCGTGATTTTCTATAAATATAGAATAACTTCTATTATATGTAAATAATAATGTATTTCAAATAATCTCTTATTCATCATTGACATACCCTATGGGGGTATATTACTATAGCTTTATAGAGACGAAGGAGGTCATGGGAATGGAAGAGTCCAAGGTAGACCATACTCCCAATGAAGCATTAACAAATAAGACGGTGGATTGTTGTTCGCCACAAGGGGCTCTTGCAGTCAGCGCATGTCATGATGCTCATTCGCCTCAAGGCAACGACGGACCAAGACATAGTCATCACTCGGATGAGATGAAGAACATTCTCACGTCACGGCTCAACCGAATTGAAGGGCAGGTTCGAGGAATTAAGGGTATGATCGAACGCGATACGTATTGCGACGATGTACTTACACAGATTGCAGCGGTACAATCTGCGCTGAATAGCGTTGGGAAGCTGTTGCTCGAAGGTCATATGAAGAGCTGTGTTATTGAACGTATCCAGGCTGGAGACTCTGAAGTGATTGATGAACTGCTGGTTACGGTTAAGAAGTTAATGAAGTAAGTATTGTGATTTTTTTATGATTAGTCAGTCTAATGTAGAGCTCTATAAACCAACCTTAAGGAGGAAAACATAATGAGTAACGTAACATTGAATGTAAAAGGAATGTCTTGTGGTCACTGTGTAAAAGCAGTAGAAGGTGCTCTTGAAACTGTTGGCGCGAAAGGAAATGTGGATCTTGATGCAGGTAAGGTAAGTATCGAATATGACGAGCAAAAAGTGACAGTCGATCAAATGAAACAAGCGATTGAAGATCAAGGGTATGACGTAGTTTAATTGACTTTGAAATTGAACATAGTAAAGAAACGCTCAGGCATCTAATGTTGAACGTTTCTGCTCTATTTGTATTATCATATAAAGAGCAGTCAGATAAAGGCTGCTTTTTTCACCTCACATATATACCCCTGTGGGGTATAAAGGAGATGGATCGTAATGAATGAATCGACAGAAGTAAACCGCACGGATAAAAAAACCAAACTGAATATAACAGGTATGACTTGTGCTGCATGTGCGACCCGAATTGAGAAAGGGCTGTCGCGCATGGAAGGGGTTAAGGAAGCAAATGTGAATCTGGCGCTGGAACAAGCGTCGGTTACATATGACCCTGCAGCGGTCGGTGTAAATGATCTGAAGAATAAAATCGATTCTCTTGGATACGGAACGGCTGTTGAAAGTGTGGATCTAAACATCACGGGAATGACCTGTGCTGCATGTGCCACTCGAATTGAAAAAGGACTCAGCCGAATGCCTGGGGTTACCAAGGCGAATGTGAATTTGGCGCTGGAAACCGCCCATATTGAATATGCTTCCGGTACAGCAAGCTCTACGGATTTTGTGAAAAAGGTGGAGCAGCTTGGCTATGGCGCTCTTCCCCAGCAAGCGAAGGAAGATATTGCAGATCTTCGTCAAAAAGAGCTGGAGCGTAAAAAATGGAAGTGGATTATTTCCGCAATCCTGTCTATCCCATTATTGTGGGCCATGGTAGGTCATTTCTCGTTCACCTCATGGATTTATGTACCTGACCTGTTCATGAATCCTTGGTTCCAGTGGATTCTTGCAACACCAATCCAGTTTATAATTGGATGGCAATTTTATAGAGGAGCCTATGGTGCTCTTCGCAATAAGAGTGCAAACATGGATGTACTTGTCGCTCTCGGAACTTCGGCAGCGTACTTCTACAGCCTTTATTTAAGCATTGCGTGGACAATAGAGGGCGGACATCATGGTGCTGAACTCTACTATGAGACAAGTGCCATCCTCATTACGCTCGTTCTTGTCGGGAAATGGTTCGAAAGTGTTGCTAAAGGACGTTCATCTCAGGCCATCCGCAGTTTGATGGAGCTGGCGCCAAGAACGGCACTTGTCATACGTGACGGAGAAGAGAAGACGATTCCGGCATCAGAAGTAGTTGCGGGTGATCTATTTATTGTGAAGCCTGGTGAGAAATTCCCGGTGGATGGAGTCATTGAGAAAGGCTCCTCTTCTGTGGATGAATCGATGCTCAGCGGGGAGAGTCTTCCTGTTGATAAGAAACCAGGGGACAACGTATCTGGGGCTACTATTAACAAAAACGGTGCGCTTACTGTTCGGGCCACAAAAGTCGGGTCCGATACAGCCCTTGCTCAAATTATTAAAGTAGTGGAAGAAGCGCAAGGCTCAAAAGCACCGATTCAGCGGATTGCAGACCTTATTTCTGGTATTTTTGTACCGATTGTCGTAGGTATTGCGGTGTTAACCTTTGCGGTCTGGTACTTCTTTGTAGATCAAGGACAGTTTGCAAATGCTCTCGAAAAAGCCATTGCAGTACTCGTTATTGCATGTCCGTGTGCGCTTGGTCTGGCTACGCCAACTTCTATTATGGCAGGTTCAGGCAGAGCGGCTGAATATGGAATTTTGTTTAAAGGTGGAGAACATCTAGAGCATGCACAAGAAATCGAAATTGTTGTGCTCGACAAAACAGGAACGGTAACGGAAGGAAAACCGCAATTAACGGATGTTATTACTCGTGATGACCTGGCGGAAGAGGAACTTCTATCTCTAGTTGCCGCTGCCGAGAACGCTTCGGAACATCCGCTGGCACAGGCGATCGTGCAGGGAGTTGGGGCTAAAGGTATTCGTTTCCCAGAAGCAGAACATTTTGAGAATATTCCTGGCTACGGGGTAAAAGCTAAGGTTAATGGTCAAGAGCTGCTTATCGGGACACGCCGATTATTAGAAAAGCACCATGTTGATAGTAAGATGGCAGACCAAGGTATGAAGCAGCTAGAGGAAAAAGGAAAAACAGCAATGCTGCTGTCTATCGATGGCAAATGGGCAGGAACCGTTGCTGTCGCTGATACCATTAAACCAACTTCCCGTGCTGCTGTGCAGCGTCTCAAAGAAATGGGTATTGAAGTGGTTATGATGACAGGTGATAACAAGCGGACTGCAGAAGCGGTTGCTAAAGAAGCGGGTATTGATCATGTACTGGCTGAAGTGCTTCCCGAAGGCAAAGCGGAAGAAGTGAAAAAACTTCAGCAGACAGGTAAAAAAGTAGCGATGGCAGGCGACGGTATCAATGATGCTCCAGCCCTTGTTACGGCAGATACAGGTATGGCGATGGGAACAGGTACCGATGTAGCGATGGAAGCAGCGGATGTGACGCTGATGCGCGGTGATCTGAACAGCATTCCTGATGCGATTATGATGAGTCGCCGTACAATGGGGAATATTAAACAAAATCTGTTCTGGGCCCTTGGTTACAATGTCATCGGCATTCCTATTGCCGCGATGGGACTGCTTGCTCCATGGCTTGCGGGAGCAGCAATGGCACTAAGTTCGGTATCGGTTGTACTTAATGCACTGCGGTTACAGCGAGTGAAGCTGTAAGCAAATAAGACTATAAACTGTGTTACTGAGGTAGAGGCTTAATGATGATGGAACAGTGAGATTCTTAGGATGTAGAAAAAAGATATCCTGGCTGGCTTTTTGAGCGAGTGCAGGATATCTTTTTTTGGTTATAGGATGGTTGAAATAAGAAGTTTCAACAAGAAAGAACGGAGGAGATCATATGTTATCAGCACAATCCAAATCCTATCTATCGTTTATTGGGTCGCTTCCGATCAAGGATCAGTACTCAAAACAGGATTTATTAATTGAAGATTTGTTAATGGCGAGGGAAGGGCAACTGGAAATGTATTATGCTCCCCATAATGAGTACATCAACCCGCTCGCGAAAATGGTAATCGTAGGCATTACGCCAGGCTGGACACAGATGGAACGGGCTTATCAAGCGGCTGCACAGTCTTTGCACAGAGGAGAGACAGATGAAGAAGCTTGTAAAGCAGCGAAAATAGCTGCCCGGTTCGCTGGATCGATGCGTACAAATATCATCAGCATGCTTGAAGAATTGGAGTTACCCCATTATTTTGGTATCGAAAAAGCAAGTGACTTATTTGACGTTAATACTACTCTTTTACATACAACGTCCTTACTGCGATACCCGGTATTTGTCGATAAACAGAACTACAACGGACATTTACCATCATTAACGAAGAATGAATTTTTGTATAAAAAAGCAGTTGAATCTTTTTCACAAGAAATAAATATGCTGAGCGGGCCGCTAATTATCCCGTTAGGAAAGTCAGTTGAGAAGGTGCTGCGTCAGATGATTCATCAAAACATGATTCAAGCGGGCAATTATTTGTGGGGATTCCCTCATCCTTCGGGTGCAAATGGGCATCGACACAAGCAGTTCGAAACCGCAAAACTTGAAATGATACAAACGCTTCGTCAGCTGCAAAAAAACAGCCTGTCTTGATCGAGCTTAGCCCAAAACTACGATACGTAAGTAAGCAAGTGCTGAATAAACATCCGATGAGCAAGCGTAGTCTCGACACCTGCGGATTGAACCATGCTGAATTCTCTTTCCATCTGGTGCTCTTTTAAATGGATTTGAGCTACTTCTCTGTACTTGATTTCTTTTTGTACAATCCATTCGGATAGCAAAGCAATTCCAAGACCGGAGACAACTGCTTCTTTCACACCTTGGCTGCTGCAAAAGGAATAAGTCTGTTTAACACGAAGCCCCTGCTCCGCAATGAACTGATCACTAAAGGCACGTGTACCTGAACCGGATTCTCTCAGCACCCAAATTTGGTCTTGAAGCTGCTTAGATTCGATGACACGTTCCCTTGCCAGTGGATGATCAGAAGGGGCGATTAGAATCATTTGGTCTTTCATAAAAGGGGTAACAGCGTTCCATTCTGCCGCACTTACTTTTCCTTCTACTAGACCAATATCCAACATTCCTTCGCGAATTCCTCGCATAATCTCTTCCGTATTTCGAATGGTTACTTCGATATTGACATGGGGATATTGCTTCGCATAATCCGCAATCATGCCGGGGAGAATATACTCACCAATGGTAAAGCTGGCACCTAGTCGAATCTGACCAGTGACTTCATGCTGAAGAAGCCGGATGGACTGTTTTGCTTCATCATACAGGTGCATCATTTGCTTAGCGTGCTTATACAGAATTTCACCTGCTTCTGTTAAGCGGACCTGTTTTGAAGAACGATGAAGCAGCTTAGCTCCCATCTCATTCTCCAAATTACGGATGTGAAGACTGACACCAGGCTGAGACAGGTTAAGCGATTCAGCTGCTTTAGAGAAGTGACGCAGCTCTGCAACAGTAACGAATACTCGTAAAGTATCTGTAATCATCTTTTTTCTCCTTTGTTTTTTGTTTGCTTTGAGACGAGAGAAGTCCATTGTTATTTCAATCATAAGTATTTGTAATGATTGGCATAGCATATCGGTATTTCACTGGGGAAACACGATCCACTATAGTAAAGAAATGAGAACACGCAGAAGTCATCTAGGTTAAACAAGGAGTGTTTGAAAATGAGCAAATCTATAGCTGCACCCCAAAGAGGGCCGAATAAACAAGGCTTCTTCCTAGGGATTGGTATTACACTTGCTATCGCGCTTGTCGCAAGATTTTTAGCAATGCTTCCTTTTTTAAGTATTATGGGCCAGCTTGTACTTGCGATCTTGCTGGGGATGCTTTACAGGGCATTCTTCCCTATTCCTGAGCACGCCTCAGGCGGCATATCATTCTCCAGTAAAAAGCTGCTCAGGTACGGGATTATTCTGCTGGGAGTAAGACTTAACCTCGCAGACGTAATTGAAGCGGGACCGAAAGTACTGGCTATCGCCATAATCAATATTATTTTTGCTATCGTGGTGGTCTATGTACTGACGAGAGTCTTCAAAGTGGATCAGAAGCTGGGTATTCTAACGGCTTGCGGAACGGCCATCTGCGGAGCAGCTGCCGTGGTTGCGATCTCTCCTCAGTTAAAGGCAAGTGATGAAGATACAGCGATAAGTGCGGCAACGGTCGCTATTCTTGGCACCATTTTCACTTTACTCTATACGCTATTGTACCCTGTACTTGGACTCACTGCATCTGGATACGGCATCTTCTCTGGTGCAACACTTCACGAAATCGCCCATGTCATTGCAGCAGCAGATCCGGGCGGACAAAGTGCAGTCGATCTGGCGGTTATCGTTAAATTGTCCCGTGTTGCTATGCTTGTTCCGATTGCGATCGTGATTGGGATGTGGAGTGCTCGTAAGGAGCGCATTGAGCACGGCGAGAGCGCAAAAATGAGTGTTCGTGATATCCCTATTCCTTGGTTCATTGTTGGTTTCTTGGTGATGAGCGGTATAAATACACTGGGTATTATCCCACCTGCCATGGTTTCTGGTATCATTACAATTTCTTATCTTTTAATCGGTATGGCGATGGCCGGGCTTGGACTCGGTGTTCAGTTTTCTACCTTTAGAAAAAAAGGACTGCCTTCGTTTATTGCAGGCGGGATCGGTTCCATTCTGTTATCACTTCTTGGTTTTGCACTCGTACATTTATTCGGACTTGCATAAGGTAAAAGACCAAAAGCCCTTAGGATCATTGATCCTCAAGGGCTTTTATATTCTCTATAAATTCATCATAAGGGATTTCTTCCATAGCTGAAGAATTCGGTGTAGATCCGATGGAAGACACCAGATTATCTGCTGAAACCACGTATATACTCTGGGCTTCTCCTGCTAGATGATACGTATCTAATTTTTCTGTTTTCTTCAAAAAAAGCACGACTCGATCTTCTGTCTCAAGGGGAAGAGTAGTCAGATTTACTGTCTCACTTAGGTTGATTTTTAGTGCGCTCGGCACCTCATTTTCGTGTGAGATCAAGATCTTCTCAACATCTGCTTGCAGACCAAGTTCATCCTGAATTAAATTTGTTATTTTTAGCTCGGCAATCAGATCCGCTTCTTTAACCCGATCCTGTAACCAAAGTTCTTGATCCGAGAATCTTAATTTGGACTGCTCCTCTTTAAGTAACGAGTCTGCCCTCTCCTCAGGTGGTGTAGCGTTTCTATTCGTTTCCTTCTGAGTCATGGCGTAAGGCTCGCTATCTGTTGATTCCGCTGTGGACTCGGCAGATGGGCCAGCTTCGCTCATACTGATCATTTCTGGCTGGCTGGGTGTAAGTTCCGTACCGGGCAGAAACCACCATACTGCGGCTATAAGAGTGGTGCATACAGCGACACTCGGCAGGATGCGTTTTAGCCAAACGTTTTTTTTCTTGGGAGCCGGTGTTTGAGAAATGCGCTGCACCGCCTGAATGACTTGCCGCTTATGCTCTTCCGTGAAAGGTTGATCTGCAAAAGGATCCTCTTTAACCCGTTTTTCCCACTCTTCATGATGTTTTGTCATTCTGCCCGCCTCCCTAGTTCTTTTTGTACTTTTTCCTTTGCTCTGGAAAGACGTGATTTCACTGTACCTTCTGATATGTGGAGGATCTTAGCGATCTCATGAATTTTCATTTCATATTTTAAAGCAAGAATGAGTACTTCCCGCGATTTGACAGACAAGCTCATAATAATCTCCCATATCGAATCCTCATAGTGCTGTTCCATGACGATCGATTCGGCAGAAGGGGCTATTCGGCTATGTGACGATAAAGCACTGCTTTCCGCTGTTTTTTCATCATCTATCGAGAAAAGTTTACTGCCGAGGCTCTGACGAAAGAAACGAGATCTTCGGTAGGAATGAACTGTATTTCGTGTGATGGTGATCAGCCATGTTTTGAGTGAAGCTTCACCCCGGTAGGTGTGAATTCCTTGATAGGCCTTAATAAAAACCTCTTGCGAAATATCATCGGCATGGTCCCGGCTTCCGGTCAGAAAAAAAGCATAATTCCATACGTCATTACCAAAGTCGTCCATGATTTGATATAAAGTATCGTTATCCAGCGTAACTGCATGTTTAAGATCGCTGTAATCCAAGCCTGCTCACCTCACTACTCTATAGACTACATAATGTCGAAATAAGTTCCTAGATGCAGAGATGTTCCTCATCACAACACTTATATCATTTCGTGCTAAAATAAAAGAATGGAGCAGAAATGATTTTATAAATAATGTCTGTTGCCTGTAAAGAGAGGTTAGAAAATAGACCAAAGATAGAACATGATCATATATGGGTAATGTACTTAGTACATCTCTGTAATGATCACTATCTAGGAAGGAGAAAAGACATCATGAAGAAATACGGCCTTATGTTAGGCATGTTATTGATCCTGATTCTTTCTGCTTGTTCGCAGAAGGAAGAATTACCGCCATATGCGGATAGCTTGACAGGGAGCAGTGAAGTGCTGATTCGCCAAGAAGAAGCATCTAGGACCATCACGGATGAGCAAGAATTATCGGCTATGATTGCGATCTTGAATCAAGGCAAGTCAATCGAAGTGCCTGAGGAAGCACAAGGAATTAACCCTGCGACTGCAAAAGAAGCGGTTCTTATGCATTTTCCAAAAGTAGATCTTGTATATATTGGGGACGGTCATGTACTGAGTGGGCTTGATGGCACATACTATGAGGTTCCGCAGGACATTGAAGATTATCTGAAGGTTAAATAGAAGGGGTGAAGGAGAAATGAACGACACAATCAATCTATTAATGAATCACAAGTCGATTCGCAAATACAAAAATGAACCTGTGACAGAGGAACAGCTAGAAACAATCATAGCGGCAGGGCAAATGGCCTCTTCTTCAAGTAATGTACAAGCCTACAGTGTAATTGCCGTTACCGATTCCGAGCTAAAAGATAAGGTTTCGAGTCTTGCGGGGAACCAAGCTTATATAAATGAGTGCCCTGTTTTCCTCGTGTGGTGTGCAGATATGTACAGACTTCGTGAAACGGCTGAAATACAGGCTGCAGGGGTAGAAACCTACGAAAATACCATGGAGAATTTTGTGGTGTCCACCATTGATGTAGCGCTCGCCGCTCAGAATGCTGCTGTTGCTGCAGAATCTCTGGGACTTGGTGTTGTATACATTGGCGGAGTCCGCAATAACATTGAAGAACTCTCTGAACTACTAGGACTACCTGAGCTCGTGTACCCTGTGTTTGGTATGTGCCTCGGGGTACCGGATCAGGATCCTGTGCTTCGTCCGCGTCTTCCGTTGAAAGCTGTTTTGCATAGAAACGGCTATAATAAAGAGCAGTCTATGGCTGGGGTAAAAGAGTATGATGAGACCTTATCGGCTTATATGCGTGAACGTTCTAATGGGAAGCAGTCTGCTACCTGGTCTGAGATGATGACGAAACGACTGACGGAGCCTGCTCGTCTTCAGTTAAAATCATTCCTTGATGGTAAAGGGTTTATGAAACGCTAGTACCTTATTTCATTTGTTATACAAATAAAAAAGGAGAGCCCCTCGCATTGAAGTGCGAGGGGCTCTCCACGTATGTAGAGCGAGTATTAGCGTACGTAAACTATGAATATAGGTTGTAAAACTGTTTCGTATTCTTATAAAACAGTTCTGCCGCGATTTCAAGCTTAACCCCAGTGACATCACACCAGGCACGAATCACGTCTTTTACCATCCGGGGATGGGTTTTATGAGCAGCAAAAGGCCCCTCAAAAGGCCATGGACCATCGGTCTCTGCCATGATTTGATCATGCGGATATTTGCTTGCTAGATCCTGAATTTCTTTTTCATACACAAGATCGGGTGTAAAAGAAATATAATACCCATTCTCAGCCATTCTGTGGATCGTATCATCGGACCCTTTAAACCAGTGGAAATGGGCTTTCTTTACTTGATGCTTCTCCAGCAAATCACAGGCAAGATCGGCATCCTCATAAACGGCGTGGAGAATAATTGGTTTGTTATGCTTCTTGGCAAAGATAATAAACTGCTCCAGCATGGAGATATAAGGGTCCATATCAAAAGGCTGTCCTGCCTTTTCCGCTTCCATCCGTGAATAGTAGGGTAGTCCAACCTCCCCAACAGCGATCATGGAATCCGTGTGATTCTCCATCCAGTCCAGCAGTTCATTCAGCTGTTCTGTACTTGGAATGGATTGCTCTGGATGATATCCATAGGCAGGATAGATTAAGTCAGGCGCAGCGGCAGCAGCTCTCTCTATTTTCTGGCAAGAGGCGAGCTGAGTAGATACCGCAATTACTGATTTTACTCCATTTGGAGCAAGAGACAACCGCAGCGGCTGTATATCATCCTCATACTGATCGAGGTGAATATGTGCATCAATAACCGGACATCCAAAATCTTCGGTTTGCTGCAAGTGTTCTTCACCTCCTTGTCTAGATTACAACGGGCGGCTTCGTTCTTTTTCCGCACGTAACCAGCCTGACATCTGTCTTTTTAATGCAAGAAAGTCAGGGCTCTCGGTAATTTGTTCTTGTCTTGGTCTTGCAAAAGGAACCTGAATCTCATGGAGAACGGTGGCAGGCCGGCTGGAAAATACATAGATTCGATCGGATAGCAATAAGGCTTCTTCAATATTATGAGTAATAAAAAGCACCGATCGGCGGTACTGTTCCCATATACCGAGCAGCCATTCCTGCATCTCGCTTCTAGTGAGCGCATCGAGCGCACTAAACGGTTCATCCAGCAGCATGAGCTCCTGAGGACTTAGCAGCGCGCGTACAAAAGCGGCCCTCTGCTGCATCCCGCCAGAGAGCATATGGGGATAGGCATGTTCGAAACCTTCGAGGCCTGCTTGTCTAATCCAGTGGAGGATCTCATCTTCGCTAAGTTTCCCGCTCTTAGCAGCATGCTTTCGAGGAGCGACCTCACTAGAAAGCTTGATATTATCTATGATTGTACGCCAAGGAAAAAGCGCCGGTTGCTGGGGCATATAGCTGATATGCCCTCGTTCTCCTGTTACCACTTCTCCATTCATATGGATACTTCCTGCCCCGGGAGCAAGAAGACCGCCAATAATTTGAAATAAAGAGCTCTTCCCGCTGCCGGAAGGACCGACAATAGAGACGAATTCTCCCTTCTGAACCGTAAGTGAAATATCGTTAAGGACCTGGAGATTTTTCTTCTTCTCTCGGAAGGAGAGAGCGATCTCTCTGACTTCTAGAGCGGGTACATTCATATGCAGTTATCTCCTTTCCATTCCGGAATGAATTGTTCAATTGCTGAAACTGCTGCAGAAATATTATTTCGTATTTGCTCCTCGCCAGCGGACAAGTATCTTTTCCAGCAGAGCGATCAATGCAAATAGGAGCAGACTTAACAGGACGATGATTGCCATAGCGACAAAAACCCGGTCAGTGCGGTAGGCAGATTTTTGTAGCATCATATAGTAACCGATACCGCGATCGGTTCCAATCCATTCCGCAATGACAGCACCCATTACACTGTAGGTAGCGGCAATTTTTACGCCGGAAAAGACGGAAGGGAGCGCATGCGGAACTTCTAATTTCCTGAAAATTTGCGCTTTACTCGCTCCGGCCATTCGCATGTAGTTCATCATTCCCCGATCGGTCTGTGTCAGTCCATCCATGGTGGACACAGCAACAGGGAAGAAGCACACCAGCGTAATGACAATGATTTTGGGAAGCAGCCCAAAACCAAACCAGATCATGAGCAGAGGAGCCAGAGCGATCGTCGGAATATTTTGACTGAGAATAAGCAGCGGATATAAGGCCGACTTCAAAAATGGGACAAGATGGAGCAGCATCGCCGTAAGAAGTCCGACAACTGTACCAATGAAGAATCCAAGCAAAGTCAGCTGCACCGTAGCCCAAGTATGCTCGGTGAGACTTGCAGCCTGAGCAAGCGCTTCTTTCGTAATATCAGCAGGGCTTGGCAGAATCCACTTCTCAATATGAAAAAGCGGCACGGCAATTTGCCACACCGCTAAGAAGAGGATGACTGCCGTAAGAGGCGGCCATACGCTTTTCCACCAAGAACTCATGGGCGATATTTCTCCGTAAGACCTTCCATACTGATTCCGCTAGGATAATGAGCGATCTTAATCTGAGAGATTACACTCGGACTGCCTGCTTCAATCAGTACTTCATGCATTTGACGGACTACCTCTAGCAGCTCAGGAAGTTCTCCTTCGAGTGTGGTTTCGAGCGGATTGACCTGATATGTAAGTCCGGACTGCTGAATAACTTCAATGGCTTTGTCTACATAAGGAATGGAATCTTCTCCATTCGGTGTTTTCGGTATGACCTGAATGCTGAGTAGTGTCTTTGCCATGATAAATCACCTTCTCTTTCCTTCATTAATAGAATTAACCAAATTATTCAGTTGGTAAAAATTCATTTGTGTATGCTTTTTCTACTTCCAGCGGCTGATCGAGAAGTCCATGCTCTACCATCCAGTCAGAGTAGTTTTGCCATACTTCTGCTTTTTGCTCGCCCCAGCGAGAAGCATCATCCTGATATTTTGGACTCAGCCATTTCTGACTGGCAAGCACTAGTTCTTTATCAAGATCGGGTACAGCTGCACTTAGGATACCAGCAGCCTCTTCCGGATGTTCAATCGCATACTCATAACCTTTCGTAGTTGCACGCATAAACGCTTTTACGAGTTCTGGGTCTTCGTTAATCGTCTTTTCATTCGAGATCAGAACCGGTGTGTAGTAGTCGAGCTTCTCAGAGTAATCTTTGACATAGAACATATCGATAGCCTCACCGCGCAGCTCAGCTTCAATTCCGGTCCAGCCATAGAAGATCCATGCAAAATCAATGTCACGCTTGATCGCTGTAAAGAAATCGGCATCGCCCATGTTCACATTAGACACCTTATCTACATCGCCGCCTTCGAGACTCATAATCGTATCAAGAACGGCAGAATCGATCGGGGAGCCCCAGCCGCCGTAAGTTTTACCTTCAAAATCTTTAGGTGACTTGATGTTCCGATCAGTAGGAGCAGCGAAACCAGACGTATTATGCTGAATCACTGCCGCGATGGACACAATAGGTACCCCTTGGGTACGAGCCTGAGTGACACCTTCCTGGTAACTTACTCCAAAGGGTACTTCACCAGAAGCGACCATAGTATCTGCACCCGCTTGTCCAGGCTGAATAATCTCAACATTCAATCCTTCTTCTTTGTAAAATCCTTGATCTACCGCCGCATAAAGACCGGTATGATTCGTGTTTGGGGTCCAATCTAGTACCACCTTAATATCGCGGAGTGATTCACCCTCTGTATTTTCTCCTGCCCCGCTTTGCTCTCCTGAGCTGCCATTTCCGGAATTACCACAGGCGGTAACGATGGTGAGCATAGCAAGCAGCAAGAACATGCCTAACTTTTTCTGCAATGTTTCCCTCTCCTTTAGATATCTTAGATGTCTTTAGAATGCACCTGA
This sequence comes from Paenibacillus sp. J45TS6, assembly GCF_018403285.1. Lineage (GTDB taxonomy): Bacteria > Bacillota > Bacilli > Paenibacillales > Paenibacillaceae > Paenibacillus. The sequence goes on along the minus strand of NZ_BOSJ01000008.1, from coordinate 112,204 downwards.
AAGCTACCTTTTCATCATAAAAAAAGCATCCCGAATCGGGATGCTCTGTGTACGTAAGGGAATGGGTATACTTCTTCATGAAATAGTAAGCCCAAAAATATATTTCTCCATTCCTACGCTGGCATTATCCAGATCAGGTTACAGGGTACGTATCTGCACGTATTTCACGGATACTATCTCAGCCGGCTTCACCAGCACCCCTTGAGTACATTATAAAGTTAAGTTGTTACAACCATGTATTATAGTCCTATATCACAGGCATGTCCAGATGATAAGACAGAGTAGGGGAGGTAACGTCTACAAAGTTAAGATGGGCTAATAGGATAGAGAAAACAAAAATTCCAAAAATGTAATTTTTGTTATAATATGTATTTATAGGATGTTTAAATTTCGTTCGTTTATTCAAATATAACATGGGAGCTGTTTACGTGATTGATAAAAAAGTGTTTATTGCAGTTGCACTTTCTCTTATCTTACTTTCAGGGTCTACACTACCATTATTCTCAGAGTCTGTAGAACAACTTGTTGAACGATCTGACTCATCAGATGTTGAATTTGATGAAGGTTCAATAGCTCCGCTAACTCTATTAACAGATGAGACAGGCACATTTTCTAATGGTGAACGTAAGACTACATTTACTTATGTTCAAGGATACGATTTAAGATTTTACGTTGAAAATACAAAAGGAGCTGCTTTTGATTGGACTTTAACTGACGGAGATAAGCGTATTATTAGGTCCGGAAAAGTGGCAGCAGGCAAATCCTACCTTGAAACAATTTCTTCCCTAGAAGATGAACATACTCTGAGAAGTGGTATTTATACTGTGTCGATGATAAGTATAGATGGTACAAACAGTAACTATAAGATATCTGCAAGTGCACTTAATTAATTCGTTCACATAGCTTGAATAAAAAGGTTGCGAATGGGGGAAAGCTACATTATAATTATGCCAACTAAAAATCGGTTATAATGCCAGTGAAGAGATTCCAACTCGGAGGTATTTTCGTTAAGGGAATATGGACATTCCCTAAGTTAATCGGCACCGCCCGTTATCGCGGAACCAAAGTGATTGAAATGTGCACGGATCCGTATTCATTTCAATAAATTGGGTGGCACCGCGAGCATATAGAGCGCTCCTCGTCCCAAGGGATGAGGGCGCTCTTTGTCTTTTTTTTATAAAAAATAACGACAGGGATGTGAGCGGTATGCTGGATATAAACTGGATACGAGAGCATGCAGATGAGGTAGAAGAAGTTGCAAGGCTGAAGAATATGAGTCTATCGGTAAAAGAGCTTATAGACACGGATGATAAAAGAAGAGAGCTTATTACTAAAGTAGAGAAACTGCGCGGGCAGCGAAATAAAGGATCGCAAAAAGTCGGTCAGCTTATGAAAGAAGGACGAAAGGAAGAAGCAGAGCAGCTGAAGGCGGAGATTCGAGAACTGGGCGGCAGTATTGAACAAATAGACAAGGAATTGTCTGAGACGGAGAAGGAATATGAAAGACAGATGATGCTCGTTCCAAATATCGTCTCGGAGGACACCCCGATTGGTAAGTCGGATGAAGATAATGTACTCGTGCGGCAAGTAGGTGAAGTAAGGGAAAGGGAATTTACCATCAAGGATCATATCCAGCTAGGGGAACTTCATGATCTGTTTGATGTTCCTCGCGGAGTGAAAGTCGGCGGTTCGAGAAGTTATTATTTAAAAGGAGACGGCGTACTATTGCACCGGGCTGTTCAGCAGCTGGCGCTGGATATCGTAATGAAACACGGATTTATACCGATGGATGTACCGATTATGGTGCGGGAGGAAGCTCTTGTAAACACCGGTTTCTTTCCTACCGGGCGTGATCAGACCTATGCGCTGGAAGAAGAGGATAAGTTCCTCGTCGGCACTTCGGAAGTTCCGCTGATCTCGTATTATGCCGGGGAAGTGGTTGATGTAACGGAGCCGATTCGCCTTGCTGCTGTATCGACGAGCTTCCGCAGCGAGGTGGGGTCGGCAGGACGGGACGTCAGAGGACTATACCGTGTCCATCAGTTTGCTAAAGTAGAGATGGTTGTTCTAACAGAAGCAAATGACGATGTGTCGGAGAGAGTTCACCAGGAGATTACAAGTTATGCCGAACAGTTGCTAGAGGCGCTAGAGCTGCCATACCGAGTCATGGCTGTATGTACGGGAGACATGTCGCAGAAAACGTACAAACAATATGATATTGAGACTTGGATGCCAAGCAGGCAAGCTTATGGAGAGACCCATTCTTCGTCGAATTTACATGACTTTCAGGCGCGTCGTTCGAACATTCGCTACCGGGATCAGGATGGACAATTAAAATATGTGCATACGCTTAACAATACAGCAGCAGCCTCGCCAAGAATTCTAATTCCACTGCTTGAGAATCATCTGCTGGAGGATGGAAGCATCTATATTCCTAAGGCACTTCGGCCTTATATGGGGGGCAGAGACATCATTACCTGTACGGCAGTGCAAGGGTAAAATAAGGTTCAACTTTCGAGAGACGGGTACACTATAGTAACAGATTATTTTTACTATAATTACAAACTCCGCTCTTGAAAGGAGACAAATACAATGAATAAAACAGATCTTGAACGTGCAATCATAGCGGGCATAGAAAATAATCATTTTGGTTCCTTGGCAACCGTAGAGGGAGGAAAACCAAAACTGAGATACATGGCTGTTTTCAATGATGGCCTGAACATTCATATGGCAACAAACCGCTGCACTCATAAGGTGGAGGAGCTGGAGGATAACCCGAATGTTAGCCTACTGATGGGTTACGAAGCCGGCGGTACCAAAGATATACTTGAGATTGAAGGAACCGCAAGTGTAACAAAGGACGGCGGTCTTCGCAAAAAACTGTGGAATGACGAGTTCAGCAAATGGTTCAGCGGTCCGGAAGATCCGAACTACGTCATTCTGGATATCACCCCAAACCGGATTGAATATACAGGACAAGGGCAAGAAAAACAGGTATGGGAAGCATAAATATCACATGACCTTTACAGCCTGATGTCAGAAGAGAAAGAAGGGCGATCGACATAGATCGTTCTTCTTTCTTTTTTTGTATAAAAAGCCTCCCTCAAGGTTGTTATTTTAGTTAAAATTACACTTTTATACCAGTAATAAATGGTTTAGAATATCTGTCAGAAGTATATTATTTCCAGTATTATTGGGATGAAAATTTGGAGGGGTTCTTTTGAGATCACGTAAACCATTATTAGCAGGTCTGACGACCGCAGCTTTACTGTTTCAATTATTCGCCATTCCAGGACAACCTGTCTCTGCTGCCGATGCAGCCAAAGTGAAACTTCGTATTCTGGAGACAACGGATATTCACGTGAATCTGCTGGATTATGATTACTACAGTGATCAGGAAATTGAAACGTATGGTCTGGCAAGAACCGCTACCCTCATTAAACAGGCTCGTAAGGAAGCAACCAATAGTCTTTTGTTTGATAATGGTGACCTTATTCAAGGGAATCCGCTCGGGGATTATGTGGCTAAAGTAAAGCCGCTGAAGGGTGCTGAAGTCCACCCTGTATATAAAGCAATGAATCTGCTGGATTATGATGCAGCAACGCTTGGGAACCATGAGTTCAACTATGGTCTTGATTTCTTGAATCAAACGCTGAAAGGCGCTGATTTTCCTTATGTGAACGCCAATATTTATAAAGATGATGGCGATAAGGATGAAAGCAACGACGTGAACTATTTTAAACCCTATGAAATGATTGAGAAGAAAGTAAAAGATGAATCCGGTAAGGAACATACACTGAAAGTGGGCGTGATTGGACTCGTTACTCCGCAGATTATGCAGTGGGACAGTTCTTCCCTTACTGGTAAAGTCATTGCCAAAGATATTGTAAAAACGGCGGCGAAGTTTGTTCCTGAAATGAAGGAAAAAGGGGCAGATCTTATCGTTGCCCTTGCTCATACCGGTTACGACCAGAATCCGCCGGCGGATATGGCAGAGAATGCGGTTCTTCCGCTGAGTGAAGTGGATGGTATTGATGCCATTCTGTTCGGACATGCTCACAAGGTTTTCCCTGGAAGTGCATTTGCAGATCAAAAGGGAGTGAATCTTGAAAAAGGGACGATTAATGGTGTTGCCGCTGTAGAACCTGGCGCTTGGGGAGATAACCTTGGAGTTATTGATTTACAACTGGAGCAGGCAAATGGAAAATGGAAAGTGGTAGATTCAAAATCGGTATCGAGCCCAATTTATGATGCAGCGAATAAAAAAGCAATCGTCGAAGCCGACAAAGAGATCGTAGCCGCCATAGCGGACGAGCATAAAGCGACAGTGGATTATGTGCGTGGGCCGGTAGGAACGACAACGGCGCCGATAACGAGCTATTTTGCACTTGTCCAAGATGATCCTTCCATTCAGATTGTAACGAATGCACAGAAATGGTATATCGAGAACAAACTGAAAGGCACTAAATACGAAGGTACTCCGGTATTGTCTGCAGGTGCTCCTTTTAAAGCAGGCGGCCGTATGGGTGCTGACTACTACACGGATATCCCTACAGGAACGATTGCAATTAAGAATGTAGCAGATCTCTATGTGTACCCGAATACACTACATGCTGTTGAAGTAAACGGAGCAGAGATTAAAGAATGGCTCGAATGGTCCGCAGGACAGTTCAATCAGATCGATCCGAGTAAGACAGGAGAACAAGAGCTGGTTAATCTTGATTTTCCGACGTATAACTTTGACGTTATTGACGGTGTAACCTACGAAATTGATGTAACCCAGCCGAGTAAATATGATGCAAAAGGAAATATAGTCAATGCTGCAGCGAGCCGCATCAAGAACCTTCAATTTGAAGGGAAAGCGATCGACTTGCAGAAGAAATTTATCGTAGCAACCAATAACTACCGTGCGGGATCTTCCAAACTTGCGAATCCAGATGGAAAACGAATTGTCCTCGCTGCACCCGATGAGAGCCGCCAAGTCATCATCGATTATATTACGGAGAACAAAACGATTAATCCATCTGCGGATGGAAACTGGTCATTCGCAGCAGTAAGCGGAAATCCGGAAGTTATTTTTAATACAGCGACAGAAGCGAAAAAATTAGTGGAATCAGATCCAGAGCTGAGTAAAGTGATGACGTATCTTGGTGAAGGAAAAGATGGATTCGGTAAATATGCATTGAATCTGGCAAGCGATGCAACGGCTGCACCGGGACCAACACCGACTCCAACACCGACTCCTACGCCAACGCCGACACCAACACCGGAGAAACCATCGACCCCAGTACAACCGTCTAAGCCGGAGAAGCCGTCCAAACCGGAAGCAAGCAAAGACAAAGTACATGTGGTGAAAAAAGGGGATAACCTGTACCGTATTGGCTTAAAGTATGGAGTAGATTGGAATGCGATTGTAAAAGCAAACAAGATTAGCAATGTATATACGCTGCAAGTAGGTCAAAAATTGATCATTCCAGCATCCTAATGAATGACTTATTTTGATCAGCTGTTAGAGTTGATTAAAGCCTTGCCCCTTGTCCGAGTGATTCGGCGGGGCAAGGCTTTTTTTGATAGTGGCGGATAACGGGGAAGTCTAGCATTCTACACAGGTAAGAAAGATGATGAACATAGAAGTTCTTAGTTAATAAGTCGTTTTACGTCAGAGTCGTTACATAAATGCCAAGCGGTGTACTTGCGCTGCCCGCCGTCATGTATTTGAAGGAATAGGAGCTTGCACCTGGAGGAACAGTGACGTCTGCAATGGGACTTGCCTGTGTGTTATTGCGAAGAAGGGGAATACCGTAGGTTTTACCATCAATGAGTGCTGCCCCAGCAAAAGCGCCTCCGCGAGGATTCACCCGAATACGAACGACAGCCTCTTGGCTAGATTCATTTAGAATCGGGATATTTACTTGATAGACAGCTCCGAATTGTCCACGATTCGTCATGGATGCTGGAAGCGTGCTGCTGTCTGCAGTGAAAAGCAGGTCGGCAGGAGGTTCTCCCGTGAGTTTGGTACCGGCACAGGTGCGATAGTTAGCACTTTGTCCAACACGATATACAGGGGTGGTTGCATCCGTCTCAGAGAAGGTCCAACTGCCGCGAGGGTGGGCTTGAGGTGCAGGCCGAGGAGGGATAGGGGCGGAGGTAATCTCGCGAAGATTCTTATCTTCTACTTTCGAGACGACGGTTCGAATCTCGTAATTCTGGCCGCCCTTGCCGCTCGCGTGTTCCACAGTGAATTCGTATATAAATCCTGCAAGCACGTCATCTTCCACGATAAATTCCTCAATAAGAGAAACTCTTTTGCCAAATTTATAAGGGTCTACGGGTTTAATTCGATCGAGAGTACCGCCTACACATGACTTCGCAAGACATTGACCGACATCAATAATCCAGTGTCCTGTGGAGGGACTTAGCTTCAGATCTCTTTCGATATGACGAACCTCGATCTGCTCCTCATCTTTGTTTTCAATCGTAACTCCAATTCGCACGGGAGCACCTGTACGATTGTAGTGCCATCCAAAGATGCGGTGTTTCATCGATCGTTTGGAAGTCACCACCACATCATGCCATAGTGTCGAAAACGGCTCTGTCAAAATCTCTTGTGTCAGTGTCTCTGGATTATCACTAAGCATTAATCTGCGCTCGTCGCCCGCTTTTGCGGAGGCAATATCAATATTAATGTTCCCCGGTACCACCAGTGTTTCAACAGCCAAATTTTCTTGTTTGCAGCTCATATTTATTCCTCCTCTTTCTTCTCTCGTTTTTTGTTGTTCACTAATATAGGAGTTTGGGACGTTGAAAATACAACCTGTTCTATAAAACTTTTTTAACTTTTTTTCTTCTCTCATTTTTCCTTAGATGGTGACATCTCTACCGTGCTGGCGGTTTTCTTTATCTAACTCTACCTCTGAGACCGGATTGGTGAATCAGCAATGGTATGAAGGACGAAAGACCTAGAGAAGAAAGAGCAGGAATAACTACTTTTTAATTTAGGACTTGGAAGAAAAAGGTGGAGCGATTATAATAGCAACAAAGAGGGAACAAATGTTCCTATAATTAGAAAAAAAGAGGTGTTAGTTATGAGTAGTTCCGTCCACTATTATCAAAAAGAACTCAAACGAATTGCGTGGCGTCTTCAGTATCGTGTCCGTGCCGAACGTCAAAGAGAGCTTCCACTCAAAACAGAGCTGCTATTAATCTCGAATTTATCTCCTGAGCAAGAGATCGAATCAAAACTGTTCATTGAGTATATTCTCGGACTGATTCCCTCGGTTACGGGACAAAAAGTCATTCGTTTATTTTATTTGGAAGATCAAAGTGAGGCAGAGATTGCAAAAGAACTGAATATTAGTCAGCAGGCGGTGAACAAATGGAGAAGAAAAACAATCCAGAGTCTATCGGAGAGAATGAGTTCTTGAGACTTGTTTATGATGTGCAGCAAGGGGATACGGCCGCAATGGAAAAGCTGCTCGATATGTTTGAATCTGATATGCGGCTGCTAAGCAAATATATTCCCATGCCTGAAGAAGATGCGCTGCAGAGTATGAAGCTTGAATTTATCACACTGATTAAGAACAAAGTGCTCGATCAGAAGGGGTCGTCAGATGAGGAAGAGTAGAAAACGAAGGTACCCGCTGTCTATGAAGACCGCGGGTACTGTGCTGTTTTTTTATGAATAGGTGATTAGTAGAAAAGAAATTATACTGTCCGCTTAAGAGAGATGGTGCATGGACGATTCTCTCACCATTAGCCGATGAGGAATGATATGACGTTTACTGAACAAGGACTTATCCTCATCTTGTATGGCCTGAATGAGTGCTTGTGAAGCAACATATCCTAAATGATAGATACCAATATCTACACTGCTTAGCGGTGGGCTATACAATTCTGACAAGGGATTGTTATTAAAGCTGACAATACATAGATCAGAAGGGACCTTGAATCCAAGCTCGTTCAGACCGCGAAGAACTCCAAAGCTGACTACATCATCAATGACAACAAGCGCGGTGGGGCGTTCGGGTAAATTCATAAAGAATGACATGGCTCGGTATCCGCTCTCCTGCAAGAAATCATCTTCCACAATCCAATCTGCTTTAACCGCTAGGCCTGCTTCTTTCATGGCTAGATGATAGCCGTTTAATCGGTCTTTCGATACCATTAAGTTTTTTGGACCGCTCACAAAACCGATCCGTTCATGCCCGAACGAAATCAGATGACGCGTAGCATCATAGGCTGCTTGTATATTATCCGTATCGACAGATAGAAGATCGGGATATTGTTCCGTTCTTCCAACCAGTACAAAAGGAAAATTCTCTTGATACAAAAATTCGACAACAGGGTCATTTTGCCTGGAATAGAGCAAGATCGCTCCATCTACACGCCCGCCATATACCAGCCTTTGGACAGCTTCGACTTCTTCCTGTTCATTCGCACCTGAACTGATGACAATATCATACCCTGATCGATTCGCCTGGGTGACAATTCCACGGATGAGTTCCATAAAAAAGGTATTGAGGAATAGCTCTTCTGCCGGTTTGGGCAAGATCACCCCAATACTCTTGGTTGTTTTGGATACAAGACTTTTTGCCATAATATTCGGATGGTAGCCTAGTTCCTGCATAATATCGCGTACTTTACTAGCTGTTTTCTGACTGATACGAGGGTGGCCGGAAAGTACACGGGATACAGTGGAAGGAGATACACCCGCCAGTTTTGCTACGTCTTTGATCGTTACCGCCACTTACTTTCACTCCCTTAATGAAACCGTTTGCGTTGTATCGATATGTTAATCCATTATTTACCTGTTTGTAAATGGAGATTTTTTTGAGTTTATAGCCATTATGGCATGGTTTTAACAGAAAACTAAATTATTTTTAGGGTTTTTCAGCAAGAAAAATCAGGTCTTATCCATATTTCAATGATAAACCCGAGAAAATAAACGACAGACATTGTAAATCAAAGCAAATAATGGATTAATTCAGGAATATGGCGTAATATGGACGAATTTGATCTATGCAAACGTTTTAACAAAATGGTTTTGTCGGTTATGATTAATTTGATAATAAAGCGCTTACCTACCAATATTTACATGAATTTAGAATACATACGCTGATGACTTAGCCGATGAAAGCAGAAATTTACGAATCAAGACAAACGTTTGCACAACGGAGAACATCGTTGATTCTGATTTCTGAAAGGCAGTGAAGAAACAGAGAATCTCTGCCGGATTCGAACAAGTTCAGTGGTCTTTTGTTGCTGTGTTCATACAGTGACGAAAGAGGGTGTATGCGCAGCAAAAAAAGGGGAAGGGATGATTTCAAATGAAAAAAGGGAAAAAATTCAGCTTCATGTCACTCTCACTTGCAATGACGGTTTTGCTTGCAGCATGCGGTAGTGGAGGTAACGGTAATTCCACCAATACAGTAGATACAGGAACTCCCCCGGATAACGAAGCACCACCTGCTGAAGTCGAAGAACTTACACCGGAAGAAGGAGCCATGCTTACGATCTGGGACGGCGGAGATCAGAAAGGTTTTGTAGAACAGGCAGCCGCTGCTTTTGAAGAAAAGTACGGAGTCAAAGTATCTTACACGGAGCTTGGTGCAGATAAAGCGATGACACAAATGGTTACGGATGGACCTGCTGGTGTTGGTGCTGACATATTTGCGGGTGTACATGATCAGATAGGGCAAGGAGTAACCGCGGGTGTTATTATGCCGAATGACTGGTTTGAAGAAGATATTCGAGCAAGAAACAGCGAGATCGCTGTAAATGCTTTAACTTATGAAGATATTCTATATGGATATCCGAAGTCTGTAGAGACAACGGCTGTATTTTACAATAAGGATCTGATCGACGCAGTTCCCGCCAATTGGGATGGAATTAAGGAGTTTGCAGCTACCTTTAACGATACAAAAGCCAATAAGTTCGCCATTATGTGGGATGTAGGGAACGGTTATAGTTCTTATCCTTTCTTCGGGGGATACGGTGCTTATGTCTTCGGTAATGATGGTACGGATCCAACCGATATCGGACTGAATAGTGAACAAGGCGTAGAAGCAGCTACCTTTCTTCAGTCACTAAAAGAGCTCATGCCACTTAAATCCTCCGATATTAATGGGGATATTCGTAAATCCTTATTTACTTCAGGTAAACTCGCCATGAATATCAGCGGTCCTTGGGATGTAGGTTCTCTGAAAGAAGGCGTTACGAATCTGGGTGTAGGGGTATATCCTGCTCTTCCCAATGGCGATCCCATGAAACCTTTCTCTGGTGTGAAGAGCTATTTTGTAAATGCGTATACAAAGTATCCTAATGCAGCAAAACTGTTTGCTGATTTTATTACCAATACAGAAAACCAAATGAAAAACTTTGAAATGACAGGGGCACTTCCGTCGAATACAGAAGCAGCGGCTAGTGAAGTTGTGAAAAACGATGAGATCGCTTCGGCCTTCCTTGCCCAATTTGAGAACTCGATTCCGATGCCTTCTATTCCTGCAATGGCTCAGTTATGGTCTCCAATGGAAGCCGCTCTGTCCGACTTGTGGAATAACGGTAAGGACCCTAAAGCCGTGATGGATAACGTTGTAGAACAAATGAAGAGTAACATTCAGACCGGATCTTAAGAAGTTACAAATTTATCGTTCTAATGAGTTGAATTGATTCAAATAGCAGATAAAAAGAAGCCACCGACGGGACTTGATTTCTCCGTAGGTGGTTCATCACCATTTTGCGGAAGGAAGGGCTGGGAACATACGATGAGTAAAGGACAATCCCCCACCATGATGTCAACCGGCAAACCGCAATCCGCCGGAGCTAGCCATGCCCGTAACGGGACCATACTTTCAGCATTGTTTATGGGACTTGGACAATTTTATCACCGTCAGTGGGTGAAAGGTGCCATTTTCATGCTTGCTGAGGTCATTAGTATTTATCTCATCATTGCACAGTTTGGAGCGAACCTATGGGGACTCATAACACTGGGTGATACCCCTTCTCGAATGGAGAAGGTAGGCAGACTCTATCAGAACGTCCCTGGGGACCACTCTATTTTTATGATGATTTACGGACTTGCTGCGTTGATCTATATCGTGCTGTTCGTATTATTCTATATTGGTAACATCCGGGATGCTCGGGTAATCGGTCAGCTTCGGGATGAAGGGAAAGAAGTACCTTCTTTCCGGGATACCACTAAGCATCTTCTTGATAAAGGTTTTCCTTATCTACTGCTTTCCCTACCAACGATCGGCGTATTATTTTTCACGATTCTTCCGATTATGTTCATGATTCTCATGGCCTTTACCAATTACTCTGCGCCGGATCATATTCCGCCAAAGAACCTGGTAGACTGGGTTGGATTTGAGACATTCAAAAGCCTCTTTACCCTGAAAGCCTGGAGTAAAACGTTCTATGGTGTTTTGACCTGGACTATTATATGGGCTGTCGTAGCTACAGTGACTACTTATTTTGGCGGTATACTCGTCGCGCTCCTGATTCAGCAGCATGGTATTCGCTTTAAGACGATGTGGCGTACGATCTTTATACTTCCTTATGCAATTCCGCAATTCATCTCTTTGCTTATCATGAAAAATATTCTGAATTCCCAGTTTGGGCCCATTAATCAGTATCTCGGTATGCTGGGGCTAGGGCAGGTTCCATGGCTTAATGATCCGTTTATGGCGAAGGTGACTGTCATTCTCGTCAACATGTGGATCGGGATTCCAGTATCTATGATTCTAGTGCTCGGGGTATTAACGGCCATTCCAAAAGATTTATATGAAGCTGCTGAAGTAGACGGGGCTTCTGGATTCCAAAAATTCCGCAACATCACGATGCCATTCGTTCTGTTCCAGACCGCACCCATTCTGATTATGCAGTTTGCTGGGAATATCAATAACTTTAACGTGATCTTCCTATTAACAGGCGGTGCTCCTGCGAATGGGGATTATGCGTTTGCCGGAAGTACGGATTTGCTCGTTACTTGGCTGTACAAACTGACGCTGGATAATCAAAGATATAACTTTGCCTCTGCGATCGGAATTCTTATTTTCTTAATCATTGCCTCGTTCTCAATCTACAACTATCGTAGAAGCCGTTCGTTTAAAGAGGAGGATATGATTCAATGAAAAGAAAAAAGAGAATTAAGCTTACTTTCAGCTATATTTTGCTGATACTCATAGCGATTGTATGTATCTATCCCGCTTTGTGGATTGTGATGTCTTCCTTTAAGGTAGGGGACTCATTGTATAGTGAGACCATTATTCCTGAAAAATTCACTATACAGCATTATGTAGATCTCTTTAAGCCTCAGGCGGACAAGGATATTCCTTTCTTGAAGTGGTACGGAAACACACTGAAGATTGCAGTCACAAGTATGATACTCGGAACGATCATTCAAGTGCTCACGGCATATGCGATGTCTCGTTTCCGTTTTAAGGGACGTAAAACAGCGATGTCCGTCATTCTTATTCTAGGTATGTTCCCTGGATTTATGAGCATGATCGCCGTATACGTTATGTTGCTGCAGATGAACCTGCTTGATTCGCCGCTCGCGCTGATCCTGGTATACACATCCGGTGCGGCACTCGGAATGTTCGTAGCCAAAGGATTCTTTGATACCATTCCCAGAGCGCTCGAAGAGTCGGCTTTACTCGACGGAGCAAGTCATATGCGAATCTTTGTTAGTATTATTCTGCCGCTCTCGAGACCCATTATTACGTATATCTCACTCATGACTTTCAGCGGTGCGTGGGTTGACTTTATCTTTGCAAGGCTAATTCTTCGGTCACGCGAAAATTGGACACTTGCTGTTGGACTTTATGAACTCGTAAACAGTTATTCCAGTACGGAATTCACTTTGTTTGCTGCGGGTTCCGTTCTCGTAGCCGTACCCATCACACTTCTCTATATGTTCTTGCAGCGCTTCCTCGTTGATGGGCTGACAGCAGGCGCAACGAAAGGGTGATACCTATTCTTAAGGATAAGTTCGCTTGGAAAAAATGGATGGGTGCTAGCATATTGATATGCTCCTTGTGCCTTACAGTGGCCTGCAGTGATGCAGACGAGAATGGGGACAGAACCGATCCTCAGAAGCAGCAAGAACCAGATCGTACACAGGGGCAGGCGGATCCGCCTGCTTCTAACGGTTCTGATTCTGCCGCTGTTATCGATGAACAGCCAGGCCGGGTATATTATGAAATCTTTGTTCGATCTTTTTATGACTCAGATGGCGATGGCATTGGAGATTTAAATGGCGTTACAGAGAAGCTGGATTATTTAAATGATGGGAAACCCGGAGGTGACGATCTCGGAGTAGAAGGAATATGGCTTATGCCCATTAACCCGTCACCAAGTTATCACGGATATGATGTCACGGACTACTACGAGGTTAATCCTGAGTATGGAACGATGGAAGATTTACAGCATCTATTAGAAGAAGCACACAAGCGCGGGATGAAAGTCATCATGGATCTGGTCATTAACCATACGAGCACAGAACATCCTTGGTTTGTGGAATCTGCTTCATCTTTAGACAATACACAACGTGCTTGGTATAAATGGGCAGAAGATCTGAATATAGATCCATCTGGACTTAGTGCTGCAGGCAGCGGCCCGGCATGGCATGAGAAGAATGGAAATCATTATCTTGGAACCTTCTGGAGCGGTATGCCGGATCTGAACTTTGATCAGGAGGCCGTGCGAGAAGAGATGAAGAAGATCGGAAAGTTTTGGCTTGAACAAGGTTTTGATGGATTCCGTCTGGATGCAGCAAAACACATCTACGAGGATTTACAGAGTGATCGCAGTCCCGAAACCACTTCTAAAAATGTAGCATGGTGGCAGGAATTCCGAACAGCGATGAACGAAGTGAAAGAAGATGCTTATATTGTAGGGGAAGTATGGGAGAATTCCCCGGTATCTATTGCTCCTTATTTAGAAAATGCATTTGATTCCAGTTTTAACTTTGGACTTGCCGATCAAATTATTCGCACAGTAAGCAGTGAGCAAAACGGCGGTTTCTTGATTCAATGGAACCGCAACTATGAGCTTTTCGCCGAGAAATCACAAGGTCAATTTGTGGATGCGATCTTCCTTGCCAACCATGATCAGAACCGTGTGATGAGTCAGCTTAGCGGGAATAAAGACCATGCACGTATGGCCGCAGCTATCCTGCTGACGCTACCGGGTAATCCATTCCTTTATTACGGGGAAGAGATTGGGATGAAGGGCTCAAAACCGGATGAAGAAATCCGGGAGCCTATGCTGTGGAGTAAAAACAGTAACGGCAGCAAGGGACAAACGACTTGGGAGACGGCAAAACATAATCTGGATGATGATTCTGTGAATGTAGAAGCTCAGCTTACAGACCCTTCATCGCTTTTATCCCAGTATCGAAATGTAATTGAGTGGAGAACAGGAACAGCAGCGTTGCGAGATGGTGCTGTAGAAAATTATTCTGTAGAGGATGATCAAGTTCTTTCTTATATAAGAGCAACGGCAAGTGAGCAAGTACTGGTTGTTCATAATTTATCTAGTGAAGCGAAAGAAGTAAGCTTGTCTGAAAAAGAGCCTCATTTCTCTGCACTATTGCATCAGTCGGATGATCAAGCCAGTTTCCAGGATGGTACAGTAAGCCTTCCTGCATATAGTACAGTCATATTGAAGTAAGAAAAAACCTTGTCTCCAGTCTTGGAGGCAAGGTTTTTTGTGATGATTAGAAACACTGGATATATAAAATTTGCCATGTAGGAAACGCTTGAATGATCGGATTGGGCTGCGTTTGCAGGAACACAGTAACCGCAGGATTAGTGAAGAGTACAATGCCTAAACGAATGGTGAGGTTAAAAGGGTTAGGGCCTGTAATGATGACAGCCCAGCGATTTGTACAGAATGGGAGCGACCAAGGGAATCGTGCGCTTCGATATTCGGCGAGCTGAGATTCTGAGTCCAACTCGGTAAGTTCTACCTCGTTATCTTCCTCCCTGGGACCACCAAGACCCGGCAAAATATTCCCGAGAATACTGCCGGGATTTGAAAGTCCGCCAGGACCCAAAAGGCCGCCTATTCCTGGTGTCGGACCTAAGGGGCCAAATGGGCCTCCGCCTGGAAATCCGGGGAACCCGCCTGGCCCACCGCCTGGTCCACCGCCTGGTCCACCGCCCGGCCCACCGCCCGGCCCACCGCCTGGTCCACCGCCCGGCCCACCGCCCGGCCCACCGCCCGGCCCACCGCCTGGTCCACCGCCCGGTCCGCCACCGGGACCACCACCGGGACCACCACCCGGTCCACCACCAGGGAACCCGCCAGGAAAACCACCCCCACCCGGTATCTGCCAAGGTGATCCGCCGGGGCCCATTTGCTGACCAGATTGTGCAACAAGCGTCTGGGCCTGCGCTGGATTAGAAGTTAACAATTGATAATGCTGCAAAGCTTGGAATGGCGGGGAAGGCAGTGACCCTAGAAGATTTGCAGGAACGGCCTGCGTTGCACCCGGTGTAGCCGTTAAACTCCCGATATTTATGGAGCCTAATAAAGATTGGAGCAGAGCACTTCCTCCCTGACCAGGTGTCAGTGGAGTAGGTGAAGGAAATGTGGAAAAAGACAAAACAATCAACTCCCATTCCGAATAATGGTTCATAGCCTATGGTCATATATATGAACTGCGAATGGGATGGGTGCATCAGGGTGTAATGAAGTTCCAAAATGCAGAAGCAGCCGGCGAAAGATCTTTTCTTCTATATAAATACGTGCAGAGTCTAGTATCTTGTTCTTCCAGACCCGGAATGGGCATCGAGATGATGTTGGCTGAGGTAGAGGAGAGCATACTCGCAGGTAAAAAGGTAAACGCATTCCCTAAAGAAACGGTCCTCAGCGCTGCTTGCGGTGTAGCCGCAGATACCCTTTTCCATAAATGAATATTGGTTTGTTCTGTAAATTGTTCTGTATATTTGCCAAGTAATCCTTGGCTTTCATAGTCAACGAATAAGATTTGAGAGAGATCACTGGGTTTAACAGAATCGCTCATTAACAGAGGATGATCCTTTGCTGATACAAGCACGAGCTGATCTTGCTGCAATAATACATAATCACTCGATTCCGGTTCCTGAGGGAGGGGCTGTTTTTCGGTACGTGCCAGTAAAAAAGAATCCTCTGCATTTCCTTCTCCAGACGAATCTCCGATTAAGCTGTTTCTCACCGTAATTCCTGGATATTCTGATGCGAAACGACTCATCAACTCAGGCAAAACATTTTCAGCTGCAAGTGAATCGGCATGGATTAGAACATCCCCTTGTCCAAGCGAACTGAATTGCTGAACTGTTCGTTTAACGGTATCGGTAAGCGCAAGAATTTGTTTGGCATGAGGGAGGATAGCCCTTCCTGCATCGGTTAACATCATTCTTCCTTGCTGAGCGCTGTATATGGGGACGCCCATGTCTTTCTCTAAGCTTTTCATATGGAAAGAAACCGTTGGCTGCTTCATTTGAAGTTCTCTAGCGACATCCGTTACTTTATTGTAACGATCAATGAGAACGAGGATTTGAAATTTGATTACATTCATATTCATTGGGGGGGACCTCACTTCTGTTCATTCATTTTACAAACGATATATAGAGGATAGGAAACGATCAAAGAGGACAACCTCTAGTACAAATACTTCTATTCAATTTTCCTGTTATAGATTAATTATATCAAGTCATAGAAAAAATATATACATATTTAATAGCACGTTTACAAAACATAAATTTTATATTGATGCACTGGATTTACAATAAACACATAGTCAAACGTGGTAAACAAATAAACACCACACACAATTTGGGGGAGGACAACCTAACATGTTCAAGAAAGCGAAAAAATTTCCTTTACTTATGACAACACTTGCAATGACTGTCGTACTAGCCGCTTGCGGTTCGGGCTCAGATACGGCTGGTTCTACAGATAATAAATTAAGCGGATCAATTCTTGCTGTTGGATCTTCAGCACTTCAACCGTTGGTTGATCAAGCGGGACAAGATTTTATGGCAGTGGAAGGAAATGAAGAGATTACCGTACAAGTACAAGGCGGCGGTAGTGGAACAGGACTTACTCAAGTTGCTGACAAACAAGCCGATATCGGTAACTCCGATGTATTCGCAGAAGAAAAATTAGATGCTGAACAAGCGAAAAATTTGGTTGACCATCAAGTCGCTGTTGTAGGGATGTCTGTTGTAGCGAATAAAAATGTAGGTGTTGATGACCTGACTCAACAACAATTGGTTGATATCTTCACTGGTAAAATCACGAACTGGAAGGAAGTTGGCGGAGCAGATCAAAAAATTGTTATCGTTAACCGTCCAGCAAGTTCCGGAACTCGTGCTACTTTTGAAAAGTATGCTCTAGGTCAAAGTGCTCCTGAATTACAAGGATCGATTCAAGAAGATTCCTCAGGTACCGTTAAAAAAATCATTACGGAAACACCAGGTGCTATCGGCTACCTAGCTCTGTCTTACCTTGATGATAGCATTGCGGCTATTAAATACAATGGGGTAGAAGCTACCGTGGAGAACATTCAAACAGGTGAATATGCGGTATGGGCTTATGAACATATGTATACAAATGGCGAGCCAAATGAAGTGGTAAAAGCTTTCCTTGACTACATGCTGTCTGATGACATTCAAAAAACGTATGTCGTAGACTTGGGTTACATCCCTGTTAGCGATATGCAAGTTGTGCGTGACGCGGAAGGTAATATTACCGAGAAATAAGATAAAGTACAATTTTCAAAGAATGAGATATAGATCGATAAGAGGCGGGCTGAATTGTTGCTCGACCTCTTTCGTTCGGTTTTTAGATGAGATACAGAATTATACTAAAATGATTTAAAAAGGATGGTTCTTGATGAGTGTAGCGAACACGGATCATGCGCACAAACCTCGCCCGAAACGGGAAAAGCATTATTATGAAGATTGGATCGGTAAAATATATACGTCCATCTGTGTAGTCTTTCTTATTGTAGTTATTATATCGATTGTCTTTTTTGTTGCTTCCAAAGGCTTAACTACTTTTATGAAAGATGGAGTGAGTCCATTAGAGTTCTTTACATCCGGAACTTGGAATCCAACAGGGGATGAACCTGCCTATGGCGCACTTCCGTTTATCGTAGGTTCCTTTACAGTAACAATTCTTGCTGCACTGATTGCAAGTCCTTTAGCATTATGTGCCGCTTTATTCATGACTGAGATTGTACCAGGTAAAGGAAAGCGAATCCTGCAGCCAGCCATTGAACTCTTGTCTGGTATTCCTTCTGTTGTTTATGGATTTGTTGGACTTACCGTCATTGTTCCACTGATCCGTTCGATCTTTGGAGGTACTGGGGTCGGTATTTTAGCAGGCTGTCTTGTGTTATCTGTCATGATTCTTCCCACGATTACAAGTATTATGGCAGATGCCATTACTTCTCTGCCTGGTGGTCTTAGAGAATCTTCCTATGCACTGGGTGCAACTCGCTGGCAAACCATAACAGGTGTAGTTATACCTACGGTACTGCCTGCGCTCTTAACAGGGGTTGTTCTCGGAATGGCACGTGCCTTCGGTGAAGCACTTGCGGTACAGATGGTTATTGGTAACGCACCGCACGTTCCAAATTCACTTTTGGAATCTGCATCAACACTCACAAGTGTAATTACACTTAGCATGGGGAATACAGCTTCAGGTTCTGTTCATAATAATGCGCTATGGAGTATGGCACTTGTGCTTCTTCTTATGACCTTTATCTTTGTATTACTTGTTCGCTTGCTTGAAAGGAGAAATCGGGTATGATGAAGCCAAAAACAGTCGATCGAATTGCTACTGGGGTTATCGTTACCTTTGCACTTGCGATTGTGGCCATCCTGGTAGGTCTTCTTGGATTTATTATTTTCCGCGGAATTGGACATATCAGTTGGGATTTCCTAACTAGCAAACCACAAAATTTGCGGGCAGGTGGCGGGATTGGACCACAGCTATTTAACTCTATATACCTTCTCATCCTTACCCTGATTATTACGATCCCGCTTGGATGGGGAGCCGGAATTTATATGGCTGAATATGCGAAACCAGGTAGAATTACAAACATGATTCGCTTGGTCGTTGAGGTATTATCCTCCTTTCCGTCCATCGTTATCGGTCTTTTCGGTTTGCTGGTTCTCGTAAATACGTTTGGTTTTGGATTTTCTTTGCTGTCCGGTGCACTTGCACTTGCCGTATTCAATCTGCCGCTTATGGTTCGGACAACCGAGCAAGCTTTCCGTTCCGTTCCTAAAGCACAAAAAGAGGCTGGACTTGCTCTTGGTTTATCGAAGTGGAAGATTATCACTTCCATCCTGCTTCCTGTAGCTTTGCCAGCGATGATTACAGGAACGATTCTTGCAGCGGGCCGGATTTTTGGTGAAGCAGCTGCTCTGATGTTTACTGCAGGAATGAGTAGTCCGCCGCTCGACTTTACGAATTGGAATCCGTTCAGTGAGAGATCTCCGCTGAATCCGATGCGCCCTGCAGAGACACTTGCCGTACACATCTGGAAGGTAAATAGTGAGCAGCTTAAACCGGATGCTGCTGAGATCGCAGCGGGTGCTTCTGCTGTTCTCGTGATTATGGTTCTGCTATTTAACTTATTCGCTCGCTGGCTTGGACGATTTGTATATCGCCGGATGACTGCTGCGAAACGCATGAACTAATTGTTTTTTGTATATAGGGAGGTACAGCTGTAATGGCACAACAACCATTTAGTACAGAGGATCTAAGTGTTTTTTACGGGGAAAAAGAAGCGGTAAAAAAAATCAGTATGGAGTTTCCTGAGAATACGGTAACGGCACTGATTGGTCCTTCGGGATGCGGAAAATCCACCTTTCTTCGTTCATTAAATCGCATGAATGATGAGATTGCGGGTGCTAGAGTTACAGGTCATATATGGATGAACGGAAAAGATCTGAATGCACCGGGGACTGACGTAATCAAACTACGCCAACAAATCGGAATGGTGTGGCAGAAGCCGAATCCTTTTCACAAATCGATCTATAATAATATCGCGTTCGGACCCAAGTATCGTGGAGTAAAGAATAAGAAGCAACTCGATGAGATTGTGGAGAAAAGTCTGCGCCGTGCAGCGCTATGGGATGAGGTAAAAGATCGGCTTAAAGATTCAGCCCTGGCACTATCTGGTGGACAGCAGCAACGTCTATGTATTGCTCGTGCATTATCCGTTGAGCCGCAAATTCTTCTGCTCGATGAGCCTGCTTCTGCACTCGATCCGGTATCAACAGGGAAGATCGAGGAACTCATTACAGAACTTAAAAAAGAATTACGTATCGTCATCGTGACTCATAACATGCAGCAGGCAGCACGGATTTCAGATTATACCTCGTACTTCTACATGGGGAATCTGATTGAACGTGATGTCACAGAAAAGATTTTCTCAAATCCGGCGAACCAGTCTACTCAAGAATATATTATGGGACGTTTCGGTTAAAAATAGATTTTAGTAGCTAACAATTTCAAAGGGATATGAAGACATGGCAAGGCCAAGGTTACCTGGAATAGGTGACCTTGGCCTTGTTGCCATATCATCTATATGATCATTGTTCATTCGTGCTTAGTTCTTTCGAGCTCTAGCTTGTCCGCCTTTGCGGCCTGCTTCTTCACGGCTCATTTTACCGTTATTACCATCGTTGTTTCCGCGAGATTGCCCGCCTTTGCTGCCAATCTCTTGGTAGAACTCTTTGTCATGGTTTTTAGCAGTAGCTTCTCCGCCTTTTTCACCAATCTCTTGGTAGAATTCTTTGTCATGGTTTTTGGAAGTCGCTTCTCCGCCTTTTTCACCAATCTCTTGGTAGAATTCCTTGTCATGGTTTTTAGAAGTAGCTTCTCCACCCATACGTCCTGCTTCTTCACGGCTCATTTTTTCGTTTTTGTTGTTTTGTGTCATCATTAATCTCTCCTATCTGATTTTGTATTGTAGTGTGTTACATCCTATATTTAACCCCCTCTTCAGGATTAAAACATTTGAAAGAAGTTAGTACTCTTTCTCCGCGCTGCCTCTCCCTCCATTTCACAAAATGGTATAATCTGTTATATTTAGAAATGATTATTCATAGAAACAACGGAAAGAGGCATTCATGATGTTACATAAACGGTATTACCACTTGTGGGGAAGAGGGTTGCTGCTTGGCAGTATTGGGATCTCCCGAGTCGGGGATTTTATCTATCTGATTGCAATCAATCTTCTCATTCTAAATATGACCAGTTCTCCTGCCGCGGTTGCTGGACTGTGGATTATTGCTCCGCTTGCATCCATACTTACAAAGTTTTGGTCTGGAAGTATTGTTGACCGCTATGACCAAAGACAACTTATGATACTCACAAATGTCATTCGGGCAGTGCTTGTAGCCTTGCTGCCTTTATTATCTGATCTATGGATGATATATAGCTGCTTACTGCTTGTCAGCATGGCTTCCTCTATTTTTCATCCTGCTTCACAGGTCTACATTGTTAGACTAATACCGGAAGAAGACCGGAAGCAGTTTAATGCTTTTCAAGGGTTAACCTCTTCTGGTGCTTTTTTAGTTGGGCCTGCCATAATGGGAGTTATGCTTATGTATACAACACCTGATATGGCTATCTATTTGAATGCAGCTTCGTTTTTAATCTCGACTGTGATTCTTCTGTTTCTACCTAAACTTGAGGTGAAGAAGACGGATTCTACTGGCAGTAGAAGCTTAACGATACGGATGGTTGTGAATGACTGGGCAGAGGTGATTAAGTTCAGTCGTATCGCATTTTATGTAATGTTTATATATAGCTTTTATCATTTGATTTTGCTGATCGGGATGGCTTTGGATTCTCAGGAAGTTGTGTTTATCCTCCAAGTATTGGATTTATCTGAGTTGGAATATGGTTTGATCATCAGTTTAACAGGGGCAGGCAGTATGGCAGGAGCTTTTGTCAATTCTTTGCTGGTAAAATGGCTGCCGCTGAAGCATATGATGGGGGGCGGGATGATTCTTGTATCACTGGGATATTTGATTTTCTCGGTATCTGATTCTTTCACGGCAGCCACCCTGGGTTTTGTTCTGCTTGGTTTCTTTTCTTCTTTTGCTAATACCGGGATGATTACATTTTATCAAAATAATGTACCTGCTGAGCTGATGGGCAGAATCACAAGTGTGTTTGGAATCCTGATTAGCTTACTGCAGATTACAGCTATTATTATTTTTGGCGTTGTTGCTGAAATGTTTTCGCTTAGGCTTGTCTATTTGTCCATCTCGGTTGTGCTTACCTTTCTTTCTCTCGTGTTATGGGCAGCAAGCCTGAAGAAATCAGCAACCTCATATTACGAAGAAAAAGTGAATGTGAACCATTCAAGTTGATGCCGCATAGAACGGGTACGCAGCGGGAACAGTAGGGGAAATAAGTAAGAATTAGACGGATAATTACTTAGATGGATCCCTTCGTTTGATGGATGTTAGAGTTCTTATTGACACCGCCAACTTGTTTCAATTAATCTGAGTATTGCTATATTGGTAAGTGGCGAAACATTCAAATACCAAGGACAGAGAAGAGTGATATGCCCTTCTTCTGTCCTTTTTTGCGGGAGATTGCAGGTCATTCGTTCCTATGGTCTTCACGTGTAATACATGCACATGGGGGAGTACAACATGAGATTTAAAGACGTTTTTTCTATCATCGGACCCGCAATGACGGGACCATCGAGTTCCCATACAGCAGGAGCGGTTAAGCTTGGACGAATTGCTCGGCAGTGGCTTGGGGAACAGCCAGTCGAAGCAAAAATGACGTTATATGGTTCTTTTGCGGATACATATCAAGGTCATGGTACCGATCTAGCTCTTCTAAGCGGTCTAATGGATATGGCTACCGATGATCCCCGTATCCCTGATGCAGAAGAATGGGCCGAGAAGCTTGGCATGCAGTACGAGATTGTGACCAGCGGACTTCCTGCTGCCCATCCCAATACAGTGAAATTTGAATTAAAGGTAAACGACCAGATCTGTTCCATGATGGGAGCTTCGATTGGAGGCGGCAGCGTAGTCGTATCTCATTTAAATGATTTCCGAGTTCAACTGACGGGGGATTTCCCCGCGCTGGTCCTTCGCCATCTCGATAAAGCAGGGGTCATTGCTTCGGTTACTTCCATCATCAGTGAGTCGGGAGTTAACATTGGCTTTATGCAGGTAGACCGAAAAGCAAGAGAGGGCGAAGCATTAACTGCGATGGAGCTGGATACCGTTCCTTGTCCTGAGGTACTGACGAAACTTATTCAGCTTCCAAATGTGCTGGATTGTAAAGTAATCGATTTGAAAAAGGGGCTAATGTAAGGATGCGTTTTAAACATCTAAGAGAACTTCATGCCATTTGTACCGAAGAAAACAAGACACTTGGTACCTTAATGATTGAAGAGCAAGTGAAGGAAACAGGCACTTCTGAGACGGAAGTGGTTCAACAAATGACTGATTATTACGAGATTATGAAACAAGCCGTTCATAAAGGAATGACGGAAGATACAACTTCCCGCAGTGGTCTCACTGGCGGAGATGGTCAGCGTGTTCGAGACTATTTGCAAAATAATCAAAGTTGTTCAGGAGATGCTTCCGCTCTTGCCATGGCATATGCACTCGGCGTATCTGAAGTGAATGCATCCATGGGGCGAATTGTTGCGACTCCTACAGCCGGCTCGGCTGGAATTATTCCCGGTGTGTTTCTTAGTGCACAGGAACGGTTTGGCTGGAGCGATGAGCATATGGTGAATGGACTGTTTTGTGCCGGTGCGATTGGATATGTGATCGCGAATAACTCCTTTATTTCAGGCGCAGAAGGAGGTTGCCAGGCTGAAGTGGGTTCGGCTATCGGAATGGCAGCCGGTGCGATGGTTGAGCTGCGCGGAGGAACTCCTGAGCAGGTTGTTCATGCAGTAGGGATTGCATTGAAAAATACATTGGGGCTGATCTGTGATCCGGTAGCAGGACTTGTTGAGATTCCATGTATTGTTCGTAATGGCTTAGGTGCGGTAACTGCACTGGCGGCGGCAGATATGGCACTGGCAGGTGTAAGAAGTGCGATACCTTCTGATGAAGTGATCGATGTGATGCTGGAGGTGGGCAGTGCGATGCCAAGTCGCCACCGGGAAACAGCGCAAGGTGGTCTTGCTCAAACGCCGACAGGACGGAGGATTACTGAAAATTTAGCTAAGCCCAAGAAAACCACGCAAGACACAAAAGATAGTGACAAAGAAAAATAATAACTAGGGGTAACGAAAAAAGCCGGAAGACGAAACGATGAAAG
The DNA here is from genome assembly GCF_018403285.1 of Paenibacillus sp. J45TS6. Classification (GTDB taxonomy): domain Bacteria; phylum Bacillota; class Bacilli; order Paenibacillales; family Paenibacillaceae; genus Paenibacillus. The sequence continues at coordinate 87,886 of NZ_BOSJ01000008.1, read as the reverse complement.
TTTCGCCTTCCGGCTTTCTATATATAGAATTGTTTTGATTCTAATCGCAAAGAAGATTATTTGTTCATCAGTTCTCCAAGCAATTTGATCGAGTGGAGTCTCGCCTGATGATCATAGATTGGTGTAGTCATCATGAACTCGTCTGCACCCGTTTGAGCAAGGAAACGTTCGAGCTGTTCCCGAACACTGTCTTGACTGCCAATCACCGAATAGCTGAGCTGGTTTTGGACGATCGCTTTCTCTTGCATGTTCCAATCAAGTTCTTCCACCGGCGGCTGCATGAGTCCAAAACGTCCCCGGATCATATTTAGGAATTGTCTCTTATGTGAAGTGGATAAGTAATGAGCCTCTTCATCCGTATCAGCAACAAAAGCGTTTAGAGCAACCATAGCATAAGGCTTGTCCAGCACTTCAGATGGTCTGAAGCTTGACCGGTAAATATCAAGCGCAGGCAGTAAGTAATCTGGAGCGAAATGGCTCGCAAAAGAGAAAGGGAGACCTTTTCGTCCGGCAAGTTCTGCACTGAAACCACTCGAACCAAGCAGCCAAATTGGAATATCTAAGTCACGTCCAGGATAGGCATGAACTTGCATAGACGAACTGGATGTCGGATGGAAGTAATTCTGTAGTTCTTCAAGACGCTGCGGAAAATCTTGTCCGTCACTGCCAGGTCCTCGGCGCAAGGCGCGGGAGGTCAGCTGATCAGAGCCGGGTGCGCGGCCAAGTCCAAGATCAATCCGTCCAGGAAATAGAGATTCGAGTGTACCGAACTGTTCGGCAATCACAAGTGGAGCATGGTTAGGGAGCATTACGCCTCCGGAGCCGACGCGAATTCGTTTGGTTCCGCCAGCGATATGGCCGATGACAACCGAAGTAGCTGAACTTGCGATCCCCGGCATGTTGTGATGCTCTGCTAGCCAGAATCGGTTATATCCCAATTCATCGGCTAGTTTTGCAATATCCAGGGAATTTTGCAGTGCCGTCTGGATGTTAGAGCCTTCCGTAACCGTGGCTAAGTCCAGGATAGAGAAAGGAATATCTTTTAACGATTTGCCTTGTGTTTGTGATTCGGTATTCATGTGTGTACCTCCTGTACGCTAGGATTGTTTCTTCCTATATATAAGTCATTTGTGAATATGTAAATCGTAATCTGACTATTATAACATAAAATCTAGATATATATATGTATATGTGAAAGAAAGTAAGTAAAGTGGAGGGGATATTAAAATTGTGGTTAACGGTCAATAAATTAATTTAGATGTAGCTCCTCAGATGGTCAATCTGGAAACCAGATGCTAGTGTCTTCCAGAAAGCTGATCTACATGGGTAAAGCTATATCCAAAATTCCTACTTTATCTAAAGCCTCTAATACTAGAAGGTTGTGGCACAATGATGGATAGCCATACGATCAAGCCTACGGGCCATTTAATAGTTTAAGAGTACATTGAATATGGTTTGATGAGATGTGGGGCGTATTTTGCATGAATAACGTGTCTCAGATTCTATAGAGATAATCGCAACACGCAAACAGGCCAAATAAGACGTCTCATGTTCGTTATGCCAATCCCACTCCGGTATATTCATGAAAATTCAACTTTTGCTCTTCTGGTAACAACAGCCTATATCCGTTCAATGAGTCACTGTTCACTTAGGGTGGATAGGGTGACTATATTCCTGTTTTTGGATGTTTAAATACTTGGCAGGAATAGATGGTCTATAATGAATTCTACTTATTTGGAAAAAAGAAGGAGGTTACTTGGCGTGTAGGTCCTGATTACGGAAAATAACGTACGATATCTAACGGTGTGCCGTAGAAATCGATTTTCTTTGGCTAATATAAGAAAAGAGCCTCAGAAAGAGGCTCAGCAACCTTATTTCTATTATTGAATTAGCTCTTCGGGAACGCCAACAGTGACGACTTCAAATGTCTTATAGTTAATAAGGAGAAACACTTCTGTATCCGTATCTTCTGTCAAATGTCCATAGAGCCCCACGTCCGTCCCGAGATCGGGAGGATTAAACTTGTGGCGCGTAAATTCAACGTTGAGATCGTATTTTTCTTTAAAGTACATTTTTCCTGCTTCCATAGCTTTGTTAACAGCTTGAGCATCTTCGCGAGAATTAGACATGGAGCTACAACCTCCCATAATTAGGACAAAACAAACAAAAATAAATATGATCAGAGACTTACTTTTTAGTATAGTGTCCACTCCTTATATCTATCATGATATGGGTATATTACTATATTTTAAATTTAAGAGTAAATATAGGAGGTAGAATTTTTTTTGAAAACCTACATTTCAGATGAGACGTACATGAAGTTTTCCAAGCTTGCATATCAAGACGTTCCGGAGGGATTTGTTCTCCCGGAATTGGAACCTTGGAAAGTTGTCGAGCCTGACGGTGCCGAGTTACATAACAAAGTTTCAGGTTTCGATGCCTTGGTGCTTCAAAATGAACAAACCGACCAGATCGTCATTGGTTACCGCGGAACTGAACCGGATGGAAACTGGCTTGATATCGTAGTCGATTACGAGACTGACGTGTTCGACGTTCTTGGCGGCCGAACACGCCGACTGGAGGATGCGGTCACGGACCCGGACCATCACAACATATTCAAAAAAAGCTTTATCGAAGCGATCAAGGACGACATCGAATGGGAGAACAACCAGTTTCACCAAGCGGAAGTGCTCTACGAGAAAGTGAGCCAGACGTATCCTGATGCGAGCATTTCGTTGACGGGGCATTCACTCGGTGGCGGATTGGCGCAATACGTGGCAGCACGTCAGGATCTGTCGGCCATGACTTACAGCGCACCGAGCGTGACCAACCTGCTGGATGACGTGAGTTGGGCCAAAGTGAATGAGGGATATTACGATGGTAAAGTGGTGAATGTCGTTGATCCCAACGATTCTGTCGGGGCGGGCGGAATTGTCTAGTATGACAGGCACGTTGGGAGCACCTTTTACAGAGGTCAGGATTTCGATTCGGCCAATGCCATGTATCAGAACTGGAAGTTTCAATATCAACTGACGGTTCCTATTCGCTCTTTAGGAGCAAACGCGCCGCTTGTATTATATGACTTTCCGATTAATATCGATCTGGACAAGCTTCAGGTAGGCAATATCTATCGTTTTTTCGATTCCTTCTCCAAAGATGAGGGCAAAGGATACCATTCGATGAATCAATATCGGTTCGACAAAAATGGAAATCTTGTCGGGCCACTCATTAATCGGGCAACAGGCGAAGAGATCGGCATATCACCGCGCTGGACGGCTCATCAAGAAGCACTCGCATCCTTACCGAGCATTGTCAGCGGTGCTGTAGCATCATTGGTCGCAGTTGCGGACAACGCACATGCAGGTGGAGGCAAGATTCAATTAACACCGGAAGAGCTGGCGCAAGCAGCAAGGGAGATGCGGTTTAGCCTGAGCGGATTTTCGAGCGATGCGCAGGCTTCCATTCAGATGTTCCAGACGCATATCTCAACCAGTGAGAGTCAATCGTTCACGCCGATTGCATATAACGCGACGGCAACGCTTCAGCGGATCAACCGCTGGTACCAGGAATCGATTGGCGATATCGCCGAATACATCGAACGCAAACGTGAGGATTTCGTGCTAGCAGACGAGTTCAAATGATAGGAGGAAGGCAACATGGGGAGAATATCCGTATCCTTGTCGGATCTGCAAAGAGCTGTTGCCCAATGCGAGCAGTTGCAGGAGCGCTTGAGTAGCAAACTAGAATTAATCGCTCTAGTAGGAGGTTATATTATGATTTTAAGTGAACTTTGGCGTCATTATGAAGCAGACAAGCGAATTCAGGGGTTTAGCCCAAATACATTGAAAGCATATGCTTTACAGCTCAGGATGTTGGTTACAGATCTTGGGGATATAGATATCTCCGAAGTAACTCTTAACCTATTGAAGGGATATCTAGCAAAGCAATCCAATCGATTAAAGCCTAGTAGTCTAGGGCACCGCATCCGTTTTGTACGATCCTTATTCCGTTATGCATATGAGGAAGCCTATTTACCGACAAACCCTTCATTTAAATTACGTGAGCCCAAGATGGAAAAGCGAATTCCTAAGTTTTTGATGGAGGAAGATGTAATTCATCTAAAGATTTCTTGTCAGACTCATAGAGAAAGAGCTCTACTAGAATTTCTCTACAGCACGGGTTGCCGGATTGGAGAGGTTGAGAAATTAAATACGGAGGATTTGAACTTGGAGAATTGCTCTGCCATTGTAAATGGGAAGGGTTCAAAGCAAAGAGAAGTTTACTTCACCACGGAGTGTAAAGTATGGTTGAAGAAGTATTTAGCAAGTCGAGAAGACTCCTGCAAAGCCTTGTTTGTGACGGATACCCATCCTGTTAAGCGAATGGCCATACCAACGCTAAGGTGGGTATTAAAGAGATTGGCAGATCGAGGAGCCGTGGAGGCTAATGTGTATCCCCATCGATTCCGACATACTTATGCATGCCAGCTGCTTGATAACGGGGCACCATTAGAATTTATTCAAGGTATGCTGGGTCATGAAAAATCCTCAACTACGCAAATCTATGCTCAGCTTCGTGGAGAGCGTCGGAGAGAATTGTATCGTCGGTTTTTTTAGCAACAGAGGCAGATTATATGTAAGAGATCCAACCCGAATTATTCCACTAAGATAAAAATAATACCAAGATAAGACTATCCTTTGCAATGAGCCCTTAATAAAAAAGAAAAGACTGCTGTAAAGACAGCAGCCCTTAATAAAACGTATATTATTCCGCTTTTACGAGGATCTTAACTTGGCTCTTCTCTTTTAGCAAACCTTCAAAACCTTCCTCAATCACATCATCAAGTTTAATACGTTTTGTTACCAATTTGTCAGCAGGGAAGTAGCCTTTCTCCATAAGGCTGATTACCGCTGGGAATACATCACGGTATCCGATAATGCCGGAGATACTGCGTTCTTGCATGACAATTTTATTAGGCTGAATTGGTGCTTCTTTTTCAAAAATGCTGACGATCATGAGTTCGCCGCCAATTCGAACAGCTTCGAGTGCTTGTTCGAGTACAGGCGGCACACCTGTCACTTCAAATACGACATTAGCACCGCCATCTGTTAAGCGGTGGATTTCTTCCACTACATCAGGAGTTTCTTTCGGATTAATAACTTGTGCTCCAAGTTCTGTTGCTTTTGCACTGCGCTCTGCAGAGAGCTCCACAGCATAAATTTCAGAAGCACCAGATGCTTTTAGCGCCTCGATTACGAGTAGTCCGATTGGACCGGCACCGAAGACAACGGCTTTGTCGCCAACTTTCAGTTTGCTTTGACGGACTGCATAAAGAGCAACGGCGGAAGGTTCCACCAAAGCGCCTTGTTCATAGGAAACGGTATCTGGAATTTTGTGAACGATATGCTCATCCGCAGCAACATATTCAGAGAAACCGCCTCCGCCGCCGGCAAGACCGAGGAAGCCCATTTTGTCACAGAGGTTGTATTTACCTTGGCGACATGCTGTACATTGACCGCAGTTAAAGATCGGTTCAACAACGACGCGGTCTCCTTTTTGCAGACGGGTTACGCCTTCTCCAACTTCAACGACTTGTCCAGAAAATTCATGACCCATGACAACAGGCGCTTGTTCTCCCGTAATCGGATGAGGTTTGTCAGCTGGAATAAAGATTGGACCCGCCGTATATTCGTGCAAGTCGCTGCCGCAAATCCCGCACCACTCGACTTTGATTTTTACTTTCCCAGGTAGAGCTTTTGGTTCCTCGATTTGTTCCACTCGCAGATCTTTCACACCATGCCATCTAAGCGCTTTCACAACGAATCATCTCCTAAATAGAAAAGTTAGCTTGCAAGCAAAATCCATAAAGCAGCCTGCTGTTTTTCAATTATGTTCTTCATGTATTGCTCTACTTCCAAGAAATATCGCTTCGCATGATGTCCTCAAAACAATATTTTTGGGAAACGTTTCCGATTCAAATATGTCATATAATTTATATAATGTCAATTTCAAAATCCCTTCTCGCGAGATATATAAGTTGATTCCAATCTAAAGCAAGGTAAGAAAATGGCTCTATCTCACGATGATTGATCTGGAGGATATCTTGATAAGATAGCAGCTGTGATATAATAAAAATAGAATCCTACTTCATCTAGGAAACAGGAAACGATTCCAGTTCAAAGAGAGGTTGCCGAGTGCGTGAATAATAATAAAGATCAGAAAATTACGATAGAGGATGTAGCTAAAAAAGCGGGGGTTGGAATAGCGACCGTCTCGCGGGCTATTAATAATACAAGCGGCATCAGTGCCAAGACAAAGGCGAAAGTGCTGGAAGCCATTGAAGAGCTTGGGTTCACCCCGAACACTTCGGCACAAAGTTTAAAAGTACGCCATACCCACCAGATTGCACTTGTGGTATCCGATATTCGCAATGCGATTATGCCGGAGATTGCTTGGTCTGTAGAGCAGACGGCCAAACATTATGGATATCGTGTAGTCCAAATCAATACTTCAGGAAATGCGAGAGCGGAGCTTGAAGCAATTCGCGAAGTGAAAAAACTCCATGTAGACGGAATGATTATTCTTCCGCTTGCTTACCCCAAAACGCTTGGAGATCTGATTAGTAAGTCTCCTGTACCGATATCTATTATAAATTATGGAAAAAAGCTAGGCCCTGAATATAAGGCAGATATTGTGTGTATGTCCAAGCAGGAAGGGAACCTTGTCATGGAGCATCTGCTGAAAATGGGACGGACGAGAATTGCTTATGCCGGAGCAGCCAAAGATATGATCGAAGAGCGGTATTTTGCCTATGAGCGTGCGCTTCCGCAAGTTGATATTTCATTAACTTATTTCGGGGATGACTTTTCACTTCAGACCGGGATGGAGGCAGCTAATTATTTTTATAGTCTTAAGGAAATGCCGGATGCGGTCTATGCCTGTAACGATATGATTGCGATTGGGATGGTGAATCGTTTCAAGGAACTAGGCGTGCGTGTTCCCGAGGATGTAGCTATTGTGGGGATTGATAATAATTCGTGGACGACACTTACATCCCCTCAGATTAGTTCAGTTACGATCTTAGGCGATGAGTGTGCTCGTCTTGCTACGGAACTGCTCATTAAGCGAATTAAGGAGAACAATCAGGCTCCCTATGAGAAAGTAGAGTTTGAACCAAGACTGATCGTGAGAGAATCCAGTGTATCGATGAAAAGAACTCCTTTACAGTAAAAAGACGAAGAGAATTCTCCTCGTAAGTGGGAAAAATAAAATGATAAACAGGGAGTCGCGCAAATTGCGGGATTCTTTTCTTTTTTTCTGAAATTTCGAATTCATATTCAGTTCATTATTTTTCGGTATGATTTAGGTTTCTCACAGTTAGAATACATCTAGTAAAATACATAAATTTCAGCTCTCAAAGTAAACTTTAGGTTTACACGGGGGATGCTGATGAGACAGGCTTGACTTAAAAATGGGTATTATTGATTTTCTTTGATCAATGTGATGAAACTGACGGTTTCATCTTTAGTTGCTTCAGCTATATATGAATCATAGGGAGGACTTTTATATCATGGCTAAAATTTTGGTGGTAGACGATGAAGCTCATATTCGAGAACTCATTGAATTATTTCTGAAACGGGAAGGTTTAGATGTCTACCAGGCAAAGGATGGAGAAGATGCGCTTAACATGCTTGATTCCATGAAGCCGGATCTTGTAATTATCGATATTATGATGCCGGGTATGGACGGCTGGGAACTATGCGGTCACCTAAGGGCATGGAGCGATATTCCGATTCTTATGCTTACGGCTAAGGGAGAAACCGAGGATAAAGTGAAAGGTTTTGAACTTGGTACAGATGATTATATGGTTAAACCTTTTGCACCCCAAGAGCTGGTCGTAAGAGTAAAGGCTCTGCTCAAAAGATACCGGGTCTCCATGGATCAAACGGTAAAAGTAGGGAGACTTACACTAGATCGTCCTTCGTTCCAAGTGATATCGGAACATTCTTCTGTGACACTGCCTCTTAAGGAATTTGAACTGCTCTATAAACTGGCCAGTTATTCAGGCATTACCTTTACGAGAGAGCAGCTCATTGAAGATATTTGGGGGCTTGATTACGAGGGAGACGAGCGAACGGTAGATGTTCACATTAAAAGACTGCGGGAACGGTTTCCTGATCATCAGACGGGTTTTCGGATTGTCACGATTCGGGGGCTTGGATATCGGCTCGAGGAACTTGTATGATTCGCAGTTTGTATGTGCGGGTTGTTCTTACTTTTATTGCAGTCACTGTTATTAGTTTATTAATTTCATCATTCATCGCTTTTCGCTGGTTTGAAAAGGATGTAAACCGCGATATGTCTGCTGAACTGATGAAAGAAGGAGCGAAAGTACAGCAGTTGTATGATGCATGGCAGCCGGAAGACTTATCTGTATTTGTTGAGCAGACTTCAAGCCTCATACGGGAGCTCCATATTACACTGGTTGGTCCAGATGGACAAACGATAGATAGTGAAGATAAGGGACAGAATCCACCAATCAAAAAGGGGAATTATGCGGAAGAAGTGGACACGGTACTGAGCGGAGCAAATGCGATTATCCAGGAGGAGAGCCAACAAGGAGGTCCCATGCGCCCGGTTGCGATTGGTGTACCTTTACAAACGACAGAAGGGGTATACGCCATGTTCTTACAGCCTAATCTAAAACCGCAGCGTGAAAATTTTAGGCGAAATAATACCATGATTAATTTGACATCTTTGCTTGTCGGCAGTTTTCTTATCCTGATGGCTTCGCGTTTTCTCGTAAGCCCGCTGAAGAAGATGACCAGTGCCACAAGGCAAATTGCCCGCGGCGATTTTAGAATCAACCTTCGTATGAAACGCAGAGATGAGATTGGGGAGCTGGCAGAGAGCATTCAGCTTATGGCGAGTGAACTCGGTCAACTGGAACAGATGCGTAAAGATTTTGTATCAAATGTATCTCATGAAATGCAGACACCGCTTACTTCCATCCACGGTTTCTCGCAGGCGCTCACGATTAGTGAACTTAGTGATAAAGAGCGGATTCGGTACGCAAGTATTATTGAAACGGAAAGCGAACGTTTATCCAGGCTCATTCGCAATTTGCTGAAGCTGTCATCTCTTGATTCAGACAAACATCCTTTTCATATCGAAGCATACAGGCTTGATCGTCAGCTGAGAGACGTCATTTTAACTTTGGAACCGATATGGACCAGCAAGTCGATCACCTTTCATCTTCATTTGCAGGAGCTCGTAATTCAGGCAGATCGAGATCAGCTCAGTCAGGTATGGACTAACCTGATTCATAATGCACTGAAGTTTTCTTCCGAAGGAGGCAGCATCGAAATTTCAATGACCCGAGAACGAGGCTATGCGGTTGTTGCGATTAAAGATGATGGAGAAGGGATGGCTAAAGAAGATTTACAGCGGATCTTCGAGAGATTTTATAAAGCCGATGTTTCTCGTAATCGCTACGAAGGCAGCGGACTCGGATTATCGATTGCGAAGAAGATTATTGATCTTCATGAGGGCCGAATTCAGGTGGAATCCGAGCTTGGAGTTGGGACGACTTTTAGAGTGTATCTTAGACTGTAACAAGGGATTTCATATAGGGTGATATCTTATAGGGAAGGCCTCCATCATTCATACTCAGTTCATAATGATTCCGTATAGTGACCTATAAGAATCATAGGGGAGTGAGAGAGGTAATGGATGGGCAGGTCATGTATTCTATCGTGGTTCCCGTATATAACGAGGAAGAGATAATCCAGGTTACGTACAGCCGGCTAACGAAGATTATGGAGCAGACGGGACAACCGTATGAACTTATTTTTGTGAATGATGGCAGCACAGATCACACGATGGATATTTTGACACAGGCTGCTCTGATCGACTCCTCCGTTCGGGTTATCGAATTCTCACGTCGTTTTGGTCAGCAAATGGCACTAACAGCAGGAATGGATGCTGCAAAAGGGCAGGCAATTATTGTTATGAATGCGGACCTGAAAGATCCGCCGGAACGAATCCACGACATGATCAAACTATGGAATCAAGGGTATGATGTCGTAAATGCTAAACGAAGAGAACGCGGGAATGATACAGGAAGGAAACGAGTGCCAGCAGCTGTGTACAACCGTATCCTGAAAGGTTTGACGAATAATAATGTTCCTGTAGTTCCAGATGATTTCCGGCTGATAGACCGGAAGGTGAACGAAGCGCTGAAGTTGTTTCGGGCAAAGAATCGAACCCTTCGGGGGCTCGTCAGCTGGGCAGGCTTCAGACAGTTTGAGCTTGAATATGATCAAGAGGAACAGAATGCAGGGCAAACCAAGTATCCATTACGTAAAAAGATACAATTAATAGTGAAAAGTATAACCTCTTTCTCTGATAAACCTCTCAAAATTGCATCATATGCAGGGGGGTTCATCTTCTGTATGAGTTTTGTCAGCTTGCTAGTAACCCTATGCTTACCACTGTTCACAAATATCAAGGTAGCTGGGTGGGTATGGCTCCTACTGGTCACTCTCTCGCTTAATGGGATTATGATGATGATCCTCGGAGTAATGGGAGCGTACATGGTTAGAATTTACGATGAAGCAAGGGACAGACCTTTATATATTGTGAGGGAGAAGATAGGGTTTGATGAGCGGGGAAGGAGCCAGCCAGTAGAAGTGGATCATACTCCAAAAGTTGAAAACGATGAACTTTCTGATGCTCTTCCTTCTTTTAGCGATACCTCCTCTTATCATAGATAACAGTGCCAATCACTGTATAAGCATATATAGAAAAGACCCTAAATAAGATGATCTGTATAACAGATATCTTAAGAGGGTCTTTGTTTGTATAAATCATTAAATGATGAATTTGATCCGATTAAATAAATAAATTAATGCCTGATTGATCTGCTTGACCGAGATAATATCCTACTCCGCCTATTTTCACACCATCAATGAGTTCTTCTTTCTGTATTCCCATCACATCCATAGACATCTGACAAGCCACGAGCTCAATCCCTTGTTCTTTAGCGGTTTCCATTAAATCCTCAACGGACGAGATGTTATTCTTTTTCATAACGCCGCGAATCATCTTCGATCCAGCTCCCATCATATTCATGCGGGATAAAGGAAGCTTACGACTGCCGCGCGGCATCATGAGCCCAAACATTTTGCCGAGAAAATCTTTTTTCACTTGCACAGATTCGGATTTACGAAGGACATTCAGTCCCCAGAAGGTGAAGAACATGGTGACTTTCTTGCCGCTTGCTGCTGCACCGTTTGCGATGATGAAGGAGGCAATGGCCTTATCTAGATCCCCGCTGAATACGACCATGGTTGTTCCTTCGGGCGTTTTAGCAACACTCGCGACGTTACTTGGTTCCGCAGATCCATTTGCTGTGTCTTCGCTGTTTATTTCTGTTTCCTTTTTCTTTAAAAGTGCTTTGATCTGCCCATCAGGCAATCGCTCCACCTGAAGCGCGTCATGGTTAGACATCCGTGCAAAGGATTTGACATCTTCGTAAAAGCCGGGATCGGTTGCCGTAATTTGTAGCACTTGTCCTGGGCTCAGACCATCCATAGCTCTTTTGGCCTCGATAAGAGGTCCGGGGCAGGATAAGCCGCAGGCATCCAGGTGGATGTCAGCAGAAATGTTATTTTCAGATAATTGCTTTGTCCCATTTGGGTGAGCAGCATCTACGGAGTTCGTCGCTGCAGGTGCAGGAGTGGATGCAAGCGTAGATGTTAATGTTGATGTTGATGAAGATGTAGATGTAGATGTAGATGAAACATTTTTCTTCTCCGGTTTAAATGTACTCATCTTATACGTCTTGTAACCTCCTGTCAGATTGCGAACACGATAGCCATGCTGCTGTAAAATGCGGGCAGCGGTGTATCCGCGCAGACCAACTTGGCAGTACACCCAAATTTCTTTGTCACGGTCCAGCTTATGCATACGTTCTCTCAGCTCATCGACCGGAATATGCAGGGAACCGGGAATATGTCCATTCTGATGCTCAATTGAAGATCTCACATCGACCAGTAAAGACTCGCTAGAATTCCTGTCACTCAGTTCTTCTAGTGTAAATACATTCATTCGTCCTGTCACTACATTCTCCGCAACATAACCCAGCATATTTACAGGGTCCTTAGCAGAGGAGAAAGGAGGAGCATAGGCCAGATCGAGTTCGGTGAGGTCAGTAACAGTTCCGCCAAAATGGAGAACGGTCGCGATATCATCTATACGCTTGTCCACACCTATTCTTCCCACGGCCTGTGCTCCGAGAATCACACCTTGCGGATCAAACAAAAGCTTGATCGTCATTGGTGTTGCTCCAGGATAGTAAGCTGCATGTGCATTAGGATGCACATAGACAGTGTGATAGTCGGTACCGAGCTCTTTCAGCTTCTTCTCGGTAAGTCCGGTTTGGGCACCGGTTAGCTGAAATACTTTAATAATGGATGTTCCGTAGCCGCCTTTATAAGTTGTTTTAAGACCGGCAACTCGGTCTGCTGCAATTCGGCCTTGTTTATTGGCTGGGCCGGCAAGCGGGATCGCGGTAACTGCTCCGTCTTCATGAATCTCTACGGCATCACCGACTGCATAGATATTTGGTATGTTGGTTTCTAGTGCCGTATTGACCTGAATATGACCACGGCTTCCAAGGGCAATGCCGCTGTCTTTCAGAAAACCGGTATCTGGTTTCACACCCACGGCGAGGATGACAAGGCCACTCGTGAGCACTCGGCCGCTGCGGAGAGTAAGGGTGACTTTGCCGTTTGTGTCTTTAAAGGACTCTACCGTGTCCTGAAATAACAACTCCACTCCCTGTTGCTCCATTTCCTGAGCCATTATATTCGACATTTCGCGGTCAAATGTACCGAGAAGTTGATCAGCTGATTGGACCATCGTTACTTCAAGTCCAGCTTCCTTAAGGTTCTCGGCCATTTCTACTCCGATATACCCGCCGCCTACAACGACAGCTGTTTTTGTCTCAGGTGAGATCACCTGTTTTTTAATCCGATCGGTGTCTGGTATGTTCCGAACCGTATGGATTTGGGGGTGATCAATGCCTGGCAGAGCAGGGCGGATCGGTGCAGCGCCTGGGGATAGGATGAGGGCATCATAACTCTCTTCATAAGTTCCTTTTTCTACACTGCGAACGGTCACTGTTTTTCTTTCGGGATGGACAGCAATTACCTCGCTCTTGGTACGAATATCAAGGTTGAATCGCTGAATCATCGCTTCGGGTGTCTGCACAATAAGCTTAGAACGATCAGTGATCGTATCTCCGATATAGTAGGGTAATCCACAGTTAGCGAAGGATATGTACTCATCTCGTTCAAACATGATAATATGTGCTTCTTCATCGAGTCTTCGGAGCCGTGCCGCTGCGGATGCCCCGCCTGCTACGCCTCCCACAATGATGACTTTTTTACTCATTTATTTGTCCTCCTGAAAAAATAATTCCATTAACCCTTTTACGCGGGGGTCTTTTACTGTATAACGAACTTCAAGTCCATGCCGCTCCGTCTCAACGATGCCCATACTGCGTAGTTTCTGCAGATGCTGGGAGACTGTAGATTGTGGCAAACCAAGACATTCCTGCATGTAAGTCACATTACAGTGGCCTTTCGAGAGTAAACCTCTAACGATACAGAGTCTGACAGGGTGAGCGAGTGCTTTGAGACATTCGGACATCTCGTTATATTGTTTAATATCGTTATCCATCATTTCATTCCACCTCAGCAATTTGTATATCACTATATCGCTATATTACGTTATAATGATATTAAAGTCAAACGTTGAGCAAAAGAAAACCCAAGCACTCGCATTTCTGCGAAGCCTGGGCTTAAGTTTCGATCCTGCTTTGTATGTTATTTATTCCTTCACTGCTTGAAGAACGGCATATCCATAGGCAGGAACCACAATGGAGAGTTGGCCATTATTCACCGGTTGCTCCATACCAGAGAAGAGGTCAATATATTTATCGGATTTAACGGATACATTAAATTGCTCCGGTTCATCCGATTTACTCATTAGCACAAGAATATCTTCCTTATCATTTTTCCGCTCAAAAACGATTCTTTTCCCTTGTGGTTCGGCTTCAATGAACTGAATCTCGCCTGTCCGAAGCGCAGCATGGTTGAGACGGAGACGGATTAGTTTTTGGTAGAAAGAGAATAGTTCCCGGTCTTGCTTTTTTTCGTCCCATTCCATGCATTTACGGCAGTCTGGATCAAATTCTCCGTCCATTCCGATCTCGTCTCCATAATAAATGCACGGAGCGCCAAGATACGTAAACTGGAAGAGTGCCGCAAGTTTCATTTTGCGCTTATCTCCATTACAAAGGGTTAGTAGACGAGCGGTATCATGACTATCCAGCAAGTTAAAGGCGACTTCAGAAGCCTGGAGCTGATATCTAGATAACTGGCGACCGATCGAGTTAGCGAACTGGTAAGCATCCATCTTGTCGATTACAAAGAAATCATTAACCGCGTTAGTGAATGGATAGTTCATGGAGGCATCAAACTGATCTCCTTGCAGCCATGGTGAAGATTCGTTCCACACTTCTCCGAGAATATAAGCTTCAGGGTTCGCTTTTTTAACCGTACTGCGGAACTCACGCCAGAACTGATGATCGACTTCATTCGCTACATCAAGACGCCAGCCGTCTGTTCCGACTTCTTTGATCCAATATTCAGCTACCTTAAGTAAATATTCCTTCACCTCTGGGTTTTCAGTGTTAAGTTTCGGCATCAGCGGTTCAAAAGAAAAAGTCTCGTAGGTAGGAATGCCGTCTTCCACATCAATCGGGAATTTACGAACATGAAACCAATCTTTATATTTGGAATTCTCACCGTTCTCTAGTAAGTCGACAAAAGACTTGAACGTACGTCCAGAGTGATTAAATACAGCATCAAGCAATACGCGGATTCCGCGTTCGTGGCATAAGTTGACGAGCTTCTTAAGTGTATCTGCATCACCAAAGTGACGATCCACTCGCAAATAGTCTTCTGTATCATATTTATGATTAGTGGTTGCTTCAAAAACAGGGGTAAAGTAGATGGCTGTAATCCCAAGTTCAGATAAATAATCGAGATGATCAATTACGCCTTGAAGATCACCGCCAAAGAAATTATCCCGCTCCGGCTTACCGCCCCAAGGGAGGACTCCTTCCGGGTCGTTACTTGGATCTCCGTTAGCAAAACGCTCAGGAAAGATCTGATAAAACACGGCATCTTTAACCCAAGCGGGCGGGGTGAAGACATCAACCGGATTAATATAAGGGAATTCAAACATCCGGTCTGGAGTTTCCGGTTCTTCTTCTAAAAATTCATTTTCGTCCATCCATATCGATTCATTATCACTCTCCAGATGGAAGGCATACCGTAACCGGTGATAAGGTGGTTTTACTTCGCATGTAAAATAATCAAACATAGAATCAGATGTCCATTTTCTAAGCGGAAGATACATTTTTGTTTTCTCCCAGTCATATTTGTCACCGGCAAGAAGCGTGATTTGGTGGACATCATCTCGTTTGGTTCGAATCCGGATATGGATCGTATCTTTGTCATATGCGTAGGCCCAGTGCTGTTTTGGGTGATGATAGATAGCTTCTAATAACATGAGAGAACCTCCTGAGTAGTAATGATGGTGTACAAAATTTTATAAAGAGTAAATCAATTTCATCATACCTCTAGTGACTTTCATCAGAACTATATATAGATCGAAACGGTTTCATTTGTCTATATATATAGTTACAGTTTATCGTTGAAGAGTTATGAATCTGGGTGTTGCTGGTATCATCGGAATTTGGTCAGAGAACATTCAATCTGTTTTATCTTTACCCACATTAAAAAAGGTACAACCTAAAGAGAGGATCATTCTCCGAGGTTGTACCTGAAAGTCATCAGATAACATTGCCTTTAATTTATGTTTCATGTTCATTTCGTCTTAATCGTTAAACTCTTCTTAATATACCATGTATTTACAAAAATCTGCAATCATGAGAAAAAGGAAGATATAGATTATTTATTTTGAATTCCTATTTCATTTTTATTCAGAGAAGAAAGGACGTTAAGAATATGACAACACTTTTATATATTGAAGATGATGAAGAGATTGGAGAAATGGTTAGATCGGATCTGGAAGGGCGAGGTTATCGTGTAGTGTGGCTAAAAAGCGGAGAGCAGGCATCTGCTAATGTAAAGGAATGCAGGCTTGCAATTCTAGATGTCATGTTGCCTGGCTTAGATGGATTTACGATCGGTCAGCGTCTCAAAAAAGATCATCCTAGTCTGCCGATCCTTATGCTGTCTGCACGAACTTCCATCGATGACAAATTGCAGGGTTTGGATTTTGCAGATGATTATGTAACCAAGCCTTTTCATCCAGATGAGCTCGCTGCTCGTATTGAGGTCCTTCTGCGAAGACACGGAGAAACACCGGCAGGTTTAGGGGAAATCCGCATTGGACATCTGCTTGTGAAGGAAAAAGAAGGACTTGTACTTGATACACGAAATCAGCAGGAAATTTCGCTTTCGGGTAAGCAGTTTCATATTTTCTCTTATTTTGTCAGGCATTTGGGTCAAATAAGAACCAAGGAACAAATCTATGAATCTGTATGGGGAGAGCCTTATATAGAGGGGGACAAGACACTTATGGTACATATTCGGCATCTGCGGGAGAAGCTGGAGATTGATCCGGGAATGCCGCTTATTATTGAAACGGTTCGGGGAGTAGGATACCGGGTGAAGGGATGAACATGAAGAAGCACAGGTTCATTCGAAAAAGGAAAAGAGATCTGTTTAAAAACTCGCTCATGTCCCGATATTTGCTCATTGTCATCTTGGCTATGGTGTTTTTGCCTGTTGTGTTTCCTATGGCTTCGCTTTTTTTTGTAGTATCTACTTCCTGGTTGAGTGATAAGACAGAGGTAACCCTGCCCTATGGAAGAACCAGCGAGATTGAATCAAAGTGGCATGAAGAAGCCAAGATGATGAAAGATCGATCAGACGAGGAGATCAAGTCATCGTTATTTAAGCTTGCACAAGAGTACGAAGAGGCACATCTGTTTTGGGTGAATACAGAAGGGATCGTTAAGTTTGATACTGCAGAGCGAGATAAAGGGACAGGAAGGTGGAGTCCATCCGATGCAGTTGAATACATGAAAAGTGCCGGAAATAATAAGGAGAACTTTATTGTTGTCGCTTTCGTAGGCGGGGGACAGAACAATGCTGGACGAGGATTCATATCGATTGAGGTGCCTCGGGTACTTGTAACCGCCTCGACATCTGACCACTTGGGTCTTCTGTATTATGGGCTGTTTATGACGGTGGTTCCTGCCATCTTTATTTTAATTTCATGGTCATTTTTCCGTCAGATTATTAAACGACTGATCCGGCTGAAGGGAGCACTTTCTACTCCAGGCGCAGATGGAATTCCGCTGCCGGTTGAGGTAAACAAAAAGGATGAGATCGGCCGATTAGAAGAGTCTTTTAACGGTATGGTTTCGCAGCTTAGGGAGAGTCAAGAACAGCAGAAAAAAGAAGAACATCTCCGCAAAAATCTGATCGCCGATTTATCCCATGATTTGAGAACACCTCTGACTGTAGTGCGAGGGCATGTGCATGCACTGAGTAAAGAGCTGCTTACGGATAGCGGGAAGGAGTCTCTTCATCTAATTGAAGGAAAAATGGACGATCTAGGCGGACTCATTGACAATCTTTTATCTTATAATCTACTGGCTAGTGGTAAATACACAATGAAACTTGAATCTGTTGATGTCCTGCGTATGGTGCGAGAGAGCATTGCAGCCTGGTACCCCGTATGGGAAAAAGAGAATTATGAAATTGATATTGATATAGATGATGAAGAAAAACCGGTCATTTGGGATGTGGACAAGCAAGGGTTTCGCCGCGTACTGGATAACTTGTTTCAAAATATAGTAAGGCATGCGAAGGATGGAAGATATGTCCGAGTTGCGGCTGAAACCCGAAGTGGCAAAAGTTATTTGATTATTGAGGATCGTGGTCCGGGAATAGATATGAGATCAGAGCATGCGGGTGCGGGGATTGGACTTTCCATTGTTGACCTCCTGCTCGCACGGATGGATCTTATTCGAATGGTGGAGTACACAGGACAAGGCACAAAAATTCTTATAACTGTGAAAGAGACTGCATAAATTTAAACGAATCTTAAACTTCCTGCTCACCTCGCTTTAACCTCGGCACGTTATGATAAATGCCAGAGGTGATTATACAATGAATGAATGGATGATTGAAACAGCAGATGTATGGAAGACCTACAGGGGCCGTGCAGCAGTAAAAGAACTGAGTCTCCAAATAAAAAGAGGAGAAATATACGGATTTCTTGGACCGAATGGTGCTGGAAAAACAACAACGATAAGAATGCTGCTTGGTCTTATTAAGCCGACAAAAGGTTTTATCCGTATTTTCGGAAAGGATATCCGCCAGCAGCGTATGGATATTCTTCGTAAGGTCGGCTCTCTGGTTGAATATCCTTCTTACTATGGACATTTGACCGCTATACAGAACCTAGAAACGAGCCGTTTGCTGCTGGGTGTCCCGAAATCACGAATAAGTGAAGTACTGAGAATCGTAGGTTTAGAAAAGGAAGCAAATCGGCCCGTAAAAGGCTACTCACTTGGTATGAAGCAAAGACTCGGCATAGCAAACGCTTTATTAGGCAATCCTGAATTGTTAATTCTCGATGAACCTACCAATGGTCTTGATCCGGCGGGTATTCAGGAAATCAGAGAGTTGATCAAACAAATGCCGTCAGCATATGGGATTACAGTTCTGGTATCGAGTCATTTACTTAGTGAAGTCGAACAGATGGCGAGTACGGTTGGTATCATCCGTGAAGGTAAGCTTGTATTTCAGAATTCAATTGATCGCTTACATCAAGAAGCAGGGAGCACGATTCGGCTAACCGTATCGGATGCAGAGGATGCTCTTCAGCTGGCACGGGAACAAGGGCAATGGGGACAAGTTGAAGGTTCGAGGATTGTGTTTAACCACATGGACGATATGGCTGTATCGACCCTGGTACGCCGACTTGTTGAGCATGATCATTCTGTGTACCGGGTGGAAGAACACAGACAATCTTTGGAGGATTTCTTCCTTCAGGTGGTTGGGTCCGGAGGGAGCATATGATGAAGTCGCTGCTTGCTTCTGATTTACTCAAAATACGTAAAAAAGGATTATGGTTTCTTGTTTTCTTTGCCCCTTCCGGGCTTGTACTCATGAATGCACTGAACTTCGGATTACGGCTGGATTACTTACAAGATCAGTACGGTAAAAGCGGAATGTGGAGTGGACTGCTTACCGCTTTCTCTATGTTTATTCCGCTCGCGATTATGCTCGGAGCAACTATTCTGAGTACCATGATGGCAAGTATTGAATATCAGCATGGTTCGTGGAAACAGCTGCTTGCTCTTCCCGTATCGCGCAGGTCCATATTTCTATCTAAATGGTTATTGGTAACCGGACTGCTGCTTATTTCCTGTGTGCTGTTGCTTTTCGGAATTGTGATCCTTGGAGCAATTCTTGGCTTTGAAGGGAGTATACCATGGATGGACCTGGCAAGAGTATGTTTTCTGCCCCTTGCAGCATCACTTCCTGTAATTGCTTTGCTTGCGACACTGACCATGACCCATGAAAATCAAGCCATATCGGTTACTCTAGGGGTCACCCTCTCTATTGCAGGATTATTCGGTCCTCAGTTTCCGGATTCAGTGCCTATCAGCTGGCCTATGTTCTCTGTACTGGCCCCAAACGGTTTACCATTTGCAGTCAAAGGGATTATACTTGGGATCCTTTGCTTGCTGCTGGGCATGCTCTACTTCCAGCGTAAGGAGGTGGCTTGAGAAGATATGAAAGCTTATCTAAGAGTGCTATCTGCTGAGAGATTGAAGTTGGTCAAATCTCCTGTCTGGCTGCTGGTGCTTGTCAGTCCAGTAATTGCTCTTCTTGTAGGGATTATGGCAGAGCCGTCAGGAAGTTGGACAAGTCTGATTAATGCCCAGGCTACGCTGCATGCGATGTTATTCCTCCCTATTTTTACAGGAGTATTTGCCTCCTATATTTGTCGATTTGAACACGCAGCGGGGGGATGGAAACAAGTACTTGTTCTGCCTGTGAGTCGTGCCCGCTTTTATGCAGCCAAACTGACTGTGATCATGGTACTGCTTCTTATGATGCAAGTCTTGTTACTCGGAAGTTTTCTTGTCGCAGGCGGTTTTCACGAGATGATGGGAGAGATTCCTTGGGCAGTGTTGTTCAAAAGCGTTTTTGCTGGCTGGGTTGCTTCTATTCCGCTTGCTGCCCTGCAGCTGTTTATATCCATGATGTGGAGCAGCTTTGGAGCACCGCTCGGAATTAACTTTATGTTGACCGTTCCCAATATACTGATCGCAAACTCGGAGAAATATGCTCCTTACTATCCATGGGCGCAACCTTTTTTAGTGATGATGCCTACAGAAGAGATGGACTTTGGGGCGTTTCTTGTACCGTATTCTACTCTCATTCCTGTTATTTTTGGAAGTGCAGTGCTTTTTGTTTTTGCAGGAATGCTTTATTTCAAACAAAAAGAAGTGTAGGCAATGTAAAAAAGGTGCTATCCTGCAGATTGGCAGGATGCACCTTAATTGCGAATAGCAAACCTTATTTAAACCAATTTCATAACTCATTTAACCGCTAAATTATTTATATTTCCGCGAAGGACCTGGCAGGAGTATTCGAACAGTTTCATTTCCTCTTCTGCTAGCTGAAGCTCGATCACCTCTTCGATTCCTCTGCCTCCAATTATGGCAGGAACACCAACGCATATATCTTTTTGTCCGTACTCTCCATCTAGAATAGAAGAAACGGCGATAATCTTATGATCATCCGTCAGGATGGAACGAGTAATGAACGCTATGGCACTGCCGATACCGAACTGAGTCGATCCTTTTCGGGTAAAGATCTCCCAGCCTGCATCCCGTGTCTTGCGGGAAATATCGGCAAGATCAAGATGCTTAAATCGTTCCTTATGCTGATCAAGGATATGAAGAATAGGTTTACCGCCGATCGTCACATGAGACCAGGCTACAAATTGAGACTCTCCATGTTCTCCAAGTGCATATCCATGGACACTGCGCGGATCGATAGAGAAAATTTCCGAGAGGATGGTTTTCAGTCTTGAAGAATCAATGGAAGTACCTGTTCCAATAACTTGGCTTCTCGGTAGACCAGACAGTTTCCAGACGAGATAAGTAATAATATCCACGGGGTTCGCAGCGACTACAAACACACCTTGAAATCCGCTTTCCATAATAGGAGCCACAATTTCTTTTGTAATCGTAACCGCTTCTTCTAATATATCTAGACGAGTCTGACCCGGTTTTGGGTTAGCCCCCGCCGTAATAATAATGACATCCATATCTTTGCAATCTGCATAGGTTCCAGCATGTACCTTTGTCCGTTGATAAGTAAAATCCATGCTGTGTGACAAATCAAGCGCTTGACCGAGTGCTTTTTCATAGGTTCGCCCGATCAGCATAATTTCACCCGCGATGGCTTGATTAATCATTGAGTATGCTGCACTCGAACCGACAAGACCTGCCCCAACAATCGCCACTTTTCCTGTTCTGCTTCTCATCGCCCATTGCCCTCCCGTTATAAACCGCACATGAAGAATAGAGAAACGAAGTTTTCTCCGTTTTATTATCCTTATATTCTATGCATGCATCTATTTAACGTTACATAAGATAACATAATTTTTGTGTATTTATCAATAAACAAACAATACCACCCATTATTTAGGAGTTAACCTCACATTCTAATGACAGGAGGGAGCTAAAGGATGGGAAGAACAGGGGAAGGTTCTGTCGAATGATAACGGAGAAAAGTCATAATTTATACCCGACAAAACTTCTTACGATACCGCATTCTTAGAAGAATTACGCCAAAGGAAATAAGATGAAAAGAACGAATTTAGAGTATAACAAGATTTATAGAGAGTCACCTGTGAGTGAAACGTCTCTATAAATGCTTGTCCATTAAATTAAGTACTCAGCTTGATGAGAATGATGTAACGAACGAATCCATTAGATAAGACTGTTGCTCGCGCAAACAACAGTTCTTAAGACGCCCTTATCCATTAGTTGACCAACGCAGGCATGGTTCATGACGAATGTTTTTACAAACCAATTGATTGTAAAATCCGGGAGGTAATGAATATGAATATGCATTTGAATGGTAACGAAACAGGAGCAACGACGGAGACTGCAAAAGAACTGGGCATTGGAGCGAGCACACTTCGTAAATATGCGGCGGCACTCGAAGAGCAAGGGTATCATTTTGAACGTGCGGCAAACAAGTCTAGATTATTTGGTAACCGTGATATTGAGCGGGTGAAAACTCTCATGACACTTCTCCGTGAGAAGAACCTGCCATTGCAAGATGCGGCTGTCATTGTCATGGAGATCGGCAGTGAAAAAGCAGCTGCTGCAAAAGAGATCGTGAACCCGGCATTGGCACACCATGCAGCTGCAACGGTTCAGACGCATTCGTCTTTAGAGCAGAAACAAGTTCTTCAGACGGCAGAGGTAACTTCTGCCCAAATGGAACAAATGAATGTAGAATGGCAGATGCTCCAAGAACGTATGGTGGAGCTTGAGCGAGAGCATGCAAAACTTCGTAAACAAAACGATGACCTGCAAGTGCTGGTGGAAGAACAGCAAACATGGATGCGGGAGAAACTGGAAGAGGACCGAGATCGCCAGTTGATTACGAATCTACGCAGCTATCAAGGACGGAAACAGAAGGCAAAGACCAAGGGGCATTCCCTCCGAATGTTATTTGGATTGCTTCCGAAAAGCAGGAGGGAGGCATGATGATGAGAGGGGGCATGGTGAAAATGCAGATGCAGAACAAAGCATTATCGCGCACCCATCGTAAACAGTCTCTTCGCTCACTTTATCGTCAGAAAGATTCAGTCCAAATTACAGGGCCTCCGGTAACTCAGGGTTTTTATTTTTAGATATTTAGAGTTACAATAGAAAGGAGGATTCGATAAAAGCGACAAGGAGAGCCACAAATGATTATTCTAAAAAGTAAAGACGAGATTCAATATATGAAGAAGGCTGGCGAGATTCTTGCCGCTTGTCATAGAGAGATTGCAGGGCTCATCCGCCCAGGCATTCAAACTCAGGAGATTGATGCTTTTGCAGAAAGCTTTATGAAAAAACATGGTGCAACACCAGAGCAAAAAGGGTATAACGGATATCCATATGCGACTTGTGCCTCGGTTAATGACGTGATCTGTCATGGTTTCCCTGGGAAATACGCGCTGAAAGACGGGGATATTGTTACCATTGATATGGTTGTTAATCTCGATGGCTGGCTTGCGGATTCCGCATGGTCTTATGCTGTAGGTAATGTATCCGAACCAGCACAGAAGCTGCTGGATGTAACCAAAACATCCCTTTATAAAGGAATTGAAAAAGCCGTCATCGGCAACCGGATCGGGGATATCTCGAATGCGATTCAGGTATATGCGGAAGCAGAAGGATTCTCTGTAGTACGTGAATTTATTGGTCACGGAATCGGACAAGACATGCATGAAGAACCGCAAGTACCTCACTATGGTCCTGCCGGACGCGGTCCGCGTCTGAAAGAAGGCATGGTAATTACAATTGAACCGATGCTGAACATCGGAACCTATCGCAGTAAGCTAGACAGTGATGGCTGGACTGCCCGGACACAAGATGGCGAATTGTCTGCTCAATATGAGCATACGATTGCGATTACCGCAGATGGTCCTATTATTTTGACTGAACAATGAGTACAAGCCGGTAAAGAGATGTGAGGAGAAGGGACGTACTTTTCCCATATACTCTAGGCAGTAAAGAGATCATAACGTAAGAAACAGGACTCCTTTTATCCTCCACATAAAGAGAGCCCTGTTTCTTTGTGTTTTCTTTTATTATAGGCGGCCGGATAGTTAGATTACGCACTGACAATAATAGCAACATACCCTAAGATGAAGCGGACACACTGCGAGAGGGCAGGTGTAAGTATGGTTAGAAAGGATGTATACACAAATTGAATAGCCGCAAAAGTAAACGTACATTCGGAAGTCCTCTGTTATGGGGAGCAGGAATTGTCGTTATTTTATTGATAGTACTAGCAGTAATCAGTGGAAGTGAGAAGGAAGAAGAGTCAAAGGTACTAACGGCGGTAACGAACGAAGAAGTATCCACCTTTTTGGAGCATGGCGAGTCAGGGTTTCTATATGTGGGCCGTCCTACATGTCCATTCTGTCGTGAGTTTATGCCGGTGTTAGAGAATGCTTCACAAAGTACAGGTCAGACGGTGTATTATTACAATACAGATGAAGGCCGTGAGCAAGATGAAGAAAAATTAGGGGCATTGTTAGACCAGCTTAAGATTGAATCTGTGCCGGCTCTTCTCTATATAGAGAATGGCAAAGAAGCAGACCGGTTAACGCCCGGAACAATAGATCAGGAAGCGATCACTGCTTTTTTAAATAGCAAAAAGTAAAAAGCTCTAGAAATTGAACACATCCGGTGTTCGATTCCAGAGCTTTTTTTATCCACTTAAGAACCCATGGTAGACTCCTTGACCCCAAAAGTTTCGTTGTAATGCCGCAGCATATACAGCCGCCAGTGAAGCAGCATCCCAAAAGCCAAAACAAAAAATAAGGCTCCTGTCTGAACTACGGTTATATAATTCTGTATGAATTCATGAAGTAGTAAGCGAACCGTAAGCAAACCGAGCAAGATGAACATGAAGCTTTTGGAGCTCGAAACATAGATCTGCCCATCTCTTTTCTCGAACTTGGTGCTTTTAATGAGCGGGTATGCAAATAAAAACCAACCAACCAAAAAAGCAACAATGGCCCATAGAAACGGGATGTGCGTTTGCGGCACGATAAACATCATAAATCCGGTGCTCATACCAAGGGGCGGAATGATAATCTTCCGTTTGGTAATGGGTCTGTTTGCTGCTTTCATACGAATAAAAATAGCACTAAGCGCAATAAAGATCATACCAATGGTTGCTGCAATTTGTAAAAATGAAGAGCTTATCGGCACGTATAGGACCTCTCTTTTGCGTGAAATCAAATTTATCTTCATTATATCATATCTCAATGAAAACACTCTTACCTAGTTGTTTTATGATTTGGATGTGAACTAAGCTTCTTTTCATTTCTTACCACCCGAATTATACTTAGACTGTGCTTGCCAAAGTAATAATAGATAAAGATATAAAGGATGGTGAATGCGTGGAATCTGATATCTGGAAACCTGCCGTAATCCTTGGGATTTTGGTGCTGATTTTAATCCTTGTTAATTATCCGTGGATTCAGTGGAGAGCAAACCCGAGTCGGACGATCGATATTGCGATTATTGATAAGTCAGTATCGGATCTGAATTATAACGAGCATAAAGGTCTAATTTGGATTTTAAACCAACAAAAGATAAAGGACCGAACTGGTCACGCTTATGTTAATGAGGAGAGTTATTACGGATTCAACCCAAGTGCTGTTAATCATATTCAGTCCCTTCCTTCTACGCTGCGAGGGAAAGATCTGATTTATGCAGCAGATACATATGGTATATACAAAAAGGAGCAACAAGCAGATCGGTCACACAAACAAAAGTTAATCTATGGCGGAATGAAATCAGAAGATGTCCAGAAAATACAGTATGCGACAGCAACAGGGACGACTTTTGTTGGTGAATATAATATTCTTGGTGACCCTACAGATAAGGAAGTCAGACAACAACTTGAAAATATGTTTGGTATAGAATGGACGGGTTGGAAGGGCAGATATTACAAAGAATTAGCGAATGTGTCTACACTTTTGAAACAGAAGTACACTCTCGTAGCTGGAAAGAAATGGACCTACCAGGGAGAGGGAATCATATTCATCAATGAAGAAGAGAACATGGTAGTGTTGGACAGCAGCGATTTAGAGGCTAGGTCATTTGGAGTTGAATTCTCGGAAAAAGGGTACGAATGGAGCCAGGTGAAAGGGAAAACAAGCTATCATGGATGGTTTGATATTGTAGAACCTCGCACAAGGGCTGAGGTAATGGCAGAGTATACGATGGATCTGTCACAGTCTGGAGCAGAGAAATTAACAGCGGCGGGGATTCCCGATCATTTTCCTTCCATTACTCGGTTTGATCATACAACACATTATACTTATTATTTTTCAGGAGATTATGCAAACCGTGTGGACACGCCCTACCCTACTCAGTATATAGGCTGGGATGCAGTCATGAAGTTTTTTATTCCAAGAACACATCAAAATGCATTCTACTGGGAAGTATACGTACCGGTTATGAAGCAGATCTTCAGTGAGATTAAAGCATCGTCGTGAGAAACAGATCATGAAAACAGGTCATTAAAATAACAAGGTGGCCTGTCTTGACAAATGAAACTGTCACCATTATAGTAACATTTTTACATGTGTTTCCAGTAGGTAGTAAATCATGGTTTGATTTTAGGAGGTTTGCGTAACATAATAGGGTAGAAACAGATAAGCACGGTAAGATTATGGGAGGGCAGGATAATGAACAGTGAGTTTACCATTGCGGTGCATGGTCTGTTGTATCTGGGAGTCCGAGAAGGACGTATTGCGAAAAGTGAAGATATTGCCGAAAGCGTGACAACTCATCCAGCGAGAGTACGGAAAGTTCTGAGTGTACTCCGTAAGCATAGATATGTGACAACCAAAGAAGGAGCCCACGGAGGATATATGCTTAGCAGCAATCCCTGTGATGTTAGGTTAGGAGATTTATATCGACTATTTGCGCTTGGTTCCTTTGCCCCGCACTGGCGTTCTGGGGACGAGAGTTCGAATTGTGTAGTTTCTTCAAATATCAAAGAAGTTATGGGTACTATTTACGAGGATGGAGAACGGGTAGTAGAACTGTATCTGGATAGTATCACACTTGAAGAAGTACAGAAGAGGTTAACAGAAAAGGAAAAGCATCGTGCGAATCGTCTCCAATAAAGGGAGACAGAACACGTAAAGTCTGGCTGAGAAGCCGGGCTTTTTTTATTTTAATTTTCCTTTATTAGATTTTATAATACAATAATTACCATGAGATAATGAGATTGGAAGGAATGGTGAACTAGGCATGAATAAATGCAGTCACTA
The DNA here is from genome assembly GCF_018403285.1 of Paenibacillus sp. J45TS6. Classification (GTDB taxonomy): domain Bacteria; phylum Bacillota; class Bacilli; order Paenibacillales; family Paenibacillaceae; genus Paenibacillus. Next base: position 60,667 of record NZ_BOSJ01000008.1, on the reverse strand, counting down.
AAGGAGGAGTTCGATATTGAGTGTATACCATTCATATAAAGATGAAGAGTTAGCGACAGCTGTGAATCAGGCAGATTTCGGGGCGTACGAAGAACTGGTAGATCGAAAAAAAGGAGAGTTATATCGGATTAGTTCTGCTCTTACGAGAGAACATATACGGGCAGAACAGTTACTTCAGGATACAATTGCTGCTGTCTGGTATGAATGCAGGAAGAGCGAAGATCAAGAAATCGATGTACCGCTCCTTTTAGTGCAGACGCTGCTAATACAAGACAAGAAGAGGCAAAGCAGGAGTCGGCAGAACTTATCCTCTATGGAAGCAACCTCAATGGAACTAAGAGATGCAGATGAGAATACAAGCGAATCTCTTCCAGTGAAACAGATGATAAGCCAGCAGACGAAGCAAATAGAGCAGGCGATTAATCGCATGCCAGCTTCCGTAAGACAAGTGTTCCTGCTGACCTATCTTGCAGAGAAAGACAGCTCTGAAATGGCAACATACATAGGGAAGACAGAAACGCTCGTGACTCGTTACTCGCAGCAAGCGATGACGATACTCGCAAAGGAGATTGGAGAAAACAGTGAGGATATGCTTCGATCCTTGCTGAGGAAGCATTTTGAAGAAGAGCGAGAACGGATCGAGATTAATCTACATACGGGAAAGGTAGAAGCTGCTGTTCAGCAAGGATTGACAGAGGCAAGAAAAGAAAGAAGTTTCAATCAATACTCGAAGCGCAGGGTCTACCAATGGTCTTTTATTGGTGCCATGCTGATTATTGTATCTGCAATCATACTCTATATGTATACAGATAGTCGTTCCCCAGCTCATTTACATCAGCCGCTGAATGCAGAAGGGACCTTGGTTACACCAGATATGAGTTACTGGAAACGCACAATGAAACAGGAACCAGGCTTAGAAAAGCGTTTGAACGAAGGGGATTATCAGCCGATTGGGCAAGTGTTGCCAGAAAACAATGGATTGAGGCTCATTATAGATGGGGCTATGGATACGAGTACCGGCTTCATTCTATGGTATACGCTTGAAAATGTAGGAGGGACAGAAGCACCCTTGCTTGATAATGGGCTCATAAGGAATCGCTCTAACAAAATTGAAATTGGAACGGGTGATTCCGGTGAGGAAGGTATTCATTATATAACCAAAGGCAATAAGACGCAGGGCAGGCTAACCGTGTCATTATCCAACAATGCGTCGACTGACTTACTTGCAGTGGAGAAAGAAGTATCTATCACGGCAAATGCCCATGATGAGAGATTTCGTTATGCTGAGTTTGTGATGGATATTCCTACTTTCCCAGAAAAGCCGATGAAAACAATTGATGTAAATGAACACTTTACGATTCAAGAGCAGGAGTATTATATCAAATATATTTCCATGTCTACTCAAAATACAAGGATACGTGTAGAAGCGGTAGGAGCCAAGAATCAATCTGAAGCGGATGATGCTGTAGGACGCTTAGTAGATCCAAGTCTGTATGTAGTAAACAAAAGCATTTTAGGTACGAGCAGAAAATCGCATTCATTACTGGAGAGCTATGGCTCTGATCTTATTTTTGAATCAATCTATTATGAGGAGTACACAGAGCTTAGCCTCCAAGTGGAAGGGTTTAAGAAGCTAGAGGGGGATTATGTGTCATTTATTATAGATTCGAACACAGGTGGAGTTATGCATAGTGATATGAATCTACCAAAATATATGAGGATTTCAACAGCAACAAATGAGGAAACACTTTACCTGCACTATCCACTAGAGAATAGAGATCGTTATGGGATATACGGAAATTTTATGGATGGTGGGGGAAATCGTTATAAAATTAGCGGATCAATTAAGAAAAAAGATGAAATTTTGTATAAACTTCCGAATGTACCTTATGTCCAGCCTCTCAGTTTTCGGTTCTATGAGAAAAATGAATCTGAACTGAATCAGAAGGAAGAAGATCCAAGTGTACACAATCGTCTCACCATTCCTATGGTGAAGAAGTAAATTGCAAGAGAGCTAATAAATCATTATATGAACCTCGAACAATACGGAAAGGTGATGACATATAACCTTGAATACACATCATCAATTACCAGACGAACAACAATATCCGGCAACAGGTACCCGGGAAAAGTCAGCATATGATGAGTTAATACAGCATAGAGCTCCTGAATTATACATAGTAAGCTATGCACTGACGAGAGAACATATACGGGCAGAACAGTTACTTCAGGATACAATTGCTGCTGTCTGGTATGAATGCAGGAAAAATAAAGATCAAGAAATCGATGTCCCGCTCCTTTTCATGCAGACGCTGATAATACAAGACAAGAAGAGGCAAGGCAAGAGTCGGCAGAATTTGTCTTCTATAGAAGCAACCTCAGTGGAGGGAACTTCTATGGGGGAAATTTTTATGGAACCAAAAGATGCAGATGAGAATCCAAGCGAATCTCTTCCAGTGAAACAGATGATAAGCCAGCAGACGAAGCAAATAGAGCAGGCAATTAATCGCATGCCAGCTTCCGTAAGACAAGTGTTCCTGCTGACCTATCTTGCAGAGAAAGACAGCTCTGAAATGGCAACATACATAGGGAAGACAGAAAAGCTCGTGACTCGTTACTTGCAGCAAGCAATGACGATACTTGCAAAGGAGACTAGAGAGAACAGCGAGGATATACTTTCATCCTTGCTGTGGAAGCATTTTGAAGAAGAGAGAGAAACACTGCGGTTAAACCTAGCTGAAAAGAAGTGGGAATCTGCTGTGCAGCAAGGTTTGCAGGATGCAAGGGAAGGCAAGAAACCACTGCGTCGTACGAGGAATATAGTAAGCTGGTCTATTAGTGGGGTCATTACAGTTCTTGCTGTCATGCTCTTTGTTTTCAATCCATGGGCTCCAGAAAAAGTCCATGAGGCATTGAATCGGGAAGGAACGCTTGTTGTACCTGACCTGAGTTTTATGATGGAGACAGGTGAGGAGGATAATATTATCAAGGAAAAAATAGATGACGGTGATTATGTAGAGCTGGGTCAGGTGATGGAGACGGATAACGGTGTGCGTCTCATATTGGATGCAGCCATGAACTTTGGGAGAGAGAAATTATTTTGGTACACCCTTGAGAAGGGGGAACTGCAACACATTCCTTACATCACAGGGGAAATCAGGGATGCAAGTGAAACAGACTTAATTGGGAATCTTCAAGGAACTAGAAACCTTACAAGTGAGAGTGATTCATCCTTGAAAGGGATGATGTTATTTACCAAAAATGATAGCTCCCTGCTGAAGTCTACGGAAGGGGCAATAATGAAGTTCGTAGTTGAAACTCAGGAGGATCAACGTAACCGTAACTATAGTCTCTCTACGCCTTATCCTAAACTGCCGGAAGAGGAAGCAAAACATGTGATGCTGTACGATAGCTTTACTGTGGAAGGGCAGTCTTTTGAATTAACTGAGCTGATTATGACAACGGAATATACCCAAGTGAGATTGAAACCAGATCCTGAGAATAGGTATAGTATCGACAGTATAGATAGCATTGTTCTAGAAACAGGGACTGACGATAACCGCCGTGGATATGGAACTTTTGAAATGGGAGTCGATTATCTTCTTTTTCCATCCATTTATTATGAAGAATTTGATCATCTGCAGATTAGCATGGAAGATACCTTAGTGAATCTTGATCCTGTTCTAGTGGTTAATACAGACAACGGCAAGATCATTTCCTCACCTAAAGATTCAGCAGATGTTACTACCGAATTATCTATTGATCACAGCGCAATCGAAGATGGTTATTTTACAGTCCATTTTCCAAACTGGAAAGAAACAGATTTTCATGTTTCCAATCAGTATGAAGATGCGGCAGGGAGTTCTTATTTTGTTCAGGATAATGAGTATAGTGTGGAAGACAGGACTACTTCTTTAAAACTGAATGATTTTAGACATGTTCAGCCATTAACTTTTCATCTGACGTCTTATTCAGATACCACCGAGAATAACTCGATGCGAATCAGTATCCCACTCATTGATTCTACAAATAACGTAAAGGAGTAAATAAATTCATGGCAAAAATAAATCGAGGGCGCTACACAGCGAAAATGGAGCAAGGATATGCCGTTCTTATCATTGGCATGCGCGTGAATAAACTGTGGGCGATACCTTCTTGTCTGCCTGTATTCACCGCTATGGGCCGGATGATCCGCGAGCTGTATACGAACAAGGAATGGGGATTCTTATCTGCTGAGTTCATGTTTACAACTCGTGGTGCTACCGTTATCCAGTACTGGCGCTCGTTTGAGGATATGGAGCGATATGCTAGAGAGGGGGGCATACATCTAAAAGCCTGGCGTGAATTTAACCAGCTCTCTCGTAAAACAGATGCGGTAGGTGTTTACCATGAGAGCTATCTCATCGAGCCGGGACAATATGAAAATGTGTACGTTAATATGCCATCCACTGGACTTGGTAAAGTGGGAAACTTATTTTCAGCTGATCATCATCCAGCAGCAAGGGACCGGCTGAAGTACAACGAAAAACATGAAGAATAGGTCTTTTCGTTATACGCTTGATCGCTTAACAAGTTCAAATGGGATCGAACGTTTCATTGTTCCGCCCGTCGCCGTCTGCCCTGCTTTTCTCATCTCATGGAATGCGTGAAAAGCTTCCTGACCAATACGCTTCAAGTGTTGATCAATGGTTGTCAGTTTCAGAGCTTCTGAGATCAGAAGGTTATCAAAGCCCACAATCGCCAGATCTTCGGGAATTCGAAGTCCTGCTGCCTGTGCTTGAAGAATAACGCCTGCTGCGACCTCATCGCCTGTTATGAGGAGAGCAGTGGGTCTTTTTTTCATATTCATCATTCTCTCCACAATACGAATCCCATCTTTCATTTCCGTACTATCATCAAAAATCCACTCCGGGTTTAGAGGTACTCCGAGTTCCGCAAGCACAGAAGTATACGCCATATACCGCAGCTGACTGCTTGTACTATGTGCGCGGCCGATACAGTATCCGATATCTATGTGCCCATGTTCGGTTAAGTGTTTCATACCTGCAATAAAAGCATCATAATGATCCGTATATACAGAAGAGATCCGCTCATCTTCTATATATTCACAGGTCACGATCGGACCATATGTCCCGTAGCTTGCAATTTCTTCTACAGAAAGGGATCTAGAGCAGAGAATTAGTCCATCGATCTGTTTGGTGCGAAGCAGATGAAGTGCTTGTTCTTCCTCGTTTCGATCATATCTGCTTTGATATAACAGCGTACCATACCCGGCTTCGGAGGCTTCGTCCATAATTCCGGACAGGATAGCATGAAAGTAAGAATGGCTGCTTGGCACAATAACCCCAATTGTTTTCGTCTGTCCTTTGATTAAATGTACCGCATTGGCATTTGGTGTGTATCCTTGCTGATCTATTACTTGCTGAACTCTCCTGCGTTTCTCTTCACTCACATAGGGATGTCCGCTAAGTACACGAGAGACAGTAGATACAGACACACCTGCCAGCATGGCAATGTCTTTAATATTGGCCATAGGACCCTCGCTTCAATAATCCAGTATTTTACACAACAAAGAATTCTTCTATAATCATTATAATCATGAAAAGGAAGAAACCAAAAAAGCCCCTATGAGAGGGGCTGTAAATGGACTTTGAAAAGAACAGGTGAACCTGAATCTTAGATATTTTCACCATTCGTTTTAATGACATCTTGGTACCAGTAGAAGCTGTCTTTTTTGATACGGCGCAGGTCCTTATCTTCCTCTTCATCCTGATTGACATATACAAAACCGTACCGCTTCTGATATCCGTTCAGCCAGCTCAGCAGATCGGTGAAGGACCAGCTGCAATACCCAATGAGCTCGACACCATCCATCATCGCTTCTTTGCACTGACGAATATGAGATTCTAAGTAAGCAATCCGGTATGCATCGTGAATCTGACCGTCTTCTTCTAGTTTATCAAACTCGCCAAGACCATTTTCTGTAATGAAAATAGGCAGGTTATAACGACTGGTGATCCGGCGCATACCGATTCGAAGACCGATGGGATCAATCGCCCAGTCCCAATTCGATTTTTCTACATGAGGATTATCTGCTGTTTTATACAGGCCAGGGATACCTGTTGCTTCATTGCTTCCTTTTTTGCCGGTGTTGTTCATTTTCCCGAAAGATACACCGTCCAGCGGGTTATGCTCATACGTGATGGTCTGGTAATAGTTCACGCCAACGAAATCGGGTTTGCCTTTCAGCAGTAACTCTTCATCTCCCTCTTCAAGCGTTGGAGCGAGTCCGATGCTTTTAAGATGGCGATATGGAATGCTTGGATACGTTCCTCTGCAGTAAACATCCAGCCACCAGTAACTCGTAAATTCTTCTGCATTCTCAAAAGCGAGCATGTCTTTGGGTGAACTGGTTGCCGGGTAGGAAGGTGTATAGGCAAAACTCGGCCCAATTTTACCATCAGGTACATATTTGCGGAACGAATCAATGACCTTCGCATTGGCAAGAAACATAATATGATTCGCTTCATAGAAACGTTTGCGATCCCTCACGCCCGGCGGATGCAAAGCCTGCATAAAGGCAAGGTTGGTATTGTGATTCTGTTCGTTTAAGGATACCCAGTATTTCACCCGATCTCCAAATCGTTTAAATAGAGTAATGCAGTATTCGTTAAAGTCCTCAATGATCTCTCGGGACTCCCATGCACCGTATTTATCTTGAAGTGCTTGCGGTACATCCCAGTGATACAGCGTAAGAACAGGTTCTATGTTGTTAGCAATTAGTTCGTTAATCAGATTATCGTAAAACTGAAGACCTGCTTCATTTACTTTCCCTGTTCCTTCCGGATAAATCCGTGGCCAGCTGACCGAGAAACGATATGCCCCCAGTCCCATTTCTGCCATGAGCGCGACGTCTTCCTTATAGCGATGATAGTGGTCAACTGCTATTTTTCCACTCGTTCCTTTATATGTTTTTCCAGGAATCTCGGTATAAATATCCCATACGGAAGGTCCTTTACCGTCCTCGTTCCAAGCGCCTTCAATCTGGTAAGCGGCTGAAGCTGAACCCCATAGAAAATGCTCTGGAAAAGGATTTAGTTTCTCATGAATCATAGAGTGATTCCTCCTTATATAGGTTTACCTTTTTTTGTTGTTATCTAGCATGTACACAAGTAGGTTACGTTATGAAATGCATTTCAGAGCAAGTATGCATCTTATGAACTTTTTGAGAAATTGACAAAAATTAGAGGAAAGCAACTCTTATATGGTTAATAGAAAAGTAACTAGACTAGCTTTATTAAGAGGAGCGATCGATGATGAACGAACTAGTGCAAAGAGCCGATGAAGTATTATTTTATACAGGAACGTATTCGACAGCAGAAGAACCGAGTATTTTTCTTATCGCCGCCAATAAAGAAACTGGTCAAATGCGTGTAATGAATCAGATGGATGGCATTGGTCAACCTTCTTTTGTAGCACTGCATCCAAGTGGTGAGAAACTGTACGCAGTAAGTGAAAAAGGAGAAGGGGAACTGTTTACCTACCAAGTCGATGCCTCTACCAAACAACTTCATCTCTTAGACCGGAAATCAACGGAAGGTGCAGACCCATGTTATGTGTCTGTTGATGCAGAAGGTCGTTATGTTTTTGTTGCTAACTATTCGAGCGGAAGTGTGAATGTGTTTAGATTAGATGACTCGGGTCTTCCGGTAGAAATGAGTGCGAAGATCCAGCATGTAGGGGAAGGGTTCCGTAAAGACCGCCAAGAGGGACCGCATGCTCACTCTATTCTGCCAAGTGCCGATGGGAATTTTGTTTTTGTCTGTGATCTTGGGTTAGACCAGCTACTTGTCTACCGTAACGAGGATGGCAAGCTTTCGACCCATTATGAATTAAAATTACCTGCCGGATCAGGGCCTAGACATCTTGTCATTCATCCGTCTGAGAAATTCGCTTATGTTGTGAATGAGCTGAATAGTACGGTTACAGCCATGACCTATAACAAAAATCGCGGGGAATTCCAAATTACGCATCATATCACGACACGAGGAGAAATGGCGCAAGATGAGAATACAGGGGCAGATATTCGTGTATCTCCTTGCGGTCGATTCTTATATGCCTCAAACCGGGGGGATGATACGATTTCTCTTTTCCATATTAATGAGGGAACGGGAGAACTTACAGCCATAGAACAAGTATCTACAGGAGGAAAAACCCCGCGTAATTTCAATCTCCTTGCAGGTGGGCTGCTGATTGCTGCCAATCAGGGAACGAATAATCTTGTTTCTTTCCGCATAGATCGCGATACAGGCAGGCTCTCGAAAACAGGATTTGAATTAGAACTGCAGTCACCCGTTTGTATTGAGCCATTAAAATAAAAGAGCAGTCCTACGAAAAACATAAACTTTGCCTCGGGGTGAAGTTTATGTTTTTTTATGTGATTTTACGGATTTATGAATAGGACGAACATTCGCACGATATATTGACCTACAAGTATGTATCCTAGCGGAGGTGTGTGCCGGCGATGCCCTACATCTTAAGATATAACGTCACAACGAATGGAACGATTACTTTTACCGGGAATACACTCGGGCTTAATAAAGTAGCAAACCAGAATAATCAGGGAACGACAGGCTCCATCGGAGCGTTTAGTACATTAAATACGACACTTAGAGCTGGAAACTTTCCATTAGGCACGACACTGAATTATACACTGAATGGTTCGAGAGCGGTTCTTGACATTCCGAGCGGTGCATCTGTGCTGTATGCTGAATTAATCTGGTCAGGTTCCTACGATGCGGGGGGAGGAAGCGTGCTTGGTGCTATAGGGAATCCTATATCCTTTTCGACACCTATTGGTACAACCGCCGTATCTCCTGACCCGGCAACCGCACAAAATACCGCGCCGATCCGTAGCAACTATGTGAATTCAGCCATTGTTACTGCGCTTGTGCAGGAAGGAGGGGCAGGTACATACGCAGCGGGTACAGTACCGGCTACGGTAACGGCGTCAAATAATAATGATAATTTTGCTGGCTGGACACTGGCTGTTGTCTATTCAAGCCCTTTTTTACCCTCCCGAAATATTAGTTTTTATGTAGGAGCCGAGATCGTAAACCAGGCTTTAGGAAGCACCACGACGTCGATTGGCGGATTTGCTACTCCAGTAACTGGAACGGTGAACGGCCGCCTGTTGGTCAGTGCAAGTGAAGGAGATCCACAGCTCGTAGGAGATCAACTTAGATTTGGACCTACCATAGCTACGCTGGCTCCCATATCCGGTCCTAACAACCCGGTGGATAATTTTTTCTGCTCACAGATTAATAATGATCAAGGTTTGCTTGATACTAGGGGAACGTTTGGAACACTTAACAGTCCTCCGGGAGGGGCTACGATTGGGGCAAGACAAGGCTGGGATATTACGAATGTGAATGTATCTTCCTCACTAACTAACTCACAAACGACGGCTGTGATTCAGGCTACTTCCCAAGGGGATGCTTACCTGGTGAATTCACTTGGACTACAGGTGGATGTGAATGCTCCATTTTTTGTGTTTACGAAAAGCTCAAATACCTCATCTACCCTTGTAGGAAACTCTATTCAGTACACATTAACCGTTAGCAATACGGGTACGGCTGCTGCTTCACTCGTCTTACTTAAAGATAATTTCCCTTCGTCAGGAAGTTTTGTACCGGGTTCTCTCTTTGTGAATGGAGTAAACCAACCGGGTGCAGATCCCGTGGCAGGTGTTGCTCTTGGGACAGTGAATCCAGGGCAGACGCGTACAATCGTATACTCTGTACAAATTGTGTCAAGGCCTGCTGGATCAGTACAATCGAATGTAGCTGAAATCTCCTATAACTTTCAAAGTTTACCTGGCGGTCCTATCTTCCAAGGTACCTCTCGATCCAATGGAAACATCGTATCCATCGGCAATCAGCCGCCAACTACACAAAATTATGCCGTGGTAACCAACGGAAACACAGCTGTTTCCGGCCAAGTTACGGGCAGCGACCCTGATGGCGATCCGTTGTCGTTCACTCTCAATTCCGTTCCTACGAGTGGAACCGCCCTAATAAATACAGATGGCACCTATACGTATACCCCTAATCCTGGGTTTGCAGGAAACGATTCATTCACGGTACTTGTAAGTGATGGATTCGGAGGGACTGCTGTATCTACGGTGGTAGTGACCGTATTAAATCAGCCGCCAATCGCAAATAACCTCGATGTGACCACAAGTAAGAATACGCCGCTGAGCGGTCAAGTAACCGCTACGGATCCGAATGGTGATGGACTAATTTATAGTCTGAACTCGGCCCCGGCAAATGGTACGGTTACCATAAATCCAGACGGAACTTTTGAATATATACCGAACACAGACTATATAGGGAATGATTCCTTCACTTTCCTCGCTGCCGATCCGAATGGGGGAACAGCGATAGGGGCTGTAACGATCCACATACTCAATCGTCCGCCGATTACGCAGAATGTGAATCTGACGACACCTGCGAATGTGGCTGCGTCAGGTCAGGTTACGGCCAGTGATCCCGATGGAGATCCGCTCACCTTTACACAAAACACTTCTCCTGTGAACGGTACATCACAAGTCAATCCAGATGGAACCTTTACGTATATTCCGAATCCTGGTTTCATAGGTACCGATTCTTTTACTGTGCTTGTAACGGATATTAGCGGGGGCACAGCGGTATCTACTGTAACGATTGAGGTTGTTAATTTACCGCCTGTAACAAGTAATCTTAATCTCGCAACAGGAGAGAACATCCCCGTATCAGGTCAAGTAACCGCTACCGATCCGAATAGTGACCCACTTACATTTGCTTTGACGGGGACCCCGGCTAGCGGAACTGCAGTCGTAAATCCGGATGGTACGTTTACGTATACACCGGATCCCGGATTCGTAGGTACCGACACATTTAACGTGGTCGTCAGTGATGGAAACGGAGGCACGGCAATCTCTGTTGTAACGATCCAGATAACCAACCAACCACCTATTCCACAAAATTTGACCCTAACAACTGCGGGGAATACACCGGCATCAGGTCAGGTTGTAGCAACCGACCCGAACGGCGATCCGTTAACGTACAGTTTGAATTCAGCACCGACTAACGGAACAGTAGTGATCAATCCAGATGGAACCTTTACGTATACACCAGGTGCAAATTTCTCGGGAACGGATGCTTTCACGTACCTTGTATCAGATGGGATTGGAGGCACAGCGATAGGTAATGTGACCATTAATGTGCTGAATCAGCCGCCATCCACGAGTGATGTTTCTCTTTCGACGATCCAAAATATGATGGCTACAGGCCAGGTTATCGCCACGGATCCGAATGGGAATCCGTTAACGTATACTTTGCAATCTCCTCCTGTAAACGGAACGGCGGCCGTGAATGCAGATGGAAGTTTCACCTATACACCGAACACCGGTTTTACAGGTCCTGATTCTTTTACTGTACTGGTGTCTGATGGATTTGGAGGAACTGCGATTGCAACAGTGACCATTAACGTGGTTAACCAGCCTCCTATAGCACAGACACAAAATTTCACTACGGTCCAAAACACAGCTTTATCTGGACAGATTATTGCGACAGATCCCGATGGTGATGCTCTTGCTTATCAGCTGTCATCTCTTCCGGCAAATGGGACAGCAGTCGTAAACCCAGACGGCACGTTTACTTATACACCAGCTACCGGGTTTGTAGGCACCGATTCCTTTACAGTTCTTGTTAGTGATGGAAAGGGTGGAACGGCAGTGGGAACGGCTATTGTCAGAGTAGCGGATCAAGCGCCTATAGCACAGGATTTGGCTATAACGACGAACGTCAACACACCGGTAGCGGGTCAAATTCCGGCAACGGATCCCGATGGAGACCCACTTACGTATACATTATCTGTGCCACCTAGTAATGGAGTTGTTGTACTGAACCCGGATGGAACCTTTACGTATACACCAAATTTCAACTTTTTCGGAATTGATAACTTCTCTGTATTGGTGAGTGATGGAAAAGGAGGGACGGCTACCTCTAACGTGCAAGTGGGTGTTCCAGTTGCTGCGCCTGTTACATCGGATGTAACGCTGAATACGAACACAAACATTCCAGTATCCGGCCAGGTGGTAGCTACCGATCCGCAAGGCGAGACTCTGACCTATACTGTATCAGCTGGACCTGCGAATGGCTCTGTCGCTTTGAATTCGGCGGATGGAACCTTTACGTATACCCCGAACCCTGGGTTTGCTGGCACGGACACTTTCTCTGTGCTTGTTACGAATACAAGCGGGGTTTTCGTTACTTCGGTCGTAACCATTAACGTAGATAACCAGCCTCCGGTGGTACCAGATTATTCTTTTGACACCGTACAGAATACCCCGGTTGATGGTCAAATTATAGCTGCGGACCCGGATGGAAACCTGTTAACGTACTCACTAGCTGTTGCACCAACACTGGGTACAGCGTTGGTAAATCCAGATGGAACCTTTACGTATACGCCAAATCCAGGTGTCGTCGGGACGGACACGTTCTCTGTACTGGTTAGTGACGGAAGAGGAGGTACGGCAACCTCTGTAGTCACAGTTAACATTATTAATCAGCCTCCTGCAGCCCAAAATGTATTACTTGCCACACCAAATGAAACCCCTGTATCTGGCGCTGTTACGGCAACCGATCCGGATGGGGACCCGCTTACCTATTCACTGAATGCTGCTCCTGTGTTTGGCACAGCAGTGGTGAATCCAGACGGTACTTTTACCTATACACCGAATGCAGGCTATGTAGGAAGAGACAGTTTCACCGTGTTAGTCGATGACGGGAAAGGCGGAACGGCGATAGCAACCGTCCAGATTGATGTTACGAACAGTCCGCCTATCGCTGTAGGAACGAATGTGTCTACAACTCAAAATACACCAGTAGCTGGAGCTGTGACGGCAACAGACCCAGAGGGTGACCCACTTACATTTAGTTTACTCACACCTCCGGCAAACGGGGCTGTCACCGTAAATCCAGATGGAACGTTCACTTATACACCAAATCAAGGTTATGTAGGTCCCGATAGTTTCACTGTACTCATTAGTGATGGCCTAGGTGGAACAGCGATAGCGACGGCTACTGTTAACGTAACCGATCTTCCACCGGTAACGTCCGATGTAAGTATTTCGACGTCCATTAATTTATCGGTATCAGGGCAAGTGACAGCAACCGATCCGGAAGGTGACCCACTTACATTTAGTTTACTCACACCTCCGGCAAACGGGGCTGCCACCGTAAATCCAGATGGAACCTTCACCTATACACCAAATCCAGGTTATGTAGGTCCTGATGCGTTTACCATTCTCGTGAGTGATGGAAAAGGAGGAACGGCGGTATCAACGGTCAATGTTCAAGTGGTTAATCAGCCGCCGCTCACCCAAAATTCAACTGTATCCACAGTGCAGCCAATACCGGTAACAGGAGCAGTTATTGCAACCGATCCTGATGGAGATCCGCTCACCTATACGGTACAGTCACTACCTGCTAATGGAACACTGATCTTGAACCCGGATGGAACGTTCACGTACACACCTGCGGGTGGGTTCTATGGCACCGACTTCTTCACTGTAACGGTCAGCGACGGAAGAGGAGGAGTTGCAGTAGCCGCAGTTACAGTAAACGTGAATGTGAGTCCTCCTGCAGTTCAAAGTCAGAACCTTGAGACCGGAGTAAATGTACCGATATCTGGTCAAATCATTGCTGTTGATCCAAATGGGCTGCCGCTCACTTATTCTCTACAATCTCCACCTGTTAACGGAACGGTAGTAGTAAATCCAGATGGTACATTCACCTACACTCCGAATCCCGGATACAGGGGACTTGATAGCTTCACCGTACAGAGTGCTAACTCTGCAGGGGGGATAGGTGTAGGTACAATAACGCTAACGATAGTCAATCTTTCGCCGACTGCTACAGGTGATAATGTATCGACGACTGAGAATATTGCCGTATCTGGAGCTATATCTGCAGCCGATCCCGATGGAGATCCGCTTACCTTTACGATCAATTCTCCTCCGGCAAGTGGGACAGCAATCGTAAATCCAGATGGTACGTTTACGTATACACCAAATACCGGATTTGTAGGCAGTGACTCGTTCACCATTTTAGTTAGTGATGGCAACGGAGGAACAGCGATAGCTCCAGTTACTGTTCAAGTGACGGGCCGGCCTCCGGTTACAGAGGATCAGGTGATTTCAACAAGTCCAAATACGCAGGTTAGTGGACAGATTATTGCTTCCGATCCCGATGGAGATCCGCTCATCTATCTCCTGGGTTCTTCTCCGACGAGTGGAACGACCCAGCTGAATCCAGATGGAAGTTTTACGTATACTCCGAATGCTGGCTTTGCAGGCACGGATTCTTTTACGGTATGGGTGAGTGATGGAAATGGAGGAACTGCGGTTTCCACGGTGACCATCAATATTCCTGTTCTTCCACCAATCGTAAATGATGTTACCTTTACGACGTTTGCAGGAAATCCAATCAGTGCTGTGTTAACTGCAGTGGACCCTGAAGGATCGGTAGTTACTTTTACTTTGAGCATACCGCCTGAACAAGGTTTGGTTACGGTGAATCCAGATGGAAGTTTCACATATACACCTGGTCCAACATTTGTAGGTACCGATCGGTTTACAGTTATTGCTACAGATGCGAACGGTGCATCCTCCAATATCATTGTGACCATTCAGGTCATTACCGGCACGCCGAGTGCACCAGATGTCTCACTTTCTACCCTTATCAATACTCCAGTAGACGGAATAGTAACAGCGAGCGCCCCAGATGGAGTTCTAATCTTTACGCTCTATACGTTATTGCCGGCAAACGGGACAGTCGATATAAATCCTGACGGTACTTTTACGTATACCCCAAATCCAGGATTTATCGGAATAGATCAATTTAGTGTCATTGTTACCGACCTATACGGACAAAATGCAATTTCTACCGTGACAGTAACGGTAGAAGATGATATCCCATTTGCTAATCCGGTAAGGGTAGCTACGGTTCAAGGGCAGGCAGTGAATGGAGCTGCGATCGCGATTGATCCAAATGGTCTTGCATTTGTCTATTCTTTAGAAACTTCTCCTCAGTTCGGGACGGTGGTTGTAAATCCAGACGGTACCTTTACGTATACGCCAAGTCCTGATTTTACAGGTACAGATCGCTTTACAATCATTGCTATAAACAGTGCAGGAGAATCGGTATCGATTCCTGTTACCGTAGAAGTAAGTGCTTCCGGACCGGTGAATGGACCGATTACAACCGATATCGGTATTGGAACAGTGCAAGATCAGCCTGTATCTGGGACCATCCTTGCGAGTGATCCGGCAGGGCTTCCGCTGATTTATCAGCTTGCAGGTCTCCCGAATTCAGGATCAGTAGAGCTAAATCCAGATGGAAGCTTTACTTATATTCCAAACGCAGGTTTTACGGGAACCGATACGTTCAGTGTAAGGGTCAGTGACAGCTTGGGACTCAGTGCTCTGTCCATCGTCAGTGTTGTTGTATATCCTTCAGGCAATCCAAACTCCGTGAGTATTCAGCTTACTACGACAGTAGGAACCCCTGTAAGAGACGCACTGCCAGCGGGTCAGGGGAATTATATTTTGCGGAGCGGCCCTTCACGGGGAAGAGTAGAATTACGACCGGATGGCACGTTTGTTTATACACCGGATGCCGGATTTACCGGAATTGATGAATTTACGATACAATTTACGGATCTGGCAGGTAAAATCACTTTGTTCCTTGTTTCCGTGAGAGTGACAAAGGGAAGCAGCACCATAACCCTTCAGCTTCGTACGGAAGAAAACCGTCCGCTTTCAGGAAATTTAAATACGATTGGTCTCGGTCTTATTGTTACAGCACAGATCATAGATAACCCGAACAATGGAAGACTTGTACTCAATGCAAATGGAACGTATATCTATTTCCCTGATCCTGACTTTACAGGCCCAGATCAATTCACATTTATCGTAACGGATGCCCAGGAAGGTATTTATACGGTCATTGTTAATGTACTTGTCTATCCGGAAGGGGAAGAATAGAAGAAGATTTCATTCGGATGTTGATAAAATAGAAAACCCGGGAGCCTCGATTATCGAGAACTTCCGGGTTTCTTTTTTTTCGGGTTTAGCTTTCTCTTTTTTATGGGGTTCTTTTTGGAACGAAGGAGGGGGGCAACTTTATTTTTTGATATTCTTTTTGGCTTTCTAGCAGGCTTTCTTGCGTTTGGCACGCTTATAGAATCCGGCTTAGATGAGGAGGGGGAAGGCGGTTCCACCGGAATAGTCGGTTTGGCTTCCGTATGAGAAGATTCCGCAACCTGAGAGCCGAGCATGGCGAGATGCTCCGTATAATAGATTTTTTCAATCTCACGCTCATTCTGAAAAGATAAACGCTGCTCGCTCACATACTCCGGCTCATCCCAACTTCTTTGTTTTAGATAGGTAAGCTCTTCGGGAGAGATCTCTTCTTTAATAACAACAAGCTGGTACATGATTTGGTAGGCCACATTAAGCTGGCTTTGTCTTAACAGACTGAGCTCCAGAGGATCGTACGCGCTATAGAGGGGGAAATAAAAAAACTCCAGGTGTAAGAGCCGAAAGTCCATTATGATCTCCTGCTCCGCTTCGGCAAGGGACCAAGATGTATGTTGACGAAAGAGATACTCTTCCTGATCTACATAATAATGAGGGTCCTGCGTCCAGTAACGAGGGGAATGCTCGTTGAAAAATTGTTTGAAATGAGGGTTTGCCATGTGTGCCGTTACATGCGCATAAGGCGCTATAATACATACAATAGCACCATGTTTACATACACGATAGATCTCTTCAAGAACAGGCTGCAAATGATGAACATACTGCAAACTATGGGAAGCCATGATGTAGCTGACGGAATTGTCTTCGAACGGCAGAGGCTCGTTCATATCATGGATGATATCCACTGCATCGTAAGGAAAACAGTCAATACCTATACATCCAGGCAATTTTTGATTGCCGCAACCTAGATCAATTCTCATAAATAAACCTTCTTTCTTCGTCCCCCTCACTGTATTCATACACTGCCTCCAAGCACTACCTCTTATAGCTGTATTCGGGAAGTGCCGCCGATGTATAAGCATTCATCCAGACAAACGACCTATTCTTACTAGCGGCATTTTACTTTCCGTATTTTCAACTTACAGCAAAAAGTGTCATTAAATTAAGGAGTGAGACCTATATAAGGAATAATTAGATTAGAATATAATATGACCACAATATAAAGCGCTTACATTTATTGATAGTTTTACCACCATCCTAATAAGCCTTGGAGGGATACGTAGTGAACAGGAAAATGAGAAAAGGTGTACGGAAATTAGGGATTTGCATTTTAGCAGCCGCGATATGTTATTCAGCAGGTGGCTTTTCTGGACAAGCTCATGCCGCAAATCCAAGACAGATGGAATACCTGGACCGAGGTGTAGTTGCTGTAAAGGCAGATACGGGGGTATTTGTCAGCTGGCGGTTACTTGGAACAGAAGGATCTGGCGTAACGTTTAATGTTTACCGAGATGGTGTGAAGGTGAATGCAACACCGATTATGAACAGTACGAATCTTCAGGATTCGGCAGGTACAACCAGTTCAAAGTATACAGTGAGGGCTATCGTTAATGGAGCGGAGCAAGCTGCTTCTTCTGCCGTAAGCGTATGGGGGTCGAATTATTTATCGGTTCCGCTGAGTAAACCTTCTGCTGGAACAACACCGGACGGAGTAAGTTATACGTATAGCGCAAACGATGCGAGTGCAGGGGATCTGGATGGGGACGGTAAATATGAGCTTATTGTGAAGTGGGACCCTTCTAACTCGAAAGATAATTCCCAAAGCGGCTACACAGGAGAAGTGTTTATCGATGCTTATAAGCTGGATGGAACCCGTTTATGGCGGATTGGTCTTGGCAAAAATATTCGGGCAGGTGCGCATTACACTCAGTTCATGGTATACGATTTGGACGGGGATGGAAAAGCGGAGGTTGCCATGAAAACAGCGGACGGCAGTAAAGATGGCACCGGTGCTGTGATTGGGGATGGAACGAAAGATTATCGTAATAGCAGCGGGTACATTTTGACCGGGCCTGAGTACCTAACGATCTTTAATGGACTGACGGGAAAGGTTCTAACAACAGTAAACTATGATCCTCCTCGAGGTACAGTAAGCAGCTGGGGAGATAACTATGGAAACCGGGTTGATCGCTTCTTGGCGGGAATTGCCTATCTTGACGGGGAGAGACCGAGTCTTGTTATGGCTCGCGGGTACTATACCCGTTCTGTCCTGGTTGCCTATGATTATCGGAATGGGCAATTAACGAAACGCTGGACTTTTGATACGAATACTTCGGGCAACAGTGCGTATGCTGGTCAGGGCAACCACAATCTTAGTATTGGTGACGTCGATAATGATGGAAAAGACGAGATTATCTATGGTGCTATGGCCGTGGATGATAATGGAACAGGACTCTATACAACGAAGCTTGGACATGGCGATGCCATGCATTTTAGCGACCTCGATCCAGATCGAGCAGGAATGGAAGTATTTCAGGTTCATGAGACGCCTTCATCGACAGCGGGGGTAGAATTTCGAGATGCGAGAACAGGTGCACTGATCTGGGGAATACCGACAACGGCTGATATCGGACGTGGAATGGCTGCAGATATTGATCCAAGATATAAAGGCGCAGAGGTATGGGCCGCAGGAGCAATGTACACTGCAAAAGGACAACTGATTAGCAACAAACTGCCTTCCACGAATTTTGGGATCTGGTGGGATGGCGATCTTAGCCGTGAATTGTTAGATAACAATCGGATCGATAAATGGAATTATGATACTTCTACAGTAACCAATCTGCTCACTGCATCGGGGGCGGCCAGTAATAATAGCACGAAAGCTACACCAGCACTGCAAGCAGATTTACTCGGAGATTGGCGGGAAGAAGCCGTCTGGCGGACAACGGACAGTTCTGCACTCCGAATCTATACAACCACTGCTCTAACAGAGACCAGGATTTATACGTTGATGCATGATCCTGTATACCGTCTTGGCATTGCATGGCAAAATGTGGCCTACAATCAGCCGCCTCATACTAGTTTTTATCTTGGCACAGGAATGAATACTCCTCCAACACCGAATATACGATTGACGGCAGCGCCATAAGGCAGGCAATGCAGATCTTGTTATCATGAAAAAGTGAATAATAATTTGCATTCGTTCAGAAGATCGCATACGTGCGGTCTTCTTTTTGTCATGATCTGTGTAAGGCCTTATATCAGTGGGATGCGTGATTATTTGTCAAAAAGAGAATGTTTAACATATAGGAACTATAACTGTTAAAAAATGTTTGACAGCCGCGTTCAGCCTCATTACAATGTACATAACATACTAAACAGGTAGGAATAAATGTTAATGCAAAACCTACCACACGGACGAGGGACGTAAGGCAGTATAGATCCGGCAGACACGTACATTCCAAGACGGTTTGACCTTGATCTATAGGCCTTAGTTCCTCCATTTTTTATATCTCATACTTAATAGCTGAGGCGAAGGGGAGATTGTAGATGAAAAAGGGGATCCGCAAAGGTCTTACAATCAGTATGGCATTATTGTTAACGGCTTCGCTGGCAGCATGCGGCACAGATAATACACAATCCGCAGGTGGCGGAAGTGCAGGGAATAAATCAGGGACTATTGAATTGTTAAACGTTTCTTATGACCCTACACGTGAACTGTATGATCAGTATAACAAAGCTTTTGCCGCTTATTATGAGCAGGAGAAAGGGCAGAAAGTGACGATTAAACAATCCCACGGAGGATCAGGAAAGCAGAGCCGTTCTGTTATTGATGGATTGGATGCCGATGTAGTTACCCTTGCCCTCGGATACGATATCAGTGCAATTGAAGAAAAAGGCCTTATTGAAGAAGGCTGGCAGGAAAAGTTCGAACATAACAGTGCTCCTTATACATCTACCATTGTATTTCTTGTGCGTAAAGGCAATCCCAAAGGGATCAAAGATTGGGATGATCTAATCAAGGGAGATACACAGGTGATTACACCGAATCCCCAAACATCCGGCGGAGCAAGATGGAACTATCTAGCGGCATGGGGCTATGCACTGCAAAAGAACAATAATGATGAGACCAAAGCAAAAGAGTTCGTAGCTGAACTGTTCAAACATACACCGGTTCTAGATACAGGCGCACGCGGTTCAACGACCACATTTGTAGAGCGTGAGATTGGAGATGTGCTGCTGGCTTGGGAGAATGAAGCTCAGTTGTCTGTAAAAGAACTGGGACCGGACAAATTTGATATCGTCTATCCTTCTGTCAGTATTCTGGCAGAGCCGCCCGTTGCTGTCGTTGATAAAAATGTAGAGAAAAAAGGTACACGAGAGGCAGCGGAAGCTTATCTTACCTACCTGTATAGTGAAGAAGGGCAAAAAATTGCAGCAGACAATTATTATCGCCCTACACTGGATACTGTTTCTGAACAGTATAAAGATGCTTTCCCGCAGATCGAACTGTTCACCATTTCGGATGTATTCGGCACTTGGGAAGAAACACAGGAGAAACATTTCAGTGAAGGCGGTATTTTCGAGCAAATCTACACACCAGGCAGCTAAAGCTTTGGCAAGGCTGACCGGACAAAAACCGGAGGCGAGAAGGGATGAACAGGCATGAGTAGTAGTGGAGTGGGAACTTCCAAAGTAAGGGTTCTCCCTGGTTTTGGAATAACAATGGGTTTTACGGTTCTATACTTAAGCCTCGTGGTACTCATTCCACTGGCTGCACTTCTGTTTAATTCAACAGGTCTTACATGGGGCAAGTTCTTCGAAATGGCTAGCAATCCTCGGATCTTGGCTTCTTTTAAGGTCAGCTTTATGACTGCTGGTTTTGCTGCTTTTGCGAACTTGTTTCTAGGTTTGCTCCTTGCATGGGTGTTAGTACGTTATGAGTTTCCTGGCAAAAAAATATTTGATGCGATTATTGATCTGCCCTTTGCGCTGCCTACGGCAGTCGCTGGCGTGGCACTTACCGCTCTTTATTCGCCTAACGGCTGGATCGGTTCCCTTCTTGATCCGCTTGGAATTAAGATTGCTTTCTCTCAGCTCGGTATTACGCTCGCACTTATGTTTATCGGTATTCCGTTTGTCGTACGGACCGTTCAGCCTGTTCTAGCTGAACTGGATACCGGTTTAGAAGAAGCGGCGGCAACGCTGGGTGCAGGACGCTGGCTGACGTTTCGTAAAGTGATTCTGCCTGAACTGATTCCTCCTCTTCTGACCGGGTTTGCGCTGGCATTTGCAAGGGGAATTGGGGAGTACGGTTCGGTCGTCTTTATCTCGGGAAACATGCCAATGAAAACGGAAATTGCTCCACTGCTCATCATGACACAGTTGGAAAAATTCGATTATGCCGGAGCTACAGCCGTCGCTTTATTGCTCTTGCTCGTATCTTTCGTGCTGCTACTTCTAATTAATACGCTGCAGCGCTGGAGCCGCAAAACATCCCGCAGATAAAGAAAAGGAGGAATCCATAATGGCAGGAACCGTACCTTTGGGAACAGGAGCTAAAGTACAGACAAAAGCATCCCGGGGAGCAAGCGAAGCTACCTGGGTCAAGTGGACACTGATCGGAGCGGCTGTACTTGTGATGGGCTGGCTCCTTATTTTGCCCCTCGTTATCGTAATCACGGAAGCTTTAAAACAAGGAGTTGGCGTATTTATCGCGGCTCTTACGGAACCGGATGCACTCGCGGCATTGAAACTCACTTTAATCGTAGCGGCAATTACCGTCCCGCTGAATACTATTTTTGGGGTTATGGCTGCTTGGCTTATTACGAAATTCCATTTTCGCGGCAAGGGGCTGCTGATTACATTAATCGACCTTCCGTTCTCCATCTCACCTGTAGTTGGCGGACTTATGTTTGTGCTTGTATTTGGGGCAAGCGGCTGGTTGGGTCCTTTGCTGGAAGCTTGGAATACGAAAGTTATTTTTGCGGTACCCGGTATTATTCTAGCTACGTTGTTCATTACTTTTCCTTTTGTAGCAAGAGAACTTATTCCGCTCATGGAAGACCAAGGAACACAGGAAGAAGAAGCAGCGGTAATGCTCGGTGCTAAAGGGTGGAGAGTGTTTTTCTCGGTTACTTTGCCTAACATCAAGTGGGGCTTACTGTATGGTGTTATTTTATGTAATGCCAGGGCAATGGGGGAATTCGGGGCTGTATCTGTCGTATCCGGGCATATCCGGGGAGAGACGAACACCTTGCCTCTTCATGTTGAAATTTTGTATAACGAATATCAATTTTCAGCCTCTTTTGCTGTAGCCTCTTTGTTGTTGTTGCTGGCTCTGGCAACACTCATATTAAAAAGCTTCTTTAGCAGAAAAAGTACACATTGATCATAATCCCATAGAAGGCAGTGGCCTAATATAAACAGGAGGCGTTTGTAATGGCGAAACCGCTAAAAGTGGATGAAGTGTGGTTGGAACGGATTGCTGAATTACTGAATGGGCTGGAGTTCGGCTCTGTATCGATCGTGGTGCATGAAGGTCAGATTGTACAGATTGAGCGTACTGAGCGCAAACGATACGATAATAAGGCGGCGGCACGTACTTCGTCAGCGGGTAATGCGGGGAGGACTTCTGCTGAGTCGAGGGGTGTAAATAAGGCGTAAGAAAAAGACGGTTAGTCTGATGGGAAACGGTCCTTCGGCGCTCATCGGTACCGTGGGGTGGCGGGAAACGTTCCTTCCGTGCTCATGCTCCACTTGTTTTGGCTGGACGTAAGTAGACTCGGGGAAGTGGTAGTCCAGCCAAAGCCAAAAGTCGCTATGATCTCGGAATGATCTTATTCCCTGGAGTTACGTTGTAAGGTGAAAAAAGGGCAAAGCTTCCTCCCCACGTGTGGGAGGGGTAATGGACGTCGCTGTTTCCTTGGGGTAAACAGCGAGTCATAGAGGAAAGAGGGGAGGCAGGCTAGTAATTAGCTGCCTTTTTTGTTATGTAAGTAAGATTGCGGGAAAGCAGCATCTGTACTGTAGAGAGCGGGAATAAGTTAATCGGCGCTCATAGGTACTGTAGGGGTGCCGGGAAACGACTCTTCCGTGCTCATGCTCCACTTGTTTTGGCTGGACGTAAGTAGACTCGAAGAAGTAAATGGTCCAACCAAAGCCAAAAGTCGCTATGATCTCGGAATGATCTTATTCCCTGGAGTTACGTTGTAAGGTGAAAAAAGGGCAAAGCTTCCTCCCCACGTGTGGGAGGGATAATGGACGTCGCTGTTTCCTTGGGGTAAACAGCGAGTCATAGAGGAAAGAGGGGAGGCAGGCTAGTGATTAGCTGCCTTTTTTTATGTAAGTAAGATTGCGGAAAAAAAGCATTTGTACTGTAGAGAGCAGGAATAAGTTATTCGGCGCTCATCGGTACTGTAGGGGTGACGGGGAACGATCCTTCGGCGCTCATCGGTAGTGTAGGGGTGGCGGGAAACGATTCTTCCGTGCTCATGCTCCGCTTGTTTTGGCTGGACGTAAGTAGACTCGAAGAAGTGGTAGTCCAGCCAAAGCCAAAAGTCGCTATGATCTCGGAATGATCTTATTCCCTGGAGTTACGTTGTAAGGTGAAAAAGGGCAAAGCTTCCTCCCCAAGTGTGGGAGGGGTAAAGGACGTCGCTGTTTCCTTCGGGTAAACAGCGAGTCATAGAGGAAAGAGTAAAGGCGGCTATTCATCACTCTATAGCAATAACCTTGATTCTTAAAACCTATGAATGGGGGTTAACCATTAAATTAATGGTGAATTCATGTAAATTCATGTAAATTAATTACCTACGCTCTTCGCCTAATATGCCGCATACTGCAACTCATTCTTCGGCAGCCAAATCCGGTAACGCCCGCTAAGAGCAAGCAGAGCGAATAGATATAAGCAGTTGTCGTAGTAACGTCTATCTCCCGTACGAATCGGAGTTTGCCAGAATAGATCAACAGCGGCTCTTGCATGTTCATGGTTAGGAACGGCTAACGCTGCCACTGCATTTGTAGCGATTAAGCCTACAGGATGAAGCGACTTCTCTTCAAACGGATCCCCTGCCACTGTATAACGCCGATAATCTTCCGGATTTTTGTCTGAGAAAAAAGTTACTATTCGCTCTGCAATCCTGCTTAATTCAGGGTCGCTTCCAAACCATTCCGCATGTACTCCAAGATTTGCTGCGACACGGTATGAATCACTAAAAAAGTGTCCATAGCCACGCTCGTTGTTTGGCGTTCCATCGTAATAGGAGTATTCAGGAGCAAGCCCGGTTTCTCGATGACAAGCAGTAGGTAGATACTTCCGGCTGGCCACAGCTGCTTCTTTCCAAAATAAGCGATCTTCCGGATTGGCCCACTCCGCAAAAAGCTCATAGAAATGAGGAAGATGGTACGACGGATCTGTAAATTCACAGTTCGGTACAAACTTAATTAATTTGTTATCAGGATTCCACATGGGAGAACCGTAACCGTCTTTTTCACCTTTATGAATGCAGGTATGAAGTAGATCTCGTGCTTGCTGTCCATAATTAAAAGGGGCTTCATCCTTATCTCCCCAGCGATGTGAAGCGAAGAAAAGAGCAAGTGCGAAGAACTCTTCCCCATCTGGAGCAGGACCATTCGAATTCCGCGATCCATCCGGCAGACAGGACCACGCGAAGTATCCGGCATTGGGCCCTTCTGTAATAAACATATATTTCATGGTATAGCGCCATAATCTATCAAATATATCCTGCCGATCCATCTGAACAGCCATCATCATGCCGTATGACATTCCTTCTGTCCGGACATCTAAATTACCCGTATCCAGTAAGTAACCCATATCCTCTTCAGCTTCATAATAGATCCGAGTATCTGGTGAATCCCCGAACAACTGCCTCCAGCAAGTTTGGATCCGATCTTCAATCTCAGGAAGAGCATAATTGTACGTTTGCAGCAAATTACGATATTGACCCGTGAAAAAAGCACCTTGCCTATGGATTGTTGACAATCTTACCAGGCCTCCTACAAGATTATGATATTGTACTCAACCATCATAACTCACAACTTAATTTATTTGGGATAAATGGGAAAATAAAGATAAAAAAGAATCCTTCCCTAGTTCCACACAGGGGAAGGATTCTTTTAAATATAACTTCGTTTGCTATCAAGGTCTTATCTATACTATTCTAATCCCTATCCTTATCTTTTACCAAGTCTTGATCTTTTTTTGCTTCTTCTATTGCTAGGACCTCTGCATGATGGATCACGGGGCGATTCGTCATCAAATCGGGATGACCTACATAGGGCCGTTCCTTACGTGAAGGGGGCTTACTGAGTCTAAATCCAAGCAGGAATAAAAGAAGCTGAACCCCAAGCACATAGGGAGCTGCAGAAAGTCCGATCAAGTGGAACAATGCGGCGAGAATGATAAGAATCGATAACATAATATTCGTAAAACCTGCATCTGTTCGAGGTTTGGACAAAGCGAGAATGTAGATATACGCTGTAGTGATGAGCCCGGAAACGAATCTAGCTGAGATGACAATCCAATCGTATACCGATGGCGTGCTAGCTGAATCGATTGCCACAATAAACTGGTAGACTAAAAACGCGATTCCCGTTGCCGCAAGAGGGGCGAATAAAGGTTGTACAATCTGCCACAGGGCTTGTCCCCAGCTAGGCGAATGCAGTATAGACAAAAGCTGATTTCGCTCTGCGGCGAGCTTCGTCATTTCACGGTCCAGTCCACGCTGCAACAGTTCCAGTCTGGATTCATCTCTATCATTAAGGCAAGCTTGAATCTGTTCTTGCACATGAGGGTTTAAACAAGGCGCTGATTTACTTTCCTGAAGAGCAAGGATAAGGGCACCATGAAAAGGTTCTCCCGGCAGGCCTTCGCGCTGTAAACCAAGTGTGATTTGGCCGGCCAAACGAGAATAGGCATAGAGTGTGTCTTGCAGCTCATCCACTCGCCTATATTTGTTCTGTTTCAGCGTTGAAGCATGATATATGTATAACCACAACAGCAGAACAATAAAAAAGGCAATGAGAGCAATTGTAGGTACTGATAACGGAACTATAGTCATACCTGCTAGCATGTTCAGGCTTCTTCCTCCTTCCGTACAATTCTTTACTTCTTTCACTATTGCATATGAAAACTAGGTTTTCAAGTCATATCCCATAGAACTGGATAAGCATTG
Organism: Paenibacillus sp. J45TS6; assembly: GCF_018403285.1. GTDB lineage: Bacteria > Bacillota > Bacilli > Paenibacillales > Paenibacillaceae > Paenibacillus. Next base: position 34,387 of record NZ_BOSJ01000008.1, on the reverse strand, counting down.
TTTTCCATTGCCCAAAAAGGAACGCACGTTTTCATTTAACCTAAAAATCAATTACAATATCAGAAATGAATAGTCCTTATTCTTTCTATTTAATAGAAACGAACGAATGGAAGTAGATCACATAAACTCTCAGAAAAGAGGTGGATACGAATGTTGGTAACCCATGAAATTCCATCGATAGAGTCCTATCTGAATTTGCGCCGTGCTGCTGGGCTAAGTAGCATGAGTAGGGAAGGTGCGAAAAAAGGGCTGCCTTCTACTTTATTTGCGGTCAGTCTAATGGAAGGCGGCCAATTAATTGGAATGGGCAGAGTCGTCGGGGATGGCGGATTACAGTTTTTAGTATGCGATATTGCTGTTCATCCAGAGGAGCAGGGCAAAGGATACGGAAAAACGATAATGAAAGAAATTAAACACTATATCGATGAACAAGTTCCTGCTGAGGGGATTGTATCTCTAATAGCAGATAAGCTGGCAGATCGATTATATGAACAGTATGGTTTTCTACATGCTGCCCCAGACTCACTCGGTATGTGGTTCAAACAGAGGCAGCTGTAAGAATCTTTGTGTAAATAAAAAAGTGGATTAATTGACAAATTTACATAACTGTGAAAAGATGAAGAGGTAACAAAGGTAACAAAGTCCGATCAAAAAAGCGGATCATTGAAATAAACATAAGCTATATGATGAATATACAGAGATATTAACATAAAGAGAAAAACGGGGCCCCTTTGAATTCTGACGGAGATGTTCAGAAACAGCAAGGAGGGCCTTTTCATTATCAAAAAAGGGGATGTTGCCAGCATATTTTGGTCGGAAAATATGAGGAGGCTATGTTCATGGTAAGGGATAATTACAGCTACTTAAGTCATCTGGAATGTCCGAAATGCGAACGTATCTACTATTCAACTGAGGTACAGCAGCTATGTTCCTGCGGTTCTCCGCTGCTAGCTCGCTATGATTTAGAAAACCTGAGTAAGGATTGGGATCCTGCCTCGTTAAAAGACAGAGAAATGAATCTATGGAGATATCACGAACTGCTGCCCGTACAGCAGCCGCAGCATATTGTTTGCCGAGTCTCGGTATGGATATGTCGATTCCAAAACTTTATATGAAGGACGAAAGTCTTATGCCAAGCGGGTCATATAAGGCTAGAGGAGCCGCTGTAGGGATTTCGAAGGCAAAGGAACTAGGCATAGAGCGGTTTGTAATACCTTCTAACGGAAATGCTGGAGCAGCTTGGTCATTATATGCTGCCCGGGGAGGACTAAGCTCTTCGGTAGTAATGTCGGTTCAAGCACCGCCCATTACTCGGGATGAGTGTATCGCGGCAGGAGCCGAACTTCTGCTGGTAAAGGGTCTCATAAGTGATGCAGGACGAATTGTAGCAGAGAAAGTGAAGCGTGAGGGAATATATGATACTTCAGCACTAAAGGAACCTTATCGGATTGAAGGTAAAAAGACGATGGGTTTTGAAATTATTGAACAAATGAATTTCGAGGTCCCAGATGTAATCCTTTATCCTACGGGTACTGGGGCAGGACTCATTGGTATTCATAAAGCACTGCAAGAACTACAAGAGATTGGCTGGATATCAGGTCCGCTTCCAAGGCTCGTAGCTGTTCAGTCAGAAGGTTGCGCACCCATTGTGAAAGCGTGGGAAAATCAGCAGACAGAATCTATGTTTTGGGAGCAGTCTAGTACGGAGGCTCGTGGCATTCATGTTCCTAAGACAATAGGAGACTTCCTTGTGCTGGATGCGATCTATCAAACAGGCGGGGCTGCCATCTCAGTAACGGATGAGGAGATATCAGCAGAGCAGGATCAGGTTACTAGAATGGAAGGAAGCTTTTTATGCCCTGAAGGAGCTGCCGCATTTGCTGCTGCACGAGTTCTTCGGTCCAATGGCTGGATTGAAGAGGAAGAAAAAGTGGTGGTGCTGAATACCGGATCAGGACTTAAGTACCCAAGAATATCAAGTAACGAAGACATGCTGCTTAATCCAGAGGAGGCCTTGACATCCTATGCTTTTAAGGAGCAGGCTCCATCTATTATCAAAGGATAATAGAAACCATAGATTAGGTGAGGAACTATCTTTCTATTCTTATAAAGAATAAAGATGGTTCTTTTTTAATGAGAAAATAGTGAACTTTTGATTTTTGATGAATCTTCTTTATAATGAGACATACCGTTTTAACTATTGGATAAATGGATTAATACATAGTGAGAAAGATCTGTACAGGGAACTTACTAAGAAATGAGGAATGAATAATGAAGTTAATTATATTTGGTGCATCAGGCACCATTGGACAAGCGATCATGCAAGAAGCTTTGAGACGAAAACATGAGGTTACGGCGGTTGTTCGCAATCGATTTAAACTTAATGAAAAACATGATCTGCTTACGATTGTAGAAGGTGATTTGCTCAAACCTGATTCCATTGCTGAATTGGTAAAAGGTCACGAAGTGGTGATTAGCGCTTACGGCCCTAAGTTTGGAGCAGAAGAGGAACTGGTGGAAGTGGCTCGTGCTCTTGTAGAAGGATTACGCAAAGGCGGAGTAGAGCGACTGATCGTGGTTGGCGGAGCAGGAAGCTTGATGACGGATGAAGGAATTCCACTTATGGAAACAGCGGGATTCCCGGAAGAAGTGAAGCCTCTTGCGATGGCGCATCAAGATGCTTATCAAATCTATCAAGAATCGGACCTTGACTGGACTTACCTGAGTCCTGCCTCTACTATTGAGCCAGGGATCCGTACAGGTAACTTCCGAATTGGTACGGACCGATTAGTAGTGGATGAAGACGGGCAAAGCCGGATCTCGGTAGAAGATTATGCGGTAGCCCTTCTTGATGAAGTAGACGACCCTTATTTCAGTGGTTCAAGATTTACGGTTGCTTATTAATGGTCTCTAGTAGATGAAAGACAGAAAAAAAGCGAAGACAAGTGCTTCGCTTTTTTTCATACCATTTTGACAGGAGGAGAAGCAGTGTGTATGTAGTTACAGCAGATCAAATGAGAGAACTAGACGAGCATGTTATAGGATCTTGGGGTGTTCCCTCCGTTTGTCTGATGGAGAACGCAGGTAAGGCACTTGCAGAAGAAGTGCTCCATTTCTGTCAGAACCGGCAGTCAAAAGAGCAGGTAGCTAATGGGAACCCACTTATATCTAATGAGGCAAGAGCAGCTTTTGATCGATGGAAGGGAACACGTGGACAGATCAGTAACGATGCTTCCATTCGAGGGGAGAAAGCGTGCGCAGAACACTGGTATATCCTAATTGGAAAAGGAAATAACGGCGGGGATGGGCTCGTAGCTGCTCGCCACCTATGGGAAGCTGGGATGGGAATTACCCTTGTATTTGCCGAGTGTCCGAAGGGACTAAGTGAAGATGCTCTGCTTGAGTATCACACAGCTGAAGCGATGGGGATTCCATCTATCCTATTTACAGAACAGGGAGATCTGACATTCACTGGAGGAACAGGGGTTATTGATGCTTTGCTCGGTACAGGAAGTAAAGGGGCTCCGCGAAATGCGTATGCTTCATTAATACAGGCAGCAAATGACAGTGGGCTGCCCATTATTTCGGCAGATATTCCAAGTGGACTACATGTGGATACGGGAGTTCTCTGTGAGCCGCATATCCGGGCAGAAATGACGGTATGCTTCGCACTACTAAAGCGGGGACTTACGCAGTTTCCAGGTGCAGAAGCCGCTGGGCAGATTAAGGTGCGTTCGGTCGGAATTCCGCCTCAGCTTGCAGAAGGAAGATATCGAGAAACCGTCTATTTACTTACAGAAGATGTATTGTCAGAGAAGCTGAAAGTGGACCTTACGCAAAGACGAGCGGAAGATGGTCATAAAGGAACATATGGTCATGTACTGCTTGTGGCAGGCACGCTAGGGATGAGCGGGGCGGGACTGCTCAGTTGCCGGGCGGCACTGCGATCCGGCTCTGGGCTTGCTACATGGGCGCTGCCTTCCGAGCTGCTCCCGCATGTCATTGGCGCGGTGCCTGAGCTCATGCTTGCCGCAGCCGCAGAAGGTCTGCATGGAACATGGAATAGGGCATCGGCACAGAATATCATCAAGCTCGCAGAGAGTAGGGATGTCATCGCAATTGGCCCTGGACTGGGACGTTTTGAAGAGGATACCGCTTGGCTGAGTCAAATATATAAAGAGGCAGACCTACCTATGGTTATTGATGCAGATGGGCTGAATATGTTGGCAGAGGCAGGTTCCGACTTTTTTAAACATATAGCATCTAGAAAAGCACCCGTTATCTTAACCCCGCATCCAGGAGAAATGGCGCGTCTTGCCGGTGTGTCTACCAAAGAGATTCAGCAGAACCGAATAGATCATGCTTTGTCCTATTCAGCGAAAACGGGAGTGACGCTTGTTCTAAAAGGTTCCCGGACTGTGATTGCTACGCCCGAAGGAAATGCGTATATTAACATGACCGGTCATGCCGGAATGGGAACAGGCGGTACAGGAGATGCGCTGACGGGGATCATTGCCGGCCTGCTTGCTCAAGGTTACAGCGCTGAACAAGCAGCTGCATTTGGGGTATACCTGCATGGCAAAGCCGGAGAGACCGCTGCAATGATGCGTTCTCATCCAGCAGGAGTGATGGCGGGAGACCTGATCGAATATTTGTAAGTAAGAACGAAAGAGAAGTGATTCCTACAGTGAAACCATTCTAGTTCTTAGGTTGACAGTATGGGGATATCATTGGTATTATTTTCTAATACCAACGTAAATAGTAGGATTTATCAGGATACAGCACAGTAACAATAAAAATAGATAACCTTGAGGTGAATGAAGCATGGCTAAAATTGCAGTGATTAATGGGAGTCCTTCCCTGACTTCAAGATTGAATGCGGTCATTGAATATGCAGAGCGCGAACTTAGAGAAGCTGGCTTTGAAGTAGATCGTATCAACGTGGCAGAGCTCCCTGCGGAAGATCTGATTTTAACTAAGTTTGAGAGCGAACATATTGTAAAAGCCAATGGGATCGTTGCTGAAGCGGATGCGGTGATTGTAGCAAGTCCGGTGTACAAGGCATCTTACACCGGTGTCTTGAAAACCTTTCTTGATCTGGTCCCTGAACGTGGTCTTGCCGGAAAAACCATTCTTCCTCTGTTCATCGGCGGAAGCCTGGCCCACTTGCTGACCATCGATTATGCTTTGAAACCTGTTCTATCTGTACTTGGCGCACGGCATATTCTTGCTGGGATTTATACGGTGGATGCTCAGGTCGCTCGTAATGATCAGGGCGGTCTCGATATTGCCCCTGAGCTGTTAGCAAGGCTCCAATCGGGAATTCAAGAATTTAAGGAAGAGATTCAGCTTCGTGAAACTCAAAAAAGTGTAAAAGGTTAATAGGAATTATAGGAAAGAGCTAACCGGATCAGCGGTAAGGCTCTTTTTTATAATAAGGATTTGCAGCCATTACACTACATAAAGGGCTGGTTATATATGGTATAATAGGCTTGTAATTTGTGATGGAGGGAGAAATGACGATTGAGTATTCAAGGAATTAACCATTTCTGTTTTTCTGTATCCGATCTTGCCAAATCAATTGCATTTTACAAACACGTTTTTGATGCTGAGATTGTACTTGAAGGCCGAAGATTGGCCTACTTTGATCTACATGGTATATGGATCGCATTGAATCAGGAAGACGTCCCTCGTAACTTTACTGCCCCGACGTACACACATATTGCATTTACGGTCGATGAAGAAGACCTGCTGCCACTGCGTCAGAAGCTTAGCGAAGCGAATGCTAAAATCTTGCCGGGCCGTGAACGGGATGCCAAGGATAAAGAGTCCATTTATTTTCTAGATCCAGATGGACATATGTTTGAATTTCATACAGGTACGCTGCAAGATCGCTTGAATTATTATAAAGAAGATAAAAAATATATGACGTTTCACCGCTAAGAACGGCTGCTTTTTATAGAAGTAAATGAAACGAAAAGAACCCTATAAAGGCACTATACTAAGTGTCCATATAGGGTTCTTTTTTCACTTCAGGAAGCAGCTATCTTATAGATCGTCAAATCCGTTGTCGTCTCCGACTTTACCGTAGTTACGGGATTTCGCTTCAAAGAAGTCTGTTTTTGTTGCATTTAGCGCTTCATCAGAGAACGGCTTGATCCAAGGCATACTGTTTACATCTACGCCATCATATAATTTCTCAAGTCCCATGAGACGCAGACGTTTGTTTGCCGTGTATTTAATGTAATCTTCCAGTTCTTTCAGGTCGATACCGCGAACTTTGCTGAGTGTATAGTGCGCCCAGTTCGTTTCTAGTTCAACTGCACGATTGATCGTGCGATAGAGGTAGTCGCGATTTTCTTTGGTATCGAGTTCCGGATAATCAGCAAGCAGCTGTTTGAACACTTCGGCGAAGAAGTAGCAATGCTGGTTCTCATCCCGCTGAATATAAGAGATCATCTGACAAGTACCCATCATCTTCTGATCTCTTGCAAGATTATAGAAGAAGGCAAACGTACTGTAGAAGAAGATTCCTTCTAGAATCAGATCCGCTACAAGCGCTTCGTAGAACGATTGAGGCGTTGGTTCATCACGGAAGTTCTGATAGATATCTGAGATAAATCGGTTACGCTCTAAGAGCACAGGGTCATTTTTCCAGTATTCAAAAATCTCTTTCTGTTCATCCCAAGAAACCAGGGAAGAAAGAACATATGAATAGGACTGATTGTGGACGACTTCTTGCTGAGCAATAATTGCAGAGATCGCTTCAAGAGAGGAATCCGTCAAATATTCTCTTACGTCACCCACAAACATCGTTTGCATGGAATCGAGTACAGCAAGCAGGCCGATGTTGATTTTGAACGTACGTTGTTCTTCTGGATCAAGCTGTGGAAATTGCTGCGCATCTTTGGACATAGGAATCTCATCTGCGATCCAGTAGTTCAATAAGAGTACTTTGTACAATTTATACATATGCGGCATCCGAATGTCATTCCAGTTCAGGATCCCGGAACTTTCCCCGTTAATGATACGTGTTGATTTATTTGGTGCTTCTGTATTAAAAATATTTTGGACTTTCATGGTCATGATACTTCCTCCTTAAGATTCGCAAGATTCACATTCGTTCTCAATGGTGAGTGCACGGCTTCGTACATAGTAAGTGGATTTGATACCCGCTTTCCATGCATGAAGGTGAAGTTCCAGGAATTCTTTTGCCCGGATATCAGGGCGAACATACAGGTTAAAGCTTTGTGCTTGGTCAATGTGGCGCTGACGTGCAGAAGCCATATTAATGGAAGCATGTTGATCCAAGTTAAATGCCGTTTTGTAATACCAGATCGTTTTTTCGGAAAGATCTGGTGCTGGGTTCGCGATTTTGTATGTTGTTTTCTCTTCATAAGAGAGAAGTTCGTACAGTGGATCGATACTAGCGGTAGAACCAGCAATGATGGAAGTCGATGCATTTGGAGCAATCGCCATCATCCAAGCATTCCGCACACCATGTTCTTTAACTTCAGCAGCAAGCTCATTCCACTGTGCTGTCGTTACAAATTTACCTTCACGAGATCCGTCCGTATAGCTGCGTTGTGTGAAGTAGTTGCCATTTTCCCAATCAGAGCCTTCGAATTTCGGATATTTTCCTTTTTCTTTGGCAATTTCCATACTGGATTTGATAGCAAGATAGCTAATTTTTTCGTATAGATTATCATTGTATGTGACTGCTTCTTCCGATTCCCAGCGAATGCCTTCGAGAGCAAGCAGATGATGAAGTCCGAATGTACCAAGACCGATCGCACGATACTGACTGTTTGTATATTGTGCTTGCAGCACTTCAATGTTATTGATGTCAATTACATTATCGAGCATACGCATTTGGATTGGAATCAAACGATCCAGCACATTATTAGGTACAGCGCGAGCAAGATGAATGGAGTTCAGATTACATACAACGAAGTCACCTGGTTTTTTGGTGATAACAATACGTGTTTCGCCGTCTTTTGTTACCAGTTCTTCTTGTTCAATCACTGTTGCCGATTGGTTCTGCATAATTTCCGTACACAGGTTGGATGAGTAGACCATCCCTTTGTGACGGTTCGGGTTAGCACGGTTTACGGTATCGCGATAGAACATGTACGGTGTACCTGTCTCAAGCTGAGACTTCATCACACGTTTCATAATGTCGATCGCAGGAAGTGTAATCCGGGACAATTCTGGGTGATTCGATGCTTCTTCATATTTATCGCGGAACGAACCTTTGCCGAATTCTTCATCATAGTAGTCTTCGAGTCCAAGAGCATGGCCATTCTCATCTTTCCAGCCCATCACTTTTTTCACTTCATGAGGGTCGAACAAGTTCCATTCTCCGCGCTGTTCCACACGTTCCATGAATAAGTCGGGAATTGTGATGCCGTGGAAAATATCATGTGCACGCATCCGCTCGTCCCCGTTATTCAGTTTCAGATCAAGGAACGCTAATATATCTTTATGGAATACATCAAGATAGACAGCAATAGCCCCTTTACGTGTACCCAGCTGGTCAACGCTTACGGCTGTATTGTTCAGCTGGCGAATCCAAGGAATGACACCTGAACTCGTATTTTTGTGTCCGCGGATATCAGAACCTCTAGAGCGAACTTTACCCAGGTATACACCGATACCGCCGCCCATTTTACTTAGGCGTGCTACGTCTGTATTGGAGTCGAAGATCCCTTCAAGTGAGTCGTCAACGGTGTCGATGAAGCAGCTGGAGAGCTGTCCTGCGACTTTTTTACCTGCATTAGACAAGGTTGGTGTTGCTGCTGTCATGTACAGGTTACTCATTGCCCAGTAAGCTTCTTTAACAAGCTCAACTCGTCTTTCTTCCGGTTCTTTGTGCATCAGATACATGGCGATAACCATATAACGCTCTTGCGGAAGTTCCATCACTTTTCCATCAAAATCATGTGCGAGGTAACGCTCTGTCAGCGTAAGCAGTCCGATGTAATCAAACAACAGGTCATTTCTCGGTTCAATCGTACGTCCAAGATCTTCAATTTGTTCTTTGGTATAGCATTCGAGCAGTTCTTCGCGGTAGATGCCTTTTTTGACCATACTGGTGATCAGGGGTTGGAAAGCACCATAAGGCTTGTCTGTGTAAGCTTTGTATCTGCGATTATTTGCCGCTTTTTTATATAAAGAAGTGAGCAGCGAACGGGCTGCAGCGAACTTCCAGTTAGGTTCTTCTTTGGTTACAAGTTCAAGGGCAGACATGGAGAAGGCACTACTAATTTCTTCACCGGAAACTTCCTCCCGGCGGAGTTTTGCGTTTACACCGCGTACGAGTTTTTCTTTGTCGAGCATAGGAAGATCTGCCAGGATACGATCTGCGTAAATAGAAATACGATTCTCGTCAAATTCGAGCTGACGGTTGTTTGGTTTGGTAACCACTTGTGGCATGGAGAGCCCTCGCTTTCTTCTTCAAAATAATAGATGAATCAATAATGATTCAGATATAAAAGTGTTAAGTCCCATTACATTTGCGGGTGGACTTTACATGCTGTCAACCTTTTTCACAAGCTTAAAAAAGCAAGTTTTTACAGCCTTGCTTTTTTCACAAGATTTAAAAAACTAGGCAACATATTAGCCTATTTTTTAAAATCAAACAAAAAGCATTTCCCAACCCCAAGGTCAGACAAATGCCAATAAACCTTTATTTCCCCGCCGCTATCCACCAATCATCTCACGATGAATCGGTAAAGAGGAGCACTGATGTTGTGTAAGAAAAACAATAAAAATAAACTTTGTCAATCACATTTTTCTTTTTGGGCATTTCCAATAGTTTGTAATAGAGCGGGGATTTTTCTATCAAAAATAACTTGACAAAAATAATAGTGTTCTTTTCGCCGAATTTAGCTGTCACACTACATTTGGATATGTATATTAACAGTACCCCAATATATTGTGTTTGTAAACAGTCTAGTAACTTTGAAATGCAATTGCGATTATAGCAAAAAAGCCGAGATACCGCAAAGGAAAAGGGATGGAGGATTTGTGTCCAAACTCTAAAAAAAATTTTTATACGTGGTTTCGCCATGATACAATATGCTTATCGTTTATAAGGGGATAATCTAAAAGGAGGTTTGTCATATGGCAATAGCAGAAGTTACTATTATTCCGATCGGAACAGGAAGTACCAGTCTTAGCAGTTATGTAGCTGAACTGCAACGAGTGCTTGCTGAGCAGCCTGGCATTACGTACGAACTAACGTCAATGAGCACGATTATAGAAGGAGATATTTCAGATGTACTCGCTGCGATTGCAGTGCTGCATGAGACTCCTTTTGCAAGTGGAGCTCAGCGTGTCTCCACCTCTGTCAAAATTGACGACCGAAGAGACCGGGCCTCATCCAGCAAGCAAAAACTGCAGTCGGTCAGAGAGAAGCTCCAATAAAGGAGAACCGTAGTTCCTTATAAGTCCACGATCTAAACGTAGCTTCATGAGCCCAATTCTTACTCATTCTCCTTTGAACCCAGTCATCTTAACGAAAACCGCATAAGATACACTGTACCAAAGAAAAAGGAGGAATTACAAATGAGTGAAGTTGGATACGGAAGTTATGGTGGAGGAAACTATAGCGGTGGTAACTACGGTGGTGGCAATTACGGCGGCGGAAACTATGGCGGTGGAAGTTGCGGTGGATATGGTGGAGGTTTTACATCCACAGCTGGGATCCTCGTATTGTTCATCCTTTTGGTAATCATCTCTAAAGCGTTTCTTTCTTACTAATATTTGATTAAGTTTTCCCGGAGCCCGTTTTTGCTAATTAGCAAAAATGGGTTTTTTTACGCTGAATAAAGGACTTTCCAATATAGACAGCCTTGATTCAGATTTAATTCTGTGCTAGATTATAAGCAATTCAATAAGAGAAACGTTTTCTAGGGTTCCGCAGATGAGGTAAGATGATCTGGTCTGGTCCGAGGGAAAACGCACGAATCTACTGGATTCGTGTTATCACGGAGGGACAAAAGCCCGGGAGATCTTGTCATTATGACGAGTCTCCCGGGCTTTTTTGTTTCCATATTTGTATGAATCCTCCGGATATTTTTTTGTTAGGAATAACCCCTCAACAGAAAGGATGAAAAAAATGAACTCAAACTGGCTAAAGGTGCTAACCGCTGTAATCTTTGAAATTGGATGGGCTTCAGGTCTGAAACATGCAGAGCTTTGGTGGGAGTGGGGCGCAACAGCCATAGCTATCTTTCTAAGTTTCTATTTGCTTATCTCTGCAACCAAAGCTCTGCCTGTGGGGACAGCTTATGCAATTTTTGTTGGGCTAGGTACGGTAGGGACCATGCTCGTTGACGTCTTGATTTTCGGTGTGAATCTGAATGCCGGGAAAATTCTATTCGTGATCACACTGCTTACAGGTGTCGCTGGCTTAAAGCTTGTCACTAAAGACCCTGCAAAAGAGGAGGTATCTTAATATGGACTGGGTATATCTAATCCTGGCCGGACTGTTTGAGATGATGGGTGTCGGTATGATTAATCAGATGAACCAGAAGCGCAATGCTCGTGTAATATCGCTGCTGGTTGGAAGTTTTGCGTTAAGCTTTATCTTCCTTGCTCTTGCGATGAAGACGCTGCCTATGGGTACTGCCTATGCGGTATGGACTGGAATTGGTGCTTCAGGCGGAGCACTTCTTGGAATGATATTCTATGGGGAAGCAAGGGATGCGAAGCGCATCTTGTTTATTGCGATGGTCTTAATTTCTGCGGTTGGTCTGAAGTTTGTTTCGTAAATAATAAATGTCCTAATTCGTTCGTTAAATAAAAAATATTGCCAGAATTAAGCTATTCACAATGAGTAGCTGATTCTGACAATAAAGGGAATCATGTCATCTATGTAATATTCTTTATACTGCTTTGTTAGTTTTCTTTCAAGTTAGAAGTGTGCCGATACAATGGTAGAAGCGTGTTTAATATGATCAAGCAGCACGGGAATCTTCCCCTGATCGCATGTAATCACAAGATTCTTAGTATCATTGTTGATATCTATCTCGCCTACATAGGTGTTCCCGTTCTGCAGTACGAGACACACCGTATAACCTTTCTTCTCAGCGTATCGCAACGAGTGTAACAGCATGTGATCCCTCCATCTCAAAGATACAGACTGCAATATATCTCAACCATCTGGTCGTATATGATAATAATGGAACATAAATCAGCCAGTGGATAATATTTACAATATATAATGTAACATCTTTATTTTTGTGAAGTAAATGGAAAATTTAAATAATAATAAAACGTTCTTACCTTAATAGATTGATATCTTCGCTCTCATTATAATTGGGATCGTTATTATTAAACTGTTTCCAGGCTACGTATAAACCTATTCCAGAGACAATAAGCCCAAGAATTGCGGCAATGAGGGTAAGCTGGTCCAAGGTAACAAGGTTGGAATCCACATTGTTGTTATTTTTTCTGCTGGCGTTTTTGTTTTTGTTTTTGACAGTGGCCTTCACTTCGTTCACCTTCCCGCATCTCAGGTATTCTTTCTTCTATATCTTATGTTATGAAATGGCATGAGTTCGTAAAAAGGGTAACTCCCTAAGCCTTAAAACAAAAAAGGGTGCCTGCTTATTTGTAGTCAGATTGTGGGTTGTGGAGGACAGGGACTGAACTATAGGCAGAGAGCCCAAATAAAAGAAAGTTGGATAAGTGCCCGGTCCAAACCAGCTTAAATGACATAAGTTATGGTGTAGGAAGCGGAAAGGAGGAGTTAAAATGAGTGGATACGAATACTGTGGTGGCAACAATGGTTGTGGAAATGTTGGCGGATACGGCCACGGAGGCTGGACATCGATAGGAGCAATTCTTGTACTCTTCATTCTCTTGGTTATCATCTCTAAAGCATTTACTTGTTACTAATATTCTCTTGTTTTCAGTAAAAAGAAGTTGCCCTGATATCAGGGCAGCTTCTTTATTTGCGTCTTGTATACGGTCCCAAACAAAATATTGAAGTTCAAGGCAGGAGCCCGGACGCCGGAAATCCTTTTTACATATGTATAGGGAGAAGCCTAATAGGCGATATAAGGGAGGAATATTTAATGAATGAACAATATAGTTATCAGATGAATTCCAATTATATATCAGGTTACCCTGTATCCGGTTATGAACGGATGTATCAAACTTACGGAGGTAACTGGGAAGAACCTGTGAAATCCTATGCTATGCCGCACGGTAGCTCTTCAGCTGTTCATGAGCCTCCTGACGATTTAGCGGGAATCCTGCTCGTATTATTCGTCTTACTTGTTATGATCTGCAAGATTTTTCTCTAAGAGGCGCTAAAATTGGATAGCCCCCGTACCTAGGGTCCGGGGGCTGCTATGTGCAAGGTCGCCCGCGTCGTGTCGATCGCGAACAGCTTGCGATTATTTAATTGATTTAACCTGTGGTTGCTAAATGCAGTAGCTACAAATAGCTAACGATTCCTCTGGTGAACGATGTCGTTCACACTTGCCGAGAATAACTGACTTTCACACAACAAAAGCCCTACCTCTCTTTTGTCCTTGCGGCTCCGAAGACCGCGCCAGTTTGAATGAAAATAAAATCTAAAATCTTTGTTTGGGTTATAACGCGATTCTTACTTCATGAGGTTAAATGAAGGAATTATTCTACTTTGAGGAATATGAATGGGGTTAAATACTACATTACTTTTCATTATATCATAGTACAAGCTATAACACAAATATATACTATGTGATACACCGATATGATATATTTTCGGATTCATGGAAATCTCTACTGGTTAATAATACAACAAGCAAGTAACAACATCCCTAGAGCTCAGGGTAATGGATTACAACAGTGAAAAACGACAGAAACATTACTATAAATGACGAGGAGATGAACGATCATGGATAACAACGTATTTAAAGGGAAATGGACACAAATGAAGGGTGAAGCTAAAAAACAATGGGGTAAACTGACAGATGATGATCTGGATGTAATCAATGGTGAGAAAGACAAATTGATTGGTAAACTCCAAGAAAAATATGGTCACACGCGTGAACAGGCGGAGACAGAGTACAACAACTGGAGCAACACGAACGTACGCTAATAACGTAGCTTACTTACAATAAAGAAGAGGATTGATTCTGCGGAATCGATCCTCTTCTTTGTTTATGTAGAATTAAATGTCTACATGGTATGATTTCTTCTATACAGATCAGACGTATTCATATGCTGATAAAGAAGGGACCGATGAATTTGCTGGAACAGACTCGTAAAGCGATCGTTATTGGAGCAACCGGGATGGTTGGTCAGCAACTGGTTACTGGGCTGCTAGAACAGCATCCCTACACAGAAGTCGTTATTTTAGTGAGGGAATCACAGAAGCTTACTCATCCAAAACTGAAACAAGTGATCGTAAACTGGGATGAGCTTGAGAAATATGAATCCGCCTTTTATCAAGCAGATGATTTATTCTGTTGTTTAGGTACAACGATTAAGAAGGCAGGATCACAGGCGGCTTTTCGCAAAGTAGATCTCGAATATCCCGTTACTGCCGCGAAGATAGCGGAGCGCCATGGAATAAAACAATTTATTGGGATTTCTTCAATGGGTGCCGATGCAAAATCGCGTGTTTTCTATTCCCGTACAAAAGGCCAGTTTGAAGAAGAGGTAAAGAAGACCGGAATCCCTTCTGTACATTTCGTACGTCCTTCACTGCTTCTCGGAGATCGTAAAGAACATAGAACAGGGGAGAAGATGGGTGAAATTCTCCTTGGGCTCTTAGATCCATTATTAAAGCTTGGAAAAGGGCAGAATTATCGTGCGATACCAGGATCACTTGTAGCTACTGCCATGATTCGTATTGCCTTACAGGAACAGAAGGGGATACATATCTATTCTAATCAAAAGATCAGGGAGATCGCAGAGGCGATGCCACTGTCTCAGAAATAGACAAGCCTCGCACATTTGACTACAATAACGTATAGAAAAGTATGGAAATATTAAAGGAGGTTCATCCGTATGAGCAAAAACACGATCACAACTGAAAAAGCACCGGGTGCCATTGGGCCTTACAGCCAGGCTGTAGAAGCAGGCGGATTTATTTTCACATCAGGACAGCTTGGTATTGATCCGGCGACGGGAGAGTTTGGAGCGACTGTAGAAGAGCAGACCCGTTTGTCTCTGGAGAATGTAAAAGCGATTCTTGAAGCGGCTGGGGCAGGACTAAACCAGGTCGTGAAAACAACGGTCTTCTTAAAAGATATGAATGATTTTGTCCGTGTGAATGAAGTGTACAGTTCATTTTTTGAACAGCCATACCCAGCGCGCAGTGCAGTAGAAGTAGCACGTTTACCAAAAGATGCGCTCGTTGAGATCGAGACGATTGTAGTAAAAGGGTAAGATCTTATACAAATGATGTCATTACTGAATCAAACGTAAAAAGAGACCAACGCTTTGGCGATGGTCTCTTTTTACGTTATTATTTTTTTCTCCGTAAGAAAATCCATACTGCAAATAAGAAAATGACAACGGCGAGTCCAATCGCTGTATAGGAAACAGCAAGGATATCCGATTGTTTTACTCCGATAGCAATATAGGCCCATACGAATACAAGCGGCATGATGAAGTCGTTATATCGGTAGCTAACTGCAAAGGCAACGATGCTGCCAAGCAGAAGCAGAATGATGGCCCATGTTTGATCTCCCAGGTTAAATCCGCTCCAGCCGAGTTTACTCAGCCATACGGTCACGTTAATCAGCGTCGCTACACTAACCCACCCTATATAGATGCTAAATGGAAGTTTGACAAACCAAGTTTCTCCGAGCGTAGGGGAAGGGATGTCTCGTGTACGTAAATACATTTGAATAAGGGAGAACAATAAAATGAATATGACAAGTACGGACCATCCGATCAGAAGGTTCTGCCAGAGGATGATCCAGCCTGCGTTTGCTAAACAGCTAATGAAGAACCAGATTCCGACACGTGCTGTTGTATTTCGATTTTTTTGAGAAGGCAAAAACTGAAAAATAACAAAGCAGGCAAGGAGGATATAAATGACAGACCAGATGATAAATGCGTATCCAGCCGGAGTAATTAATACCGGATAAAGTTCAGATACTTCCTGTGTTGTTCTTCCTCCGATCGGTAATATATTCGCGAGTGCGTTGACTACAATAACAAGAATCAAGCCTACTACATTTAACCATTTGTAAGAGTTGTGTTTGCTGTTAACTTGCATACGATAACCTCCAGTAATTAATTTTGAAGAGGGTAAATATGTAATGACCAACGAGTCATGGAATACTTACCCATCTCTTAAATTTTTCAATCAAAAGAATATGCTTTCCCTAGAGGTGCCCCGATGAAGAATAAGGCGGCAAATCACTTCAGAAACAGGCATGATCGCGCTCTATTTTCTATATTATGTAATTATATCCCTTAAATATCATTCAATTTCCTTTAAGTGGGTTATATATAAAATAAAATGGTTAAAGAAAGGGGAGTTCATCCATGAACCGAAAATCTTCACAGATGATGCAGCAATTTATTTTCGTTGGTCCTGCTCTATTTTTCTTTATGCTCATCATTGCAGCACCGTTTCTGCTGGGGATGTATTACTCCTTCACGGAATGGAGTGGTGCCTCAAAAGATCCCGTTTGGGTGGGGTTCGCTAACTTCACCAAAATATTTACAGATGATCCTGCATTTTTGAAATCGTTTACATTCACGGCTTTGTTTACAGTGGCAGGGGTTCTGCTCACCAATCTTATTGGATTTTTTCTTGCTTACTTTTTAACGAAGCCGCTGAAGACTAAAAATCTGCTGCGGACCGTATTTTTTATGCCGAATGTCATCGGCGGGCTCTTGCTCGGATTTATCTGGCAATTTATATTTGTCCGCGGTTTCGCATCTGTGGGCGAAGTGACGGGGCTTGCTTTTTTTAATCTGCCTTGGCTAGGGGATGAAACGACCGCTTTCTGGGCCATCGTCATCGTATTCGTATGGCAGACCGCAGGATATTTAATGGTAATTTACATATCTTCTCTAAACAATGTGCCGACAGAAGTGTTGGAGGCTGCTCAGATTGATGGAGCCACCCGTGGACAGATCTTAAGAAGTATTATCGTTCCGCTCATTATGCCGGGAGTAACGGTCTGTCTATTTCTTGCCATCTCTTGGTCGTTCAAGATGTTTGATCTAAACCTCTCGCTGACAAAAGGAGGACCATTCCGCTCCACGGAGTCTCTTGCGCTGAACATTTATAATGAAGCATTCGTGAACGGAAGATACGGACTTGGTACAGCGAAGGCACTCATTTTCTTCATCGTGGTTGCGATTATTACCAGCATCCAGGTTCGTCTGACGAAGAGCCGGGAGGTGGAAGCCTAATGGAAACGAGTAAAAACTACCGTTTTACTACACTCCTCACCGAAATCATTATGATCTTGATCGCTTTATTGTTTCTCGTTCCGTTCTATTTCCTTTTTGTGAACTCTGTTAAAAGTTTTGGTGATCTGCTGACTAATGCGGCAGCATGGCCGAAAGTTTTTGAATGGGGCAATTATCAGCGAGCGTGGGAGATTACCAAATTTCCAAAGGTATTATTCAACTCTCTGTTTGTAACGATTGTCAGCAATTTATTGCTTGTCTTGTTTAGTTCCATGACGGCCTACCGGATGGTAAGGCACAACAGCAGGTTTAACCGCGTCCTCTTTACGCTGTTTGTTGCTGCCATGGTCATTCCTTTTCAGTCCATCATGATTCCGCTTGTTAAGGTGACAAGCACCGTTGGGCTGATGAACAGTCACTATGGGCTTATTATTTGTTATCTCGGTTTTGGCATACCGATATCCGTATTTCTATTCCATGGTTTTGTGAAGTCCGTTCCCATTGAGATTGAGGAAGCAGCAAGAGTGGATGGAAGCAATGCGTATGGGGTATTTTTCCGAATTGTATATCCGCTTATGCGACCGATGTATGTGACGATCATTATACTGAACACGCTTTGGATCTGGAATGACTATCTGCTGCCGTCCATCCTTCTGCAGAATAGTTCACTACATACCATTCCAATTGCCACGTATGCTTTTTTTGGACAATATACAAAGCAGTGGGATTTAGCTCTGCCTGCGCTAGTGCTTGGCATTACACCAGTCATTATTTTCTTCCTTCTGATGCAAAAGTACATTATTCAAGGAATCACCGCAGGTTCAGTAAAGGGATGACAGCTCATTTTATAATATACAGGAGGGGTTTAAATTGAGAAGAAAAGGGATGTTTGCACTCACTTCATTATTACTGTGTTCGCTGGTTGTTGCGGGTTGCGGTGGAGGTAAAGACGGCGAGTCTGCAGATGGAAAGAAAACAATTAAAATCTTTCAATATAAGGTAGAGATTGCCGAAGCCTTTGACCGCTTGATTACGGAGTATGAGACGGAGCATCCAGATATCAACATTGAGATTGAAACGGTGGGCGGGGGCAGTGATTATGGGGCTGCGCTAAAAACAAAATTTGCCGGTTCCGAACATCCGGATATTTTTAATGTGGGCGGTTACCGTGAACTGGATACTTGGATCGATAGTTTGGAAGATCTCTCTGGAGAACCTTGGGTAAGCGATGTGCTTGATGTGGCCAAAGAACCTATGACAAAAGACGGCAAGTTGTATGGTCAACCTTTGGGACTTGAAGGATACGGATTTATATATAATAAAGATTTATTTAAACAAGCAGGGATTACGGAATTACCGAAGACGCTCAGTGAGCTGCAGGCAGCAGCCCAGAAACTTCAGGACGCGGGAATCATTCCTTTTTCAAATGGATATCAGGAATGGTGGGTACTTGGCAATCATAATGTAAATGTACCGTTTGCGAATCAAGCCGATCCTGTCGCTTTTATCCAGGGATTGAATGAAGGAACGGAGAAAATTCCAGGGAATCCCGTGTTCGAGGATTGGATTAAGCTGCTGGATTTGACACTGCAGTACAGCAACAAGAATCCGCTGACCACAGACTATAACACCCAAGTTACGACCTTTGCTACAGGAGAAGCAGCGATGATGCAGCAGGGCAACTGGACACAGGTGCAGATCGATGGAATTAATCCTGATCTGAACTTAGGTATACTGCCGATGCCGATTGGAGATGATGCTGAGGCATCCGATAAACTATTTGTTGGTGTACCTAACTTCTATGTGGTGAACAAAGAGTCTAATGTGAAAGACGAAGCAAAAGGTTTTCTTGAATGGCTTGTGACTTCCGAGACAGGGAAGAGATATATGACGGAAGAGTTTAAATTCATTCCTGCCTTTAAGAGTATTACGGCAGATTCCGAAGCGCTTGGCGATCTTGCTGCTGACCTCATTCAATATAGTGATGATGATAAAGTGCTTAGTTGGAACTTCAATCGCTTTCCAGAAGGAGTGCCGCAAGAGTTTGGTGCCGTGATGCAGGCCTATGTTGCGAAGCCGGATCCTGTGAAATTACTTGAAGATCTGCAGAAGAGTTGGGACAGCCTGAAAAAATAAAATGAAGGAAGATGATCTCGTTCATTCGGGATCATTTTCCTTTATAGCGTTTTTATTTCTCCTCCTTGAACATACTAAGCTTATCCATTTTATTCTAAAGCAGGAGGATAGGAAATGGATACGATATCGTAGACCTAGTTTCCTTTAACGAGTTATTAGGTTTATAATGTAAATTTACAGCATTTCAATGTAACTCATAGATATCACATAAAAATCGGTTCAAGCTTACAGGCTATAACCGATTCTTTTTTTGTCTCCTATAGAAAAAAAGTAAGGTTTTGATTTTTAAATTGAACGATTTTCGTATATGATGAAGAGTAACAATCTAAAAGGGCTAACGGGTGACTTGCGATGAATCAACCACTATATGGAATTTGGCTCGGAGACGTATTTTTTTGTTTTTCTGGAGAAACGTCGGAACCCAGGGTCGATGCCTGGAGCCATGGAATACGTAAATTGAAATTAAAAGGCGGTACCTACCGCCCGTTTCAACATGCAGCCTTGCGTCTTGCGGAACTCAGATGGCAGACCAACAAGGTACAGACCTCAAGTGCAGATACAAACAAGAAAAAACGAATGGGAATGGGACGGACGCTCGAGGGACTCGCGCTCAGCCCGAAAGACGCATTCGAATTATTAATACACTGGAACAAAGAAGAGGCAGCCGGAGCAGGGTTTGAAGCCGGAGAAGAAATGGAATATTGGTCTAAAGCAGCTTTATTTGCTTTGGAATTACTGCTCCGAGGTCAGATTGCTCCGGGGGTCGCTCCGGTGACAGCAACAGGCGGAAGAAGACGAGGGAATCAATCTGCAGTAAAGGGTGCTTGGCACCCGAGACTTAGAGAGAAAGAAGACATAGAACGCTTTGCGATCCTTGCGGAATCCATCCCTCCGATTGCACTGACAGCTACCGTTGTTTACGCGGATACGGAGGCGGGGTCTGTTAAGGAAGCAGGCGGTGCCGTGCTTTACTCTTTCCTTAGTCAAATGATCCATGCAGCAGTTTCTTCCGAAATTGCAGCTGTGGAAAGCAGCTTGTCTAAATATCGCGTGAATTATCGCAGAGGATATTCTCCACTATCAGAACTATGGTGGAATAGTCTCCTTACCGGTTCACGAGAACTAAGCGTACAAGGAACAATTCAAGAAATTGAAGAGTTGTCAGATGCGGTTAGTGAGGCAGGAGAAAGTTCTCCTCCGCCTATAGAGAGTGAATCTTCGGGACCTGCTGCCGGGAAACTGCGACTAGGGCTTCGGTTAGAACCCTCAGAGGCAAGTTCCGAATGGAACGTTAGTTTTTGGGCTGAAAGTGAAACCGAGTCCGATTTTCGGGTTCCGATTGAAGCGATATGGTCTCACCCTTCTCAGGAGGTAGACCGCGGTACAACCGTGTATGAATCCATACAGGAACAGATGTTAATGGCGTTTGGCAAAGCATGTGAACTGGCTCCTGCGCTAAGATCAGGATGGAGCGGATCTCCCACATCTGTCAAAATGAATACAGAAGTGTTCTATGATTTTATGGCGCATGCTGTCCCTAAACTGCAGAAGAGCGGCGTGACGGTAATGATGCCTTCTAGATGGAGTAAGGAAGGGAAACGAAAAACAGGACTTAAATTAAAGATGCTCCCACACCCAGGCCGCGTCGGATCAGTAAAACGAACCTCGACACTCGGGATGGAGCAGCTGGTTGCTTTTGAAGCAGAGGCCATGCTGGATGGGATTCCGATCTCACAAGAAGAACTTGCTAGACTTGCGGCGTCTACGTTTCCTTTAGTGGAATTCCGCGGAGAGTGGATTGAGATTGATCCTAAAGAAATCCGTCAGGTCCTTCGCTTCATGAAGAAGAATGAAGAAGGTACGATGGCATTATTGGAATGGATGCATCTAGTCGCAGAAGATGAGGAAGATGCGAACTGGAAAGGCCTTTCTATCTTTGGTGCAGAGTCCTACGGGATGTTGTCCTTCTTGCTTGAAGGGCAAGTACTAAAAGGAATAGAGCCTAAATCAGTACCTCCATCTCTGCATGGTAATCTAAGACCTTATCAAGAGCGGGGTTTCCAGTGGCTGTCTGCTATGCGGGATCTTGGTTTTGGGGTGTGTCTTGCCGATGATATGGGACTTGGAAAAACGATTCAGGTCATTACCTGCCTGCTTGACTCCAAGCTCGCAGCGAAGGAGATCAGAGAAGCAGAACGTAAGCTTGAAGGAATGGCAGAAGATGAATTTGATACAGAAGGTCCTGCACTCATCGTGTGTCCTACTTCACTGCTGGGCAACTGGCAGCGGGAACTCGCACGATTTGCTCCGGACTTCAAATTATATATCCATCACGGTACCCAGCGTTTGCATGGCGACCGCTTCCGTGAACAGGCAGAAGAACATGATATTGTCCTGACAACGTATCATCTGGCTGGCAGGGATGGGGCAGATCTTGCTTCAATCCACTGGTCTTCTGTAGTGCTTGATGAAGCGCAGTATATTAAAAACTATCGTACGAAACAGGCGCAAAGCGTAATGAAACTGTCTGCTCCGCACCGCATTGCGATGACGGGAACACCAGTGGAGAATCGGCTTAGTGAGCTGTGGTCTATTTTTCAATTTCTTAATCCGGGATATCTCGGTACGGCAGCTTCATTCCGGCAGCGTTATGTAGCTGGCAGCGAGGAAGGGGCACAGTCCCTTCGTGAACTGCATAAGCTCGTGTCTCCGTTTATGCTTAGAAGGCTCAAGAGCGACCCAGATATCCGTAAGGATCTTCCGGAGAAGCTGGAACTGAAATCTTATTGCTCTTTAACTGTGGAGCAGACTGCCCTTTACAAAGGGGTAGTTGATCAATTGCTTACAGGGATTGAAGGTCAAACCGGTTTTACGCGAAAAGGTGTGGTTCTGTCCTCTCTAACTAAGCTTAAGCAGATCTGTGATCATCCTGTACTGCTGGAGCCAAATCGTAAAGAACAGAGCGGGCGGGTGGAACTGTCAGGCAAGCTGGAACGTTTGATGGAGCTTACCGATGCGATTCGAGATAATGGAGAATCGGCACTTATCTTTACGCAGTATGTCTCCATGGGAGATATTCTGGTGAATCAATTGACTCAGCGCTACAACGAGAAACCTTTCTTCCTTCATGGAGGAATCTCCAAAGCAGACCGTGATGCGATGGTGGACAGTTTCCAAAAAGGCGAAGGCCCGTCTATCTTTGTCCTTTCCTTACGTGCGGGCGGTGTCGGTCTTAACCTTACCCATGCGAGTCATGTCATTCACTATGATCGCTGGTGGAATCCAGCCGTAGAGAATCAGGCAACAGACCGTGTATTCCGGATTGGACAAAAGAGAAACGTTCAGGTTCATAAACTGATCTGCCAAGGTACGCTGGAAGAGCGAATTGATGAATTGATAGAGAGTAAGAAACAGCTGTCCGAGCAGGTTGTAGGTTCCGGTGAGAACTGGCTTACGGAAATGTCTGACGATGAACTGAAAGGGCTTGTTACCTTACAGGGAGAAATGTGGATGTAATTCGTAGATTTTGATTTAGGAAAGGGTGAGGTGAAGGTGAACATCGAAGTGAAGGAATTTCAGCTGGAGCCTCACGGATGGAAGGCAACCGTATCTAGTGGAGTGAGGGATTCGGAAGATAACAATGTGGAATGCAAAGGGCATGTGAACCCCCTTGATGACATTGAGAAAAAAACTTTGCTTGAGCAGTTAGCAGAGTCTGCATATCTTGTGTACACACTGATGGAAAATAAGCCGTTGCCGCCTGAAGAAGCGGCAATTCTAATCCCCTTCGCTACCGAGATGCAGGTGACCTGCACCTGTGAGAGCGAAGCATGCGAACATGCGGAAGCGGCTAGAATAGCTGCCGCTTCCTGGGCAACCCGTGAGCCGCTGGCCCTCTTAAGCCTGCTAGGCATTACACGCACGGCGCTCCTTGACAGTGTATTCGGCTCTTGGGCAGCCGAATCAGAAGGGAAAGCACTGCCTGGGGCAGCGCTGTTGCAGCGACCGGCTGCGCGAGCAGGTGGCAACGTCTCCGCGATCATGGATTACATCGCGGAGAGTGTCCAAGACAGCGCGCTCCACAAGCCTGGCCATCGGCTGACGGAGGTGGAGCTGCGCCTGAAGGCGCCTTCCAAAATGACGCCTCCTCCAAAACTTGCATCTTTGCTGCCTCAGGCACCTACGGATGCTGCGCTGACCCATTTACGAGAACAGATGTCCAAGCGGGCGACAGAATGGGCACCCCATTCAGCACAGACAAAGTCTGGGAGCAAGACGAAGTAAATAGGATCATGACAGAGCATAAGATATCTGTGTCTCATGACAATCATTGTCAGGAGGCGTCAGCGTTCTTTTGCTCTGTTTATTTTTAGTCTACAATAGAGCATGGACAAGCTATATGTGGATGGGGGAGAGTAATAGATGATAACGACGAAGATGAAAAGACACCGCTGGACAATTGCTCTGCTGTCTACACTGTTGGTCAGCACCGTTCTACTCACGGGCTGTAAAGTAGGTGGACAAGGCCAGCAGGAAGGACAAAACCTGAATGCTCCGGCGACAGGTAATACTTCTGTGGAAGTAACCCCAGATGGAACAGATGACAATACGGACGGTATAGAAACCGGTGAAGGAGATACAGAAACAGACAGCGTCATGGCTTTGCGTGCACAAAGTTCACTGCAGAGCAGTATTCAGCAGGAAGGTGACCGAAGTGTTGTAACCAATGCGGAAGCAGTGACGGTCATCGTGAATAAAGAGCGGAGTCTGCCGGAAGGGTATGAACCGGATGATTTGGTTGAACCGAATGTTCCTTTCTCCTTTGACGGGCCTCATGAGAAACGTCATTTACGGAAGGAAGCAGCAGCTGCCCTTGAAGAATTATTTGCTGCAGCAGAGGAAGATGGTATAGAACTTCGAGCGGTGTCTGGCTATCGCTCATACGAACGGCAAGTTTCTGTGTATAACAGCAGTGTAGAGCGTAACGGTGAAGAATATGCGGCAAGAGTAAGTGCGAAACCAGGCTACAGTGAACATCAGACAGGACTTGCCATTGATGTATCCAGTCCAAGTGTCGGCAATGTAATCGAAGAAGTGTTTGGCGACTCAGAAGAAGGCAAGTGGCTGGAAGAACATGCGCCGGAATACGGCTTTGTGATTCGTTATCTCAAAGACCGGGAAGATATCACTGGTTATGTATACGAGCCATGGCATATCCGCTATGTAGGTAAAGAGTTAGCGCCGGATATCGCTGAGAGCGGTCTAACACTGGAAGAGTACTTTGATGAAGCGAATATTAAATTGTAAGTTGAATAAGAGATAGAAGAAGGCAGCCCCTGAGAGGCTGCCTTTTTGAATATACGCAAAGAAGGATAAGTATAAATCCTGTCTATTATGTCTGGTTCGAATACAATGTTTCTATGATTTCCCTATTCAGTTGCTTGTTCTACAACCAGTTTCATCGCGTTCGCAATAGGAGGAAGGCTGCGAGTCGTAATGCCGTTATAAACGCCAATTACATAGTCTTTTTCCTTAAGTGTAGAAGGATCAATTGCTTCTCCTTTGGTATCTACTACTTTCGTTTCTGAACTGATGTTAAATACGATACCGCTAGCTGGCGCTTCGTCTATACCCTGACCTTTCAGGAGGATGCTGCGTTCACCCGTATCCGAAGTTGTTACTTCACTAATCGCACCTTCCGCGATAACAAGATCCGCTTTTGCTTGCTCGGTTACGGTGATCTTGTATACCGGAGATTGCGGAGGAAGGCTGAGCGTTGCAAACATCGCGTGTTCAGCTTCAACCTGATCGCCAACTTTGAGATCTTTAAATTCAAGTGCATCTCCGTTTGCAAGTGCAAACTTCGTATCTTCACTCACATGAAGAACGATTCCTTTTGCGCCATTTCCATTGATATGAACGGATTGTCTGCCTTCTTCGGATGATAAGGATGTGATAATTCCGCTTGCTTCTGTTACTTCTTGCTCTGAAGCATTAGCTTGATCTGTAGTAATTATAATTTGACTCCCTTCTACCGCTACGTTACCGTACAGAACCTCGCTGACAAAGTTCAAAGGTACATACTGCGTGTTATTTACTATTTCAGGAGCTTGGCCTAAACGAACAAGCATCTTATTTACATTATAAGCATCTTCCCCTGTCATAATGGAAGTCCATTGAATTCCTTTGGTAAGCTCACTTGCTTTGGTGTCTGGTACCCATTTTACTTCCATTCCAAGTGCTTCTGCTAGAGAACGTACAGGAATCATTGGTTGAGCAGCGGTTGATACTTGGTAACCATCCTCGATAGCCTGTCCATTCACCGTGATAGTGTATGCCTGTTTAAGGTTGCTTGAGATCGGCACTGGAGCGCTGGCGTCGGCGTATGCGTAGAGGGAACTACCTCCTAGAGCAATAGTTAATGCTGCAGCAGCTACACCGGTTTTCATTCGTTTGTTCATGTGTCTTCTCTCCTTCACTGATGTTTTTGTCATAAGATGATGACATCTTCTAGACGGAAAATATGGAGCAAGGTTGCATGGAGTAAGTGATCCTATACATGAAGTTGGTCCTTTGGATACTTAGTATATAATTAACCTGTTCAGAAATAATGAACAGTAATTCAGATAACAATCTAAATGAAAAACTCGGCTTGTATGAGGGGAAGCGGGAAAGAGGGACTTTATCGGAACAACATTATAATTTTTAGACAAAAAATAAAAAAATGAGAAACTGGATCCTATAGAGGTAGTTTCTCCCCAAGAAAAAACCTTAAACTTTAGGGTTCAATTTTCACATTAGTAGCATACCAATGCCCATTCTTAAGCTTCAAATCCATGGTCAGCGGTTCCTTAAAACCGAAGTCAGGCTGATCGTATTCGTGAGTTACAAATACTTTAGAAACAAAAAAGAAATGGAGCGGAAACACGATACCTACTTTGTGTTTGGAAGAGTCATAGGAAAAGTCAGCAGTAGTCGCACCACTTGTAATCGGATTTATTCTATTTAAGACAGACGGATCCATATATTCTTGATCATTACGATCTGCTGCCATGGCTTTATCCAGAATAATGTTAGTATCTTTCGCAATCCAAAAACCAAATATGATGTACAGTAGTGCAAATGAAGCGATAAAAGCTGTGATCCACACTTTTTTATTCATATTTTTTCCTCCTTAACAATTGGTAGATATTATAAACTACACCAACTTTTCGATCAAATTATATACTGTTATATAAAAATATGGGTATAAGGATTTATAAACGAACTTGCGAGAAATAGATGAATGCCACAAAGAAAGGAACATAAAGGAGCCCGGGCTTTATAGTCCCAGGCTCCCTTATTTATTTTACCGTCATAGAACACTATGGCTCCCAAACTACCGTGGTATAAGGAAGTGTGTCATAACTGCTGGCCCAATAATACCCAGGTGCCATAATCCGGCGAGGCTGGAATCCAATCTCTCCGGAAGGAGCACTTACCGTTTCGGAAGAGGATTGGAATACCCCGTTTGATGTAGTCTTGGCAGTAACGTATTTTCCAGCCATCTGAGTGAATCGGCCGCTAACCTCTGCACTAAGCGGTGTCCCGGTTTCAAGATCCACGACTCGTAAGGTTACGATAGCCTTGCCTCCCGTATATTCAAATGTCATTTCATCAATAATCATCGGTTTCAGCGTAGTAGAGGCCGTTGTCGCAGAGATAGCTTCGCTAGGGGGACCTTCATTTCCCTGCAAATCGACCGCTGTGATTTTGTAATAATAAGTGGTATCTGCAAGCAGTCCTTTATCTTTGTAAGATAATCCTTTGGCTGTTCCTGCATAAGTAAGAGGTCCCGTTGTAAAATCAGGTTCTGTACTCCGATAGATCCGGTAGTCATTCACTGCGGAGTTGTCGAATGCCATACCATAACGCACATCAATCCGTTCGTGATCAAAAGTTATCGCGGAGAGGTTGCCGCTGACTGTACTTGGCGGTTCCAGATCCGATGGAGGAGACCACTTGATTCCTCCCGGTCCCCACTTACTTGGGAAGTCGATGAACGAGGTGTAGTGGTGAATGGCGATTCCGCCAAACGCCGGGCTCTCTTGCATAGCCGCATACACTTTATTCAGCTCATCCTCCATAAAGGTTCTGCCTTCCTCATGGAAGCTGATCGTTTCGGGATCTCCGCCATCGGCAATATCTTTGGTTTCTACACCGATGATGACGGAGTTTGGCTTGCCTATGGATTCCGCGTATGCAATTTCCCCAAGTGCTTGTTGGATAATACCTGCACTTCCGTCTGCCTGATCACGGTAATTCATAATAGAAATATAATCAGCTGTATCCTGAATGTGTTCGGACAGCCATTTTGTTGATCCCTTCCACGGAATCGCACTGGCATCAGCTGAACTGTCATACCATCTTGGAATGGCTGCGCCCACTGGGAAAGTGATACCCGCAGCATGTTTCCGTTCCATCAGTGCAGCGAGCATATCAAGATACTGGATCTGGACAGACGGTTTTTCCGTCTTAAAATCAGGCAGGATATACGGCTCGGTATCGAGATTAATGCCATCAAACTTAGCGGAAGCTTCAGAAGCCATATTATAGTTCAGTACTTTTTCAAATTCCCGAACCGCTTGGGTGCGATATCTCTCGTAAGCTCCATAGTAGGGTGGTGTTGTGCCGCCAGCAATCAGCGCCTGTACTTTATACCCGTTATCATGTGCCCAAGTGACAAACTGCTGTACTTCTTCACGGTAATCTTCTAGCATCGAAGCTCCATTATAACGGTCAACGCCTAGATAGAGTGTGGTGATGGGACGGTCACTAAAAGTAGTAGTATCGGAAGTGAATTCAGCAAAAGTATCCCAGGAATTTGGATTCAGTATCAGATGATAGGATGCCGTTTCCCAGATCCAGATCGCTCGATCTTGAATGGGAAGAGGCTCGGTTTCTCCAGAATTAGAGGAGGAGTTACCTTGACCGATGGCTTGTGGATTGGGCGCTAGATAGGTAGTGAGACTGTATCCTGTGTTCCCGTTCTGATCTGTTGCCCTTGCCTCCAGGCTATACTTTTGTTTTTTGTTTAGATGTGCAACTTCCCAAGCATATTTATAAAATCCTTCTCCTTCCTTGTAAGTAGCAGGTTCCCAAGAACCTCCATTTACCCGAAGTTCAACCTGAGTGATCGTATTTTTGCCTTCTGCAGAAATATGAATGGGAATCGCACCTTTGTCACGAGGTAGGGGAGCATCTGTTTCGCCAGGGCTTACAATACGTACTTCGGGTACACTCGCGGCTGGATTATCTACGTTGAGATGAATAAAAGGGGACCAGATCCCGTATCTCGTTCCGATATCTTTGGATTTGAGCGCAATCTCAATAGAGCCGTCTAATGAGGACGTATCTAATGAATAAGACCATGTTCCCCTGTTGTCAGCATCGGGATCATCCATGTGAACGTCATTTACCAATTGACCATTGACCACAATTTCGACGTCGAATACATCTGTGTACGTACCATGAAGTTCCAGGGCTCCTGGGGAAACGTTCTGTTCATCCTGATGAGAATCAAAGGTCACACGGGCGGCAGCTTTTACGGGAAGAGAGGGGAGGAGCATCGTAACGAGGAAGAACACCAAACAAAGTAATCCACATTTTCGCGAAAATGAAGTCATGTTCATCTCACATCCTTGTCAGTATGATGTAAATCTTATTGACGACATCTACTGGATAAATCACGAATACGACGAAGATGCGAATCCAAGTGTCAGCTTAAAGCGGTTACTTTTAATTATTACAAGAAAATAGGGATTAGAACCGACTGGGAGATTCATGGCAGGTTATTTTTGCGGAAACATGAAAAGGCCCGATTCATAATCATGAACCGGACCTCTTTATTCTTCTAATTTATTTCCCTACTTATTAAGGGGGGAATCTTCATAACCCGTATCCTTGTAATCCGTGTGATCTAGCTTATTCAGCACCTTTTGCTGACGAATCATTGCCTTCGTTTGCTCCGTTCCCGTGTCATAAATAAGCTGATACAGTTCTTGAATGCGGTCCGTAAATTGCTCATTTGCATCATCATGATCTGCAGATTTGTATGGAACCGGCGTGCGCTGAAACGTATATTCGTCCTCTTTGCTAATCGATGACATCAAATCCTGCATTTGGGCAAGTTCATCTTGAGTCAGCTTTACCTCATAGTCACCCGATTCAATCGGTTCTTGATGAATGAGCTGCTGTGTGATGGAAACGTAATAAGTGTCCATTGGCTCTTTCCCCTTTCTATCTCATACATCCAGATAAAAGACAATTCACCTGTTTTATACACTAATAGG
This sequence comes from Paenibacillus sp. J45TS6, assembly GCF_018403285.1. Lineage (GTDB taxonomy): Bacteria > Bacillota > Bacilli > Paenibacillales > Paenibacillaceae > Paenibacillus. The sequence continues at coordinate 4,538 of NZ_BOSJ01000008.1, read as the reverse complement.
ACAGAGGATGAATCATCCGCATAGATAGATTACTTAAGATGTCTCGGTAAAGCAGGTACTTCCCGCATCGTTTTTTTCATTTTTGATTTACAGAGCGGGCAAGGGGGTGCTTCCTCCTTCGGCTTGCCGGAGTGCTGACGAATCCAGGCAGGACAGGTATCTGATGTACATGACCATACCGGAACGGTTTCCATCCGCTGCGAGCTTCCTTTCATAAGGGAGGAAGAAGAGCTGTGTACCTTGCTTTTCGAGTGGAAGCGGTCTTTATCCGTATTTAAACGTTCTTTGGCACTCTGTTTCTTGTGGCCTGTATCTTTAACACCGAAGGCTTCCAGCAGAAATCTGGAGACAGGAGCCGGCTTACCATGCTGACTAGCAGGAGAGGTAATGAACAATCGCTGCTTCGCACGCGTGACAGCAACATAAGCAAGTCTGCGTTCCTCTTCAAGCAGAGCTTCGTCCACTTCTTTGGCAGCTGCGCCCGTCAATGCCGCTTTTCGGTCTTCGGGCACTTCTTTGGTCAGAGCGGAACTATGCGGCAGAATCCCTTCACTTGCACCAATCCAGTATACACAAGGGAATTCAAGCCCTTTGGCCCGGTGAATCGTCATCAGCTGTACTGCATCCTCATTGGCTGCTTGAAGAGCTTCCATCTCTTTATGTCTTCTCGATAGTTCGTCTGCAAAAGTGATAAAACTCTCCACGGTCTCAAACCGTTTTACAGATGCCTCAAGCTCATCCAGTGTTTCCATAATCGTTTCTTTATAGTGCGTGTAGATACTTGGATCGCCGCTCTCCAAATACGAATCGTAGAACTGTCTGCGCATTTCCTGAATCGCCGCAAGCGGAGTCATCGTCTGCAGCTGCTTAATCAGTTTAATTCGTTCTTTAACCTGTTCTTGCTGAAAAGGTTTCAGGCGATCCCATCTCGAAAAATGAATGAGCGGATATTTTTTAGGTTGCAGCTTCTCTTGTCCTGCCAAGTATTCGAGACCTGCTTCACGTGAGATATATAAAGGTCCGAGTGTACTTGGAATCGCATCAAAATTACGCGGGTGAAGAGATAACCTTAGGTGATCCATCAGCGGCTTCACTAACGTCTGATCATAGAAGACAGGAGTAGCCCCATATTGTACAAAAGGGATTTCTTTTAGAACAAGTTGTTCAAAAATAGCACGGCTGCTGCTTGCTGTCCGGTGCAGGATCGCAATATCTTGGTACGAAAGCTGTCCTTCTTCTATAATCTCCTGAATATGGCTGACGACCATTGCTGCCTCTTCTTCCACTCCAGAAGGAGTAGCAAACAATGGTTGATATCCAGATTTCCCGGCAGAGACCAGTTTTTTATACCGGCGTTTCTTGTTATAACGTACAATCTCTGTACCAAGACCAAGAATGCGAGCATCAGAACGGTAATTAATATCCAGCGTAACGATGGATGCCCGAGGATAGACTTTATCAAAATCAAGGATCGCTTCTTGTCTTGCTCCATTAAAGGTGTATATTGTCTGGTCGTCATCACCGACTACCATCAGGTTCCGGTGGGAAGCTGCAAGTTTACGTACAATCTCGTACTGAAGACTGTTGGTATCTTGAAATTCATCCACCATAATATATTGGAATCGTTTCTGAAGCGGACGCAGAATGGCAGGATCATTTAACAGTTCCGCAGCCCGCAGCAAAATATCATCAAAGTCCATCTTGTGACGTTCTTTCTTCCATGCTTCATACCCGGTAAGAATCTGTTTAACGTCTCTTTCTTCTTGTGACGTCTCCGGAAGATCTTCGGTCCGTTTTCCTTCCATCTTCCAGGAAGAGAGGGAGGAGAGCAGGCTTTCCGGCTGAAATGCATCGCTTAATCCATGTTTACGCTGAATCATTTTAATGACGGTATGCTGTGCTCTCATGTCACCAAAAATATCTTCCGTTACCCCGTAGTGACGCAGCAGCATCAAGGCAAAGGAGTGGAAGGTTCTCGCTTGTACCGCTCGTGCAGCAGCAGAACGAATACCAGGGAGTGTCGAAATACGAGATTTCATCTCTGCAGCGGCTTTACTAGTAAAAGTGACGAGCAGAATACTGCCGGCAGGTACATTTCGAACTTGAATGAGGTATCCGGCTCTTGCAGCAAGAACCGTCGTTTTCCCACAACCAGCTCCTGCCAAAGTTAAAATAGGACCGTCACCATGCCTTACAGCTTTAATCTGTGGACCGTTCAGCAGAATACCGGCCTCCTCCAAAGATCGGAAGTATTCGGCATCCGGGTCCGTATCACGAACGAGCTCCAGGCTTGTTTGTTCGGGCGCTTCTTTCGCCTTAGGCATTCGGGCACTCGATGGGACCCCTAAAGGGCGAGGATAAAATATAGGATTTGTGCTATACATAAATGGTGTACACCTCATCTAAAATCAAAGTAAAACATTGCCCTTTTCACAAGAGGGTTGTAAATTTGGTATGATAGAGTCATAAAAACATCTGATGATTGATAAACTTTAGGGTGATTACATATAAGCTGGTTACTTGTCTGCATGTAACAGACTGTTCTCTATTATACCGAAACTATCAATTCAAGCGAAGTATACGGTATAATTTGACGATAAAGTTTAGCATAGGGTGTTATTGCTGTAATAAGGTACTGAAAGCTATAAGCTGCAATGTTTGCAAAGTGCAACTTGTTACATGGAATGAGGAGGAATTAAACGCATGAACTTTTTACAACGAATTAAAGACGGGGCAGGGCGTGCGACTGAAAAGGCGCAGCATGCTGTAGAGATTAACAAAATCAATTCGCAAATTGCGAACATCAAGCACGACATGTCCGTGAACTATACAGAAATGGGCCGCATCTTCTACGAAGGGTATCGTGCACAAGATATGTCTTTAGCAGAAGAAAGAATGATGGAACTTTCGGCAGATTGCGACACGCTTCAGGATGAGATTGATGAATTGCGCGAGAAGATTGCGCTGCTCAAAAACGAGCGGGTTTGCGTCTGTGGTCATGTATCGGATCTGGATGCTAATTTCTGTCCAAAATGCGGCCGTGCTTTAACAGGAAACGAGAAGTCAGCTCCGGCAGCGCATGCACAAGCTAAACCGGAAGCAGCAGCTACCGTTGCTGAAGAAGAGATAGAAGAGGAAGAACTTTTCCCGGATCTGCTTTTGTCTGAGGAAGAGATTCCTAGTGAAAATTACGATCTAGGAGACTTCCTGCCGGAAGAAAAAGAAGAGTTTGACGCAGAGTGGGAACGCAGACGCTTGGAAGAGATGCAACGCGAAAGCGAGAGGCAGCAGGAGCTGGATGAGCGTATAAGGTACTGGAAAGAAAACAATCAGCACCAAGAAAAGGTAGAAACGGAACTTCCGCGAGAAACCGTAAAGTGTCAGATTTGTGCAGCGGAGCTGCCAAAAGGATCTAAATGGTGTCCGCATTGCGGAGCAGAACAGATCTAATCTGCGGGGTGACCCTATAAACATAAGCATCAACGTTCCTGAACAGCATGGGAGGACAAAGGAATATGGACCAGTTGCTGCAGCATCTAAGAAGTCTTGGATTTACAGAGATGGAATCAAAAATCATGGTGCACTTGTCAAAGGAAGGAGCTTCTTCCGGATACGAAGTGTCCAAACGGCTTGGGGCATCTCGCTCTAGTGTATACGCAGTGCTGCAGCGGCTGCATGCGCGCGGAATTCTCTGTTGCAGTGACAGTGAACCTGCGAAGTATACCATGCTGCCTGCAGAGGAGTTCGCACATATCATTTCAAATCATGTACAAGAATCGCTTGGGTATGTTGTGCAGGCAATGCCAAAACAGAAGACTGGCTCCCCTGGGTTTATTACGCTCCAAGGAGACCGCCAGATCATGGAGATACTTGCCAAGGAAATGGCCAGGGCCGAATATGAAATTATTATTGATCTGTGTTCGGAGGAAGCTTCCTTATTTCACGATGTGCTGAAGGATGCTGAAGAGCGAGGGGTTAGGCTGCTATGGTCTTGTGATGCAGGGAATGCAGTTAACAATCCCTTCTTTGGATGGCATCCATTTACAGATCAAGAGACTCCGTCTCTATTTGAAGGTCGAACCTTTTCATTTGTTATCGACCGGAAGTGGAGCCTGCTTGGCAGCCGCGGCAATGAAACGGATACTATAGGACTTGTAACGGAACATCCCGTTATGGTTCGGCTTCTTCTCGGATATTTTGCCCAGGAACTCATTATGTATGAATTGGAACAAGATTTAGGTCCGGAGATTCAAAGTAGATATGGTCCTCATTATGAACAGATTTGGAATAAGTATAGGTAACGTCTAAAAAACCCTTCTTTTCTATCCGAATAAGGATAAAGAAGGGTTTTACCTGTTTTGTGCATGAACTGAACCCTATTAAGTAGACAGTTTTAAAAAAAGGATGCGCTGCTGTTTAAGCGGCAATGAGATGACTTCGGTATGCTGCGAGGCCACTGAAAAAGTCCAATATCTAAAATCAGGATGCCTTTCCTCAATATTGAGGAAAGGCATCCTGATTTTTTGTATAATAAAAGT
>NZ_BOSJ01000007.1 GCF_018403285.1 Paenibacillus sp. J45TS6 | reverse complement strand
AAGATGTGTATAGCTCATGGCGGATTCTCCTTGTAGGTGTTGTGTGGTAACTCCATTCTACACGAATCCGGCCATGGGCCATTTTTTATTTTGAACTAGGTGTCGCACTTCATATTACAATCCGTCTAATAAAAAACATTTTTTAATAAAAAGCACATATTTTTTAGGTTAGTTCGAAGTTGCTTGCAATAACTGCATGCACTTCGATTTCTATTTATTTTTGAATACGCCCCAGAAAAGTATATCGTACACGAAATCTGTCTGTCCCATTCAGCATTTCTCGGGTCCCTATATAATATCACCGCTTAGGCGGGATGTATCTTATTATCACAGAACTTCGGCTCAATTTCCACTTTTGAAGCGCCAATTTACTGTATTTACGGCAAAAAAAGACTGCAGCAGCAGTACCCTAAGGCAGCTTTTGCAGTCTTTCTTGTAAAACAATGACAAAAACGAACTATACGCGTCTGAAACGGTACATCTCGCTATGATAATCTCCCACTTTATTTCCTACGGAAATACCGGCATACATCAGGGCATCCCCGCTGTATACACCTTCTCCATCTACTGCTGCATAGTCACGTTCAGGATCAAGTCCTTTCAGCTTCAGACGCTGCAGCGGAGCATTCGGTTCGGACAGTACACGGAAGTAGAATACGACCACATCTTCACCATCGGGTGAGACAAACATCCATGCCGCTTCGTTTCCTTCAAATGGGTTCAATAGGCGATAGAATACTCCGAATTGTACGGTCTTACGAATCTCTTTGTATAAGGCAACCTGTTCCTGCACTGTTTTCTTATCGTTCTCATCAAATAACGTCAGATCCAGTTCGTATCCAAAATTACCGGACATCGCCACATGACCACGGGTCTCAAGAGAGGTATTCCGGCCAACCTGATGGTTTGGAACTGCTGAAATATGAGAACCCATGGAGCTAATCGGATAAACAAGACTTGTACCATATTGAATCTTCATACGTGATACAGCATCGGTATTATCGCTTGTCCATGTTTGCGGCATGTAGTACAGCATTCCTGGGTCAAATCTGCCTCCGCCACCGGAACAGCTTTCAAACAAAATGTGCGGGAACTTCGAAGTAATTCGCTCCATCACATCATACAAACCGAGCATATAGCGGTGAGCTGTTTCTTTCTGTTTTTTTGGCGGCAATAAAGCGGAACCGACTTCTGTCATGTTTCGATTCATATCCCATTTTACGTACGTGATTGGAGCACTTGCCAAAATATCCGATACCATACGAACGATTTCGTCTTGTACATCTTTACGGGACATATCAAGAACGAGCTGCTCTCTGCCTTCTGTACGGCGGCGATCTGGGATATGCAGGCACCAATCCGGATGATTACGGTAAAGCTCACTATCTGGTGATACCATCTCCGGTTCAAACCACAAGCCAAACTGCATACCGGACTCCGTTACACGCTGAACCAGATTATCTAACCCTTCAGGCAGTTTATTTTTATCAACAAACCAATCCCCTAATGAAGAGTTGTCACTATCCCGATGTCCAAACCAGCCATCATCAAGCACGAACAATTCAATACCAAGTTCTTTCCCTGCGCGAGCAATGTTCTCAATTTTGTCTGCTGTAAAGTTAAAATAAGTTGCTTCCCAGTTATTAACGAGAATCGGACGTTCCTGATCGCGGTGCTGTCCTCTTGCCAGACGCTCCCGGTATAATTTGTGATACGTTTGAGACATTTTGCCAAGGCCTTTGTCAGAGTAAACCATAACTACTTCCGGTGTCTGGAAAGCCTCGCCTGGCTCAAGAATCCAGCCAAATTCAAATGGATTAATACCAAGGGACAAACGTGTCGTTTGGAACTGGTCCACTTCTGCTTGTGCTATAAAATTACCACTGTATACAAGACTGAATCCATAGACTTCACCTGTATCTTCTGTTGCATTCGGACTTAAGAGCGCTGCAAACGGATTTTGCTGATGACTGCTGGAACCTCTGCGACTTTCTACACTTTGATTGCCAAAGGTAAGCGGTTTGCGGACAATATTCCGTTCTCTAATCCAAGCTCCTGAAAGCTGCAGCCACTCGTAGTTCGCATGAGGGAAATCAATACTTGCACTTAAAGCACGTACAATTTCGTTTGTAGCATCCCCTATATTGATAATTCGTGCGGAGCGTGTGATCGCATCATACTCATGAAATGCGGTATAAGTCAGCTCTAATTGGATTCCTGCTACGGAATCTTCAAGTTCCACAATGAGGGTATCCGCTTCGGTATCCTGCTCCGTATACGTCGCTGGCAGTCCCGATAATGCAGGTTTACCGCTTACAATTCGGTGATCTTTGTACAAAAATTCAGTTACCGTCGAACCGTTCGGCTGACGAAGCTGAAAAGCCGGAGAGCGGAAATCGCTCGTGCCATATACCGGATACTCCTGAGGCAAAGTATCAAAAGAGATCGTCCGGTCTTCCGGGACCGGATTCGGGCTGAACGAACAACGCTCCTCACGAACATGAATCCATGCGAAATCGTTATCGCGTAATCTTTTACCATAATATATTTGAGTCAAATGACCTGTAGGTAGTGCACGAAATACATAACTAGCACTCTTGGTTTGCAGGTGGAAAATACGTTTATCTTCGTTATAAAAAATCGCCATGTTGTGATCCACTCCCATGTCTTTTTAATAGCGCTTTCAAAAATCAAATGTAAAAATTGTTAACCCTCTTCACAGTATAGAATTGGTTGATTTTAAATGCAATGTACTATCTTCGTCTTCTGATTGCATCTTCATCTAAAATAAATACAAAAACGTTAAAAGATACACAGATGAGATATCTGAACATAGCAAAAAGAGCGAACAGTACTGCAATACTGTTCGCTCCTTATGCTCACCTAAAAATCAATTAAACCTAGGCTGATCTGTAACGATTCATTAACAAGCTTCATCGTCTCGTCATCCAGATGCGTAATCTTATCTGTAAGACGCTGCTTATCAATGGTCCGTATCTGCTCCAGAAGAACAACAGAATCCCGGTCAAAACCATGCGCTTCGGCATCAATTTCTACGTGGGTCGGCAATTTTGCCTTCTGAATCTGTGCCGTAATGGCAGCTACGATGCAGGTTGGACTAAAACGATTGCCGATATCATTCTGGATCACAAGCACCGGTCTGACTCCCCCTTGCTCGGAACCAACAACGGGTGAAAGATCCGCAAAAAATACGTCGCCGCGTTTTACGATCAATGTTTACACCCCGCTCACTAAGCGGCCCAGAGTGCTGTCTGCATCATCCTCCGCGTGAAAGGCTTCGGAAGCCATGGTCAAATTAATTTTGGCCATTTCCATGTAGCCGCGCTGCATGGTTTCTCTGATGTAACGCTTCTTGCGCTCCATCAAATACAGCTTCATAGCCTGCCTAATAAATTCACTGCGGTTCGAATTTTCCATTGCTACGATCCCATCAACTTCCTGCAAAAGATGATCTGGCAAACTGATCATAATCCGTTTGGTGTTCTGTACATTGGTCAAGTCTCTTCCACCCCCACACAAAACCTACGCCACTGTATACCAGTATAACGTTATTTCAGGAAATTTATACAAGAGGATATATATGCCCCGCGTATATCAAGTATGCATTACTCATTATAAACGGAATGAACGAATACGTACATCATCCATTTTTATAAATATCTACACAATTCGCGGGTTTTAGACGATATCCTCTTTCTTCACAGAAATTTCACGAAACTTAGGATAACAGGGCGTTAACGTGAGCGATGACTTTTCCATCCCGGATATAAATACGCGGGACACGATTTGCAATCATGCACAGAACTTCATAGTTAATCGTATCAATCTTCGATGCCAGCTCGTCGGCAGTAATGATACTGCCCATTTGCTGACCGATGAGAACAACCTCTTCACCAGCTTTAATATCTTCTTTATCCGTTAACGTTTGCAAAGACACCATACACTGATCCATACAAATGGTACCAACGACCGGGACGCGGTGGCCGCGTATTAGAACGTCTGTTTTACCGGTTAGCATCCGGGAATAGCCATCTGCATAACCGATTGGAAGGGTTCCAATCCTTTCTTCATTTGAAGAATAATACTTGGTTCCGTAACTAATGCCCCAATGTTCTGGAACATTTTTTACATAAACAATCTTTGTCTTTAGTGAAAGCACTGGGAGTAATTGCACGCTCTGCTTATCCACTTCATCCGATGGATATAGACCGTACAGGCTAATTCCTACCCGCACCATATTCAGCGAAAGAGACGGAGTATCAATAGCAGCAGCGCTGTTACCCGTATGTATGATCGGGAGCTTGTAACCTGAATCCCGCAGCGCGCTAATCACATCCATGAACCGTTGATATTGCATCAGTGTATAGTCTTTATTTTCTTCATCCGCTTTGGCAAAATGGGTATATGCCCCTTCGAGTTCTACATAGGAAAGACATGATAGGCGGCTTGCTGCCTGCTTTGCGTCTTCTGCTGTAATTATTCCAAGACGCCCCATCCCGCTGTCAATCTTAAGATGCACTTTCAGCTTGCGTATGTCTTCGGAAGGATCAAGGTTTTCGATACTTGTGATCACTTCCTCACTAAATACCGTTACCGTAATATCGTGTTGATATGCAATCTCGATCCCTTCCGGTGGTGTATATCCCAGTATAAGTATCGGTGTGTTTATCCCTGCATTACGCAGTTCTAGGGCTTCGTCAAGAAAAGCAACGTTGAGATAGTCTACTCCTATCCTTTCGAGTTCTTTCGACGTCTCTACAGCACCATGACCGTAAGCATTCGCCTTAACACAAGCACTGAATAACACATCTTTTGGCAAATTCTCGCGAAATACATTTACATTATGTCTTAAATGATCCAAGTTAATTTCAGCTTGGGTCGGGCGATACTGTCCTTCCACCCTAAGTCACCTTCCCTGATTTTAATTCCTACCTAACAATAAACTAATGGTATGCGAGAGAAACACGACTGTCAAATCCCTATAACTAAGGGATTTGATTACTCTAAGGAATAGGAAAATACATTTACTGTTATATTCGCCGCCAAACCCCATTTTGCCTACAATCTGCGGATAAAAAAGAGGCGAACAGCCGTGTAATTTACGAAAAAATACTTCGTAAATATTCGGTATCCGCCTGTCTCACCTATTATTTACCCGATTGGTCCTGCATAGAAGCGGCGATTTGTACCATTTCTGCTACAGGTAAGTTATCGCTTGTAATACGGTATTCCATTCCTTCATCAAACCATGTTAATGTCTGAGGTAATTCTGTGGTCATCATACCAATGGTGAAGCCTAAATCTACAGGTGTTGTGGCAGCATAAGAAGAGGCTCTGTCTTGAGGTCTTGCTTCAATAATGGTGTAATTATATGTTCCTTCGAACCGTAACATGACTGCATAATCATCTTCTGTTTCCATAATGGTCGGCTCGCCTTTCATGTTTACCCCGTTCGGAAGATAAGTAGGTTCAATCACGCCAAAGTCTCCAAGATCACTTGATGCTCCTTCTTCCGTAGTCGCATGATCATCCGGACTTACTTCTCCCCCGACCTCGTCACCTGGCTGCCCTAATTCAGGCTGATCGGAAACGTCCACTCCAGGATCCTGCTCTTGTGGAGCAGATACTTCTGGTGTATTCACATCTTCATTAATCGTAGGGGTGCTGCCTGCTTCAGGAGCCTGTGTCTCTCCATTTCCAGCCGACATGTTCCTCTGCATATCAAATGAATCTTTTTCAAACTTCGTACCAAATTCAAATGTATCAAATTTCACATCAACGACAACGTTAGCATTGGCATCTGATACGGCTACGTGTTTTGGTGAATAATTCTCTTTGTCCAGCCAAATCTTCTGACGAACAAGCGAATGAGTATTGTAATTCGCAGCTACGTCAAACACATAACTGTCTTCTTCGTCTGCGAATTGACGGGCATTATCGCCAATAATACTGCGGACAAGGGTCTCATATAAATAGACTTGACCCTGATCATCCGGCCAGTTGCTTTGGAACCGGAAACTTTTATTCAGGCTCGGTGTTAGAACAAATACGCCATCATCATTACGAAGCACAATTTGTGTGATGTTTTTCTTCGCGTTCGTTAATGCAATACGATAATAAGAAGGTTTTTGATGCGATACTTCTACTTTGTACTCCTGCGGTGTTTCTCCAGAATAAAGTGTCATTACACCCGAACCTTTGTAACTTTCTAGCTCTCCTACGACCTCATTCAGATCTTTTACTACTGACTCTGCATCCTTTGGTCCACAAGCCGTAAGCAGACCTGAAAAGCACAGTACCATGGCAATTATCCATGATATCCGGCGCATGACATCATCCCCTTTAACACTGTTTTCAACTGATTGATACATGTTTATGAGGGACTTGTTCGATTTATGCAGACTGGCCTGACAAGCTGGATAAACAATATTCAAATTGGAATGAACCACACAAAAAAAGCCTCAACCTTCTGCGGTAGAAAGTGAGACTTATCATGATTACATTCACTTATCCAATTCTTCTTTAGGAACAAGCTGAAAAATTTCTTCTGATTCCATGGCATCGATTAAACGGTTCAGCCACTTGTAGTAAGATACGGCTTCTTCCATCTTTTTCTTATCTCTAGAAAGAATCTCGTAAAGTTTTTCATCTTCATGATGCTCTTTTAAAAGCCTATTCAGTTCTTCGATTGCTTTTCTAAACGTAAGAAGATTACTTTCTGCTGCTTGTCTCCATTTAATGGTGAAGTAATCCATAAAGGTCTGATGCCAGTCATACTCCACTTCGTACTGATCCTTACGAGAGCCTTTACTCCATACCTTATTCACCATCTGAAGATCAAGAAGATTACGTACACTCGTGCTCATACTGGTCTTACTCATTTCCATTTCTCTTCCCATATCATCAAGCGTCATGGGTTGATTCGCGAAAAAGAGAAGTCCATATAAATGGCCCGCAGAAGAAGTGAGTCCGTACAATTCCATATTTTTACCCACGGTTTGAATGACACGCTTACGAATATTCATTATCTTTAATTGTTGTTCTTCATTTAATTGGTCCAAGCTCATGCTTGTAACCTCCCATTCTACCCTTAATCCTACTGTATAAAAATGTTCTGTCCAAATGAATAACTGAAATATTCACGGCCCAGGTCCAAATCACCAAATCATAAAAGAATTACATTAAGGACAATCTAAAAATCAAATTGCTAAATCGATGACTTTGATCACAATTTTTGTTAAATGTCATGATCTATTTTAAGAAAAGCAATATCAAAAGTAAAGATGCCTCCTACGTAGCTATTCCTCAATAAAGGAAGAATAGGCAAGAAAATATGCTTATTTTGCTAAAATTCAATTCGTACAGTTTTTACTGTACAAACTAAACATACGGAATGTACAATTGAAAGTATAGAGCCAATTTGTTACAATGGCAAAGGCAAATGTTTAAATTAAGTGAAATAAAGCTTATATCGTTATAGAAAAAGGGGTGTAAAGATAAGCATGACCATACTAGAAGTAAAAAATGTAAGTAAGCTGTTTGGTCCTAATGCTCAAGAGGGGGTTAAGCTTCTTGAACAAGGTTGGGATAAAAAGCGCTTGGCTAAAGAGAAAAATATTACGGTCGGCGTAAATCAAGTCAGTATGGAAATCAAACAGGGAGAAATCTTCGTAATTATGGGGCTCTCTGGTAGTGGTAAATCCACACTTGTACGAATGCTGAACCGCTTGATCGAACCTACTTCGGGAGAAATCCTCGTTCACGGGAAAGATCTTCGTAAAATGAATAAAGAGCAGCTGCGCAAAGTTCGCAGAGAAACCATCAGTATGGTATTTCAAAGCTTTGCTCTTCTGCCTCACCGCACGGTACTCGATAACGTCGAATATGGTTTGGAGATTCAAAAGGTAGATAAAGCGAAACGCAGAGAAAAAGCAAAAGAAGCTCTTGAGCTGGTTGGGCTTAAAGGCTGGGAAGATAAACTTCCAAGCGAACTCAGCGGCGGGATGCAGCAGCGTGTCGGTCTTGCACGTGCCCTTGCTAACGATCCAGAAGTACTGCTTATGGATGAAGCTTTTAGCGCACTTGATCCACTGATTCGCCGTGACATGCAAGATGAGCTGGTAGAGCTGCAAGATCGTATGCAAAAAACGATTATCTTTATTACGCATGACCTGGACGAAGCTCTTCGTATTGGGGACCGAATTGCGCTGATGAAAGATGGTTCTGTTGAACAAATTGGCACACCGGAAGAAATTATGATCCAGCCTGCTAACTCATTTGTTGCTCGTTTCGTCGAGGATGTGGACTTATCTAAAGTACTCACTGCTTCTCACGTTATGCTGCGACCCGAGACCATTACACTCGATCGCGGCCCTCGGGTAGCACTTGAGCTGATGCGTGAACGCGGTATATCTAATCTATTTGTCATCGATCGTACTAAAAAACTGCTCGGTGTTATAACAGCGGAAGATGCTGTTCGGGCCTTTAAAGACGGAAAAACATTACAAGATATTCTCATTACAGACGGACCTCAAGTACCGCCTGAAACGATGATGAATGATCTGTTTGAAATTACAAGCTCTGCCAAAGTTCCTGTAGCCGTAGTAGGCGACAATGGAAGAATCGTAGGCGTTATCGTAAGAGGCGCACTGCTCGGAGCCCTTGGCGGCGAAGTTACAACGAAGGAGGAACCATCTCATGCCGAAGTTACCCATAGCTGAGTGGACAGATGCCGCAGTTAATTGGCTAAATGACTCACTCTCCGGATTCTTCGGCGTCATTTCGACTATTATCGAAAGTGTCGTCGGATTTTTCTCGGGGCTGTTTATGCTGCCCCACCCTTTTCTTTTTATTATCATTTTTGGTGTACTTGCTTATATCCTTGGAAAATGGAAACTTACCGCATTCACGGTAATTGGCTTCCTGCTCATCTATAACCTAGGTTACTGGACGCAGTCCATGGATACACTGGGACTCGTCGTAACGTCAGGGATTGTATCCGTCGTGATCGGTGTACCCCTTGGTATTCTGTCGGCGTACAGCCGCAGCGTGGAAAGAGTGGTTACTCCGATTCTCGATCTAATGCAGACAATGCCTGCGTTCGTATACCTGCTTCCAGCCGTTACTTTCTTTAGTTTGGGTGTTGTACCGGGTGTTATTGCATCCGTTATATTCTCAATCCCGCCAACCATTCGTATGACGCATCTTGGTATCCGCCAAGTGTCTACGGAACTTGTCGAAGCGGCTGACGCTTTTGGTTCAACTTCGGCTCAAAAGCTATTTAAAGTACAGCTTCCGCTAGCCATGCCAACACTAATGAGTGGTGTTAACCAAACCATTATGTTGTCATTATCCATGGTCGTTATCGCGTCAATGATTGGGGCACAAGGTATTGGTGCTGAAGTATACCGTGCAGTAGGACAACTTCAGATTGGTAAAGGATTTGAAGCAGGGCTCGTCGTTGTTGTACTCGCAATTGTGCTCGACCGTTTCTCGCAAAATCTGGTAGGTAAGCCAGGGAAGAAAAAAAGCACCCGCTTTACTTCAAAGCAGCGGATCTGGATGATCTCGGCCGCTACAGCTATTGTACTTATCGCTGGTTTTTCTCAGTATTTTGTAGGTAATAATGCTGCTGATGGTGCTGGCAACGCAGTTGGCCAAGAAGTAAATTATCAGATTGTGGGTATTGACCCTGGTGCCGGTATCATGACTTCTACGAAACAAGCACTGGAAGATTATGATCTGACAGATTGGACGCTTGTGGAAGGTTCCAGTTCTGCGATGACAGCGATGCTGGAGAAAGCACTGAAGAATGAAGATCCTATTATCATAACGGGCTGGACTCCGCACTGGATGTTCAACAAATATGATCTAAAATTCCTTGAAGATCCGCTTAAATCCTATGGAGAAGCCGAAGAAATTCGTACGATTGTCCGTAAAGGACTTAAAGAAGATCATCCGACAGCCTACGAGTTCTTGGATCGCTTCAACTGGACGGCTGAAGAGATGGCTGAAATGATGATTGCTATTCAGGACGGCGCGGATCCACAGCAAGCAGCAAAAGAATGGGCGGAAGCTCATAAAGACAAAGTCGCTGAGTGGACAGAAGGTCTTCGCTCTTCGAATGGTGAGACTTTGAAACTTAGCTATGTATCTTGGGACTCTGAAATCGCAAGTACAAATCTCGCGGAATATGTCCTCGAGAATGAGCTGGGTTACAATGTAACTTCACTCCAAGTAGAAATGGGCCCTATGTGGACTGGTGTCGCAGCAGGCGATGTGGATGCTACCCTTGCAGCATGGATGCCTGTCACTTCCGCAGCATACTACGATCGTTACATTGACAAAGTCGAAGATGTTGGTGTGAATATGGAAGGTGCAAGAACAGGACTTACTGTTCCAGCTTACATGGATATTGACTCCATTGAAGATCTGAAATAATCTGTTCTATTCATAAAAGAGTTTTTCAACAAAAAACCGTAACCCTGCTCTGCTGGGTTACGGTTTTTTATGATTTTACCTCGCTTCGGCATCCGTCCGTGACCCTAGTTTTTTCTTCCAATACTGCGCGTCTGTTTAACCACCTGATGTCCATATACGGAGAAAGAACCGGCCAGAATCCCCTGCACGACTGAATCCGCCGACCATCCCAGCATCCAGATCGTAAGGAGTACAGCAACAATAACAACGACATATACAATGGTCCAATCCGGTATAGCCGGGGTTGATTTAAGAATAAATCCCACGACCCAGCAAGCGGCTACTACCCCAACTAGACGCGGGTCAATAAGCTCCCAGATCACACTCCATTCCACCTCTCCCACTCTCCTCTTTTCTGCATTTTCAGATATAAGGTTATGTATGCAGAATAGTGGACGAACAGTACATGCAGTAGTAATGTTTACACATAAAAAAGCCATCCCTTCATCCGAAGATAAAGGAATGGCTGAGAACTAGGCAGAAACTTAACCGAAGAATTTAATGCGTTCATCCAGCGGTTTGAATTCTTTGTCGCCAGCTGGTTGTGCAATACCACCAAACGGCATTTGAGCGCGAAGTTTCCAAGATTCAGGAACGTTCCACTCGTTAGCAATTCTTTCGTCAACCAGTGGGTTATAGTGTTGCAGAGAAGCGCCGATTCCTTCTGTAGCAAGACCAGTCCATACTGCAAATTGGTGCATACCAGCTGTTTGTTCAGACCAGATAGGGAAGTTATCTGCATAAGCAGGGAATGCTTCTTGTAAGCCGCCTACAACAGCTTGATCTTCAAAGAACAATACGGTACCATAAGCACCTTTAAACATATCCATTTTCTGCTGTGTTCCGGAGAAGTCTGCATCGCCCATAACTGCTTTCAGTACTTCTGTTGTCATGTCCCACAGTTTTTCATGCTCGCCTTTGAAAAGAACAACAACGCGAGTGGTTTGAGAGTTGAATGCGGATGGTACGTGTTTTACTGCATGCTCCACGATTTCTTTAATACGATCGTCGGACACCTTTACTTCTTTGTTAAGTGCATATACGGAACGGCGTGTTTCTACTGCTTCAAAAAAATTCATAATAAATTTCCTCCTATTAATTGAATATAATGTATTTATATTTTTCAAAGGATACCTTTATTATTTCATCGGCTCATTTCGAGTTTGACCGAAATAATAAAGGTTACTGCAAAGTTTTATCAACTCTATTCGAGATTGACCAAATTCTTTGCAGGTACCTGCAAAATTTATATCGATTCTCCAACGATAGAATTTTGCAGGTTACCTTTAATATTTCATCAACTCATTTCGAGTTTGACCGAAATAATAAAGATTACTCCTTATTGAAAACTTTATCGCTACGCATCGTGTCGATCGGGCGAACATCTTGCTCAATCTGCTCACGATGTGGTTCCAAGAATGGCGGCAGAGACAATTTCTCTCCCAGCGTTTCATAAGGTTCATCCCCCATAAAACCAGGGCCATCTGTTGCAAACTCAAACAAAATTTGCGGAGTGACTCTTGCATACAAGGATTCAAAGAAGTGACGATCTACATAACCTGAAGTAGTAAAGCCGAAGCTTTCCATACGAGATGTCCACTCATCAAGTACAGCTCGGTTCTCAACCCGGAATGCAGCATGGTGAACCGTACCGTAACCTTGACGAGCTGGCGGGAGTTCCGTGTTGTCTTCAACGACAACCTGTGCTCCGTTTCCGCCCTCTCCTCCTTCAAACAAATGAAGATTTCCTTCCTGTGCAATTTCTTTGAACAAAAGCACTCTCTCCATCAATTCTTTGAAATAATCAAACTGAGAGAAGCGAACAAAGATAGGACCGAGGCCTGTAATCGCATATTCTAGTGGGATCGGACCTTTTTGCCATGGCGTTCCGGATGGAACCCCTTTGTTCAACTCATCTGAGATCAATTGATATTGCTGATCATCAAAGTCGACAAAAGACAATGTTTTCTTCCCAAATAGCTCTTGTATGCCAGAATGACTTACTCCTAGACGATCAAAACGCTCTTTCCAATAATCAATCGCTTTGTCCGTAGGAACACGGAAAGAAGATTTGTAGATCTCATCATTACCATGGGTCCCTTTCGGAATACCAGGAAAATCAAAAAATGTCATATCTGTACCTGCACTGCCTTTATCATCCGCAAAGAACAAATGATAAGTCTGAATATCATCTTGGTTTACCGTTTTTTTCACAAGTCTCATACCGAGGACATAAGTGAAAAACTCATAATTTTTTTCAGCGTTGCTCGTAATTGCGGTTACGTGGTGAATTCCTTTTAAATGGTTCATTATTTATCCCTGCCTTCTAAATTACCTTTAATTAAAGTATTACAAATTTAAGATATGTAGTTAAAAATCAAATCCCATATGTTCGACGAAGTAATAACGAATGGCTTCTTTATTTTCTAATGAAAATGAGCTGCATTCCATATCTCTAACATTCAGGGATTCTATTCATTCATGCCTTTTGGCAATTCATAGCTTGATGTTTGTAACTTACTTTTTCTCAATCGCTTAACTAAAGTTTATTACTAATCAAGATGAAAGTCAACCTTTTTCGCAAAATAGATCGGGATCATTCCCCTTCTATATGGATCTTTATTTTCTCCCTTCTTATCATTACACCAATCTGAGTCACTTCATTCACTTCCCCATGAATTTGTTTCTATTGATATTTCTTTCATATCACAGCTAATTGATATATTCATAGATTCTCGATGGATTCTCTTCATTTTTAATAGATTCGTCTAGCACACTTCTTCCTCTAGTAGCATTTAATATAGAATACTAGAAGAAAAGAGGTGATTAAATGACTAGTATAAAAGCTACTAGACAACCTGACCTTGTATTAATTACTTGGGCAAGTAACCCTCTATTCCCAGGCTCTCCAAAGAAAATCGTTTCCGTACGTGTCATTGGGAGTACTAAACCTTGTAAACATGGTTTAAAACACAATGCATGGATTGGTACCTCATTAGCTTGTATGTTAGATAAGCATGTCGGCTTCAAGATCATCTTCAAAAAAAGAACATCGGCAATCAGCGGGGTCGTGTTATTGCAACGCTACTAATTTAAGTATATTTGGTAAGAAAGAGAGTAGAGATTTCTTCTGCTCTCTTTTATATGAAACTAGCATTTGTTTTATATTCTCTGAAAAATAAAATGGAAAAAGAAATGTACCCTAAGCAACTTGAACAAAAAGGTCCTGAACAGTGATCGATCACTGTTCAGGACCTTTTACTTTATACCACATCTCTAACTCATTTATATCTCACTTCTAACTCATCTTACCTACTACTTTAACTCTAAGTCTGGTTGCATTCTCTGGATGATAGGCCAGCGGTGTCTCTTCCACTTCAACCAGTTCAATTGTAGCAGGATCAGCCCCTGCGAGTACCGCCTGGTTCACAGCCTTTTCCTTCGCATCTTCAAGCGACTCCTCACGCGGCTCACGAGAGTAAATATAGATTTGTTCGTACTGTCCACTGATTTGGGCGATGGATGCACCAATGGCGTTGGCAACGCCCCCGTTCTCCGTTTTAATGATGCTGGATACACCGGGAATCTGATCCGGGATAATCACACTGCCGCCGCCTACAAGTACAATCTGTACATCTTCGGACGAAGTTTTCATCTTATCGATCGCTTTTTCAATGATTGAAGAAATTTCAACTTGGACTTGTTTTGCAAAATCCTCATCAATGTGACGAACTAAACTCTTATCGCCGAGATCCGCGAGTCCAAGACGAACCGCAATATCAGTAGTAGTTAAGGTATTTCCGCCAAAGACAAGTGCTTCTTCACTAATTCGATAACCCACACTATCAGGTCCAACCGTAATCTTGCCATTATCCGTACGAACGATACTTCCGCCGCCAAGCCCTACAGAGATAATATCCGGCATTCTAAAGTTCGTCCGAATATCCCCTACTTCAACCGCTACTGAGGATTCCCTTGGGAATCCATCTTGCAAGACACCGATATCCGAGGTCGTTCCACCGACATCAATGACCATCGTATCTTTAATATTGGCTAAATAGGAAGCTCCCCGGATACTATTTGTTGGTCCGCATGCAATAGTGAGAATAGGAAAATGTTTAGCGTAATCAATCGACATGAGCGTTCCGTCATTTTGACATAAGTACACTTCTGCCCCTTCAATTCCCTCTTCTTCAAGCGCATGAACAAATCCTGTCGTCGTCACCTCAATCACTTTGCACAAGGCTGCATTTAGTATGGTAGCATTCTCACGTTCAATCAGGCCGACAGATCCGATCAAAGAAGAGCAAGATACGGGATAAGCTTCGCCGTACTCCTCCCAGATCCACTCCCGAACTTTCAGTTCCTGATCATTCTTAATAGAGGAAAAAACGCCAATAATCGCAATCGATTCTACTTTATCTCGCCACTCGTTTAAAAGAGCTTTAACTTCCTGTTCATCCAGCTCACTCAATAATTGTCCATCATATTCATAACCGCCATGAAGTAAAGCGTAGCTACCTGACAGCTTCTCCACCATATCTTTCGGCCAAGCCGTATACGGAGGAACGGAAGCAGTAGCCGGAAATCCTAAACGAATGACGCCGACTTTAGCTAATTTTTTGCGTTCCACGATCGCATTCGTACACTGTGTTGTTCCAAGCATCGCATGCGTAATCTTGGTTTTATCAATGCCTGCACCTTGTAACACGTTCCGCAGCGAGGTTTCTATCCCTGTTTTAATATCAAGAGTAGTTGGAGATTTCACACTATGAACCAGATGATTATGCTCATCCAAAATAATAGCATCTGTATTCGTACCGCCTACATCGATTCCAATTCTATACATGTGCAGCCACCGCCTTACTCACCAGTTCCTCAATGGGAACATAATCATAGTCATATCCGAAATATCTCGGTCCTGCTGTTTCAATTCCTTTTTCTGTTCTCCATTTCGGATGCGCTGGCAGCCCGATAACACGTACACGTTTTCCATATTTCAAACTTTCTGTCGTAACCGGCAATAACGTTTCATAGTCAACCAGACAGATTAAATCAGGGGTAATGGCTACGACCTGACCATTCTTCTCGGCAAGTAGATTTTCATTTTGAAAATGAACCTTCATCTGCTCCTCTTTATGAGCTTCGATCCCTTCCAGATTCATTCTTCCTAAGTTAAAACCACCTTTAGTTTCTCTGATGACGTCGGTAATCTTCCCTTGGAATAGTTCATAACCTGAGGTCAGTTGTAACAGCTGCTCAAGCTTATCTTTGGGATCTCTATTCTTTGATGAAATAATCTCGCCAATTCTTTCAGACAAAGTCACAATATGATGGACACCGCTGTTTTTAAGCTGCGCACCTGTCGTTGGATAGAGGCTTACGAGAGCACTAGCCCCCATCTCGACTGTCGCTGTCCGTGCTAACCTTTCGGTCCATTTATTGTCGATCGTCTCGAAAATACCGACATTTCCTTTTTCATCGGTGATCGCCATCGGTGTAGCTGAAATACCGTCGAGGTTAAACGTCACCATCTGAAGTTCAGGGAATGCCCTGCCCATGCCGTCGCAATCAATCAGCGGTAAGCCGAGCTGCGCCGCAACAACGATAGGAATCATGGAATTGACTCCCCCTGCTTCCATTGGGTACGTTCCTGTTATTTTTTCTCTGCCTACATATTTAGCGAGCTTCTGAAACACCTTAACGAACTCATCGCCTTTTGGAAATTTTTCAACGAGCACGGAAGGTGCACCCATCATCGCAGCAGGAATGAAAAAGTCTTCATCCTCAATTTCATCTACAGAATATAACCTTACGGGTCCGTGTTTCTCGATCGCCGAAAGAGCCATAAGTTTACCGATATAAGGGTCTCCCCCTCCACCTGTTCCTAAAAATGCAGCACCTACCGCAATATGTTCAATCGCGCTTTTATCTAAATATCTCATCTATTTCCCTCCAGTATGGCAGTTTTTGAAGCTGTAAATCGGTAGCCGACTACATATATAACAAATGAAATGATGATACCAAGCAGAGGCTGGTTCGATACCTCAGGCAAACTTGGGAAAAAGGAAAATACGACAGGAATACAAGCAATGATCGAACCAACAAGCCAGGACACTACGCCCAGCATATTAACCCCTTCTGTTTCTTGCCAGCTATTTTTATCCCCTTTGTTCATCACCCAATAGGATGCAATCATGACCCCCGCTACAGGCGGAACCATCGCTGAAAATACCGACATCACCGGTGTGAAAAAATTCAAAATGCCGATGACTGCAAGGATTGTCCCAATTAGTCCAGCAACCCCAACTGTCCATTTTTCTTTATCTTTGGAGACTGAAAATACATTCGTCAGGGCAAATCCCCCAGAGATGGCATTGATCATATTTGTTTTCCATGCGGCTAGAATTAACACCACACCCCCGATAAACGGAGTCGTAATATTCAAAAAGACAGCCGTAACATCACTTGTTTGATAAGCAATCGTTAAAACAGCACCTACACTGATCATGAGTACACCAGATGGGATGATTCCAAAAATGGCCGCTTTTAACACGTCAGAACGCTTCCGTGAAAACTGCGAATAGTCGCCTGCAATTACGGCTCCAAGTGCAAATGAACCGATCGTTACAGCAAGTCCATCCATGAATTTCATTTGTCCTTCAGGCTCATAGTTACTAATGAGCTGCCAAGAGTCCCCTGTGAATGCTTGAACCAATCCCATAATGCAGATTACAACGAGTAAAGGAACGGCAATATAACTAAGTACACGAAGCACTTTGATTCCATACATTGCGGAAATAACCATCACGATACCACTGATTAAAGAGGCTGCTGGAACAGGAATGCTCATTCCAAACTCTCCTAGCAAATTGGCCAGCGCTGCCCCGCATACATTGGCCTGAATCCCAAACCAACCGAGACAGGCAATCGTGAGAATAATAGATAAAATGGTCCTAGAACCTTTTTTACCAAACACTTGTCCTGCGACTTGAACTGTTGTCTTTCCTAAATCCGTACTTTGGATCCCTTGAAGGATCATAATGGCAACAATAATGGCGTAACCAATGAATGCAATCAGCAGGGTTTTCGGTAAGCTCATTCCCGATATGAGCGTATTTCCTACCAAAATACCAGGTATGCTGATCATCGCCCCTGCCCACACCATTGCCAGAGTGAACCAAGATTGCTGTTCTCCATCCTTTCTCATGTAACCTCTCCCCTAACTCGTAAATGATTTTTCTTATTATAGAAGGAACGATGACAGAACGTCTTTTTCAAAAATAAAAAAAAGACCCGTAATTTTTGTCTTTTTCGACAAAAGTTACGGACCATGCTAGCTATGAATTAATCGGTAAATCATACAAGCGATGTACACATCATAAAATTCCGAATGGACGGTTACATCATAGCCGATGAGCTCGCTGATTTTTTTCATGCGATATTTTACTGTGTTTTTATGAACGAACAGCCGTTTTCCGCAGTCATCAAAACTCCCTTTTGAATCAAGCAGAAAGGTCAAGAGAGTCCTCAGCGAGTCAGGATCGCCTAGAATGGGTTCGATGACAGACATCCACTCTTCAATCACTTCTTCTCCTTGTACACTGAGGTCCACAGCCCGCTTTATTGTACGCATCTCTGCTGCCGTATATAATTTACGCTCTTCATAGATGAGGTGGACTTTCTGGCCCACACTGTTTACAAGCTGATACATACGCCGCACGTCCTGCGTGTTTCTCATTCGGGGAGCGTACACCATTTCGGATATATTGGAGGCGAAATGCGCCGTGTCCATGTACTCCGCAGCAATTTCATACTCACTGTAATTGTAAGAGCAGTTTCCCAAGAGGACGATAATACAATGATCGATGATTTGAATGACCGCTGTCTTATAATATTTGAATAAATGCTCTTCAAGTTCTTCGCGAATTTGTTTCTCTGCGGACAGATCCTGGATATACACTAACCACAGCATTTGAATCGCAGAGACATCAATATGGAGGAGATGAGCCAGTCTCCGCATTTTTTCACTCTCATCATTAATAATTGCTTTGACCAAGGCATACTCGCTGACCTCATTATGCTTGTCTCCCCACAAATTCATCGCTACCTGCACAACTTCACTTGTTTTCTCGATGGTCTTTGCGGGTAATTTCGAATTCTCTTTAATCAGAAAAAGATACAGCAACTCTCCATTTTTTTGATGTATACTTTTCCCTTCTACAAAACAGGCAGGATGAAGCTCTGCTTGTCCCTTTACTCCATTCATCAAATAAGGGGCATATTCCTCAATAATTTGGGATACATCCAGCGTTGAATTACGGGGCCACATCACTTGATTTACAATTTCCATATGTGTATTCGTCAACACGATATTCGCTTTCAGCCGATCCGATAAAAATTTCAGTGTAATTTCTACGCTCTGAGAATGTTCTGGCAAAAGTGATACTTTTTCTAATGATTCATTTACAAAATTATCATTGATGGTTTGATTCTGCAGTACAATTGCTTCCATCACTTCATAGATCACTTCGTTATAACGCAGCGTATAGTCATTTTCCGGCATACAAATGATAATGAAATTTTTAGACTCTGCTAATTGCAGCACCTCTTCGGCCACTTCCGGAATAATGATTCCTACATAATATAGAATGAGTCCCACTTCACCCAGATCGTGGAGATACTGAATGGTCTCACACTGTTTTTCCACACTATCTCGAATGGAGAAAAAAGAGCTGATGACAATCTCCTCTGCATAATATTCTTCTTGAATGGCGTTTACGATTTGAGAGGAGTAATCAGCGTTTGCAACTTCAAGTACGGATAAAGAGGAAACCGTACGTTGAAGATTATTTTTGCCAGTCAGCACCTTGGCTCCTCGAAAGGAAGGCAATTGCAGCATATCTTTAACGGTTATCCCCATGTAGATCACCACTTCTTCTCTGTTTTTCTTCGTTGTCTGACGAATATATTTTCACTATTTTATTTCATCTGGGTCTGTTGTGCTATGGAGCCTCCATCCATCCTACCCAGAAAAAGAAAGAAGCCCCTCAAAAGTTCATAGAACTGATCAGGCGCTTCTCCTCGGTTGCTTATAATGAATGAAATATTTATATATAAAATGGTTTCTTGTACAAATATACAAGCTAGCACTAGCTGCTACCTTCCTATTTGTCTAACCACCGATGTGTGACATTTCGATTTTTGAATTTTTCCTTTTATTCATCGTCTCTTCATTTCGTTCATCGGAATAGCGGTCATCTCTATTTTCCCAGACCTTTGAAATAAACTGGGTAATAGCTTCATCATCTTCCCCAGACCGTAACAATTCTCTTACGTTCGTTCCCTCTGTTGCAAATAAACAAGTATATAATTTTCCTTCGGCAGAGATACGAGCACGTGAACAAGTTCCGCAGAAGGAGTCAGTGACAGAAGAAATCACGCCGATTTCACCCTGACCATCTTCATATTGATAACGCGTAGCCACTTCCCCTATATAATTAGGCTCGGTAGGTTTCAAAGGTGAGAACTCGTTAATCCGATCAATGATTTCTTTTTTTGACACCACGTCATCCAGCCGCCAACCATTCGAATTCCCTACATCCATATATTCAATAAACCTAAGGATATGCTGTTTCTCTTTAAAAAACCTCGCCATAGGTACGATATCTTGATCATTTTTTCCTTTTTGAACAACCATATTGATCTTTACTTGTAGTCCTGCCTCTGCTGCTTTTTCTATCCCTTCTAATACCGTTGACACTTTTCCCCGATGACCATTCATCTCAAAAAAGCGGTCCTCATCTAATGAATCCAGACTAACCGAGACTCGTGCTAATCCTGCTTTTGCTAAATCATGTGCGTATTTTTTTAGTAGA
Organism: Paenibacillus sp. J45TS6; assembly: GCF_018403285.1. Taxonomy (GTDB): domain Bacteria; phylum Bacillota; class Bacilli; order Paenibacillales; family Paenibacillaceae; genus Paenibacillus. The sequence goes on along the minus strand of NZ_BOSJ01000007.1, from coordinate 253,342 downwards.
GTACCATTGGTTGTTAAGGCAATCTCCTCTACCCCTGAGATATGATGAATACGTTCTATTAACTTAGGCAGATCTTGACGCAGTAAAGGTTCTCCGCCCGTAATACGTACTTTTCTCACCCCTAATGAGACGAAAATTCGGACTAATCTTTCGATTTCTTCAAAACTGAGTATTTTATCAGACGGTAAAAAAGCAAAATCTGGACCAAATACCTCGGCAGGCATACAATACTGACAACGAAAATTACATCGGTCTGTCACTGAAATTCGTAAATCTCTTAGAGGTCTATGTAGTTGGTCTTGTAGATTTGAAATTGTAATCTCCTTCTTTCATTGGTAAGAGTTATTCATTTACAGGTCCGCTTTTGCATCATGCTCAGGTAAAAGAATACGCTCTTTGTGTGTATAAATATTAAGTGAATTCTGACGAATAAAACCTACGGTCGTAATACCGAGTTCCTCTGCCAATTGCAGAGCAAGTTCGGTTGGAGCTGATTTGGACAAGACAATTTCACATCCGATTTTGGATACTTTAAGTAAAATTTCAGATGAAATTCGTCCGCTAAATACGATGATTTTGTCTTTCATGCTAATGTTGTTTCGCAGGCAATATCCATATATTTTATCAAGTGCATTATGGCGTCCAATATCCATTCGACTTAGTATAATCCCATTCACATCACATAGCGATGCATTATGCACGCCACCCGTTTTTTTGAATATCTCAGCTGAATCTTGCATATCTCGCATTAACCGAAAACAATCATTTGCTGTAATACGCACATGTATATCTTCTACTTTTTTAGATACAAGGGCATCATTAGCAAAAACGAAGCCTTGGCGGCTCATCCCACAGCAAGAAGTAATGTATCTTTTATTTTGAATTTTTTGAGAGTAAGGATTGATGCTCTTGGTTTTGACATGCACAAAACCTTCTTTTTCTTGATACCACACTTCTTCAATATCTTTGGAACTCCGAATGATCCGCTCAGAAGCTAAATATCCAACAACCATATCTTCTACATACTCGGGTGTGCAAACCATTGTAACAAATTCCTCTTGATTAATCTTAACAGTGACCGCATGTTCTGTAACCACGAGATCTTCTATTTCTTGGATTTGTTTATCTGCAACATGTATAACCTTTCTTGTTACGGCATTTTCCATAAGGCATCCTCTTATTCACTAATATTATTTTCAAAAACAAATACAGAAATAGCAAAATCCTCTTCAATTTTGATATCTGAAAATAAATGGAGCAATTTCGAACCTACGAGTTCTTCCATGCCTTCTGGAGGCGATTCACTGTACAAATCCTGGATCATACTTGTACGTGCTGCATGAACCATTTTTAATCCTTCAGGAGTACTCGCAATAAATTTTTCGGTAGGTGTGATATTTCCATAGAGTGTGGAAACTGCCATATTCTCGACGAAAACCGTATGAATACGATCTGGTCCTTTTCCAAATTTATCTTTGCGTAGCTTTCGAATCATGTCATTAAATTCATGTATTTTTTTTGACATTTTAACGAATCTCCCATCATAGCAAACTTTTGTTTATTATCATATTTTCATAAGGATAACCCTTATCATTTTGTATGAAATCAGCAGCTTATGCAGTTAAAATAGTACTAGTAAAGGCTTCTCTTGTCCATTTATCTTATTAAATACAAAACATATTTTTTTACTTGATTTCGTTTTCAGAATACAATTGATAATGACTCTCATCAATTAATTTTATTGATATTATTGATCATTTTAATTGAAAAGAGCTATAATAAATGATATACGAATGGTGTTTACGTATTTTGATTCATATATGGTTTTTAAATGTAGTTGGACTGCTTGCCATAATGGATTTTAATATTTGAATTCTATTTGTATACTAAAAATTTTAAATGAAGTAGATTGGATTTATAGCACGGCCTGCTATGAATTTTATCCACCATGAACATTTAGCATGTATAGATCATGCTGTTTCATGGTGGATTTTTTATTTTTCAAACCTAATTTTCACACTGACCCTCGTAATAACCGTTTCATTAAATCTAATCATCAACTCGTTATTTTATTCATTATTCATCCTAAATAGGATCCTGTGAACATATAAGTCTCTTAGAGCAAAAGGAGGAAATCACCTTGACCAAAATTAACATTAATGGCGTACCGTATGATGCAGCAGAAGGAGCAACCATCCTGGATACCATTAATCAAAATGGCATACCCCATCCGCAAATCTGCCATGTACCTTCTGTTGATCCCATCCAAACTTGTGATACATGTATCGTTGAAGTCAATGGCGAACTTGTTCGTTCTTGTTCCACAAAAGCTGTAGACGGTATGAACGTTCAGTTGAATTCCGAAAAGGCGAAAGCTGCACAAACTGAAGCTATGGACCGTATACTCGAAAACCATTTGCTGTACTGCACCGTATGTGACAACAACAACGGGAACTGTAAATTACATAACACGGCAGAACTCATGGAAATTGAACATCAAAAATATCCCTATAAACCAAAAGTGGAACCCCATGAAGTCGATATGTCACATCCATTTTACCGGTACGACCCGAACCAATGTATCGCATGCGGGCAATGCGTAGAAGTATGCCAAAGCCTGCAAGTGAACGAAACGTTATCCATTGACTGGGAAGCGGAAAGACCGCGAGTGATCTGGGATGAAGGCGTTGCGATCAACGATTCTTCCTGTGTAAGCTGCGGACAATGCGTTACCGTTTGTCCATGTAATGCACTTATGGAGAAAACCATGCTTGGCGAAGCCGGTTTTATGACTGGCCTTAAACAAGACATGCTTGATCCGATGATTGATTTGATTAAGGAAGTTGAACCTGGGTACAGCGGTATCTTCGCTGTTTCTGAAGTCGAAGCTGCCATGCGCAGTAAACGCACGAAAAAAACAAAAACGGTATGTACTTTCTGCGGCGTAGGCTGCTCGTTTGAAGTATGGACCAAAGATCGCAAAATCCTAAAAGTCCAACCTTCTGACGGTCCTGTAAATGCAGTATCTACTTGTGTCAAAGGAAAATTTGGCTGGGACTTCGTAAACTCCGAAGAACGGATTACAAAACCACTGATTCGCAAAAACAATGAATTTGTTGAGGCATCTTGGGATGAAGCGCTGGACCTGATCGCATCTAAACTTGGCGGTATTCAAAAAGAATACGGTACAGGTTCTGTCGGATTTATCTCCTCTTCCAAAATTACAAATGAAGAAAACTACTTAATTCAAAAAATGGCTCGTCAATTGTTTGAAACAAACGATGTCGATAACTGTTCACGCTATTGCCAGTCCCCTGCTACAGATGGACTAATGCGTACAGTAGGTATGGGCGGAGATGCAGGAACAATTAAAGATATTGCGAAAGCGGGTCTTGTCATCATTGTTGGGGCAAACCCTGCAGAAGGTCATCCCGTATTAGCGACTCGCGTCAAACGTGCTCATAAATTACACGGTCAAAAATTAATTGTTTCCGATATTCGTAAACATGAGATGGCTGAGCGTTCCGATATTTTCATGCGTCCAAAACAAGGTACAGACCAAGTATGGTTAATGGCGGTTACCAAATACATCATTGATCAAGGCTGGCATGATGAAGCGTTTATTCAAGAGAACGTGAATTTCTATGATGAATTTAAAGCCGTACTTGATAAATACACTCTGGAATATGCAGAACAACAGACAGGGATTTCAAAAGAAACGCTGATTCAAGTGGCCGAAATGATTCGTGATGCAGACGGTACCTGTGTGCTTTGGGGTATGGGTGTTACCCAAAATACGGGCGGTTCCTATACATCCGCAGCGATTTCCAATCTGCTGCTTGCTACCGGTAACTATCGTCGTCCTGGTGCAGGTGCCTACCCTCTTCGCGGTCATAACAATGTACAAGGTGCTTGTGACATGGGTACACTTCCAAATCTGCTGCCAGGTTATCAAAAAGTAACAAACGATGCGGAACGTGAAAAATTTGAAAAAGCCTATGGCGTAAAAATCAAACCAGAACCAGGTCGTACAAACATGCAAATGTTAGATGCGATTATGGAAGGTAAGATGAAAGCTATGTATTTAGTGGGCGAAGATATGGCTCTAGTCGACTGCGATGCAAATCACGTAGATAAGGTTCTCTCACAACTCGACTTTTTTGTTGTACAAGATATCTTCCTATCACGTACAGCGCAGTATGCAGATGTGATTCTGCCTGCAGCACCATCGCTTGAAAAAGAAGGTACTTTTACCAATACAGAACGCCGTGTACAGCGTCTCTATCAAGTACTGCCAACGCTCGGTGAATCAAAAGCCGATTGGGAGATTCTTCAGGCCGTCGCTCGCCGCTTAGGTGCAGATTGGAATTACAGCCATCCAAGTGAAATTTTTGATGAAATGGCCAGCCTGTCTCCGATCTTCGCTGAAGCGAACTATGATGTACTAGCAAATTGGGGCAGTTTCTGTTGGGGCAGCCTGGATGGAAAGGATACACCTCTACTCTATGAAGATGGGTTTAACTTCCCTGATAAAAAAGCACGTTTTGCTTTACATGATTGGGTACAGCCTGTCGAATATGAAGCACAGTATGACTGCCTAATTAACAATGGCCGTATGCTTGAACACTTCCATGAAGGAAACATGACGAATAAATCCAAAGGGATTCAATCGAAAGTACCAGAGATTTTTGTGGAAGTATCACCTGAACTCGCCAAAGAACGCGGCATTGAAGATGGTGCCCTGCTTCGTCTCGTATCACCTTATGGCGCATTGAAACTTAATGCCCTAGTAACCGATCGGGTACAAGGAAATGAATTATTCCTACCAATGAACTCGGTCAGCAAAGATTCAGCAATCAATTTCTTAACCGGACCGGCTGCAGATATCAATACATCTACACCGGCTTACAAACAAACAAAAGTACGCGTGGAAATACTGAAGCCAAAAGGAAAAAATCCGCTTCCTAGAACAAATCCGCGTTATAAAAAACGTCATCCACAAAATGGCGTTGAAGTTGAGCGTAAATGGAACCGTCCTGGATACGTACACTTAACAACGACTAACGAAGGGAAGTGACCCACATGGCTGCGCCAATTACAACGATAAAAAAACAACAAGTGACAGAAGAACAACGGAAGGAAGAAAAGTTAGAGAATTTAAAACAGCTTCTTTCTGAAAATGAAGACATGGTGAATCAAGTCTTTTCGATCATGGCCGATTTGAATGAGATGGGAGCACTAGAAGCAGCGGGAAAACTACTAGAAGCAAAAGAAGATGTTGCAAAAATTGCCCTTGGTCAAATGACTCGTAAACCTGTTACGAATATTATCAATAACTTAATGGGTGCTGCCGGAGCGCTGTCTGAAGTCGAACCGGAAACAACGGCGAAGCTGATTAACAGCTTAACTACAGGCCTAGATGAAGCAAACAAGGCTATTGAATCAGATGAAAAGATTAGTGCCTTCAAACTTTTAAAACTATTAAATGATCCAGATGTCAATCGCTCTTTAAATTTTGGAATCCACTTTTTAAAAGGGCTTGGCAAAGGCTTAAAATAAGAAGGTGGTTTCTTACATGCTGACAAACGAACAAATTTTACAAACACTAAAGAACATTAATGACCCGGAACTCCATCAAAGTATCGTTGACCTTAATATGGTTCGGAATATAAAGGTTGACAGTACGCATGTCTCGCTTGACGTTATTTTAACCATTCAAGGTTGCCCGCTAAAAGCAAAGATTCAGCAGGATATTGAACAAGCATTAAAAGAAATCGGCGCATCCAGTGTTTCGATTACGTTTGGTTCCATGACAGATGAAGAACGCCGGAATTTAACCTCTTCATTAAAAACGCAAAATGCTACGGAACAAGGAATGCCAAAAATGCTTCTGCCTGAGTCGGGTGTTACCTTCATTGCGGTGACCAGCGGTAAAGGCGGTGTCGGTAAGTCTACGGTTACGATTAACCTAGCCGCAGCTCTTGCCCGTCTTGGAAAACGTGTGGGGATTTTAGATGCAGATATTTATGGATTTAGTATTCCTGCGATGATGAAGATCGACCAAAAGCCAACCATGATTGACCAAACGGCGATTCCGGCCGAAAGTCATGGGGTAAAAGTGATGTCGATGGGCTTCTTTGCAAAAGATAACCAGCCTGTCATGTGGCGCGGCCCGATGCTGAACAAATGGATTCGTAATTTCCTTACGAACACCCATTGGGGTGAGCTCGATTATCTTCTGCTCGATTTACCTCCCGGTACAGGAGATGTCGCCATTGATGTGGCAGCTATGATTCCGCAAGCGCAGGAAATTATAGTGACCACTCCTCACTACGCAGCTTCTCATGTCGCTTCTCGTGCGGGAGTCATGGCGCAGCATACCAAACATTCGATTCTTGGTGTGGTTGAAAACATGGCCTACTTTGAATCGAACGGTGAAAAGAACTACCTCTTCGGTCAAGGCGGTGCAGAAAAATTAGCAGAGGAGCTTGGGTCCCATATCATTGCTCAAGTACCTTTTGCCCAGCCTGAGGAAAATACAGGTTCTTCCGTTTATGACGAGGATTCTGTGATCGGTGAAGTATTCACCCATCTTGCAGAAGAACTTATTTATTAATAGTAAAAGAAAGCTATAAACCCCTGGCATTCTGAAGGCTGATCATAACATGTCACGTAGACAACATAAAAAGGTATAACTTATGCGGCAATCTTTTTCCGATATTTATTTGGGGAGAGATTGCCGTATTTGCTATCATATAACCTAATGTTAGAGCAAAAAAGAAAACACAAAGATGGGAGATATTATATTTACCGCGGCATGAATACACCATCCGTATAGGATACTCCCATTTGTCTTCTGCTGTAAAAGCCATCCAAGTGCAAAACCAACTCCACCTGTCAGTAAAAAGACAACAACGATAGCAAATAATCCAGTGCCTGACACAGCTGGGATATGTATTATTCCAAATAGAAACGCTTGTATACTATTTCCAGCTTTCCATCCCCATTTATCCCTTAGCCTCTTACACAAAAATCCTCTAAATAATATTTCCTCTGTCAGCGATGTTTGTACAATTGCCCATATTAAAATGATACAAATAGTTTGGAAGCCCCAACCGGTTTGTTGGAACGACTCAATAGTAAATCCACTGTATGTTATAGTTCCTGAACTATATAACCATAGATATGGTACTGAAATGATAACCAAAAATGTGACGAAGATCATAATCACGTATCTTATTGGTGGCTTTGGAACCAACTTAAATCCAATCCACTGAAAAAATCCTGCAACCTTTCTATTTGTAACTACATACCAAACAAATGGTATAGAAGTAAAGAATAATAGTTGAACAATCGCACTAATAAGTTGATTTAAAAAAATCATTGCTTCATTGATACCTCCTCTCCTGTCTCGTGCCAATCACATTTGTGAAATGAACACAACTACTCCGGTGGCACCCATCGCCAAGAATATCAGTCCAACACCAGCTCTTTTCTTTCTTACCTCAATCTCCATGCGGCTTTCCTCTGACATATGTATGATGGGATATTTTCTTCTAACAATTAGATAAAATAAAAGACCCGGTGAATTATTCCCATTCATCGCAAAAAAACCTAAAACCTTTGAATGTTTTAACTCTCTCGCCGCAGCATCCAACTCTACCATTTTATAAATCTGGTAAGCAGTATTTATGGCTCCTACGATAAAAACAGCAGTACATACCAACATGAATATCATTACGTTTGCATTCATGTTTGTTGCCTCCCTAAATTCTTTTTATGATTTGATAAAGTAATATGGACGAACAGATAATCGCTAATGAAAAAACTCCGACTAAGAAAAAGAGGTGGTTGGGTACCAAACTCGAAAAAATAATCAGCATGACCAAAAGAAAAATATTAGAAATGATTGCAGCAATCAGTTTCTTATTACTTTTTACAATATTTGTACTTTCCGCAAAATGTTCTATCATGTCCTGATCTTCTCTTAATAGTTCATCAAGACTGATCGAGTATAGGTCACTCAACTTTATAACGCTCACTATATCTGGATAAGATTTTTCATTTTCCCAATTAGAGATCGTCTGACGTGACACTTGAATTTCTCCCGCAACAAATTCTTGAGTAAAGCTAGATTTTACACGAGCATCTTTTAGTTTTTTACCTATTTCCATATCGCTCCCTCCTCACATCATCATCTTGCCAAATTTAGGTAAAAATTGTCTATCAAATATCTTGTACATCTATTAAAATGGGATGTCAAAATTATTTTACACGTTGTAATAGAGCAAAAATAGGCCTGATCTCCCTCAAATAGAAAGACTTTGAAGCACCGAATGTAATCACTGAAGATAAAGCAAAAAAACCATTTCTTAAAATTATTAAGAAATGGTTTTGTATTCATTCATACTTATCACTGTGACGGCTTTTTACTTAAAGATTACTTCAGAGGAATTTCGACAATTCGCTCTTTTGCAATAATTTTCCTAATGGAATTTGGTCAAGTGGAAGATGATTTACTCCTAATAATGTTTTAGTAGCTGTTGCCAAAACACGCACGTCATACCATGAGGGATAAACAGGTTCAACTTTTTTCTCAAGGTTCAGCAAACCATATACCGCCATCATCGCTGTTCTAACAGAATATTCTACAGTAAATACACAGTCATCTGGGACTTCTGCAAACTGACCTAGGAATGCAAAATTCTCACTACCTTCTGGAATAACGTCAGGACGGTCGCCTGCAACCCTCGGCATAAATTGTGAAGTGATATAAGGCATCATTGCTGGAATTACATTAATGGTATGCTCCAAAATTTCAGAAATTCGATCCTTAAGTCCCATATGATAAAGAAGCTCTTCAAACATTTCTTGGCCCGTACATTCAGCATAAGTCTTCTTAATATAGTTTCCTGGCACATCAAGCAGTAGCCCATAAGCCCAAAGCACCTTTACGTTTTCAGGTTGATTTCTAAAGTGAGGGTCTTTCGGTACAACCCAGCTTAATAACCAGTTAGAGTCTTTTATCGTCACGAGACCGTTCATGCCAGTCGGATTCTTTTGCAGCTCTTCAAGGTATGGGAATACAATTTCGTCGTCTTTCAAAGTGATTGTAAAGCTCATCCATTTGGTTTTATCAACATCACTACAGAATTTTTCGGGATGACCGAAATTTGGTGATTTTGCAGCTATCTTTTCCCATACAGAAAAACATCCTTTTTCAGTGGAACGATTTAAAATAGCAGGCTCATGTAAACTTCCTCTTGTTGTATTCTGTGTCATTGAGCCGTTTGTGAACATGACGATATCCTGCTCAGATACCTTTTGCTGTACTTCTTTTCCATCTTTTTTATACCAAAATCCTGTAGCTTTCTTGCGGTTATCTGAAATATCAAAATCTATATCGGTTACTTCACATCCTGATTTGAATACCACGCCTTGCTCATCAAGCCATGTAATCAGAGGAAGGATCAGAGAATCATACTGGTTGTATTCGGTATGAAGCAATCCCTCAAGGCGGTTAATACCGCCAATCATATGCATGAAACGCTGCATGTAACGTTTAACCTCTACTACACTATGCCATGGTTCAAAAGCAAACATGGTTTCAAAGAAGTACCAAAAATTAGTTTGCAGGAAATTTTCATCAAAGAAATCTGCAATCGTTGTATGTCCTAAAGCTTCTTCGGTTGTCATAACCAGCTTTCCAAGCCGCATAGCTTGGTCTATGGTAAGTCCCAAGGAAGAAGAATCTGCAACTTTACCCTGGTTTTCTACAAGTCGGCAATTGGACAGGATCGGTTCTTTTTCGTTCAGCTCATAAAATTCATCGAGTACCGTTCTGTCCGGTTCTTTAATAGAAGGAATAAAGCTGAAGAGCTCGGAGAAGCATTCAAAGTGTGGTTCAATTTCACGTCCGCCTCTTGCTGTGTAGCCAGTCTCCCATTCTCCCGCACCATCCATGGAGCCGCCGAGAATATCGGATTGCTCATAGATGTATATATTTTTTCCTGGCATATGTCCATCTCTAATCAGAAACGCTGCTGCCGCCAAGGATCCAATTCCACCGCCTAACAGATAAGCCTGTCTGTTTTCAATCCCATCCGGTTTTCTCGTATGAATCTTTTCATAATTAAACATAAGACACTACCCTTTCTTTTAGATAATAACTTCGCTTGTTACCTTGAGTATATCTAAAAGAAAAGTTACAACAATGAACAGCTTTCTTAAATCGTGTACTACATGTACATATGCCTTAAAGTGTGTTAGCTTCCTTGCTTATTTTGGTTAATGTATACACGACCACTCCGCTTAACATCTGATCGATTTTGCGTGCCATACTCTCCGGTGTTTCAGATAGGTCCTTTTTAAGCCAGGATATAAAGACCCCCATCAATGCATTTGTATAAAAATCCTTACAATTATCCTTTACCTCTTCTGAAAGCTGTAAATCACGAGATATCTCATCTACCACCGAACTAACTACACGAAAAAAAGTTTGATAAAGAAAGCTTTCCAGATGGTCACGTCCGAGAGAATTGAACGTATTCAAACAGATTCGTTTATTTTCATAGGTATAGTTTAGTACAAGGTCAATCCCTTTTTTCCATGAATCTAACGAACAATACAGGTCAATCCCTTCTATTACCTCTCTTTCATAGATCCATTTTAGAAGCTCGTAAATATCATGAAAATGATTATAGAAAGTATGTCTGCTGAGGCTACTTTCATTCGTTATTTCTTTCACATGAATTTGTTTGATTGATTTCGTCATCATCAATTTTTTTAATGAGTTAGCTAATGCTTCTTCAACAACTAAATTGATCGTCATAATATACCTCCTTTTCCACTTTTCTTAGCAGAACAAACGTTTGCTGGCGATTCGCAAATTATATCAAATTTTAAATCATGAAAAAAGAAACCTCTTGGAAATAGAAGATTATATTTTAACTTTAATGAAAAAACTCAGCTATGAATGGACTAAGCAAATTCTAAAAACATAAAAAAGACTACCTCCTGTTGTTAGGAAGTAGTCTTTACTTTAGAAAATAGTTTTTAACATGACCAGTTCTCAATCTGGGCTGAAATAGCCTAGACTAATTCACGATGAGAAGGCTTCACAGCCTATATTACATCATGCCGCCCATTCCACCCATGCCGCCCATTTCTGGACCTGCAGGAGCTGCTGGTTCTGGTTTGTCAGCGATAACTGCTTCCGTAGTGAGGAACATAGCCGCGATAGATGCAGCATGTTGCAATGCGGAACGAGTTACTTTCGCAGGGTCAACGATACCTGCATCGATCATGTTCACCCATTGACCATTAGCAGCGTTAAATCCTACGCCAACTTCTTCGCGTTTCAGACGGTCCACGATTACGGAACCTTCTTCACCAGCGTTAGCAGCGATTGTACGGATTGGAGCTTCCAAAGCGCGAAGTACGATATTCACACCTGTTTGCTCGTCTCCTTCAAGTTTCTCACCTACTGCAGCTACAGCGCCATAAACGTTCACTAGAGCTGTACCACCACCGGATACGATACCTTCTTCTACTGCTGCACGAGTTGCGTTCAGTGCATCTTCGATACGAAGTTTACGTTCTTTCAGCTCAGTTTCAGATGCTGCACCTACTTTGATAACAGCTACGCCGCCAGCAAGTTTAGCAAGACGCTCTTGCAATTTTTCTTTGTCGAACTCGGAAGTAGTTTCTTCGAGTTGGGAACGAATTTGTTTTACGCGAGCATCGATATCTTCTTTGCTTCCAGCACCGTCAACGATGATTGTGTTTTCTTTTGTTACACGTACTTGACGAGCAGTACCCAGTTGATCAATTGTAGCGGATTTCAGATCAAGTCCGAGTTCCTCAGTGATCACTTGGCCGCCAGTCAGAGCAGCGATATCTTGCAGCATTGCTTTACGACGGTCACCGAATCCAGGAGCTTTAACCGCTACTGCATTGAATGTTCCGCGCAGTTTGTTCACGATCAGCATTGCTTGCGCTTCGCCTTCGATATCTTCAGCGATCAACAGAAGCGGTTTGCTTTGTTGAACGATTTTTTCAAGAACAGGCAAGATTTCTTGCGTGTTTGTAATTTTTTTATCAGTGATCAGAATGTATGGGTTGTCTAGGACAGCTTCCATTTTATCTGTATCTGTAATCATGTATGGAGAAATGTATCCGCGGTCGAATTGCATACCTTCAACCACTTCAAGTTCAGTTTCGAATCCACGGGATTCTTCAACAGTGATAACACCGTCGTTACCCACTTTTTCCATTGCCTCAGCGATCAATTCGCCTACTTCTTCGTCAGCTGCGGAAATAGCAGCAACTTGTGCGATGGATTGTTTGTTCTCAACGGGTTTGGAGATTTTGTGAAGTTCTTCAACAGCAGCACGAACCGCTTTGTCGATCCCTTTACGGATACCGATTGGGCTTGCACCTGCAGTTACGTTTTTCAAACCTTCCGTAATGAGGGCTTGAGCAAGAACAGTTGCAGTCGTAGTACCGTCACCAGCAACATCGTTCGTTTTTGTAGCTACTTCTTTAACGAGTTGAGCACCCATGTTCTCGAATGCATCTTCAAGTTCGATTTCTTTTGCAATAGTCACACCATCATTCGTGATGAGGGGGCTGCCAAATTTTTTCTCAAGAACCACGTTACGTCCTTTAGGTCCGAGTGTAACTTTTACTGCGTTTGCCAAAGCGTCCACACCACGAAGCATGGAACGACGTGCGTCTTCACTGAATTTAATATCTTTAGCCATAGTGATAAAACCTCCTAATATATTATGAAATCAACGATTCAATTCATATATTCAAGCTCTTCACGAATGAAGATTAACCCAAGATTGCGTGAATGTCGCTTTCCTTCATAATCAAATATTCTTTACCTTCGTATTTAAGCTCTGTTCCAGCGTATTTGGAGAAAATAACGCGGTCTCCTTCTTTTACTTCCAAAGGAACACGAACGCCATCTTTTAAGCTTCCAGCGCCAACAGCGATAACTTTACCCTCTTGCGGTTTTTCTTTAGCAGAGTCCGGAAGTACAATCCCGAAAGCTGTTGTCTCTTCTTGTTCGATCGGTTCTACCAATACGCGTTCACCTAAAGGTCTGATCATGAAAAATAGCCTCCTTAAATAAGTAAGTTACATATCTTACGGTTGTTGCACTCTTCTATATTAGCACTCGACAGTCGTCAGTGCTAACAACCAATTTCATGATACTGAAATTAGAAGATGATTTCAAGTCCTTTTCAGGATTTTTAGCAGATCTTTTCAGTTATTCATGAAGCCATCTTCCATTCTCTCCAATCCTGTAATAATTATGCTCCATCCTATATCTTCTCCCCTGCATCAACCTTCACATATCTCGATTCGTATTCCTCGGTCTCTTCGAGTTGCTTCCGGTAAACAACAGACGACAGAAAGACACTGAACTCGTAAAGCAGAATCAAAGGAATTGTAACCAAAATATCGGAAATAAAATCAGGCGGGGTCACAAATACAGCGATAAAAACAAGTGCAAAATAGGAGATCCGGCGCATTTTACGTAAACGCAATGGATTGAGAATCCGCAGTTTCGTCAGAAACATAACCACAACAGGCAGTTCAAATAACAGGGATACAGGCAAGATTAGATTAAACATAAACGTAAAATATTGTGCCATCCCATACGTTTCGACAAGACCAAGATTCTGATTAATACTGCTTGTAAAAGAGGTAGCCATCGGCAGTAATATTTTGTAGGAAAAAGCAATTCCTAATAAGAACAACAAAAAGACAAAAGGAATATAACGTATAGTCGCTTTTTGCTCACTCTGCGTCAGACCTGGACTCACAAATTTCCAAATCTGATAGGCAGTAAAAGGCAACGTAATAACGAGGGAAAAAATCAGGGCAATCTTCATATACATCCCAAGTCCATCCCATAGCGTGAGGGCATGCAGTTCAATACCCGGAAGAGGCCCGTATGCTGTCAAATATTGATAGATCGGGTCACTGATAAATAGACCGCCAATCAGTCCGAGCAGAAGAACGACCAGTACAGCGACAAGACGTCTTCGCAGTTCCCCCAAGTGATTCACCAGCGTCATGCCTTCTTCATGTTCAGACATCGTAACACTCCCTCTCTCTGCTCATCAGCTAGAAGAAAAAAACAAAACCCTTCTTACAAAGAAGGGATCCTTATTTTGCTTGAAACAAGCACTTAGCAAGGCACCCTGACTTAAAGCGCGCATGCATAAGATATATAGAATTACTCTGGCAGGCGCTTATCCTCTGTTTTCTGAACCGTCGTTGCTTCAGCTGATTTTACTTCACTTGCTGAAGATCCTTTACGGGATGAAGATTCATCTGACATGATCTCTTGAGCACCATTCTTAAATTCACGGAACGTTCTACCGACAGCTCGTCCCAGTTCAGGAAGCTTGTTAGGTCCGAATAACAACAAGGCAACAATGACAAGCAGAATAAAGCCCGTTCCTCCGATATTTGGCATGTATACCCCTCCTTCTTGTTGTACTATACATATGGATTACCATCCATAATCATCCATCTACATGAAATCATACCACAAATGTAATCACATACATAGCCGTATTTACAAGAAAAAGGAAGGAATACACAGCCATCATGTTTACTGTCTAAATTGTCCTGTAACCATCAAAAGTGCCTCAGGGAGCTGGTCCATTATAGCTGCGAGATTCTCGTGCACACCCTTAGGAGTTCCCGGTAAATTTACAATTAGTGTTCTTCCGCGAATACCGCAGATTCCTCTAAAGAGCATAGCTCCCCGGTTCTTCTGCAGCACCGTCATCCGCATGGCCTCTGCCATACCGGGTACTTCACGGTCAATGACTCTGCGCGTAGCTTCTGGTGTTACATCTCGAATCGCAAGTTCAGTCCCGCCTGTGGTAAGAACAAGATCCGCATGAAAATAATCCGTCATTTCGATCAACGCAGCAATGATCTCGTCTGGTTCATCAGGCACAATGCGGTATTCAATAATTTCACCGCCCAGTTCTTCTTCGACAAGTTCACGGATGACCTGCGCACTCGTGTCTTCCCGCTCTCCTCTCGCTCCCTTATCACTTGCTGTAAGGATCGCTGTTTTCCACAACATAAGATCACCCATCCCTCTATTTGAATTTATAGTCCCCACTTTTACCGCCTGTTTTGGAACTCAGCAGTGTCGGACCTATTATCATATCTTTCTGCATCGCCTTACACATATCGTAAATGGTGAGTGCAGTTGCCGATGCAGCTGTTAGAGCTTCCATCTCTACTCCTGTTTTTCCTTCTGTCTTAACGGACACTTCAATATACAGTTCGCGCTCTCCGTTATCTGTAAAAGTAATGTTAACACCGGTAAGCGGCAGCGGGTGACACATCGGAATCCAATCGGAAGTACGCTTGGCAGCCTGAATTCCGGCCACTTGTGCAACGGCCAGTACATCCCCTTTTCCTACCGTACCTGCCTTAATCGCCTGAAGCGTTGCTTCATTCATTGTGATCTTTGACTGTGCGACCGCGGTACGAACCGTAACCTCTTTACCCGAGATATCCACCATTCTCGCACGTCCCTGCTCATTAAAATGAGTCAGTTGCTGTCTTTCATTCTGTCCGCTTTGTGACTTCGCATCCATGTTCCATCACGTTCCTTTTATTTGAGTATGTAAAACACCCTTCTCTGTAAAAAGAAGGTTCAGTCTAAAATCCTGCGGTTCCATAGGAATATCATTCGGTGGAAGCAGTTGTCCGGGAAGGACAAGCCCTGCATATAGGGGTAAGGTTACATTTTGGCCTTCGATCTGCTTTTTCTGAACTTCCATATACATCTTTTCGGCAAAGCGGTCGTAATACCCTCCACCGTATCCAATTCTTCCTCCGCTAAGGTCATAGGCAAGTCCTGGAACAATGACAAGATCCATCTCCGGCCATCTCTCTACAGGATAAACCGGGGTATGATCTGTCGGCTCAGGAATATTCCAGGTTCCCGGCTCCACGTCTGTCATCTGCCTGATTTCTCGAAGCTCCATAAGCCTCGAATCTTTTCTTACCTTGGGCACGAGTACCGTGTCTCCTTGGGCCAGTGCCTTCGTCAATAGCATAAAAGTATCGGCTTCACTACCAAAAGTCATATATAGAAAAAGAGTTAGATTCTTCTGCCCAAGCTTGCTGCGCAAAAGGTCCATCTCCTGAGTGGCATACTTACATATCTGCCTTGATGCTTCTGAACGCTGATCAGGCGGCAGTGCTTCGCGCACCGCAAGCATTCTTCTTCGAAGTTGCTTTTTTAACTGGAGCTTGTCCGGATGTACTTCCATCCACTATCCCTCCGTTTTATCCGTCGTGCGAATAGTGGTTATTCACAACCTGTTTGCTAGCATTCATCACCACTTGCTGACGTTCACTAATGTGAATCACAATTCGGCTTTTTCTAACTTTAAGTTTATCACCTATTTCATGAAAAGACTATAAGCGAGACAAAGTTCAAACCTTTTTATCAAGGGCGGACGGGTAACTTCGGTTATAACTTGTTCTAAGCGGTGCAAAGCCTCTCTTTTTCATGTAAACTAGGACTAGTTTATTGCTTTCTAGACAGGAGGAAATATCATGCTTTTTCAAGCATCTGGAATTATAAAACGATATGGCATAGACAGCATTCTTGAAGGTGTCAGCCTGCAGATATTAGAACGTGAACGGATTGGACTTGTAGGGGTCAATGGTGCAGGAAAATCTACTCTACTCAAAATTTTGGCTGGTGAAATGTCCTATGACGGCGGTCAGATCTTTAAAGCCAAAGAAACAACTATAGGGTACCTCGCCCAAAACAGCGGACTGGAATCGGATGGAACCATCTGGGAAGAGATGCTGAAAGTTTTTGCTCACCTTACGGAAGCTGAAGCGGAACTGCGACTGATGGAACAGCGAATTGCTGATCCAAAAGAAATGAATGATGAGAAAAAATATGCCGATCTGCTGGAGCGTTACGCCGTTCGTCAAGACTGGTTCAAAGATCATGGCGGCTATGAGATCGAAACACGGATTCGAAGTGTCCTTCACGGGATGGGATTCGGTGAATTTCCTGTGGATACGAAGATTTCTACTCTCAGCGGTGGACAAAAGACAAGACTTGCTCTTGCCCGAATTCTCCTGCAAGCTCCTGATGTGCTTATGCTGGATGAGCCGACGAACCATCTAGATATTGAAACACTGACTTGGCTGGAGGATTATCTTCGTGGATATTCAGGCGCCATCTTAGTCGTTTCTCATGACCGGTATTTCCTTGACCGGCTTGTTACTGGAATTGTGGAAATTGAGCGGCATCGTTCCCGCAAGTATACGGGGAATTACAGCCGCTATATGGAGATCAAAGCAGCAGAGTACGAAGCTCAGATGAAACAATATGAGAAACAGCAAGATGAAATCTCCAAGATGGAAGAATTTATTCAGCGGAACATTGTGCGTGCTTCCACTACCAAACGCGCCCAAAGCCGGCGCAAAGCACTGGATAAAATGGAAGTGATGGACCGGCCGCAAGGCGATCTGAAACGGGCCCATTTTTCTTTTGATATTGCTTATATGTCTGGAAAAGAAGTACTGCATGTGCGGGACTTATCTGTCGCTTTTGATAAAGAAAGCCAGCCGCTCTTTGAACATGCCGATATGGATCTGCGCAGAGGAGAAACGGTTGCTCTCATTGGACCGAACGGAATCGGAAAATCCACACTGCTGAAATGCCTGACAGGGCAGATGACCCCGCGCTCAGGTCAGATCGATTGGGGTACCAAGATTAAACTTGGATACTATGATCAGGAACAGACGAATCTCAATGATAAAAACACCGTACTCGAAGAATTGTGGAGTGAATATCCACATATGGAAGAAGCGCGTATTCGTACGGTACTCGGTAACTTCCTCTTCAGCGGAGATGATGTACAGAAGCGAATCAGTGCGCTGAGCGGCGGGGAAAAAGCCCGTGTATCGTTAGCGAAGCTCATGCTGCAAGAATCCAATGTACTTATACTCGATGAGCCGACCAACCATCTGGACTTATTCAGTAAAGAAGTGCTTGAATCTGCACTGATCGATTACGAAGGAACCCTGCTCTTCATTTCACATGACCGCTATTTCCTTAACAAAATGGCAGAACGCATTGTCGAACTGCATCCAAAAGGAACACAGCATTTCCTAGGAAATTATGATGACTATGTGGCGAAGAAACAGGAACTTGAAGAAATCGAGCAGGAACGTAAAGAACTAAAGGCAGCAACAACGAAACAGAGCTCGGCATCTTCTACTGCTGAGAAATCTGGAGCTGATCTTTTTCAAGCCGAGAAGCAGGCAAAGCGGGAAGAGCGGAACAGACAGCGCAAGCTGGAGAGTCTTGAAGAACAAATTGCGGATATCGAGAGTAAAATTGAAGAAGAGCAAGCAGAAATGGCGAAGCCGGAGATCTATCAAGACTACATGAAACTACAAGAAATTCAGCAGTCCATCGAAACTTGGAAGAACAAGCTCAGCGAAGTCTATGCAGAGTGGGAAGAACTCGCGGAATAGCAAAAAATAAATCTTTAAATTGACATATTTACAGTATGAAGAAGTAATTAACAATTTTATCCACAGAAAAAGTGGATAACAAATCCAATTTAACAGCCCTTTGGGCTGTTTTTTTGGCTTTATAAAGCCATTTTCATAGAAAACCCAATATTATCCACTATTCTATCCACATTATCCACAAATTACCTTACATATGGATGTTAAGATTTTTCGTTATTTTCATTTATTTGCGAAAACGTAATATTGCTCACTTTTTTGGGTTTATCCCCATTTTCTTCCGGATATGTGGATAACTTTGTTAACAACTTGACAGATTTACCTTTTTATAGTTAATCGCTTTGATCCTGCTTATTGGTTTCCACACAAAAAGAAAAGTCGATCATCTATAGAAGATGTCGACTTTTTGATCTTTATGTTCTTTATCTTATTCTTTGTGTTTTTTTATCTTATTTTTCGTGTTTTCTATCTTACTCTACAGACCAATTCTCCAAAGATAAGCCTGGTTCTGCTTGCATCTTCAGATCGGAAAACATGCCGCGTTCCCATTTCAGGTAGGCTGCTGCTCCAATCATCGCCGCATTGTCAGTACAGTATTCCATCGGCGGAATGAGAAGCTTGATGTTTTCTTTGGCGCAGCGTTCCTCGAGTGCCTTGCGCAGACCTTTATTCGCAGCAACCCCTCCGCTTAGCAGAAGCTGCTTGGAACCATACGCGCGAACCGCACGAACGGCTTTCTCGACAAGCACTTCAACGACTGATTCCTGAAAACCGCGCGCCACACTGCTGCGATCAAGGGTCTCGCCTTTCATCGATGCCTGATTAACAATATTCAGTACGGCGGACTTTAGACCACTGAAGCTGAAATCATAAGAATCCGGTTCAAGCCATACCCGAGGAAGCGGCGTTACCGTCTTCGCCTCATGTGCCATCCGGTCCACATGCGGCCCGCCCGGATAAGGACAACCGAGTGCACGTGCGACTTTATCATAAGCTTCACCTACTGCATCATCCCGCGTACGTCCAATCACTTCAAACTTTCCTTCCGAAGGGATATGAGTAAGCTCTGTATGTCCGCCGGATACAACCAGTGCCATCGCTGGATATTCAATCTCTTCCACCAAACGGTTTGCATAGATATGACCGGCAATATGATGGGTTCCAATCAGCGGCTTATCAAGAGCCATCGCCAGTGTTTTGGCAGCAACGATACCAACAAGCAAAGCACCTACAAGACCAGGTCCCTGCGTAACGGCAATCGCGGATAGATCCTTTGGCTGGATACCCGATGCTTCAATAGCCTGTTCCATAACGAGCGTAATGACCTCAACATGCTTACGTGAAGCAACTTCCGGTACAACCCCGCCAAAAGCTTTATGTGTCTCAATCTGACTTGCAATCAGGTTCACCAATACTTCGCGTCCATTTTTAATTACAGAAACGGACGTTTCATCACAGCTTGTCTCTACTGCGAGTATATAACTTGTATTTTGTAAGGACGATTGTGTCATGAATCTCTTAGACTTCCTTCCTCTGTTCCTTCCGTACCCAGGTGCACGCTTGCGGGTAAATCAGCCCACATAATCATTGCATCTTCATTATTATCTGAATAATATCCTTTACGAAGTCCGGAAGGTCTGAATCCTTTTTTCTCATATAAACCTTGTGCTACCGTATTCGAGACTCTGACTTCCAGTGTCATTCGTGTCATTCCGAGATAGGCTGCTGTCTTCATCAGTTCCGTAAGCAGCTTCTCTCCGAGCTTTCTGCCACGGTATGCTTCCAGTACGGCAATATTCGTAATATGGGCTTCATCAATGATCGTCCACATTCCTGCATATCCAATCGGTTTACCGTCTAGTTCCATTATCATGTATTTCGCAAAATGGTTATGTGTAAGTTCATTCACGAACGCACTTTCCGTCCATGGCAATGTAAAACAATCCTGTTCAATCCTGAGGACATCCGGTATATCTTGCATCGTCATCATCCGGAAAACGAGCTGTCCCTTCTCTTCCTTACGATCCATGCAGCTCTACGACTCCCTTCATTTGCGCAGAAGATTTGCTTCCGCTTCTGCAAGTTGGGTGTAATTCGGCAGTAAGGTATGAATATCTTCCTGCTCCCCTTGAAGCAGTTTCACTGCTCCGAGCTTGCCAACATAACGCCCTTCCATCTCATAAGATCGAAGATGAATCTGTACTTCAGGCTGCATCGTCTGAAGTTTCTCAAGCGTCTGCCTGTGAGGCTCTACATCTCCTACAAAAAGTATTCCGTCCGGTGCATCCGAAGAAGGAAGTTCACTCAGCAGCGATGCAATCGCGTCTACCCAGCTATCAACCAGCCTTATGGCATCAGGCTCCATTCGGTGCAGTTCAGAACTTCCCCCTTCTCCTTCGAATAACGCAGTATAAGCTTGACCTCTCCGTGCATCCATCAGCGGTACAACCCAGTAGCGGCTGCCAGACTTCTCCAGTGACCCTTGAGGATTTTCCACCAAACTAATATCGTTCACATAAGTACGCAGCCCGCCTAAAGCAAGCGCTGCAAGACTAGATACAGCGGCTACAGGTACGCCCCAAGCCCACGCTAATGTTTTGGCCGCCGTAACTGCGATGCGGACCCCTGTATAAGAACCTGGTCCAATGCCGACAGCGATGCCAGCTATATCTTCTTTTGTTATTTGACTATTCTCCATCAGATCCTTCAAAGCCTGCACCACATGCACGGCATGATTACGATCTGCTCTTGTATTACTTTCAGCTACTAGTGACTCTTCTGACATCACCGCTGCGGCAAGCACAGCTGTCGATGTATCAAGCACCAAAAACCGCTGACGCGGCTGATGTTCTTCGTTCATCCCTTATCGACTCCACTTCTGCTTAATTCCTGACACCATGCAGCATAAGGTGCTCCGTAACCATCTAAACGAATCACTCGTTCTTCCGCTCCCGTTACTTCCATCTGAATATGCAGATGAGCTTCCGGCAGTAATTCAGGGATAATGCTGGACCATTCTACCAGACTTACACCATCTCCGTAGAAATATTCATCAAGACCTAGTCCTTCGGCTTCATCTAGAGAAATGCGGTACACATCCATATGATATAGTGCAAGTCTTCCCTTATATTCTTTAATCAGTGTAAACGTAGGGCTGTTCACAACCCCTTCTACACCGAGATGTCTTGCAAAGCTTTGAGAAAATGCTGTCTTTCCCGCACCCAAATCTCCATCAAGTGCAATGACGGTTCCAGGAGCCGCTAACTTCGCAAGGACAGCCGCCAGTTTGTCTGTATCTTGTACACCTTTAGAGTGAAACACCCATTCCTGATGTTCTTGTACCAATGTGCCAACCTTCTTTCGGTCCATTATCCTTCTTAAGGATAACAAAATACTTCATCTCATTATATAGTTCCATACTATCACTCGCAAGGCGAAAGACAAGTCAAAGAACCCGAAGGAACTTACCTCTCCCCCGAGTTCTCCTAACCTTCTGCTCTTTATGGCATTCTCATGTAATTATAACTGTTAACCTTCTACAAGTCGCTCTACATTCACGGTATGCGTATCGAGCGGATTATTTCCGATTTGTACTGTTGCCATTTTATTATCTAGATCTACATGCTCGATCCATACCGGTTTTTCTCCATCTAATTTTACAGCATAATTTTCTTTCGCATCAAAGATCGCTTTTGCGCGAGTTGCTTCCATCCCTATTCCTCCCCTTTCTTCTCATTCACTTGAAATTCACTTTCATCAAATAAAGCATCACTCGTACTGTCTCCAATATATCCGTTATCCCGCGTAACTTCGCCACCGCCAAGCCCTTCATTCACCATTCGATCAACATCAAATGCGGTATTCTCGAACGATTCCTCTACTTCATCTTCAGGAGAAGTAACAGCTTCCCAGTTCACCAAGTCGACAGTAATCATATCCGGTCCTCCAAACTCAGAAGGAAGATCCCATCCATCTTTCCCATCTCTTCCTTCATGCGAATCCGAATCATCCCATGTCATCTTTTAGCTTCCCCCTTTAGTAATGATTTAATGTACTATGCCCGCTATAAAAGAAGATCATGCGTCAGAAATCAGGATAGATCGGGCTTTTTTTGACCATAATAGCAGTAAAACAGGATTGATAAATGATGTAATGATGTAGAAGGAGGAGGAGAAATCATGCATACCGTCTGGAAGGGAGCCATCAGCTTCGGACTCGTTCATGTTCCTGTCAAAATGTTCTCAGCTACAGAAGATAAAGATATCTCGATGCGTTACATTCATAACGTGTGCGGAAGTCCGCTTGCCTATATCCGTAAATGTCCTTCGTGTGATATTGAAGTGAAATGGGAGGAAATCACAAAAGGATACGAATACGAGAAAGGCAAATTCGTCCTTTTTGAAAAAGAGGAACTCGAGCAATTATCAGATCAAGCTAATAAAAATATTACCATTCTTGATTTTGTAAATTTAACCGATATTGACCCTATTTATTTTCAGAAAACATATTATCTGTCCCCCGATCAAGCGGGTGCTAATGCCTATCAGCTCTTGATGTCCGCAATGAGGGATACAGGGAAGATTGGTATTGCCAAAATCTCGATTCGCTCGAAAAGCAGTCTCGCTGCCATCCGTGTATTAGATGAATGTCTTGCGATCGAAACGATTTTTTATCCTGACGAAATACGCCCCATCTCTCAGGTTCCGAATCTTCCGGAGAACACCCTAGTGAATGATAAGGAGCTCACGATGGCTAAGATGCTGATTGACCAGCTGTCTACTCCTTTTGAGCCTGAAAAATATACGGATGACTATCGATTGCGCCTGCTTGATGCGATTCAGCATAAAGTGGCGGGAGAAGAATTCAAAGTCGCTCCTGCTAAACCAGAGACCAACGTTGTTGATCTAATGGCCGCTCTTCAGGCAAGCATTGAAGCTACGCAGCCGATACCAACCGACCCAGGGAAACCGCCAGCCAAGAAACGGACGCGGAAAACGGCAGCTGCAGCTAAATCAGAAGAAACGACTCCTGTCATTACGCCAAAACCAAAAAAACGCAAAACTGCAAAAACCAAAGAATCGGGAGCGTAACAAAATAGAATTTATCTATCATAAATTCTTCTTATTGACGTAAATCGGTTAACACTTTATACTTACTTACACAAAGTAATTAAGTATATTTATTTTAGTTAATCTAAATGATTTACTTACATAAGGGGGATTTATCATATGACTTATTCTATTCATCCAAATACCGTACTCGGTGAAGTAAAACTTCGTGTAAGCGACTTGGAACGGTCCATTCTTTTTTATGAACAAGTGGTTGGTCTCACCTTGTTATCCCGTACCGGAGAACATGTTGCAAGCTTTACAGCGAAGGGCGGATCTGCGCCGCTTCTTATTCTGGAAGAGATTCCGAATGCGAAAAAGGTTGCACCAAGAAGCCATGCAGGACTATACCATTTTGCCATTCTACTTCCTGATCGTACTTCCCTGGGGATTGCACTACGACATCTTGCAGAATCGGGTATTGAGATAGGTCAAGGCGATCATACGGTCAGTGAAGCATTATACATTAATGATCCGGATGGACATGGTATTGAGATTTATGCCGATCGTCCAAGAAGCACTTGGAAGAAAGATGAACATAATAACTACATCATGGGAACTGATCCTGTCGATGTACAAGGCCTGCTGCAACTTGCGGGAGTTACACCTTTTACAGGTCTGCCTGCAGGAACGATCATTGGGCATGTACATTTTCATATCTCTGATCTAGAAGAAGCACGTCATTTCTATAATCATCTGCTCGGTTTTGATATTGTGGTAGACGCTTCCCGCTATATGCATGCCCTCTTCGCATCCGCAGGCGGATACCATCACCACATTGGTCTTAATGTATGGGCAGGCAAAGGTGCACCGAAAGTTCCTTCGGATGCTGTTGGAATTGATTATTTTACAATTATCTTTGAGAATCAGGCCGTGTATGAAGAAGCTCTCGTAAGACTTGAGCAGAACGGAGTCTCTGTCAGCCGCAAAGCGGAGGAAGCTAGAGTAATGGATCCCTTCGGTATCCAGATCCGCATCACTCACGCCTGATCTCTCTTACACATAAGGAGAAGCGATATATGAAGCTTACACCCGTCATTCCTTTTGAACCCGTTCGAACCGAACAGTTTCCTTCAGGACATCCCTGGATTGCTCAGGTAAAATGGGACGGTGTTCGAATGCTCACTTACTATGATGGTGAGGAAGTACGCCTCGTGAACCGCAAGCGAAACGATCGAACAATACAATACCCGGAACTCGGTCAGGCGGATGTATATTCATCCGCTTCTTCTTTTATTTTGGATGGAGAACTCATCGCGTTTACGGACGGTAAACCCTCTTTTCATGAGATCATGCGGCGGGACAGTCTTCGGAGCGAGCGAAGTATACGGCAAGGATTACGAAGTGTACCTGTTACCTATATGGTATTTGATCTTCTCTATCTGAATGGAGAATGGATTACTCATCTCCCGCTGTCTGAACGCCAGGAACGGCTAAACCAGATCATTAAACCTCAGTCTCTTGTTCAACTCGTGCAGAATTTCCCGGACGGAAATGCTCTCTTTGAAGCGACCAAAGCGCAGCAGCTAGAAGGGGTTGTGGTCAAAGATCTGACGAGTGCCTATGCGCTGGGCGGAAAAGATAACCGCTGGCAGAAGCGCAAGAAAAACGGTGACCTGTATGCGGTGATTGGCGGCGTTACGCTCCGTGACAATATCGTCAACTCTCTGCTTGTCGGATTATACCGTGAGGATGGAGTACTTTCATACATTGGTCATGCCGGAACCGGAAGATTCACAGCTCAGGAGTGGCGGGATCTTACAGAACGCATCCAGCCCCTTCTCACCCGCGAAATGCCTTTTGATCATTTGCCAGGCCGATATCAAGGGGCTCTGTGGATCCGTCCTGAGATCGTCGTTCGCATCACCTATCTTGAATGGACACCTGGGGGGACGATGCGTCATCCAACTATCGAAAGCTTTGCCCCTCATATCCAGCCAAAGGACTGTACTTTATCACAGAAGGAGGAAAATTCGTAATGGCTAGAACGGTAAAAGGAAGTATTCAGATTCAAGGCCAGACCCTGACTATTACGAATCCCGACAAACCGCTGTGGCCAGAGGCTGGTGTAACAAAGGCGATCTATTTACAGAAACTAGCCGAGCTTTCGCCTTACCTTCTGACTCACTGCAGGGATCGGCTATTAACTACAATTCGTTATCCGCATGGGGTACATGGTGAATTCTTTTATCAGAAAAACGCTCCCGAACCGCTGCCGCCCTTTGTTCAGACAGCTGTACATGAGAAGATCAATTACGTTGTGCTGAACGGCCTGCCAGAACTACTATGGCTTGGCAATCTGGCTGCGTTGGAATTTCATCCCTCTCTTCATGCGGTAGGAAGCAGTCTGCCATGTGAATGGATGATTGACCTTGACCCTACGCTTCAAGAAGAACCAAGAATCATGGAAGCCGCGCATATTGTAGGCCAGGTGCTCTCTTCACTCGGAGTTCAATCTGTTCCCAAAACATCCGGTGCAACCGGTGTTCAAATCATTGTTCCGATCAGCAAAGGGATTACATTTGAACAACTTCGAATGCTCGGCCATTTTGTCGGCAGGTATGTATGTGAGAAACATCCGAAGCTGTTCACCCTAGAGCGACTCAAAAAAGATCGCGGTGACAAAATTTATTTTGACTATTTACAGCATTATGGAGGGAAAACACTTGCTGCCCCCTACACGCCGCGAGCAAGAGAACAGGCAACCGTCTCTACCCCTCTCTTATGGGAAGAAGTAGCACGTGATGTATCGCCCAAAGATTTCACGTTACTAAACATCGGAGCGCGCCTCGCCGAAAAAGGGGATCTGATCGCAGCCCTCCCTGCTCAGCCACTAGAACCTCTCCTCGCTCATTTGGCCAAGACTTGAGATCCTATGTAATGTTCTTATTCTACTAAAAACAAACAGCCCAGCGTTCCTATAAACTTAGGAACAGCCGGGCTGTTATTTATTGAATCCATCTCATACACATGGAAACTGTGAAATGGATTCATATATTAATGAATTCCTTTTTTCTTAAAGCGTCCACCTTTTACATCGTGAATGTTACCGATCGCAAGAAATGCATGCGGGTCCCAATCTTCAACAATACTCTTCAGTTTGGCTTCTTCTAGTCGGGTAATTACTACAAAGATTACTTTCTTCTCTTCTCCGCTAAAACCGCCCTCACCATCGAGGTATGTAACGCCGCGTCCCAATCTGTCGGTAAGTGCTTCACCGATATCTCGGAACTTGTCGCTAATGATCCATACCGATTTGGATTGATCCATACCTTCGATCGTGATGTCGATCATCTTCATCGCAATATAGTAGGCAATGATGGAATACAGTGCATTCGGCCATCCGAATACAAATCCGGCCATAACGAAGATGAATAAGTTAATGAACAGAACAATCTGTCCAACGGAGAAGGGGGATTTTTCACTAAGGAGAATAGCAACGATCTCAGTACCGTCCAGCGATCCGCCAGAACGAATAACAAGACCTACACCAATTCCCAGGATAACACCGCCAAATACAGCACCAAGCAGCGGTTCATTCGGCGTAAGCGCACTTACATGGTGCAGCAATTGTGTGCCGATCGACATCACTACAATGCCGAAGAAGGTACAAATCGCAAATGTCTTGCCGATCTGCTTATAGCCGATGAAGAGAAAAGGCAGGTTAAGTACGGTGAGCAGGATACCCAGCGGCATACCGGTTATTTTGGATAACATGATCGATATCCCCGTAATCCCCCCGTCAATAACGCCATTTGGAACAAGAAAAATTTCAAGACCTACTGCCATTAATGTAGCTCCCACAATGATTAAAAATGCTCGTTGCAGAAGCTTCAGACTTAGCGGAGAACTGCTTGCCTTCGTCTGTTTACTTTGACTTGGCACCATTTCTTTGGTTGTCATCTCTGACATAGAACTCCCCCTTTTCTTTTCACTTTTTCTATGCCATAAGACATACTGGATACCTCTATTATAACATATCAAAGTTACAAAAGTCACAAAAACGACAGCTAAACAGAGATAAACGATTAGAAACTTGTTTTTCTTTTAGAAATCCGGTAAATACAATCAAAGCAGCGGAGATAGTAACCTACATACGACTTCAGCGCACTTGGAGGCCCGAGAACGTTGCTTGAACTCACCCAATTCAATTCGTTTACTATTCTGTAAATCTTGTTCAAAATCAGCTGTCAGCTGGTCTAACGCACTACGAGAATACATTACTGCTGTCAGTTCAAAGTTGCTGTAGAAGCTGCGCATATCGAGGTTTGCTGATCCTACCGCTGCGAGTAATTGATCCACGATCACCACTTTGGCATGAACAAACCCTTTCTGATAACGGTAGAACGTAACCCCCGCTTCCATTAACTCTTCAAGATGAGACAGTGATGCAAGCAGCACAATCTTGTAATCCGCTCTCCCGGGAATAAGCACCCTTACATCCACCCCGCTTCGGGCTGCTGTTTTGATTGCCGTCATCAGCGCTACATCCGGAATAAAATAAGGGGTTGTAATATACACTTTTGAGTTTGCCGTTGCAATGGCATTAAAACACATCTCTTGGATGGGATGCCTAGTCTCATCAGGACCGCTCGCAATCACTTGTATCTGCTCCGTCCCCTTACAATGATGCTCAGGAAATAAAACGGGAACTAATGAAGAGCATAGGGTCTGTCCGCTCACGAGCCTCCAATCTTTAATAAAAGCCATCTGCAAATAGTACACAGCATCTCCGTGCATACGCATATGAGTGTCACGCCAGAATCCCAATTTGAGCGATTCGCCTTTGTACTCATCACCGATATTCATCCCGCCCGTATAGCCAATCTTGCCATCAATCACTACGATTTTTCGATGATTTCGATAATTTATTTTCCTAAGTTTTAAAGCGTGTAGCGGCGGTAAAAAGAAATGAACTTCTACCCCTGCATCCTTCATCCGCTGTATGAAGGGTTTCGACAGACTTTTGCTTCCGAACCCATCACATATGATTCTCACTTGGACCCCTTCCTTCGATTTCTTGATCAGCAGATCTTGAAATATCGTGCCCATAATATCATGCCGAATAATATAGAATTCGAGATGGATATGTTTCTTAGCCTCTTTGATATCTTGAAATAAAACCGTAAATAACGGATCTCCTTCCGCATAATAATCCGTATGATTGCAGTTCGTGATTGAACTATTAGGAATTTCTGATAATAGATTGTATAGGCGCATGTTGTGTGCAAACTCTTTGTTCTCCATGCCCTCTATGGAGGTAACCTGATTTACTTTCCCAGAAATCTGTGAATGCATCTCATTCCATACCATCCGCTCTTCTCTTGTCATAGACGCACTCTTGCCATAAGGTCTTCCTGCAACCCTATACAACCATATACCAATCAGAGGCAGACAGAACGATATGAAGATCCACACAGCGGCTTTTTCTGGACGCTTATACTCCAGCAATAACAGCAGCATCGTCTGAACCAAATACAGCAGGATAAGAAAAAGGATAACCGTCCCTATCATCGCTAAGCTCCTCCTCTGATCTGATAAAACCGACTGAATACAGTCATCTATACAGTTTGACAATCTTTAGTGTATTTCATGCACCCATCTGTATAGAATTCTCTTTTCGGCCACCTATGATCGGTTTCGGAACCCAATAAAATGTTTCAATAATATATATAAGTCTATACATATCGTGTTGGAGAGTTATTTTTCTTAAGAACACTGATTTGGCTTTATGTCAAGTTGGTCATAAGAGGGAAGATGCGATATAATATTCGTTAAACTTTTATATACTTTAAAATCATGAAGGAGAAGAGATGTGAAATGGACGAAGGTAGTAGGTACGCGTTAAATTTAGTAATGGTGGCAGTGCTCATTGGATTCTCTGCTTTTTTTGTAGCCATTGAGTTTGCCATAGTACGTGTAAGAACAAGTCGGCTGGATCAATTAATTGCGGAGGGCAATAAGAAAGCAGCCGCAGTAAGGCAAGTGGTTGCCAATCTGGATGGTTATCTGTCTGCTTGTCAGCTGGGGATTACCATCACTTCACTCGGACTAGGATGGCTCGGTGAACCAACGATTGAGAAAATTCTGCATCCGCTGCTCGTAGAAAGCTGGGGAATACCCGAATCCGTAGGATCGGTGATATCCTTCGTACTTGCTTTCATGCTGATTACTTACTTACATGTCGTTGTAGGGGAACTGGCCCCTAAGACCGTTTCGATTCGCAAAGCTGAAACCGTGGCGATGTGGACTGCGGGACCCATTATCTGGTTTAACAAAGTGATGTACCCATTTATTTTCATCTTAAATAGCTCTGCTAACCAGCTTGTTAAATTATTTGGTGTAAAACCGGCTTCGGAACAAGAAGAAGCTCACTCGGAAGAGGAACTGCAGATCATTATTAATGAGAGTTTCGAAAGCGGCATGATCAACCAAAGTGAGTTTGGATATGTGAGCCGAATCTTTGCTTTTGATGAGATGTTAGCCAAAGAAATTATGGTTCCACGTACGGATATGGTATGTCTATACGCCAGTAAGTCGGTCGAAGAGAATCTCGCAATCATTAAAGAAGAACAGTATACTCGTTTTCCTGTCGTTAATGAGAACAAGGATGATATTATCGGAATCATTCATACGAAACAATTCTTCCTGGACTATTACGGCAACGATTCTAATAAGATTGATATTCAAAGTTTGATTCACCCGATTCCAGCAGTACATGAAACCACACCGGTCAAAGACCTGCTGAAAAAAATGCAGCAAGAAGGCAATCATATTGTAATCTTGGTCGATGAATATGGCGGTACATCAGGTATGGTTACGATTGAAGATGTGCTGGAGCAGATTGTTGGTGAAATAAGAGATGAATTTGACGCCGATGAGGTAGAAGAAATCCAAATCATGGATGAGAATCATATCCTTTTTGACGGCAAAGTGTCTCTCTCGAAAGTAAACGATCTCTTCTCCGCTGCGCTTGATACGGATGAATGGGATACCATTGGAGGATGGCTGTACAGTCATCAGCCAGAAATGGAAGTACAAGAAGAGTTTGAATTTGAAGGACTTACGTTCACTCTTATTGAAAAAGAGAAGAACCGCTTCCTCAAAGTTGCGATTACAACGAAGGCTCCTATTGCCAGTACACTGAATGAACAAACCGTTATGGCTGAGTAATCCTTTTGTTATATAGAATAAGGCCCGCTTCCTCTGTAGTGAGGATGCGGGCCTTATTTTGCTTTATTTTCAAGCAGAGATTGTTGAATTTTAGTTTTCTTACAATTCCTCTATGCTTTTTCCCAGCGATCTTTAAAGAACACGTTATATACACGGCCTACAATGATCTTTACCGTCATGTAGACGGGGATCGCCAGCAGCATACCGATTAGGCCTCCGATATCTCCACCCACGAGTACAACAACAATCGTCGTGATTGGATGGATATCCAGTGTCTTGTTCATAATGTATGGTGCCAGTAGATTATCCTGAATTTGCTGTGCAACAAGGATGATAACCAGCGCCCAGAATGCCATCATAGGTTCCTCTGTGAAGGCAATAATCACAATCGGAATGGAAGATACAATCGCTCCAATGAACGGAATGAAATTCATAATTATGGAGACGACGGTAAGAAGTAACGCATAAGGTAGACCAATAATAAGAAAGCCAATGTACATGAGTACACCTAATGCAATGTTTGCAATGACACGGCCTACAATAAATCCACTGAGTGAGTTATCAATATCATTCAGCAAGTCTGTACCTTCATCCCGAAAACGTCTTGGCAGGAAGCTGACAATGTTCTCCCCAAATTTACCGCCCTCTTTGAGCATGAAGAACAGCATAATCGGTGAGACAAAAAGTACGACCACAAAGGAGGAGAAGAAGGAAACGAGGCCCGACAAATAGTTGGCGGCCACCGTAAATCCCTGATTGATAATATCAGTCACCTTAGATAGTATATTCGTACCTTCCGGGAAAAACTCGGCAAGAACGCCGCTCTGTTCTAATTCCTTCACTTGCTTCCCAAGCATATTGAGCAGATCCGGTGCACTCTCGATGAATGCGAGGAACTGCGCCCGAAGAGACGGCCATACGCCTAGAATAAATCCAACCAGTATAAGAGCGATTGCCAGAAAAATAATTAGAACGGCAATCGTACGATTGAGTTTCCGCTTCGTCATGATTTCTACTAATGGCCGAAGCAGATAATAGAAAAATGCAGCCAGCATCAGCGGAACAAGAATAATACTGACGAACGAGATGATCGGGTCAAAAATAAAGTTTACTTTTGAACCCAGGTAAATCACAAGAAAGACCAGAATAATTCCGATCAAAAATCGGAAAAATCGGTTTGTTTGAGTCAATGCCAGACCCTCCATCCACATAAATTTTGTCTACGATATGCAGCGAAGCTTCTGTATGGATATCTTTAAGCGTAACTACGATCCGGTCATGCTGCTTTACGCAGCCACATCTCTTTTATTAAATACGTACCAGGAGATTCCCATAAAGATGACATAATACACGGCAAGAATCATCATCGAGAAACCAAGACTCATACCTCCGAGGCCATCCCCATACACATACAGATACTGACTAAGATCCATATTCGTAAATAGTATGTACTTCGCCCATCCATAACGTTCAGGATTAAAGATCATTCCGAAGATTCCCTGAGTAAATAGGATAAATAGAGACAAGCCAATCGCAAGCGCACCCGAACGAAATACGGTTGATACCATAAAAGCAATCGCAATCGTAATAAATAGATCTACATATTCAAATACCCAACTAATCACTGCATAACTCGCGGGAGTCATATTTTCAGGTATCATTCCCACATCTGCTGTAGAAGATAGGAGCAGATACGATGTACCAAGAGCAAGCAGAATCATAGTAAGTGTACTGAGTATGCTGAATAGCAGAACAGAAAGATACTTGGAGAAAAGAATCTTACTCCTCGTCCAAGGACGGATCAGCAAGAGCTTAATCGTCCCCCAAGAGAACTCCCCTGCTACGGAATCTGCTGCGATCACGACGGCAAAGATCGTATTCAGGAAGCTGACAAACGTAACGGAGAGCATCGCTCCCTCCCAGAAGGAAGTCGTCTCTCCTCCCCCGTTGCCGGAAAAGAGATAGGGAATGATGATCGACATAAAGGCCAAAATGCCCAGCATGACCCATGTCCGCATACGCCGGTATATCTTCATATTCTCATTATGGACAAGCATCATAAAATTACTCAATCGATTCACCTCCCGTAAGGGCTAGGAACCGATCTTCTAGAGAATTCCTTCTAGCACGAATTCCATATACCTGTATACCACTCTGCACTAGAAGAGCATTCATCGCTGCAGCCTCATCTCTCGTTCCAGACAGATATAACATCCCTTGTTCTACTCTTCCTTCACCCTTAAGGAGCTTGTACGCCATATCCACGTCACTCACCTCAAAGACATATTCCGTAGCCGTTTGTACTCCTTCTTCTTTTACGCTTCTCACATCGATGAGGTTTCCATTTTGTATGACAGCCACCGTATCACACATCAGCTCCATCTCAGATAACAGGTGACTGGATACGAAGACGGTCGTTCCTTCTTCATCACATAGTTTGCGGAGATAGTCGCGCAGTTCACGAATTCCCTGAGGGTCCAGTCCATTCGTCGGCTCATCTAGAATAAGTAACTTGGGACGATGCAATATTGCCTGTGCCACGCCAAGTCGCTGCCGCATTCCTAGAGAGTAATTCTTCACCTTATCATGGATACGCTGCGTAAGTCCGACGAGTTCAATCGCTTCCTGAATTCGTTCTTTGGTTACACCTGGTGACATAAGGGCAAAATGTAACAGGTTCTGGTACCCGGTCATAAACTTGTACATTTCCGGGTTCTCAACGATCGCCCCTACCTCGCGAATCGCATCTTCAAATTCATGTTTTATACTATGCCCCGCAATATGTATATCGCCTTCACTGATCGAAATCAGTCCAACCATCATACGGATCGTCGTCGTTTTTCCCGCACCATTGGGTCCTAAAAAACCAAAGACCTGGCCTGGATGGATATCCAGAGTCAGGTCTCGTACTAGATAGCGGGAAGAAATGACTTTGCTGACCCCTTGCATTCGAACAACCGGTTCTTGATGCACGGACAAGTTCACTCCTTATTTATCAAATATCGTACAGATTCGTACCGAAACTTAAGCTCAGAAGCTAGTGTACCATACAACCTGTACCACATTCGAGAGGTGAAGCACTCTTCTGAGAAGAATACATGGAAGGAAGATGATGACTTTCCTGCTGCACAGCCTGCTCCTGATCTTGCAGATGATGGTGAATTTCACGGCAGTGACCACAATATCCTAGCGGCATTTCATTTCGATAGAATCCCGTCCGGAAGATAAGATCGGCAGTAATGCGATCTGAGTCAAAAGTACGTACAGACTCATTCTCGACCCACATAATTTTCTTGCAGGCCACACAATAAAAACGGCGAGTACCTATCACTAAAAATCCCCTCCCATTCAAGTAACGTGTAACACATTCTTGAACTACAAAAATCGATCTAATTCGATACATTTTGTATCTCGAACATAATGGAGTCCTATATCTTTGTCAAGAATAATCACTCCATATTACAAATATAACCTGTATTTTAGGGGTTAAATCGCGTTTTTTCTGAAAAAAAGGTTAAATCACATCATATTTACGAAAACGAGTCATTTTTCACATTCACACGATCACGGACAAATGATACAATTTGTATTGTAGAAATATGGTTGTTATTAGGAGGAATGATGATGAGAAGAACAGTGAAAAAATGGAGGAGGAATGCATCGAGGCACATCAGCCTCGTACCTGTACTGGTTATTGTAGGCGCACCCATCTTGACCTACTTTATTGTACGCTTACTGCTTGTACGTTAGGACAACTTTGCTTAGAAATCTCGAAAAAAGTAGGAATGAAAAGCAAAAAAAGCCCCTCTATTGCACAGGATTTCTTCGTGCATAGAGGGGCTCTTCATATGTATACAACATTAGAAATCTTCCGATTTCTGAAATGACCATAGTACCCGCCAATCGCCTGACTCTTCAGCAGCATATACGGGCTGGACGATCTTGAAATTACCGAAGGAAGAATGATAGATCTGTGTTACTGTTATGAGGTAAACTTCCTTCAAGGCTTCTGTTCCTTCAACCAATTGTACATCAAATTTCCGCTCTGGTTCGCTCCGTTCATACTGGAAGGTGTTCGTACCGAAGTGCTGCATGAACACATGCGCCCGGGTCTGAACATAGTCGGGTTTCTTATATCGTTCCTTCATAAGCGAATGAAATAGTTCCCATGAACTTCCGAAGTCCCCTTCTTGCTCATAATCATAGAATTGTTCTACGATCTTAACGGCTTCTTCTTCATTTGTTGATTTAACCATCCCACGTACACTGAAGAACAAAAGAATAATCAAGCCCACCACCAGGACGGCAGTGAGCAATTTGATAAGTCCATTCCCTCGGCGTCTGCGCAGCATGATGCTCCCTCCCTCTTGTCCTTTGTATCTTTCTCAGGTTATGAGCGAGGAGTAATCTTTAGACCTTTCGTCTACGTGAGAAACTTTCAATCAGGATCATGAGTAGTAGAGCGATGCATCCACCGGTGAAGTCTAGGAGAACGTCATAGGGAGATGACGTTCGATCCACTGAATATTTCTGCAAGGTCTCATCAATACTTGCCACAATAACAACAAAAACGAGCGGGATAATATAGCTGTATAGACTTCTCCCCCACTTTTTCCGAATCAGATAATGGGCTAGTAGTGTGAGTACAGCATATACAAATACATGGGCACTTTTGCGAAAAGTAAATTCAATGAAACCATAGGGATTTGACTGAAGATCGTAGTTATTTCCCGCATAATGAACCTTAACATTAGGTAAAGGGATATCTATATTAATCTGATTTGCGATTTTAATAAGAAGAGGGCGAATGGTCTGTTGTTGATAAGATCGAGTGGACATAAACAAGATGAATACTGCCCATACAAGAAGGATGCCAATAAGCAAATAAATCCATTGCTTCTTTTTTCTATTCGCCCTTTTTCTCTCAAGTCTACTCAAGGAGTATCAACCCTTTGCAAATGTTCCTTCATTAAGTTCTGTGCTCGTTCCCGTTCTTGTTCGTCTACAATGTAATAGTAGATTCCATTAATACGCTGACCGTGACCTTGTATTTCTATCGTCTCGATGTTTTTTAGATCTGAACGATAATCCTTAATAAATTGCTTCATTTCATCAAACGTAATATCCGTCTTTACATTATTGCCTACTTCACCTAAGATATTTTGGATTTTGGTTACGCTAGAAACCTGGAGTGCATTATTCATCAACTCTTGGATAATCTCACGTTGTCTTGCGTTACGTCCGAGATCGCCGCGAGGATCGTCATATCTCATACGGGAAAATAATAGTGCCTCTTCCCCCGTTAATTGTATCGGACCTTTAGCAAATAATTCTCCATCAATAGTAAATTCAAATGGGTTATCTACTTCAACACCACCCAATAAGTCTATGATTGATGTGAATCCCTCCATATTAACCTTTACATAGTAATCAATTGGAGAACCTAGAAATTTTTCAACTGTTTGTACAGACATGTTTACACCACCAAAAGCATAGGCGTGATTAATTTTGTCTTCTGTTCCTCTTCCTACGATTTCTGTACGAGTATCTCTAGGAATATTAAACATGAGAATAGAATGTTTAGCAGGGTTCACGGTAAGAACAACCATCGTATCCGAGCGTCCCACATCGTTCGCTCTCTCATCCACTCCTAATAGTAGTACGGAAAAGGGCTCTTGATCTGCTATTTTCTCAGATATGGCATCTGTATCTGTTTGTTGTCCACCATCTATATTAGTGACTGCAGGAATAGGATCTCTAGGTTCATATATACT
Organism: Paenibacillus sp. J45TS6; assembly: GCF_018403285.1. Classification (GTDB taxonomy): domain Bacteria; phylum Bacillota; class Bacilli; order Paenibacillales; family Paenibacillaceae; genus Paenibacillus. The sequence goes on along the minus strand of NZ_BOSJ01000007.1, from coordinate 216,729 downwards.
TTCCGCAGTCGATTCAATAGATTTGTATAAATAAACACCGTATCCAACACCAAGAACTATAAATAACGAAGCTATGCTAAGTGTGACCTTCGCCCATCTTTTCATCTATAATATTCCCCGATCTGTTATAGGGTAGTTTTGGAACCTAAAAAAAGAAGCTATGTCCATTAGGACATAGCCTCAGTATAAGTATTAGCTGTATGAGGACGACCAACTGAATAATAAGTGAACGATGCATCCTTTACTTTCTCTGGATCATAAACGTTTCTTCCATCAATTAATACTGGATGAGCCATGGTTGATGCTAAATCAAACAAATCAATCTCTGCGAATTCAGACCATTCAGTCAAGAGACATAGAGCATCACTATCTTTTGCTGCCTCGAGTGCAGTTTCACACCAAGAAATAGATTCATGATTAAGTTCTTTTTGAAAGTTAGCAGTAGCAATTGGATCGTATGCTTTCACATTAGCTCCCAACTTAATTAACTCCTGAATAATACTGTGTGCAGGAGCGTCTCGAATATCGTCTGTATTTGGTTTAAAAGCCAACCCCCAAATTGCAATGTTCTTATTTTTAAGAGATCCTAGTGCCATTTCAAGTTTTCTAATAATATTAAAGCGTTGATCCTTATTAACTTCAACGACTGATTTTAACAATCTAAATTCATAATCCACATTCTCCGCGATTTGAATTAATGCTTCTGTATCTTTAGGGAAGCAAGAACCCCCATAACCGATACCAGCTTGAAGGAACGAACTTCCTATCCGTTGATCATATCCCATTCCTTCTGCTACTCTAGTTACATCAGCGCCTACTTTCTCGCAAATATTAGCAATTTCGTTTATAAATGAAATTTTTGTTGCCAAGAATGCATTAGATGCGTATTTAATCATTTCTGCTGATCGAAGATCAGTTGTAATGATATTAGTAGTTAACGGCAAGTGTAGTTCTACAAGAGTTCGTTGTGTTTCATAATCATTAGAACCGATTACAATGCGGTTTGGATTGAGGGTATCATAAATTGCTGAACCTTCTCTAAGAAATTCAGGTAATGAAGCAACCGAGAATGGATAATGACTGTTTGACTTAATAATACTAGCTACATATTCATTTGTACCCACAGGAACAGTACTCTTTGTCGCTATAATTTTGTACCCATCCATTGCTTTCGCTACATCTATTGCTGCTTGTTTTATATAGCTTAGATCAGCTTCTCCACTTGGTAGAGGCGGTGTCCCTACAGCTAATATAACTAGATCAGAACTCTGCACTGCACTAGTTACATCAAAAGTAAAAGACAGCCTTCCGGCTGCCTTGTTTTTTATGATTAACTCATCAAGTCCTGGTTCGTAGATTGGAACTTCACCCTTTTCCAACATCTCTACCTTTAATGGATTATTATCTACACAAATAACTTCGTTACCTATCTCAGAAAAACATACTCCTGAAACCAATCCAACATAACCTGTACCTATGACAGCAATTTTCATTATAAATTTCCTCCTTATTTTATACAGAACTTAATGATTTCGGACCAATCAGTACTAAGCCTAATAATGTCTTCTTCTATCAGATTTGATCCCATTTGTACTTCAATGATCTCAAGATCTGAAATTGCCTTTACACTATGCATTGTTTTAGGAGGAATTCTTATTAAATCACCTTTTTTCAAAGTTTGGATTGAATTATTTAACACTAACTCTCCCTCTCCAGATACAATAGTCCATAGTTCCTCACGGAATATATGATACTGATAGCTAAGGTTATTTCCGGCTGTTATACATATTTTCTTAGTTAGAATTTGATCTTTCTCTTTATTTTGAGAATAATCAACAACCTGATAATATCCCCATCTTCTTTCTTCAAACATTGGTCTGGATGTATCCGACTTTAAAATCTCTTTGATCCGTGGACTTTCATCCTTATCACTCACCAAAATTCCGTCAGGACTTACGGCTACTACAATGTTAGAAAGGCCTAACACTGTTACAGGAAGATTCAGTTCGTTAATAAGATGAGAATTAATAGAATCTTCAGAGATGTAGCCTTTACCAACAATAGGGTTAGTCATTTCATCCGTTAATGTATTCCAAGTTCCTAGGTCTTTCCAGTACCCATGATATGGGCTAACTACAATATTCTTAGCATTCTCGACTACTTTATAATCAAAGCTAGTGGAAGGCATTTGTCCATATTGACTCAACATAGTTTCATACTGGATAGGTAAACCCAATTCAATAAGCAAATCAATTAAATAGTTTAGTTTAAATGCAAAAACCCCACAATTCCAAAGAGCGCCTTGAGAAATCATTGACACTGCTTCAGAATGATGAGGTTTTTCAACGAATGTATTAACATTTGTATAGAATTGATTGTTATCAATTTGTTCTGGAATAATATACCCGTATTTCTCAGAAGGATAAGTTGGCTTAACACCAATAAGCGCGATATCTGCTCCTGAATCATTTAATACTTGATCAAGATTTTTGACATTTTCAAAAAATTGGTCTTCTACATATGGATCAACCGGTAAAATTACAATTGTTTCATCTAGACTCACACTTGACATACTATATAAGTAAGATGCTGCTAAAGATATTGCAGGGAATGTATCCCTTCTTTCAGGCTCAACTACTAATCTTATTTCATTTTCCAATTGATTATTTAGAATCTCGACCTGACTCTGACTTGTCGAAATATAAGAATCATCTGATAAACCGTTTTTTTTCAGCTGTTCCCATACTCTCTGTACCATAGATACTTTTTCATCTTGACCATCCATATCTAATATTCTAAGAAACTGTTTAGATCTTGCGTCATTAGATAGTGGCCAAAGTCTTTTCCCTGATCCACCAGATAGCAATATTAATTTCATATTACACCTCTTTTCTCAGGACGCTCAACCATCAATTCTTCTCTATATTCAGTTTGTATTTCATTTAAATTAGATTCAGTACTACTGTTAAACAGATAGCTTTGTACTAATTGGTTAAATTCCTCACGAAAACGTTCATTAGAAAATTTCAATGCGTGTTCTCTGCAGTTCTGAGGGAGAATTCCATTCATGATACTTTCAAATCTTTCAACCGCATCTATTAAGGATTCTGTAGTCTGTTCATAAAAAAACAACCCAGTAAGTTCCTTTTCTATCTCCGGATTTCCTATAACCGTCTCAAGAGCTCCACCTTTACCAAAAGCAATAACTGGTGTACCGCATGCCTGAGCCTCTACTGGAGTAATTCCAAAGTCTTCTTCCGCTGCAAATACAAATGCCTTGGCATTCTGCATGTATTTTCTTAAATCTTCAGTAGATTGATAACCTAATAATTTCACATTGCTTGATTGAAAGGATTTAACTTTTTCCATATCAGGGCCATCACCAATTACGTAAAGCGTTTTGTCTGGCATTTTTGAGAATGCTTCAACTATTAGGTCCACTTTTTTATATGGTACTAATCGAGAAGCAGTTAGATAATAATCTTGTTTAATCTCTTGATATTGAAACATAGAAACGTCTACTGGAGGATATATCGTTATTGCATTTTTGTTATAGACTTTTTGAATTCTTTTTCTAATAAAGTTGGAGTTGGATACCATGAGATCTACACCTGCTGAAGTCCTATAATCCCATAAACGAATGTAATGAAGTATTGCCCTTGTTATATGAGATTTGAGCCCTCTATTCAATCCAGATTCTCTCAAATATTGATGTTGTAAATCCCATGCGTACCTAATCGGAGTATGAATATAAGATATATGAAATTGATCAGGTCCTGTTATAACTCCTTTGGCGACCGCATGCGAAGATGAAATAATTAAATCATAAGAAGAAAGATCGAATTGTTCTATCGCAATCGGCATTAGCGGAAGATAGTTTCTATATTTCTTTTTGGCAAAAGGCATTTTTTGAATAAAAGAGGTAGTAACTTTAACCCCATTTAGAAAAGTTCGATCATTTTCTTTTAAAAAATCAACTAAAGTAAATAAATCGGCATCAGGATAAATTTCAAGAATTTGTTCTACAACTTTCTCAGCCCCGGTATACGTTGTCAGCCAATCATGCACTATGGCAACTTTCAACTCTTCTCACTCTCCAATTGACGTGACTTTTTTTTGTTTCTTCAATCTGTTCATTAATACTGGCATAACTGCATTTCTTAAACTTTTAATAGATAGAAGGTATAGCAACCAAAAAATAAAAAATACCAATGCTGAAATGATTAAATTAAAAATCGAGTTCCCAGTTATTATTGTAGCAATAGGGATATAGACAATAGATCCTGCACCCACTAAAAGTATGTTTTTCACCACAAACTTCAATATCCCTAATTTATATGAAGCTAAAATAAGATAAATAATTCCATACAGAGATGCTCCCACACCAAGTGTTAAGGGACCAAGAATCTTATATAAAAATATATTGGTTGCAATATTAGCAACTACCGAAACAGCCATAATTTTCACGACTACCTTATTTTTCATTTGTGCATTTAAAACTTTTTGTAAGATATACGCTGTAATTGTTGCCCATAATCCGATTGAAATACCAATAAAGATATTTTGAGTTAATTGTACTGATTCACTGTCGAATGCTCCTCTAGCATAAAACAATGATATTATTCCTTCACTATTACAAATAAAAAAAAGAGATAACGGAATAGTTATCATCATAAGTACTGGTATGATTTTATGTAGCAAATTCTCCACATGTTCTTGAGTAGCATTACTTAATTCAGAAAGAAATATGGTTCCTATTGGTACTGCAATAAGCAGCAAACCAGTTTCAGAAATAAATCTAGCATAATCTAAAGAGGCAACTACTCCAACCCCTAATAATGAAGCAACTACTTTCTCAGTGAAAATATTTCCTTGCAGTATAAATGGAATTAATAACAATGGTTTTAATAACTTCCAAAAATCACGAGTAATAATTTTAATTTCAGGTAGATTGAAGGAAGGTAAAATGATCAAATCTTTTCTATATAGATTAAATAACCCATGAAGTAACAAATAAATATAAGCTCCAGAAAAACCCCAGGCAAGATAACTTAAACTATCAAAATAAAAAGACGCAACAGCACCAACAATTAGTCCTACACTTTGTACTGATGCTCTGATAGAACTCATTATATAAATTTTATTACTTATCTCATAGTATGAAATTACAGATGTCATTAAATAAAATGGTATTCCAATACTCATTATTTCAACAAATTTCACTGTCAGAGTTACTACATCTTCAGTGAACCCTGGTGCAAGCAATGATACCCACACTCTCGCACCTAAAAATAAAATGACTGAAAGTACTATAGAAATACTACCAATCAGAATAAACATGCACCAGGCAAAATTATTTGCTCTTTTCTCATCCTCAAGCTTATATTTTGTGAACAAGGGTACAAATACTGCGTTTAAACTCTCCGCAGTAAAAAAATTGACTGGAATCAACGTTGCACTTTGGGAGATTCTCAGAGCTGCTGCAGGCGCTGAAGTCCCATAAAATGCAGCAATGATCACTTCTCGAATTGCACCCAATATTTTACCTATGAGATTACCACTGAATAAAATGCTAAATGCCTTTAGCATCGTAAATTCCTATCTTTCCATTTATATTATGAGTACTCATTTGACTCACCTTATCTAACATGTTATCGATTCTAGATTCCCAATCGTGTAATTGGGCCTCTGAAATACGAGAATTGACCAACTCGTTAAAATTCTGCCCGTTTTTTTCATTCAAAGCGTCGTTAATACTTTCCGAGAATTCTTTTGGATTCTTTGCAACATAACAAAGATGATAATATTCTTGCAAAGCATGAAGGGGTGTCATAACCACAGGTTTACCGGCAGCTAAATATTCGAAAAATTTCATTGGAAACATATTTTTCGTATACTCGTTAAGATTATTAGGTAATAGGCATACATCAAAATGACGTAAATACCTTGGAAGTTCTTCATAAGGCTTTGGACCAATTAAATATACATTCTTTAACTGTTGGATTAGACTTACATTTGTTTTAGGATCACCTTCACCAACTTGACCAATGAACACAAAATTTTTATCAGGGTTAGATTGGGCTATCTCATATATAAGTTGGTAATCTAATTTATATCCACTGATTGCTCCAATAAATCCGATAATTGGTCCTTGTAATTTTTTGAGTTCCATGGGGATTTCATATTTTTTTGTTCTTGCTTGAGAAAAATGATCAAAATCTGCAACGTTAGCGCTATAATAAGTTGCTGTATTTATGCTTTTCCTCTTCTCATATAAACTTTGTGAAGTCGCAAAAACAATGTCAACATTCTTCACTAACAAAAGTTCTTGCTCTCTTATAACTTCTTCCGGCATACCTGGTTGTACAGACACTTCATCCACACAATGATATACAGAAGTAACCTCTCCTTTGTTTAAGAGAGGCTGACTGATCGGATTATATGTCCAAAGAATATAGTTAGTGAAATTTAACTTTTTAACATAGTGCTTAATAAAATATTTAGAAATCAGAAAATTCAGTTTACGGACAAATGAACTTTTTTGATAGGGAATAACTATAGGAGACCATACCCAAAGATTATCATGTCTTTGTTGAAGACCCTTAAACATTAACTTAAACCTTCTCAAAATTCTTTTTAAATCTTTACTATTCCCGCTAGGAGCTCTTAGCCCCATTGAATTTAAGTAGAGAACTTTATATCCCCGATCCGCTAACCTTTTCGCAATATGTTGTTTATTAGTCCAAAATGGATTATCCCAATCAGCAGTTGAAATAATTATAAATTCATTCTGCATGAACCTTCTCCTTATCTATTAAATTGTCGAATACAGTAATATAATCTGATATCCACTTCTCCCTGGAATAATTATTTGAAATAAACTTCTGGCCAGTTGATAACAGAAGAGTAGATTGTGCAGAATTCACTACTTCTTCGATAATTCTTGCAGATTCTTCATATTGTTTTGAGAATATTTGAACTAGAGGAGTTCCAGGCTCAAATTTAATTTTGTCAGATACAAAACATATTAGTGAACTCGATATCGCCTCTAAAACCGTAAGTGGAAGACCAGCTTCTTCTCTTAATGTCGAAAACAATAAGTAATCTGCAGCTGAATAGTACATAGCTAGTTCTTCTCTATCAAGCTTTCCTACAAAAAGAACACTGTTCGCCAAATTAGTTTCTTTGCAATATGTTTTCAACAATTCTTCTTGTGGTCCATCACCTATAACAAAAAAAACAGTGTTTTCATCACTAAGATGTACATGCTGAAATATCTTAATTGAATCCAAGATTCCTTTTTCTGCATGTAATCTAGAACTTGAGATGAAAACTTTACTGTTTTCTGCAATTCCCCATTTACTTCTTATTACTGATCTATCGGTATCATTACGTAAGAATAGCTTATCATCTACACAATTGGTAATGTTTAACTTAGGGATGGCTTTAAAATACATTTGTGATTCAAGATCATTAAATACTTTTTGCCCTACTGTAATAATTAAATCAAACTTTTTAAGATAGACAATATCCTTAATTAGTCCTTGAAAATTTTTTAAAGATTTCACCTTCGATTTCCAATCCAATCTTATTTTCGTCTTTATCTCACCTAATGCTGTTCCGTGTGCTTGAAATACAAGAGGTGGTTTATCAGTCAACTTTGAAACAGCATAGCCAGCTGCACTAACACTAAACACCACATCAACAGGTTCAATAGTGTTTAATTCGCGAAAAAAACTCGCGCTTTTATTCCACCAACTTGAAGAATACTTCATTGGAGGCATATTGGCTAAGCTAATGAGTCTCATATTTTCTCGTTTTTTTGTAACAATCTCATTTTGATTTTGTTTTAGTGAAGTAGTAATTATTGTTACATATACTCCTTTTTCAGCTAAGGAACAAGCTAAATCATCAGCGACTATTTCCATTCCTCCATAATGTTCATGAAATACAGTCGATCTAACCAACATGCAAACATGCATTAAGTTCCCCTCATTTTCTTAAGTATTTCTTATATAATATTTCTAATTTCTTAGTTTGTTTACTGATATCGAAATTTTCCTCCATATATACTCTTCCTTTCTTCCCCATTTCAACTCTAAGATGATCGTTTTCAACAAGATGTTTAAGCTTTAAATATAATTCATCAACATTTTTCTCTTCAACTAAATATCCAGTTTCATTATCAATAACGGCATCTACAATTCCACCACTTCTTGAAGCAACAATTGGAAGTCCGGTGGCAGATGCCTCTAATATCACCATACCTAGTCCTTCCTGGTCACCGTCTGTTGCAGTTACGCTCGGTAAAGAAAATATATGGCTCCTTCTAAGATTTTCAATAACCATATCATGTGGTATGTTCCCCAAAAACTCTATATTATCTTTAGATCTACCTAATTTAGATAAAGATAATAAGCTGTTTTTTAGATATCCATCACCTATAATTCTTAACCTTACATTTTCACAATCCTCAAAGATCTTATCAAATGCACGTATTAAATATTCGATGCCTTTTTTTTCAGTTAATCTTCCCACGGTGGTAATAATAATTTCATTAGTATTAACAGAAATCTCTTCTCTATAAAATATTTTTTTTAAGTCAATACCAATATAGTGAATAATTATTTTTTCTTCTGGGAATCCTTTTTCAATCAATTTGCTTCTTATGTGGGAAGATACAGCTAAGAACAAATCAGCTTTTTCAGATAATTTTTTGTAGTTAAAATAATACATCAAATACGAAAATGGATAAATTTTAAACTTTGGAAGGCGTGTAATATCATAACCATGAAAAGTGACAAAAAGAGGTATGTTATGTTTTTCGCATGCTTTAATTGCGTAAATTGCATCTACGCCGAAATGAGCATGGATAACATCTATATCTTTATACTCAATAATTTTCGATATCTTTGAAGTGGAATTAATCTTCAAAGTATATAATAATTTTATAAATAACTTGTAAAATTTTGACTTTGCATTTTTTTGAATAGAGTTAATATTCCATTGATTTGATCTAAATTGATCTTGATTGATAACCTCTCTTGTTATAACTTCTACCTGCCATCCAGAATATTGATTTAGCTGCTCATAAATGAAGGTTTCTGATGAAGGCAAAAATGTATTTCTAAGTAATCCTAGTTTCACTAGTCAAATTCACCTCTGCTTCTTCTCTATATAATAATAATCCCATTATGAAGAAAAATAATGTTGAGACGCTATAATTGTGCAGGAAAAAATTATCAAACATTCCCTCGACTATAACAAATAGAATACATCCAAGGCCACATAGATAAATAACTTCTTTATCCTTACTAATATATATGGTATATAAATTAGATATTAAATTTATAAAAAATAATACAAATAATATAAGACAAGGTATGCCTGCCCAGGTCCAAATTATAACGAAAATGTTATGAGGTGGAAATGAAGGATCTGTGCCTACTTTAAAAGCATATTCTGGGAATTCTGTCTCCCATCCTCCAAATCCTAATCCCAAAAATGGGTGTTCTTTTATTTTATCAAAAGTAAAATTCCAAATTAGCACTCTCGGATCGTTTCCAACCACATCAACATTTAATCTCTTTGTTAGGTTATAAATAATTGATTGCGGAGTAACTGAGAAGACAAATACTGCAATTGTTATTGTTAGTAAGACAATTTTCATTAGAGTTCTGTATGAAAACTTAAGAATGAGAAACAACAATACAACGCTTGTTAATGCGAGTAATCCTGTTCTTGATTGAGTCGCCAGTATAGCACCAATAAATAAAATGGTGCTTAAAATATACCTAAACTTCCATTTATCTATCATTTGAGAAAATGATATGCAAAATAGAAGTCCAAAATATACTGAGGCGACATTGGCATTAATAAAAAAGGTTCCCGCCTTATATGGATCTAAGATATTATTCAACATTTCACCATTATTCAACATCCTTAAAGTCGAAGGATCGATAAATAACTGTGCTAATCTGGATTTTAGAAACTCCAATTCCCACTCAGAAAATACCAGAAAAAAGATATTCAAGATTGCTATAGGTAAACCTAATATCATAATACTATTTAAAACTCTAGTTACAGATAACTCTTTCCTCTTATAATAGAAGCCTAAACATAACGAAATCAAACCAACAAAACTAAAAAAAATAAGTTTTAATCCTAATAATTGATTTGGAGAATATATAATAGCAAGAGTCATTATAAGAAGCATAAAAATGTATATCTTCATTGAATTATGCATCTTATAATATATAAGTAAATTCCTGTTAAAATACTCATTAGCGAATAAAACCAGTGATATCAAAACCATTAAAGTTATCGAGAGATCCAAAGGAAGATATAACTGATAAATAAGTATAGTAGGAACAACAATATACCAAAAAGAATTATTAATAAATATGATCAAGGTTAATCCTAATAATAATACCAAGATGACAACTACATAACTTAAAGAGAGTGAAGTAGCAGCTATCGCAACAGTTATTATAAATAAACTCAATATTCCAGTGCTAAGTTTATTATTAAATGTGGATTGCATGGTTTTCCTTTCATAACGGTATATTATTTAGCTATTTTGAATGAAAGACACTGATGAAAAGAAATGTATTTCTAAACGATTCTAGTTTCATTATCGAACATTTTATTATATGCAAAAACTAAATTATTAACTATTCAAAGGTATGGATACTTGTTGAATATTACTTGTCATATCTGCTTCAAAAACATTGATAGAAGTTTTATTAAATATATCTTTATCAATATTCAATAAATAAATGTATAACCCTAGAAATATATTAAGTCCTGTGTTATAGATATTTGTTTCTAGAAATCCATTTAAAACAAATAATAATAGTGATAAGTTTGATATTAAATATAAATTAGATAATGAAATACAACTACTATATTTCTTTTTGAGCCCAATTAATATATGGAAAATAAGGATGCAATAAAGTAGTAAACCTACAAATCCAGCATCAACTAGCAAATTGAAATAAGTACCATCAAGAATCAATCCACCATTACCATTTCCTAAGCCAAATCCTTTCATATTATCAAAAAAACTTGTAATTGTAATGTTTAGACTGTTGTATCGTATATCATTTGAACCCCTATCTATAAATAGAAGATCAATTGTACCCCAGTTACTATAAACAACATATACTGCTGTTGAAATTATAATAGGAATTAATATTATCCATCTAGGTAGTTTCTTAAATTTTAACGAGTTTATAATTGTTCTTATTCCAAACAAAACATACACTATTAGTAAGCATATAATTGCCCATCTTGAAAACGATAAGTAAATAGCAATATGAGTAATAAGAATAAGCAATGAATGAATCAATTTATTTTTTTGAGATTCAGCATGAGAAAATTTATAAATCATAAATGGAAGAATCAATATAAGATAGCTTCCGTACACATTGGCATGTTGAAACGTCCCTGTCGCTCTATATAATAACTCTCCATTAATAGCAACTAGCCTGTAATCTGTTAAACCAAAGAAGTATTGTACGCATCCATATATTGCTGATATATAACCAGAGGATATCAATAAACCTAGGAAAAATTCCATTTTTCTAAGAGTTGTTATTGTGTTCATTAATACAACACTAAAAAGTATTGGAGTTATTATTTTTACATAAGTAATAATAGAAACTAATTGATCTATCGAATAAATTATAGTTGTGGATAAATATACATATAAAAGTATAATGAGCATAACGTTTGTTTTTTTGTAATGAAACATTTTAGTTTTCACATTTCTCACTAGTAGTATATATATAAAGCCTATTATTAGAATAATATTTGAAAGATTTAACCCAAATATTACTGGATTGTATGCTGCAATCGACATAAAAAAAGATATTAAAAATAACATGGTTTTATCTCCATCATTTTTCTTAATAGTGAAAACTAAATGATCCACCCGTTATGGGTGGATCTGTACCAAAGTTTCATTGTATTTATTTATTGTAATTTGTAATCCTTCTGCTAAAGAAATAACAGGATCCCAACCTAATATGTTTTGAGCCTTATTAATATCTGGTCTCCTTACTTTTGGGTCGTCTTTTGGTAGCGGATAGAAAACAATTTTACTTTCAGATTGTGTCATCTGTTTAATCATATAAGCTACATTCAATACACTATATTCCACTGGATTACCAATATTAATAATTTCTCCATTTGCTTCATCATATTTCATCATTAACTGCAAACCCCGAATATTATCATCTACATAACAAAAGGATCTAGTTTGAGAACCATCACCATAAACAGTAATATCCTCTCCTGCTAAAGCTTGAGTCACAAAATTAGAAATGACCCTTCCATCATCATTACGTAAGCCTGCAGAGTAGGTATTGAAAATTCTAGCAACTTTCACTGCAACACCGTAACGTTCATAAAATTCATAGCAAATAACTTCACCAAGCCGTTTTGCTTCATCGTAGCATGCTCTCGGTCCCCAAGTATTTACATTCCCACGATAGGATTCAGGCTGAGGATGTACTTCTGGATCACCGTAAGCTTCACTAGTACTGGTATAAAGAAATTTAGCTTCTTTATCTCTTGCTAACTCCAAGAGATTAAAAGTACCTTGTGTATTTACCTTCATTGTTTCAAATGGATTTGCTTGATAAAATTTCGGTGATGCCTGTGAAGCTAAATGGTAGATCTCTTTCACTTTTTCTTGGTATAAATCAGTAATAGCTTCTTTATCGGATACATCTGCTAGAAGGAAATTAAATCTTGGATGATTCAAGACTTCTGATAGGTTGGACATTAACCCACTTGAAAGGTTATCTATTCCGATAACCTCTTCACCTTGTTGTATTAATTGTTTCACTAAGTAAGAGCCAAGAAACCCAGCTGCTCCCGACACAATTACTTTTCTCATTAATTCACATCCCCTAGTAATATAAATTAAAATGTATTACTTTTAACTAGAATTTTTAGTGTTCTAAAAATAATCATGAGATCCGATTTCATTGAAACATTTTCAATGTATCCAAAATCATATTGCAGATTGTGATGAATCGGTTGTTTTCGAGCATTACTAACTTGCCAACTGCCTGTAATGCCTGGTTTTACAACTAATCGCTTGAATTCCAGATCACTGTATACTTCTTCGACTACATTTCTTAATTCAGGCCGAGGACCAATAAAACTCATATCCCCTTTTAGAATATTTAATAATTGAGGTAATTCATCCATACTTGTTTTTCTAAGAAACTTACCAACCCGAGTAATACGAGGATCTTCACTACTCGTTGGCGATAAAGCGTATTTAGGGGCATCTATATACATTGTTCGAAATTTATATATTCTGAAAATTTTCTTTCCCTTACCATAGCGCTCTTGTTTAAATATAACAGGGCCCTTGGAATCAAGTTTAATCATGACAGATACTAGAAGCATTAAGGGACTCAAGCAAATTAAACATATAATAGAAACAAAATAATCAATGAATGGTTTAGTAAATAAACTATATAGGTTTTTTCCACTAGCTTCCGGAGTATATATCAAGCTTTCATTTTCTTTTTGATAACCAGCCGATATTTCATTGAGTTGATTATCACTCATAGACTTTCTCCACCAGCTACCAATAATTTTCCAGCGACCTCTTCACGATTTAAGATATCAGTTAGTCCAGAAAGCACTGATTTTCTTAATTTCTCATCTCGTAATGCAAAATCAATGGTTGTTAGAATAAAACCAAGTTTTTCTCCTACATCATATCGTGTTCCTTCAAAGTTATAGGCATATGAACCATACTCAGAATTGAGTTTTTGGATAGCATCTGTTAATTGGATTTCACCGCCAGCTCCAATTTCTTGTTCTTCTAGATAATTAAATATTTCGGGCGTTAAAATATATCTTCCCATAATTGCAAGATTCGATGGTGCTGTGCCAATCGGTGGTTTCTCTATTAATGAATTGATCGATGTTAGTCGTCCATCAGTAAATAATGGATCAATGATACCATACCGATCGGTCTCATTATTACTTACGTTTTTCACACCTAATATAGATTTCCCAAACTTTTCATATTGATCTATCAACTGACGTGTACATGGGGTTTCAGAGACAACAATATCATCGCCTAACAAAACAGCAAACGGTTCATTACCGATAAAATTACGTGCACACCATACGGCATGCCCGAGTCCCTTTGGTTCTTTTTGTCTTATGTAATGGATTTCTACGTTGGAAGGTTTACGAACTGCTTCAAGAAGATCAAATTTCCCTTTTGACATTAATGTCTGTTCCAATTCAAATGCATTGTCAAAATGATCTTCAATTGCTCTCTTTCCTTTACCTGTAACGATAATAATATCTTCGATTCCTGATGCTATTGCTTCTTCGATGATGTACTGAATGGTCGGCTTGTCAACAATCGGCAACATTTCTTTTGGCATTGCCTTTGTCGCTGGGAGAAATCTTGTTCCAAGGCCTGCTGCAGGTATAATAGCTTTCCTTACTTTTTTCATACATCATCACCTTATCCTTCTTCATTATTTTATGATTTCTGTATTACAACTTGAAAGCACGAGTTGTACCGTTTAGCTGAAACTATGAATGTAAGCGGTACAATTCTTACTTTCAATTTCATAAATGGGCATTTAACCCCCCCTCACATCACACCCTTGACGATTAACGTCTAAGGTTACGAACCCACAGTGTGACCGAGTACCTACAGTGATAAAGGTTCAGTAGGCATTACCTGAAAACAAGAAGGTTAACGAGTTACCGTTCACCGTAGTAATAGTAGTTAGATGATTGATTCTTATCGAGCTGTAAATTATTGAGTACAACCCCAAGGATCCGGGCATTCACATGTTCCAGTTGTGCCTTCGCTTTCTTAACGAGATCCTTCTTCACTTTTCCGGAATTCACTACAAGGATGACTCCGTCACATAAGGAACTAATGATCATCGCGTCCGTAACCGCTAGTACCGGCGGCGTATCAAAAAGCAAGATATCGTAACGTTCACCGAGTTCTTCGAGTAAACTGATCATCTTGCGTGATCCGAGCATCTCGGATGGGTTCGGTGGCACTGGTCCAGAGGATAGAACATCGAGATTATCAATCGAAGTCTTTTGCAATACCTCACCCACTGGGTATCTCCCTGCCAGTACACTCGACAAACCTGCATGATTGGATATGGCAAACACTTGATGTAACGATGGTTTTCGTAGATCGGTGTCGATAATTAGAACTTTTTTGCCTTCTTGCGCATATGTAACGGCTAAATTACTGACTGTCGTAGTCTTTCCTTCCCCTGCCTGTGCCGAGGCAACCATCAGTATTTTGATCTGATCATCAATCGCAGAGAACTGAACATTGGTTCTCAGAGTACGGTACGCTTCCGAGATCGGAGCTTTGGGATTCACTGCTGTAACCAGCTGCTGGCGATCATTGGTTGATCGTGGCATAAGAGCTTTCACCTACCTGTTGTTGAGTTGTTATTGAAGGTTGCGAGGATTTCACATCATCCTTCTTGATTCTTGCAATGACGGCAAGCACGGGTAAACCGAGTTCTCTCTCAAGTTCTGCTTCACTCTTATACGTGTCATCCAGATATTCAAGCAAGAATACAAGACCCACAGCTAGCATCAGACCAACGACAAAACTAATCAATATGCTCATGACTAGATTGATATTGATGGGAGCTGCATTTACTTCAAGTGGAGCCTCGCTTAGGATCGTTACATTATCCACGTTCATAATCGAAGGGATTTGTCTCTCGAATATCTTCGCAACCGCATTGACGGTCTTCGCTGCTTGCTCATATGAAGTATCCTGTACACTTAGATTCATTACCTGTGAATCGTTCGCAGAAGATACGGAAATCATCGATGCAAGCTGCTGAGAAGTTAAACCTAAATCTGGATAGGCAGCAACCACTTTGTCGAGAATCGCTGAGGATTTTATTACCTCAGTATAGGAACTGATAACCATGACGTTAGTCTGAATTAAACTATAATCTAACATCGCTGTTCCTTGACGATCATAGGTCTGATTGACGATAAGCTTTGCTTCCGCGTTATAAAGCGGGGTAGTCATAAAGGTCTTCAGTCCTGCCCCTAGGCAGGCTACAATCACAATCGCAGCAATGAGCCATAACCTCTTACGGATGATATTTAGATATTCTTTCAGTTCCAATTTCAATTCCTCCCTAATTTGTTAGCTCTCCTGCTGCTACCATAATAGTAATCGGCGCCTTACATGAGCCGGTTCTGCGAGCTCTACCATTCGATCATCCCAGACTCTGCGGGTGTTGATCTGGAGCTGTTCCACCATTGCTGTACCAAAGCGTTCTTCCAATCGTTCATAAGCAGTTGCTAACGCAAAATTTCGATGTTTCAGGTCATGGGCATCTGATGAAATGAAATGTAACCCATTTTGTTTGCAAAAATGAAAACACCACTTCTGAACTTTTCGACCGAAAAGTCCAATGATGGATTGGGCAGTGATCTGACATAGTGCACCTTCTGCCATGAATTCCCGAAGTTTCTCTGGTTCTCTGAGCAACACAGCATTCCGCTCTGGATGAGCAAGAATTGGAATGATATTTC
Organism: Paenibacillus sp. J45TS6; assembly: GCF_018403285.1. GTDB lineage: Bacteria > Bacillota > Bacilli > Paenibacillales > Paenibacillaceae > Paenibacillus. Next base: position 200,142 of record NZ_BOSJ01000007.1, on the reverse strand, counting down.
GTAGGCTAAGTTCATATAGTAAATCTCCAAAATAAGCGGGTATCTCGTGATACGGAAGTTCCAAAAGTATGTACTTGCTTGATGCCAGTGTCAGTAACTCCTCATTCATCCATAGTTCCATGAGCCTTGGATGCAGGCGAATTTCTTGACCAGCACGTACCTGAAGCGGAATATCATGCTCTTGCAGCAGGTGTTCAAATCGCTTCGTTGCTTCCTCAACTTCTTGCCGGGGGTTATCATAACTTTCATTCAAATGATGCGGTGTAGCTATGATCTTCGTTATGCCTGAGTCAACAGCAGCCTGGGCAAGCAAGAGTGCTTCTTCTGTAGAAGCAGGTCCATCATCAAGACCCGGTAGAATGTGACTGTGAATTTCAATCATATGACGAACACCTTCAATCTTATGTCCCCCTCAAGCCAATTATGTTGCACACTAAGATATTGGGGTCAAACAACTAATGCAGTAACTATTGAAATATAGTAAAATGGCGATATGTATCTAGATAAACAGGTCTATTTTGTTGTAAATCTTGTCTTGAATTAAGGTCCACTCTTCCATCCGATCTAACGGACGTAATTCATACAGATGCGGCATACGGTGAATCATCCAGTTCAGTTGTCCGTTTATGTATAGTCTGTGTTTCTCTGGATTATGTAGGAATCCATGATATAACGTAAAACTCTCAAATTCTTGCTTCCATTTCAACGTACATAATGAGTGCATATTACCACCATGTCCATCCTCGACATCCAGTCCAATCTCAAGATCAGGTGTAACGGGGATATACAGGTCACTTATGAAGGTTATCGATTGCTGGCCCATTCCCATTACGATGATGGGTCTTGATTTACTATGAATGACTCGATCTTGATACTTATGGATATACATAAAAGCTTTGGAATCGCTGTCTTTGACCTGGTTCATTAGATTCATTCCCTTTGCGAGCATATTTCGAGGTATGAATGACACAATTGGGGTCAAGGCTAGAAAAGTGTGACAAAATGATACAATTTGTAACCTTGCTGTATCAAATTTACGATACATTGCGTATCGTGTCAAGCCATAATTAGCTAAGTTTGTATTATCAGTCTATTAATTCAATTGATATTTGGAGCATTTATTAGAAACCAGGAGGAAAGATATAGATGGATTACGGACACCGCATTGCGGAACTCAGGGAAAAAAGAGGCCTGACTCAAGAGGAATTATCCAATATGCTTGATATTACAAGAGCATCCCTCTCACATTATGAAAAAAACCGCAGAAAACCGGATTTTGAAACACTCACAAGACTTGCTGATACTTTTCATGTGTCGGTAGATTACTTACTTGGACGGACGAATAATCCAGACATGGTACTTGATGAAGAGGTGCGAGGTTTTGTTGATTCCTTAGAATTGTCAGATCGTGAAGTACTCGGTAAATTCGAACTTATGATTGATGGAAAGCCCTTGTCAGAGGAAGAAGCGAAGCGATTCATTGCATTTGTAAGAATGGAACGAGACATGAAATAACTTGCTTCTGATGAATAAAGGTATATAAAGAATAGCTGCAAAACATTGCTGACCCCAGCGATATTTTGCAGCTATTCTTTTTGTGTATGATTTCTCTTTTGTAGTTGACTAGAATCCGTTCTTAACGGGCTCTTATGAATCTTTCTCAGGAAGCACGAGGGATTCCCAATGATTTGGATCAATACCGCATTGTTTAAGTACATCCATGATATCCACTTGTTTGCGCGGGTTGTCCTGCTCTAAGTTCTGATCATTGTTCCCACTTGGATACTCCATGTTCATGCCGACAACCACTCCATTTATTTAAGATTTATAAAGTATATGTATTTTTTATTCATCTGCAACACTAGACCTATTATACGTAAATAAGCCTATATTTGTTGTCGTCTCATGGCAGAATCTAAGGCGATTTTGCTTCTATTTTTGTCGAAAACATAAAAAGACCTTAAAACCAACCTAACAAGAGGTCCTAGTTTTAAGGTCTTTTTCTAAATCTGTCTGTAATGAATATTACCTTATTAAAATAATGTTGAATTACTGTCCTGCTCTAGTTAATTCACGCATGTTTGCTTCAAAAGCAGCAAGTAGTGCATCGTCTCCAGTAAGTCCATTCGCTTGTACTTTATCAATCTGTTCCATCATACGTTTAAAGTCTTTTGGAATGACTCGAACAAAATATCCAATCTCCTGTTTCCAGTAATCTAGAATGTGCTGTCCTACTGTACTTCCCGTATACTCTACGTGACGGCTTATCATACCATGCAGAACCGCAGCTTCGGACGTGTCTTCGATTCGCTCCAGAAGGACCATCTCGAGGTTACAACGGTTTAGGAACGTACCGTCTGAGTCGTAGACGTAAGCAATACCGCCTGACATCCCTGCTCCGAAGTTACGACCTGTATCCCCAAGGATAACTACACGGCCCCCGGTCATATACTCACAGCCGTGATCTCCTACCCCTTCAACCACTACACGGGCACCTGAGTTACGAACCGCAAAACGTTCTCCTGCAATGCCGCGGATATATGCTTCACCACTTGTTGAACCGTAGAGTGCGGTATTCCCGATAATGATGTTCTCTTCCGCAGGGAAAGTAGACTGAGGCGACGGCTTTACAATCAGCTTACCGCCAGACAGACCTTTCCCTACGTAGTCATTACAATCCCCTTCGACCGTAAGCGTCATCCCTTTCGGTACAAAGGCACCGAAACTTTGACCTGCCGATCCAATAAACGTGAACTTAATCGTATCTTCCGGAAGACCTGCAGCGCCATATTTACGTGTCATTTCACTGCCAAGGATGGTTCCGACTGCACGGTTCACATTCGTAATACCGAGCACACCTTCTACTAATTGGCCAGACTCCAGTGCTGGAGCAGCCATCGGAAGAAGTTTCTGTATATCCAGGGTCTCTTCTAGACCATGATTCTGTCTTTGGGTACGTACACGGTTCGTTCCTTCGGCTTGTTCTGGCACATGGAGGAGCAGCGAAAGATCAATCCCGCTCTTCTTCCAATGACCATCAGCATGTTCCGCATCCAGACAATCCGTCCGGCCTACCATCTCTTCAATGGTACGGAAACCAAGCTCCGCCATAATCTCTCTTGTATCTTCCGCAACAAAACGCATAAAGTTCACGACGTGTGCTGGATCACCCATATAGTTCTTACGAAGTTCCGGATTCTGAGTTGCCACCCCTACCGGGCAGGTATCCATCTGGCAGACACGCATCATAATACAGCCCAGTGCAACTAGTGGAGCCGTAGAGAATCCATACTCTTCCGCACCAAGTAAGGCTGCCACAGCTAAGTCACGGCCGTTCAGCATCTTCCCATCTGTCTCCAGAACAACACGGTCACGCAGATTATTGATCATTAGGGTCTGATGCGTCTCTGCGAGTCCCAGCTCCCAAGGCATACCGGCATGACGAATGGAACCTTGCGGGGAAGCCCCTGTTCCTCCATCATATCCGCTGACCAGAATAATATCAGCGCGTCCTTTTGCCACACCTGCTGCAATGGTACCTACTCCTGCTTCAGATACTAGTTTTACGTTAATATCCGCACGAGGGTTCGCATTCTTAAGGTCATAGATCAGTTCCGCTAAATCTTCAATCGAGTAAATATCATGATGCGGCGGAGGCGAAATAAGACCTACGCCCGGCGTTGAGCCGCGAACTTCAGCTACCCATGGATATACTTTACGTCCTGGAAGCTGACCGCCTTCTCCTGGTTTCGCTCCTTGCGCCATTTTGATCTGGATCTCATCGGCATTTACCAAATAATTCGATGTTACCCCAAAACGTCCAGAAGCCACCTGCTTAATCGCACTACGGCGAGAATCACCATTACTGTCTTTTACAAAACGAGCGGGATCTTCTCCACCTTCTCCGGTATTACTCTTACCGCCAACCCGGTTCATTGCGATCGCTAAATCCTCATGTGCTTCTTTACTAATGGAACCAAAAGACATAGCTCCTGTCTTAAATCGTCTCATAATGGATTCAGCTGACTCCACTTCCTCAAGAGGAACTTTTGGACCCGCCGGTTTTAATTTCAATAGCGAACGAATGGTAAGTCTCTTCTCGTTCTCGCCTTGGACAAGCTTTGCATATTTCTTATAAAGCGCGTAATCTCCCGTTCTAACCGCGTGCTGGAGCGTATGAATCGTCTGCGGTGTAAATAGATGGTCTTCTCCATCGCTCCGCCACTGATATTCTCCTCCTGAATCCAGCACTTTATCGTTACCGTCTTTATCTGTAAATGCGCGTTCATGATGCACTAGGGTCTCTGCTGTCACTTCTTCTAAGCCAATACCGCCGATGCGGGAAGGTGTCCAAGTGAAGTATTCATCGACAAAATCACTCTTGAGTCCTACAGCCTCAAAAATCTGTGCACCTCGGTAGGATTGAATCGTAGAGATTCCCATCTTGGATAAGATCTTCACTACCCCTTTTGTCGCTGCCTTAATGTAATTCTTCACTGCTTTCTCATGCGTAATCCCGCGCAGCATACCTTGCTGAATCATAACATCCATGGTTTCGAATGCTAAATATGGATTCACAGCACTCACGCCGTACCCTAATAGCACCGCATAATGATGGACATCACGGGGTTCACCGGATTCCAGCAATATGCTAACTTTTGTACGGGTTTTTTGACGAATTAGATGATGGTGAAGTCCAGAAACAGCGAGTAACGCAGGAATGGCCGCATTCTCAGCATCTACACCGCGATCTGAGAGAATCAGAATATTATGCCCCTTCTCAATGACACGATCTGCTGCTTCAAAAAGTACATCCATCGCCTTCTTCATTCCCTCTGCACCCTCTTTAGCAGGGAAGAAGATCGGGATCGTCATTGAACGAAAACCAGGTCTACGTATATGACGGAGTTTTGCAAACTCTTCATTAGAGAGAATAGGTGAAGATACACGAATCTGTCTTGCACTTTCTGGTTCCGGCAGCAGTAAGTTACGTTCGGGGCCAATCGTAGTCAGTGTCGAAGTGACAATCTCTTCGCGCAAAGCATCAATCGGCGGATTTGTAACCTGCGCAAACATCTGTTTAAAATAGTTATAAAGCCGCTGAGGGCGATCCGATAATATCGCCAGGGGTGCGTCGTATCCCATCGAACCAGTTGCTTCCATCCCTGTAGAACCCATCGGCTCCAGGACTTTACGCAGCTCTTCAAAAGTATATCCGAATGCCAGCTGAAGCTGGTTGATATTCTCATGTTTTGGTTCTGGGAGTTCCGGTGCATCAGGCAGCTCATGAAGATCGACGAGATGCTCATCCAGCCATTCTTTATAGGGTTGTTCGGATGCAATCTGCGATTTTACTTCATCGTCCGAAATAATACGCCCTTCCTTTGTATCCACGAGAAGCATACGGCCTGGGCGTAATCTGTCCTTGTACAGAATGTTCTCTGGTGCAATATCAAGGACTCCCACTTCCGAAGACAGCACAATACGGTCATCTTTCGTTACATAATACCTTGCAGGACGCAGCCCGTTACGATCTAGTATGGCTCCAATTTGGATTCCATCTGTAAATGCCATCGCAGCCGGTCCATCCCATGGTTCCATTAAGGTACTGTGATATTCATAGAAAGCCTTCTTATCTTCATCCATACCCGCATCGTTGTTCCAAGGTTCAGGCACCATCATCATGGCGACATGCGGCAGGGAACGTCCGCTTAAGTACAGAAATTCAAGCGTGTTATCAAACATCGCTGTATCCGATCCATCCGGATTAATGACAGGTTTAACTTTGGACAAGTCTTCTCCGAATAGTTCGCTCTCAAACAGAGACTGACGTGCGTGCATCCAGTTGACGTTACCTCGCATCGTATTGATCTCACCGTTGTGGATCATGAAACGATACGGATGCGCCCGCTCCCAGCTTGGAAATGTATTGGTACTAAAACGAGAGTGCAGCAGTGCCATTGCTGATTCTACCCGTTCATCTTGCAGATCAAGATAAAATTGACCCACCTGCTCAGTGGTCAGCATGCCTTTATATACAATCTTACGGCAAGACATACTTGGAATATAAAATGTATCCGCGCCTCTTACCTGATCAGCGTACCGAATCTGCTGCTCTGCGCGGCGGCGAATAATATACAGCTTCCGTTCTAGTTCGAGTCCGCTCAGCTTCTCCTCGTTCGTGCCAATGAACACCTGACATACATAAGGCTTCGCAGCAAGCGCTGATCTGCCTAACATACCATCGTATGTTGGGACTTCACGAACACCAAGATACTGCTGTCCCTCGTCTTCTACAATCTTGCGAAGGATATTCAAATGCTCCTCGCGAACCTCTTCGTTACGTGAGGTGAAAATCATCCCTACACCATAATGATCTGGCTCTGGAAGTTGGTATCCAAGTCGCTGTGCTTCTTCTGCAAAAAACCGATGAGGGATCTGAATTAAAATTCCGGCGCCGTCACCTGAATTCGGCTCACTCCCTTGTCCTCCACGATGCTCCATGTTACTCAGCATCGTCAAAGCTTGACTAACAATATCGTGAGAGGCAGCCCCTTTAATATTAGCTACAAACCCCATACCACAAGCGTCTTTCTCGAACTGCGGGTCATAAAGCCCCTGTTTTGGAGGTAATCCAGTCTGTCTCATGGAACGCAACCTTTCTATGATCATGAATTTTAGGAACATCCGTAATAAGCGAAAAATGACGAAGGGACAAAGGGAATGAGGAAGGGTAATAAATAGTCCGTACTTGACGATCAAAGGTCGTATAGTTCTCTCATTTTAACATCGAGTGTAAACTCGGTGCAATTTAAAATTTCTATGGTCGTCATAAGGAAAATTTCGTTTTTATACCACTATATACCGATGTTTTTCCCGGTATTTGTTTGGATATTTTATTCCTGCTCATTCCCTGTTAACTCTTTATATTGTTCTTAATTATTTGCCATAACGGTGTTATATTTGAATGGACCAATACTCTGAAAATTTGTACAATCTTTCAGAAAATAGAAAGCCCCGCCTTCTTATGGAAGGCGGGGCTTTCGTGTGACAAGATACACTTTCAAACAAGTCTATCTATGATAGGCTGTATTATGGGTGCATTCATTATTTTTTTGATATTGCTTAATCATGCGGTCAGTGCTTCACCACTGTGCGTATGATTTTGATCTTCTGATTGATCATTTCTTTTTTTAGAACCACTCCATAAGAAGTATCCGAGTGTTAATAACATGCCCACTACAGCATAAACACCTAGGATTTCAGCTTGTTTCCACATTAGATCATAGTTTCCGCTCATTACTACAGCACGATAACCAACAACGCTGTGGTACATCGGCAACAAATGACTAATCGGCTGCAGCCAACTTGGAAGTGTTTCAAGCGGGAATGTACCACCACTTGTCGCAAGTTGAAGTACGAGTAGAACGATCGCAAGATAACGTCCCACTAGATCCAGCCAAGTTACGAGTGCCTGAACAATCATCATGGAAGCAATACCTGTAATGATTGAGAACAGATAGAAATAAGGAACACTCTGTACTTCAAGGTGTAATCCATAAATCATGAACGTAGCGATTGCAATAGCTTGAATAATACTCATTCCTGCAAAAGCAAAGAATCGGCTCACAAAGCGTGCCCAAGGCGTTGCACCTGGTACACTTGTTTCACGCATGCTCATAACGATGGTTGAGATCAATGCACCAACGAACAAACCAATCGACATGAAGTAAGGTGTGAGTCCTGTTCCGTAATTCGAAACCGTTCTTGACTCATCTTCTACTGTTTGAACCGGCTCCGCGAACATATCAACAAAGCTGTCGTCTTTGCCTTTCATCTCTGCAGTCTCATCAGCCGCATCGTTAAGCTTGTCTGCCAGTTCTTCTGATCCATCTTTTAACTCTGTCAGTCCTTCATGAAGTTCGCCAGCACCATCCGTAAGTTTCACAGAACCGTCTGCAAGAGTATCTACCCCGCCGGTAAGTTCGCCTACACCGCCAGCCAGCGTACTTGTTCCCGATTTAAGATCAGCTGCACCTGAGCTGAGTGTCTCACTGCCCGTCGCTGCCTCACTTAATTTTTCTCCGAACAAGTTCATATTACTAGCAAGTTCTCCCTGGCCGCTGTATAACTGATCTGCCCCTGCGAGAAGTTGATCTTGACCTGCTGCGAGCGTATTTGCACCTTCTGCTAATTGTTTCTGAGCATCAGCAAGCTGCTGTGCACCGCTTAATAACTGCCCGTGTCCGTCATTCAGAGACTGTGCTCCACTAAGTAATTGCTGCTGAGCAGCGAGAAGTTCGTCCGCACCTGAAGATAACTGTGAATTCCCCTCATGTAGAGACTGTGCTCCACTTAGCAGTTTACTTTGTCCTTCACTAAGTTCACTGCTTCCTGCTGCAACAGCCTGACTCGCTGCAAGCAGCTTTTGTACCTCAGGAAGTGCTGCGAGTTCTGGACTCTGTTCAGTCAGCTGTTTAATCCCGTCTGCTACGCCTTGTGCACCCTCAGCTATTTGCTTACTAGCTGCTTGAGATGCAGTGAGACCACCTACAAGTTGCTCACTTCCTCCAGCTGCACTTTTTAGTCCATCTGAAAGTTTGCTGGCACCTGCTTCGGTAGAAGTCAGTCCGGCTACTAGTTTTTCACTTCCTGCTGATGCATCCTCAAGACCCGATACTAATGAGTCCGCACCTTCCGATGCAGCAGAAAGACCCATGCTAAGCTTGCCTGCACCTTCACGAGAACTTACAATACCGTCTTTCAACTTACCCGCACCATCCTGAAGCTGTCCGATTCCGCCAGCCAGCTGGCCTTCTGCATCAACGAGTTGAGATAGTCCAGTGGAAAGGTCACTGGCACCTGAGCTTAATTGACTCGCTCCATCATCCAAGGTTTTGACCCCGTCTGCAAGTGGAGCAATACCTTCTTTTAGTTCCAGCGTTCCGTCTGTCAGTTTCTGAAGATTTTCTTGAAGGGTCAGCGCTCCATCATTCAGTTCGCCGGCACCGTCATTAATTTTGGTTGCGCCATCTCCTGCTTCTTCGAATCCATCCGCTACTTCTGTGAATTTATCAAGCAGCGTTTCTGTATAGGATTCGGTTACCGCAGCAGATATCTTCTTGCTGATTTCTTTCATCGCCGTGTCACCGATCTGAGCACCAATAAAGTTATAGCTCGCATTCGGTTCATAGATCAGTTCAGAAGGATTCGGTTCATCATCCATTAATGTCGTTGCTTTTTGCGAAAAATCTTCTGGAATGGTGATCATCATATAATACTCGTTATTATCCATTCCTTGTCTTGCCTCATCGAGATCTACAAACTGCCAATTGAAATCTTGCCCTTCTTTCAGCTCATCGATGAGATCTTCCCCGATCTGAAGCTGCTTGCCTTCAAATTCAGCACCCTGATCCTGATTCACCACCGCTATAGGCAGTGTGTCCAGTTTGCCGTAAGGATCCCAAAAGGCGGTAAGATATACGCCTGTATACAGAATAGGAATCAGCATCACTGCGATGAGCGGAATAAGAACTTTGGGGTTCTTCAGTGCTCGCCATACATCTTGAAAAAATACGGATAATGTCTTCATTTACTTCTTTCTCTCCCTTTACGCTATCTCACTTCGAACTTTCTAGTTGTCATTTCATTTCATAAGCGCAGTATGAAAAATGAAAGCGCGAACTTCATGACTGTTTTCCCCAAATAGTCATATGAGATGAAAAAAAATAACCTTTCTCCTATGCTTTTTCAAAGATACAACCTAAGTACTGCATTATTTATATAATCCTCTACCTGAGCAATGAAACATTTTTTTGTTTTATCGCATACTTTCTACTTTGTCTCAGGGAAGTTTTTTTAAAAGCCGGCTATTTCTATCTATCTAACTACTATATATCGCAGCCGGCTTTCCGTAAGTATTTTTATGCTGGAAGATCTGGCACTAGTCCATGCACCAAAAACAACTCAATATACTGCTTAATTTCTTCTTTGCTGAGAGGTTCATTCCCATGACTCCAATCCGAAGTAAGTGCAATGTAGATCTTAAACATAATGAAAGACGCTACTTTGGGATCACAAGGTTTTATCTCTCCCTTTTCTTGCGCTAAGCGAAGTTCTTTCTCGAGATAACCTGTGATTACACCTTCTACCTTGGCATTGCCCGTTTTTGCTTGCAGTGTTCCAAACTCCCTCACTTCTTGAGAAAGCTTAATGAGCAGATCATGCTGCTCTCTGAACTCAAGTAAGGAATCTAATATTCGAAACAAGTTATTAAAAAACGTCTGCTCATGATCTAATTCTCTCTCTGCCACATTTTTCATTTCTATAATGACTTCATGCAAAATCTCATCGAACAATTCTTCCTTATTAGTAAAAAAGGTGTAGATTGTTCCCTTACCTACATTCGCAATCTTCGCCACCTGATCCATCGTCGTTGCTTTATAACCAAACAAAGCAAAGGACTTCGCTGCTGCTTTGAGTATTTGTTTGCGACGATCTATCGGAGCCATTGCCTCTCCTCCTCTAACTTCTGTTTGACTAAAAATCCAATTCAGTCATTCGGTCAAAAATCACTTTACCACTTTTCTGTTCTATTGGCAAGAAAAAAATTACATAATCAAAAAAAAGAAAGAGCAGCTCACCATCCGGCTTACCCAGCAAGATCATAAGCAGCTCTTTCTTATCTATTTAATCCATATCATAACTCATGAAAATGGTGAAATTGATTCAGTAAGAACTAAATTTCTGTACTAGCCCCCGGCTCTAAAGCCACTCCTACTATCCCTTTGGACTCTAGAAGCTCAGTAAACGAATTTGCATCCTGTTTAATAAACGGGAAGGTGTTGTAATGAACTGGAATGACCTTTCTTGCTCTCAGCCATTCAGCGGCGATTGCAGCATCCTCAGGACCCATTGTCAGCACATCACCGATTGGCAGGATCGCTGTATCAATATCGTTCATTTCACCGATGATTTTCATATCACCGAAAAGTGCTGTATCTCCTGCATGGTAGATCGTTTTGTCACCCATCGTTAACAGGATTCCCGCAGGCTGTCCCATATATACGGTTGTCCCGTTCACTTCAAGAGAGGAACTATGGAAGGCGAGCGTATACTTCACTTTAAATCCATCAAACTGGCAGCTCCCGCCAATATTCATATGTTGTACTTGTACTCCTTGACTCTGGCAATACTCTGCTAATTCATAGACCGCCACAACGGGGCAATCATTCTGTTTTGCGATCGTGAGTGTATCACCGAAGTGATCCGAGTGACCATGTGTTAGCAGCACTGCATCTACTTTGACGTCTTCAGCAGCTATTTTAGCGGTAGGATTCCCTGTTAAAAAAGGATCAATAATAACGCGTTTGCCTGCTTCTTCAACAAGGATACATGAGTGTCCATAATATGTGATTTTCATAGAGTGATACGCCTCCTAGTCAGTAGAAATGAACATTTCTTAAAGGAACTATCTTTCTAGTATATCACTTTTGGAGCTTATTTATAAAATGTATGATTTCCGATTCTCTTAACTTTTATTTGTGAATGATGTACTGTTAAGTCGTCAGCTAGGGTAATAGATAAGAAGTAGAGTGTTTCGTCAGGCACTTCTTTCCGTCCGTTGAGCGCTTCATTGACAGCACGAATGGTATCCTCGTTCGGCGTCACACGGTCCATTCGGCCGTTCGCCACGGGACTAAATTGATACTTTTGATAGATAACGCCTTTAATGGTATCGGGATAATTGGCTGACCGTAGCCGGTTTAAGACAACGTTAGCTACTGCAACTTTGCCTTCGTACGGTTCACCTTCTGCTTCTGCCATGACAATTTTTTGTAGCATAAGCAGCTCTTTATCCGAGACGTTGTAGTTCCAGGTGGCCTTGTCTTTTTCCTCCTGGGTTAGTAATTCCGTCTTGGTAAAGTATAGAGTTTTTGGGGGAGTAGTTTGTTTTTCTTTTTCTTTTGCTAACGCAATTGCTTTTTGTTGTTCACGTAGTTTTCGTTGAGCTTCTTTTTGGGCTTCTAAAGCCTTACGCTCTGCTTCTTTCTCATTCTCGGCATTCGTTTCTGCCGAAAGAGCAGCTGTTTTGAGCAAGACATGGTCTTCCGAAGAAGAAGGTCCTGATTCTTGTGTCAGCTGTGCCGTTGTTACAGTGGTTACTCCTGTTAAATCCGTCACGGAAGTAAGCATAGCGACTCCGTCCCGATCAGAGTACATCCTGCTGTTATGATTTACTGCTATTTGATTCATAGGAGTTCCGGATTCCGTACTATCCTGAGTTGTACTTTCCCCATATACTTCAACAGCCTTCGTAATCAGGCTTGCCCCCAATATAAACACAAGCAGCACATACATGAGCGGTGCTACCCAGCGAGTCTCTCTATTTGTATTCATAATAACCTCCTGTTATATCGGCACAATTCTACTTAACTGTAACCAAAAATGCAAGGTTTGAATACATAGAGTAAACTATTTTATGCGTCAGATATCCCTGTAAGCCCCTCAAGTGAGGGTAATGTTAAACTCAAAATTTCGTTGATACATCAGGATTTTTAACACACGAACACCTGCTCTGCATCATAAAATAAAAAAATTTGAATAATTTTTGTGAATTTTTTTAACTCTATTAATTCCTTTAATATATTTGGATTGATTGTATATTTTTAGGATAATAAACAATTAACCCATTTTGAAGCGAAGTTAAGAGAATAGAGACAATCAAAAATCAAATTTCTCGATTATTTTATACATCGGTTTTTGACCAAGTATCGTCTGAAATAATACAAAGTCTTTGACAAGCCACGGTTCAATTTTTTTCTGTGTTGACAATTCCTCTAAGTTCCAATTTTGCTTCTTAGAATCATCAAATTTGCGAGCAATCGTAATATGGGGTCGATAAGGACGATCCTCAGGAATATATCCTAACGGAGCAGTTGCATCTAAAATATGCTGGAAAAGCACAGCGAGCTCATCAATCTCTCCTTCGACTCCTCTCCATAAAACCCTAGGACGTAATGGCGAACCAAAAACACCTGCATCTCCAACACTTAGAGGAAACTGTTGCATCTTAACAGCAGCTTCTCGAAGAGCTTCACAAAGTGCGTTAATGGAACCTATTTCCGTATCCCCTAAAAATTGAAGTGTAATATGGTAATCTTCTTTATGTGTAAAATTACGGAAGGGAAGTTTATCTTTGTTATCGACTGTCCAACGCTGTATTTCTTCTTTCACATGATCTGGTAGAGAAACAGCTGTGAAGATACGTACTTTATCTTGTGTTGTTTGCGTCATTCGAAGCTTCCTTTCTATTTTCAATTTTATCTCTATATCTTTACCTAGTATTAACCAAATTATAATACTAACATCCTAGTGCTAGTACCAGGTACTAAATTATTATAAAAGGTTTAAATTCCCATATTGTATGTTTACTCCCAAAAATACAAAGAGGAATTGAATAAGGTAACAAGCATAAGTTACTTGTCACTCACTCCATAAAATATGGTAACAAAAACAAATTTTTATTACTCCTGTTTTCTGGGTAAATAACCTATAATTAGATGTCAATTTTCCGCTTAATCAACGTTAAAATTTTTTTATTTCTATAATAATAGGTTTCTATATAAGAGTACAGCTGTTCTAATACAACAATAAAGATGGGTTTCTTCTATTATAAGTGTTAGGAAATAGATGGTATACATGACGGGGTACTCTCCCCTGCTTCAATTGCTCGTCTGCCCAATCATCTGCTACACTGTAACTATACATAAAACGAGGAGGATCTACGCGAATGAGCAAAATTGTAAGTTTAATTTCTTTTACAGAGACAGAGCAAAAGCGTATCCAGGATATAGCACCTCATTATACGATAACTACAGGCAAAGCAAAGGAGCTTGATCCCTCCGTCCTGCGAGAAGCAGAGATCTTGGTGGGTTGGCCAAAAAGTAAACCAGATGAATTATTACATCCAGACAGCAAATTAAAATGGGTACAGACTTGGTCTGCCGGCGTAGACTATCTTCCTCAAGAAACTTTTGAAGAACGAAATATACTGCTCACTAATACAAGCGGAATTCATGCGATTCCGATCTCAGAAATGATTCTTGGTATGATGCTGTCTTTATCCCGTAATCTTAAAAGAGCTGCAGTTAATCAGGCTAACGGCACATGGGATGCAAGTGAAGATAACATGAGCGAACTTCATGGAAAAACGATGGTCATCGTTGGCGTAGGTGAGATTGGGAAGGCCACAGCTAAACTTGCCGAAGCTTTTGGCATGAACGTAATTGGTGTTCGCAGATCGGGTAAAGAAGTAGAGCATGTCAGCAAAATGGTCTCCATGGAACGTTTTGAAGAAGTACTGACTGACGGAGATTATGTGGTTAACATTCTTCCGCTTACGGATGATACCCGCCATCTATTTAATGAACAGGCTTTTGCAGCGATGAAAAAAGAAGCATGCTTCATCAATGTTGGCCGCGGCGCAACCGTAGATACTTCTGCACTGCTGAAAGCTTTACAAGAAAAACAGATTGCATCTGCTGCGCTCGATGTATTTGAAGAAGAACCCTTGCCGAACGATCATCCCTTATGGTCGATGGATAATGTACTAATTACACCTCATATTACTGGAAGCACTCCTTATTATAAGGAACGTGCTTTTGAAATATTTATAGAGAACTTGAAAGCTTATGTGAAGAATGAGACTCTTCCACGTAATCTAGTCGATTACAGTCGTTCTTATTAGAATGATAAAAACCCGCTCAAGACATATATCTTGAAGCGGGTTCTTCTTATTTTTAACTAAAGAGCTTTATTCTCTGAGGTGATTCCCCGTTTGCCTTTTACAGTACCAAATTTCCCGAACAAAAGAACCTTTTGATGTAGTTACGTGGTCCTCGATTTGCCATCCCGTCTGCCGTAGCTGCTCCGCAATGGGCTGTGTACTTACAATGACTGCTTCCCCGGCTAGTTTTCCAAGGTGACTCAGCAGCTGCAGCTGTTCTTCTACCGGCAACACGGAACACACATTATATGGTAGATCTAATATAGCGCGATCGGCCTTTTCTTCGAGATTCGTCATATCTCCAAGCGTAACAAGAGTATCATCATAACCATAATGACGAAGATTCTTACGAGCCCCTTGTACGGCAAGCGGGTTGATATCATTACCGCGGATGGATATTCCCATGGATAAAGCTTCAATCAGGACATTTCCCATCCCGCAGCAAGGATCAATCATCGTTACCCCTGCGGCTTCAGGCGCTGCTATATTAACGAGCGCTCTGGCAACCCTGGAACTGAGGCCAGTGGAATAATTATGCGGTTTATTTTTGTGATTCAGCCACACACTCTCTGCTTCATGACATCGTCCAAGCATCCATCCTGATTCCAAGTGAATGAGACCCAGTGTAACATCTGGTTTTTTCATTCTCGCTGTACCTTTAATCCGGCTCCCTACCGAACGTTCAAGTGTTCTTTGCTCGTCATAGGTGTAAGGAATCCCTTCTTTCAGATACAACACTTTAAAAGTGGAACCCTCTTCAAGTTCTATGGATTCGGCAAGCACTAACAATTCATCTAGGCCAGAAGCCGAGAATAATACATCTACTCTCATGTTAAGAAAGGGACTCCGCGAAGGATCGATGCAGTGATTCGTTATATAAAATGAATGGTCCAAAGCCTTCTGCATTCCAAGCAGTCGTTTCAGCTCTAAATGACAAAGAGCCTGCTCACTTTCGTGACAGGCAAAGGTATATAAAAAGGTATCGTTCGTTCTATTTTTATTGTGAATGATCATGAGTAACCGTAAATCCCTTCTCATCTCGTATTGTTCATACTCGCTTCTATTATACCCGAAGCTGAGAGATGGAAGCGAGTAGTTCCTCTGACAACGTTCTGAGCTTCCCAATTCGATCCGCGACCACTTCAAGCGATCCGACTTGCTGCTCTGCCGATGCAGACACTTCTTCTACACCCGCTGCTGACTGCTGTGAAATCGCAGAAATCTGCTGGCTGAAATCGTTCATTTCGCCGCTTAGTTGTTGCATCCCTCCAAGACCTGATGTCACCTCATTAATGACAGCCACCATTTCAACGACCGAAGACGTAATCTGTTCAAATGCATCATTTACCTCTTCCATTTGGTGGGTTCCTCGCGTCGTTTCCTGTACTCCGCTTTCGAGGGACTCCACAACCGATCTCGTACCTTGCTGAATTTGAGCAGTCAGTTCACTAATCTGACCCACCGTATGCTGAACGGCGTCTGATAATGATCTTACTTCTTCCGCGACGACAGCAAATCCGCGTCCATGCTCGCCTGCTCTCGCTGCTTCAATCGATGCATTCAAAGATAACAGATTGGTTTGTCTTGCAATTTCGCGGATCACATGAACAAGTTCGTATATACTCTCGTTGCTCTTATCCAGTTGGTTCACTTGATTCATAGAGGAGGATACTCGGTCCGCAATTTGGTTCATCTGTTCAATTGACTTCTGCATAATTTCTTTTCCGCGAGTTCCTCGTTCAAGAACAAGTTCAGACATGCCTTTAAGCTGCTCTCCTTTCGAAGCATGATCCTGGATATGCTCATTCAGCACCTCAACCGTTCTAGCGGCGGAAGTAGCGGTTTCTGCCTGACTTTCGGTTGCTTTTGCGGATTCCTCCATCGAGATCGCAATTTGCTGGCTTCCAAGTTTCACTTCTTCGGATGTAACTGCGAGATCGCTGCTATGCGATTCTACTAGCTTGGATGAGGCGCTGATCTGTCTCACGATCTCAACCAGATTTGCCTTCATTTGATTAACTCCTCTACCGAGCGATGTAAGTTCATCTTCTTTCTTCCGGTAAATATCTTCTATAGTTAAGTCTCCATCCGCGATGGATTGTACATTCTTCTCAATATCCTTAATTGGTTTCACCAGCGCACGAATTAATGCGAAATTACTGACAAGTGTTGCAATTAGGATTAAGCTGATACCAAAAATCAAGACCCCTACAGCTCTAAACGAACTTTTTTCTAGCATATTGGTCGATTGATCTGCCTCTTGTTGATTCAGTTCAGCCAAGGATGTTAATTGGACCAGCATCTTCCGGTAGGAACTCTCTGATTTGAGCAATACTTCATAAGCCAAATCGTGATCATTCAAATCTACTTTCTCAATGGCTTTCGTATTCACTTTACTATAGGCATTCCATTCCGCTGTAAAAGCATCATATTGATTTTGAATATCCTCATTTGTAATATTTGCTTCATATGCTGTTTTCGACTCGCTAAGATAGCGAATGGTCTGTAATCGTTCCTCTCCGATCGCCTTTCTCTTTCCCTCATCATCCGCTGCTAAGTAATAATCATAACTCAGCTTCTGAATATGCTCGGAAGCAAATGTGATATTATTAATTTGGTTCATGGCAGGCATTACTTTTTGAGTAATGTCCTTCGCATTTGTTTCCATAGATTTGGTCTGTAATATGGAAACAGATCCAACCACGATCACATAGATGAGCAGCATCACCATTACAAACGTAATTCGCCGCCCTATTGTTTTCCTCTTAAACAATGGTTCTCCCCCTACCGAAAGCCTCTAACACACTTCTCTCTATGAGTTTCTCTGTGATAAAGCTTCATGATTGATTAACTTCTTTCTAATATGTCGGTAAGTGAAAGTGAAAATGTGAGTTACTCACTATATATCTAGCCTAAATAATCACCTTTTTCACTTATT
Source organism: Paenibacillus sp. J45TS6 (assembly GCF_018403285.1). Taxonomy (GTDB): domain Bacteria; phylum Bacillota; class Bacilli; order Paenibacillales; family Paenibacillaceae; genus Paenibacillus. The sequence continues at coordinate 182,416 of NZ_BOSJ01000007.1, read as the reverse complement.
TTGGGTATGTGTCATGAAACAAAGCAGTCATTCATCATAAACTACCTTAAAATGCGAAATACAAAGGAACGAAACCAGTCATGAAAAAAAATGAAAAGTCGGCATCTTCTTTGCATAAAAAAACAGCTGTACCTAGAAGGAAACGTACTGTCACCAAAAAGCGAAAACCAGCGAATTTAACTACCGCTTCTAAAGTTCTCTCTTTTCCGCAAAAGATTTCTAATCCAGGTGTGCAGCTGAACCATCCTCTTCCTGAGAATCGGAGCTCGGCTGCTCCCTTTACTCCCTCTAATAAACCATCTCTTTCTATTCGAGATGCTAAGAAACTTCGACTTCTATTACTCTGGGAAAACGAAGCAGGATTACCTTCAACAGAGATCCTGTTTAGACAATCTTTACGTATGCTTTTTAAAGAGGTACTCCCGCTGAAGGTGGAAGATAACTTAGTCAATGTAATAGCACTATATCAACCCGATGTCCTCCTTGTCGTTGGAAACCGAACAAATCTGCCTCTTGCTGTTCAGGTATCTAACCTTAAAGACCTTAAGACAGTCCTTTGGCTACATGATGTCCACGATCCTCTTCCTCACCTAAATACGTCTCCTGATTCTCTAGTCTGGGATTATGTTATTACACAAAATCCGAAGTACATCCACAGGTATCAAAAGATGACGAGCTCAAAGGTGGTCTATATCCCCTTCGGTTCTGATCCGGAGCTATTCGCTCCTGAAAAAGCACCTGCACATGTACAGTCCGATCTACTCCTTCTTGGAGATTATGAACCTCGTTTAGATCCCTATCTTGAAGCGATTCATGGAAGCAGCCCGGATGGACGCATACTCACCATAGGTGATAACTGGGGAGACATTCCTGGTGTAGAACCTTGGATCCCCGAGACAAGTAATGATCTAAAGCAGCTCTATAATGGAGCAGATATCATCATAAGTTTTGGTGAGAATGACCGAAGAGGATTAGATATAGCGGCGTGCGGAGGCTTTTTGCTTGCGGAATATGATGTGAATTGGGATAAGTATATGAAAACGGGAGAAGACTTTGTTTCTTTTCATCGTCCTGAAGAACTTGGCTCGCATGTGATGTACTATAGGGAACATCCAGAGGAGAAAAGAAAAATTAGCTCCAGAGCTCTGGTACGAAGCGAATATGACTATTCCTTTTTTCATCTGATGATGGATTTTACGAATACCCTTCTTGAGGGCAAGTGATTTATGTATTCCGAAAGGGGCCTTTACCTCTTTATATGAACGTCTTAGATAGAGGAAAGGAGATGAGTTCCATATGAAACTGATTGCTTATTTTCTTCCTCAGTTCCATCAGATTGATGAAAACGATGCCTGGTGGGGAGAGGGATTCACCGAATGGACTAATACGCGAAAAAACAAACCATTATATAAGAAGCATGCTCAGCCGAAAGAACCGCTAAAAGATTTGTATTATAACTTAATGGATGCTTCGATTCGAAAATGGCAGGCGGACGCGGCTAGATCTCACGGCATTTACGGGTTTTGCTACTACCATTACTGGTTTAAGGGAAAGCGTCTGCTCGAAAAGCCGTTCCAGTCTGTTCTGAAATCAGGGGAACCGGATTTTCCTTTCTGTCTATCCTGGGCTAATGAACCTTGGACACGGAAATGGGATGGCGGAAATAATGAAATCCTCATGCCCCAAGACTATGGCGATGAAAATGACTGGGCAGAGCATTTTGATGAACTCCTGACTGCATTTCAAGATCCGAGATATATCCGGGTTCAGAATAAACCTCTATTTGTTATCTATCGCCCGGGCGCGATTCCCCGCTGTGAAGAAATGCTTCGGTTTTGGAATCAACTTGCCCTAAGAAGTGGGCTCGAAGGTATCTATTTTGCAAGAACATTAGGAGGATTCGAGATCCCCCCGCAGTCTGGTTTTGAAGCAAGTATTGAATTTGAACCGCATTATACGTTTGCTCATGGATATAATGCAAATCTTTGGAGTTATATTAGCACCAAGGATGGAGATCATCTCGTATTTGACTATGACGGAGTATGGGAAATGATACTGAACCGATCTCCGCACCGAAGCGGTGAAACGATTTTCCCAGGTGCCTATGTCAATTGGGATAACACCCCTCGAATTGGAGCCCGTGGACAAAGCTGTATCGGGTCTACTCCCGAGAAATTCAGCTATTATTTAACGAAACAGATGAACCGAGCTGCTTCTATATATCAATCTGAGTTTCTATTTATCAATGCTTGGAATGAATGGGCGGAGGGGACTTATCTGGAACCAGATAAAAAACATCATTTTTCCTATTTGGAGGCCGTTCAAGAAGCCGTTACACGTCATGAAAAGTACATGGAGGCAAACGCAAATCATGCAAAAAAGAGGTAATATACCAAACCTTTCCGCTTAATTCTTTAAACCCGATGAATACCGATGGTTGGTGTACCCGAAGACAAATCAATAAATAGAACATAGTTGTTCCCGTCTGTCCCTTTCAGTACCAAACCAGGCTGACCGCTGTTCGTTGCATTATAGAAATTAACACCACTTGGAGCAGCGCTGACGGGCGGCACGGCGGGAACCCCTAAAGACAGGAGTTTGGATCCAGCTACCACATTCTCGTTCGCACTGAGGCTTTGTCCTGCACCCAAATGTTGCAAAACGGTTGCACTACCATTTACCTGCAGATGCCCGGCAATGGTTTGGCTGCCATTTACATTAAGGCTCTGCTGAATCGTTTGGTTCTGGGTATTCAAATCTTGTAAAGTTGTACCCCCAAGCACCTGAAGATGACCATTAATTGCTGCATCTCCCGTTACACTGATACTATCGAATGTTGGCATACACTTCACTCCCTTCCTTATTACTCTATTCTATGTAATAAAAAGAGATTTGCTCTATAGCAAAAGTACAATTATCTATCTTTTAAATTAAAGATCAATAATATAGGAAGAGAGTGAAAATCTATTACCCTTTGCTCATTTCTTCCCCTAACAATCCATAGGATAATAAACGTTGTTCATAGGATGCCACACGGGTAGAGATTAGGATCTCGTTACAACCTGTTTCATGAGCAAGTGCGAGCAGTTCTTCTTTGACCTCTTTTGGATTTCCGATAATGACGGGATAAGGTGGCACCTCTACAATCCCGCCCGTCGCTTTCCGGTGTAAGATGAGCGCTTCCTCTTTCCAGGAGAGGGCTTCATCTGCAGAAGGAGCACAGATCACATTGACCGCAATACTCGCTTTTGGTTTCGCAAGATTCTCGGAAGGGATAAACTGCTCCCTATATTTTTGCAGCATCTCGGCAGCATCCTGCTCACTCATAAACTGACCGAATACATAACCCGTTCCAAACTGAGCGGCATACTCCGCGCTTTTCACATTGGTCCCTAACAGCCACAGAGTAGGAGGAATCTCCGGTACTGGCTTAGCCACAATCGGCTCCCCATCAAAACTATATCTGCCGTGAAGCAAATCTTGAAGCTGTTTAATGAGTTCAGGATATTTGGCTACTTTCTCTAAATAATTGCCGGCAAGAGCCATCGATAAATGTGCCGATCCCCCTGGAGCGCGTCCGATTCCCAGCTCAACACGTCCGGGATAGAGTGAAGCCAGCATATGATAATTTTCTGCTACCCGAATCGGATGATGATAAGGAAGCAGTACGGCTCCTGATCCAAGTTTGATTCGATTGGTTTTTGCTCCGATGTGAGATAGTAATACTTCTGGACTCGCAGATTCTGTACCTGGAAGATTATGATGTTCTGAGGTCCAGTATCTTGTATATCCCCACTCTTCTCCTTTGATCGCAAGATGGATAGACTGGCGGATTGCCTCTTCGGCAGATACATCCATTAATTTGGGAACGAGATCTAAAATTCCTAATTCTAATGATGGTGAACCCAATTGGTTCATATATTCTCAACTCCCTGATTATCATAATTCTGCTTATCATCCTGCCTATAACAAAATAACAATTAATTAATTTAGTATAGCAACCTCATTTCTACAAAATCAAATTTCACCTATAAGAAGCGAAACGACTGAGCATCAAAAAAAAGCCGTCTGCCTCACCACGATATGGTGAGACAAAACGGCCAGGATCATTTTTTATAAGGAAGGGACTTGAATTTGGTTCCGTGCTTCTCCAGCTGCTGCCACCATGTTTCGAAGGGCTGCTACCGTTTCTTCTTTCCCTCTTGTTTTAAGACCACAATCCGGGTTAATCCAGAACAGTTCAGGATCCAGCACATCCAGCGCAGATACGACAACCTCTTTCATCTCTTCTACGGAAGGGACACGAGGACTGTGAATATCGTAAACGCCAAGACCAATTCCTTTGTCATACGTCTGTGTCTTAAAGTTCTCAATTAATTCTCCGTGGCTGCGGGAAGTTTCCAGAGAAATAACATCCGCGTCCATCGCCTCGATTGAATCAATAACATCATGGAACTCGCAATAACACATATGCGTATGAATTTGCGTTGTATCGTTAACGGATGAAGTTGATAATTTAAATGCTTTTACGGAATCTGTCAGGTAAGATTCATGATCCGCTTTCTTCAGCGGAAGTCCTTCACGAAGTGCCGGCTCATCCACTTGAATCATCTCAATGCCAGCGGACTCGAGTGCTTCAACTTCTTCACGAAGTGCAAGTCCAATCTGGTAAGCAACTTCACTGCGCGGAATATCTGTACGAACGAACGACCAATTCAGAATCGTCACTGGTCCTGTTAACATCCCTTTTACTGGTTTTTTCGTAAGGGACTGAGCGTATACTGTTTCTCTCAGTGTCATTGGCTCTTGGTATACAACATCTCCAAAAATAATCGGCGGCTTCACACAGCGTGAGCCATAAGACTGAACCCAGCCTCCTGATGTGAAGGCAAATCCACCCAATTTTTCTCCGAAAAACTCCACCATATCTGTCCGTTCAAATTCACCATGAACCAGCACATCAAGGCCCAGTTCTTCTTGAATGTCGATCCATTCCTTCGTTTGCTCATCTACAAAAGCTTCATACTGCTGGTTGTCCAGCTGTCCATTTCTCCAATGTCTTCTCGCCTTACGAACTTCAGCAGTTTGCGGGAAACTTCCGATTGTCGTTGTAGGGAGAATAGGAAGATTAAATCTCTTTTGCTGAGCAGCATGTCTTGTTGAAAAATCAGATTTTCTCACGAATGAAGATTCATCCAGATTATTTACGGCTTCTCTTACCGTACCGTTACTGCGGAATACGGATGTGTTCAGTTCAGTGAGTGCCTTGCGGTTCTCAGCCAAAGCTTCTTGAATGACATTCTCATCTTCTGCCGCCCATTTCACCAGCAGCTGAATTTCATCCAATTTCTCTTCTGCAAAAGCTAACGAATTACGCAGAACAGGTAGCAGCGCATCCTCTTTTGCAAGAGATACCGGTGTATGAAGCAAACTGCTGGATGGTTGAATGATCAATCGATCTGGGGATACGATCTTACCGAGCTCTTTTATCACCTGAATGCGCTCCGTCAGATCACTTCTCCATATATTACGACCATCAATCAGACCTGCAGCAAGAACTTTGTCCTCTGGGAATCCATACTCACGAATATGTACAAGATTCGCTTCCCCACCGTGAACAAGATCTAGACCAATCCCTTGAACAGGCAAACTTACCACTTTCTCATAATCTCCCACTGCTTCGAAATACGTCTGTAAAATGATCTTAAGCTCAGGCGCTACCTTATTCAGTTCTTCATAAATACGCTCAATCTGTTTCCAATCTTCTGCTGGAATATCAGTAACGAGGCTAGGCTCATCGATTTGTACCCATTCTACTCCCGCTTGCTGCAGTTCAGAAAGCACTTCACAATACAGCGGAAGGAAACGTTCTACAAGGGAAGGAAGTTCAGTGTCCGCATACCCTTTTGATAATTTAAGAAATGTATAAAGTCCAAGAAGAACTGGTTTTCCTTCAATGCCGAGTTCCTGTTTTGCTTCCAAATAAGCATGAAGTGGACGATTCACTGTTAGTGAAGGATTCGCATCAGCGAGTTCAGGAACGATATAGTGATAATTGGTATTGAACCATTTTGTCATCTCGGAAGCGGCTGCCTGATCGTTACCGCGAGCCATTGCGTAATAAGTATCCAAAGATACCTCTCCACCTTCGTACCCATAGCGCTTTGGAACAATGCCAAACATTGTACTTGTATCAAGGACATGATCATAAAGTGAGAAATCGCCTACTGGAATCAGATCGATTCCTTTCTCTTGTTGAAGTCGCAAATGTCCAAGACGAATTCCTTTTAATTCTGCAAGAAAATCAGATTCACTTACTTTCCCTGCCCAAAAAGATTCGAGTGCTTTCTTCCATTCACGATTGGCACCAATTCTCGGATACCCTAGATTACTACTGATCCATTGACTCATTTCCTTACCTCCGTATAGGTATAATATGAATAACTTGGTTCATCTTCGGTTGGGTTACGAATGGCAAAAAGAGACGTCTTCACCTAGAGAACGGTTCCGTCTTTATTTACGAAATGCAGAACTCGGATGTCTACATTTGTAACGTAAAACGTTGCTGTTTCCTTACTTACCTAGGGTAAAGACGCCCCTTGTTCTTGATCAGACAGGTAGCCATCTTAACACCTTCCTATCTCCCGTAGGTACAGCAGTGTTGTCAAAACAGGCAGGTCTCCTGGCTCCAGAGGAAGATCCATAAGCTATGCGCCTTCCCAGTTCACCTCATGAACCAGTGGCATATGGCAAGCTACATCTCTGTTACAGTGGCGGGACCGCGCCGGTATCTCACCGGTCTTCCCTATTAAGTACGGCTGCATCTAGCACCGTACACCTGTTTCCGTTATATTTAGTTCGTCCCTCTATTTTTCATAAATGGAGGTTGTATCCAATATACACCAAGTATATCTCTATGAATAGTGATTTTTAATATTATTTAATCAAGATCATAGATTGAGCCAACTTTTAGACCATATAATTCATTGTATATTTTCTCAGCGAAGGCATCCGTCATCCCCGCGATATAGTCTATAATCATGTGTTCCCACGTCCATATTGGATTAGGGCGAGCCTGGTCTTTTTCATACCTTTGCAGCCAATCCGAAGGAATGATCGATTTTGAAGTCGCGGGATCGTTAAATGCATACCATAAACGCCGGAGAATCCATTCACTTCTTTTTTGCAGACGCTGAACTCTAAGATCTTTGATCATCGTTACCCATGCGAAACTTTTGAGCACACTCACTGTACGGAGCAGATCAAGATCCTCTTTCCCTTCCTTGACAAAAGTAACCTTTTTCCAGTCTCCGGTATCAATAATCCCCAAGGAACTGACAAACAAACTCACCCAATACGCTTTTACTTCCCGGCGGGTACGAGAAAAATCATGGTCACAGCCAGGGATCTTCTCTTCCCAAATGCGGAGAAAACTATTCAGTACCTCTTCTACCTTTGGTTCAATGGCTTCTTTCGTCCACCCCAACCAGAATGCATCATCGAGCGTCATGATCTTATCAACAATAAGCCGTTTAATGTGCGGGTCATGCAAAAAGTGTTCATGAACTTCGATTTTCCCTGCCTTAATGCCATCTTCTAAATCATGAGCTGAGTAAGCAATATCATCACAGAGGTCCATAAGCTGGGCTTCTAGTGTCTTTTGCCCTTTCGGAATTTTCCACTCGCTGCGAATATCGCTGATGTATTGCCACTCATGTTGGTACATCCCCTTCTTGTTCTCTGTGCCGGGATAAGGGTATTTATTAACTCCAAGAAGCACCGCATCCGAAAGATTTAATCCGTCTATGTTTTCTCGCTTTTCAAGGAACATCATGAGTCTAAAATTGTGTGCATTCCCTTCAAAATGTTCATACTTTCTGCGCATAGCTTCAGTTACTTTTTGTACTTGGTTTGGTGATGCCTTGCCTGTTTTATTTACATCCACAATGGACTGCGTTTTCTCCTGAACCAAGTTCGTCAAAATGTTATCGAGAACTTCTTCTCCTTTATGCCCAAAAGGCGGATGGCCGAAATCATGAGCAATGGAAGCACATTCTACGACTTCAGGGTCAATAACGAGCCCTGGGTTATCTGCCCTGCCAAGCTCCGCATCGGGATATTTTCGCAGCAGACTTCGGGCCGCTTCCCTTGCAATCTGCGCCACCTCAAGCGAATGAGTAAGCCTTGTGCGATAATAGTCCCCTGTGCCTGCACCGAACACCTGGGATTTCCCCTGTAACCGGCGAAACGTCGGTGAATGAATTAAGCGGGAATAGTCTCTTTCGTAAGTAGCCCGCGAACCTTCGAGTTTATCTATTTCTGCATATTGTCTGTGTTCACGTAATTTGTCCATATGATTTCCTCCGTTATTTCAGGGCATCCAATCCACTGGTTTATCTTTTCTTTTTACCCACTCTACTGAAATCATTTGCACTCGTCTATCCCTTGTGGAAGATTTTCATAGATATTTTTAATTTTTCAGTTTTATCACTAAAAACCACATTTTATTTCTCGAAAAAAATCATGTTTCTTCTATTATATAAGTTTAACTTATAAGTGATTTATCTTCGTGGCTAGCAACTTGAAAAGAGCTGTCCTATGACAGCATTACTACAGAGCTCACTTCTATATTGAAAAAAGCACCCGTCTCAAAAAATGGACGCGCGCTCTTATTTATTTTATCTGTATGTTCATGAGAGTTTTCATACTGTTTTTAAATTATAATTTATCCCAGTCTTCCCATGGAATCACCCCAAGTTCTGGCTTCGCTTCTCCAGGAAGCATGGACAGCCACTCGATTAAATGACCATCCGGATCTTCTGCAAACATAGAGACAGCAGGCATCCATCCAAAAACGTAGGGCCTGCCGGTTTTGTCACCGACAAAATTATCAAGAAGCACTCCTTTTTGAGCAAGCGTGTCTATTGTCTCTGTAAATTCAGACAGCGGTATTTCGAAAGCAAAGTGCTGCCTGGAAATTTCATGCGGTTCCTTTTTCCATAAACCGAGCATGGCATTTCCTTTTCCGCCAATCCAGTAAAACCGGGCACCCCGGCTATCGGTATGGGCGAGTTCAAGTCCAACCTGGTCTTCATAAAATGCAGCAGAGCGTGCCAGATCCAGTACATCTAGATGTGTTTCAAACAATCCTCTAATCATTTGTAATTCCTCCTCTCATGAAAATAAGAGCTTTACGTTAATTCGTACGCAAAACAGACCATACTATATTTATTCTACTTCATATCTTTTATGGTGTAACCTTCCATCTGTTCAAGAAAGTGATTAAAAAAATGAACTATTCTTCATAGTTATTTGGTAAAATGTGCTTGAGATAAAAATTGGGAGGGTTGAAACTTATATGTTTAAATGGAAAAAGACATTATCGACGATTGCCGTTTCCGCATTATTTTTCAGTTCAGTGGGTTTTGCTAATGCAGCAGTAGAATTGGGAGGGACGGCCTCCACTTCTGAGCAAAAGGGAACTCACATCACCATCCTACATACAAATGATACCCATGCAAGAGCCGTAGAAGATTCGCCGAACATGGGATATGCCAAAGTTGCTGGAATTGCGGATAAGTACCGTAAGGATAACCCCAACACTCTTTTTCTAGATGGCGGTGACGCAATTCACGGAACAACCTTCGCTACACTTGTCAATGGAGAAAGTATCGTGAAAGTCATGAATGAAATGGGTTATGATGCCATCGTTCCCGGTAACCATGAATTCAATTATGGCTGGGAGCATCTAGTGAAACTAAGTAAAGATTTGAACTTTCCTATGATTAGTGCCAATGTGAAGAAAAAGAACAGCACAGGCCTTTTTGATCCATATATCATTAAAGAAGTGGACGGAGTGAAACTCGGCATTATCGCCCTCACTACACCGGAAACTGCTTATAAAACAAATCCAAAAAACGTAGAAGGTATTCAGTTCACAGATCCATCGGATGAAATGCAAAAATACGTTGACGAACTTCGTAACAAAGTAGATGTTATCATTGCACTGGCTCATACCGGGCAGGATGATTCGGATACAGATAATACGTTTGATGTGGTAAAAGAAGTCGATGGTATTGATGTTTATATAGACGGTCATAGCCACACAACCCTCGAAGATGGAATTCTGGCGGATAATGGGACATTAATTGCCAGTGCCGGTGAATACACTAAATATGTTGGTGTCGTGGATCTATGGGTTGACGGCGGTGATGTAGTTAAGAAAAAAGCCTCCCTCATTGACGAAAAAGAAGCAGCAGGAATTGCTCCTAATGAAAAAGTAGCTGCTCTGGTTGATTCCATCACCAAAGAACAAGCGCCGATTCTAGACGAAGTGGTAGCAAACATCTCAACTGATCTGGAAGGTGCTCGTGAGAAAGTACGCACTGGCGAAACCAATCTAGGAGACCTCATTGCAGATGCCCTTCGTGATGTATCGGGTGCGGATGTAGCCTTAACGAACGGCGGCGGTATTCGTGCTTCCATTGAGAAAGGGGAAGTGACTAAAGGCGAAGTCATTACCGTGCTTCCTTTTGGTAACCAGATTGTCACATTAAATGTCAAAGGTGAAGACCTCATTGCAGCCTTGGAAAATGGGGTGAAAAGTTATCCCGAAGCAAGCGGCGGATTCCCCCAAATCTCCGGCTTTACTTTTAAAATCGACCCTTCAAAAGAAGCTGGAAGCCGGGTTCACTCCGTGATGGTTGGCGGAAAAGCAATTGATCCGAACGCCGTTTATTCCCTGGCAACCAATGATTTCACGTCCATCGGCGGCGATGAATACGATATGTTCAAGAAATATAGCCAAGCAGGAATGTACGGCTCTCTGGATGAAGCATTAATTACTCATTTGCAAAAGTTAGGCAAAGGAACGGTTACTACAGATGGTCGGATCTCGGAAGGGACAGCTCCGGTTATTGCTCCGCCAGCAGAAGAAAAACCAGCACCTGAGGTTCCTGTTACACCCGAAAAACCAGCTAAACCAAGCAAACCGTCTAAACCTGTTGCAGAAAAGCCATCCGTATATGTTGTAAAATCAGGGGACACCTTGTATTCCATCTCCCTTAAATACAACACCACTTGGCAGACCCTTCAACAACTCAATAAACTTAAAAATGCACATTGGATCTATCCAGGTCAGACTTTAAAGCTCCCTGTTGCGTCTTAGTAACAAAATATAGATCAAAAGTCATGCTTGTTCCCTATTTTTTTGAAAATATTTTCTCTAATCTATTAATATTCTCAACATATAACCGATAATATAGTTAAGAAGTCGCGATTATGTAGCTCGTAGGCAAGCCCATATGTAAGTATTAGACAAAAAAGTAGTCAATTAGTAATGGTTTGTAAGCAAGATCATGATTGGTACCACATAAGTAAGGCGAAAAATATCATAAGAGTATCGTTTAAAGTTTGAACAGCATGCACAAAAAGGCCCTGCAAATGCAGGGCCTTTTTGGTGCTTAATTGTGGCAACAAATGCTGCCCAGCTACCTTCTCACCTTCAACTAATGAGGAACCTCAGAGGAGAAATCATCTCGGCTCGAAAGATCGCTATTATAATACAGCACATCTCCATCCAATGAAGAAAAAGTATCCCCTTTAGGCGTCACGAACCCACGCTCATATCCTTCTAACCTCCACTGATTCATTAGCGGAGAATAAATGTATTGCAAGTGAGGATTCGCGGTGTCTCCATTCTGGATACTTTCCATATTGAAGTTAACAATGATATACCCACTTTTCAGCAGTAGATCTGATTGGTCATCCAACATTTCAGCTCTCGCATACTTCTCTAGTGAAGTACCTTTCTTCACCGCTACTACATCTGCTGGCAAGCTATATTCGCCATACCAATGCTGGATCGAGGCACTCGCCCTATACGTATCAACACCTTCAGGCAATTTATCTTTTGGACCCATGAACGTACGCAAATCACGAGATAATAACATCCAGGAATAGCGGCCTGCCCAAGCAGGGGTTTTGGCAGCTCCTGTTACATACTGCGCTGTGTAGACGTCTTTTGAAGTCTGGTGACGATCGGCATCAGATAATTCTTTTGCATAACGATACGCTGCCGTATCCGCCATTTCCGTAAGAGGTACGTTACGCAAACGTGTATTAAGCACAACGAATCTTTTCTCTTCATCTTGCTCCGAACCGATCCGTATAAAGTGTTTGTTACCTTTACTATAATACAGATCAACTTCCTGTCTCTCCGTGCCATCCTTGGCTACATAATAAAAGGTAGGTGTAATCCGTATTCCATCGGTGGATGAAAACATATTCCCTTTTGTCTTTACATCAAACTTGAAATGATAACCTGTGTTCACAGCTACATTCGCGTAACTCGGAACCGGATGACTTCCGGGTCTCACAGGCAGGATATAAGGCAGTTTATTGCCTCTCGCTGCTCCATCGATTCCTTTCAGTCCTGTCCAGTAGCTAAAACCGGAAGGTACATAACTTCCTAGGCTACTACGGAATACATTCTCCCACTCATAATCTGCAATGTCTGTAATGTGAAAGTCATATAACCGGCCAATCACTTCAACTTCTGCTGAATCTGTGGCAACATGATGAGCAAGATTCGTATTCGCATCCCGCTGATGGCTAAAATCAGCTGGCGAGTTCTCGGCGATGGTACGGAACCATACCGTATAGTCCTCTTCATCTACCCATACCGGCAGGAAAAACTCCATTTCGAGCTGAGTTACCGGGACAGAAATCCAAGTATTCTTTGGATAGAAAGTCCGCTGGTCACCGCTGTACACATCAAAGGGAAAATAGACTTCCTTACTTCTCACATACTTCGCATAATCACGATCACCATATCCAGGGTAACTGACATGCTGTCCACTTGTTGGGATTCGTACTTTAAATGGTCGATCTAAGATAAAGGCAGCTCGAGCCGCATTTGGTTTTGTTTTTTGATTATGCTCCTGATCATCCGTTACGGAAGAGTAGTTCACAACTGGGGTGTGGACAGTAACGGTGTTAATTGGAGATACGGGATAAGTCTTATCACCACTGCCGCCAACCGTAGTAGGGAGCAAGCCATACTTAATGCTTCCAGAAGAAGTGGTATGAGCTTGGTTCATTAAAGAACGGCTGATTAGTAACTGGTCTTGGAAAAGCACCTGTTCTCCCGTTTCCTTATACGATCCCATCTTAGATGGATTCGGTATTTTCGAGGGAGTAGGTCCGTTCTGTGAGACTGTGCTGCCGTCCATCACTGTGGTAGTACTGCCTCCATAAGAAAACTGCAGGGCATCATTTTTCACATCAGGAGGTTTGGTTTGCCCTTCAGCTAATGCCTTTATCTTCGATGTATCATCAGGAGGAGAAGGCTTAGAATATCCACCTTTATCGACGACTTCCGGTGTAAAACGAATATCGCCGGTTTCTTTTGGTATCACATGCACCTCTACATCTTCAGCATGCTCCATATTTATAGAAGGAGGACTATACCCTTTGGGGCGTAAGGTTACGTTTCCGCCAGGCAAAGCATAGTTACTCATCGTTGCTTCATTGATCTGATAAACTTCAAGATTATTGATTTTCCAGTAAGAGTAATCTCGTGTAAAAGAAAAAGGATAGTTTTTCACTTCCGTATCTGTCTTATCAATATCAGGCTGCGGCGTTTTATTACCTTTATCGTCTACTTTGTCTGGTTGTTTTTCCTTCCACTTTAAGACGTAAGTAGCTTCTACGTTACAGGTATACGTGATTTTCCCTTTCTGCTGACCAAAAGTATGCTGATACAAATAGTTCATAGCCCACGTATTTGCGTAGAGGTTCTCCGAAGTTGGAATACCGAGAGTTACATCAAACTGTCTTCCATTCGTGTTGTTATCCGCAAGGATATGTCCTTGTGCGCCCGGCTCCATGAAAGATGATACAGGCGAAGCCACTTGAGATGGTGGATTTATATTATAGGTGCAGGCTCCACCTCCACTTGAATCAGTGGGCGGTGACGGTGGCGGATCTATTTTTGGTTCGTAATAGAAATTCACATAGTAGATTGGAAAACTTGCATCATAAGTGAATTTAGGAGGATCCCCTGGTGTAATGTCACCTCCACTTGGTGAAGCAACGGTACTTTTCTTATAACCTATGTATGGATAATCTGCTGTCCCTGTCGTATGAGGAAAGTTATAAGCTTTATCTTTCTCTATCTTCTCCTCACGATTCTTGAAACTAGACACTCCATCAAGAGACTTACCTGTGGTAGTGTAATGTTTTATGATTGCTTTGCCTTCTTCAGGTTCTAGTTCGATCTCAAAAAGAGTAGGAAAAAAATACCGATACCCTAACACAGTAGAATCAAAATATTTTCCTTCGTCTTCCTCTTCCTTTTTACGATCGATAGGTTGGATATTAGCCTCAAGCAATCCATTGTTAACATAAATGGGTACATAAGCCGTATTAGAACCCTTACCTGTCCATATTACTGGATTAGTAAAATTATATCTGGTTGAGGTTGCATCTTCATAGTATTTTCTGTTATTTGTAGCTAACTCACCTTTGCGGGAGGCATCAAAGGTTTGTTCTGCATATTTCCAATTAAAATTAAAATTGCTCACTTTCACTGCTTTAACTTTTCGAGAAGAATTAAAGGAGAATGTATAATCAAAACCATCAACATTGTAAGATCCTCCTGGTTTTTTCCCATCAGTCCAATCTCCCGCAGAATTCCTCCAAACTTCAAAATAAACCATACCGACAAAATAGTATACATTAGGGTTATCAGGACTTTGAAATAATCTTTCAACACCAATTGCTTTTGCCTGTCCTGGAGGAAGAATAAACACAGACGACAATATAAAAATAATACTAATTAGTATATTAGTTAATTTTTTTCTCATAAGTTCTTTCATTTAAAAGGGTTAGCTACAATTACAATATAGTTATCTGGGTCATCTGTTCTGAAAGAAATATAATCTACACTGCTGAGTTTGAATTTTGTGTAATCATAATTTTCCACAAACTTCCCATTTTGAAAATGATCTGAAGAACTGATAATCGGATAGAAATTTGTTCCTGTCTTATCACTATTATTTTGGAATGCATTATCTACGTGATTTCTTCCTTTTATATAGTCATTCTTAATTAAGAAGTCTATTGGATTCCCTCTCTCACTACTTCTAATAGTAATATAATTTTCTCCATTACGCTTTATCATGTCTATGCTATAAATGACCTGTCCACTTCCTAGTCTGATTGGAAAATCACTCATTCTTATAACTTTCACACCTTGTGTTTTTTCAGTAATTCGATTCGGAGTTTTTTCGAAATACTCTTTAAAGTCACTAAGTGGTCTTAACTTAAATTCCTTATCATCCGTACTTCTAAAATTCTTTTCTCCAATCCAAACCCAGCGCCCTACCTTATCCCATTCCACTTTCTGCCCTAACCCTTCACTCACCAATCGTAAGGGGACAAAGGTCCGATTTTGCTTCAATATAATTTTCGTACCATAACTTTTCTTTTTTCCATCAATCAAAGCGGTAGTTTGTCCCACCGTCATTTTTACCGTATGATCTTGATTCGTAACACCAACCACAGTCGTCTTTCCGCTTTTGCTATAACTCACCTTAGCCCCTAACGCTTCAGATACAAATCGAATTGGAACCATTACACTTCCCTGTGAGTCCTGAAAAGGTTTCGCATCAGGGAAACTCATTTTCTTTGTATCTAATAATACTTCTACGGAAGCAGCACCCGCAGCTCCTACACGATCAACAGGTATCGAAGTAAATACCAAAGACCCTAACATAATCGACAAAATTAACTTTTTCATGCTTTTTAATCTCCTATCATCTAATTTTGTACTTTGTATTGTTTTTCCTTATTCTTTTTATCGGTCTGCAATACTTACCTTTTAACGTATTTAAATACATATTTTACCTTGTAGTTTGAAACCTCCCTCTTATTTATCTCTCAGCACTTTAAAATAGAAAACCAGCTTCAGAAATACCTGCTCTATTTACACAACAACCCTAAAAAGACACAAAAAAGGACCTTGATTGAAATCAAGGCCCTATGCTTTAGGACAAATCGTTATATGCTGAGGTCAAACTCGTTTTTAATAGAATATAATATATTAAGCATTTTGACTAGTCTGCTTTTGGGAAAATATGCATTTTCGTTATCTCAAGCACTTCTTCTACAGACATGCGCTCAGAACTAGATGGTTCCGTGTTCTCTGCATCGTGAGAATTCGCCGGCCAACTGCACTCGACCTGCCTTTCTGCTGCATCTCTTCCTACAATGACTCGTATCGGCAGACCCATTAGATCAGCGTCTTTGAACTTCACGCCCGGACGCTCATTTCGATCATCTACGAGTACCTCCACGCCAAGGGCAGTCAGCGAACTTTCAAGTTCGTGAACGAGTGCCATCTGTACCTCATCCTTCACAGAAATCGGAATGAGATGCACATGGTAGGGAGCAACAGCGACTGGCCAGCTCATCTTACGATCTGCCGAATATTGCTCTGCAATCGTTCCAAGCAGCCGAGAAATTCCAATACCATAGCAGCCCATAATCGGTTTTTGAGGAGTCCCTGTCTGATTAAGGAAAGTAGCGCCCATCGCATCACTATATTTTGTACCCAGTTTGAATACATGCCCTACTTCGATTCCGCGATCGAACGTAAGCGCAGAACCGCACGAAGAACATAAATCTCCCTCTACGGCATTCCGAATATCGACTGCTATATCCCATGTGAAATCTTGCCCTGGCTGCACTTGAATATAGTGATGGTCCACTTCATTCGCCCCAGTCACCGCACGATCCATAGAAATAACAGCATAGTCGGCAATGATTCTCATGGAAAGATCGTATGGTCCGAGATATCCCACAGGAAGCTGTAAATCCTTATATTTTTCTTGATCTAACATCTCCAGTTGCTCCACTTTAAGTGCATGCTGCAATTTAATCTCATTCACCTCATGATCTCCACGAATCAGTACAGCAACAGGGACACCATCTGCCTCATACAACAGGGTCTTGATTATATTCTGCGGTTCGAGATCCAGGTATGAAGCAACTTGCGGAATGGTCTTCGTGTCTGGGGTATGAACCTTTGTCTTCTGAGATTCTGACACTCGAGTAAACGGCTCAGCCCCTCCAGCATCTGCATCGGTTTTAAAAGTCGCCTTCTCTAGATTTGCTGCATAATCACAAGAGGTACAAGTCACAATTGTATCTTCACCAATGTCTGCGAGCGCCATAAATTCGTGTGTTTCGCCGCTTCCTCCAATCGTTCCTGCATCTGCTTCCACTTTCGTGAAGTGAAGTCCTACCCGAGTAAAGATCCGTGTATATGCCTGGACCATATCTTCGTATACTCGGTCAAGCTCCTCCCAATTAGCGGAAAAAGAATACGCATCTTTCATGAGAAACTCGCGGCCGCGCAGTACACCAAAACGAGGTCTTCGTTCATCCCGATATTTTGTACTGATCTGATATAGCGTAAGCGGCAGCTGACGGTAACTATGAACTTCATCGCGGATGAGTGCGGTAATCACTTCTTCGTGAGTAGGTCCAAGGGCAAAGGACCTGTCATGTCGATCAGATAATCGCATAAGCTCCGGCCCATAATCACGATTTCGACCTGATTCTTCCCATAGCTCGATCGGTTGCAGCGAAGGAAGCAGCGTTTCTTGGGCCATAATGGCATCCATTTCTTCTCGAACAATTTGTTCTATCTTATGAAGGACCCTTCTGCCTAACGGTAAAAGACTGTAGATACCGGATGCCGTTTGCCGAATCATACCTGACCTCAGCAAAATTTGGTGACTTCGCGCTTCTGCCTCTGCAGGCGCTTCTCTCAAGGTTGGAATAAACAACTGACTCTGACGCATGATTGTCCCCCTCCTCCTATAGGCTGTAAAATAAAAAAAGACACTTTCGTCAAGGGACGAAAATGTCGTGGTACCACCCTAATTTAAGTTTATTCCTCTGTAATGTAATACGTAAACTGTTACCCAGTCTAACGTGGCAAGATACAAAAGAATAATCTTCTCTATGGCATAACGTGCCTAACCCGGCAAGTGAAATCTGCTCAAGATTTACTTGCAGCTCCAAGGTAGGAGTATAAGTTCAAATTTCAGAGACCTTTCAGCCTATCGGATCTCATTCTCTTATGAAATTTGTTGTCATCCTATACTATGTCCTTGATCGTCGCTGTTCGCATTTTTCAAAAAGATTACTGGAATATGACATAAAAGTCAATCTCCTTCGTATACACAAATCCTATAAAAATTAGTTAGCTAGTATTCTTGCCAGGAAAGTGATAGAAAATACGCTGACAGTCTATTATCTAACAAGTAATATAGTACAATAGATCTGAGAATCTTAGAATGAGCTTATAGATGAATTGATTCAGATGAATCAAAAATAAATAGAGAAAGGAGTTATTTCTGATGAATTACATTATCTATGATCTTGAATTTACGGTAAGCCGCAGTACTCGGTATTCTTCCGAAATCATTGACATCGGAGCGGTAAAGGTTGCCCCAATTGATGATAAAGGAAGTCTAGGGGTTGTTGATTCATTTCATACCTATGTACGACCTTCCAACAAATCCGTTTTGTCCACAGATACGATCCAATTCACCGGTATTACGCAGAAAGATATTGATGCAGCTCCTCTATTCCCCGAAGCCGTTCAGCAATTTATCGAATGGTTGCCAGCTACCTACTATCTCTGTTCCTGGGGACCAGACGACAAGAGCAAATTCTTATCCCATTGCCGTACGCATCAGGTGAAAGTGGACTGGATCAGGAACCATAATGACATCCAAAAACAAATCTCAAGGACGCTTCGTAAAGAAGGAGGTTCCCGCCAGCTTGGACTAAGTCAGGCCCTTACGATGTGTGGTATTCCATTTGACGGTACCCAGCATCGCGCTCTTGATGACGCCATCAATACAGCGAGAATATTTATTCATCATTTTGAACACTTGAAGCTTGCGGAGAACAGTGCCGCTGACGAAGAAGGAACGAAATCCAAACTTGTATATTCGAGCGGAGATGATGATAAACATAATCCCTTTGGAGATCTTGCCAAATTGCTTAGACCATCTGATTCTTAACACGAAACGGGTTACTCATCTTGATAGAAACAAAGCCAAGTCTTGAGCCTCTCTCGTAATTGATCTCGGTAATACGGGGGCTCGAGTATTTCGGCAGCAGGTCCATAAGGCATAAGCCAATCCATAAACTCTTCACTGTTATTCACCATGACTTCAAGGATCATATTCCCATCTGGTTCGTGTATATACTTAGGCTTTACCAGAAATTCACTTCGTTTCATCTTCTCCACAGCTTCCTCATAAAACCTCACTTTAAACAAGGTTCGTTCCAGCCCTGGATTAACAGACAATGTGTCTTTCATGGAGATGTTTTGTGCATACATTTCTCTCCGAAAGGTCTGAGGCATAATCTCCGCTTCAAGAAAGCAGCTCATTCGAAAAGACTCTACTCTCTCTGTATTGTGACAATATCCGATTACATAAAAATGATATCCTTTAGGTACTAAATGATAAGGATCGATCGTTAGTTTTAGATTAGATTGCTCTATGTTAACAAACCCTTCAACGCCCTCAATCGGCGAATCGTAGACAGCCTGGATTGTATTCTGTGACAAAGAAGCTTGTATAATACTGACAATGATTTTGTTGTCCCTTTCATCCTGCCAGTGTTCCTCTGCTTTTCCAAGCCGAATCACTTCGGCAAATTGTTCAGCCCATTCGACTCGTTCTGTTTTCTTCTTTAGACTTACAGCCATAACTTTCTCGTAGGCACTTTCAAAAGCACAAGGCAATAATGGTTTCACTTCGTCCATAACATCTGCTAGTTTTGCAAAGGCTGTCGTTTCTTCCTCTGACCAATTCAGCGGATAAAGTGCAAACCTGCTGATAAACTGATATCCACGTCCGTGCCCCATATTTACAACCGGAATATGCATTGCACTAAGTGCATCCATATCCCGGTAAATTGTACGCTCTGATGTTTCACAACGTTCTGCTAATTCTCTTGCTAAAATTCCAGGCTTTGCCTGTACCAAGGTAATAATACGCATTAATCGTATAAGTCGCTCTGTCATGAGATGCCCCCTATAACAACACTATAGTTAAAAAGAACTAATATCGCCTCGTAAGTTTATAGTTCTTTGGACTTATATCGGTTATTTGGCTTGTTTTCATTATGTATATTCCGTTATAAACCTAGATGCTATCTGATAAGTACTGAATATTTGATACCTAAACAGCAATCTTGCTGCTTATTTTGCTTCTTTATCATAGTAATCCTTGCCATAAGACACTGTGAGACTCTGATCTTCTTCCACATCAACCGAATCATAACAAGATTTCTCATGAGTCTGCTCATAATAAAGGCATAAACAACTCAGAATATGAGCCTCCCGATAATACTCTAAATCGCCCGTCCTCGTGGCTAGGATCAACAATCCATCTGTATGTCTTTTTATAATTTCTTTTCCTTCTTCATTTCTGCCTCTTTCAAACGCCCTGAGGCTCTGCTTCATAATTACAGTCGATTGACTTAGTACTGCATATTTCTGCACCCGTGGGTCTGGTTCTCTTCCAATTACCCCAAAATGTGTGGAAACAAGCAAATTAATTTGTTCTCTTCGCAGTAAAACCCGTTGTTCTTGCTTTGTCTTCAGTGCACTCCAATAAGCGGAGCATGCCGGTTTCTTGCCTGGAGATTGAGAACTTACATCGAATTCTAGTAAGAAAGATTTTGTTTTCCCTTTATACGCGTTACCGAGACCAATTACCCATCCGGCGTCGGATTCTTTTGCCCTCACACCATGAACTGCTTTGATCTGCATGTCCTTCTCAGGTTTAATTAACAATTCCACTTCACGGAATAACAGTTTAGGCTGTGTCTTCAGTTGTCTCTTGGCCGGTGGTCCACTGCGCCATTCAATCAGCAAAAACAGTGAATTTTCGCCAGAAACGGGAATAGCTTCGCGGTTCCAAGTATAAAATACATCCAAAGATGAACTCACTAAAATCTCCCCCCTCAGTTGCTTTACTTAAATACTAACAGGATAAAAAGACAACTGATTGTCAGGGAACATATGTTCTTATACAAATAGTTGCAAATTTTTGTGTCTTTACACCATCCATTCGTTATTTTCCGACCTTTTATGACAAAAAAACACAAATCTCACAGATCTGTGTTCCTTACTGTATCTTTTCTCATGATAAAAAACCGAACACGGGGTTTTTGAATCATATACCCGTTTCCGATCTGATCGTTCTTTCCTATCACGTGTTGCTCACTATGAAGCATTGATATTAACGACGTTTCATTTCTACGGTTCTTTTATTTTTATTAATCGGAGCATAAGTGACCCCGTCCATAACTAATGCTTTTCCAACCGGTTTTTCATTAACCGTTACTCGAATTGTTTTATACACTTTTTTATCTACTCTGCTTTCCATTTCTGTATTTCCTCCTTATAAATATGACAACCACAGTTCATTATTTCCCGAATAAGACCTTTTCCTTCTAATTAACCTATCCGAAGTATGTCTAAACATATATTTTTTAATTTTTGTTACATTCTTTAAATCAATTTCAGAATATATGAAACAATAAAAAACAAATGATCGTATAGAATAGCAGTATCCCCTAATATTCTTTCTTTATTTCGGGTTAATAGGATATATAAGGTGGTGGATCTATGAAAAAAAAGTGGCAACTTCTACTGATGGCACTTGCCATGTACAGTCTACTTCTCATGATTTCAGATGAGCGGGCTCAGGCCGGATTTTGGGAAAATGTATATAACGGATATGAGCAGTTTTCAAATCTACCGGAGGAAGTAAATAAATTACAACAGAGCTATGAACAGACGATGACGGAACTCAACAGCGCCAAAGAAAATATAGAATCATTCCAGGCTCATAATGAAGAATTGATCGCACAAAATCAATATCTCATGGAGCAAAATGAAAGCCTTACTTCCATGGTTAGTAAGCTGCAAAAAGCAGAAGAACAACGAATGAAGACACAAAAAAGAATTACGACGACGGTGATTACAGCCATTGGCCTTATCATATTCTACTTCGTGCTTGTCCGTATCATTCGTTATCGTATGCAAAGACATTCAAGATTATAATTCAAGATCAGGCTTCTCTATTTATAGAAAGGAACAGAACAAAAGATGCAAATATCTCAAGGACACGAAGCTTCTATGATTACCGGACAAGCTGTCACTTTCTCATTAACCGAAGGAGACAAAATCCATGTGCTTCATCCGCAGCAGATTGTTGCTTACCGCGGGTCCGGTACGGGCAGAAATGATCGTCTCATGAATATTAGCGGAATGTATCGTAAACATAAGCTGATTCAATCCGAGATTAGCGGTCCTTGCCAGTTTGTTACTGCCCTGCCCCCCGGTTTCAGCATGAAATCGATCAAACTCGAAGAGAAAAGTGATCTGCTGTACGACTTCCGGCATTTATTCTTCTATAGTGAAGGAATACAAATGCAGACTAGGATTCTTAAGGTCAAGAATATGCTGATTACCCGAGATGCAATAAAAATGAAATTTTCGGGTAACGGAGTGATCGGTATTCTCACGCAAGGTCAAGTCTGTGAACAAGAGCTTCATCCCACTGCCCCACTGTATGTAGATGCCGGCAGCGTCATTGCTTATCCGGAAAATGCAAAACTGGAACTCACCGTGTATGGAAATCATCTCGCTAGTCAGCATATGAACTATCACTGGAAGATGACCGGACAAGGTACGGTCCTGTTTCAGGCCGGCCGAGAAAATCGGAAACTCGAGAGTGATATGAACAATGACGAGGGTCTTTTTAAACGAATTTTGCGTGAAGTGTTACCTTTTGGAAATGTATTGATTAAGTAAAAGGGCTTCTATTGTGCCTATTTTCTGCTATAATACTACGAGTACGATAAAAACTAACGACAACTACAAATATAAATCCATGGATCATCATGCGGGATATCCGATTTCCATGGGAGAGGTTCGCGAACTCCCTCTATAAAAAACTATACAGATTGTCTAATAAGCAGGCTATTTACCTCCCCTGTGCAGTCAGCAGCTTTATTTTCATAAAGTGGCCGATTGCTCATTTTCGTGTTCGTAAATGATGCCTCGTCAATCTATATAAGTGCCCTCCAATTTTGGCAGCGGCCTGTTTTTTTGTTGATCGAGTAAGGAACTTCTCTTTTCTTCCGCTGATGAAACGCGATCCGTTCGTGTTTACTAATCCTAGAAGATAGAGAGGTTTTTTTATGTTTACAAATGAAAAAGCAATCGTCGTATTCAGCGGCGGACAAGATAGCACGACTTGCCTGTTCTGGGCAAAAAAATACTTTGCAGAAGTGGAAGTTGTCACTTTTGATTATGGACAGCGCCATAAACAGGAGATTGAAGTGGCTGCTGATATCGCTCGTGAACTAGGTGTGGAGCAAACCGTTCTTGATATGAGCCTGCTCAATCAACTCGCACCGAATGCTCTCACTCGCAGTGATATTGATATTTCACAAGAAGAAGGCGAACTGCCAAGCACATTCGTTGATGGAAGAAACCACTTGTTCCTAAGCTTTGCGGCTGTCCTTGCCAAACAAAAAGGAGCACGTCACATTATTACCGGCGTATGTGAGACTGATTTTAGCGGATATCCAGACTGCCGTGACGTATTTGTAAAATCACTGAATGTCACATTAAACCTGGCAATGGATTATGATTTTGTTCTTCATACTCCTCTCATGTGGCTGAACAAAGCAGAAACTTGGGCAATGGCGGACGAACTCGGAGCATTTGAATTTGTACGTGAGCGTACGCTTACTTGCTATAACGGGATTATGGGCGATGGGTGCGGCGAATGCCCTGCATGTAAACTTCGGAAAGCGGGCCTTGATGAATATACTGCTGAACGTAATCAAAAACCTTCTTCTATTGTTACAGGCGGTGAACAGCAATGAGACCTGAGCCTGGTACTTTTCGGATCGTAGAAAAGCTGCAACGCATCGGAGAAGATATTCAAAAAGAGCAGCTGCGCTATCACCGTAAACGGGTCCTTGTCAGCAAGGAATTTACTTTTGATGCTTCGCATCACCTGCACTGCTATGAAGGCAAATGCAAAAACTTGCATGGCCATACCTATAAAGTCGTATTTGGAATTAGCGGCATTCCCGGTGAGACAGGACTCACTGTTGATTTTGGCGATGTAAAAGAAATCTGGAAAACTCAGATTGAAGGTTATCTTGATCATCAATATTTGAACGAAACCTTACCGCCGATGAATACCACTGCAGAGAATATGGTCGTGTGGATCTATGAACAGATGGAAGCGGCTCTGCAAAGTGAACCTTACTGCTCCCAAATTAACAGCGGGCGTACTGAATTTGTGCGGCTCTATGAGACACCTACCAGCTACGCAGAAGTAAGACGGGAGTGGATGATTGATGAGTAATCCTCGTCCCATTCCTGTCCTTGAAATCTTTGGACCAACCGTCCAAGGAGAGGGTATGGTAATTGGCCAGAAAACGATGTTTGTTCGTACCGCTGGCTGTGACTATCGCTGTTCTTGGTGTGATTCTGCTTTTACATGGGATGGCAGTGCCAAAGATCAAATTCGTCAAATGAGTAAAGAAGAGATTTGGCAAGAGCTTACTTCCATCGGAGGTGATAGGTTCTCGCATGTCACGATCTCTGGCGGTAACCCTGCCATCTTGCCTCAGATCGGTTCCCTTGTCGAACTGCTTCAGGAGCGCGGAATTCGCACTGCAGTAGAGACTCAAGGGTCTCGCTGGCAGGATTGGCTTATGGATATTAATGAAGTAACCATCTCACCAAAGCCTCCAAGCTCTGGTATGAACACAAACTGGAATACTTTAGATGATATTGTGAGCCGCCTCGCGGATCGACCTTCGGATAAAGCCTACAGTCTGAAAGTTGTCATCTTCGATGAGCAGGATCTCGCCTATGCGAGAGAAGTCCATCGTCGTTATCCTGGGGTTGCTATGTATTTGCAGACAGGGAATCCAGATGTAGGTACGGGAGATACAGATAACCTTGCTTCCTCCCTTCTCCACCGTTATGAGTGGCTTATTGATCAAACAATGAATCTCTCTGATATGAATGATGTAAGAGTCTTGCCGCAGCTCCATACGCTGGTATGGGGAAATAAACGCGGCGTATAAATAAACAATAATAAGATGTATGAAGGAGATATGAACATGGCTGGACGTCAATCCGATGAACTACAAGATATTACACTACTGGGTAACCAGGGGACAAAATATAAGTTTGAATATGATCCAAGCATTTTGGAAACTTTCGATAACAAGCATCCTTACCGGGATTACTTTGTTAAATTCAATACTCCGGAATTTACAAGCCTATGCCCGATTACGGGGCAGCCTGACTTTGCAACGATCCACATCAGCTACATTCCTGATATTAAAATGGTAGAAAGTAAATCGCTGAAACTGTATTTGTTCAGTTTCCGTAACCACGGAGATTTCCATGAAGATGTAGTGAACATCATCATGAATGATCTAATCAAACTTATGGACCCGCGTTACATTGAAGTATGGGGCAAATTTACGCCAAGAGGCGGAATCTCGATCGACCCTTACTGCAACTATGGTCGTCCAGGTACAAAATATGAGGAACTCGCTACTCAGCGTTTGTTCCAACATGATATGTATCCTGAAAATATTGATAATCGCTAATCTGCTAAGATTGCAAGCAAACCTATGTAAGAGGTCGTTTCACTACGAAGTGAGGCGCCTCTTTTTCCTTTTTCGCGTAAATATAGGGATTGCCTACTAAGTAAATGATGTCATATGATGTAAAGATCTACCTGTTTCGGTTCATTAACAGTTACGTTTTTACTGAATTACATAGGAAAAGGAGACCTTACATGTCACTCAACTCACTGATGAAGACCGGTTCTGCTTCTCGGCCGCTTCCTCGTCCTGATGCCGGTTCTCAGACAATCTACCGGATTCTGATTGCGATCGGTCTCGTTCATCTGCTTAATGACTCGGTTCAGTCGGTTATTCCTGCTATTTTCCCTGTACTGCAAGACTCCATGGGAATCAGTTACAGCCAGATGGGCTGGATTGCTTTTGCACTAAATATTACAGCATCCATTATGCAGCCGGTGGTCGGTTATTTCTCTGATAAAAGACCCACTCCCGCTCTCCTGCCTATTGGAATGGGCTTCACCTGCTCAGGCATGATTTTTCTTGCCTTTGCCGACAGTTACATGGCCATTATGATGTCCGTTATTCTCGTCGGTCTGGGATCAGCCGCATTTCACCCAGAAGGTTCTAAAGTCTCTCACATGGCTGCAGGAAATCGCCGGGGATTAGCACAGTCTATTTTTCAGGTGGGCGGTAATGCAGGGCAGTCTCTTGCTCCACTCCTCACCAGATGGGTATTTATCCCCTTTGGACTGATGGGTTCCCTCGGGTTTGCGGCTCTTGCCGCAGTAGGGATTGCCGTACAGATTTTTATTGCCAGATGGTACGGACAAACGCTGAAAAACGGTGGATACGCTAGAAAAAAAGCAGCAGACGGAGTCATGAATCCTGCGGTGAAAAAGAACATCATGTATGCCTTTTTCATCCTGATTATCTTAGTATTCGTTCGTTCTTGGTATGTGTCTTCCATCGGAAGTTACTATGCCTTTTTCCTGAAGGATACCTTCTCGCTGTCTACTCAAGATGCACAGATCTATATCTTCCTGTTCCTTGGAGCAGGGGCACTCGGGACTTTCTTTGGAGGACCGCTTGCCGACCGTTTTGGTAAACGAAATATGATCTTTGCTTCCATGGCTTTTGCTGCACCGCTGTCCTTACTACTCCCATATGCTAATCTCTT
Source organism: Paenibacillus sp. J45TS6 (assembly GCF_018403285.1). GTDB lineage: Bacteria > Bacillota > Bacilli > Paenibacillales > Paenibacillaceae > Paenibacillus. The sequence goes on along the minus strand of NZ_BOSJ01000007.1, from coordinate 155,505 downwards.
CTGGACGGGTGTACTGCTGTCGATCATCGGCTTTATTATGTTATCCAGCTTTTCGATCACGGTAGTCTATGCTCAAATGCTGGTGCCAGGTAAAATAGGAACCGTCTCCGGGATGATTACGGGTCTCGCTTTTGGGCTCGGCGGGCTTGGTGCGCTTGTGCTGGGGAACTGGATCGATGCCGCAGGCATTAGTCCGGTTATGCAGGTATGCAGCTTTATGCCGCTGCTGGGCTTCTTAACTTTTCTGCTTCCATCAGACAAGAAACTCGCCACTTGGACGGATCGTACTGCCTAATAAAAAAACGCCGCGAAGGTTTGTCCTTCCGGCGTTTTTATTTTCTACTCCAGCGTTTCCTCAGCTTGCTTCACTTTTGGTTCTAATCTATTTCTGATCTCTATTAAGAGTGATACGATTTTATATAGAAAAAATAGAACGATACCTATGATCAAAGCAAGTCCGTAAGGAAACATGATAATGACTGCAAAGAAACTAATCACGACGAAAATCAGAAGATATAAAAGATCTTTTCCAGCATTGTTCTCCATTTGAGCTAACCTCCTATCTGAGCATATCCTCTAATAAAACAGACGAATGGATACCCTGAAAAGTTATATTCTCTCTCTCTTTACCCGATATTGCCCGGGTGTATATCCTGTCCGATCTTCCTTACCATTGAGGCAGATGATCCAGCTCCTAAATATCCTGCACCTCATCTAATTTTTTTAATAACCGGCGTTTTTTGTAGAGCATCTTTCCTGCTTCAGAAACATCGGTAAGCGCACCTTTATTACTAATGGATCCAAAAATAATGCCAGCAATCGGGATCATCTGAAACAGCTGTTTCCATCCATAATTTTCACGATAGGCAGTTACAACTTCCCGCCAGCCTTGCAGCTGTGAAATGACTTCTGCATTGGTATGTTCTTCATCAAAATGACTCAGTTCTTCAATAATGGCTTTTTTACCTACAATGTCGGCTGAAGAAAATTGAAGACATTTTACGATAAATACTCGCTCCATGGTCTCCTCTGGGTCATATCCATAGCAGATGGCAATCTCCTGTAATGTTTTTAAGGAAGTTCCTAACATGAGCGGAAGGTCAGCCGCCATGGTTACAATTCCACCTACTCCCGTAGCTGCTCCGCTTGCCGCCGCAAACTTGATCCGTCCCTGGATAATGTCATCTGCGGCTTGATCCATGACTGCAATGGGGAGTTTCGTAATATCTGCTATCGCAAGTTCAGGCGCATCCTCAGGAGAAGTCGCAGCAGCATCCTTTTCTTCCTCTGCGCGAAACTTTCCTGCAGCTGCCAAAGCAGCAGACGAAACTTGAGTAAACATTTTTTTAACCTGCAGCCCTTTTTTCTTTATTCCTATTTGTTCCGATGGCTCTTCCCCACTCAGAAATTTATGAATGTGCTTCAAGACAGCCCTTTTATTCACAAGGAATCGACCGCCATTTTGCAAAAAGGCCCCGAGTTCATTTAAAAGCATTCCGAGTTTATCTCTAATAACCTTTGGGGTAAGCTTATCCAACATGGCGAAGGGTAACCGCCCTAACTTTTCCCAGAAAAAAATATCCTTCTGTTCCTTCTCCCACTTCTCGATCAGAACGAGTTCTGCCTGCAGCAGTTCCTTCGATTCAATACTCATTGTCAACCCTTCTCCTCTTCACATAGCACTTGATATTTACCTATATACGAATGTCAATGGGAAAAGGATGCAATCTGTTCATAAAATTTGTGATTTGGATCACAATTGAAACAGATTTCCTCTTTTATACTGGAGATATCAATAATTAAGCAGGAAGAAAAGAGGTTTTACCTATGTTAAGCACTCACGATATTTCCATTATTAAATCAACTGTACCCGTTCTTGAAGTACATGGAAAAGACATCACTACATGCTTTTATAAAATGTTGTTTGAGCACCATCCTGAATTATTAAACATCTTCAACCACGCCAATCAGAAAAAAGGGAAACAACAAGCTGCTCTCGCTAATATGGTCTATGCAGCAGCCAAATATATTGATCAGTTGGAAGTTGTTCTTCCTGCCGTGAAAGAGGTAGCTCAAAAACACCGCAGTCTCGGCGTACTCCCTGAACATTACCCGATTGTAGGGAAATATTTGCTTATTGCCATTAAAGAAGTGCTTGGCGATGCGGCAACAGATGAAATCATTCATGCTTGGAATAACGCATATGGAGTCATTGCAAGTGTATTTATCGATATCGAGAAAGAAATGTATGAGGAAGCGGAAGGTCAACAAGGAGGCTGGACTGGATTCCGTCCATTTACCGTAAACAAAATCGTGGAGGAAAACGAACTTATCCGTTCTTTCTATCTCATTCCATCCGATGGAGGAGCAATTGCTTCCTTTACGCCAGGCCAATATGTGAGTGTAAAAGTTCAGGTCCCTGGAGAAACCTACACACAGATTCGCCAGTACAGTTTGTCCGCTGCACCACACGAACCTTACTATCGCATTAGTGTGAAACGTGAAGACGGGGCTTTGAATACACCAGAAGGTAAAGTGTCTAACTACCTTCATAACATAATCAAAGAAGGAGATAAACTTCTACTGTCTGCTCCAGCTGGTGAATTCAAAATGGAACTTACGGATGATCGTCCTGTCGTCTTTATCGGTGGAGGGATCGGAGTTACTCCGCTCATGAGTATGGTGAATACTGCTGTGAAGCAGCAGCCAAGCCGCCAAGTCACCTTTATTCATGCAGCTCATAATGGAAAAGTACATGCGATGGGTTCCGAAGTGAAACAACTGGAAGACGCTAACGAACAAGTGACTACCCACTTCTGTTACAGCAACCCGCTCCCTGAGGATACGGGTTACAGTAAAACAGGACGGATTGATCAGGCTTGGCTGCAAGAGATTGTACCTACAACGGACGCACATTTCTATTTCTGTGGTCCACTCTCCTTTATGAAGAGTATTCGGGACAGCTTGATCAGCTGGGGTGTTCGGGAAGAAGATCTGCACTATGAATTCTTCGGTCCAAAAGAAACGCTATAACCACCGGCTTAGGCTTAATTAAATTCACCTGAACGCAAGAGGCGGTTCACCGTCTCTCTACGAAGACCGATCAACTGACCAATTTCTGCTTGGGTTAGGAGATCGGTCATTTTTTCAGGTGCAATATACGTTTCCATCCATGAACGGAGTTTGCGCAGACGCTCGGCAGGTTCAGTTTCGGTTACTTGATCGATTCGCTGCTGCATCATACGAAGTTTCTCTTGAAGCTTTAGAGCTACCTCCCGGTATTTCTCTGGATGTACTGCCAATGAGTGATACCACTCTGCAGCCGGAATCACTTCGATTTCACAAGTAGATAAAGCCAAGGCTGAGCCAAAACTAGGACCAGGACTAATTAAACTATGATGAGGGAACATCTCCCCGGGAACGATAATATTAACAAGAAATGCTCCGCCATCCTCCTGAATTCTTATGATTTTGAGCATACCTGTTTTGAGATGGTAAAGAGGAGTCATATCCCCCTGCCGAAAAAGCACTTCACCTTTATGTAGTATCATATTTGATCACCTTTGATTTTTTATTTCTCTTCTCAAACTTATGTTTATATTATTCTCGCCCTACATTGTCTATAGTAACAAAAAAGAAGCACCGGATTCATAAACTCCTTGTAAAGGACAGTTTACCACATCCGTGCTTCTTTTTTTCATTCTGCCTTTTTCATCTGATCTACTTCGTTTTCTTCTAGGATTGGATATAACTCATCTAAGCTGTTCATGTCTTTACTCCCAAGTATCGTCTCTTTGCCGGTATTGGACAGGTATCCATACTGGGATTGTCCTGAGTGCGAAGAAACTTTATAGAAAAACAACCGGTCATTAATCTTAGGTCGTTGTCCCACTTCACTTGATATGCCGCTGTTCGTAATCCAGAATTTATTTTCATTTCCTCCGATTTTTCCACTCCATGTAAGCCAAGCCGCATTTCCTTTAACTTTGTAATAGTCAATAGTACTATTTTCTATTATAAAGAAAGCTTTGGACTCTCCTTCAGGAAAGAGTAATTGAAAAGATCCTGCACTGCTTTGACCTCCGGTGAGTTCTTTTAACGTAGTAATTCTCGGAATCGTAATCGCAGCAAGACGGGATGTTGTTAGATTATCTGAATTTAAATTAGCTTTCGTCTCTTCATTTAACTTTGCGACTTGGACCGTTTTTGTATTAGCGTCCCAAGCTACATCACTGTTGAAATTCTCAGCAATAAATCGAATAGGAACCATAACCCGATTATCTTTAATTAGCATGGACTCCGATTGATTTGGTTTCACACTAAACGTCATTGACTTGGTCGGATGGGCAATCACAAGTGTTTTGGTTTTGTTGTTCCAGCTTTTTATCGAGATTCCCTCGATCTGTTCAATACTTCTCAACGGAACAAAAGTAGTTCCATTTTTAATAAAAGGGGCAACGTCTGTTTTTATGGGTCTGTCATTAACAACTACCGATATTGATGTAGCTGCTTGTACGGTTGGCACCATTAAAAACACGGCAAAACAAGTGAGAAAAAATGATTTCCATTTCAAATAAATCAACCTCCATAGGTGCTTTAGATGACTTTACATGTAGTATAAACGCTATTACTATGTAAAAGGTTGTTATTTTCTATAAGTACATTGACCACTAATCAGTAATTGAAGGCTTGCTTTGATTCAGCTGATCTTTAGTAAAGACTAACTCACCGCGTGTCCAAAATCCTTTTTGTACATAACCATCCCGATGAGTTTTGGTCCCATATCCATGTTCTAAGTTATCTTCCCATCCACCTTCATAAACAGTACCATCATTCCATTTATAAGTTCCTTTCCCGCTACACATCCCATCTTTCCATTCTCCACCGTAACGATCACCATTAGCGTATTCTTTAACGCCAGATCCATATTCCATATCATTAAACCATTGTCCTTCATACTTAGACCCATCTGACCAACGATAAACCCCGGTTCCACACCTAAGCCCATTCCTGGTTTGCCCGTGGTAAGTCTCACCTGATTCATATTCAATACATATTAGATCTTCCTGTATACTTTCCCATACTCCTTCAACCTATCTCTTTCAGATGATTTAAAGCGATGATGTGATCCGTTTCCATTACACGTTCAGCATGATAAGCTAAGGAATAGACATCTGGCATTTCGTTTTCAAATAATTTAAAACTCATTTGCCACCTCCAATTCTCTAACCATAACTTCTACATCATTATCCAACTAACCTTCCATTAAAACCCAGTAACTAATTTAAACGAATGAAATTAAACTTAATACCTAAGTAGAAAAATAGCCCCTATACAATAAATAGTCCGGCAAGAAGTAAACCTCCGAAAATAACTTTTTTTTCAACTGCAGTCCAATTTCTTTTCATTTGCTCACTCCTTAATAAATGCAATTCATCATGAGATTGAAAATGATAGACATCGGGATTCAACAACCCTTGCTGTTCCAAAAAAAGCCTAGAAGACGCTGCCATCAAGAGGTGCCTTTATTTATAACTTATATAACCCCTAAATCTAATTAGTTGATACGTTAATTTTCCAATCTCCATTTATCGTTATAGGAGCATCCGCTTTAGCTTGTCCTTGAAAACTTGATATGAACACTTCTATATTATCCATAGATGGAATAACTAAATCCGCTTTAAAAATTCGTTTTTTATCATCTTCTAATTTCACTTCTTCAAGCAGATTTTCCTTATTAGAGATCGTATAATCAGCGGGGATATCTACATTGGAAACAATTTTAATGGATTTGGAATCGAGTAATTTTCCTTCTGAATCTCTAATCTCAAATTGCCTAAGTGAGAGCACTTCAATAATTGCATAGGGTGCCTGCATTTTGTTCAAGATTTCTACCTCAATGGGTATAATGACGTTATCTTGTTCTTTACTGATCTTCCCTGAGGTTACCTTTATATCGTTAGAAGCCTGATTAAACTCAGTCCCTATAACCGTGCCGTCCCATTTTTTAATATCTGAGAAGTAACCCTTTACTGCGGAAGCAAACGTTTCGTTTAAGGCTCCTACTGATCCAATAACAATGACAATGGAAGCTGCTACTGCTGCTGCTAATGATATAGCCTGCCTAGATTTCTTTCTCTTCTTCCTTTCATTTTCAGCCATTTCTACTCCAACCCTTACTCTGTCGTTTATAATATCGGGTATTTTTATGTTATCAATTTCATCTTTAAAATGTTTCATACCGAGTGCACCTCCTTAAGACTCTTTTTCATTTTATTTAACGCCCTGTATAGGATTGTTTTTGCTGAACCTATAGGAATTTCCAAAATGTTAGATATCTCTTTGAAGGTATAATCTTGATAGAAGCGTAGTAGGACAACATTTTTCTCAGATACATCTAGTTCATCAATCAGATCCTCTAAAGTCAGGCTAAGTAGGATATTGGTATCTAGTGTTACATCGGAAGTAATACTTTCATTTATTATTTGAGGCTCCATAGGAACTAGTTTGTTTTTTTTACGAAGTAAATCTATTGAACAGGATATGGCTATCTTCATCAACCATGTTTTAAAGTATTTAGGTTCCTTTAGTGTTTTTATTGACTTAAAAGAACGGTATGCTGTTTCTTGTACAATGTCCAAGGCTTCTTCTTCATTTTTCACATTAATGTACGCGAGTCTGTAAATATCGTTTTGATATCTCTCAAATAGTGCTAGAAAGGAATTTTTATCTCCTTGTTGAGCTTCTTTTATTTCTTTATGGTATTCATTCATGTTCTAACTTCCTCCCTTCTTTATAAAGATCAGAATTGCTTTATTTGCTTAAGTATAATTTGCTTTATTCTCTTATTAGACTTTGAGTAACAACTTTTGGCTTTAGAAATATAAATATTTTGGTAGTTAGATTCTTACTTCAGAAACTTCAAGTTAATAAGAGTGAGTTCTGTTGTTAAAGGTAGATTCACTAATTTATATGCTTTTTCATAATTCGGTAAGTCAAAATGTCGAAGAAAAGCCTATTAGCTTAAAGAAAAGGAGCAGCTGCCAACCGGCAAACTGCTCCATGCTGTTTTTGAACTATCGTTTTTCCGTCAGTTTAATTGGTTGGGGGTTATAAATTGAAAGATTCCAATCATGATGAGCAAAGTCACGAGTACTGTTATAAAAGTTAAGCTCAACCTCAATATATTAGATGACTGAAGTTGTTTGTTCTGAACTTGCTTTTCCAGAAAGCCAAACCGTTTTTTAAGCTCCTGAATTTCTTTCTCCATTGGTAATCCTCACTTTATACCACATAGCTGAATTGCATTTACGCTTTGCTTTTTCGGGGTTAAAAAAAAGTCGAGTGGCGTCGTGTAAAATTATTTTAAAATGATGTGGCTTTTTACCTCCCTTCGGTGTCTAATGAATTGTAAGTTCAGGAGGAGGTTCTACTAGTGTCACGAGCTCAAGACAAAAAGAAAATCCCTGTTCTTCCGGAGGAGCAGGAGCACATCCAGCATTTCGAAGCCATTTATAATCAATATCGAGATAGAATTCGAAATTATATTGCAGTAAAGACAAATTTGGCAACTGCCGATGACTTAACGCAACAAGCTTTTTTAAAAGCAATGGAAAACTTTCACTTGTTTAAGTGTAACTCCAGTATATTTACTTGGCTATTCAAAATCGCGCAAAATATTGTGAAAAACGAGTATCGTACGAGATCACGAAATAAAGAAATGGTGCACGAAGTAACCGATTTTCAGTCCCAATCGATATCCCTCGATATTGCTAGAGATGTCGATATCCGTCTTGATATTAGTGCTGCATTAGCCCGATTGAATGAATTAGATCAGCAAATCATATCATTGCGTTTTTTCGTCGATTGCACTTTATTGGAAATATCCAAAATCATCGGGATGTCTGAAAGCGCAGTTAAGAACAGACTCTATCGTGCCTTAAACAAACTAAAAAAAGAATTAAAAGAATGGGGTGACATTACAATCATGTCTATTAAAGAATTGATATCAATTGTGGATAAAAGCGAGGCTCCCTCCAAGAATGATGGTATGAACAAGGTATACCATGACTTATTTGAAGAGTTGAAAAGCAATGTAGATCGAATTATTACAACCTATCGTCATCGACCTTCTCAGAAAATCGCTATTGAGATTTATCCGGATCTGCCCACTTTTCATCAAGCAATAAACGAGCCGGATGCGCCCAATTGGTTTATGGGAACCTATGAAGACAATAAAATTAAAATCGTATCCCCACTCAACCCAGGCCCTGAACATACGTATCAATCGGTACTACGGCACACCCTAAGCTTGTTTACGATGTGGTTAGTGAAGGATATTAATCCGTTAGCACCGAAATGGCTTACACACGGTCTCGGCGGGCATGAAGCCAAACAAATGTCACAAGAATATATCCAGTATAGCACCTCCGAATTGATTCAAAATAACGCTGTCCCTAGCTTTCAAGCATTAACTAATGATACCTGGGATTTCGAGAAGATAGGGGGATATGCATTCTCGCACTTGCTCGTAGAATATCTCATCCATTCATACAGTTTAGATGCGCTCAACAAATTCATACGCGATGCCACTGATTTTCAAGGCGCATTTCAAGTATCGGAAGCTGAGTTGCACGGGATGTGGGTGCAATATTTAAAATCTAGGCTATGTTAAATTTTGATACTAGTATTTGACCATAGCTCAACAGTACACTATACATTGTTCTATCTAGTACAGCCTTATAGCCCCAATCATTAAACTATCCTACCAGTTCGTTGAACAAAAGCAGCCGATTACATTGATCCGCTGCCTTCTTGTTTATATTGAGCTATCGTCACCGTTAGTTGCACTTGCAAACCTTATACCATACAAACATGTTGCCCAGTAGTTGAAATCCTGTTTTGTGATACACCCGCATCGCATCGTCTGGCTCTGGATCTAGGGTCCATAAACCACCGTGGTTAATGTAGAGTTTAGCAATCCCCATCTTTCGCAAGCGATGCATACACTCATAGAGCAAGTTCGTGGCCAATCCCTTTCTCCGATGGCTCGGTGCGGTTCCGAACGGTTCAATGATCGCAATATTATTAGCCGTGTCATACCACACGTTTGCAAACCCAACGATCTGATCTTCTTCATCGACAATTACTAAGTCCAATTCCTGCTTGTACGTCGGACTACTCATCAGGCGCTGGTATGCTTCCATCGTAGGCGCTGTCAGCCCAGCTGAACCACCCATAATATTTACCTTTTGTTCCAAGTCTTTAGAAATGATCGGCCGAACCATGAAGCCCTGTGGAAATTGCGGTTTTGGTATAGAGTCATCAAGCTCGATCGAGCCTGAGTACATATACCAGGTATGCTTGGTATATCCTCGTGCTTCCAAAGTTTCTACCCGTGTTGCATCTTCATCATACGCCCAGGCATACACTTCATTTCCTGTGCGGTCTTCTAACAACGTTGGTGCGCAATATCGCTGCTCGGCCCAAGTGAAAATCTCGTCTTCGAACCCTTCATAATCAGGCCCCGTGACGCAATAGAGGATATGATAATGTCCTGGCCAAATGGCTCCAATAATCGTTCCGTCTTCCAACTCACAGATGGTTATTATATCTTTGAAATGCCCATTGAACGAACGGATATAGTCCAAGTCACCGAGACTAGGGTAAAACCGTCTTCGGGGGTCAGCAAACTTTTTAATGATCAAATCACGAAGTGCTAAGTAATCTTCTTCATTCGAAAAGGGACGAAAACGCACCGTTTTTATTTGTTCCATGATTTCCACGTCCTTTGTTTTAATCACTATTGAGAGTGTTCCCAGAACACTGGTAGTCTTGGCTTTCAAATTTCCATTATATGCTTCATAATCAAATTATAAGTGTATCGAGCGTTCGCGGGTAACATTTCTTGCTCTTTTTTAGGAGGATCTGTTTGAAATGAAAAACGCATACCTAATAAACAGGTTGTCAGAGATCATTAATTGGATAGAGACAAATATTCAATTAGAAATTACTCTTGATGATATTGCATCTAATTCCCACCTTAGCAAGTACTACCTGCATCGAATATTCAAACAAGCAACGGGTTTAAGCTTATTAGAATATGTCAGATCTAGAAAATTGGCGGCGAGTCTGTCTGATTTAATGAATACGGACCTAAGAGTAGTTGATATAGCACAAGAGTATGGATTTGAGTACCATCAATCTTATATACGAGCATTCACACGGGAATATGGCATTACTCCAACCCAATTTCGTAATGGCACAACACCTGTGAAAGTGGTGGAACGATTCAATTTAGCAAACTGTTACCAAGTGGATGACGGGCTGGTCTTTAAACCAATTCATGTAATGTTACCAGCGTTCTTTGTTGCTGGAAATAGAAGAATTGTTTATATAGGCGATAATTTTCAAAATCAAACCGCAAATGATTATGCGCAAACTTTTTATTACAAAGATCGGCATCGAATAAAAAACGCAGTTGACCCTGATACGTATATTGGTTTAACCAGGGTTCCTAAGGACAGTACAGAGTTTACGTATTACATACCTTCTATCCAGGTTAAGGAGGGAAGTCCAGTTCCCGAGGGAATGATTGTCGAGAGGATCCCTTCAAATAAGTATGCGGTATTTAAATATATTGGAAATCACTACCCAAACGAAATATCGAGTAAGACCTTAAAGACTATTTGGGAGTATATCTATGGCCATTGGATGAAGGAAAATAATCAGTTAAATACCTATAGTTTTGAACGGATAAATCCATTACAAGCAGAGGATTACTGTGAGATGGAGCTGTTTTTTCCTTTTACAACCTTAAACTAACCTGCCCAGTAGCTTAAAGAAAAAGCAACCGGTCTATTGATCGGTTGCTTACTTTTTCTTCTTGAACTAACGTTTTTCCATTAGTTCAATACCTTGTTACTCTTTTAGATGTCACAATTAATTTAATCTGAATTACAATGTATCTCTTGTACTGGACTTTTATTATCTACTCACCTGTTTTTGCGAACGTTTCGATGCGCTGTCCAATTTCATCGCGTACACGCTGAAATACAGACCATTTTTCTTCGTCCGTTCCTTGAGCTTTTGCTGGATCATCAAATCCCCAATGTTCACGGCGAACACTTGGAGGAGTAATTGGGCACTTATCCGCTGCATCACCGCAAAGAGTGACAACAAGATCAGCAGCGTTCAAAATGGCTGGGTCAATAATATCAGAAGTTTGATTGGAGATATCAATACCCACTTCATTCATCGCTTTCACCGCATTTGGATTTAAGCCGTGTGCTTCAATTCCTGCGCTATATACATTCCACTGGTCACCAAGATATTTTTTAGCCCAACCTTCAGCCATTTGGCTGCGGCAAGAATTTCCTGTGCATAAGAAATAGATCGTTTTTTTACTCATAAATTTTTTTCTCCTTTTAGTAAGACTAAAGCTATTTTTTTATAAAATGAGAAGCCATAGATACAACCCTAGAAGCGTAATAAACAAAGTAGGAATTGTAATGATAACCCCTGTCTTAAAGTAAGTTCCCCATGGTATTTTGATGCCTTTCGTTGAAAGTACATGAAGCCACAAAAGGGTGGCTAATGAACCGATTGGGGTAATTTTAGGCCCTAAGTCAGACCCAATTACGTTTGCGTAAATTAAACCCTCTTGAATAACTCCTGTAGCGTGAGTTGCATCAATGGCAAGCGCATTAATCATCACCGTTGGCATGTTATTCATAATGGAGGAAAGAATTGCTGCAATAAATCCCATACCCATCGTTGCGATAAATAGTCCTTGCTCTGCCAAAGATCCTATCACCTCAGCTAAGAGATCTGTCATACCTGCATTTCGAAGTCCATATACAACAACGTACATTCCGATCGAAAAGAATACGATGTTCCAAGGTGCACCTTTCACCACTTCTTTCGTTTGTACGACTGAGCTCTTTCTTGCCAGCAGTAAGAAGGTAAGTGCAATGATCCCTGCAACAATAGATACCGGAATACCTACAAACTCACTTACAAAGTAGCCAATAACAAGTATAGCTAGGACATACCATGACACTCTAAACATCGCTGGGTCCTTAATTGCCTCAGATGGAGCCTTAAGCTCAGAATCATCAAACTTTTTCGGAATGCTTTTTCTGAAAAATAAGTAAAGGACTAAAATACTTGCTACTAGAGAGAAAAGATTAGGAATGATCATTCGACTAGCATACTCATTGAAGCTAATTCCAAAGAAATCAGCAGATACGATATTGACCAGGTTGCTTACAACGAGCGGAAGTGATGTTGTATCTGCTATAAAACCGCTGGCAATAATAAACGGAAACACTCTTTTTTCATCAAAATTGAGTGCACGCACCATGGCAAGCACGATAGGTGTCAAAATGAGTGCAGCACCGTCATTTGCAAAGAAGGCAGCAACGACAGCGCCAAGTACACTAATGTACACAAACATTCGGATTCCATTTCCTTTTGCTGCTCGGGCCATATGTAGTGCAGCCCATTCAAAGAACCCGATACGATCCAAAATCAGTGAAATTAAGATAATGGCCACAAATGCTAATGTCGCATTCCATACGATTTGAGTAACGTCCCAAACATCTTGGAAACTTACAACTCCAACTAACAAAGCAAGAACAGCACCACCACATGCAGACCAACCAATATTTAAGTTTTTCGGCTGCCAAATAACAAATACCAGTGTTACTAAAAAAATGAGACAAGCTAAGATTGTCAAAACCACTATAACACCTCCAAGTTGACTATCTTCTAATAAACTAAGTAGGATTTGTGCTTATCTGTAAAAAAACCAAAACGCGAAGATATAGTCTTTATCATGAGTCATGAACCGCCTCCTTTATTCAGTGATCATTATATAAGCATATGCTTATATAAACAACCCACTTTTTTTATTTTTCCACGCAACAAGAAGACTTTAAATCCCGCTTATTAAGGTCTTTTAGAATTTGCTGAGCACCAGGTAAACTCTCCAGAACTGCCTGAATATACGGTTTGTCTTCGACATGAAGCGAATAATAGATCCACTGACTTCGTCTCGACTCTTTTACAAGATCCAGCGACCTTAATTTCCTAATATGCTGGCTCACCGCCGGCTGAGACATTTCAAAAATATCAACGAACTCACAAACACACCATTCCCGATCTTTTAAAAGCAGTAACATTGTAAGCCTCGTTTTATCTCCTAAAAGTTTTAAACGATCTGCTACGAGAGATAAATCAGATGCAGCTAATACCTCACTCATGATCTTCACCCCTTTCGTACGGTCAATTATTATCTTTTTGCCTCCATCATACATAACATCAATCCATTTATCAAATAATCTTGATGTATTGAAACTAAAGCCTCTCTGTGTTAGGATTTCATTAATCAAAATTATTTGATTTATAAAGGAGTTTATTCCTCATGACAACAGATGTCGCAATGTTGGCTGACTATGAGTCCAAATTTAAAGCCTTAGCTGATCAGAAGAGACTGCTCATTATGAGTGAGCTTTGCCAATATGAAGAAGTTTGCGTTTGCGATTTGGTAGAAAAAATGGATATACCTCAGTCCAAACTCTCCTATCACCTTAAGATCCTTCATGATGCCGGCTTTATACTGAAAGAAACAAGAGGTACCTGGAGTTATTATCGGATAAATGAAAGTGAAGTCAATAAGATCTTATCTCCGGAATTGTGCTGCATCTTCACAAAACCTAATACCAATCAAACGAAGTGTTAATCTAATATGCCCTATAAGGAGGATTCTTATGTATAAATCAGTTATTATTGGGACAGGACCAGCAGGATACACAGCGGCCATTTATTTGGCTCGTGCGAATATGAATCCGCTTGTTATTGAAGGACTTCAGCCTGGAGGCCAGCTAACCACGACTACCGAAATTGAAAACTTCCCAGGATTTCCTGATGGAATTATGGGACCGGAACTTATGGATAACATGCGAAAACAAGCAGAACGTTTTGGCGCTCAGTTCAAATCCGGATTCGTTAGTGAAGTGGACTTTAGCAAACGACCATTTAAAATCAAAATTGAAGGTCAAGATGAGATTGAGGCAGAATCCGTTATTATCTCCACTGGAGCGTCAGCTAGATATCTTGATATTCCTAATGAACAAGAATATGTGGGTCGAGGCGTTAGTACCTGCGCTACTTGCGACGGATTCTTTTTCCGCAATAAGAAAATCATCGTAGTAGGCGGTGGAGACTCTGCTATGGAAGAAGCTAGCTTCTTAACTCGTTTTGCTTCTGAAGTCGTACTAGTCCATCGCCGGGATGAATTAAGAGCATCTAAAATTATGCAAGACCGTGCAAAATCAAATTCAAAAATCACATTTGCTTTAAATCGAACACCGATTGAAGTACTTCCCCAAGACATGGGGATTCGAGGATTAAAGGTCCGTAATAATGAAACCGGACAAGAAGAAATAATCGAAGCTGACGGTTTATTTATAGCTATAGGGCATAATCCAAACATCTCATTTTTAGGTGAGCAGATCACTACCGACCCTCTTGGATACATTGTTGTTAATCCAGGAACGACAGAAACCAATATTCCCGGCGTGTTTGCCTGCGGTGATGTACAAGACTCCAAGTACCGTCAAGCTATTACAGCAGCAGGTTCCGGATGTATGGCTGCCATGGACTGTGAAAGGTTTTTAGAGGGTTCCTCCGTTCATGACTGGAGCGAAACACTGGATCAATAATTTTACTAAGAACTAAGCTCATCAAACTAACTTTGATGAGCTTTTGTTTTATATTAGTAGTATGAATCTAGATGGAGGTTCAAAAAATGAAAATACAAGTCCGCCCAGCGATTGAAAAAGACGCACAAGAAATTATGGAGATTTATAATTACTCCCTCGTCGTAGAGAAAAATGCAACCTTTGAAACAATCCCTAAAACGCTAGAAGATCGAATGGAGTGGATTCAATCACAAGGTGAAAGATTTCCTATCCTCGTAGCAGAACTAAATCATCAGATTATAGGCTGGGCATCCGTATCTAGTTATCGTTCTAGGGAATGTTATCAAGGCATTGGGGAGTTTTCAGTATATGTACATAAAGATTTTAGAAAACAAAATGTAGGTTACACCCTCCTACTCCAGCTATTAAACGTCTCCAAGGAAGCTGGTTACTGGAAACTACTTTCTCGTATTTTCACTTTTAATAAGGGAAGCCGAAAACTGTGCGAACGATGTGGATTCAGAGAAGTCGGTATTTATGAAAAACACGCTAAATTAGAAGATCAGTGGATTGACTGTGTTATTGTAGAGAAAATGATCCCTGAAAATTTAAATTAAGAAAGAATATAAAAAAACAAGGCTCTGCTAATATTGAGCCTTGTTTTTTGTATTAATTAGAGGATGAAGGTGTAGTCTTGCAGCAGCTATCCGAAGAAAGATCTGTATCCTTTTCATCTTTTACTTCTTCGATTTTTATGTTACAACAAGATTGCTTTTCCTCTTTTACCTCTTCAATTTTCACACTGCAGCAATCGTCGTTTTTCTTTGATTTCTTAAACAAGTTAAACATGATTAGATTCACCTCCTTTAAATAATGTAGAATAAGAATCCTGATAACGTAGCCATCGTAATAACAGAAGCTACAAAAGCAACGACCAATCGTTTATGGAAAATGGAATTTAATAATGCTACTTCTGGAATACTTGCTCCAACTGACCCTATCATCAATGCCATCACAGGAGGAAAAGCCATTCCTTTTGCGATCAGTATTTTAGATAATGGGATCATCGTTTCAATACGCACATATAATGGAATTCCAATGACAGCTGCAATTGGAACAAGCCACCACTTATCTCCTCCTAAATATGTGCTAATAAATTCTGTCGGTACCGCTTCATGAATAAATGCTCCAATTGCAGCACCAATAAGAAGATACGGATAAACGGTCTTCATAAGATTTAGCGTTTCTGTGACAGCAGCCTTAAAGCTAAATTTCATCTCACCTTCCTTATATCCAGTCATGTTCACTTTTTTTACTGCTGCTTCAAAACCGAATTTTTCTAGCAACAGTCCAACAAGGGCTGAGAAGATGGCAGTAATAATGGTGTATGTTATAGCGACTTTTATACCAAGCATCGCAGCCATCAGTGTAATAATAGTTGGATCTAATAAAGGAGATGAAAATAAGAACACCATGACAATCCCAAAACGCACTTTTTTATTTAATAGGTTCACGACTACCGGTATGGTAGAACAAGAACAAAATGGTGTAACAAAGGCAAAGACAAGGGCTGCCAATACCCCTAAAAAGGTGTTTTTTCCTGAAAGATATTTGTTGATTTTGTCGTAAGGTATAATACCTTGAAGCAAGTTAACTACAAATGATATACCTACGAAAAGCGCCAATAGTTCAAAGGCGATGATAAAAAATTCGCTAATTATTTCTTTAATCATGTCTACACTCCTATATAGTTGCAAATTGCAAGTATTTATTTGAATTGTATTACCCTAAAGGGGTAGTACAACACTTCGTGGTTTTCTCCATATTTTTGTTCAGTAATTGAATAGAATGTACAACCATCTCTTGTTCTTCTTGACTCATATTCGCGAAAACATCATCCAAATATTGATTCATTTGCCCATCTATATTTTCAGCAACTTCTTTTCCTTCTTCTGTAAGTGATAAAATAAAAATTCTTCGATCCTTTGGATCAGGTGTTTTAGAAACTAAATTTATTTTAATTAACGTTTGTACTTGTCTGCTAAAAGTAGTGATATCTGTTCCTAATGTTTCCGCCACTTGTTGCATAGAGGGCTCATGCTGACGATCAATCTCATATAAAATATGACTTTGAACAAGAGAAATATCGTGGCCACCAGCCTGACAACAGTTTTTATTTAAAAAGCCAAAACGTCGACTAAAGACTTGGAAAAGCTCTCTTAAATTTTGATCCATTATAAATCACCTCTTCCGTAATAAGCTGTTGTGAAATACTTGTAAGTTACAAATGTTAATTATAATATAAATTAATTATTTGCAGTTTGCAAGTATTTTATGTGCGGAATTTTTCAGTTGTATATTTTAAGATCATAGCGTCTAAACCATATATGTTCCTGAAGAACAAGGCTTCCTGTAAGGATAAGAAAGGGTTTGATAATTTTCCACCTACTCTTATCATCTAACATTTAATTAAGAACTTACACGTTAGTAAAAAACAGCTGATCACTTTAATCAGCTGTCTTCTCACTGAACTAATGTTTCCCATCAGTTGAACATATTATTTTATAACATTTATATGGCTTACAATTTTTTGAGCATCATATTTTACCCAACCCAATAAAGCTGAACCCCTAGAACTTTGCCAAGGGAGCCCGACATAATACAACCCTCTAATCGGAGACATGCCTGAATAATGCTTAATTTGACCATGTGAATCAAATGCTCCTTGAATGTCAATCCACTCGTCGTTCCGCTTAAAACCTGTGGCCCATATTATATTTTTCACTTCAATATCAGTTCCATCTTCAAAAATAATTATATCTCTTTTCGCATTCAATGCACGAGGATAGATCTTCACTTTTCCTTTTTTAGCTAGTTTTTTTAATTCATATCCGTATACTTGCTCGGGCTGCTTTTTCAGCCATCTTCCAAATGGACCTTGCGTGCTTGCGCGAAGAAACCCTAGTGTTTCAAAATACCAAAAAATACTTTGATTCAAGATATACAAGGGCTTGAATGAGATATTACGAGCTACCGATATGTAAACGGGTCTAGTTTCCTTTTGATCCTGAGCTATCTCTGTTGCTATTTGTGTACCAGAGTTTCCACCACCGACAACTAGTGTGTTTCCTTCTCTTAATTGGCTTGGATTAAGATATTCAGAAGAGTGCAACTGTGTAACATTTCTTGATATTAGTTTAGAAAATTTCGGGATATTTGGAACCTGGAAAGGACCAGTTGAAACAATAATGTTATGTGCCTCAATAGTACCTTCCGATGTTTCTATTTTAAAAATTTCCCCTTCTTTCCAAAGTCGCTTGGCAGGACATTTTAATTTGATCGGGAGATCGATGTTATTCGCGTAAGACTCAAGATAATCCGCTATCTCATCTTTACTAGGTAGCCCGTTCCTCTCTCCTTCCATTTCCATTCCTGGCAATTCATCATATATCCTGGGTGTAAAAAGGTGTAGAGAGTCGTAACGATGTCGCCATGAATCCCCAATTGAGTTTGCTGCTTCCACAATCAAAAATCTTAAACCGGCCTGTTTGAGATAATAACCAGTAGCCAAACCAGCTTGACCAGCACCTATTACTAATACATCGTACATTTTGTTATCCTCCCTTAACTATTTTCTAACAATCAAATGATCGTTTGATTGAATAATCATAATATGATAAGCTCATAATAATCAAACAATCATTTGATTAATGGAGGGGTACCATGAAAGATAGCTGTGAGATTTATTGTTATGACGAAACAAGAGTACGTAAAGTACAACATGCTCTACAACAACAAAACATTCAGATAATGTCAAAAATGTTTAAGGCTCTCGCAGATGAAACACGATTGAAGATTGTATTTTCTTTATGTGAAGAAGAACTTTGCGTATGTGACGTGGCAAATATTACTGGGTCCTCATTGGCTACTGCATCGCATCATCTGCGAATACTAAAGCAACTTGGTTTAGCAAAATACCGAAAAGAAGGAAAGTTAGTTTTCTATTCATTAGAAGATGATCATGTACGTCAACTAGTTCAATTAGCCTCAATGCATACAAGGAGTTGATGAGTCATGCAACAACATGAGGAAAAAATCAATGAAAAACAAGTTTACCGTGTACAGGGTTTTACTTGTACAAATTGTGCAGGTATGTTTGAGAATAATGTAAAAAATCTTCCTGGCGTATCAGATGCAAAGGTAAACTTTGGTGCAGCCAAAATAACCGTTTATGGAAATGCCACCGTGGAAGAGTTAGAAAAGGCTGGTTCATTTGAAAACTTAAAAATTTCTCCTGAAAGACAAAGAATTATTGAAAAAAAGGAACCTTTTTGGAAAGAAAACTGGAACTTAATTCTTTCTATTTTGTTTATGGCTGCTGGCTATTTTCTCGCTTCTCGCTATGGAGAAGAGGAGTTAATTCCTGCTTTAACATTTAGCGCGGCAATTATTATTGGCGGTTATAATTTATTCAAAAAGGGGATTAAGAATCTATTTCGTTTGCAGTTTGACATGAACACACTCATGACAGTAGCTATAATTGGGGCTGCTGCTATCGGTGAATGGGGCGAAGGTGCAGTCGTTGTAGTCCTCTTTGCAATAAGCGAGACTCTAGAACGCTACTCGATGCAAAAAGCACGTCAATCTATTCGATCCCTTATGAACATTGCGCCTAAAGAAGCTTTAATTCGACGTGGTTCTTCTGAAAAAATGGTGAATGTTGATGATATTCAGGTTGGAGATGTAATGATCGTTAAGCCAGGACAAAAACTGGCTATGGATGGCATTGTCATTAAAGGTACTTCGACGCTGAATCAAGCGGCAATCACGGGCGAATCGGTTCCTGTTACAAAAACTATCGATGATGAAGTATTTGCAGGTACCCTAAATGAAGAAGGCTTACTTGAAATCAGAGTTACCAAACGAGTTGAAGATACTACTATTTCTAAGATTATTCACCTTGTAGAAGAAGCACAAGCCGAACGAGCTCCTTCACAAGCGTTTGTGGACCGTTTCGCTAAGTATTACACACCTGCAATAATGGTGCTCGCCATCGGTATCGCCATCGTCCCACCACTCTTTGGTGCTGACTGGGGAGATTGGATATATCGTGGTTTATCGCTTCTTGTAGTAGGATGTCCTTGTGCTTTGGTTATTTCTACTCCTATTTCAATTGTCACCGCAATCGGCAACGCTGCAAAGAATGGTGTTCTGATCAAAGGTGGTATTCATCTGGAAGAAGCCGGACGCATTTCAGCTGTAGCTTTTGACAAAACTGGCACCTTAACAAAAGGGTTTCCAGAAGTAACAGATATCGCCGTATTTAACGGGCAGAATGAAAGTGAAGTACTTTCGATTGCTGCTTTGATTGAAAAAGGTTCACAACATCCGCTTGCATCTGCAATTGTTCGGAAAGCGGAAAAATTAGGTGCTGACCTATCGCACTCAGTTGATGACTTTCAATCCATTACAGGTAAGGGTGTAAAAGCTTCCATTGGTGGCCAGCTATACTTTATTGGAAGTCCTAAACTATTTGAGGAACTACACTCTAAATCTATAGATACGAAACGCGAGCGAATCAGCACGCTGCAGACTCAAGGGAAAACTGTTATGGTACTAGGCACACAACAAGAAGTAATTGCCTTGATTGCAGTGGCCGACGCGGTACGCGATTCCAGTAAATCGGTTATTGAAGAACTGCATTCTATCGGGGTTAAAAAGACAGTTATGCTTACTGGAGATAACCAAGCAACGGCTAATGCAATTGGAAGCCAGTTGGGCGTAGCCGAAGTCAAAGCAGAGTTGTTACCCCAAGACAAGCTAAATTACATTAAGAAACTTCGGGAAAGCTATTCACACGTAGCAATGGTTGGTGACGGAGTAAATGATGCACCTGCACTTGCCGCTTCTACTGTAGGTATTGCCATGGGCGGCGCAGGTACGGATACTGCACTTGAGACAGCCGATATTGCATTAATGGCTGACGACTTGAGAAAACTCCCCTACACAATTCGTTTAAGCAAGAAAACTCTTGCGATTATCAAACAAAACGTAGCGTTTTCCTTAGGAATTAAGTTGTTAGCATTAGTGCTTATTGTACCTGGATGGCTAACTCTATGGCTTGCAATTCTTGCGGATATGGGAGCAACTTTGATCGTGACTCTAAACAGTTTAAGACTTTTAAAAGTGAAAAAAGAAGATAAGTAGACAAAGAACTGAACTGAACCCTATAAAGTAGACAGTTTTAAAAAAAGGATACGTTCGTATTTAAGCGGCAATGAGATGACTTCGGTATGCTGCCGGAGTCATCCTTTTTAATGTCCATTGCTTTCTTGTGTTGTTATAGTGATCCATGTAATCATCAATCATTTGTTTTAATTCTCCTATATTGGTTGCCTGTTTATAAGGAACTTCGTCTTTCATATGTCCAAAGAAAGATTCCATTGGTGCGTTATCTAAGCAGTTCCCTTTTCGTGACATGGATTGTAGGAATCCCATTCTCTTCACTTGAGACTGGTACTCTGGATGGGTGTAGTGAAATCCTTGATCGGAATGAATCATCGCTTCTGGATGCAATCGATTCCGAGTAAAATCTTCTAACTTCCTTAATGTTCGATAGACAATCTCCATTCGTAAACTCGCTGAGAGTTCATAAGCGACAATTTCTCGTGTCGCCACATCTTTCACACAAGATAAATAAGCCGTTTTGCCACCACCAATTTGTAGGTAGGTGATGTCCGTCAAGAAGACTTTCCCAGGTTCCTTCTGATTAAACTGACGGTTCAAATGGTTTGGTACCTGACGGTGAGCTTCCGTGGCTTTGGTCAATGTTCGGTAAGGGTTCGCTCTTCGTACTTTCGCGAAGAAGTGAAACTTGCGCATTAAACGCAAGATTTTCTTGTGATTCATAGGCTGACCAGCTTTTTCGGCGACTTCCATATACAAACCACGATAGCCGATTTTTCCGTTGAACTGATCATAAATCTCTTTTAGAAAGACGTAATCCTGATAATCAGATTCCTCACGGAGGGCTTGTTTTCCGCTACTTCGAAGCCATTTATAATAGCCGCTCGGACTCACTTTAGCTACTTCACATAAGTAACGGACCATATTCTTCAATTGATACAGCCGAATCGTCTCATTGATGACTTGGTATTTCTCTCGGGCTGTTAACGACGATTCTTCTTCGCCTGCCTTTCCAACTCGTCTAGCTTTTTTAGTAGGGTCAATTCTGCCTCTAACAGACGAATTCGTGCTTCCGCTTGAGCTAATTTCTTCTCAGCAGAGGCATTTTCTTTCTTAGGGCGTCCCTTACTCGCTTTTCCTCGGCGTTCCTCTAAAAAACCATTTTCTCCATAGGTATGGAAGGTTCTACGCCAACGAGCTAAGGCGCTTTGTGCTTTCTTTATACCAATCACCTTCAAATCGAAGCCAGCTTCTGTGAAGATTTCTACGGGTCCTTTACCAGATTGGTTTTGTTTAACCGCCTGTAGTTTGAAGTCAGGGGTATATTGAATCGTGCGGTCGGTCACGATTTTAACGTTTGGATTGGCTTCTAGTTGTCTCTGTTGATGTTCATTAAAGATAATCTTACTCATAAAAAATACTCCGTTCTAAAATTGTAATGTTAGTATAACGGGACTTTTCTAGAAAGAGAATAGAAAAACCCCGAATCGAGTCCACTTTTTTTTAAAGTGTCTACCATTCGGGGTTCAGTTCAAACATTTGAAAGAGTTGTTTTTTTGTAATTAAAGTATTAACCTGCCAAAAATCAGCCGATTGTTAGCGGCTGATTTTTTTAAAACTATTATTTTCCGGTAATTCAATAAAAAATAGATCAGTTTTTGCTATCCTTGATCAAGGTGAACAAGATTTTGAACTGAATGTTACGAAACCAAGGTTTTGAGTAATTCATTCGTTTATCTTTCTTTGTATGCTACAATTTACCTTAAAAAAAGGGGAGCACCATTTTGATTACAAGAGAAAATTTAGAGAACAAACAGATATGGATATACGCTGTAACGTTAATTGTAGGTGGACTAACAGGGGTCTATCTTCCTCAATTTGGTTCTTCACTTGAAGTTGCGATTTCTCCATTCATTGCTATACTGTTATACACTATGTTTGCACAAATTCCTTTTCTTGAATTAAAAAAATCATTGTCAAATGTTAAATTCATAATAGGATTATTGGTGTCAAACTTTATTGTCGTTCCGATCATTGTATGGATTTTAACTATGATATTCCCTCAATCACCTTATGTACTTCTAGGAATTCACTTAGTTTTATTGACTCCTTGTATTGATTACGTGATTGTATTTACTAAGCTTGGACGTGGAAATGAAAAACTTATGCTTGCAGCTACACCGATACTTTTTGTGTTACAAATGATATTACTTCCATTTTATCTATGGTTGTTTATGGGTGAAGATACAGCACAGATCGTAAAGGTTGAACCTTTCCTAGAAGCATTCTTGTTTCTAATTGCACTTCCACTCCTACTTGCAATATTAACTCAAGTATGGGCTAAACGAGGATTGAAAGGAAAAGGTGTTCTTCAGTTCACTACATGGCTTCCGGTGCCTTTCATGGCTTTAGTACTGCTGGTAGTAGTTGCTTCTCAGATAGAAAACGTGGTTAGTGACTTTCAATTGATCTTAGCAGTAGTACCAATTTATCTCTTGTTTCATATCTTTATGCCTATTTTTTCAAAGATGGTAACGAAACTATTTAAACTAGATGTTGGTGCAAGCCGAGCTGTTGTGTTCAGTTCAAGTACAAGAAATTCTTTGGTAGTCTTACCATTGGCTTTATCATTACCCAACGAGTACGCCGTAATAACTGCTGCGGTTATAGTAACCCAAACTATAGTGGAATTAGTTATGGAGTTATTCTATATAAAAATTATTCCATCATTTGTGATAAAGGAAAAGCAACCGGTCTTATGATCGGTTGCTTTTTTTCTTGAACTAACGTTTCTACGTTAGCTTCATACGTTCAATTAAAGGAAGATTTATGACCAGTTCATTCCCAAAAAACCTACCAAAACATATACAAAAGCTATCAGCAGTAGCCAATATAAGATATTAAACGGATTGTCCCTAAGGTTTAGTAGGGCTCTTATCCACTTCAGAGGAGCTCTCATAAATTAAACCTCCTACTTTCTTGCTTTCTTGGCTACAGAAATCGTAAATCGGTTTTAAAAATATATACTCCATTATTGAACTAACGTTTTTCCGTTAGTTTAATCAGTCCAACGCCTGTTAACAAAAAGCTAAGCTACCGAAGCACATGCTCAGCTAATTAATGATTAATTATTATTCTGTCTTGCTTTAACGACTTTCGGTATTCGTTTCTCGTAAATTAATAATACATGTGAAATCAATTTTTCGCTCGGGATCTCGTTATCTTTCAAAATCGCATATATAAGGTTCAAGAAAGTTTTCGCTTCATTCTCTGTTAAACTTCCGATTGATTCCATGCTGTTATCATTCGGAAATTTTTCTTCTTTCGGCTCCATAGATATTCCTCCCTATCGAAGATTATTTATTCTCCCTACACGAAATTATATAGGCGTTCTTGACAAGCTAAGCCCTTTGAGTATAACGCTTTTAGTGATTGAATAGTTGCATTATCCTGCCGAGTAGCTTAAAGAAAAAGCAACCGGTCTATTGATCGGTTGCTTACATTTTCTTCTTGAACTATCGTTTTTTCGTTAGCGTAACAATAAATTTAGATTATAGCATTGAATCCGCTATTTTTTGGATTTCCTGATCATCAAGTGGCCTTCCTGTAAAATCAGTAATTATATACTGTATTCCTGAGTGAACAAAAGTTAAGCTTTTATAATCTCTAGTTAACAAAATAGCTGGAACTTCTCCTTTTAAGAATAATTTCTTTGCATAGGAAGCTCCATCATAATGCTTAATACGATCAAATTTTTTATTCTCTTTACTAATGCTTAATAATATTTGATCTCCTGCCTCAAATCCATAATATCGGACTTCTATTTGTTCTTTACTGATATCTTTTGTTTCAGTTTTTTTTATATTGTAAGGAAGAAACGTAGGAAGAGTTATTTTTAACCCACTCCGATTTTCATATGACTTGATAACTTTCTCTTCAGTTTGATCAATGTTCACCCATTCGTTATGTCCTGATACGTTTATCATCACCATTAATACGAGTACTATGTAGTTAAACAATCTTGTTCCTCCTTAATAAAAGATCCATGTTTTTATTAAGGTTACCTGAGCAAAACTTATTATTCATCGAGATAAAGTTTCGTACATTTCGTCACGCTATCCTACTCTGCTGGTTTGTAAATAAAAGAGAGCAGTTGCCAAGTGGTAAGCTGCTCCCTGCTGTGTTCATCTAACGTTTATTCTGTTAGCTCAATGAAGAACTCGGAATATAAATACTAAATTACTATTTACTTTCTAACAGCTATCCCGTATTTTTCTGGATGATTGATGTACTCTTCATAATTAAGTGATCCTTTAAACTCAAATAACTTAGATGTATTGTTGTATTCAAACACCAGTAGTTGTCCACGAATGCCAGAATGCGTTCCGTCATCTTTCACACCAATAATGTTTGAGGAAATTTGGATGAATTCGTTATTACTGCTTACAGTTACATTGGATGGTGGAATAATTGTTGGTTCAACCTTTTGGTTAGGTTTAAAGGCAATGATCAACAAGCTTAACAGTATTCCAGTTAATATTATCTTCGTGTAGTTTTCATTCATAATATCCTCCTAAGACGCTTTTTTAAATAGCATATGTTTATATTCACCAAGTACCATAAAACCCTTTGTGAGGAATATTTATGTGTCTGTTTAATCAACTTTCCTGCCGGTTTACATAACTAAAAGGAGCAACTGCCAACTGGCAAGCTGCTCCTCCATACATTGGGGATGATATTCCTATAAGCTTAAAGAAAAGCAACCGGTTTATTGATCAGTTGCTTACTTTTTCTTCTTGAACCATATTTTCGCTAACAATATTGAATCTAATAGTCTCTCATAAATCACAACACGTCATCTAAAGAGAAGGTTACGATCAAATTTCTGAATCGAGATCTTTATTTATCCTCTATTAGCTCATCAAATTTTTCAACGAAATTTGATATCTTAGAATCTAATTCTTGATCTGCTTCACCGTTCATATAATAATAGACTATCAAATTACCATTATTCACAAGAAAAGTTTTATACTTAGGATCTTTGAAAGATTTTTCTTGTTCCTCTGCTTCTTCTGTATCTTTAAGAAAATATATAGCAAAATTCGCATCTTTATTTAAAAAATAATGATAATAATTTTCCTCCATATTATCCCCGAATGTTACTTCGATTCCTTCATTACTTAACATGTCTCCAACTTTTTTAGGAGATATCTTGTCTCCACAAGCAGTTAATAACAAAGTTAAACAGAAACATATTGCTAAAGACCATAACTTTTTCATTAGTTACTCCTTATTTCTCTTATTTTTTAATGTGTAAATGATATTGTAAATCTGCAGATGAACCTAATGCAGATGATACTTTAAAATAATAGGTTCCTGGACTTAGATATACATCGTTCCGTTCATCATAACCATCAGCACTATCTGCAAGTCTCGCGACTTGTGTTCCAGAACTGTTAAATATAGTAACATTATAGTTATAACTACCTTTAGGATTATTTAATATTACCTTATGATAGCCACCTGTTGTAGCTTGAAATTTCCAGTAGTCAGGATCTTGAGTTGAGGTAATTGTTCCTCCTCCCCATTCATTAACTAATATGTCATCTGGAGAAACAGCCATTGAGTTATTGTCTTCCCATTCATATCTGTACCTTTGATTATCTGGAGCCGTAAATTCCGGGTCAAAAGGAACAAGAATTGCACTAGAATTACCATTCACACAATATTTCCCACACCCGTAGTTAGTTCCTTCTTGTGCAGTTATTTTATACATACTCTTTGTACTATCAGTATTATCCAATTTAACTGTCGAATAATACCACTTACCTGATACAAATTCATTAGGATCGTATGATCCTACAGAAACATCTGGTTCACTTTTACTACCTGCAACACCCCAGCTGTTTAAAATTTGTGTATCTAAATATGGATCCGGAAAATTAGATTCAAAAGCTGATCCCGCTGCATCCCTAGCAAAGGCTTTATTTTCGTAATCATAAAAAACTGCTGAATGCTCATAAGTATCAAATGTAGAATCATAGAAACCTACTGTAGCACTCCTAAAATAAATTTGTTGATGACTAAATCTTTCATAACTTGAAGTAACATATATACTAGAGTCTCCTTTCCAAGGAACCCAATCTTCAGCTGGAGCAGCATTTACATTAGAAACACCTATAAAAATCATCATTGTCGCAAGAACTATCGATATGAATTTTTTAAACATTAATTTTGTACCTCCGACGTAACCGTGTTAATTGGTTTCCAATTTTCATTATCTCCAGTTACTTTTTCTACTAATCTAACTTCTTCCTGTGACTTTAATTTTAAAAGATTTTCACCAGTTCCCTTTACTTTTAAGCCATATATTTTTAGTCCGTCATTGTTAAGTTCATTCAATCTCTCTTTAAATACATGAATAAGTTCTTTTTTTGCTTCCACAGAACGTTGTTCCTCTTGTGCTTTTTCTGCATTGGGATTTTGTTCTAATATAAGTGATCTTTCTTTTAGAGAAACTTCTTCCTCATAATTTTCAATTTGATTTACAAGCATAGTTTTGAGATCATCTTCATATTTAACCACTGCATCTTCAATTGTTTGGTCCTCTTCTAAAATAAATCCACCGCTGATTACTTCGTCTTCATACGTGTATGCATGATACATTGCTTCGATTTCTATTCCCGTTTCAGTTGAAATCGCTTTAGCAATTTCAACTTCATGCTGTCCATCTAAGGAGATTAATGCCTCTATTTCTTGATTCGTGTTCTCTTCTAGTATTTTCAGCTCTTTCTCTGAAGTATTAATTCTATCACTAATTGTGAATTCATCTGAATTAAGAGCTGGATTCTCTGCCTTTAAAGTTGGTGTATTAAATACGATTCCAATTGCCATTAGAGTAGTAAAAAATAGACCTCCTATAATCAGTTTATTTTTTTTGTTTTTCATACGTCCTCCTGAGTTGTATTGTTTATTTTCAATTGGAAACTATATACTAATATTATCAGAAAATACAGGAAAAATATAACAATTAATATTCTCTATGCTAGATAGAACTAAGAAAGTTATCATCTTAATAGTCGATAATATAAGAGGCACTTTAAGTGTAGAAAGTATCACACTGTAATACTTTCTACATACATTTTAGAGAGGTTAATGATGCTAGCATTAAAATATACAGAGTTCCCAGATACATATATTGAATTCTCAAATAGAGGAATATAAACCTCTTCCAACAGAAATAGATTGCGATAACTATAAATTTTAGAAATGAAAAAAATCAGATACAAAACTTAAATAGCTTCAATTTCATTTAGTTTTTGTTCAAGATTATTTATATCTTCATTTTTCTTGGCTACAAGTTTTAAAAAGTTATTCCGAAGTCTCAGCATTAATTAAACTAATCTGTTCGTTAGCTAAAAGAAAAAGCAACCGGTCTTTTGAGCGGCTGCTTACTTGTTCTTATTGAGCTATCGTTTTCTCGTTAGCTTAATGATCAGCATTTCTTCTTATAATAGGGTTCATCGTATCGTTGGTTGAGCAAAAGCTAAGAGCACCCGATTCGGGTGTCCTTTGACGTCATCGAATTGACGGTCGACAACGATCCAGCAAAAATCGGTATTTGCATAGTTCTAAAAGGGCTCGCTGTATCGATTAAATTGCCAAATAAATTTCAATAATAATATATTATTCTATTTTATTACATAACTTCGTTCATTGCGGTCTTGCTTCAAACCATTTATTTAAAAAAACCTATTCATAACAGCCATTTCTGCAATCAATTCAACTGGTTTAGAAGAAATATCCAAACGGTTAATAACGCTGAACAGAAATCAGATAGAATAAATAGATTAAACCCGACTTCTAAAAGCGTAATCAGGTTTTTACAATAAGTAAACTATAATTGTAGAAATAAATTATCGATCAATCTTCCCAAACATCGTCCATAAGCTTCTCAATTTGCTTCTCTCGTTGCTCTATTTCAGTCGGTTTTGGCTTCCATACGTAACTACATCTCCCACTTTGATAAAAGCATCAACAATGGAATTAGAAACATCATGTGTCTGTCCATCTATTTCGATTACCGCGTAATCACCTTCAAACCGATCAAAGATTCCTTTCATTCATTAACCTCCTTTTTATTTTTTACATCGCAAAAGAGCAGAAGGAAAGCAACATAAAATAGCATTAGTCGCATGGCAAATAAGCTAGTTCATTGGCTTTATGTCATCCTGAAGATCAAAAATCTTTTCGCACTGCCAAACTTTTTTGAATTGGTGTAAGCTTCCAAAAAATGGGTTGGAGGGTTATTTGTCATCATGATTTAAGTTCCTTTTACCGATAATCTTGACAAGATATTAGCTGATATAGATTAAACTTTACAAAGGGTACAGTTTAATCTCTTATTGTATTTTTTTTACTTTTTTTAAAATATATAACTTTTTGCTACTTTCACGTGTTCTAATATATGAAACTATTATTTGGAAGGAGTTAAACTATGTTTAAAAAGAAACTATTAGCAAAGCTTATCCCATTGGCCCTATTAGGTTCCTCGTTGGCGGCGGGTATAGCTTCTGCAAGCGCAGCAGTGGATTTTGCTGGTTTCCCTACACTTAAAAGTGGAAATAGTGGTGGTTATGTAAAGGCGTTACAAGTTAATTTGTACTGCTTTGGGTTACAATCTACAGTCGGAAGTATCGATGGCAGTTTCGGAACAGGTACGTTTAACGCGGCAAAAAGCTTTCAAAGTAGTCACAAACTAACATCTGACGGTATAGTTGGTTCAGGGACTTGGAATAAGATGAGTTCCTATACCATTGTAGAAGTTCCTGATGTAAGTTTCTCTTTATGGACAGGGGAAAGCTCAACATATTGGGCGATGTATGCTAACAAAAATAACAATGCTAATTTGTCCTATCAATTATTGTATAAGAGTAATAACGCCGTCGTTAACTCTGGTAGCGTTTATTAAGGAGGATGAAAAATGAAAAAAACATTATTTGTTGCAAGCGTGGCCACTATTCTTGCAAGTGGAGGATTCATCTACCATTCTTACGCTGATGGGAATAGCATTGCACAAGCTCAAGCTACAACAAGCTCAGTAGTAACTAATCAAGAAGCTCAGTCTTCGCAAGCTGTAAACAATGACGCAACAGTAAATCAAGATACTCAACTGGAAGGAACTGTGGATCTTTCCACAGTGTCGGCTAATGAAATCTTTATCCCTAAATCGGTTCCAGATATATCTTCTGTCACTAAAAGTAATGCGTTACTAACCGAAGGTGAAATATATGCAAGGAAAACAGATATTGGGCTTCAGCTCCGGACATTTTATAACACTCAATCTGGTAGTGAAATTCTCTTTACTCAAGTGCCCGCTACTCTAACTGATGAAGAGACTATTGCAAGTTTAGAAAACTCCTATCATTTGGAACAAGTACAAGTAACCAAAATTAATGATTACACTGCTGCCTATGTAGATGGGGAGAATAGAAAAGTCGTTCATTTAATGACATCGGATCATTTCTATACTGCCTCTACAATAACAGGTACTCTTGATGATGTCATGAATGTTATTGGTCAAATTAAAGAATAATTGAGTCACTACATAAAAGCCAAAGTAACCGACAACGGAACTTTGGCTTTTAAATACTGACTGGCTAGAGCGCCATATTAAAACTAGAGTATAGACATCTTATTCTCTTTATATGTATTTGTATTTTGATAATTACATAAAAAGTTAAATAAAGGGAATTGGGAGCGTTAGTTTATTTTTAGTAGGAGCCAACTATATTGGCAATACTCGGCAGGGGACCAAAACAAAAAAAGTATTCATTGGCAATTTCCCGCAAATCTCTAACCGGCTAGACATCTCCATCAATAATCTAAAGTAATTCTCGAACACTTATGGTGCCTATTGATATATGGGCACCTGTTCTTATATTAGCTCTCTGTTAATGAGATAAACATTCAATCTAGATATGAATTTAATTCTAGTGGTTGTTAAACTATTCTGCCCGTTAGCTTAATGGGAAAACCATCCAGTAGAAACAAGCCCAGGCTACAACCAAAGGACATAAAAAAGGTGCGACCAATAATTCAGAAACAACCTTGTTTTAAAGTCTATATGTAGTTGTGATATTCCTGAATTCATATACGTGCAAACAATTCCTATCCAACGAAATTGATTACCAGTCAGTGTCATAGTGAAATTCAACCCCCTTACAAAACGGAAGTCGTGAAATATTCTAGATATCTTCACCCTTATTCTAACCAAGACTTGGGGAAACATGGTATACGTGATAGGATTATCATATAAATAAATTGAAGATAAAATTAAGAATTAGTCCTTAATTAAGTGTTTCTATAATGATTAGGGAAGGTAGGTTTTATTCAACTTTTATCAACTTTTAAAAATATGGAAAGGGTGTATTAAATGCATGATTTAGAGACAGTGACGATCCCTTATCTAATAATGGGATCACAGGTATTACTTGTTGTAATAATCATTTATCTAATATATAAAATGCTCAGGAAAAGAAGGTAATACTTATAACCTTTTGAAGGATCCAAAATGACGATATTTTTATATAGTAAAACTCGGACCGATTTAGAAGCATTTTTGTGACCAGTTATCCATGAACGAAAATAAAAATCGTTTTAAACGGACGTGAGAGACCAGTTTTAGTTTATATATTGAAGAAAACCAACCTTAAGCTGGAATACTTAGAATGTACTTCCCCTATTGTTGATCGGCTGCTTATTTACAAAGTAGCTTCGTACTCCTTCACCTTTTTATAAAAGGTCGGCTTCTTCATATCGATCATATCCATAAATGCTACGGCTGTAATCTTCCCTGACTTCCACTGCTTATACAGTTTACCCCACTCTTCAGGTAATTCTAACTTAGGTCTTCCCAGATGTTTACCTTTAGCTTTAGCAACCGCAATACCTTCAGCTTGACGTTGTAGAAGAGTCTCACGTTCCTGCTGTGCAATGGATGTATAAACCTCGATGATAATATTGTTTATCATATCGATAACCCATTCTTGGCCTTCCGGAACGTCCTGCATAGTCGTCGGTAAATCAATAATCTTTACACGGATACCTTCATCCTTAAAGTATTGTAGATATTGTTTGATCTGTTCCTTGTTTCTTCCTAAACGATCAATGGATTTAATAAAGAGTGTATCGCCTTTACGCATAGCCTTCAGCATATTTTGAAAGCCTTCACGATCCATATCCTTACCTGAAGCCTTATCACTATATATGTATTTATCATTCGTTACATATGGCTTTAACGCTTCATATTGTCTGTCTAGGTGTTGTTCTTTAGTTGACACACGAGTGTACCCAAAATTAATTCCCATTGTATCCGACCACCAATCTATATTTCTTGTTGGTCTTAGTATACTGCATTAGTATATAAAGATAAATTAGTTTATAGACGTTTATAAAGGTTTAAAATTCACGATTTATAGACGCTAAAATACTATTCTATTAAGTGTCTATAATGGTGTACCTTTGTAGACCTTTAATTGAGCTTTATTCATTTCAAAAATATCCAATATATTATAAATATAAAAAAAATAGAAACTTTTCTCTTTTTATGGCGTTTATATATATGGAAACTATAACCAAATATTAAAATAAGGAGAGTGGACAAATTGAAATTCAAGAAGACCTTATTAATTACTGGAACACTTGCTCTAAGTTTCAGTTTAATGGGAAGTGCCTCAGCGAAGACTAATTCAGAGAAGGTAGAAGACATTCAAATCAAAGCTAGCGATATCCAGCTTTACAGTACGCTTCCTAGCACACCAGATAAGGAGAAAGAAAAAGCGCTTATTGAACACAAAGATGCTATTGAATTGGTCGAGCACCAATTAAGTAAAGATGGTATTGCCCTCAAAACGGACATAGATAATGTGGAGTATCAGCAATATGTACTCTCGTTAGGAACAGCTTTTGAACTATTCTCTTCTGAGGATATGAGTAAAATAGTAGAATATGTGAAATTCATAGATTGGTATGAAAACTATGGACTTAATGAACAATTGAAAACATATCAAAACCAGCTTAATAACAACGTAAAACTTTCCAGTGCAGAACTTATTGATCTGAATGGTCTTTTACCGATTCCTTCAGATGCTCCCTCTACATCTAATAACGAAACTACTATTAACGAAGCAAGCCTAGATTCCACAACAGAGATTGATACATTAGCCGTTTCAGCAAATGGATATAACAACATAACAGCTCGTGACTATGCTTATAGTTGGTGGAATAAAAGAAATCCCACGTATTCAACCTATTATGCTGAAAAAAACGGCTGTGATGTAGCAAATTCGTCTTGCTGGGCAAAATGGAACGATTGCACTAATTTTGTATCCCAAGCGCTTTATGCAGGAGGCATGAAATTTAGAACAGGTTCTAGCTACACTAGTAATGATGCTTGGCAGTTTGGCCCTCTCGTACCTACTTATACATGGGGAGGAGCGCAAAATTTTTATAATCATTGGAGTAAAAGAGCTGGTGTTGCATCAGCTGTAACCGCCTTACAAACGGGTGATGCAGTAAATGCTGACTTTGGTGCTGATGGGAGTATCAATCATACTGCTATAATTACAAAAAATACAGGCAATAGCGCGAGTAATAAGTATTTAACCCAACATACTACTGACAAAAAGGAAACCAGCACACTTCAAGATTGGTATAACGCTGGCTATAAGGTATATGGATACGAAATAGATAAAGCTAGTAATTAAAGCTACAAAGCCCCCTACTCTGAAGTTGGGGGCTTTGTTTTCTCATTTTCTTCTAATCCTCAAGATTAGCGACTCCTTCATTCAAGTCGTATATCACATAAAAGTGATTCCATTTCTGCATGGTGACAATTTCGTTCCTACCATCTTTTTCGAAAAAATATCCCGATCCCTCCTGTTCTTTAAATACCCATCCTTCTCGTAGCATGCGTGACTTTAATAGTTCCTGTGGATCATTCTTTTCTTTCGTGAGATAGCGTTCTTTTCCGGAAATAATGCTATCAATCTGAATAACAGAATTACTAGTTGTTTCTAAACGATATATTTGTTTTACATTGTCATAACCAACGTTGTTGAGATAAGTTGCCACTACTATGACGATAAGAACAAGAAATCCCATAAAACCAAAGGTAACGGTTCTCCGTTTTTTTTTCATCCAGGGTTCACCTCCCAAATTAGAAATTATTTGTGTATTGAATAATGATTAGACAAGATAGAATTAGTTTTAAATAAAAAATTCAAGTCGAATATTCATTTTCAAAGTATTGTTCTGCGTAGCTAACTGAATTGGAAACGAGATATCATTACCGAAAGATAGATTCTCAGTGTGGCTACGGAACCCGTCTAATTTAAAATCCTGAGTAATTCAACCTTTTCAAAAGGAAATATCATCTAACCAACTCATTTTACCAACTGTATTTAGCATCTCATAAATTAGATTGATTTGTCTATCAGGCTCTTGCTCTCCAAGTTGTCTGGATTCTTTCCATAAACATTCAATTAAAAATCCTCTATTGCTGATTAACGATTTCCTTGTTTTCTCTTCTAGCCTTTATATCTTTAAATCTCGGTTTAAGATGATATAAAATTTCCAAAATTGATTGCAAAAAATCAAGAGAATCCTGAGCATCATTTATAGAAATTTTTTTGTCAGTTGCGTGGGCACCTTGATTTCCTAAAAATCTAAGCTCTTCAGACCATTCAAGTAAATCACCACTGATAAATCCATTCTCTTTCATTTGCTTTAATCCATCAAAAACTGTCTTTGTTTCTGGTACAAAATCTTTACAGACTGCTTCTAGAGATCTTCTAACCATAACTACGGTTGCAATTGCTGCTTTTGCTTTTTCACACTTTATAGCTTCTTCATAAGATTCTTTAACAATCTCAGGTATTTGAAATGTTAAGATTCTTTCGTCTTTTGGAAATAAACACATATCATAATCCCAAAAATCTGTACCAAAACCCCAAAGGTCTTCACGATAGAAAAGCGAAGGTAAATCACAGGATGTACAAGACATCAAAGCATACTCTTTGTCATTTTCATCTTTTTTAGCACCTTTATGTATGTAAGATCCATGTATTGAAAACATTTTTTTATCTTGGCAATACGAACAATATGCAATGATTGGATTAGTTTGATTGCTCATTTCTTTATACCTCTTTCTACCGCATAAGGGTTAATGGTTTAATACACAGGGAATTTCGCTTAACTTATTTATCTCTGTACGTCGTAAATATAATCTTCTAACCTATATTTCTGAACTACGTATATCATACATCTATCATATATTCACTAACCTCAATATCTATTTAATCATAACTTATATTCAATATATTGTAATTGATTATTCACCGAAGTCCTCCTTCATTTAATCCCTACGTATATCTCCTGTCGTAGAGAAACTATTATGACCAAGCAATTCGTAAATGTACTGATATCCTTATCTCCTTCCAGTAAATAAGTGGCAAAAGAGTGTCTGAATACATGGATCCGTACTTCCTTTTGTATATCACGCTCGCTAAAGAAACAATGGATCATCCAAGCATGTCTTGAAAATGAATTGTTACGATAACGTGGTAATTGAAAATTATTACTATAATTACAAAAGCATTGAAAATTAAAAGGCATGCGCTCGGTACAATACCAAGTTCATGCCCAACAAATTACATAGTAATATTGTGACGATGTTCTTTTCTTTTAGAGCGTTTCTTATCCCCCTACAAACGGCAAAGGATTTACCTTTACACCATTGATAATGATCTCAAAGTGTAGATGGTTTCCGGTACTACTACCGGTTGACCCGCATCCACCAAGCACAGTTCCTGCAGATACTTGATCACCAGCACGAGCTTTAATGGAAGACAGATGGGCATAGATAGTAACATAGCCTCCCCCATGATCCACACGTACATACTGACCATATCCTTCACTTGGATTACTTGCATTTTGCCAGCCAGCCATAATCACTTTTCCGGCTTAAGATGCAGGTATCGGTTGTCCATAGGAACAAGCAAAGTCTACGCCTTCATGTGGTTTTCCTACTTGGCCTGTAACAGGATGAGTACGTGGGCCAAACCCGGAAGTAACTTCACCGTTGACTGGACGACTAAACCCAGCCTTACCCGGTTGCGGAATTATAATAGCATCGTATCCTTCTGTCACGTAAAGCGTAGCGTATTTCATTACTTCTGATACATATTCCTGGCTGTGATTGTATTGATATAGTGATTTTTCAATGTTACCAGAAGCCGCCCCGCTCTTTCCCAAGTAATTTGCTGCGGAAAAGACCGCATCTTCTAAATCCCACATATCTGCTTTGCCATCACCGTTTGCATCTACGCCATATCCCCCGTACTTAGAGATTAAATCCAAACTGGTTTTTTCCTCATCGCTGAAGTTTCCAGCCCCTGAACCACTACAAGAGCTATGACCCCATCCGATAAAGGTACAAGGCATGAACTGAAAATGCCCCTCCGCGCCAACGGACGAAATCATAGGGTCTAACGTAGAGAACCTAGTTTCAATTCGGTGTACTGCCGCCAAGAGGTTCCAAGGAACTCCATATTTTTCTGCGGCTGCCTGATAGATTGGAATATACTCTGCCGGGATCTCAGATTCACCCAAAGCAGATATAATTCCGCTACCCCATCCACCGGCCCCATAATTACCTTCAGAATCGGAGCTGCTGAACATCATAACCATTAACATAAGTACAAATAAGGCACCAACAAAAAGTATAGGAATGAAGGCCAAACCGCCAAGTATAGTGAATTTCTTCATGAATTCCACGCCCTTGAACGTACAGCTAAATCATCAATCTTCCATTTACCATCGATCATGTTGACCTTAATGATATAAGCTAACGTACTTGTACTCGTTTGGCCGTCTTGATCGGTATGCTCCACTTCAATATCTGCATTCCACCACTGTTCTTACAGTCCCTCTTTCTGTGGTTCCAGCTCTACATTAAGCACTTTCGTTTTAACAATCGTTAGCGTTCCCCGGCGCTTCTCCTGTTCCAATGCCTTATACAAGTTATCAGTTACATAAGGTAGAGATTTCTTCAAAAAGTCATCTGGGAATAGATCAGCCGGTGGCCGTCAATTTTAGGCTATCTCCATTAAATTGCACAAAAATAATATGTACAAAAATAATTTAATAATAGCTTGATAGTATAGGATTTTAAAAGTTTTCATTGAAAATATTATTGTACAAAAATACCAAAATGTTATTATAGAAAAAGAAACATATCCAACATATAACCGTTTAATAATATTGTACATAAACGTATTTCTATTGGAGGACAAATGGCCAATTCAAAATCGTCTACAATCACTACTCTTCAAAACTTTAAATTTATTATGATTTCTGTTTGGATTGATTGGGGGACATTAAGCGACGGCAAAATTATAAAAAAGCAGTTCGCGGCAATAGCGTTAAAAGATCTGACAACGGGTACCCACATCATCCATCCGTTGACAGACTTTATAATAAACTACTGGCAGGCAAGAAAGTTCAACACGCAGAAGAAACATGCACTGAATACCGTGAAATTTCTTAATTACGTACTTTTTAATAGACGTAATATGAATATTCACTCGCTGTCTGATTTGAATTTTACGGTTGGCAACAATTATCTTAATTCACTTACTTCCGAAGGACAGTCCAGGGGCTCAGTAAAAGACAGTGAAAGGACCCTCACATATTTTTATCTTTGGTTAATTGATAAGGGCGTAAGTAACCTAGACAAACACCGGTTTTTAAAAAAAGAAACGCAATATGGCAAAAGCTATTACGAATCCCCTTTTCAGGTAGTTTACCCGGATCATCGCCCACCAAATGTGGAGCATGCATTCCCAATTCAATACATACCTTTATTAATTGAAATAGCCATCCTTGTAGCAAGACCAATTGCGCTCGGGGTTTATCTACAATTATTCGGCGGACTCCGAGTGGGAGAAGTGGTCAATTTAAAACGCACTCAGCTAAAGAGAAGAATAGCGAACGGGGATTTTCTTTTTGAAGTTAAGGATCAAAACTTCCGTACTGACCTCAAGGATAGTTCCGGCAGCAACAGTGTAAAACGCAGCAGAAACCAAAGGGTTTTTCAGATTAGGGATTGGGGAGAATCTATATTTAATGATCATATTGAATTGTTCGCTGCGGCGGATAAAAACAACGCACTTTTTGTAAACAGGGATGGAAAAGCGATGTCCGGACGTAGTTATCGTCAATACTTCGATAAATTAAAAAGATGCTTCATTGAATACTTAAAATCATACGGAGACAGCGACGATAAACTGATTGCCCACCATTTGAGCATGATGAGTTGGTCCACCCATATTGGAAGAGGAACTTTTACAAATATGTTAGCAGAGGTAGCTGAAAATCCCTACGATATCGCATTTCCGCGCGGCGACAAAAGCCTCCTTTCGTCTCTTTCCTATATGTCAAGGACGGAACGCATGCGAAAGAAATTAGAAGAAAAATTTAATAATATGCATGGATCGTATATTCCAAAATTGATTGATAAACGCAAAAGTCAAAAGGAGCATTAAAGAGTTGCATAATACATTGGAATATCTCACAAAATCTGAACTCGCAAGAGTTTTAAATGTCACCCATAGCACCGTTATAAGATGGATTACCGAGGGAAAAGTACCATCAATTGTTGAAATCAATAATAAATCCTTAATACCACAGGAAACCATCCCTTTGATAAAAAAGAACGTTGGGTATATAAATATGGACGAGTACATGAGTCTCGGAGAATTTCTTCGGCTCTTTAATATCAGCCATGAAACATATTTGAATTGGATTAAAAGGGGATGGGTTAAAGACAATGTTCGTTATGGTAGCACAGCCTACATCCCCCTTAGCTCCATAGATGAGATAAAGAAGTTAAGCGGTTATGTAAATGAAGATGATTATATAAACGTCAAACAGTTGAGTAGCATTCTGGATGTTAGCCCGGAGAAAATTTTCAGACACATTAAAAGTGGCTTGCTTGTAGATTTCCATAAATACAAAGACAAATATCTCTTTAAATTGGATTCTATTGAGGAGATCAAACGGAGCATTGGATATTACAATGATTTTAATCCAAATGATTACTTTAGGATAAATCAGGCAAAAGAAAATTTGAATATGGATTTCGATTTTCACTATTGGAAATCGAAAATACCGTACATCTTGCATATGGGAACACCCTATATACATATCAAGGATTTAAATCTTATTTTAGACCTGATAAAAGAAAAAAAGCCGAAAGTACCCTCTTCAATTCCGGTGCTAGAAAACTATGTAAATACCAAAATAGCTGCCGAATTATTACAAATTGGTCAGGCTACGTTGTCAATCCTTATTAATACCGGAAAAATTAAAGGAGCTATGAAAGTTCCGTTTAACAAAAGCCAAACCAGATGGATGATTCCGATAGAATCGATTGATGATTATAAGCAATCCCGAATATCTTTGATTGAGCATAAAACAGCAGTTCTTATGCCTGCCAATACATTAAGTCTGAAGATGATAGCCGAAAAGACCGGAGTGTCCTATAATTCACTGCGGTTGAAAATAAGAAGTAAACAGTTGTTTCCAAATGCCCAAAAGGTTAAAGGGATGTATTGTATACCGATTGAAGAGGCAAATCATTTTATCGAGAACACTCGCCAACATCGGTACGATAAAAAGGTAAATGTCTATACGAATAGAGACGCCTTAGAAGAGCTATTACACTATATGACTGTCTTTCCTTTGCCATTTCATTTAGAGAAAACGGCAGTGCTGTTTATGGAGTTCTGTACGATTAAATTGAGCAAGTTAAGAGGAAACCCAAGACACATTCGATCCTTTTTCAATTATTACAAATTTGTGTTCGAAACATTAAGGACCCTGGATAAAAATTTACATGAGTTGGGTGTTAGTGTAATAGACGGCATCATATATGAACAGATGGCCAATGAGCATACCAAACGAATTTTCGTTTCATTTTATTACTATTGTTATTCCAGCCGTGACCTTCCGGTCCCGAAACAGTACGTAGTTTCTAAAATAAACAACGATAAAGAAAAGGAAAAAGAAATTTATTCTCCTGAAGCATTTTATTCCTTCTACAGGTATGTGAAAGATGTATCGTTGCACTTATCGAATGCCATCATCAATGACTATTATGCAAATATGTGGGCATTTACGATCATGCACCTTACGAACGCATGGAGAGCTTCCGATATTGTTTTTAAGACTCCTAATCTCGACCTCTCCTCGATTCAGGTAGATTCGTTTGATTGGTTCAACAACAATGCATTAACGATTACACAGTGCCAAAAAGTCATCAATCAATTGTATTTGCAATTTCGATCAATCAAGACAAGTAAAACAACTGCGTTTGTTACATTCTTAGTCGAGCCGGAACTGGTAGAACCATTATCGACAGCACTGATTATTTCGGAATTGCATAGACAGAAAAATGAGAACTCATTTCTTCTAGAATCTTTCATTACGGGCACGAAAATTAAAACAGTGGCTACCTCAGGGAAATCCCGACATCAACATTTTTTTAAGTTGAATCCATCCCTTGAACCCTTTAAAAGCTTGAAGTTTAACAACAGTACCATGACTTACCTTTTCTATAGCATTAGTGATGAAGACGGGAATGATTCTGATGTGGCATTAGAACTAACTCAGAGGGTAAGGTCCCATAACAGGGCTGAGACCACGGCTATTTATGTTCAAGCTACAAACAAAGACGGAAGCTTGAATCAAGTATCTTCCAACCTTTTCCGGCGAGGACACTTTGGGTGGCTCTATAACTACTTGATATTATTGGCCAACGAAAAAGATGATATGCCCCGTACAATGGAAGATAAAACACTGGAAATTTCAGCTATTCGAAATCAATTAGAGAGCCCGGCTAACACCGAATTATGGGCTCAATTTCTCTTGCAGATAAGACAAAAACGAAGCTCTGTTATGTCGCGATTGGCAAAGCTAAGTAAAGAATCCCTCATTGAATTAATAGTAAAGATTTTTAAAGGAGAAAAGCCTTCAAAAACGGAAAACGCCCAGTGCATCACGTCTCCAAATTGTGAATACCCACGATTGAATTCGTGTTATTCATGCCCAAACATCATTCCCAAAAATTACTTATTTATCGAACTTAGTGGTGAATTTGACCGGTTAATTAAGTCGATTGAAACCACTGAGCATAGTGCCATTCGAAAAAAGGAATCCTATTTTCTTTTAAATTTACTCCTCCTACTTGACGAAGGAATCAACTTTTTCGGGGAGGAATATATTCAAGCTTTTTTAAACATACAACATGTTCGCGGGAAACTTAGCCAACTGGCAGACAAAATATATATTGAATAAGGTGGACCTTTTGGAATTTAAACTGTCTGAAGAATTGTTCGGAAATTCAATGGTAAGCGTGATCGAACAAATACATTACGATAAAATGGAAAACAAATTATATCTGAGCACTTTTTCAGCCCTAAAAGAAAATGGGTATATTGTGGCAGACTCTTTCAATGATCATATATGGATTATGCCGTGTAAGATAAAGGCAAATGATTTTCAACTTGTATTCGATCTCGACATATATAGTGACCTAAATGAAGCTGTCAAAGCCTTCATCACCTTACGGAGATCATCCGGGGTAAGTGCGCATAAGTGTTATGATGAAGTCCAGTTGCTTAAAAAAACCATAAGATTATCCAATGGTTTGAAACAAACGATTAAGGTGAAAGACAAGTTTGTATCTATGTCAGAACCACGCGCCTATTCCCTTTCAAATGTCTTGAAGAACTTCATCAGCTTTTTTTCCTGCGAACAAGGAGAGGAATTACGAAGGATCTGCGATACCGTTCCTTTCGCAACATATGGGAATAGAGATTTGCCGCACTTCCACGATGTACTGGTTTTCAATGATATTGTAAATGATTTTTTTCAGACCAAGCCAATAGAACAGACCCTAAAATTTATGCCCATTATGTTTTGGTGGCTTATCACAAATATCTTGCCTCAGAGACCAACAGAGCTACTGTTAATGAATATAGACTGCCTTGAACATACAACTGAAGGAACCATGTGGCTTAAAGTTCCCAGAATCAAAAATGAAAGTGATTCTCCGGATAGAGTTATTCAGTATGATTCAATCCAGATAGATACTAAAACCTACCGATTAATTTCTTTCTACAAAATGAAGCTAATCGAATTTGGTATTGAGGACGACTACCTTTTCCCTAGAGGGTTTTATCAGCTGTTCCGGAAAAGACCAAAACGTCAAGCATTCAATCGAATGACACTATACAATTTTGATGTGTTACTGCAGGAGTTTTATAACGAGGTCGTTGAGGGTATGTATTCAGAGACAAACCTTGATAAAATTAAGCCTGGAGATACCAGACACTTCGCAATTATCAATATGTTTTTGCAAGGCTTTAACATGCTTTCCATCGCAAGAATGGCAGGACATGATGTTATTGCCACACAGGATAATTATTATTCACATGCCGAACATTTTTCTCAATCGTATGTCTATATATTGGCTCAAAAGATGCTGGAACGTAAGGTTTCAGACACTATGCCTGAAGGATTTATTGGATGGAAACGGGATGCATATGATAAAGGGAAAATTTACAATAACCAGGACACATTGAAAATGTTAAAAGTAGACTACGGTTATTGTAAGGAAAAGAAAGAAATCTTCCCCTCCTCGTGTGTCGAAGACTGTAGGGTGTGCAGCAACTACGTTTTTAAACCGGATATTGATAACTACGAACACGGGATTGAATGGCTGCAGGACTATTCCGGTGTCCTTAATCAGCGAATGAATGAAGTACACTTAATATTGAAGGAACAGTGCAGTTCATCACTCCTATCGAACCATCCTG
The DNA here is from genome assembly GCF_018403285.1 of Paenibacillus sp. J45TS6. GTDB lineage: Bacteria > Bacillota > Bacilli > Paenibacillales > Paenibacillaceae > Paenibacillus. Next base: position 112,673 of record NZ_BOSJ01000007.1, on the reverse strand, counting down.
CTTCTGCCGAAATTTCAAAGACAAATTCAATGAAACTGGTAAAATACATGAATCAGAAAGCGATTATTGATTCGATCTTGATGGAGGAAGACAGGTATGACTAAAGAACAAGAAGGACAGGCTGGAAAAGGCAGACCTTCCAATTATACTGACGAACAACTCAAGGAAATGGCGTTGGACATTAAAAAGAAATATAAAGGACGAAAACTAACTTACCTTTTATTGGAGAAGGAAACCGGCATCGGAAGGAATACGTGGAGCAGACGTATTCCTGAAACGATAGAAGTATTAAATAATCCTGTTCCAAGGTCGATTGGAATATCCGAAAGTGATGATGTTTACTTTCCGAATATTGAACAAATTTTTGACCATTATAAAAATGATAAGAACAAAATAATCAGCGAGCTTTATTTCATCGAAACGGCATTCTACGAACTTTATAATACGGTTAAGAATCTGAAAGAGGAGCTGAATCGAAGAAAAGAACACAGTGTCGAACTAAAAATAAAAAACGATGAAATACGGCTGTTGCAAGCACAGGTGAAACATTATGAACAATTATACAATCAGCAGATGGTTTCAAGTGCCTTTTCTCACCTGCAGTCACAAAACCAGGTAAAAGACAATCTACTACAGTTTGATAAAAACAACAGGAAACATGCGAGTTTGGAAAATTTAGAAACCCTTTTTGAAACGGAAGGATCTAATCCCTCCGAAAAAAATACAAGTCTATCTAAAATGGAAACCAGGTTCAGTAATATATTCAAAAAGGACCGTTAGGACCTCAAATTGTCGAGAAACCCAGACGTCTTGTGCCAAGACTATGGGTTTCTCTTATTTGGGACTGAGAAAAAGCAGGGGTGAGGGAGATTGCCCCTGCGTTACCCTCCTCGTGCATGTGGTGGACCTCCGTCATGCAACGCCACACCGCGCGCTGGACCTGGCGCGCGTGAGAATGGGACTTAAAAATAAAGTCTTAGACTGCCGCTGGTTTATTCAACTAACGTTTTCTCATTAATTGAATAAGAACAGCTTTTACCATGCGGAGAGCTTTGTCCTTGTGTCATTTTCGTTGGTTATATACTTAACTTTCTCATATCTTTTTTCTACCGCGTTTTGATATATCAGGTTAAGCATTTCGGTGTCCTTACAATAAACGGCGACATATGAAGAATCAACGACAAGCACAATCAACTGACACTGACTATTTAAGAATTCTTCATAAGTGAGTACATCTTTTGTGCTTTCACCTTGTGGGTATGCCTTAAAATCCGCGAAAATTATATATGAAAAGGTTGATTGAAGTATTTTGCTAAGGTCTTCTCCCTTCATTCCATACATCTCACCATGGAACAAAGGTTCCATGACCCCCTCAGTGAGTCGATATGCTTCTTCTCCTCCGTTGTACCAATCGAAGTTGCTTATGTTGAAAGGTTTCAGTGCTTCTCCGAGATGACTTCCCCATTCGTTAGGTACCTCAAACTGGATTCCTCTTTTCATATCTACACTCCTTTAGATTGTTAAACTATTCTGCCCGTTAGCTTAATGTGACATGTTACCCAATCTATAATGGGGACAAATTCTTGCCCATTTCCGTAATCGGTACTAGTTCTTGTCGTGGACACGGGACACGAACTTATACTCTTATCCCCTATAATAGCGATTTTCAATAAGCGATTCTTGATTCTGTTCCTCGAAAAAAAACGACAAAAAAACGTCCTGTGTCCAAGACATGTGAACAGAAGACGTCTTTTGGGGTTCCATAAAAAAAGAGAATCCCAGTTTTCATATATTAACCCTCCCAGCGGAGGAATTCCATCTGACAGTGCCTTTGGCTTTGCGAAGCAAAACAACGAAACAGTCAGCATGGAAGCCCGGAGCGCCTGCAACAGTCAGATGGAATTCCAGAGCGCCCGAATACCGGAGCGTTATGAAAATGGCGCCACTTCCGGCGTATATCCTGAAGGGATATTCGTCTCCGCAGACCGTTCTGTAATTACCTGCGGATACATTTTGTTAGGATCAGGTTGAATGATCTCATACTTGATGATCGCTTTGCCATTCTTACTAAGTTCTACATCTTTAATCTCAAGACCATAACCGGGATTAGGCAGTTCCAGACTAATTTTCACTTTCACCGTCTTCTCGTCTATCGTTTGGGAAGAGACCTCGGGTATCATTGCCTGCTGACCGCTTCCTGGCACAGTTCCCGGTGTTTCATCTGAGGAGCCGCCATTTCCGTGTCGATCGATGAACTCTCTTGCCTCATAGACCATTTCTGCCGCCTCCATTCGAGTGAGCGTATCATGAGGCCTAAATTGTTCCTCATTACTTAGGCTAATTACCTTCATATTCAGTAAATTCTGAATCGAAGATATATATTCAGGTTTGATCTCTTGCTCATCTTTGATGTGGTTGTAGAGTAAGATAACAGGATATTCACCTGTAGTGTTTATCCCTTCGAACAGGAGATTTGCAAATACTTCTCTCGTAAGAGCCTCTTCAGCGTCTCTCATTGCCGGTATGGACAAACCCTCTGCTCTTGCCGCATCATAAGCTGCGTGATACCATTTCGGGTTTCCCGACTCCGTCTTTTCATTTCCTGCGCTCAGATCAAATGCATTTACAATCATCTGAATACCCTGAGCTTCTGTTAAAGTACCAGCGGGATTGAACTTATTTGAAGACACTCCCTTCACAATCCCTTGATCTCGGAGCGCCTGAAGCATCTGAACTTGTGTATCTGATGTAACATCGTTAAAAGCATAAACAGACATTCCTCCAAGAACAAAGGTCAAACTTAAAGCTACAACTGAAGTTTTAACGGTTAAACGTTTCATCGTAACCTACCTCCATCATTTATGAACCTTTAATTCAATCACGTGAATCGATTTCCTGATTAAAGCAACTAGAAGTAATATGAAATTGATTCGTATATGTTCTATTCTCTAAACGAGAATGCTCTGAAATATGTTTCATTTGCAAATTCATTTGTGTAAGTCTACTTATATATTCCCCAAAGAAGAGATATCTCATTACAATCTTTTTAGCCCTGGGTTCGCCCTGCAATACAACTGTTTTTTAACCACTAAATGGTTTGACAATAATGCAAGTTTACTTAAGAATAAGATTATAATGTGCATCAAAATACATACATTAGAAAGGGCACGACGCTTTTTTAACAGAACAGCGTCCTGCCCTTTTGTGTCCACAAACACTGATTAAGGAGATGAGTGATCCGTGAATGATCGAAGTTTACTTCGTAACTATGTACAGTCCTACTGGCCTTCCTACCTTAGTGCCATTCTGCTGATCATAATCTCTAATGTTGATCAGGCTCTGCTCCCTCGTGTGGTAGGCCAATTTACAGACGAACTGCAAAGACAAACGCTCACCATGGATAAAATCATTCGCTATAGCTTACTGCTACTCATTATTGCAGTCTCCTACAATGCTTTATTCGGACTCGGTCAGTTTATGATTATGCGGCTCGGCAGAAGATTCGAGTTCATTACCCGGCAGAAACTTTTCGGTAAATTTTCGGAGCTCAGTGAAAAATATTTTGCAAAACAAGGTACAGGCAAGCTTCTCAGCTATGTAATGAATGATGTCACTTCCGTCCGAGAAGCCATATCTAACGGGATCAATCAGACTACGAATGCTGTATTCCTGCTGCTGTCTTGTGTAGTCATGATGATGATTAGCGGAATTCCATTTACGCTCATTGCGATTAGTGTAGGTCCTCTGCTGGCTATTCCTTTTCTAGTAGTGTACTTCGGACCACGTATTCGCAAAAGGTCAAAAGCTGTTCAGGAAGCGCTTGCATCAATGACAGAATCAGCAGAAGAACAGCTTGGCGGGATTCGTGTTACCAAAACGTTTGCAACGGAAGAAATCTCTCGGATCCGTTTTGGTGCTTCTGTAGATGCCATAAGGGATAAACAGCTGAAGCTGGTACGTCTCTCGTCTCTTTTCCAGGCACTGCTTCCGCTGCTCGGAGCATTTTCTCTCGTAGTATCTATTGTGGTAGGCGGATACATGACGATTCAGAACACAATCAGTCTTGGTAGTTTTGTAGCTCTGACCCTGTACTTGCGTATGATTATGGGCCCTCTCCAGCAGATCGGGAATGTGATTAATATGATGCAGCGGTCCGGTGCTTCTCTTGAACGTGTCAACAGCCTGCTCGCTGAAATTCCCGATGTACGGGAAACTTCGGATGCAAAACCGCTGAAGCAGGTAGAAGACATTCAAATTCAGGAACTATCCTTCAAGTATCCAGGCAGTAAAGAGTTTGCTCTTAAGGATATTAATCTAGTCATACCATCAGGAAAAACGGTCGGCATTGTTGGACGAACAGGCAGTGGAAAAAGCACACTCGTAAAACTATTACTCCGCATCTATGAACCTCCTGCCGGCACAATCAAAGTCAGCGGAACCGATGTCCGCAGTCTGACACTGGAAAGTTTGCGTTCCAAATTAGCTTACGTACCTCAAGACGGATTCTTGTTCAGCACAACGATTCGTGACAATATCGCATTCAGCAATCGAACGGCTACGATCAGTCAGGTGGAAGAACCTGCGAAACAAGCGATGATCTTCGATAATATCATTCAGTTCCCTAAGTCATTTGAAACTCCGCTCGGCGAGCGAGGTGTCACCTTGTCAGGCGGGCAAAGGCAGCGAACAAGTCTCGCCAGAGGACTGATGAAGAATTCACCTTTACTTATTCTGGACGACAGCATGAGCGCAGTGGATGCCGTAACCGAAACCGGTATTCTAAACCAATTAAAAAAAGATCGTAAACATAAAACGACCTTGATCATTTCGCACCGGATCAGTGCCGTGAAACATGCGGACGTGATTGTCGTTCTTGAAGAAGGACGGATTATGGAGCAAGGTACGCATCAAGAACTGATGAACCTCGAAGGCAGGTACGCTTCTCTTGCGCGTATACAGGAGGAGGGATTGCATCATGTCTGATACGATGATAAGAGAGAAACAACCCCGTACCCATTTGGATCTGGGCGAAAATCAGAAAAAGAAATCAAGTGCATTCCGCTCCATATTACGATATGGCAGGCCGCATCGTTTTACTTTTGTTCTCATCTTTTTCTGCTCCTTGCTTGGGATTGCTGCTGAACTTTCACAGCCGTATCTCATTAAAGTCGCTATCGATGACCATCTAGCACTTGGCCGAACTGGGCTTACTTTTCTCATTCAAATTGCCCTTGTCTATCTTGTCTTGTCAGTCATTAGTTTTGTATTCACTTATATTCAAAATAATCTGCTGCAGTATGCAGGACAAAACATTGTAGCTGCACTCCGTAAAGATCTGTTCACTCATATTACGAAGATGTCGATGTCCTTTTTCGATCGCAAACACAGCGGAAGCCTTGTCACCAATGTGTCGAGTGATACAGAAACGATCAGTTCTTTCTTTACACAGGTACTGCTCAGTCTGATACGAGATGGCATGATGCTTGTGATGATTATTGTTTTTATGTTCCAGCTGGACGTTACACTTGCTCTATATTCTGTAGCTGTTCTTCCGTTCATTGCCCTTGTGGCCGTCTTGTTCCGCAAATATCTACGTGAAACCTATCAGCAAGCAAGAACCCGCTTGTCGAGACTGGTTTCCTTTATCGCGGAGAACTTATCCGGCATGTTTCTCATTCAGGCTTATCATCAGGAAAAGGAACAAATGAAACAATTTAACGAGCAGAATGGGCAATACTTTTCGGCTAATGTAAGGCAGATTCGGTCTAACGTCATTTTTAACCGAACCTTTGATATTCTAGGGAATATTGCCCTTGTACTTATGATCTGGTTAGGCGGTAAAGCAGTCCTCGGTTCCTCACTGGAAGTCGGCGTACTCTATGCATTCATCAGTTATATCCGTCAATTCTTCCAGCCGATCAACCAAATTACGATGCAGTGGAATACATTCCAGTCCACTACGGTCTCCATGGAACGAATCTGGGCAATACTCAGCACGGATCCTGGAGTGAGAGAACCGGATACAAATAAGGCAGTCACCCTAACAACAGATGATGTGAACGGACGAATTGATTTTAACGATGTCTCATTTGGTTATCTTGAGGATCAGCCTATCATTCATAACCTGAATCTGACTGTACATGCGGGTGAGATGATTGGAATTGTTGGAACGACCGGTGCGGGTAAAAGTACAGTCATCAGTCTGCTGAATCGATTCTATGATGTGAATGAGGGCAGTATCGAGATTGACGGTGTTGATATTCGTAAAATGCCGCAAGAAACGCTGCACCGAATTGTCGGGCTGATTCAGCAGGACCCTTTTCTCTTCTCCGGCTCGATCATTGATAACATCCGGCTGTTCCGAGAAGATGTGCCCAAAGAGCAGGTTATCGAAGCCTGCAAATTTGTAGGGGCAGATTCCATGATTCGCCGTTTAGCAGATGGATATGATACGCATCTATCCGAAAGAGGCAGCGGGTTATCTGCAGGAGAACGGCAGCTGATTTCTTTTGCTCGTATTGTCGTGTTCCAGCCGCGAATTCTCATACTGGACGAAGCAACAGCGAATCTGGATTCACATACGGAACAATTAGTTCAGAATGCGCTCTCTTCTGTAGCTGCCGGGCGAACTACCATTATCATTGCTCACCGATTATCGACCATCATGCATGCGGACCGTATTCTTGTTATGCAAGAAGGCCGAATCGTAGAATCCGGCACCCATAAAGAACTAATGGAGCTGAGAGGAACGTATGAAGATTTATATCAACATGCACTTGAAGCAGGACGTGAAACGATATTTGAAGAAAAATCACGAAATGACGCCGGCTAAACTCAGCTTCGTTCGTACGTAAATACGCAAATAGTAAGAAGATGCCTCAGCAGCTACCATGCTTCTGGGGCTATTTTATTTTTAAATGAGAGCATTACGGAACCTTGGGCTTACACCTTATCTCTTTCCTAAGTCCTGTTTTCTGCTAATAAACCCATTTCCCGTTGCCAACCGGATGATTCTAACATTAGAATTATTGGGTAAATAAACCATATATTGATAGAGCCCTTCTTCTGTTTAATATCTTTGATGAGGTGAATGGTAGTGACAAGAATTGTAGTCCCCCCGGAACGTATTCTCGAAATCTCCAAACAATTTACGCAAGCATCCGAGAAAAGTAAAAGTATGGTGGCGAGTCTGAACGCAAATATTCTCTCCTTACAAAGCCAGTGGTCTGGCATAACTCAGGAACGGTTTTATCAGGACTTCCAGACCGCTCGTACCCAGATGGAGACATTTACTTCTAGAGTATCTTCGATTGGTACCGATCTTCATTCTATCTCTGTTAAATTTGCGGAAGCAGATGGTTCACAAGATACCGGAATCACGTCAGAAGGAAATAGCAAAGACGCATGGCAAGAACAAACGAAAGAGACCCTTTCGGATGCATTTGACAATGGTTCGAGTGCATGGAGTACCGTCAATGGTTTACGCGGAAATCTAGCTATGGCTGGGACTGCATTATACAGTGGACTAGCGAGCACACTCGTCTTAACAAAGACCGTTGAATTCAAACGGAGTGCTAAAAATCCAACCCGAGCAGTCATCCATAATGCAAAATGGGTAAACGGAAAAGGACCCGATACCTTCCTAAGAAATATGGCAAGAAGAATAGATAAACAATTTCGTCAGCCCGGTCTTGTCATGAAGGGATTGAAAGGATTCGATAAATGGGCCGGAAACCTCAAAATAGGGAAAATCGGGCTCGGTCTTAGTAAAGCAAGCAGTTTTCCAGAGTGGACTCGTAATGTGGTAGCTGGAGTACAAAAAGGCCAGTATGGAATGAAGATTTCAGCGATTCCAAAAATGATCAGCAAGAAACTCTTTCCTATTAACGTAGGACTTAATATTTTTGATGAAGGTATCAAAACCGCTGGGAAAATAAAAAGCGGAACCCTCACCGGAACAGACGTTGCCATATCTGCCTCCAATGTCGTTATTAAATCAGCAGCTGCAGGCGCAGGTGCCATTGTTGGCGGAACCCTTGGAACTGCATTTGGACCGGTAGGAACGGCAGTAGGCGCTTATGTTGGAGGTGCTGTGGGGTCATTCGCCGGTAAACATGTGGCAAGTGCAGCCGAAGGTGCCATCCGCTGGGCTAGCGGATTATTTAAATAATCCAGAAATACGAAGTTATCGCAAAGACCGGAGGTTGACCCATGCAATCGATATCCTATCGGCGAAAACTAGCTTTCGGTAAAGCAATGGGTTCCCTCATTCTCATTTCCGGCTGTTTTGTGCTCGTTTATGCCCTTTTTGAAGATAACCTGGGTATAGCCGAAGCCATTTACTATACTAGTGGTATGCTGATTGGTTTCTGGTTTTTCGGTCCCCAGTTCATTCGACTATTGATCCTGACCTTCTTTAAGAGACCTTTGTTCTCTTACGATCAAAACAATATCGTGCTGAATGACGGGACCCTCATTCCCTGGAGTTCAATTCAGAAAATAGAGCTTCACGATTCTTCCATGAACAAGTGGGCGCAATCAGTCCCTCCTTTCTATCGATTGAAGCTAAAAAATAGAGAACATGTGGATATTAACACCTACCATGTATTAAGTACTGACGAACTAAAAAGAACACTGAAAACACTTCGCCGTGTGCATAATGGGGCAAGTATAGAATAAATATACCCCATCTCATAAGAAACTGGAGGCTAAACCCATGCATTCGATATCCTATCGACGAAAACTAGCTTTCGGAAAAGCAATGGCTGCTCTCATTATTATTTCCGGCTGTTTTTTGCTCGTATATGCCCTTACTGGTGATAACCTGGGTATAGCTGAAGCCATTTACTATGCCAGTGGTATGCTGATTGGTTTCTGGTTTGTTGGTCCTCAGCTCATACTGATGCTGCGCTTTAGTTTCTCTAAGAAACCATTGTTCTCTTACGATCATAACCATATCGTGCTGAATGACGGAACCCTCATTCCCTGGAGTTCCATTCAGAAAATAGAGCTTCACGAATCTTCCATGAACAAGTGGGTGCAATCGGTCCCTCCTTTCTATCGATTGAAGCTAAAAAATAGAAAACATGTGGATATCAACACCTACCATGTACTAAGTACTGACGAACTAAACAAAACACTGAAACTACTTCGCGGTGTCCATAATGGGGCAGGCACAAAATAAGTACAAAACAAAAATATACAACTACATACCTGCCAATGTTTCCAATATTATTCATTATCACAGTTAATAGGAGGAATTATGGACAAACCACTAATTACGTTATCCATAGAAGAGTTTGGCTTTGCACTCGCATCAATGGGAGCAGAGGACGTAGCTGCCGGCTTACTGAAGCCGATGTACGGAGAACTATCAGAGCGTGAATGGGAACTGATCCTTCAGGCTGCTTCTCATAGTCTTCTTTCCAAAGGACTTATTGTCAGCTTAGAAGAGATGGAAATTGAATTCGTACCCGATCTGCTGGAAATGCTCATTCATTTTGCAAGAAGCCGCAGGATGCTCCGGGGCTATTCGCTTATGAATGATCAAGAAAAAGTGCTCACGATTCATGCTGGAGAAGAAGAACAGCGTGGTCAATACTTGTACCATCTCGCAGTAAATCAGCGAATTCATCTGTTTACTTGGACGGAACCTTCCGAATGGGAAGAAGAGTTATATCGATTCTATCTCAGTCAGGAGCGTTTACTTCCTGCAAAATCGACCAAGCTTCGTTTATCTGAGTCCAGATGGAATGCACTCACTGCTATTTCGCCGGATACAAACGTCTCCACTCTCTTAAGTGGATGGGCGATGACCGATCCTGAACAACAATTGATTCGGGCCTGGAGTTCTGCCTTCATAAAATCAGGAAAAAATCTAGATAATCTTAGCATTCTTCATTATGGTGATGAAGAAATGCCAACTCCAGAGCAGATGCTGTTACTGCTAAATGTAGAAGAGCATTTTTACAGTGTCCATAATATTCAGCCTGATCCTACGTCAGAGCCTGTCATTGAAATTGAGTGTTCCACCGAACACACACTTCGTAAGCAACTGAGAGATCTGATTGACAAGTTTGCAGCGCCTTCTTTTCAGCGATAATTCGATCTCTCCCTCCGATCCTTAGATCACAGTCCCAAATGTGGTATAGAAAATATCCATGTTTGGAAAAATACTGTTGATGTTCGTGTAAAGGAGGTGTTCCCATGCGTAAATCATCAAGCAATGAACCAACCAAAGCAGAGGTTAGCAATACGAAGCTGAATAAGCTGCCTGTACCAGGAGCTTTCGATACTGAGTTTTCTGCTGAAGAAGCGGCTGAAGTATTTGAAAAACAACCCTCCGCACAAAAGAATGAAAAACAGAATTAATTTGTATACTTGAACAAAATACGGATTAAAGATAAGCTTCGCAGCTGCTTCCGGTCGGGAGTACTGCGGAGCTTATTTTACATAGCTGACAGAACTGAATTTTATTAAAAATTAGTTATTGACCTATACGTTACGTATACGTTTAGGATGAGATTTGTAAGGAGGATTCATCATGGAATACACCGTTCATCAATTGGCAGAATTATCTGGGGTCAGCGGGCGCACACTCCGGTACTACGATCAGATTGGACTATTGCCGCCAGCCCGAATTAATTCTTCCGGCTATCGAATTTATGGAGAGAAAGAGGTGGACCGGCTTCAGCAAATCTTGTTCTATCGTGAGCTGGAAGTGAGTCTGGATGAAATTCATAAGATTCTGGAACATCCTGATTTTGACCCCGTGATTGCTTTGAAAGCACATTATCATAAACTCACTCAAAAACGTGATCATCTTGAACAATTGCTCCATACGGTGAAGGTAACTATTGAGAGTAAAGAAGGAGGAATAAAGATGCCAGACAAAGAGAAATTTGAAGGGTTAAAAGCCGAGCGAATTCGGGAGAATGAACGTAACTACGGTGCTGAGATCAGAGAGAAATATGGAGACCGCGAGATCGATGAAAGCAACGCCAGATTAAGAGGAATGAGTGAACAAGATTATCACCATATGCAGACTCTTGAAGTCGAAATCATTGATTCACTGAAAAAAGCACTTGAGACAAACAGCCCCGCATCTGAAGAAGCAGAACAGATAGTACAGAAACATAAACAGTGGCTGATGTATTCGTGGAGCAAATTCTCCGAAGAGGCATATCAAAACCTTGCCGATATGTATGTAGCAGATGAGCGGTTTACTTCTTATTATGATGATAAGGCAGGCCCCGGCGCAGCCCAGTTTCTAAGAGATGCTATACATCACTATGTAAACAAGTCTTAGAGTACGATTCTATATATTCTGTGGATTAGAAAAACCTCTGCCCCGAGAGATTCCCGGAGCAGAGGTTTTAATAAAAAGAATAAATAGTGTGTACTTCTTATACACTCACTTTGAGCCTGATCACGTTCCAGCTGGCTTTTCCAAGTTGTGAAGAAACGGTTGTTCCGTCTACCACTGCATTTCCATTCGTATGCGGAGCTACGCGGTTTGGATTCGCTGCTGTATTCACTGCTTTCAGATCGTCTGACTCCAGTACCGTGTGTTCGATCAGACGGCAGTCACCGAAACTGCGCAAATCTACTTCTACAGGAAGCGACTCTTCCAAATGACGATTGACAGCGAAGATCGTGACTTCTCCCGCCTCTTCGTTATGTATCGCAATTGCCTCCAGATACGGAACGTCCGTAATTTCTTTTGTATCATACTTAGGTGATTGGATCAGCGGAACGAGTGCCTGACCACGGCCGTACACGGATGTATGGAGATACGGATAATAGATTGTTTGTTTCCATGCTGCGCCGCCATTCTCCGTCATGATCGGAGCAATGACATTAACAAGCTGCGCGAGGCATGCCATTTTTACACGATCTGCATGTTTCAGCAAACTGATCAGCATACAGCCTACAAGCAGTGCATCCTCATGGTTATATACATCTTCTAATTGAGGAGGTGCAATTCCCCAAGGTTCGATCTTTCTGTCATTATCATTGGAGTGGAACCATACATTCCATTCATCAAAGGAAAGGAACATCTTTTTCTTACTGCGTTTTTTAGCTTTGATATAATCACAAGTTGCCGTTACCGTTTCAATAAATTGATCCATTTCTAGTGAACGTGCCAGGAACTGAGCTGAATCTTGTTCCCGATTTCCGTAATATTGATGCAAAGAAAGATACTCTACATGATCATACGTATGGTCTAGTACCGTTGCTTCCCATTCAGGGAATGTCGGCATATGAATGCTCGAACTGCCGCAGGCAACAAGCTCTATGGAAGGATCGACCAGTTTCATTACTTTCGCAGATTCTAAGGCGATTCTGCCGTACTCCTCTGCGGTTTTGTGACCAATCTGCCACGGTCCATCCATCTCATTGCCAAGACACCATGTCTTTACATTATGCGGCTCTTTGTACCCGTGTTTAATACGCAGGTCACTATAATACGAGCCTGATTTATGATTGCTGTACTCTACAATATTACGTGCTGCATCAATCCCGCGTGTACCCAAGTTCACTGCCATCATGACTTCGGTATTGGCTTTCTTCGCCCAATCCACAAATTCATTAAATCCAAAAGCATTTGTTTCTGTTGTTCTCCAAGCAAGCTCCAGTCTATGTTTCCGTTCCTCTTTGGGACCTACACTATCCTCCCAGTTGTAACCGGATACAAAATTCCCGCCTGGGTAACGTACAATCGGTACCTGAAGATCCTGAATTAACCCAAGGACATCCCCACGGAACCCAGACTCATCTGCCGTTTCATGCCCAGGTTCATAAATCCCGCCGTATACAGCACGTCCTAAATGTTCAATAAAAGATCCATAAATACGTTTATCTACTTCCCCAATTGTAAAATCTTTATCTACAACCATCTTTGCCTTGTTTCCCATGAGCTTCTCACCTCTTTAAATTAATAAAAAAATTAATTCTACTATAAATTGTTACCGCTTACTTTATATTAAAATCCAATTATAGTATAAAATCAACCCTCTTAAATCTATTTTTTCAAAAAACATTGGATTTATATGAATGCTAATTCTATAATAATTGATAATAACTATTGAACGTTCAGGGGAGAATCTAAATGATTAGAGCAAATACAGATGAAAAGTGGCTTCCTCTTTATGAAGCTCTGGCTAGCAATGTACGTCTTTCCATAATCAAATTACTTGCGGAGCAGCCGCTCAATATCAAAGAGATTGCAGCAAGATTAAACCTAAGCAGTGCCATTGTTACGATGCATGTTCGTAAACTGGAGGAAGTCGGCATAACGGAATCCAAGATGATTCGAAAAAATGGCGGCACACATAAAATCAACTCCCTTTCTGTGGACTGGATTGAAATTACGATGCCGCAGAAAGCGCAAAATTCTCGTCAATATCAAGAAGTGTCCATTCCGATTGGTCATTATACGGAATGTGAAGTTCACCCTACTTGCGGGCTGTCTACTACGGAAAAAGTAATCGGTCAATATGATGACCCTCGTTACTTTCTTGACCCCGAACGAGTGAATGCACATATCCTCTGGTTTGGTAAAGGGTATGTAGAATACAAAATCCCAAATTACGTATTACAAGGTCATTCACTCACCGAAATTGAACTTTCCTTCGAGATTGGCTCAGAAGCGCCAGGTGTGAATCCAAACTGGCCGTCTGATATCAACTTTACGCTAAACGGCGTGAAACTTGGAATATGGACAAGTCCTGGTGATTCAGGACATGGGCGGGGTGTATTTACACCAGATTGGTGGCTCGATGATGTGAACCAATATGGACTTTTGAAGATTATTAGAGTAACCCCTATGGGTACTTTCATCGATGGACAGCGAATGTCGGATGTAACCATCACAGATATTCCGGTGAACCGAAATCAATGGACTTTTCGTCTTGCTACGGCGGAAGACGCCAAGCATGTGGGTGGACTTACCTTATATGGTGAGGGTTTCGGAAACTACAATCAAAACATTATTTTGCGGTTCTATCATGAGTGAGCCTAGAATAATGAATAAAAAGACAACTCTTCTTTGTTTGAAGAGTTGTCTTTTTGGTTTATTGTTATAGTGCGCTTCCTCCGAATAGGAAACGATACTGCCAGTGCTTCCCTGTAATCGTATCGACACGAACACCGCCGGAGTCAGTGGAATACGTATGCAGCACTTTATTATCTCCAAGGTAAATACCTACATGAGTCACAGTCTCTTTACTTTTATCAATCCCAGAGTAAGAAGAAGAACTTGAACCTTTATAGGACATAAAGAACATTAGATCTCCACGTTTTAGACTAGAGATGCTGCTCTTCGTCTTTCCTTTATTTTTTACATAAGTAGCTTGTTTGCGAGAATCCGTTGGGAGCGTTATATCCGCACCATCGATAAAAGCACGTCGTACAAAGGAAGAACAATCGAAATATTTCGTACTGTTTCGGTCTGCACCATACTTGTATGGTGTACCTAGATATTTCATGCCGGCAGAAATGACTTTCTCCACGGTTGCGCTGCTGGATGAACTGCTCGATGAGTCGTTACTTCCACTTTGGGATGATCCACTAACTGTTTTTGTATATTTAGAAGAGGAAGAAATATAACCCGTAACACCCTTAGAATCTTTTACTTTCCAATAACTTGAGTTAGTTTTACTAACTAGTGTAACTTTCTCACCTTTTTCAAGCATCCGGATAACATCAGAAGAAGTACTTGGTCCCTTTCTAAAGTTAACACCGTAGATTACTTCTAATGTTGTCGTTGCCGCGTAGGCTTGATTTACAAAAGCAGGCATGTTCACTGTTCCAAGTAACAGGACTGCCGCAATGGATGCAGTAAGTATCTTTTTTGTAACCTTCATGTCGTAATCCTCCTAGAAGTCATAAGTTTTTGTCCATTCTAATGGCTTCAGTGACCATTGACTTGTCCCATTTTAGGCGAGGAAACAATCTTCATCATCAGACTTTAGTAACAAATTCGAATTGATATATGTAGTTCTTAATACCTATAAAATTATAGTGCGCTCTCCGGAAATATTCCATGAATTTACTGCTATTTTTATCTAATAAAATGAATTAAACCCTTTATAAATCAATAAAAATAAACGTTATAAAAATAATATATTGTACAGTTCTTTATACCTATGTATCCCGTATCTGTTCTCACCAATGGAAACAATTGCTAGTAATTTTGGAACCGGTTCATCAAAGGTTACAAGAAGTTCAATATTGATTTTAACCTTTTTGTAACTATTTATTTCTCTGAGCCGCCACGTTACCAAATTGTTAATTCTTAACGGGAAAATCTTTTTCATTTGAATTTAATCTTTGTTCATTACAATAAGGAAATGGGCAAGTTTCCTTTGCCCAGATTGGAGGTTAATTACCCTGAAGAAACCAAGAATTGAGGAGCTGACTCCTTTTAGGGGGCTTGCCTTTCTAGCGATTGTCATGCAGCATAGTCTGGCAGAATATATTTACCGAGCAGATATCCTCCCCGCGGATTCCATCATGCTCATGTTCATATATCATCTTACAAGATTTGGAACGCCGACTTTCGTTTTTCTATCCGCCGTGCTTCTGTTCTATAATTATGAGCAAAAACTGCACTACCCTTCTTTCATTCGTAAACGGTTTGGCGATATCTATGTGCCGTTTATTCTATGGACTTTGGTATACTGGCTGTCGGTTCGTTTGACGATGTATACCAATTGGCTGGATGCAGGAACCTGGAAGAGTCTGGTTAGAGAGTTGTTTGCACCACAAGCTGGGTATCACCTATGGTTTATTATTATGGTCTTTCAGTTCTATCTGCTGTTTCCATTGTTTCGCAGGATTGCAATTCAGATCAAAAACAGGCTTAAAAAAATGGATTGCAAACAACAAAATAGAATAGTCTTCGCAATCTTGCTGATTAGCGGTCTTGCCTATGGCTATCTTCTATATCTGTCCTATTATCGTATGGGACAGTGGGCAGTAACCCCAGGAATAGGACAGACTTTGCTTAACCATCGTACTAGTATTTTTGTTATGTATATCTTCTATTTCATTCTTGGCGCTGTCTGTGCATTCATGCTTGATCGGTTCCGGAGCGTTATGGTAAAAATACTGCCTTGGAATGCCCTGCTATCCATCCTTCTCTTTGTGTATCTTGCCTATGATGTACTGCGGGGTTCTGGAGAAACGATGAATTTAAATATCTCCACTTATCTAAAACCAACAACATTTGTACTCATCTTATCGCAAATGTTTCTGATCTACGGTATCTTGCATCTTCTATCTGTGAAGAGCAAATTCTATAAACTCTTTACATGGATTGGTCGATATTCCTTTGGTGGATATCTGGTACATGCACTCGTGATTTACTGGATTTCGTTCTTTACAAGACCGCTTCAACTGGCAGGTTACCATCTTGGATTCACCTTACTTACCTTCGCACTAACGGCCGTGTTCTCTCTTTTCATTAGTTATGGACTGTCTTGTCTGCCATTTTCTCGTTACTTGGTGGGACTTGGACGGAGAAGAATAACTACCACGAAGCTGGATAAGATCGAACCTGGAATGAAGGCACCTGCCACCAATTCTTTAACAGAATAAACAAATAGAGAAAGCCTCACTAGAGTTATGCACAGGTGCATAACTCTAGTGAGGCTTTTCCTCGTTAATTATGGATTACACCATTTTGACCTAAATATGGTCCTGATGAAAAGAACAATAGGGATTCTGAAATGGATTCATTTATTTACTTAAGTATATATTCAATCTGCTGCAGTACATCTGCTGAAAGCTTTATGCCGGAAGCTTTGACATTCTCCGCAACTTGTTGCGGGCGACTTGCTCCGACAAGTGCACTAGCTACATTCTTTTGTCTTAAAATCCAGGCAATCGCCAGCTGGGACATAGATATCCCGAGTTCCTCAGCGATTCTGCCCAGCTGTTTTACTTTTGCAATCTTATCTTCTGTTATCCCATCACGAACGAAATCCAGTTTTGCCGCGCGGCTGTTCTCAGGAAGTTCTGTAGCCGAATTATATTTCCCAGTTAATAAACCTTGAGCCAGGGGCGAAAAAACGACTTGTCCGATTCCTTTTTCCTCGCCGAATGGAATAATCTCATCTTCAATGGATCGTTCAAACATATTATACATGGGCTGATTAACGACGATACGGTCCAGCAGATATTGGTTTGCGATGGTGTGGGCTTCTGCCATTTGAGCTGCCGTCCATTCGCTAACACCGATGTATAGAATTTTACCTTGGGTAACCAGATCATCCAGCGCACGCAAAGTCTCTTCGAGCGGTGTCTCCGGATCAAACCGGTGGCAGTAGAGAATATCAATATAGCTAAGTCCCAAACGTTTTAAACTCGCGTCTGCCTGTTCCATGATATGCTTGCGAGATAATCCTTGATCATTGGGTCCTTCTCCCATGGGGAAATACATTTTTGTAGCAAGAACGTACGAATGTCTTGGATAAGGAGCAAGGCTTTGCCCTATCAGCTCCTCTGCAGCCCCTTGTTCATATACATTTGCCGTGTCGAAAAAATTGACTCCTAGATCGTACGCTTCCTCAATGGCGAGAATGGCATTTTCCCGTTCCACGTATCCTCCATATGTAAGCCAGCTTCCAAGACTGATTTCACTAACCTTCAGTCCGCTGCTTCCTACTCTGCGGTAAAACATCCCATATCGCCTCCTACTCCCCATTTTAGTGTAGAACATCGACTCCTGAACAGACTTAAGTGGAGCTAATTCTATTTCATCGATCTTATGAAATCTGCAATTTTACTTATCACGATATCCATCAGATATCCCACCCCAAACCACACGAGTAAACTGATAAGATAGATAAGCACCATATAATGAAAAGCGGAGTTAATATCATTAATGAATAAAAATGGTGGGCTCGTAAAAAAGATCATCAAGTTTTTATCATCAATATTCCAAGCAACATCCAGTTCCGTCCAGTCTAACAGTGCAATACAAAAATATAAAAACGGTAAGATATATCTGAATCGAATTATCTTTTTCATAAAACCCCACCTCAATTAGCAGTATAAGGAAAAATACTAATTCCAGAAGCGGATACTGTCAAGCAAATCTACTCATTCTAAACCATTACATAAATAAAACGACCTGTTCTTCCCCCGCTAAGGAGTGGAGAACCGGCCGTTTTATTTTGTGTATATACGGTAAAGTAGATGAGAGTCTTGTTCAGCTTTTTTCGGGAGACAAGGCTTCATGGCCTGGTCTTGGATTCATTTTCATTTTACGATGAATGAACTTCGTTAGATCTGGTGTCAATTCTTCTTTCAGATGATCAATAAGCTGCTTCTCACTGATCCCTTTCGCCTTGGCAATCTCCGCTAACGACTTCCCTTGCTTCAGCTCCTGATCAAGCTGACTTGTCGTAATTCCAAGAAACTTGGCTATAGATTCCCGGTTAATCTTACTTTGTCCTTTGCCGCGGCTAGTATGTTTCTGTTTCAGCTCACTAATCGGTGTATGAATCACTTTATTTAATCTTTCGCTTATCGATTCTTTCATCGAAACCGCTTGTTCTTTGGACAAACAGCCTGCACTTACTGCTTCATCGACACGCTGCTCCACAGCTGGCTTTAATTGCTCTTCAAGCTGCTGACTTGTCATGCCTTTCGCTTTCGCAATCTCAGCAATTGTCTTTCCTTGCTGCATCTCTGCCGCAAGCATCTTGATATCTATCTTTAGAATCTTAGCCGTCTCTTCCATAAAATACAGGTAATGACCTGTATGTCCACAGTCCGCCGTATTCTGCTTCTCGGTCTCCGTAAGTACAACGTCAGGCTGCGCCATTACATAACTGCCCTGTCCCATGAGTAAAGATCCAAGCAATGCTGCAGATGCAATTCTAGCGAGATATTTCTTCATCTGTATTGTCCACCTTCCTGGTGCTTATATTACTTACACCTTGTTATTGTGGACGAACAGACCCCTTTTTTATCCATTGCAAGAAAAATAAGTAGAAGTAAGCTTGTTATACTCCTGATGGAAAGCGGATTACCGCTTCTGTTCCTACTTCTTTTTCACTGCTATATTCAATCGTGCCCTCCATCGCTTCAATAATCCGGAAGGTCACCATCATACCGAGTCCTGTTCCTTTTGTTTTATTAGAAAAGTAAGGCTCACCCAGTCTCACAAGTTCCTCTTGGTTCATACCTATTCCATTATCTTGAACATGAATCACGACTTCCGTTTCTTTAAGATAAGCTTTAACCTTCACTTCTCCACTGCCTTGCAGTGCCTCAATGCTATTCTTCATAATATTAATAAAAGCCTGTTTGAACTTGGAAGAATTGCCGCGGATCCACAAGTTATTTGGGATGTCCATGATGATGATGCCTCCCTCGAGGTTCGCCATCGGAATAAGGACTCCTTCAATATGATTGAACTCTTCAGATAGATTAATAAGTGCAATATGATCAAATTCAGGCTTCGCAAAAGTTAAGAAATCATTAATGATGTCCGATGCCCTGTCCAGTTCTTCTAGTGCAATGCCTACATACTTTTTATTCTTGTCATCATCCTGCTTGCTCATTAGCTGCAAGAATCCACGTGTGACCTGCAGTGGGTTACGCACCTCATGAGCAACTGAGGCAGCGAGTTCGCTGATGATTTTGATTTTCTCAGAGCGCTGCAGTTCATTACTAACCGCCTCCAGTTCCTCTGTATAACGCACAACTTCTTCATACTTGCCAAGCAACCGTTGACCTTTCACCGTCAAAATCGAGCAGACGAAAATAAAAATGGTCCATTTCGATATATCTAACTCATACCAAGGTACGGAGTAATATAAAATCCATTCTGTTATGGTGGTGAGTGCAAATAAACCAAAGCCAACGGAAAGTAAGGTTGCCCCCTGTTCACCTCTTATCGCCTCTTTGATCGTCACATATAACAAGACTAACAGTTCCAGTACATAAATCACCCCAAAAACAGGACCTGTTATAAACTTCATAAAGAGGAACATTTCTGGATATAGCAGACTTGCTACCGTACAGAATATATAAAATAGGGTATAAGCCATAAGATAGTTTCTCAGCTTGCGAATGATTGCATTTGCCTCATCAGAAGTAAATATTTGTTCAAAGCAGTAGGCAAGCACAGGCAGTTCTATGGCAAAACAAATTAAAAAGGAATAGTAAAATAGCTGCGTCATATCCGGATAAAAAGTATAAATTGTGCTGGAATTCATCGAGATGGTAAATCCTAAACACCCAATTAGTATGGATATTCCAAGCCATAACTTATATTTTAACTTATACATAAACATCGAAAATGCGATGATGACAACTGACAAAACGAGCAGTATACTCCCAAGGACCAGTTCATCTATCCCATCGCTCACATATTTCTTATTCAGGTTGGCAGAAGAACCGATCCATATCGCCGGATCGACACCGACTTTAAAATAATCACTATGGGTCCAGATAACAATTGTTCCCCCGGCATCTTGATCATGTAAGGGTATCAATAACGGGTTTCTATTAAATTGATGCTGAGTCCCTTGCTCATACAAAATCTGTCCATCTTTATAGACTCTAATCTGCTGACCATAGATACGCTCAAAAAAAATGGCCATATTATCTTTTACGTCCTCGGGCAGCTTTATTCTGATCCAGGCTGTATGCGGCGAGGACGTCAGTTGTTGTTCTATGGAGGAACCAGCTTGAATGGTTGTCCACTCATACCTTCCAGAAACCAGCTTATCCACCGTATTATCTGCCGGGTTCTGAGGCCAAACCATCTCCCATGAAGTTAATTTTCGGGGCTCATCTTCCTCTGCTGCATGACTGACGGTCGGTGGTAATAAGAAGAGTACCGATAGTAAACACAAGATGATAACAGCCGATACCCTAGGAACAATCTTCATTATTCACACCTCAATAATTCAGTTAGTATGATGAATTCCTTTTCTTGAATTTATCTTAAAAGGATTAAAACACATCTTTATTTTTCCATAACGTCTGAGTTGATTTCGCTTTTTTTTCTTCTCGTCTTTGTGCTCGTTCTTCCTCATATTGATTCGTAATCATTTCTACAATCTTACGCTCCATAGGTTCTCTGTACTCTTCCCATACCAAACTCTCTTCATCTTCGTATATCGTCCATATGTCTGAAAATAAATAATCCCTGATCTCCACAACTTTGCCATTCCATATGCCACCGGTCCAATATAAACCGCTTGGCGTACGAATGACTGTTCTTGAAAAACCAGGTGTTGATGCTTTTTGTCCAATTCGAATCGTTTCTAACATATTTCCAAAAGTAAACCACTTCATTGCTGACTTCTCCCTTTCTCTGAACATATTCCTCTTTACTTCATTACCTCTGTTCTTCCCCTGTTTCAAGCTGCCTCAAAGAGGTTTAAGAATGGGCAAGAACGTACTGTGAGCATAGGTTATGAGAAGATAAGGAGGAGACGAAAATGAATGAATCACATCGGAATGTAGAGGTTGAACGAAGAGATGTTCAGAAAAAATCCGATTCTAGTTTAGTAGCATCAACTTTCATCAAGTATGCGGCTTACATCATTATTTTCTTTGGACTACTGTATTTCCTCGTAAAATATGTATTCCCTATGTTCTAGAAGGACAGTATATAACATCCACATCGGAAAGGAGAATTCATGATGGATAATAGACCTAGAACAAGCGAAGCGGATTTTGCTTATGACCGGTATAAGACGTTAAATCAAGAGACAGAAAATACGGATATGATACCAGAAGATGATCTGGATTATGTGAATACGTATACTGAGCAGACGATTAGTCTTGATGAAGATACGGACCCAGCAGATGCGGAGACAGCTGAGCAAGGAGTTATGCAGGATCTTCGCCCCATTTCTTTGGCAGATGACACTGCGGAAGAAGAATCTAATATTCCTAACGAAGAACTTCTTCGCTCTTCCGAGCCGGATCTTGCTGCTGTACCCGATGCAGATGAGATTGCAAAAGACAGTCCCATTGATCCCGTATCCCCTGATCCCGATGCCATGCATGGAACCGATCTGATTAATGGAGTAGGCAATCCTGATCAAACCTAAAACCAGAGCTCGTCTCTAAACTCATTTTTGTAAACTATTTAAAGGTATTATGAAATTGATTCATTTAAATAGTATAAACGAATATTCCACATCTTGGTTACTGTTTTGTTCCTAAAATAGTAAAATGAGAGAAAAAGCCCTTTCCATCTGGATAGGGTTCTTTCCTGTGTGTCCTGTTTTGGGGTATGATAATCATATTCGACATAAATCAAGGAGGAGCTTGTATGTTCGTCAGATCAAAAGGTTTCAAACTTCTATTTATTGTTTCCGCCCTTCTGCTTGTACTTGCGGGTTGTGGACAAGATGAAGTGCAAAATGATGAGCTTGAATTCGGAGGCATTGGCATTCCAAACGAAGATGCTTCTCATCCGGTCGCAACCATTGAACTGGATAATGGCAAAAAGATCGTCTTAGAGTTGTATCCGGAGGTTGCTCCTAATACAGTGAACAATTTCATCTCGCTGGCTAACAGCGGATTTTATGACGGTACGATCTTTCATCGTGTGATTCCGAATTTTATGATTCAAGGTGGAGATCCGGAAGGTACAGGTTCAGGCGGCCCCGGCTATAGTATCAAGGGTGAATTCACAAGTAACGGAGTGAAGAATCACCTGCTTCATACCCGAGGTGTCATTTCTATGGCTCGTTCAAATGATCTGGATTCCGCAGGCTCACAGTTCTTTATTGTACAAGCCGACTCCGAGCATTTAGATAATATTTATGCTAGTTTTGGTAAAGTAACAGAAGGTATGGATGTGGTTGATGAAATCGCAAGTCTTGAAACAGGAAAAAATGATCGGCCCGTAAATCCACCAGTTATGACAAAAGTAACCGTAGATACGCTGGGTGTAGATTATCCGGAACCGGAAAAGATTCAATAATGAAAAGACCGACAAGCATAAATGGGTTTTAGTCCCCTACTCTATGCTTGCCGGTCTTTTTTTTAACAATGCCATGTATGTGTTACACGAGAAACAAATATTTTAAAACAAGATGCGAACCCAACCCATAATCGAGATCCAGAGCGGTATACTGAGAATGGTGCCCCACATTAACCCTTTCAGCAGCTGTGTATTATTCACTTCCAATATCAACGACCCCTTCACTGTTTAATTAGTCGTAGTATCGGTATTCAAAATAAGCTGTATACTCTGTCTTCTCTTCTTGTTTCTATATTTTACACTATTTCAAAGAAAGCGCTATCATTATTTCTTATAACTATTCCATTGTTCTCTTTTTTAGACTATGCTTTCGTGAAGAAACGGTGTATATTTCAACCAAGAATCAGTTTCAACACGTTACGATTCCTGTTATACTTTTTACAGAAGCGAAATGGAGGGATCGTCATGGTGAAGAAAAAGAATGGAACAAGACCTT
Organism: Paenibacillus sp. J45TS6; assembly: GCF_018403285.1. Classification (GTDB taxonomy): domain Bacteria; phylum Bacillota; class Bacilli; order Paenibacillales; family Paenibacillaceae; genus Paenibacillus. The sequence goes on along the minus strand of NZ_BOSJ01000007.1, from coordinate 89,211 downwards.
CACAGTCTGCACAGCGGTCTTCTGCTCATGAAGGAAGTGCAGCCACACTAAAAGATTTGCTTAGTGAAGAAGTTCTCGGGAAGCTCAAGGCACAAGCATCCGAGATCAAAGCAGCTGAAGCTGCTCGTCAGGAAGAGGCCAAACGTATTGCAGAAGAGAAGAAAAAAGCAGAACAAAAACGACTGGATAACGATTTTGAACACCTGCTCGAGAATAGTTCGATGGAATGGCAAAAATTCAAATAAGACATGCCTGTTTGTAAATTCATCTATAGGTAGCAAAACCTAAATCCCTGCACGCTCTTTTTTACAAAGAGAATGCGGGGATTTTGTATTTATTTTGATTATGATTCAAATATCCTCTGGCCGGGGTATTTACCGTACATAAGAAAACACATTAGATCAGCACTCACATAGATTCTAAAATTAAGGGAGGAAAAGAGAATGACACTACGTCTAGAAAACAAGCTCGCAATCGTAACTGGAGGAGGTTCCGGTATTGGTCAGGCATCAGCCATTCGATTCGCTAAAGAAGGAGCTCGTGTATTTTTACTGGACCGGACGGTTGAAAAAGCTGAGGAAACAAAACAAATAATCGAGAAAAACGGCGGCCGCGCTGACGTAGTCGAATGTGACATTTCTGAGCCCAAAATGGTGGAACGCGCAATGAAAGAAGTAGCTGAACTTGCAGGCGGCCAGGTCGATGTTGTTTTTGCCAATGCTGGAGTAAACGGCAAGCTCGCCCCTATTGAAACGATGGAAGTGGAAGATTGGGATCAAACGATGTGTATCAATATGCGCGGAACATTCGCTACCGTGAAATATGCAATTCCTTATATGAAAGATAACGGAGGCAGCATTATCATTAACAGTTCCATTAATGGGAACCGGGTCTTCTCGAACATTGGTTTCTCCGCATACGCTTCAACAAAAGCGGGGCAAGCTGCATTTATGAAAATGGCTGCACTGGAGCTGGCGAGATACAAGATCCGTGTGAATTCTGTTCACCCAGGTGCAATTGACACAGAGATTGACGGTAAGACGACTCGCTCTGAGGACTTGGAAGAAGTTCAAATTCCTGTCGAGTATCCTGAGGGCGGTCATCCTCTCGCTGGTGAAGCCGGTAAGCCGGAACAAGTCGCAAATCTAGTATTGTTCCTTGCTTCTGATGAAGCCTCTCACGTATCGGGTACGGAAGTTTATGTAGATGGAGCCGAATCCCTGCTTCGAGGTTAAACTCAAGGTTACCTATATTTTATATGAATCCTCCGGATCTACTGCAAATCGGCAGAGATCGGAGGTTTTTTTGTACCTGCTGTTCTTCTATTGAGCCAATAATAACGATGCAGTTCCCATATGAAATGAAACATAACAAAAGTAAGCATAGAGTAAACACACATGAGTACGATCGTAACCACTTCTTCTGTTACAAACATGAGCGAAAGATTCGCAGCCAGATAACCAACCCCCGTTAATACGGCTATGGATACCCTTGGTATACTTCTCTCCTGCTTCTTCATTTTACCCGGTGATTTGAGCTTCCTGAGATGAGACTTGATGTAGTGGTATAATGCAAAACCGTAGGCAGCAAAAGAACCGATAGCGTACATTGGTGTTTTAAAATCGAGCCCTGCGTAAGCAAACTTCTGAGTCACAATGACGAAACCGAGCGAACTGACAATACCGAATACACCTCTGAATAAGACGTAGTTCAGCTGAAGCTTACGCGGGGCAGCAATCAAAGCAAAAGCCCATATATTCATAACAGCAAGCGGCGGTAACAGGATATAGGCAAATATCGGTTGATACGGTACGCCTAATACAGGGATGACCAAAAATAAATTAAGGAAAAATAGTACGAGAATCCCTGCATTCAGTCTAATCCCGCTTACGGGATACAGGGTGAGGTACTCACTATTTGTTTTTCCCCATTCCATATTTCCATCTTTCTTGTTAGAACCCGATTTCATGAACATCGTCCTCCCTGCTCTCCTCTACCCGGTTCACTGCGCCCCAAGGAAGATAGAAGAAAAGTACATACAGCATAAGAAAAAGAATAAGCGCTAGTATTTCTTCCATTACGATATAAAACGGATAGGGACCCAGCAGATCCAGGATAGATGGCGTATCCGGCTTATGTGAGAGGAACATGTAATTCGCTCCTGTCATCTGATTGATCAGCCACACGAAACCGGCCGCCACATTGAGCATGACAAAACCGATCGGTACCGATGTAAATGATAATTTTTCATTCTCGATCCACGACATATAAAGAGCAGACAAAATAATCGCTCCATGGGCGATAAAAAATTGAATAAACCGGAAGTGCGGAAAAGCATAAGCTAAGTTAGGGGTGAGCAAGGCAGCCAGTGCTCCGCATATTCCCGCATAAAATACAAAAATATACAGGATTCTGCTTTTCGTGAACAGCATCAGAATCGATAAAATAAGCGTAAGGCTGCATAGTTCAAGCGGCAACGTATTTTTTATATCCCATAGTCCAAAAGCTTGATACCATATTTCGAGCGTGAGTTGCGATAATATTAATATGGCAGCAAGACTCCACCTTAACAGTTCTTTCAGCAGAGGTGATCGGCGTAACCGAAACCTAAATAAGAACAATAATAAAAGCAGCGCGAAAATAATGAGAAGCACAGTAACATGAGAACCTGACATATACTCAAACGTCCCGGCATGAAAGGGATCAAATATAGACGAATCACGTGAGATGAAATACACTCTGCTCCCCCGATCTTTTATTTACATTGGAATAAATCTCTGAGAGCCAACCGAAATAACGGAACAGATAAGTGGCTGTACGCTAAAGGAAATATTACACAAATAATCAGCAAAATGGAATCGATTCAGTCCCTTTTTTGTTATTTGACGAAGTATGTATATCTATGAATTAGGCGGTCTGGTATCCTCGTCACTTTGGTAGATTCATTGCATATCATATTTTATAGAGATAAAAAGACTGCGCTTTCATTTTATTACCAACTTTAGGTCTGATTGATGTATACTATTATTGCTTGGTGGAAAGATGATATTTTACAATAAACTATCGCAAGCTATATTTTACATCATAATAGCTTCCTACTGGAGGGAACGTTTGTGTCTGAAACGGTAAGAGTTGAACGAGATTTTATTGGTGAACTGAGTATTCCTGCGTCTGCCTACTATGGCATTCAAACGATGCGGGCGGTAGATAATTTCCCTATTACCGGAGTACCTATTGAAAAAGAACTCATATTTGCTCTCGCCGCTGTGAAGAAAGCCGCAGCGATGGCTAACATGGATATGAAAATGCTGCCGCCGAAAATCGGAGAAGTGATTATCAAAGCAGCAGAAGAAGTAATGCAAGGTCAACTTCTGGATCAGTTTATCGTTGATTCCATTCAGGGTGGTGCAGGCACCTCCATTAATATGAATATGAATGAAGTCCTTGCCAATCGAGGACTTGAGCTTCTATCTAAAGTGAAAGGCGATTATTTTCACTGTAACCCGAATAACCATGTAAATATGTCCCAATCTACCAATGATGCAATCCCAACAGCCCTGCGGATTGCAGCCTATCGTCATGCAATGACGCTTTTACAGACGATGGAGCAGCTTCACGGCGGGTTTGTCCAAAAGCAGGTAGAATTCGATGATGTAGTCAAAGTGGGAAGAACGCATCTGCAGGATGCTGTTCCGATTAGACTGGGACAAGAATTTGGCGCCTATGCGAAAGTGCTCTCTAGAGATATGGAACGACTTCAAGAAGCGTCCAAACGTCTTCTTTCCATTAATATGGGAGCAACGGCTGTTGGTACGGGGCTAAATGCAAAAACGGCGTATATCCAAAAAGTGACCGAACATCTCGGTGCGATTACAGGCTTACCTTTATATACTGCAGAAGATCTGGTAGATGCTACACAAAATACGGATGCGTATCTGGAGATGTCCGCTGCACTCAAAGTATGTGCCGTTAATATGTCCAAGATTTGTAACGACATTCGGCTTATGGCCTCCGGTCCAAGAGCAGGTTTCTCAGAACTTCTGCTTCCGGCAAGACAACCAGGTTCCTCCATCATGCCAGGTAAAGTAAATCCCGTGATGGTTGAAGTCATGAACCAGATTTCATTCCAGGTCATCGGTAACGATCATACGATCGCGCTGGCCTGCGGTGCAGGACAGTTTGAACTAAACGTAATGGGTCCGGTTATTGCCTTTAACCTGTTGCAATCGCTCAAGATTATGAATAACGGAATGGATGTATTCCATCGGTTTGCCATTAAGGAACTGGATGCGAACCGTGACCATATTAAACGAGTGCTGGACCAAAGTTTCACCATGATTACCGCGCTGAATCCGCATCTTGGGTATGATGTGGCGGCTGGAATCGTGAAAGAAGCGCTTCGTACCAAGCAGACGATTACCTCCATTATTTTAGAACGAGGACTGCTGACAATCGAAGAACTCCAAGAAATTATGCATCCGGAACAAATGACGACACCAGGTATTGCAGGTGAACGTTTCCTTCATATGGGATAGGTCACGCTAGAATGAACATTAAGAAGCCATGTTTCCTCTGTAGAGGGCATGGCTTCTTTTTTACACGGATTAGATTAGGAATTTAGTATTTTTCAGAGACAAGTTTGGCTTGTGTGAACAAAAGTAAGTAATCCCGTCCGCCTGCTTTGGAGTCTGTTCCCGACATATTAAATCCACCAAAAGGATGCACGCCTACTAATGCGCCCGTGCATTTTCGGTTGAAATACAAGTTACCTGCAAAAAAGACGGATCTGGCTTGTTCCAGATGAGTCCGGTTTCTGGAGAATACCGCGCCGGTCAGCCCAAATTCCGTATTATTCGCATACCGCAGTGCTTCTGAGAAGGATGAAGCCTTCGTAAATGCTACGACAGGGCCAAAAATCTCTTCTTGCGATACACGCGAAGTAGGACTTACCCCCGCAATGATCGTTGGTTCGATGAAATACCCATCATTAATCTCTGCCTTTCCTCCAAGGACAATCTCCCCTTCTGTTCTTCCGATCTTGATGTAGTCTTGAATTTTTCGAAAAGCATGCGGATCAATCACCGGTCCGACGTTTGTCTCCGGCTGCAGCGGGCTGCCTACTTTGAGTTTCCGAGTAAGCTCAATGACCTTGGACAGCACTTCATCATATACGCTCTCATGAATAATCGCTCGTGAGCAAGCAGAACACTTCTGTCCTGCAAAACCAAATGCGGAGGCAGTAATGGCTTCTGCCGCGGCAGTGAGATCACTCCCTTCATCTACGATAATCGCATCCTTGCCGCCCATTTCCGCAATCACTCGCTTCATCCATCTCTGTCCGGGGGCTGTTTTTGCAGCCCGTTCATTGATCCGCAGCCCCACTTCTCTTGAGCCTGTGAAACTAATAAACCGGGTCAGTGGATGATCGACAAGGTAGTCACCGATTTCGCTCCCCGCCCCGGGTATGAAATTCACAACCCCGCTTGGTACCCCTGCTTCGATCAGGAGCTGTACAAACTTTGCGGCAATAACGGAAGTCGTACTGGCTGGTTTCAACACCACCGTATTGCCCGATACAATAGCAGCCGTGGTCATGCCTGCCATAATCGCAAGCGGGAAGTTCCAAGGGGGAATGATCACTCCTACCCCCAGCGGCACGTAGTATAGCTCATTATCTTCCCCTTCAATATGAACCAGTGGCTGCGGCTGCGCTAGACGCTGAGCTTCCCTGGCGTAGAATTCCATAAAATCGATGGCTTCTGCCGTATCTGCATCTGCCTCCCCCCACGTTTTCCCCGCCTCATATACCATCCAGGCAGAGAATTCATGCTTTCTCCGGCGAAGCAGTGTTGCTGCTTTGAATAAGTATCTCGCCCTCTCCGTGAAAGTCGTATAGCGCCAATGTTCAAATACCGCTTGGGCTGTGACAATCGCTTGCTCTGCCTGCTCCTCACCCGCCTGAGATAAACTCCCAATCACCTGATCTTTCTGGGAAGGATTTATGGAGATGGCTTTTGTTTTGGTCTCAATTTCCTTACCGCCAATGATCAGCGGATAATGCTTGCCAAGTTCGGATTCAACCAGCCTTAGCGCATTTTTAAACAATGTCTGATTTCCTTCAGCACCAAAGTCAGTAAAGGGTTCATTTTGAAATGGAACGGGCATATTTGTGCCTCCTTCTAATTACTGGTCAGGCTTGTTCTCAATTGGCTAGCGTATGAGCACCCTGCTTTGTTGTAAGCGAAATGAGAAGAGTTCTGTATTTCATATGTATTCATCTTGACTTTCCCCCATACATATGAAACGTAGAAGGAGAGTTGATACCCATGAAAATAGGAACCGAACTATACCGAAAAACCTTACTCACCGTCTCCGGTAATCCCCTAGTGGAGAAGTTGACCTTACGATACGGCAAGTCCTTGGCGAGAAAATTCATTGCCGCAAGTGATTTGGAAGGAGCCATTGAAGAAGTAAAGAAACTAAACAGTAAGGGAATCATGGCCACATTAGACCATTTAGGGGAAGGAATAACAAAGCTTGATCAAGCGTTAAGCTATCGTAACGAATACATTCGGCTTATCAAAGCAATTGCGGACTCTCGTGTAGAGGCGAATGTATCTTTGAAACCAACGCAAATGGGTCTCGCTCTAGATAAAGAGATTGGTTATGAACATATCCGTGCCGTGGTTCGGGAAGCAAAATACCACCGGAATTTTGTCCGGATTGATATGGAGGATTCGCCATACACGGATGCTACTTTAGAAATCGTATGGAAGCTCCACAAGGAACAGTTAACGAATGTAGGCACCGTGATTCAAGCTTACTTGTACCGTTCGGAACAAGATGTAGAGGATTGTATAGATCAAGGCATTCCCCTCCGGCTTGTAAAAGGAGCTTATAAAGAATCCTCTTCCATCGCCTATCAGAATACGAAGGATGTACTCTGGCAGTACAAACGAATCATCCAGATGCATCTGGATCACCATGTCTACACGGCTATCGCTTCTCATGATGACAAGATCATAAGATGGACGAAACAATATGCTCTAGAACATGATATTCCGAAGGACCGTTTTGAATTTCAAATGCTGTATGGACTTCGTATGCAGGAACAAGTGAAACTAGCAGAGGAAGGATATCGGGTGCGATGTTATGTACCTTACGGAACGATGTGGTATCCCTATTACACTAGGAGACTCGCAGAAAAGCCAGCTAATTTAATGATGGTACTAAGAAATATGGGAAGGTAAGTTAGTGATTCTTAGTCAATATAAAAAAAGCGAGTACTCCTTATTAAGACACTCGCTTCTTATATTTCGTTCAACAGGTCACCAGTCTTTCGGCTCACCCTAAAGGCTGACCGGAGTCAAATTGGAAAAATACGCTTCCTGCATCTTATCTAATTTTATAAGATGCGGTTTTAATAAACTTACTAATTGAGCTTTAGCATATTTCGCGTTAGAAAAAGAGTTAAACGAGGTGGTGTATTCTTCCTTTAGCATAGAAAGTATTTCGTCTATAGAACGCAGCTCACTAGCCATCGACCGTAAATATTCACGTGTACCTTCATCTATTACTTTGGGGCTGGATTTCCAATAATAAAAGCTTATCGTTCGTACAGAACTCCATACCCCACTAAAAGCGAGACCGAACATTTCATATTGTTCCTCTGAGATCATGGCAGAATTATTAACTACAATTCCTTGATCATTATCTTTCGAATAGTCATCGCTAAATTCAATAAGTGTCAGTATCTGCTCATCGATCTGCTCTGCCTCTGTTTTAGCAGTTTCAATGAGCTGTTGAACCTTAGCAGGGCTTTGATCTTTTGCTGTGTTGCTAATGTCTTCCAATGTTTCAGCAAGTGGAATCAGAGATACGGCATTCTTCAATATGTACGCGAAGCCAGAATCATTTTTCATTTGATACCGTGACTTTAGATTGTCGTACTTTTCTTCGGAGTCTTTATATACCATTGTAAGAACTACTGTATTCACACCCAAAAGTATAATTAAACCGATAATCGTAAATTTCGAAACCTTTGACATCGTATGATTTTCCTTTCTGCATAAGACTATCTTGTAAAATCTGTAGATTGATCAACGATAAAGAAGTCTGTGATCTGACCGTTGTTGTCCTTATCCAGCAATCCTCAAATCCGAATAAAAATCTTGGTTCAATTTATCTATATTTAGAATAAAAGGCTGTATTTCTTTTAAAAGATATCTTTTTACGTTACTTGGATAATTTGAAGAAGAAGCCATCGAAGTTGCCATCTCTTTTGATTCGGAAAGTTTTTCATTCATAGATCGCAGCTCACCTGCTAACGATAATAAATATTCACGAGTTCTATCATCTAATTTGGGATTCGATTTCCAATAACCATAACTAATGGTTCGAATGGGATTCCAGGTCAATCTATGAGTTAAAAAAGATAGATCTGGATCATCAGATTTTGTATCCGTTTCTCCACCCGTATTCATATATTCCTCAATAAATTTATCATTATACCCGCTAAATTTTATAAGCAGAAATAACTGCTCATCAATCTCTGTCGCTTGAATTTTGGCAGTTTCAATGAATTGTTGAACATTAGCAGGTCTCTCATTTTTCTTCGTGTTGCTTATAGATTCTAATGTGTCGGCAAGTGGAATGGATGATACCGTATGTTCCAGTATGTATAGAAAGGCAGTATCATCCTTTTCTTTGTACAAAGACATCAGAAGTTCATGCTTTTGGTTATTCTTTATTTCGGCATCTTTATATACCCTTGTGTAAATCATTGTGATTACACCCAAAAGTATAATAAATACGATAATGTATGATTTCTTTGACAACTTGTCTTCCTCCTGAGGTAAATTCACCCTGTTAAGGCTAACTTATTATCAGCTAAAAACAAAGCCAATATTTTCTATATTATTACCTATTCATTCTAAGATCGAAGCACTTTTGTTTACTAAAATGCAAACAAACCGGAGATAAGATATGCTCTTGATCCCGGTTTGTAACGTGGATTACTTAATTTATATCGGTTTTTACAGGCACACATATTTCGCAATAATCATCCAAGATCATATGACCCTTGTATCTTTCAATCATCGGTTTGTTATCCATGTGATATCCTCCGCTCTGTATCGCAGGGAAGATTTGATTCCAAGCTTTCTGAATATCTTCTGCTGTATGTTTTAGCTTAAAAATAGCATAGTCACCAGAAGGCAGCTCACTTTCACTAATGATATTATTCATTTGATAATCTTGGGGAATGACAATGCAAGCATCATATCGGCATTGTTCAGGAGGCGTTGTTTCGGGATTATCCTGCGAAATTCCGAACAGGACCGCAGATTCAGTGAGCAGGTTTTCTTCCTTTGCCCACTCCTTTAATCTTTGCATTCCCTGGTTGTTATCAGAACCATATGGGCCTACTTGTCGTACATAGGCAATGCGAACACTTGGCAGAGTTTCAATATCAAAATTCATTTCTTCTTTCCTCCTCTTTCAACTATATTAGGTGCATTTCGAATGCTATCATGATATAAAAATTTATTCATATGTTTTTTTGAATGAATTGAATTTTCCTAAAGCCTGGGGGCTGATTACATCCACTTAAGTACATAGGTAAAATAAAAAAAAGACTGCAGGCAACTAGTTTAAACTAGTTTGTCTACAGTCTATTGCACACCTCATGTAAGAGGTGCCCTGTCATTTTAATACCAGTCAGTTAATCGGGTTTGATCAAAATCAACGCCGTACACCACATCATTTTCTATGATCTTCCAAGATTCCGCATTGACTACACAATGAATAAATGTAGATTTAAACACTTCAATCGTTGCAGGTACGGCCTTGATGACTCTTTCGATCGGTGAACCTTTGCCTGAATGGAAAGCTTCCACAGCCACTTCATTCGCTGCATTAGAAGCGAGGTCAAAGCAACCTTGTAATTCATTTATTATAAATTGATCCAAATGGTTTGGAAACTTCATATATGCATAGATCGTTAGTTCAGAGTCACGTCTTTTTAAACAAGGGTAAGTGAATTTCACTTTGCCAAATGGGGTTTTAAAAGCATTTTTACATGCTGCAATTTTAAATTCTGGAACTTTGATGGCAAATAACCTCTTATTGATCTGTTCTATTTCCGTTAATGGCTGAAGGGCAGGAAGAACGAACTCACTTTCATTAGGTACCAATTCATACTCGATATGTTCGGGGTCTGGCGTTGTGATAAAGAATTGCGGCATCGCCGCCTGAAGCTCTTTTTGAATATCAGAAGGCAGATCAATCAGATCAACGGCATCTCCGTGGTCTTCCACTTCCTCATAAGGAATCGGTTTATCTGATCGATAAAAATTGTAGGCCCACTGCGCTTTTATACGGTTCATGTATATCCTCCTCGTGCTTATCTCTAGGCTAATGTATGCACTCTCGACGCCGTATGTGAATGATGTACAGATAGATGGTTTGCTATGGTACACTTAAGCAGAAGGAAAAGATAGGAAGTGTTATTATTTGACCGGTTTTATTGGATTTTTGTTCATCATTTCAGGACTCATTGTAGCAATCTCTCCTTATTCAGCATGGTATTTATCTTATGGTTGGAGATTTAAAGATGCAGAACCGAGTGAGTTAGCATTAAGTACAGAGCGAATTGTCGGCATTGTCCTCGTAATCGCCGGGTTTATTACGGTGATATCCAGCTGTTCTGCGGGAAGCGCGGATCGAAATTGGCCAGATCAATTCAAAGAGAAACTTACTGCAGGCGAGGTTCAAGAAATATCCATTGGTTTCGTAACTCCTGTAACCCTGACAACTGAAGAAACAACCGAAGTGGTCCGTATGATGGACGAAGCAGAACTCATACCTATGGATTCAAGTAATGTGTATGGGGCAAACAATTCGGGTTTCATTAAGTTCACAAATCAGACCACTGTAGAAATCGAGTTTTTCGGTAATTCTGGCAGGATTGAGTTACACCCAAATCATATGGATAAAATATATATCATTGATAGCGAAGATCTAGAAAAGTGGTATACGGCGAATTATTCAAACAAGTAATCGTGCAAAACTGTTGCAAACTTTAACTCATTGGTAAATAGCGGTACACTAGAGAAGAGAAATGTAGTAAAACGGATCGCAAAAAAAGGAGATGGCCCGATATGGATTTTCAAACCAAGCTAAATAATTATGCAGAACTACTCGTGAAAGTCGGGATAAATGTACAAAAAGGGCAAACCGTCGTCCTGAACATATCCATTGAATTACCTGAACTGGCTCGTGCTATCGTCAAAAAAGCATACGAAGCGGGTGCCTACAAAGTGAAAGTCAACTGGTCAGATGATGAAGTATCCCGTATTCACTATGATATGGCATCTGAGGAGTCTTTCCTGGATGTACCAAAACATACAGCAGCAGAACGTATCGAACAAGCAGAGAATGGTGCTGCTTTTATTACAATCAAGTCCGATGATCCTGATCTGCTCGCAGGTGTATCTTCTCAAAAAATCATTAACGCGAACAGAACACTCAGCACTGCACTGACACGTTTCCGTCAGCTGACTCAATCCTTTAAGGTAAGCTGGTCCCTTGGAGCTGCTCCTTCTAAGGGATGGGCTGCTAAAGTATTCCCTGACCTGCCGGAAGATCAGCAGATTGCGAAGCTGTGGGACGTTATTTTCCAAATGGTGCGTGCCGATCAGCCTGATCCGGTTGGTGCTTGGGAGAAACATATCGCAACACTCAAAGAAAAAAGCAATTACCTGAACCAAAAACAATATAAAAAACTGCGCTACGTTGCTCCAGGTACAGATCTTACGATGGAACTTCCAGAGAATCATATCTGGCTTGGCGGTAATAAGGAAAATGAAAAAGGGGTCTGGTTCGTACCGAACCTGCCGACAGAAGAAGTCTATTCTGCTCCGCTGCGTACGGGTGTGAACGGAAAAGTATCCAGTACGAAGCCGCTCAGCTACAGCGGGAACATCATCGACAACTTTACATTTACGTTTGAGAATGGACGTGTCGTTGACGTGACGGCAGAAAAAGGGGAAGAAACGCTGAAAGGTCTCGTTAACATGGACGAAGGCGCTCATTATCTGGGTGAAGTTGCCCTTGTACCGCACCATTCTCCAATCTCAGACAGTGGAGTCCTTTTCTACAAAACATTGTTCGATGAGAACGCAAGCTGCCATCTCGCGATCGGAAGTGCCTATTCTGCATGTATCGAGGGTGGAACCGAAATGACTCCTGAGCAGCTGAATGAGCATGGTCTGAACACGAGTACAGTTCACACCGACTTCATGATCGGCTCTGCCGAACTCGATATCTATGGTGTTACTGCGGACGGAACAGAAGAACCTGTATTTAAAAAAGGAAACTGGGCGTTTTAATTCACGCACATAACAAAGAAGAGGTTGTTCCTATTCACCGTATGGTGATTTCGGGCAACCTCTTCTTTTTATTTCAACACCCTATACTTCAATTTAACAATGTAAGGGACAATACTTTATTTGGAAAAGAATCGTTCTCAGACTCTTCCGCAATCCATAGTAAAGTGTATGATCTACACTCTGGATAGCCCCGCCTTCGTTAGAGAGATCGATGCATTTTTAAAAGATGCTTCCCCAGTCGTGCCGGTCTTGAAGTCCTCTACTCCCTCTAGCATAATCAGAGGCTGAGATCTTTCTGCCATTGTACGGAGCACATACCAAAATTCCAAATCGCCCATGCCCAATTGATGAAGCGTATTGCCTACTTTACGAAATAGACCATCAGGAGAATGCTCTCCAGCAGCAATCTCTTTCATAACCTCCCGCTCCACACTCCCTATTCCATCAGGTTCTGACGACAGACGAGAAAGGTAAGCAAGATACGCTTCTTTTGCAAAAGGTAAAGCCGAGGTATCGCCGTCCAATAAATGCTGCAGCTCATCTAAATCTCTTGATGCGTATGCTTTCCACAGTGCATCACCTAGCTGAAGTTCCTTGCTGCTTACCAATTGCCACGTACCGGATAGTGTCAGCAGCTGTTCAGTCGTTAACTGACCTAAGCCGCGGAACCGCTCAATACCTGGAAATTCGCCAATCGTAAGCAGATTAAGCTTCGTATTCCCCAGATCTTGATGAGCGAAAAAGGACAACAGATAACAAAGCATCGTCTGATCGAATAGATCATGTTCGAACCATAATACTACCTCGTCGTATTGCCGGAACTTAGCAAGTTGCTCTTCCTGCTGCTTAGAGGTCATCCTATATTGTTCAGCTGGAATGCCTAAATTCTGCTCTAAGTACTTCGCCCGCACAGTGAGATGAGCATCCGTATTCATCTCCTCGAATACAGGTCCAACCGTATAGATCTCTCTCCAGACCAGAATATCACCTTGTAACGACCCTTGCTTCAGCTTCTCTGCAACGACATCTCCATTCACAATATGCAGCATTTTTCTTCCTCCCTCATACAAGCTTGAAATACAGAGCTTTTGATAACTCACCGCATGGGCCATCCCGCTGAAATGTCGCACGAGCTCCTGAAATGCTTCCGGGTCACCCTGTTGCGCCTTTATTATCTATGATTGCAAAATGAATCTCCTCTCCTGACGTCATTCTCCTGCTAGTTTTCTAAATAATAGACATTATATAGGATGCATTTCCACACCCTCCCACATAAAATTGTAATATAGCTACCACACATTATGGAATCTTATAAATGAGGTGATTCCCATGATTATTGGAGTACCGAAAGAAATAAAAAATAATGAAAATCGTGTTGCTCTCACCCCGCAAGGAGCGGCTGAATTCGTTCGCAAAGGACATCAGGTTTTCGTGGAATCTAGTGCAGGTATAGGCAGTGGCTTTACGGATGCAGAATATGTTGCTGCAGGTGCTGAACTGACAGATGTAACCTCTCTGTGGAATCAAGCGGACATGATTATGAAAGTAAAAGAACCTCTGTCCAGTGAATATGGATATTTCAGACCTGAACTTGTTTTGTTTACCTATCTTCACTTAGCGGCCGAGCCTTCCCTAACCCAAGCGCTGATCGATAGCGGCGTTACCGCCATTGCTTATGAAACGATTACGGCAGGTGGAACACTTCCGCTCCTCACACCCATGAGTGAAGTGGCAGGCCGTATGGCTGCGCAGATCGGTGCACAGCTGCTTGAGAAAAATAAAGGTGGAAAAGGAATTCTCCTATCCGGTATCCCTGGTGTAAGCCGCGGGAAAGTAACGATTATCGGCGGAGGTATTGTAGGAACAAATGCGGCCAAAATCGCCATCGGACTTGGAGCGGATGTTACGATCATCGATTTAAATGTAAATCGATTACGAGAATTGGACGATCTGTTTGGGAACAGCATTCACACCTTGATATCTACGACAGCAAATATTGCTGATGCGGTTGCTTTTTCTGATCTGCTGATCTGTGCGGTACTCATTCCTGGCGCAAAAGCTCCTCGTCTCGTTACCGAAGACATGGTTAAACGCATGAGCCCAGGTTCCGTTATTGTCGATGTAGCGATAGACCAAGGCGGCATTGTGGAGACCATTGATCACATAACTACTCATGATAACCCAACGTATGTTAAACACGGCATCGTTCATTATGCAGTTGCGAATATGCCTGGTGCGGTCCCTCGTACTTCTACCCTCGGTCTTACCAATGCAACTTTACCTTATGCACTGAAGTTCGCAGACCACGGAGTCCTGGAAACGTTGAAGCTTGACCCTGCCGTACGTGCCGGACTTCATGTTTTCCAAGGACAAGTTACTTTCGAAGCAGTAGCAAGAGATTTAGGTTATGATTATACGCCGGCAGACAAAGCGATCACTAATGCATCTTCAACTTAATAATACTGTTTTTACAGAAAAAAAGAGATTGCTCTCGTAAAATTCTACGTAAACAATCTCTGATTTGTTTCTGCTATCGAATCGTTATACCCCCTATTTTTACGATGACATGTGTGTCCCGGAAGCAGAAAGTTCTTCTTCTCTCATTAGAGTACTTGCGTTCATCTGCATTCCCTGTTTACGATCTAGACGATGAGACACCGCAGTAATCACAAGGGCAATGAGCGTAAACCCGGCGGCTACCCAAGGCAGTGCACCAAGCCCGCTAATATCAATCATTAACCCGCCTACAAAAGAACCGATCGCTATCCCCAGGTTGTTTGCTACCGGCATGAGTGAGGTCGCGAAATCCTTTGCTTTTGGAACATACATGTAGGCAAGATCAATTAAATACAGCTGCGTGGAAGCATTCAGAATATAAGAAGTCAGCGCAATGAGAATCAGACTAATTAATCCGATGACCGGCAGTGCAGCCGTCAGCCCGAATAGAATAAAAATAACGGCTTGCAGGATAAATACAATCCTCAGCTTTCCTACATAATCCCCGGAAGCAATTCTTCCGCCAATTAGATTACTTACAATCGTAACTAGACCATAGGCGAATAACACCGTACTGAACAAGCTGCTTGGCAGCTGCATGACCTTACCCATGATCGGTGTAATATAGGTAAATACGGTAAAGATCGCTGCGGTACCCATGGCCGGAATAAAGAACGCAAGCAGGATCCGATAGTTAGTAAGGAGAACGAACTGTTCTTTCGCCGATACATTCACGATGGGTATATCTCTCGGTATGTAGATCCAGTTCAGTAAGAGGGCACCTGCCCCAAGAATAGAAACCAGAATAAATGTGGCTGGCCAGTCAAAATGTTGACCTACAAGGGTACCGATCGGTACACCAAATACATTCGCAATCGTAAATCCGCCAAGAATATAGGAAATTGCTCGTCCGCGCCTTGCTTTTTCCACGTAATCACTTGCTACCGAAATCGCGAGCGATAAAGAAAGGCCACACAAAATGGCAGTCACTACTCTCGTCCCCATGAGGAACGCAAAAGAGGTAGAGACCGCACTCAGCATATTTAGCACAATAATGAGCGTAATTCCTGTTAATAGAAGCAATCGTTTAGGCAAATGACCTAAGACACTCAGGATAAGCGGTGTTCCAATGGCATAGGCAAGCGCAAAACCAGAGATCAAAATACCTGCTGCTGCAAGCGTTACCCCAAAATCACCTGCAATCTCACTTAAAAGCCCCACGATGACATATTCTGTGGTTCCCAGAATAAATGCCATGAAAGTGAATGAAAATATCAATCCTTTTTCCTTTGGATATGGCATGGTTTTCTCCTTTATGTATCTAAATCTGTTCTTCATACAGCTTACGGCGGTAGTCTTCGATTCACAATGAAACATATTGCTCGTTTTTGTTACAATGTTATATATCTTGCTATTTTAGAGAGGAACGGATTACAAATGCCTGACATAAATGCGGGGATAACTGGAACCTATAAAGTAGACTTGGATGATCGCCTGCTGTATACAGGACACGTGAGCAATAACCCCGACTGGCAGTTTCCAAGCCATAAGCATGAAGATCTGTTTGAGATACTGGTCATTAAAGAAGGAGAAGGCAAGTTTACCATTGGAGATATAGAGTATGATGCAGCCGAAGGTGACGTCCTTATTTACAATAAAGGGACTCTTCATGCCGAGAAGTCTTCCAAAGATAAACCCATATATATTTGCTATTGCGGCTTTCACTCCCAAAAGGAATGGATCATTCCGCCGGATTGTGACCCTGTTATTCGTGCTAACAGCTATTCCGCTGAAATGATCACCCTGATGGAACTCCTATTCGAAGAATCTACGATTCGGGACGAAGGGCATGAACAGATCTGCCAGCACTTGCTGCAGTCGATCCTGCTTCTTGCTTCTCGTATGCTAAGCAAGCAGACCCGCTCGCCAGACACCGGCAGACAACAGATAGTCCTTGATATTAAAGAATATATAGATATGAACTATACCCAGCCTCTGACTCTCAAAAAAATGGCTGACCATTTTAATATAAGTCCGTATTATTTCGCTCATTTATTTAAAAACCGTTACTCCACCTCCCCCATTCATTACATGATTCAGCGAAGGATGGGAGAAGCAACACGGCTCCTTGTACAAACAGAGATGAAAGTATGGGAAATTGCCAAATTAACAGGATATGAAAATGCGAATTATTTTTCCATACTTTTTACGAAAGTGGTAGGCATGTCCCCTCGTCAGTATCGTGATAACCATAAGAAAACTTTATCTTACCCCTCCAGAGAGTAGCCCTCTTGCTTCGCTGTAGGTAGAATAAACAACGACATCGACATACCAAAAAGACACTGGACATCATCCAGTGTCTAGTCACTACACCGCCCGCGAGCTGCAAATTTCACGAAAATTGCATTCTCCGCACACTCTTCTTGACGGCATCGGTGTAAAGAAAGAGATGTCTTTGGGACGATTATAGTAATCATCCGCAAGACAGGATTTCATTTCTTCAATATATCGTAAGGTCGATGCAGATACTTTATCAATATCTTGCTGCGTAGCCTGATAGGTTTCACACTCGCCTGTGAGCAGATATTCAACTCTCATCTCGATGTGTTCGTACGGAACATTATAGTGCTCATGAACATAAAGCGCATAGAGATATAGCTGATCTGTAAAATCATTCTCTTTGCCAGTCTTCCAGTCTACAATGACAATATGTCCCTGTTCATTTCGGTACAGGACGTCCATCTTCACGTACACCCTCGTATCATGCAAAATCATATGATCCCATTTCTCGATCTCCATAATATGGGCTGCGCCGCTCTCTACTTCTTTCCATGTTCTCGTATGATACAGCTTGTCAACGACCGTTTGCATACGGGACTTAATAGAAGAAATTCGGTCTTTCAGCTTGTCATCTTCATCATAATAGATTTCGGATAACATGGTTTGATATTTAGGACGAAGATGCCAGCCAGTCACATCTTGCGACTCTTTGTACGCCTGGTTAAGCAGTTCTCTCATCTTTTGGTGTAAAAAAGAAGCCTCCGGAACCTTGCGTTCCTTATCCCAGCTGCGAATCACGGACTCGCACATCTGATGAGCCAGATTCCCAAATACGAGATAGAGATTGCTGAGCTGTTTTAAACGGTAGGTCTGGACTTGGTCCGGTTCTGCCGTTTCTAATTTCCACCCATTATGAGAACCGTAATAATGGTAATAATATTTACGAAGACAATCATCAAATATGGCGGCTCTAGAACCAGAGTATGACCAAGGAGGATACGTTGTTATCATAAGCATCTTCTGCCTTTCTTTGCAATCTGTCATCGCTTTGTTGTATTGTATTTTATCATAGAATAGTAATAGAAACCTACGGCGGCCTACTCCTGTTTACACCGTTACTAAACAGAACAGGGCTCGAAATATGAAGGGGTTGTCACGTACATGGATCGTTACCCAAATCACCATTTGGAATTACCCGATCTAGAGAAAATTGATTCTCTCTTGAGTCAGGTTGATATCATCGGCAGCGATGATAATGAACTTGTGAGTATTACAAATAAAGCTAGCGGCGTACAATGTATCGGTGTTGGAACCGACGCAGCTGTATTTACGATCGAACAATATCCGCAATTTGCATTTAAAATATATTCTCCTGAAGCGATGGAAAAGAAGACGATTGAAAAATCAGTCTACGACCGGCTTGCCGGCTCTCCTTTTTTCGCTGTCTGTTATGGAGAAGGTGATCGTTATCTTGTGCTCAGTATGGAAACAGGGCCCACACTGGAAGATTGTCTTATGGAGGGAATTCCAGTTCCTGAACAGGTCATTCTTGATGTAAAAGAAGCCCGTGCGTATGCGGTAAGTGTAGGGCTTAACCCGAGAGACATCCACCTAAAAAATGTAGTCAATCAGAATGGTCGCGCCAAAGTGCTCGATGTTTCTGAATATGTAAAAGAAGGGGATGACCAGCGGTGGGATCATCTCGTTTGGGCTTATTACCATGTGTATCCACGGTTTAACCAAGTTAAGGTCCCGCGGTGGGTCATCGATACCGTGAAAAAGTGGTACCATCGCCGCAATAAAGCTTCCATGAATCTAGAAGATTTCGCTGCAAGAGTAACTCGTTTATACGATAAAATGTCACGTAAAAAATAATTTTAAATCCCTGTAGCAAAAAGACTCCCTTTCTGTTTAAGGGAGTCTTTTTGGCGCATATCGCAGGAGCATGTCCTACTAGATTAAAAGCCGAAATGTAATGTCTTTCCTGTCTCTGCGAGGGTTTTAATGTTACTAAGAATCATCCACCAGTGACTCTTTGTGCTTTCGTAAGAGGGATGATTTTCGCTCCACTGATCATTAATTAAAGTCAGTTTCGTACAGTCCCCAACCGGAACAAACAGATACGTCATTCGTGAGGCAAGCTCCTCGTGATTCTCCTTGTAAGACGGACCCGGATGTTCTAAGCAGCTAAACTTAACTCCAGGTTCATATGACAATACCTCTCCATATAGATGAATGGTCCTCTTCCCGTCCTTTCCCGGACCTACATATTGAAAGGAAGACCCGGTCTCAAAAGAGGATTCAAGCGTACATCCATAGAATATTTTCTTAGTATTTTCAGGCTGAAACAGGGTATCCCATACTTGGTCTGGGCTTGCTCCAATATAAAACTCGTAATGCAAAACTTCCACTATAAATCACTCCCTATCTCATTTTTCACACAGCAGTGTAGTCCGCTTTTTGTCGTTATTTCTTTGAAGTTGTACTTCCATCTTACTCGCTTGATCTACTAAAAGTATTGTAAAAACGCGACTCTTCGCTGGAGGAGAACCTTATGTCTAAATCAATAGATCAGCGCTCTCTCGGCCTGCTTCATCATGAATACGGCAAGCAGCACTTTACTCTGAAACGTTACCATCCTCATGAAGAACTCAGCCGGTTTATTAAACATTACTGGATCGTAGAATGGAACCTCCCTCCTGGAGAGATGTTTACTCAAGATGTCATTCCTAATCCTTGTGTAAACTTGGTCATTGAGCGAGGACGCACCTTCTTTTTTGGTCCTTCATCTACGAAGTATGGTCATCAGCTAAGAGAAGAAGGCTGCGTATTTGGCATCAAATTTAAGCCGGGCGGCTTCTATCCGTGGATTCAAAAACCGATTATCGGTTTAACTCATGCCCCTATTCCTGCTGAGTCTCTACTTCCACACTCTAATCAGGAGCTGGAGTCTATGTTTCTAAACAGACAGATATCCCATAATGAACTTGTCCAGCAAATGGATCAGCTGCTCCTTCCCTTGCTGCCGTCTGTAGACGAGATGGGTCTCGAAGTAGAACGTATTACGACCTATATACAAGATCATCAAGAAATCACGAAGGTAGATGATGTGTGCACTTATTTTCAAATCAACAAACGAAAGCTGCAGCGTCTTTTTCAGCACTATGTCGGTCTAAGTCCAAAAACAGTCATACGACTCTACCGTCTTCAAAATGCAGCAGAAATATTAGGCCAGGGAGACACGCTCCAACTTCTGAAGCTAAGTATGGATCTTGGCTACCACGACCAGTCTCATTTTATTAAAGACTTTAAAGCCGCTGTTGGAACAACACCAGAAGCTTATGTACGCAAAGAACAAAAGAGGATCACCCGGTCCTAGCCGGTGTGACCCTCTTTGTTGTTTCTGTTACTGCGTATTTTTTTATATCTGTTACTTCTTACCAATTATTACATTACAGTGCCTGTAATCGTAGTCCCGCTCTTATGGAGTTTGTAAGAATGGATCTCTCCGCTCCAGAAATGGAATTTCAGAATCACTTCTCCGTCTTTTACTTCATTAAAGAAATTAGGTTTCAGCGTAATTTTTCCATCCTCATAAGAAGGGCTGAATGTGTATTCAAATTCTTTAAAAGAAGTCCAATTCTGTGGACCTGCATTGCTTCCATCTGTATAAACAGCTTCCATCGTAGCAAGCAAATCGCCGTTGAATTGAACCGGAATTGCAAAATTATCCGTTGTTCCTTGTGCTTTCTGCAGCTCAGGTGTACTGTTTGTGATTACACGGAACTTCCAGTCTGCGCCTTTGTTGAACTCCGCAGTAATTACGGCATTCACTCCATACTCGCCTGAAGCTGTCAATTCTGCTAATTTTGCTGCTTTGATGGTGAGTTTCTCGCCAGAAAGAATATATTCTTTCCCTTTTTTCAGGTTCTTTCCATTGACACTCAGTTTCGTTAACCGATTGCCGTTCAAGTTCATTTGGATCTGCTGATCTTGCCCAGCTGCGCCTTTTTCCACAAAAATTAGATCCGTTTCAGCGGTAGCGGAACGTGTCTTCCGTCCTGCTTTCATCATGTCAAAAAGGTCCTGATCAGACCATTTGTATTCCGTTCTGCTAAAGTGCTGTCCGTTATCCCACAGCATATGTGTAATATTTTTTTCTTTTAGAACATGCGTAAGGTATTCAAAGAACTTCAGTTTTTCACCTTGTTCAATCGTATTCGTACTTTGGTCAAAACCAAGCAACCCGTACTCACCTAAAATTACGGGTATACCTTTGGCAACAAAGGTGTTGTATACGTTATTAAAAGTTTGATCGATATCATTTTTTGTATCCTCTTCGAAACGAGTGTAGCCGGCAATGTTCACACTAAATGGCCAGAAGCCATAGTAATGAACGGTTGCAATGATGTTCTCATCATTCAGTTTTGTAATTGTGCTAGACAGCGCGTCCATACGCTCTTGTGATGGAGATGCTTCAAGTGTAGATAATACGAGTGGACGAGTAGCGTTGATCCCGCCGGACTCACGGACTATTTTATGAAAAGATAAATTCAGCTCTTCGAGCATCTCTAGCTGTTTCTCTTCATCCGTTGTTCCGCCATCGGTAAAGCGCGGTTCGTTCACACTTTCAAACATCACCTTGTTAGACTGATTCTTGAAGTGATCGGCAATTTGTGTCCAAATGGCATTGTATCTTGCAAGGACTTCGTCATGTTTTTTCTCCATATGGCTGATCCAGACCCAAGAATCGTGATGAACGTTAATCATGACATACAGCCCTTCATCAAGAGCCCACTGGACTACTTCCTGAACACGGTTCAGATAAGCAGGGTCCACGGTATAGTCTGGCGCTGCTCCGATATGGGAATCCCAGGTCACTGGAATTCGAATACTTTTATATCCTTCATCTGCAATATTCTGAATTAATTCTTTCGTGATGCGTGGATTGCCCCAAGCCGTCTCATCTGCACCTACTGCATCCAGAGAGTTTCCAAGATTCCATCCTGGCTGCATATCGTTTACGTAAGATTGAAGCTTAGATTTGTTGCCTTTTGCTGCGTCAGCTTGTGTAGGGCTCAAGGTAGAAGAAAACAGGGAGAGAACGAGTGCAAAAGCCAGAGAAAGCGTAAGCGTAGATTTCCATTTTCGATTCAACCTTATACATCTCCTTTGGTTACACATATTTTGGAAGCGCTTCCCAAAAAGAATAACATATCCATACATTCTTCACTACCCTGCGAATTGGTGACCATTTCATATGTTAATTAGTGGAATTAATTTCAAATCTCTTTAGTTATGTATTCAATTATGCCTATGTAACTAAAAACAAAACCCTAAGATCATCGTAATTCTCATTACGTGGTCTAAGGGTTTGAGTAACTATATTCTAGTAAAACAACTCGAAAGTTCTAGTGTTCGAGGAACACGAGCTGGATGAAGAACAAAATTGCAAAAACATAGAAGATCGGATGTACATCTTTCCCTTTCCCGCGCAGCAGTTTCAGCAGAGGGTAGAAAATAAATCCTACGCCGATCCCTGTTGCAATACTGTGTGTAAGCGGAGTGAGAATAATGATGAGAAATGCCGGGAAAGCTTCCTCCACATCAGACCATTTAACCTGGCTGATTGCATTAATCATAAAGTAACCTACAATAATAAGCGCCGGAGCGGTAATTGCGGAAATGCCGGATAATACACCGATCAGCGGCGAGAAGAACAAGGTCAGTGCAAGCAGGATACTTACCACTACTGCAGTAAGACCCGTACGGCCGCCTGCTGCTACCCCTGTGCTGGATTCAATATAAGCTGATGTCGGGCTTGTACCGAGCAAAGCTCCTGATGTTGTACCTACCGCATCCGCCAGAAGTGCTCCGCGTGAACGCGGGAATTTACCCTCTTTGATAAGGCCCGCCTTCTCTGCTACCCCAAGCATGGTGCCTGTTGTATCAAACAAAGTAATTAGTAAGAAAGTAAAGATAACGGTGTAAAGTCCACTGGAGAATACACCTGCGATATCAAGTTGGAAAGCGGTTGATGACAGCCCTGTTGGCATCGATACGATGGATTCTGGCATCTGAAGCAATCCCATAAACCACGCAATAATGGCCGTAACTACCATCCCGATAAATAAGTACCCTTTTACGTTATATGACATAAGCACCACAGTAATGAGTAGTCCAATAATCGTAAGCATGGTCATTGGATCTGATAAATTACCTAGTGCAATTAGATTCGATTCGGAGGCAACAATAATTCCTGCATTTTGAAGTCCAACCGTAGTAATAAAAAGTCCGATCCCTGCCGTTATGGCATGTTTGAGGCTGCCCGGTATGGCATCTAAGAGCATATATCTAAAGGAAGTTAGCGACAAAATAACAAATAGCATTCCGGCAATGAATACTGCACCAAGTGCTACCTGCCAAGAAACTCCATATCCCGCTACGACACTGTATGCGAAAAACGCGTTAAGCCCCATTCCTGGCGCGATGACGATCGGATAATTTGCACCAAGTCCCATAATAAGTGTACCAATGATACTCGCAAGCACGGTTGCAATGAATACACCGTTAAAATCCATTCCCGTACTGCTGAGCATACCCGGATTCACGATGACGATGTAAACCATTGTAAAGAAGGTCGTAAGCCCCGCAATGATCTCCGTCGGGATGGTCGTGCCTCGTTCTTTTAATTTAAACCATTTTTCCATTGAAGCTGTGCCTCCATGACTTGTATTGTCATTCGAATCAAAACAAAAAATCCTAATTCTTCATATAGGATGACAAAATATAGGCTCCTATATTCGTAAGTAGGATATAAGTTACGAATGACTGAAGTGTAAATCATTATTGTATTGATTATTCATTCATTTATCCTGTCTACATTGTGTAAAAGGACAATAACAAGAATATTAAATATAACAAAAGAAGTCAACTATTTCACAAAAAAATCACGGTTAATCCCGAACTTTTACAGCCCCATATGCTTCCATTATTCGCTTTTGATGGAGGTTCGGATGAAAGAAGGCGGTACTTGTTTATATTTTTTAAACGTCCGGCTGAAGTAAGAAATATCATTGTACCCTGAAGCAAGGGCTACCTCTGATATGGTCATTTCTGTATTGCGAAGCAGATATTCCGACTTATTAATTCGGAACTGATTGATATACTCAGTCACTGTCTTGTTCGTCAATTCACTGAATAAGCGGCTGAAATGAAAACGGGATAACCCTGCCTTATGAGCCAGCAGCTCCACCGATAGTTCCTCCAGGTAATGCTCCTCGATATATTTAAAGATGGGAGCAAATCTCGTTAAATTTTTGGTGCGGCTGTTATATTCAGCACTCGGCATGTACTCTGCTATATGTCTACGGAACAATATCGTCAGCATCCGGTACATACTCGATTTAATGGCCATTTCATACCCAAGTTCTTTCCCCTGGAACTCTTGAAGAATTTGTTCAAATGCCGTGCGCAGTTCAGAATCATCAGGAATGTGGTTTTTGAACATGACATTATTTTGAGTCATCGGGGTAATGAACTTCGTCCCCACTGCATCAGGCGATGGGCTCTGTAGTAGAGACAGATCCGTGATCAGCGCATTATACAGTACGTGGCCCGATACATTGATTCCGTGGTGCAGGTCATTACTATTGAGGATGATAAGGTCCCCTTCTTTGACCTGTGTTTGCTCCGAATTGCATTCGATAATCGCTTCGCCTTGTGCAAAATATAAAATTTCCATATGTTCATGAAAATGAGGATGAAATAAGATTTGCCCTTTTTCGGTCGACTCACAATAATGGAGCTTCAGTGGAAACTGCGGATCAGGCATATCCATCGGTTCCCGTAAAGCAGCGTCTCTAAGCATAGGCCATCCCTCCACTCATCGCACATTTGTTCAAATAATCAGCAACGCTCTACATGGCTTTCCCCGCAGGGTCTCACTACAATAAAGGTAATTCTAGACGATAGAAAAAAGGAGATAATCCTTACACTTCTGTTGTCTAGTATATCCTATCCTAGAAATTGAAGGGAGCACAAATTTACATATGACAACACTTAAAATTGGTGTAATTGGTGCTGGGAGCATCTCGCAATATCATCTAACACCTTACAAAAACAATCCAAATACGGTTCTTCATGCGGTATGCGATATGAATGCCGAGCGGGCCAAACAAACCGCTGATAAATACGAAGCCCCACATGCCTATAGTGATTACAATGAACTGCTTGCTAATGAAGAAATCGATGCCGTCAGCATCTGTACGTGGAATGATACCCATGCGGAGATCGCCATTGCAGCTCTGAAAGCAGGTAAGCACGTTCTAGTGGAGAAACCGCTTTGCCGTACAGTAGAAGAAGCTTATAAGATTCAACAAGCAGTACAGGAATCGGGTAAGATTCTGCAAGTCGGCTTTGTTCGCCGTTATGATCCTAACGCACAAATGCTTCGTTCTTTTATCGATAATGGAGAATTTGGTGAAATCTATTATGCCAAAGCATCATACATTCGCAGACTCGGCAACCCAGGCGGCTGGTTCTCTGATTCAAGACGTTCCGGCGGCGGCCCGCTGATTGATATCGGTGTCCACGTGATTGACCTCTGCTGGTATATGATGGGCAGACCAAAAGTGAAATCGGTTACAGGTAATACCTACCGCAAGCTAGGAGATCGCTCTAATATCAAAAATCTTTCTTCCTATAAAGCAGCCGACTATAACCCGAATAATCAAGATAATGATGTAGAAGATCTAGCAAATGCACTCATTCGTTTTGAGAACGGCGCTACCCTAATGGTTGATGTCAGCTTCACTCTTCATGCAAAGGAAAATGAAGGTTCAGTGAAACTATACGGAGAAAAAGGCGGATTCGAGATCGATCCAGAAGTTGTCATTGTTACAGAAAAGCACGATACGATCATCAACATCAGCCCGCAAACCGACAGCAAAGGATTCCAATTTGAAAAAGCATTCCAAGCAGAGATCGATCATTTTGTAGAATGCGTTCAGACAGGTAAACAGCCGATCAGCCCTGTGGAAGACGGCGTAGAAGTCATGAAAATTCTTCGTGGTATTTATGAATCCGCAAGTACAGGAAAGGAAGTATACCTATGAAACTTGGACTCAGTTCCTACAGCTTGTATCAAGCACTCAAAAAAGGAACGATGACGATTGCAGATGTCATTGATTTCACAGCCGATCATGGCGGAGAACATATAGAAATTGTACCGCTTGGTTATAACCTGACAGAACAGCCTGAACTAATTGATCTTATCGTAGCGAAAGCTGCGGAGCGCGGTATTGAAATATCCAACTATGCCATTGGCGCCAATTTTCTTGTAGATAGTGAAGAAGCCTACCAGCAAGAAATTGCACGCGTGAAAAATGAAGTCGATATTGCAGACAGGCTCGGCGTGAAGCTGATGCGTCATGATGTAGCTTCCTCTCCCGATGTATCTATCGCCAATTTCAATGCAAATATAGACCGGCTTGCTGCCGCTTGCCGGGAGATTGCGGAATACGCTGGCAAGTACGGTATTACAACAAGTGTAGAGAATCACGGCTATTTCATTCAGCACAGTGACCGGGTTCAGGCCCTGATTCACGCAGTGAATATGCCTAACTTCAAAACGACACTCGATGTAGGTAACTTCCTATGTGCAGATGAACAACCGCTCGCTGGTGTGAAGAACAACCTTCCTTATGCATCCATTGTGCATATTAAAGACTTCTATGTACGCCCTGCCGGCCAGAATCCAGGCGATGGATTTTTTAGATCCACTGCCGGTAACTACCTGCGCGGAGCAGTGGTGGGTCAAGGCGATATCCCGATGCGCGATGTTATTCAATTGGTAAAGGCCTCGGGTTATGACGGATATCTCAGCCTTGAATTCGAAGGCGTTGAGGACTGTGAATTTGGAGCACGAGTGGGTCTTGCCAATGTGAAGAGATTTTGGGACGAAGCTTAAGCTTTCGTAACTCACGGAATAAGTACAATCAATAAGGAGGCTTCAGTATGTCTTTTACAAATAAAATCGGCGTTATGTCCGACAGTTTTCAAGTCGGACTGCGAGAAGGTTTGAAGAAGTCCAAAGAAGTTGGTGCAGAAGGTGTACAAATCTATGCCGTATCCGGCGAGATGTCACCCGAGAACCTTTCTACTACTGCACGTAAAGAACTGAAAAGCTATATTGCAGATCTCGGACTTGAAATATCGGCTCTCTGCGGTGATCTTGGCGGTCATGGATTTCAAGATGCTGCGGCTAATCCTGAAAAAATTGAAAAGTCCAAACGCATTCTTGACCTCGCTGTAGAACTGGGAACGAATGTGGTCACCACACATATTGGTATTGTTCCTGATGATGTAAACGGTCCGATCTACGCTGCGATGCAGTCTGCCTGTGAGGAACTTGGCCTCTATGCGAAGAGTATGAACGCCTACTTTGCCATTGAGACGGGACCTGAGCGCTCTGCTCATCTCAAAAACTTCCTTGATACACTCAGTACGAACGGCGTATCCGTTAACTTTGACCCGGCAAACATGGTCATGGTAACAGGCGATGATCCCGTGGAAGGCGTCAAGATCCTGAAAGATTACATCGTCCACACCCATGTGAAAGACGGCAGACAAATAAGACCTATTGATCCCAAAGAGGTCTATGGTTACCTTGGATATGAAGGCATGACACATGAGAAAATTGCAGAAATGGCTTCTTCCGGTGCCTCTTTCCTGGAGGTTCCACTAGGCGAAGGCCAAGTTGATTTTGATGCGTACTTTGCTGCGCTGCAAGAGATTGGATACAAAGGCTATCTCACAATTGAGCGTGAAGTGGGTGCTTCACCAGAAGAAGATATTCGGAAAGCCGTTCAGTTTATTAAAAAGTACCGCGGGTACTAAGGAAACCATATTAGGATGCTGGCTTTTAGGCGTGCTATTTGGGCAAAGAGTCTCAAGCGAATCACTCTTTGCCCCTTTCGTCAACTTCGCCGTGAACATTTGTAGATACAATAAAGAGATCTGTCCATCACGGGCAGATCTCTTTATTAATATTCTTAATAGAACCGATAGAGACGTACCCCATGCGGCGGCACAGTGGCCTGAAGCACACCTGCCGTAAGTTCCGCTGGTGCTCCGCTCCACAGTTCAGTGCCAGCAGTGCTGCCTCCCAGGCCAATTTGCTTAATATCTAAGTCTAGCGGAAGCAGGCTCTCACCGATATTAAATAGGGCAGCGTAGCGAGTGCCTTCGGTGCCTTCGGCCGTCCAGACGATGAGATCTCCTTGGTGTAATGCTTCTTTGGCTCCGCGGCTCTCCTGATGCATGCGCAGAACCTCACGGTTCGTAAGCAGCGATAGTGTCCAGTCGTCGCAGTCCCGTAATTCGCCGCCAAAGATGAGCGGTGAGCGGAAGATGCTCCAAAGCGACATCATTGTTAACTGTTCGTCGCGTGTAAATCGGGTCCAGCGGTCCGCCCCTCCGCCATCCACCGAGCGAATGCCGATGTGACCGAGCGGCAGCATGTCGCAGTCAGGCCAGGAACCTGCCTCTGGTATGCCCTGCCATGCCCGGCACCGATCGAACATATCCAAAAGGAGCGGCCACTGATCCCAAAAGTCATCTGTGACACGCCACATGTTCGCATGCGAGGTAAAAAACTCTGCATATTCCACCGGAGCAGGCCCAGGAGATAGGCTTAACACCATGGACCGACCGCTGTGTTCGATCGCTTTTGCAATCATAGCGATCTCCGGCTGATGGGTGTCATAGAGCCTGGAAGCTGCAATATCATCCACCTTTACCAAGTCAACGCCCCACTCTGCGTACAATTCAAAGAGAGAATTGTAATAAGCTTGTGCCCCTTCCTTCGAAGCATCCACGCCATACATATCCGTATTCCATGGACAGATCGAGTTCGTATGCGCAATATCCCGTGCGGTCGCCGTCGTACCGAGAATGGAAGTGCCAGCATGGGCCGCTTGCCGAGGTATGCCGCGCATAATATGAATACCAAATTTAAGTCCAAGGCTGTGTACATAATCGGCTAACGGCTTAAATCCTTGTCCGCCTGCCGCAGAGGGGAAGCGGTTCTCAGCAGGCATGAGCCGGGAATATTCATCCATTACGAGTGGAACAAACGGCCGGTATTGTGAGGAGTTCGCATGAGGCTCGTACCACTGAATGTCGACGGTAATGTAGCTCCATCCGTATGCTTTGAGATACTGTGCCATGTATTCCGCATTGCCCCGAATTTCCTCTTCTGTTACGGCTGCACCGTAGCAATCCCAACTATTCCAGCCAAGCGGCGGCGTAGGCGCTGCAAGCTTATGATCCATTTTAAAAGCTCCTTTACTGATTAATATTGCTCTTGCTATGTTTAGCATAGTAAAGGAGATTAGCAATATCTATAGTAATCTTGAAAGCCGGATAGTAAAATATTGCGGTCAGTCAAAAAATAATTTGCGATAAGCAAGGCAGTCGCCCCCACTTCGAAATTCTCCTGGTGTAAGGCCTGCCACGCTGCGAAACGCTTTAATGAAATAACTTCCGCTCGAGTAACCAATCCGATCGGCAATCGCCTCCATGCTAAGGTCAGTTCCCCGAAGCAGCTCCATCGCTTTCTCCGTACGGACACGCGTCAAATAAGCACCTGGCGTCAGGCCCGTGCTAGCCGAAAATCGGCGGATCAAGTGATATTTCGACAGAGAGACATACTCGGATAGCTGATCGATACTGATCATCTGTGAATAATTGGCTTCAATAAATTCAGCTGCATACCTTACATTTTCAGGCCAGTTGTCCCTGTTCCGCAAAGTTGTTACCTGCAGTCTAGCTAGTTCTGTCATGAACTGATAGACGCAAGACGATGCGATCAAGGGATCGGTAATTCTGCCCGCTGCCGCATCCGCCACGATCATTTGTAATATCCGAACAGGCGCACAATCCATAGGCAGATGCAGTGTCTCCCCCGCTTCACCCATAAACTTACGCCAGTGGGGTAAGATCAGATTGGGCCGGAATAGCAGGAATAGAAAATCCCAAGGCTCTTTTGATTTCGGGTGATAATAATAGCGGTGAGGTCCTGGAATTTCAGCGAGAAAAGCTTGTCCAGCGGTGATATGGTGAGTTTGGTTCCCAGACTCATATACCCCTTCGCCATTAATCGTATACTGGAACAGCAGGAGAGGCCCATCGGTCCGCTTCTGTCCGTCCCAATGATAAGAAGGATCGGTGATCGAATCATAACCGGCTGCAAATAACACGCACAGCTGAAGCTCCTTATCTTCGGCGAATCGAAAACCATAGGTACCTTTGGGAATGTTCATAAATATCCTCCTTATAGCGAAGATGCTCTAGTAGTAAGAAACAGTATGTAACTAATCATATGACGTAATCTTTGTTGTCGCTATAAAAATACACTATAAGCAAAGATGTTAAGAGGTCCTCAAGGCAATCGTTCCATTTCTAATATGGCAAATAAACAATCTATTTAAGGCACTATAAATAACGAAGATATTTATAGTATGTATAATTATGGTAGAGTGTTATTGATAGAATCAACTTCACAACTCATTAAAAGGAGGAAAACTGATGCGTATGTCATTTACCGTCCTGATTCTTTTGTTCACTCTCATCCTGTCTGCCTGCACATCTAATGATAGAGATTTAGACGAAGCGATAAAAGTAGCTAAAGTATATAAAATCGCCGAGCTTGAAGCCAATCAACCAAAACCAAATGGAGAAATATCAATGGAGGCTATTGAAGCCAAGGAAGAGGCTATTAAACCGCTGACGAACACTAAATTCTTTGAATCAAATAAGATGAGCCGAGTGTATTCTCGTTCACTCCTCATTGCAAAGATCAAAGAAAGCAAAGTTGTGGTAAGTGATTTGAAATTCACCTCGAAAAATCAGTCGGAGAATGAAATAGAACTCGAGTATTCCGGTCTTATGTCATTTGCCAAAGAAAAAATTGAACTTGAAGGGATTATTACATTATTAAAGGAAGAAAATGAATGGAAAGTAAACAATGATGTGTACAACTTCGAGGATCTAATATCGATCATTGACGAAAATATAGATAATTAAGAAAGGTAGATTATATGAGCCGCTCTGTTTTGTACTATCTGTGGGTAGCTATCATCGGATATCTCTCCGGACCTACCCTCTATACAGCTGTACTGCGATTCTTCTACCAGGAGCCGCTTAGTCAGCAAGAACTGTCAGCTCTTCTAACTTGGTCCATCCCTACCTTCTTCACCGTAGGAATCTTGTTATATCTACTATCCATCATCCTTCTCCGCTCCTTACGTATCTATAATCTACTCACCCAGACGGTGCTGTTTATTCTGGTTGGTATTCTGCCCGCTGCTCTGTTTACACTTGGTGCAGGAATGTTTAGCTATGCGGAGATCTCCTCACTTATCTCTCCAGAAGGTCTGCTCTTTTTACTATTCTTCTCGGGTATTGGAGTGGTCTGCTCCTATGGTGTGTGGGCCCGGCACAAGAATCTTAGTAAATCCCCCTTCTATGCTTTATCCGGGTTGATCATCATTGCTTTTGTAGTCCTTATCGTTGTACCTCTTGGGTAAAAAAAGGGGGTATCCCTTTGCTTCTACGTATCTCTTGTTTACAATGGATACGTTAGTATCAAGAAGTAAAAGGAGGTAGTCCCTTGAATATCCTCATTGCCGAAGATGAACCCCATATTGAAAAGCTGCTTATCTCCTGTGTTCAGGAAGTCTCTCCTTCCGCTGATATTTATACAACAGGGAGGTCCAGCGAGGCGCTCAACATCGCCCGCAACCGAGCAATAGATCTATTTATTCTGGACATTCAGTTAGAAGATTACAAAGGGACACTGCTAGCTCATGAACTCCGTTCCATGGAACGTTATTCATATACACCTATCGTATTTGCAACTGCGCTTGCGAATGAGGAGCTGACTGCATATCGGCAAATCAAATGCTACAGCTTTTTGATCAAGCCTTTTACGAAGGAGGAAGTGATAAACGTACTGCATGATACCATCCGGTACAGCCAGCATTTTGCCTTAGAGCAACGCGTGAAACCTAAAATGCTACATATCGAACAAAAGAGTCATATCTTCGAATATGAACAAGATCTTATTGTATACATTGAATCATTCGGTAAACATCTAGAACTGCATGTGAAGTCTGCACAAGAAAGCTCCATCAGATCTGACCGCATTTCGGGATTATCTCTTAAAAAAATGAAGGAAATGCTCGGTAATGGCACTTTCGTTCAGTGTCATAAAAGTTATATTATTAACACTTCGTATATTTCTAAAATTGATAAGTCCGAAGGCTTTGTAGAACTGACGGGTATAAATTCAGCCATACCAATTGGCAATAAATTCAGAGACGCGCTGATGAACAGAGGCAGCGTATGATTTATTTTCAAATTCTGCTCGACACCATTATTATGCTTGTACTCTGTTATGCACTGGCGGGACAGCCGCTTCGGCTTGAAAAAAAAGTCCTAATGTGGTTCCTTTGCTTTCATGGACTATGCGTATTATTTCGATATCAAGGCTCGAGCATTCCAGGATTTGAGATCAACAATTATGATTTGTTGCCTGTGAATAATCCCTTACTGTTATTTTTGCTATTCCTAGGTGTCTTAATCCTCAACAGTTCTCTAATTCAGCCCTTATCCGATATGAAAACGATCGTGGTGACGTTCCTCAGTTTCCTAACCTGGATTCTGATTCGTACGTTTAGCATTGCTGCTACAGAATTCGTAATAGATCAAGAGGCAGCGTTATTCCCTTATGTCCACCGAGGGGGCACGCTGTTTATAGCGTTAGTGATCTACTATGTTCTCATCATCAAAAGAGGAAATTCTTTTCTTGGAGATTATAGCGGCGTATTTACCAAAATAATGTTGATTCAGTCTGCGCTAGTCGTCTTTGTGATGATAACTTATGCGAATTTTGAAACCTCATTTGTGACTCAGAATTTGTTGTTCATTCTGATTATCTTCTCCCTCGTCATCAGCATGAATCTCTGGATTATTTACGAGCAGAATAAACGATCCCGTCATGAAAAAAGAGTCTCTGCCATAGAACAATACCTCCCCGTCATTGATGAACTGGTATCCGAGGTGAGGGCAAGACAACATGAGTTTCATAATAAGTTGCTAGCTATTCACAGCATTGTGGAGACGGCTCCCTCTCTTCCAGAAGTCCGCTCCCAAATTACGGCCTATACAAAAGATGTCATGATGCAAACCGAGATACGTGAAATCCTACAGCTTGATAGTAAAGTCATCGGCGGGTTTCTGTATACTAAAATAAAGATTGCTGAGCTTAAGAAGATAACACTGACGCCGCATGTTCATACCCTATTTTCTCAGGTGCAGACCGAGGAGCATCAGTTGGTTGAAATCTTGGGTGTTCTGATTGATAATGCAATCGAAGCTTCCTACCCGGGAGATGAGATCGTTGTTAGT
Source organism: Paenibacillus sp. J45TS6 (assembly GCF_018403285.1). Taxonomy (GTDB): domain Bacteria; phylum Bacillota; class Bacilli; order Paenibacillales; family Paenibacillaceae; genus Paenibacillus. The sequence continues at coordinate 55,573 of NZ_BOSJ01000007.1, read as the reverse complement.
GTTACACGGAATCAAGAAAAATCCTTTACGGAAATTACCGTCATGAACCCTCACCCACCTAAATCTAGTACACAACTCATGCAAATGTTCTCAAAGGGGTATACCACCAAAAGTCAGGCACACGGCAATCGCGGATATGGCTTATATAATGTGAAGCAGATTGTTTTACAGCAAAAAGGAAAAATCATTACACGTAATATAGAAATAGAAGGGATCCCTTATCTCTGCATTGGTGTTCAAATTCCATAGAAATGTTAAAGCATAAACAAGGGTTTTACGGGAACGAAAAACGTTCATTCCTGTAAAACCCTTGTTTGTTCCTAATCTATTGAACCTGATCTGTGGACAAGCTATATTGTAGACACTTAAGGAGGTAAGCGCATGAAGAATTTATTGCTTTTGGAGTGGAGAAAGCTGCGATGGCCTGTTCTTCTTAGTATGGTGGGTCTCACCATAACTATTGCTATTTTGAGCGGAACAATATATAAAAGCTACTCGCTTGAACATGATTTAGAAGCTTGGGAAGTGGGAATTGCCATCATCGTTTTTCTATTTCCCTTGATCTCCGTTCTCCCTGTAGGCTGGCTGATGTATTTTGAGAGGAAAGATCAGTTTTTAATGTACACTCTTCCAAGAGTGAAAAAAAGCCGCTATCTGTTATCCAAATGGATCGTCGTTGCAAGTAGTTCATTTCTGATCATGTTCGTTGCTATGTTCATCGGTGTCATTACAGCTCTCTATATTAAACCTAACATTGTACCCGAGTATGGTTTGATAAATCCAGATACGGGAGAGCTCATGCCCAGGCTGGAAAGTCAGCATTTCATGGGGGCCATGTTTGTACATCATCCCTTAACTTATGGATTTTTACTTAGTTTATGGCAAGGGTTATTATCAGCGATTATTGCCACGCTTGGCTTTATCTTGTCTCTATTTATCAGCAATATATTTATTATTCTTACAGGACCCTTCATCTATGTCATTATGGAGAATTTCATCTTTCAGATTCAGCCTCTTAGAAACTCTCTTAGAATCTACCGAATCTATCTTAGTTTTAGCCCTGAATTTTACGATACAGCCAAATACGGATATTGGCCGCTCTTGATCGGACCACTACTTGCTCTGCTCTTCACAGCATTCATTGCATTATATTGTAGAAAAATCAAAAAAATTACGGTCTATCCGTCGTAGGAGGGATTCCGTATGAGAGCTATTTTTCTAAGAGATATTCGTCGTTTTTTATCTTTGAGACTCCTATTCCTGATGCTCGGATGTACTCTATTCAGCCTTGCGAAACGCCGAGGATTCTCACAGTCTTACGATAGCTTTGTGCTATCTATGCTGTCTGATCATTACTACATTACTTTTTTTATGGTTCCTGTGTTTCTCTACATCCTGTTTACCCATCTAGAAATGGATATGGAGTATGTACTGATTCGTTCCAAGAAGTTTGCGTATTATTTTATCGCGAAAGCAGCCGCTATAACTATGAATGTGTCCATTTTTGTTCTGCTTCAACTTGTCGTGTTTCTGGTTGTTGGGATCGGGCTGGAGGTAAACTCTATTTTTCCTTCACCTGATTCGCAAAATTCGTCACTTGAAGTGCTGATTATGCTAAGTCACTATTTTCATTATCCATGGCAAGCTGCGATCGTAACCACACTTTACATGATAATGGGACTCAGTATACTTAGTATTTTTTTCTGGGCACTCCATCACTTTCTGGAGAAAAGGACATTCGCAATCCTTATCATTACACTTTATTTTCTAATGGTGTTTGCCATGAAATCCAAAATTACAGGACTCACCCGAATTCCTTTCATCTTTATTAATAACTACATTATCTTTATGTACAATCTAACGTACCCTTATGGATTGCAAATCAGCTTGATAACACTGGCTATGATTGCCGGAGTTACAGCTTATGTGATTAAGAAACACTGGAATAAGCGTCCTGAATGGAAAATAGCCCTACGAATACCAAGCGGTATTACTTCTTACTACGGTGCTCAGCTCTTTTCAGCTAAAAATGGGGCTATTCTTCTTGCATTCGTTATAGGGTTTGGACTATGGAAACTGCTACAAGTACAGACTATGCCGAATAGTACACAAACTGATTACTTAATCTATGCCTTCTGGGGACATGGACATGGATATATGAACATGCTGGATTGGATTGCGATGATCCTGATCAACGGGGTACCCATTTATCTGCTCGCCCATTTTCTAGAGAACGAGAAAAAAGATCACAGCATTTTACTAACGATACGTCTGCGTTCAAAATGGCACTGGGGAGCCGCAATATTTGGAGTCAGCACTCTCTTCTTACTCATGTATACACTATTGCTAACTGGCGGGCTTCTGCTTCTAGCAAATGTCGGGGGATTCCCTGCGGGTGAAGGCACCCTTATTCCGGGTCTATCGATCGGTATGAATGAACTTATGCTGTATCTTATAGGATCCAAACTACTTGATCTGTTATTTCAGTTCCTATTCCTATTTGTTATCTTTCTATGGACCCGACACATCATCGTTGCCTTCATCGGTATTTTAGTAATGTATGCTCTATACTTATTTCCTTTTTCATGGACAACTTATATTCCAGTCGGCTTATCGAGTCTTGCACAAAATCTCAATTTCACAGCACTCGCTGATTCTTCTATTCCTGGGCTGCCGGGTAAAATAATCATGCTCCTGCTTGGGAGCCTTGTCATCATACCAAGCCTATATGTACTCCTCTTTGGGTACAAGAAACGCTTTCAGTAGAATAAGTGCACCAAATGAAAAATAAAAACAACGAAGAGGTGATATAAAGTGTCAGAGATTCGCGTTGAAGGCGTATCAAAAGCTTTTCATGGTATTAACGTACTATCCGATATCCATCTGGAGATTGAAAAAGGTTCTACCATCGGAATTGTTGGTGCGAACGGTAGCGGAAAATCAGTTCTCTTCAAGATCATCTGCGGGTTCACTGCGCCCGACCAAGGTGCTGTATTTGTTAGGAACAAACGGCTGGGTAAAGATATTGATTTTCCTGAGAATGTAGGTGTCTTTATTAACTCTCCCGGCTATATCGGAATTTACAGCGGATATAAAAACCTGAAATTCCTTGCCGATATCAATCGTAAAATAGGCAGTATAGAAATTAAGAACGCCATGAGACTTGTAGGACTAGACCCTGATCTCAAAACAAAAGTAGCCCATTACTCCCTTGGCATGAAACAGAAACTTGGTATAGCACAAGCTATTATGGAAGGACAGGATATTCTGGTGCTGGATGAACCTTTTAACGCACTAGATTACCAAACCTACAACGATATGAAAGAGATTATCATCAGGTTAAAAGAAGAGAACAAAACGATGCTGTTAACGAGCCATAATTATGAGGACCTCGAGTCTCTATGCGATACGCTCTATATTATCCAAAACGGACAGATGGAACTGTTGACAGAAGAACGTAAAGCCATGTATTTTAAAAGACGATAGATTGATCATTTGAAGTGAACCCTATTGAGTAGACACTTTTTAAAAAAAGGGATACGCCGTATTTAAGCGGCAATGAGATGACTTCGGTATGCTGTATGCTGCAGAAGTCATCTTTTTTATGGGTGTAGAGAATAGAAAAACCCCGAATAGGGCCACTTTCTTAAAGTGTCTACTATTCAGGATTCTGTTCAATGTATGAAACGATTACTTTTCTTTTATGTGGGGGTAATATCGCAAAATAGTGCAAATCCTATTTAATGACTAACCTATTTTGCTGGTTTGCTCGTAAATTTCTAACCCTTCTTCTTCATGATTACCAACAATAAATTGTATATGATTCTGAGAAACAATTAGACTATGCGTTTGCATTTCTTTTTTCTCATTGATTTGTTTTACCCCATCCAAGATAATTCCTTCTGTGACACCTGTTGCACTAAACAAGCAGTCTTCTGATTTCACTATTTCATCAAGTAACCAAATATGCTTTGGATCGCTAACTCCCATTTGTAGGCAACGTTCATATTCCTGCTCGGTTTGAGGCAGAAGCTGCCCTTGAAAATCACCATTAAATCCTTTTTGTGCAACAGCTGCAATTACACCTTCTGGCGCACCGCCAATCCCAATAAATAGGTCAACTTCACATTGTTCTATCGATGTAGCCAAAACGCCTGTGATATCCACTTCAGAGAATAGCTTAACCCTTGCACCTTCTTCGTGTACATCATCAATCCATTGTTGATGGCGCGGGCGGTCTTGAATCATTACTGTTAACTCGTTAACCTGTTTACCTAATGCCTTTGCAACCCGGTGCATATTATCTTTAAGTGAATCTTCTAAGCAAATAGCTCCCTTTGCTTTCTTGCCACATGCTATCTTTTTCATGTACATATCTGGAGCATGCAGCAGTGTCCCTTTAGGCGCAACTGCTAATACAGCTAGGGCTCCATGCATCCCTTTAGAAACAAGGGTGGTTCCTTCAATAGGATCAACAGCTAAATCTACTTTTAATTCTTTACCTGCTCCTAATTCTTCACCTATATAGAGCATCGGTGCCTCATCCATTTCACCCTCACCAATGACAACGGTGGATGCAATCGGTAATTGATTCAACACGTTGCGCATCGCATTTGTTCCCGCTCGGTCTGCCTCTATTTTATTTCCACGACCTATCCATGAATACGTATGAAGTGCAGCCATCTGTGTAACTTTCATAAAATCATTAGTAAAATGCTTAATTTGTACAGTCATTTTCCTCATTCCTTTCAAAAAAGACAATAAAAATCACCCATCCTTAAAAGTATGTTTTGAAACATCATTCAATTAAGGATGGGTGACGACAAAATTACACACATGAATCAATTTCATAACTCGTTAAATCAATTTATAACTCATGAAAAGATATTATGAAATTGATTCACATACAGAAGATTTTACGGTTTGCAGAAATACTTCTAGAATGGCTGCTGCTGATGTTGCTCCTGGATCTTGTGCACCAATCGAACGTTCACCTAAACGACTGGAACGGCCGCGTTTTGAAAGCATATCCTTTGTAGAAGCTGCACCATCTTTAGCGGATTGCACAGCAAGTTCGAACGATTTTATAAAATCGCCTTCTTGCTCAAATGCATCTACTAATGTATTACGTGCTGGAATTAAAGCATCCATCATCGTTTTATCTCCAAGTTCCGCTTGACCGCGCTCTTGAACCCCGTCTACGAATGCCACCCAATACTCCTTCCATGCCGTATCATCTAATACTTCTTTCCCTTTTAGCGCTTTTGCACCACGCATAAAACCTGTAGCATAAAGCGGGCCGACAGATGAACCCACAGCACTCAAAAATGTACGCCCTGAAGTCGAACTTAATTTCACACAATCTTGTTCCTCTGCTAACGGTCCTTCAAGCTGTTCCTTTACTGCTTGCCAACCGATTGACATGGTTACACCATGATCTCCATCACCAAGCTTACGATCAAGCTCGCATAAATAATCTTTTTGTTCTTCTATCATCTCTACTACATTAAATAAGAATTGTTTAAATTGAGTTGCTGATATTTCCATTATTTGCTCCCCCTATCGTTGTACGTACATCGGGCAATCTGCCGCAAAGTCTATCATTTCTGCTAATTCATCATTCAATTTGGCAATGGAAACAGATGCACCCCCCATTTCTAAGGATGTGCTGTAGCTTCCAACAAAAGAACGATGAATATGAATGTTCTTACTCGATAAAATTTGCTCAACTCTTCGGAACATAATATATAGCTCCATATTCGTTGTTGAACCTAAACCATTCACCAGAACAGCCACCTTGTTACCGCTTTCAATAGGCATATCTTTTAAAATATCTTCCACCAAACGATCTACTACTTCATCAGCCGTTTGTAATTTACCCTTTTCAATACCAGGCTCTCCATGATGCCCTAAGCCGATCTCCATCTCATCTTCTGCTAGTTCAAAGCTAGGCATCCCTGTTTGTGGTAATGAGCAAGGTGACAGGCCAACCCCCATCGTCCGAGTCACATCGTTCATCTGTTTAGCTACACGAACAACATCCTCAATGGAGTAACCTTTCTCAGCCGCTGCTCCTGCTGCCTTAGTTACAAAAAATTCTCCTGCAATACCACGGCGCTTATGCATCTCCTTTTTAGGTGCTGAGGCCACATCATCCGTGACAATAACGCATTCTACTTTAATATCTTCCTCAAGATCAGCAATTTCTGCTGCCATGCCGAAGTTCATTAAATCGCCTGCATAATTCCCATAAATATAAACGACACCTTGTCCGTTATCTATTTTTTTGGTTACTTCAACAATGGGATCAGGTGACGGGGATGCAAAAATATTTCCTACAGCCACACCATCAGCCATTCCATAACCGACATATCCCATAAAAGCCGGCTCATGTCCTGATCCTCCGCCAATCAGTACACCTACTTTGTTTGTTTCTTCTTGGCGAACGGCTACCAGCGCTCTTTTATTTTCCTCTAATTGCTTCACATAGTTAGGAAAGGCTTTCACATAACCTTCGATCATCTCATCGACAACATTCGTTGGGTTGTTCATTAATTTTTTCATTACAGCGAAACCCTCCCGTTCATGTAGATCTTTTCTTGTTCCGAAATCTGCTGCACTTTACGGGCAGAATTTCCTCCAGGGAACGTTGAGCTTAAGTACATTTCAACCACTTTTTTTGCTGCTTCAATCCCGATTACTTTTTCGCCTAAAGTAATAATTTGTGCGTCATTACTTTTGCAAGCTCTCTCTGCAGAATAAACGTCATGAGTGGTAGCGGCTCTAATCCCTGGTACTTTACAAGCTGCGATAGCCATTCCTAGTCCAGTGCCGCAAACAAGAATCCCTCTGTCCAGTTTATTCGCCATGATGTCTGTTCCTACCTCAAATGCAACCCCAGGATAATCAATAGCTGTACAATCATCTTGTGAGCCGTAATCTACAACTTCATGTCCTAATTCTTCGATATATTCCCATAAAGCCTGTTTTAAACCGTGAGCATTATGATCTGAACCTAAGCCAATCTTCATGTTACGTCCCTCCCCTTCATTCCTATCTATTTATTTATATTTTTGTTTTCCAAGAATTACAACACTATTTTCACATAATATTCTTTCATTTGTCAATTTTTAAACTTTCGTTTACTTTCGTTTATTATCGATAAAAGAATATAGAATGAATATTCTATTGTTTTTATGTTAGTGAGCTGGAGCTACTTCTGCAGATAATTGTTCTTGCTGTACATCTTTAGGCAGCTTCACAAAAATCATAATGAACGTGCTAATCACATGCATTGCTATATAAGCCCAAATCACACCTGACGCTCCTAAACTTCCAATGAGCGCACCAGCAATAGCGGGTCCTAAAAATGTACTTAATCCAGCCCCTAAATTTAGGATAGACATGGCTGCTCCGCGATTTTCAGGTGCTAGCGACGGTACTAATGCAGAAAGCGGCACATAAGCGGCCAAACACGAACCAAAACAAATGGCTGCAGTGATCGTTAACAAGTAATTCGCACCGAAGAAGTAAGGGAAATAGTAAAGGCAAGCCAATGATACAGCGCAACCTATACCTCCGATCCACATCACGGTAAATTGCCAGCCAATTCGGTCTGCAGCTGCCCCCCAAATTAGATTAAAAACAACATTACTTGCCCATAGTGCTCCATAAATTTGAAGCCACTGTGACATCGTAAATCCTGAATCAATCATATAAGCAGGTAGAAATACGACCAGTCCATATGCACCGGCTGTATTGATCGCGCGTACAATTCCGCCCAGTCCAACTTTGGGACGTTCAAAAGCAATGGTGATCCCCTTAGTTATTTGCTTTAACGCCTGTTTTATAGTTAACTCTGTTTTCTCAATATCAGTCTTGCATAATAAAATACCAAATATAGAGCCGATTGTTGTGAATGCCAAGGCACTCCAAAGGGTATTCATTTCTCCTAAGATTGGTAACGCAAAACTAGAATAATAAGCTCCGAGCATATTTAGTCCGCCCGCAAAGGACACCCAAAACCAGCCTACAGCCGTACCCAGTCTTTCAGCCGGTGCATAGTAAGTAATCCATACTAGAAAAGAATAAGCAAATAAAGGATAACCAAGACCACGCAGTGCATAGGTTGGTAACATGACCGATAAATTCATCGTTGGAATACCAACGGTTAAGAAAACCAAGGTACCCAGTACGAATAGGACAAGCCCGGTAATCATCATTTTACGGGGACCATAAATTTCAGCTAATACTCCCGACAGCCAAGATGCAAAAGCAACTGCAATCCCATAAAAACTTAATAGGGTTGCTACCTCTTGTACTGTCATGTTATTTTGGGTCAGATAGGTTGAAAGCCAACCTTGTTCTAATCCATCACCGATCATAAAAATCAAAACACCCAAGTAACCCATCATCATTTTTCTGTCCATACCTAGTTTTCCAACTGATACAGCTTGCAAGTTCGATTTCATACAAGGTTGCCTCCTAAGATGTGCTGGTTTATAGATTTGGATTTAGAACAACCTTTAACGAATCGCGTCCACTCTTCACTAATTCAAATCCTTTTTGATACTCTTCCAGAGGTAGAATGTGGGTTACAACGCCTTCTGTCGGCAAGTCCCCGTTACTAATCCCTTTAATAACTGGTTCATAGCAGTATGGACCAAGATGAGATCCCAAGACATCTAGCTCTTTACGGTCTGAAATAATAGACCAGTCCACCGTTACTGGGTCTTTAAATACACTAAATTCAACAAAACGGCCTAACTTACGAATAAGCTTCAGTCCTTGTTCAACCGATTTTTGAGCACCCGTTGCTTCAATATATACGTCACATCCATACCCATCTGTTAAATCGTTAATGATTGTATAGATATCATCTTTCGCCGGATTCAATACCATATCTGCCCCGAACTGTTTTGCCAATTCTAAACGATCTTCAAATAGATCAAGTACAATTAACTTGGATGGTCCGGATTTTTTAATGGCACCAATCATTCCTAGACCTAATGTACCTGCACCTGCTAAAACAACTACATCTTCCAGTTCAATTTTGGCTCTTTGTACTGCATGATAAGAACACGCATATGGCTCAATTAAAATAGCTTTTTCGATAGGCAACTCGGTAGGAACTTTATAGTTAATTCCTTCCTTCGTAAATTTCATATACTCTGCCATACCGCCATTCACATTATTTTGGAACCCATATAGATCATGTTTTTGACACATCCAGTATTGACCACGCTTACAAAAACGACATTCTTCACAAGGAACGATCTGTTCCGAAATGACGCGATCACCTAATTCAAAATCATCCTTCACATTCTCTCCGATAGCTACCACATGACCAATAAACTCATGCCCCGGAATCATCGGTGCTTTAATATATGCCGGCTGATCCGCATCCCCCCAGAAACTTGGTGCACCGTCATATGCTTTTGCATCACCTGCACAAATACCGCATGCTTCTACTTTTATTAGAATTTCTCCTTCTCCAACTTTCGGTACCGGAACTTCCTCTAAACGATAATCACCAGGTTCATATGCAACAACTGCCTTCATTGTTGTAGGGATATCCTTCACACTTTTCACTACTTTTTCAACTACGACTTCATTGGTTTGAATAGTACTCATTTATTTTCTTCCTCCTTCGTATGATTAAAAGCGCTTTCATTCTTTTGCTTGCTTTATATTACCATCTATTTTTTCGAATTTCAATGTTTTATTTTTGTTTTCTTTTGTTTATTTTCTTTTCTTTTCATAATAAAAGAAATCGTTTACAGTATATATAGGCCTGTATTTCTTTTTAAGTTCATTGACGTGTTTATTCAAAATATAGTTTTTCTTATTCGATCTAGCAGCATCATCATATTTAGGGGGGTGTTTAATAGATCACTGTTTTTCCATACAGACTCTGTATATATTTATGATGAATCTCTGTTTTATCTTATTTTAAGACTAGAGTATGGTATGAATATGTTGTAAAATGATTTATGCAGAGACTTTTTTTGTAATTTAATTATGTACACGAAATATTCCCGTTCTCTTTTGTTTCCGCTGTATTGACTATGTTATTATGAAAAAACAATAATAAATAATAAAAAACAAAAGGTGAGATATGAAAAAGATTTTTGCTCAGGAACGTCATAAAATGATTTTAGATAAATTAGCGCAACAAAGTAGTGTCACTATTAAAGAACTTGCTTCTTCATTGAATGTATCTGAAGCAACATTACGTACGGATTTAACCAAATTAGAACAACAAAATCTATTACGCAGGACGCATGGTGGTGCCATTTTAGTTGATCCTAATGAACTAGATACTAGCTTCTCAACAAGACAATTGAAAAATAAAGATGAGAAAGTTGCGATTGCAAAAGCTGCGATGAAAACGATTTTAAACAATCAATGTATTATGTTAGATGCCAGCTCTACTGCATTAGAACTTGCACATCAACTAAAAGATTCACCTTATCGACTTACCGTAGTGACGAGCGGCTTAAAAGTAGCGATGGAACTCAATGATTCCCCTCAGATTACAGTCATTTTATTAGGAGGGATCGTTAAACAAGGTTCTTGTTCACTCGAAGGGACACTCGGAGCGGAAATATTAAATAAAATCCATGTGGATCAACTTTTCACATCTGCCAATGGTTTTTCAGAAGAAGCGGGGTTTACAGACTTTAGCGTTTACGAGGTAGAACTGAAAAAAAGAATGGTGAAGGCTGCAACGAAAACAACCGTTTTACTTGACCATACGAAGATTGACCGCAATTCCATTGCCGCCTTTGCCGAAATCACGGATATTGATACTTTCATTACAGACCAACCTGTTTCCGACAAATATTTAGAATTATTTAAGAAGCATCATATAGAACTCATTGTTACTGATTAACTCATTACTTAAAAAGCGAGGGATATATATGAAATTCACGGGATATGACAAAAGCTTTAGCATTGAGGATAAAGTAGCTATTATTACAGGTGGAGCAAGTGGTATTGGTTATGCTGTTGCTCAATTATTTTTAGAAAAAGGTGCTTCTGTTGCACTCTTGGATTTAAAAGACGATGTTTCAGAAATTGCGACTGCTTTACATACCTCAAAGGCCATTGGTCTATCATGTAATGTGACAGACAATCAAAGTATGGAAGAAGCCATTCATCAAGTGCAGTCTCATTTTGGTAAAATTGATATTCTTGTAAACTGCGCTGGCGTTGTCTTCTTAGATGATGCAGAAAATATTTCAGATACGTACTGGCAGAAAACATTAGATATTAATGTAACAGGTACTTTTAAAATGGCACAAAAAGTTGGAAATATTCTCATCAAGCAAGGCACCGGTGGGAAAATAATCAATTTAGCATCACAAGCCGCTTTAATTGCACTGGATAATCATGTTGCTTATTGTGCAAGTAAAGCCGCTGTCTTAGGCATTACCCGTTCTCTTGCATTTGAATGGGCACAATTTAACATTAACGTGAATGCAATTTCACCAACCATCATCTTAACCGAACTCGGGGAGAAAGCTTGGGCTGGAGAAGTAGGCGAAAAAGCGAAGAAAGAAATCCCTCTCGGTCGTTTTGGTTATCCGGAAGAAGTGGCAGCTGTAGCATTGTTCTTGGCATGCGATGCCTCCAATATGATTACGGGTGAAAACATCGTCATGGATGGAGGTAACACTATTAAATAAACAGGGAGTTTTACCATCCCCCTGTTCATTTGAAATGCAGCAAAGATCAATAAATCAAATTATAAATTACACCGCATAAAGAGAGGCTTATCCAGAAAATTTACTAACACATCTGGGTAAGCCTCATTCTATAGCTATTTACTCAACTCTTCTGATATGAACTCCCATTCTTTAGATACTTACTTCATTTTTTCGAATGTCTCGCAGGAAGCTCCTCTCTACACAGCTACAGTACGATTCATCCCTATACCGAGGTCTTCATCATCGCTAGCACCTTATGTATCGTCATGCAAGAAAAAAAGATTCAGCTCTCGGTAAATCTCGATAATCTGTTTCATCGGCATACGCACTAGCCCGCTTGAAGAAGGCGCCACGAATTCATGCATCCCGGCTAGAAAAGGCTCTGGCTGAAACCCCCAATTGACTTTCGTCCTTTTCGTGTACTGCGTGTAGACCCCTTTTCCTACAAAACAAGCCACTTCCGGGCGATACTTCTCAAGCTTCTGCTTCAAAATTTCCCGACCTTCTGCATACTCTTCCTTCGTTATATCATCTATGCCGACGGTTGGTCTTGCCACAATATTGGTAAAACCATATCCCAGCTTCAGCAGATCCTGATCTTCTTTTGCCTCATACAGGCGCGGGGTCAGTCCCGATTGATGCAAGATCCGGTAAAAGTTATTTCTCGGATTGGCATAATGATGTCCGGTCTCGCCTGACTTAATACTCGGATTAAAGCCGATAAATACAACCTGAAGCCCATGCTCCAGATGATCGGATATGGGTTCCATCTGATATCCTGCTCCTTTATTTCTTGAGTCTGCTTGATAAATCCTAATGTTAATAGATTACCCAAGCGAGTCTAAAGATAACGTAGTTCGTTAATTAATACTTACAAAGAACCGTTCATTTCCCGTCCCACAATTCTACCAAGATGCTATAATGTAACAAGTGTTTCTGAAATATTCAGAAAAAATGTGAACCTTTTTATAGAAAGAAGCTGACAAACTTATGATTTTAGACATCTTGCTTGAAGTTGTCCTGCCCGTATTTGTACTGATTGGGGTAGGCTCATTAATGCAGCGTGTGTTTGAACTCGATCTATATACACTCGCCAAAATTAACTTTTACTTTATTACTCCGGCTGCCGTGTTTATGAGTATGTATTTATCGGAAATGTCCGGTGAATTGCTTGGAACGATAGCCCTCTTTTATGCAATGTACTCCCTTATTCTCTATTTAATCGGCTGCATTGTGGCGAAATCATTCAAGTTCAACAAAGGAATGAAAGCTGCTTTTAACAACAGCATCATGCTGGACAATGCAGGAAACTACGGTATGCCCATTAGTGCACTTGTATTCAAAGGCGATCCGCTTGCCGCTTCGATCCAGGCTTTTATTATGTCGATGCAGAGCTTGCTGACGTTTACATATGGGGTGCTTTCGATTCAAGGGGCGCAGCTAAAAGGGAATTACCGCAGTCTTGTTGTCGGTTTTCTTAAAATGCCTGTCCCTTACGCCCTGCTGCTAGGTATTCTATGGAATGCACTCGATGCACCGCTTCCTACTTTTCTGTCGATGCCGTTAACTTACGCTCAGCAGTCTATGGTTGCTGTCGCGCTGTTGACCCTTGGAGCACAAATTGTAAAATATCCGCTTAGACTAGGACGGATCACCGTATATGTCAGTATGTTCATTCGTTTGCTAATAGCTCCTGTAATCGGCATTGCACTTGTATATCTTCTCGGTCTGGAAGGAATGACAGCACAGGCCCTCATCATTGCTTCGGGTATGCCGACTGGCGTTAATGCTTCTATCCTGGCAGAAGAGTACCGGAATGAACCTGACTTTGCTGCTCAAACCGTTCTCATTTCTACACTATTTAGTGTCGTAACGCTGATTGGACTCATTGCCATTGCTCGTACTTTTTAATCGCTTGGCAAGCTCGTTTGCTCCAAGCGATTGGCATGTAAAATGTTAAAAAATCCTCTTCCCGTTTAATGGGAAGGGGATGTAATAGAAGTCCAACATCGTACCAAACAGATGTTGGACTCTTTTTTTCTATAAATAAAAAAAGAGTAATACAAAATCCCCATCACTTTAAAGACATATAGTGTACGATTTCAGCAATTCTTTTATGGATAATTTTTACAGTAAAATGCTATACTAAATAAGGATTTAGTCAATCGTGTTTTAATGTCTCACATTTGATCTAAAGGAGCTAAGCTGATGAAATTGCTAACCATGTATCAATTAGCAAAATGGATATGTATTCTATGTGTAGGTACGCTCATATTCAATGGTTTCTTGTATTATCAATTTCAAAAGCAAGAACTCCTGTACAGTCTCGTTCCCGCCATTGTGCTAGCCTTAATTACAGGTATGTTCTTACTCACTGCAGCTAATAAAAAGGCTTGAGCATTTCATAGTAAAAAGCGTCTCCCATCCGTTAGGTTAGAAGACGCTTTTTACTATGATTTTTCATTATTCTCTTTTCACGAAAAAACCTTCATACACACATTCTTCCACTGGATTGCTTCTTGTTCCCGATGCGCCTCTGCAAACTCCTCTGCAATCGCTTCAAATTCCCCTTCTATAATAAGAAGAGAATTGGGACTTCGTGTCGATACCATCCGCTCATAAGCAGCCACTGCCTGATCTACCCCTTGATGGACCATTACTTCCGCAAGAGGTCTTGCGATGGCATAAGGAAGATCTTCCGGTTCTTCCCCAAGCACAATATCCATCAGCGTTCTGTTCAGCACCTGTAACCCTATATGATCAGCATTACACATTAGAATTACCGCAGATCCCGTATCCGGCAACAAAAGAAAGTTCGAACGAAAACCTGTATCTCTTCCGCTGTGAGATAGTACTCTTGCTCCCTTATAGTCACCCATAAACCAAGCACAGCCCACATCACTCATCTGCCCGCCCCAACCTGTCTCTGCATGTGGTGACCACATTTCCTGATAACTTTTTCGGTGTAGGATCGGTGTGAACTTTGTGAAAGGAGCGCTCTTCCCTGCTGCACCAGAAGCTGCCAAATGTACAAGAGCCGCCTCGCACATCTCCTCTGCACTCGAAAGAAGAGTCGAACTTGGCCCATGAGCCCGGTGATAAGGGAAGATCTGGCTCACACATGTCCTGTAGCTTCCTTTTGCATCAAAAACATGGGGACTCGCGATCTGCTCTGGATTTACATTCCGTTTATAAAAATCACTATGGTTCATCCCCATCGGATTCAAGAGATATTCTTTCATATAGGACTCAAAAGATAACCCCGAAATTCGGCTGATGAGATGACCCAAGATTTCATATCCGATATTGCTGTAACCGAACTGCTCTCCAGGAGCCGCATCCAGGCTCTTGTCACGAATCCCGCGTACATAATGCTCAAGCGCATGTTCTTCATATACAGGAGAATGCCATTCATAATCCTCTTCATCCGGCATGCCGGAAGTGTGGCTTAGCAGCTGGCGAACCGTAATCTCACTCGCCCTGTCATCCTTCATCAGAAAATAAGGAATAAGATCTGCGATCTTACTGTCGAGAGAAATGGCTCCCTGCTCTACAAGCTGCATGACTGCACTTGCTACAAAGGTCTTCGAGACGGAAGCCGTATGAAACAAGGTGTCCCCTTTTACGGGTTCATTTGTCTCTATATTTTTTACACCATAGCCGTCTGCTACGATGATTTCATGTTGATGGACAATGCCGACAGCAAGCCCAGGCACACCTGTATTTTTCATAAATTGCTGGATGATCTGATCTGCTCTTTGTTTCTTTGTCATTAATATTTCTGCGTTCATTCTTCCTCCGATTTCTGGCCCTAACTATGGCAATGTATCTGTATTTTTTCCGTTTTTCTGTACTCGGTGGACTCGCTCTGTAAACTTGCCGTTTTGGTTATAAAGGATCAATGGGTACACCCCTCTTCGTTTTTTTAGTAAATCTTACTTTAGTAATAATATACGGATTTACATTTTATGGCATTGTATTAAATAGATATAATAAAACTCTACGAATCGCCTCCACCAATACGATTCCCCTATATATAAGGTTGTGAAGTAAGAAACATCTACGATAAAATAGGATGATATTCATTTATATGGAATCTTTATACTTTATAAATCGTCATTAACAGCACTACCTGTAGAGAAACTTACATAAGTAAATGGAGGACGAATGAATGAGTGAACAACGCGTCATTACTGCCGAAGATCTGTACCGCCTAGTCTGGACCAGTGATCCATCCGTATCCCCAAATGGTGATCGTATTGCCTATGTATCTAAAAAGGTCAATCCGGACCGAGATGGTTATCACTCTCATATCCGCATACTTGAACGAAACAGCCACGAGGATATGCCTTTTACCAATGGAGAACAAGATAGCAATCCTCTTTGGTCTCCCGATGGGAGCAAGCTGGCCTTTTTACGTAATAAAGAAGGGCAACGTCAAATTTGGACAATTGCTGTAAATGGAGGAGAAGCGCAGGTTGTTACCTCTGCCAAACATGGGGTCAGCGGATATCAATGGTCACCGGACAGTTCGCAGCTGCTGTATCGCAGCCAAACTCCTTCTGCGAAAGAAGAGTCTTCTATAGAAACCGATATAAGTAATACATCAAAGACCTCCCCTCCTAAACCGTTGGAAGAAGAAATTATAGATCGCTTGCGGTACAAAGCAGACGGTAGCGGACGGTGGAATGGCCGTAGATCTCACTTGTTTGTACATACTCTTGGAAATACGGAAGCAAATCAGCTAACAACAGGTGATTACGATATTGGCGATTTTTGTTGGTCACCGGATGGAAGTCAGATTGCATTCACTTCGAGTATAGCGGAGGAACATAGTCTAGAGGACCTCGATCTCAGTTTAATGAATGACGTCTATGTCATGACAAATAGCGGAGAAAATCGCCGTAAATACACATCGTCCAATACCACCATTTATTCGGTTTGTTTCTCTCCAGATGGACACTCTTTAGCCGTGTTTGGAAGTGATCATTCCCACCTCAATGCCACTCATGCCGGACTGTACATCCGATCTTTAGATGAAGATGCAGCTTGGACACCGTTAACCAAGTCATATGATATCCAGCTAACGAACTCCATGGTGTCAGATATGCGTTCCGGTATTCGTTCCAATGGTCCTGTATTTAGCGAAGATGGTGCCTACATTTACGCTCTTGTTACTCGTGAAGGCGGCGTTAATCTAGCAAAGATTTCCGTATACGGCGAAGGATACGAATGGGTATCGTACGGTAAGCGAGATATCTATCAATTCGAATTGTTGAGAGGCGGCCATTTCATCCTCGCAGCAGCAGACCTGACTCATCCTGGTGATTTATATGAATTGAGCCCTGAGACAGGTCAAGAGAACCGGCTTACACAGCATAATGAACAATTACTAAACGAGCTGATCATTGCTACTCCCGAAGAGTTCCAAATGGAAGCTTCTGATGGCGCTTTTCTTCAAGGATGGATTATGAAACCAACAGGTACGAAAAAAGGAGACAAAATCCCGACAGTGCTTGAAATTCATGGTGGTCCGCATGCCATGTATGGATACACCTTTATACATGAATTTCAGTTGCTCGTGGCAAGAGGATACGCGGTAATCTACACCAATCCGCGCGGCGGGTATGGATATAGCCAAGAATTCGTAAGCAGTGTACGAGGCGATTATGGCGGAAGAGACTATCAAGATTTAATGGAATTTACCGATTATGCGGTTGCACATTATGATTATATTGACGAAAAAAGACTACTCGTTACGGGAGGAAGCTACGGCGGTTTTATGACAAACTGGATAGTCGGTCATACGAATCGCTTTAAGGCAGCGGTAACGCAGCGTTCCATCTCCAACTGGATTTCATTCTATGGGGTAAGCGACATCGGTTTCTTCTTCACGGAAGATCAGATTGGCGGGAATGTGTGGGAGAATACGGAACTACTATGGAAACACTCCCCGCTAGCTTATGTTCACAAAATAGAGACACCGCTCCTTATTTTACACGGTGAGGAGGATCTTCGCTGCCCGATCGAACAAGCAGAGCAGCTGTTTAATGCCTTGAAACGTTTGGGTAAGAAAACACAGTTTATTCGTTTCCCTAAAGCAAACCATGACTTATCGCGCGGCGGTCATCCTGGACTTCGGGTAAAACGTCTGAATCATATTGTTCGCTGGTTTGATGAGCATAAAGATCTGTAGAGCCGTATCATAAATCAGTTACTTAAACATAAGGAATCATCCCCTCTTTTAACCAAATAAACGAAAAAAGACAGCCAGAACAAATCTTGTTCTGGCTATCTTCCTTTTATAGAAACACATCGTACCTTGTCATGCTTCTAGATCAACTGTTTGCCTGCTCCAGCTATAATTTGTTTGACCTTCATTTCCAGGCTGATGATGCTCTCTTTCTGGGCAACAATCTCCCCCGCAATCGTTGCGAGCTTTGTTAGCGAGGCGAGCACTTCTGCGCCTTCTTTCTTCTTCACAATGACATTGAAGTTTTTCATTTCTGCGGTGAATCGTTTTTTCGCCGCACTCATATTGCTTTTCGTAGATTTGATCTGCACTTTTACGGGGTCTTGTTGAGCGAGTGAGTTTTTCACCTTTTTGACCGCTTCATCACGGGTTTTCTTTGCCGCGCTAAGCTTGGCCTGCTTTCTTCGAATATCTTCTTTTGCCAAGGTAACCGCTACTTTTGTCGTATCCACTTGTGCTTTTACGGCAGCAGTCAGTTCCTTGTTTTTTATTTTTCGAGCGAGAGCCAGCTCTTTGGTGAGTGAAGAGTATAAGGTGAACAGCGGTTCATATCGTTTCTTGGTACTCGTCACATCTTGATTAAGTGTCGCGATTTTGTCTGCCTGATGCTGCTTTAACTGAGTACGCAGTCTAGCTTCCGCTTCTTTGTTCTCATAATAGATAGCTGAGGTCTGCTGTGAAAGCGTAGTATCTTTTTGCTGAAGACTAACAAGATTGGCTTCTTGCTTCGCCAAAGCCTGGGCGATCGAAGTCGCTGACGAAGTTTTTGTCTGTGCGAGCATCTTCTTACCGGTAATGGACAGTTCAAAACCGGCTGCTTCTACAGACGGCATTACCGTCATCGTCACGAGCAAACTTCCAGCGAACAAGGAGATGACTCCTTTTTTACACATAGATAGTAACCTGCTTTTTCTGTCCCTAGTCTTGTTCCTATTCCGCTCCAAGAGACTACTCACTTGTTCCTTCTGCCTGCTGCATTCCTTTTCTTTTATCACTTGATTACCTCTTTTCCGGATCAACATAAACGCAAAAAAAACCGCAAGAAGAGGCTGATTCGCCTTCTCTTACGGGTTCTTCCCATATATGCCGTTCCTGTATAAATTTTCTTATCCTTTTATATATACTGTATTCTCTCTCTAACCGTCAAGCTAATCTAGCTCTGTTTAACCTTTTTTAACTATTTTTCTATTTTCGATTTCAACGATAATTTCAATGTTTCTTTTTACTGTAACCCCTCAGGAAAATCCTCCAGCGACCAGATGACGCTCTCTCCATCATTAAGAGTGACCTTGACGAGGTAAGGATTGTTCTCTTCGTTATACTCTCCGTACACGTTGAAATCCTTTTGATTCAGGATAATATTCTCTTTATCCTCTTCCTTCATTACCCGAGTTTCTCCTGCCAGTTTAGCCATAAACTGATAGTAATCTAATGTAGGATTCTCCGCATTCAGATCTACCACAAAGCCTGTGTTTGCGACATTTCGTGTAATAGTCATTGAAGTAATATCCGCTGGGGTCATACGTATTTGATCAGCATACCCTTTTTCCTCTAACCAAGCTCCAAGCTCCGTAAACGATTTATTCCAGCTTCCATAATAGTTATTATTTCTATTTCCAACATTATAAAATTCGATATACGACCAAGCCATCTGGTTTCTTGCCTTGCGCTGATCTTCATAACTCGCATTCATCAATTCTTGAATATACAATGCTTTCAACTCTTTAATTTCATTGGCATCTGTAATTTCAATCCGGCCACCTCCATATGGACCATCTAAAATAATTCGGGAGGTCGGATCCTCATTCAGTTCCTTTATTTTATAGGTCAGCTCCTTATAATAAGCACTCTCCATAATCGGTTTCAGAGAACCCTCAAATTCTGAAGCAGTAACTCTATATTTACGAATAACCCGATGACCATTCTTTAGTTCATACCCAATGGTAACGTCGATGGTGTCACTGGTATACTCTTCATTTTCAGTCAGCTCGCCTTCTTTATACTTACTGACCAGAGTCTGATGCAGCTTGATCACAGCTGCAGTGTACTCTTCATCTTCAGTAAAATAAGAACTTAAGTTAATATTTTTCCGCTGTCCGTAATCATCATATTGATTAGCAAATGAAAAATCGGAATCACTATACAGTACACTTTTTACATCCGCTTGTTCAGGAACACGGGACTCATATCCACCGATACCCGATACAGGAACATACAGAATAGCCGCCAGCGTGATCATGTAGATCACACCATGTACAAGTACCTTCCGCGAAAACACCAACCAAGTACGATGAAGGACCATCTGCACAACAAGATATCCCAATCCTCCTCCAAGGATATAGCCGATCATCATCATTATTCTGCTGTTGTCTCTCATTCCGGACATATAAATTCCGCCAACCAACGAGCAGAACAGCATCACGAGAATAATAAATAATGGGGTGAGAAAACGGTATACAATCGTCTGACTTGCCGCTGCCCCATCTCTTTTGCGATAAAGAAAATATCCAACCCCCAAGAAGAAGAAGGCAAGTACGAGGTACATCGTCAGTTCAAACCAGCCAAAAGGTTCTCTTGAGGCTCCCGCAATTCGGAGCAGAGGGGTTACCTTTTCTAACGTGAACAAGTTGCTGTACCCATTCTCAAAATAATTATCATGAAAACCAAACAGAAATTGCCTGATATGCGCGATACCCAGCACCATGAGCCACGCAGGTGTAAATAACAGCCCATAGGTAATTACCATCTGAATCAACGTTTGTCCAAAACATATCGCCATCAATATGGTAAAAGCACATACAAATAGCCCCAGAATCGTGTATATAATTCCGAACTCCCATACCATCGTAAGATCATACACGTAATAATCGGCATAGGGCCGGATCAGTGCCGTAAGAATAGCTGTTATCCATACCGGAACCGTAATGAGCACAAGTGCACTGCATAGGTGTGATGTTAACAGCTGGCTCCTTGTGATCGGCAGTCCATGGTAGAGATCCGACGGCGCCTTCGCGTGAAGATAACGAAAGATAAACGTTCCAGCGAGTACAGGGAAAATGAGTAATAAGACAAGTGATATTCCGTTTGCTATATCGTATAACGAGTTCAATTGTTGAACCGGCTGACCTTCGCGAACTTCAAACAACATAAGGAATGGAATGAAAAATAACAGTGCAAGCAGATACAAGATTCCGATCCATCCATACTGTTTCAGGTCTTGACGAATGATGGCTTTATTGAAGTACGACCTTATGGATGTCATAGCCCACGTCCTCCATTTCATAAATAAAGATTTCTTCCAGTGTTAACGGCAGTACATCGAGTAAGTAAGGCCCATACGCTTCAAACACCTTCCTTACTTCTTTTTCATTCCCTTTTACAATAAAAGTTTCTACACTGCCTCGTTTCTCGCCGTGGAGAATGCGTACATTGTTAGCAAGTGACTCTTCATGAGATTGATCTCGAAAAGCAACCTGGATTTTATGTGTATCTGCTTTCAGGTCATCAAGGTCCTTCTCTACAATCAACTGGCCGTGATGCATAATGCCGACATGATCACATAAATCTTCAATTTCTCGCAGGTTGTGAGAAGAGATGATGACGGTAAGTTCACGTTCAGCCGCTTCCTGGAACAGCAGGTTTTTAACCTGTCTGCGCATCACGGGATCGAGACCATCGATGGGCTCATCCAGCAGTAAAATATCCGGCATACAGCTGAGTGCCAGCCAAAAAGCAGCTTGCCGCTGCATCCCCTTGGACATCCGGTGCAGCTTACGTTTCCTATCCAGTTTGAACACCGCATCTAGCTGCTGATAACGTTCATCACTCCAGCTGGGATAGATTCTTTTATAAAAAACAGCCATCTGATCCAAAGAGGTCTGCGGAAAAAAGTAAGGGATATCCGACATGAAAATGATCCGCTGTTTCAGTGCATTATTCTCATATACAGGTGCACCTTCTACATTCACACTCCCCTGATCCGCTTGATAGATACCTGCTATTGTCTTCAGTAATGTCGTTTTACCTGCCCCATTCGAACCTAACAATCCAAAAATACTCCCTTTTCGGATGGTCAGCGACAATTGGTTGACTGCCGCTTCGGTCTCAAACAGTTTGGTAACTCCAGATACCTCAATCATGGTTTTCCTCCTGTTCTTTGATATGAATCTCGTTCTTTACGTTGTTATAGAGAAGTGTAATATCTGAGTCTTTGATGCCTAGATACACTGCTTCTGCAAAGAGCTTCCGCAGCTCCGTCTTTACTTCTTCTCTCCGCTTATCATCCGGTCTATGTTCAGGTTTAGCAACGAAACTTCCTTTTCCTTGCAAAGAATATATGTAACCTTCTCTTTCCAGTTCCCGGTAGGCTTTCTGGATCGTGTTGGGGTTTACTGTAAGTTGCCCAGATAAATGCCTGACGGAAGGTAATTGTTCATCTGGCTGCAATACACCCATCATGATCATCTCCTTCATTCTCTCGATTAGCTGTTCATATATCGGCTTGCGACTGCGCACATCTAACTCAAACATGTGATGCCTCCTTTCTTAACAGATTGTTCTTCGTCCTAATCTCTGTTGACTGAACTAACTGTACTACAACTCATAATACAGTATGTTTTGGTCTTGTCAATCTAAACCTTCCGATAGAAAGTGAAAGTGCTATAATAATAAGATCAAAAATTTACTCTCGTTATATCTCGTATGTACAAGATATATCACCTTACTAGAGGAGATGAGCTATATAATGACCTCACGCATTCTCATCGTGACTGCAGTAGAAGCGGAGCAAAAAGCAATTGAAAATGGCTTGCCTGCGGGTTTGTCAGCAGATGTTCAGGTGATTGCAGCAGGAGCCGGACCCGCAGCGGCTGCAGCTGTAACCTCTGCCGAACTTGCTAAGCATCCGTATCGCCTCGTCATTAATGCTGGGATCGGCGGCGGCTTTCCAGCAGAAGCCGAGGTAGGCTCGGTTGTCCTTGCGACAGAAGTGATCGCAGCTGACCTAGGCTCTGAAACTGCAGAAGGATTCCGCAGTGTAGATGAACTGGGTTTTGGTAAATCAAGTGTGCCTGTAGATCGTACCGTCGTTCAAAGATGGGCCGAGGCACTTCAAGGCGAAGAAACCCATGTTTATACAGGGCCCATTCTTACTGTGTCTACCACAACAGGTACAAAAGCTACAGCCGATGAACTGCAAAGACGCGTACCCGGTGCTGTCGCAGAATCAATGGAAGGTTTTGGCGTGGGGACCGCGGCAGCACATTTTGGAATCCCTTTTGTCGAGATTAGAGCTATATCTAACGTAGTAGGACCGCGCGACCGTGAAGCATGGCGAATTCCTGATGCACTAAGAGCACTTACACTGGCCAGTTCAAAGCTATTGGAGGTTTTATAAATGAAAATTGTATATTCCCCGTGTCCAAACGACACGTTTGTCTTCCATGCACTCATACATGGGCTCGTTCCGAATACACCTGATTTTGAAGTAAGATATGCAGATATTGATATAACGAATGGTCTAGTAACAACGCCAAATGAGTATGATATTTTAAAAATCTCATATGCTGCACTTCCTTGGCTGTCAGATGAATATCGCTTAATTCCTTGCGGAGGAGCTCTCGGCAGAGGAAACGGTCCACTAGTGCTTACAGCAAATTCAGATACAGACCCAAGTTCGCTGCAAGGAAAAAGAGTGGCTGTCCCAAGTGAACGCTCCACTGCCTACTTGTTGTTCCGATTATGGGCAGCTCAAAATGTTCCCGGCGGCATTGGTGAAGTTGTAGTGATGCCATTTGATCAGATTATGCCAGCCGTTCGTGATGGACAGGTAGACGCTGGTCTCGTCATCCACGAGGCACGTTTTACTTACCCTTCTTACCATCTTCAATTGATGGCTGATATGGGAACCTGGTGGGAAGCAGATACGGGACTTCCGATTCCGCTCGGTGCTATTGTTGCCCGCCGTTCCCTTGATCCTGCGCTCATCACATCTTGGATTCAAAGCTCCATTGATTATGGATGGAAGCATCCTGAAGCATCTCGCAGCTATATCCTAGAACATGCGCAAGAAATGGACGAGCACGTAGCCCAGCAGCACATTGACTTATATGTAAACGAGTTTACTAGAGAGCTTGGCGATGAAGGTTATCATGCGATCGAAGCTCTGCTCGGCCGCGCTGCTAAAGAAGGACTTGTTCCTGAGATTGATTTTTCTGCCTTACGCAGTTAACGAAAATACAAAAAGACGGTAGGCGAACTAGTTTAGGCTAGTTTGCCTGCCGTCTGAAGTTTTACATCTAGATTCACCTACCATCTGAAGCTTTACATATAAATTACCTACTCCGTC
The DNA here is from genome assembly GCF_018403285.1 of Paenibacillus sp. J45TS6. Taxonomy (GTDB): domain Bacteria; phylum Bacillota; class Bacilli; order Paenibacillales; family Paenibacillaceae; genus Paenibacillus. The sequence goes on along the minus strand of NZ_BOSJ01000007.1, from coordinate 31,263 downwards.
TGAAGCTCTGTATCTAGATTACCTACCGTCTGAAGCTCCACTTAAAGTGGAGTTTTTGTCTTCTTCTAAGCAAAAAGACTTTTCGAATCTTGATCAGATAGAAAATGTCCCATCGGCAGGTTCATATAAAGGGAGTATTAACGTAAATGTTGAACCTGATCCCAGCACACTATGTACGGTAATGGATCCCTCGTGATCTTGCGCAATTTTTTGACATAATGAAAGTCCAAGACCTGTGCCCTCATCTTTTGTTGTATAAAAAGGATTAAAAATCTGCTGTAGCATTTCTGGTGGTATACCACTGCCCGTATCTTGAATCCGTATGATTGCATTTTGTTCTAATCTGCTGACTTCAAGGTTAACCTGCCCCGGGGTATCCATAGCTTCCAGCGCATTTTTCACAAGATTCAGCAATACTTGCACGATCTTGTCTCTGTCCATATAGATGTAAAGTGAATCATCCTGAATATTTAGCAGCAGTTCATGTCCACGTGATATAGCATCCGATTCTGATAAGGAGACGACACGCTCCACACATACTTTTAAAGATTCCGCCCTCATGTTACTTGCATGCGGTTTCGAGAATTGTAAAAATTCTGCTGTGAGTTCGGTAACCCTCGTGATCTCACTCATGATGACATCATACCAAGGCTGAATGTTATAGGATTGTACTTTAGAAAGTTGAACAAATCCTCGAATCGCGGTTAGCGGATTACGAACTTCATGAGCCATTCCGGCAGCAAGTTCACCTACTACCTTCATTTTCTCTGAACGAAATAAATCTTCTTCGCGCTGAAGCCATTGTTCTCTGCGAATACGAAAGAGCTTGTCCTCTGCCCTTTGAATTAATTGATTGAGATCATCCGTCTCTTCAGGATAATGTGTAATACTGAAAGACACCTGATAACCGAGTTCATCGGGTTCCAGCAGCTGTGCAATATGCGAGGGAGTGTAACATTCTGAGGGGATGAGAATCGCATACCGATCGCCGGCATATCTCGAAATTCCGAATGCATTAGGGAATATAGACTTGAGTGCTTGTCCAACGGTAGATAAGGCTTCATTTCCACTTTCGAGCCCATCATGATTAAAAGATTTAAAGTTCTGAAGATCAAGCAGCGTCAGGTAAAAGGAGTGTTTCTCTTTAACAAGTTCCTGTATCTGATTCATATAACCAAAATAATTAAGCAGTCCTGTCAAAGGATCATGTGCGGCAAGATAGCTGTTTTCCTCAAGAAGCTTTTGTTTCTCTGCTTCCCCGCGCAGAACATGATGAAACACAATGACAACAACGACAGCAGAGATGAGATCAAATATAGTTACAAAAAGGGTGTAAGTACCAATGGGGACATAGGTCAGGCGAACGATCGTGTACTCTATAATAAGCATAATAGAGATAGGTAACGTTTTGCGATAACTTTTTTTCTCGTCAAAGACGCTCAACATCAATATATAATACAGTATAACGCACCAATTCAGCTGTGTAGAATAATGAAATAACCCTAACATCAGCCATTGGAATTTTTTAAGTATTGGAAATTTGGCATCTAATAAAACACTGCTCAAAAACAAAGCCGCAAACAAAAACATAAACGGTTCATTATGAGATGTATCCAACATACAAGAAGAGATAATGATAAAGAAACAGCCTAAAGGAAAAAAGATTAATTTAATTCGATGTATTAACAACAAGCCGCACTCCCTCATGCATGTACTTTGGACTCGCATTTCCATTTATTGGACAAACATAATCTGTATTATATACTACTATTCCGAATTTTACTGCAGAATAATGGCAAATAAACGTAAAATACACTGTTATTTTGCATCCCAAGTAACCTGCTCGAAGAACGGCTTCAAGTATTCTCTACATCACATTCTTTTTTCCTCTCTTCTCTTTAAGTTCAAACGTATTAAATCCCTCCTTTAATTTCTGATGAATCTCTCTAATCTTACGTACATCTTCAAAAGAATATCTACGGCTTCCTCCCTTCGTTCGGGCCGGAAATACAAGCTGCCTTTCTTCGTAATATCTAATTTGTCTCTCCGACAAACCGGTTAACTCCTTCACCATACCAATGCTCATAATTTGATTATCCAATAGAACCACTCCTCATGTCATATTTTATATCATTAACAAGAAGAAATATTCGGCATGTGATTTTTGTTTTTTGATCATGGAAATAATTGTATGTAATTTTTCTTTGGAATTCAATATTTATTATAAAATAAAAAAACCATGTTAGATTACCTTCCAGAAAATATCACAAATGCTTCTTTTTTGCTAACATCAGCTATATGACAAACACGTAAAAGGAGCTGATCCCTGATGAGTAAATCAGAACGCCCGCAGGATATGTCAAGAAGACAGTTTCTGACCACAGTCGGAAAAGTTGGTGGATCTCTTGCTGTATTTAGCCTCATGGGGACCATGGGCTTACTTTCCCCCGAAACCATGAAAGCTCAAAGCTATACCCCGCCTGGCCAGAATGATCTTTCGCTGACTGGCCGCAAAGGTAAAAAGATCATTATTCTCGGAGCCGGAATCGCAGGCCTTACGGCAGCTTATGAATTAGAAAAAGCGGGATATGATTGTACCGTTCTGGAAGCAAAGCCTTTTGCGGGGGGACGAAACTTCACGGTTCGCCGCGGCACCTCCTTGGCTGAGATCGGTTCAAAAACTCAATTTGCTCAGTTTGACCCAGGCTCCTACCTGAATGCGGGTCCGATGCGAATTCCTCAGTTCCACTCCACGCTTGAATACTGCCGAGAATTTAACATCCCGATCGAACCCTTTAATAACGTGAATGAAAGTGGCTACTACTACAACGAAAATGTGGGCAGCTTGTCGAGTCAAAGGATTCCAAAACGTGCGGCAAAAGCGGATGTCAGGGGCTATGTTTCCGAGATGCTGGCAAAAGCCGTTAACCAGTCTGCACTCGATCTGCCTCTGACTTCGGAAGAGAAACAGAAACTCGTCGATTATCTAAAACGCGAAGGTGATCTAAGCGCAGATTTATTTTACCGGGGATCTTCTCGCGGCGGTTATAAAGCGGAGCCCGGCGGCCATCTGAATGCAGGCGTTATCCGTGACCCTTTTGACCTGAAAGCCATTATTAACTCTGGTTTCGGTAACTATTTTGGTAATGAATACGGATATGATCAGCAGATGATGATGTTTCACCCCGTTGGAGGCATGGACAGGATCGTCCAGGGGTTCGAGAAACGACTCGGCAATCGGGTTAAACTCTCAGCAGAAGTCACCGAAATCCGGCAATCCGCTGATGGAGTCCGCATTCGTTATAAGCAAAAAAATAAAGAACTAGAATTCACCGGCGACTACTGCATCTGCACGATCCCTCTCTCCGTTCTACGCAAAATCCCAGCAGACTTCTCTTCTAAAATGGCAAGTGCCATTGCTGCAACCAAATATGCTTCTGCCGGCAAGATTGGTTTGCAATTTAAGCGCAGATTCTGGGAGGAAGACGAGCATCTCTATGGCGGCAGCAGCTTAACGAACATGGATATTACCCAAATCTACTACCCTCCTACAGACTATATGAGTAAAAAAGGAGTCCTCCTTGGCTACTATGTAACCGGAACGAACGCGGATAAGCTTGGCAGTATGAGCTATCTTGAACGTGAGAAACATGCCTTAGCTCAAGGAGCCAAGATTCATCCGCAGTATATAAAGGAATTCGAATCTTCCTACTCTATTGACTGGAAACGTGTCCCCTTCCAAGAAGGAGCCTGGGCAACGTATAGCGCAGAAGAACGATCGGGAATCTATAAGACGCTGTGCGAACCCGATAACCGAATCTATCTGGCAGGTGATCACATTAGTCATATTGTCGCGTGGCAGGCAGGTGCAATTGATTCTGCGCGGTCGGTTGTAGGACATATTCATCAGCGGGTCATGCAGGCGTAGATCAACGGCCACTTAGGAATTTTAAATAAGAGGAGGAAATACAAGATGAAAAAGACAATCCAAAGGATCATGCTCGCAGGTGTATTGATGGGAAGTTTCAGTATGACTGCATTCGCAGAGAATGCACCCATAGAAGTTAAAGGGACTGTGGTTAGCGTCACTTCCACTCCCTCCGCTTCAAGCACGCCACGCTCAGCGGTAACCACCGATTCCGGTGCAACATTTTACGGCAACCCTACTTCCTCCATTTCTAGTGGAACCATTGTTCCTGAAGGAGCTGCATACCTGTATACGAGTGGTACTGTTCCGCCCGTGCTGAATAAAGAGGGAAGCACGATCTATGAGCGGTATGGAGATACCAAGACTCAAGCTGTCGGCGTATTGAAAACCATTGAAAAGCAGCTAACAGATCAAGGACTTTCTATGAAGGATGTCGTATATCTCCGTGCCTACCTAGTGGCAGACACTGCAAAGGAGGACAAGTTCGACTTTGCGGGGTGGAACGAAGCCTACGGTGAATTTTTTAATAATGAGAAAAATCCGGTGAAACCTGCCCGTTCTACCGTTGGTGTTGCTGGACTTGTCAGTTCCGATTGGCTCATTGAAATTGAGGCTGTTGCGGTTTACCCGAAGAAATAAACCTGACTACGAAGGAGAGATGAACGATGCTTCAAAATATAGGAATTACCGGCATCATTATGATCCTTGTCCTTGTTCTGATTTTATTCGGTCCTTCAAGACTCCCCGAACTTGGGCGAGCCGTAGGACGCACTTTATTCGAATTCAAATCTTCCGCGCGTGAGCTTGTAGGGGATAGTAAAGACGATGAAGATTCTGCGAAGAAAATAGACTAGGTATTTTTCTATATATCCTTCCTATAGATCCCTTCTAGCGCTTCAACGCCAGGGGGGATTTTCCTTTTCCTTCATCTGATATACTTAAAGTAGTAAGGACTTACTCTATTTAAAGGAGAACCAAATATGCTGCAAGAGAATCAAAAGCCTGAAGAAAAATTACAGCGCTACGGAGTGAGTTATCTTCCTGAACGTTATCTGGAACACTTATATCCTTCCGAAGATGCCTACTACCCCTTTTCTTACGAAGGAGTTACGAGTCATATACAATTCTCAGAAACAGAAATTACACCTTCACTACAAAGTGTGGAATCTTGGATGCCAGAGTGGATGACACAGATCAGTGCATTCCCTATTTACTTTTGTGTGGTACTCCCCGCTTATTCAGAAGCAGAATTTAAAATCAAATTTGATGAACTGAGAGCTACCTACCAATTATCTAAAGGAAGAAGAAGCTCTATTTTCGTTGTGAAAGCACTGGATGAAGAATTATTCCGTAGATTACTCCCCATCATCTTATCCATTGGAAGTAACAATGACATAGCCCTCTGGTCAACTCGTACCCATGCTTTTCAAGTAGTGGAGAAAGAACTAATCTATAGAAAACCAAAACGCAAGAAGAAGTTGACGATCGAAACCAAAGCTACAGATTATGAGATGAAGGTCGTTCTTGAGCCAAATACTTCTGTATTCTGGGTTGGCCATGATGCAGATAATCTTCATCTTCTCTCATCAGACCCTCATATGGCAACTTATGATCGTCTTTGCTCCACTCTACCTGCTACTGTCTTGACCACCCTCGAGGGGCTTTCTGACTAATAGATCTTATCTATATAACCTGAATAAGATACAAAAAAATCCCCTTCACAGAAAACAGGTACCTAACGCTGTTTACTGTGAAGGGGATTCTTATCTTATTTACTTCGTCTTACCCTACTCGCTTCGAGTAAGGAACGCTTTTGTCCGCTCCAGCTTCGGATTTCCGAAGATCTGTTCTGGAGTTCCTTCTTCTGCAATCTCACCTTGGTCCATAAAGATCACACGGTCCGCTACATCACGAGCAAAATTCATTTCATGCGTAACAATAACCATCGTCATGTTCTCATCTGCCAGTTTACGAATAACGCGAAGTACTTCTCCTGTCAGCTCAGGATCGAGCGCCGAGGTAGGTTCATCAAAAAGCAGGATTTCCGGGTTCATCATCAGCGCTCTGGCAATGGCCACACGCTGTTTTTGCCCGCCTGATAGATTAGCAGGATAGGCATCCCCTTTATCAGAAAGACCCACTTTCGCAAGCAAATCGGCCATCCGTGGCTTTAACGCTGCTTTGCTTTCTTTTTTCACCACTTTCGGGGCAAGTTCCAAATTCTCATTGACTGTTAAATGTGGAAACAGGTTAAAGTGCTGAAATACCATTCCCATGCGTGCCGTAATTCGCTTAATTTCCGCTGCACTCACATACTTTCCATCCGATACAATGGCTTCACCGCCGATGCGAATGCTTCCTCCATTAACTTGTTCTAGATTCACTAAGCTGCGAAGCATCGTACTTTTTCCAGAACCCGAAGGTCCTATTACAGCGACTACTTCTCCTGGCTTCACATTAAAATCTATCTTCTTCAACACATGCAAATCACCAAACGATTTTTGCAGATTCGTTACTTCTATCATATTTGTCATTACACGACATCCCTTTGTTGTTTATTCAAATTTGTACTTTCTCTCCAGCGCTTTGAAGATCAGCGTCAGCACAAGTGTCATTAATAAATAGATAATGGCGGCAATCGCAAAAGGTACAATCGTTGCATCCCTGTTCACCGCCGTTTGTGCAAAATGGAGCACTTCCGGTACAGCTACTGCATACAGTAGTGCCGTATCTTTCACGAGTGTAATCGATTCATTTGCTGTAGATGGAAGAACGACTCGAATCATCTGTGGTAAAATAACTTTGGTTAACGTCTGGAATTTGTTCAGTCCAAGTACCTGCGAAGCTTCATATTGTCCCTTGTCGATCGATAGCAAGCCGCCTCTGAAAATCTCCGCAAAATAAGCAGCATAGTTCAGTACAAACGCAAGTCCTGCAGCAACGGCACGATCCATCACGAGATGCTCCCCTATAACAGGCAGCATGGGTAGTCCATAACAGAAGAACAATAGTTGCAATAGCAGCGGTGTGCCTCGCATCACATAAATGTACGTATGTGCAAAAGCCGACACTGGTTTAAACTTGCTGTTCGCCATCAGGGTAAATAAAAATCCAATCGGAATGGACAAGATGATTGCTGTGAAAAATAGTAAAAGTGTTGTCCGTGCACCTTCGAGCATCGGAAGTGTAATACTCCAAAGATAATCTAATGTCATATTCTCAGGCTCCTAAGTAAAAAGAAAACCGGATAAGAAACTCCCCGGTTTTCAATCCTATTAATGAATTTCTTAAATCAGGTCTAATATGAATGCTATAAGCGTTATTTATGAGTTCAGCTAGGCTTAGCGAAGCACCTTATCTTCACCAAACCATTTTTCCGAAATCGTAGTAGCTGTTCCTTCTTCAATTAATTCGTCTAAAGCGGTTTGCAGACTCGTCAGCAGTTCTTCATTCCCCTTCTTCACACCGATTCCGTATTCCTCTGGAGACAACGTTTCATCCAAGATTTTATACGTTCCTTCTTCAAGAGACATATAATAGTCAGCTACCACTTCATCAATGACAACCGCATCGAGGCGACCGCTCTTCAGATCACTTAGAGCAAGTACATTATCGGGGAATTCGGATATACTCTTGATCTGATCTTTGATCGGATTCTCACTCAGTGCATCCGATGCAGAAGAAAGATTTTGCAACCCTACTTTTTTTCCAGCGAGATCAGCAAGTGTTGCAAGTTGTGAGTCAGCCAGCGTTACTACAACCTGACTATTTTTAAGATAAGGCTTGGTGAACAATACTTTATCTTTGCGATCCTCTGTAATCGTATAGCCGTTCCAGATTAGATCGATACGTCCACTGTTCAGCTCTGATTCTTTGGAAGACCAGTCGATGGGTTGGAACTCTACTTCTTTACCCATTTTTTCAACTGCTGCTCTCGCATAATCTATATCGAATCCAACAATCTCATTCTTCTCATCTCTGAATCCCAGCGGGGCAAACTTATCGTCAATACCAATGACAATCTTATCTGCCCCACTTCCGCTTGTATCACTTCCGCAGGCTGCAAGAATAACGACCATTAAACTTAAACTTAATGTAATCCATAATGACTTTTTCATGTTGTTTCCCTCCGTTGTATCTATATCAAAACGCTTTAGTTCGCTACCATGTTACCAAAGTAAAACTATCATATCACAAAATAAGGGAAGCTGCCAAGAGGGAATGAAAAGCTGGGGTGCTCCAGTGGCAGATGAGGGTTCCGATCCTCGCCAAGGGCTGGAGTGCTTCAGTAGCAGATGGGGGTTCCGATCCTCGCCAAGGGCTGGAGTGCTTCAGTAGCAGATGGGGGTTCCGATCCTCGCCAAGGGCTGGAGTGCTTCAGTAGCAGATGGGGGTTCCGATCGTCGTTGGAGCTGGATTCTCACGGTTGACTCTCATAGATGTAAGCATCCAGCTCCAAATACGAACGCTCCGCTTCTTCACCCCCATTCTGCCTCTTTCGCTCTTGGTCCTTCTCTTATTTTTATAGAGCAGGGAGATGAGGTATTGTTCCTCTATACCTCACTTTAAGGAAGGAACAACACCTCAGCTATTTGATGCGTAGCGTAATACGAACTGTTTCCACTTTAATTCAGCCATATAAAAACTGCACTTCATCAGTTAGATGATATCTAATAGATGAAGTGCAGTAATGTTTTTTGTAAACATTAAGATAGTTACAGGAAAATCCCTATAATTCTTAAATACTAACTTATTAGTGGTTTGATATGCTCTGTTGCCTTATTAAGTTTTTCAACAAACCCCTTAGAATCCTCGTATTTTTCAGGTAATTCGTTTACAAATAGATGAATTTGTCTTTTGAATTTTGCATGAACCTCAGAATTAAAATCATCATTGTTTGTTATCTGATTTCTTACGAGTGGTTCATATCGAGTCCTTAGTAATAAAAAGTCGTTAACAAGTATATCTAAATCAATAGATCGAGGAGCATTACTTTTAAAAAGATCCAAGCGAAAGTTCGAAAAAACTAAAGATGTATAAACATCAAACATACCTTCAGTAATTTTATCAGGTTCTTGATCCTCTTGAATTAGATCCAAACTACGATTCAAGGTCTGGACACTTGAAACAAAACTCAAGTAATACTTTGATTCCGACTCGTTATCTGCCTTATTTTTGTTAATTAGTAGGGCGATTAATAGTAGACAAAGAAATATGAGTACAAAGACAGTTAACCTTTTTTTCATATATTAATAATCCTCCTATTTTATTGGTAATTTTGCACAACAGAAGAAGATACTTTATCATATAACCCCCTCGAATTACAGACGTTTTTTTCAAGGTCGTATCATTAATCGCGTAGTTTATACAAAGACAAAAAAGGATAGAGATTCAGAATTGCTCTGAGTCTCTATCCATATCCGTGTCATCATTTCACTTTTTTTCTATTCCTACTACCCTTTTTGTACTGTCACAATATAGCTTTGTTTCGCCTCTACAAGGAAGGAAATAAGTCCGCTACCCAGGTCAGTGGTGCTAACCTCTAGCCCATCTGCTGTTCTCACAACAAGGGAATCTGCTTTCATTCCTTCTATACAAATGGTGCAAGTTCCGGATTGATCCGGCTGTATTTCTGCTTCTTTCAGCTTGCCTTCAGACCACGAAATCGAAACTTCGTATCCTCCGCGTGCGCGCAGTCCGCGAACACTTCCTGCCGCCCAAGCATCTGGAAGTGCCGGAAGAAGTTCGATATATCCTAGATAGGATTGTAGAAGAAGCTCAATAATTCCTGATGTAGCCGCAAAGTTGCCGTCAATTTGGAATGGCGGATGTGCGTCGAACATGTTCGGATACACGCCGCCACTTTCATAGCGTTCGGAACCGTCTCGTACGAGCTGTAACAGATTTGAAATAAGGCGATGCGCCCGGTTTCCATCTTTGAACCGTGCCCACAGTCCGACTTTCCAGCCCAGACTCCAGCCCGTCCCTCCATCACCGCGCCGCTGCAGCGATACTTTCGCAGCTTCCATTAGCTCCGGTGTATCTTTTGCTGTCAGCTGGCGTCCTGGGTATACACCGAAGAGATGAGACACATGTCTATGCTCCACATCCTCGTCTTCATAATCATGAAGCCATTCCTGCAGCTGTCCATACTTCCCAATCTGCAGCGGAGGAAGTTCATCTCTACGCTGCTGAAGCTCTTTTGCAAACTCCTCGTCTTCACCGAGAATTGCTGTCACTTCGATAAGATTCGTAAATAGATCATAGATTAAAGCCAGATCCATCGTTGCTGTTGTAGTCACCTGATGAAGTTCCCCATTCACACGGAAGCGATGCTCCGGTGAGGTCGAAGGTGCCGTATACCAAGAACCGTCTTCCCCTTGAATCAGCCAATCCAGACAGAACAAGGCGGCTTCCTTCATGATCGGATACGCTTTATTTCTAAGGAAATCGATATCTTGTGTAAAAACATAATGCTCATATAAATGCTGGCACAGCCATACGCCGCCCATCTGCCACAATGCCCATATCGGATCCCCATGTCCAAAAGCACCAACCGGTGCAGTCTGTCCCCAAAGGTCAGAATTATGGTGAGCTACCCATCCGCGTGCGCCATAGTTAATCTCAGCTGTTTTCTTACCATTAACGGAGAGCCTAGTAATCAGATCAATTAAAGGTTCATGACACTCGGATAAATTCGCCGTTTCAGCTGGCCAGTAATTCATCTCGGCATTAATATTCAGCGTATAATTACTACTCCACGGTGCTCTCGTCTCGTGATTCCAGATCCCTTGCAGATTGGCAGGTTGTGTTCCTGAACGTGAGCTTGAAATCAGTAAATAACGGCCATATTGAAATAAAAGCTGAACCAGATAAGGGTCTTTCCCGCCATATTTTACGATACGCTCATCGGTAGGCAGATCTATTGATTCGAGAGCGGGTCCAAGATCAAGCGATACCCGATTATACAGCTCCTGATAATCTTCCACATGGCGATTCCGCAGGTCTTCATATTCATACACAAGAGCTTTTTCTAGATCATTTCGTGCATGGAGTGACTCATCTTTGCCTTCTTTTCCCGGAGAGCGATCATAACCGTTAAAGCTTGTTGCGCAGCTAAAATAAAGAGTTGCCTGATCTGCACCTTCCACCCGAATCCCCATGGCATGAGTTCCCGCGCTTCCACCCTTATGACGAACTGCTAATCTTCCTTCAAAACGCATTGCATCCGTCTCATCTGGTTTGCCATAACGAATTGGATCATCCGTAGGATAATAACTTGGATTCACAACCTCTGGTGCATATCCTTTGATAATCGCGTGGTTCTCTTTAGCTTCTGTTTCATGACGAAGAAGACTGCTAAGACTCGCATGGAAAGACAATCTTCCTGGTACGCTTGCTTCTAGATGGATGACGATGACCTGATCAGGGTGTGATACAAAAATCTCCCGTGTGTACGTCGTATCTCCAATACGGTATATCGTTTTTGTTATTCCATCCGTGAGATCCAGTCTCCGGTTATAATCTGCTGTGATATCTCCATGATCAAACGTAATCTGTAAGTCTCCAAAAGGCAGATAAGACTGTGTATAAGCCCCTAGCATTTCCTTTGTCAGCTTGTCTGCTTCAGCATATTTCTCTTCCTTTATAAGCTGTCTCACCTGCGGAAGCACTTCTTTGGCATGCGGATTGTTCCAATCTTTCGGTGGACCTGACCATAATGTATCTTCGTTCAGTTGTAAACGTTCTTGCTCCACACGCCCAAACACCATCGCCCCTATTCTTCCGTTCCCAATCGGCAGTGCTTCGGTCCATTCCTTAGCTGGACGGTTATACGTTAAAAACATATCGTCTCCCCCAATATAATCACTATAGTTATAACAGAAAAGCTAAAACGTTTTAGAATACTTCTAAACCCTTATTGTCAAGGCAATGAACCATATAAATCTCGTCTTTTATGTAAGCGGATTCCACTCTACTAGTATCGTCCTAAAAATTAGTTCAAAAAGCAAGCCTTTACCATAAAATATTTTTAGAAAGACAGCTAAAAGAATTCTTCAATTAACATGAAAAGGCCACTCCCACAGCGGAAAATGGCCTTCCGATATAACCTAATATACTTTATGAATAACATCTTCAAAATCAGGTTCCTGCATCTCTACGTCTGCAAGTTCACCCCATTCGCCAAGCTGTGCCAGGATTTGCATCGTACCAATACGATTCCGATTCGCTTCTACCGTAATTGTTCGCTCTGTACAGTCTATGATCTTGACCGCTTCGTGATGGAATCCCCCGAGATTTGAACTCTTGATATCCTCAAGATACGAGACTTTAATAATGGTAGGAAGACCTATATTCTCTCTTAGAGACTGCACCGTACCGTCATAAGTAAGCTGTCCATGATTAATGACCATTACTCTGCTGCATAGCTGTTCGATATCATCCATGTCATGGGTTGTCAGCAGAATCGTTTTTCCGAAATCTTTGTTCAACAGTTTCAAAAATGAGCGGATATTGCGCTTCGCATTCACATCAAGCCCGATCGTTGGTTCATCAAGGAACAGAATATCCGGATTATGAAGCATCGCTGCACCTAGATCGGCACGCATCCGCTGTCCAAGCGACAATTTGCGTACAGGTGTATCCCAGAATTCTTTCAGGTCTAGAATAGCTGCAAACTCTTCCAGCCGTTCGTGTTTATCCTTATCATCCACACGGTACATTTTGGCGAGGATATCATAACTGTCTTTTACCGGAAGGTCCCACCACAACTGACTGCGCTGACCAAACACCACTCCAAGCCGTCTTACGACTTGTCTTCGCTGCTGATGCGGATCCATTCCATTTACTCGTACGTTTCCTGAACTCGGATGAAGGATACCTGCTAACATTTTTATCGTCGTCGATTTTCCTGCACCATTCGGCCCGATGTAACCTACAAATTCTCCAGGTTCAATCCGGAAACTGATATTCTGAACGGCTTGTTTGACCGTGTATTCTCTAGAAAATAAAGCGCGGAGTCCCGCAAAACTCCCGTCTTTCACGACAGGCGTTTTGAACTCCTTATGTAAGCCTTGTACTTCGATCATACCCGACGCCTCCTTAGCTACCTGTACTCTGATATTTTGTCATGCCAAATTTCCAAAACCGCAGGCTGAGGGTGAGAAAGCCTATCGCTGCCAATAGAATGATGAGAAAAATCCACGGCCCCCATTCCCCTCTCAAGATATAAAGAGCAGGTACATAATTGACTAGACCTACTGGCAGCACAAAAAGGAGCATTCCGGCAAGCCATTTCGGATAAAGGGAGAGTGGAAATCTTGCTGCCGTACCCGCTGCATCTTCCGTAAATGTCTGGAGTTCGCTGATTCTTGTCGTCCAGAATCCAATAGTCGCAGTAGCAAGGCCAATGGAAAATAAAAGAACGGCCCCCGTCAAGATCACAAATAATGACTGAGGTACAGCAATCCATCCAATCTGACCGCTATTCATCATTCCATGAATAGACCAACCAAAGACAAACCCTCCCTGCAGCCACTCCCCGAGCATGATACGAAAGCGCTGCGGCAGTAGAGTGAAAAGAACGGGCAGCGGTCTTGTTAGCAGCTGGTCCATATCTCCGCTGACTAAATATTTTTCAAGATGATGTACTTCGTTCGCAATGGAGCGGTACACCGTTTTTGATAAAGTCATGATGGAAAATAGATAACCAACCTCATAGATATTCCAGCCTTGAATGGCTCCAAACCGATGAAGCACAATCGCAATCATCAGAAATTCAGCAATTTGAATAAAAGCGGCGAGAAAAGAACCGAGAAAGAAATTGAGTTTGTATTGCATGGAACTTTTAATGCTCGTGCGGATCAGTAATACGTAAAGTTCTAAGTAGGTGCGAAGTGGATAGAAAGTGGTATGTTTTTGTGATGAATGTGTCTCCGTATTTGTGTTCATCCTCCCTGCACCTCCACTTTTCTGCGAAGATAGTAGGTAGCAAGAAAACAAATCAGCGTGAGCAGCAGCATCCACACCATGGTTCCTAATAGTAGAGAGCCATCATCATAACCAAGGTAAATGCGAGTCGGTACATACAGAAGATACGGATAGGGCGACCACCAGGCAATCGTTTGGAGAATCTTAGGCAGCCATTCAATAGGGATGAAAAATCCCGCAAGTAAATTAATAAGTGCATGGTTAGCCCATTGCAGCCAGCTTGATTCGGTGGTCCACATCGCAGTGACTCCAATGAGATAGTTGATACAGATTCCCATGTAAGTAGCTCCGAACAAACTTGCCGTGGTTAAGACATACGTCATTCCGTTCTCTGGCAGCCTAAGCTTGAAGGCAATGAGATACACGAGATAGATAGGAATGGACTTGTACAGAAACTGATAGAGAATCTGCCCCCATTCTCTAGACATGAGATGTGTAAAAAGATGGACAGGCCTCATCAGATCCATAGAGATATGACCTGTTCTTACAGACTCCGGGATCCCCAGGCCATTCGTAAGAAAAGACGTTACCCAAAGAGATGCTTGCGTAAATGCAATGTAACTGACCATCCCCTGCGTTCCGTATTCTCCAAGAGAGCGCCCTTCCCCAATTCCAATCCAGATACAGGCGTACAGATAACCGAATAAAGCACTTGCGACATTGTGCACCATATGTGCACCGCGATACTGCAAGTTTCTTGCATAGGCCTTACGGGCCAGAGTGAAATAGAGCAATGAATACACCTCCGATAAGCTTGGTTGAGACGCCAGCCGTGCGTCTACTTCAGACAAGGTGAAATGCGAGAAGGCCACTATCATACCAAATATGGAAGGTAAATACAATTGTTTTTTGCAGGTAGAAATTTACGTCTTAGAACTTTAAAATACGCAAAAAAACCACCGGGTCTAAGTTGTCTCATGCTTTTTACAATATCTCTTCCTGCGCTAGTAACAGAGCTCTAGAATCTACGCAGAAGAGATGAAAGCAGCAGCCTTCCTTCGTTGTCCCGATGGTCTTATTTATTTAATTATTTATTTGAAATTAAAATTACAGATCTTTCTTGCGGAATCGCAGGACTCCCCATACAAAAGCAATGGCAGCATATAGCATCGCATAGACTACAAAAGTACCCGATGGAACATCTCCAATGAAAAATCCAGATATCATCTTGCTTACATTAACGACACTGCCTAGTTCATCAAGACCGATGAGTCCATGCATCATTTTTCGCTGCAACGCATCCACTGGCATAATGATGGACATGAGTCCCGAAATATTAGACAGCGTATTACCGATTTCTTCTGCGCCAAAGGCCTCAAAAATCCCGATCTTCTGCACCTTCTCCAGCATGCCGCCAAGCCAGCCTGCTCCAAATAACATGGTTATAAACACACCGTTTCCGAGCGATGAAAATTTAGTAGAACCGAGCATCGTAAGTGAAACGAGCAGAACAATAATGAGAGCAAGCAAGAGCAGTGCCTTAACATGAACCATAAAGGCTTTAGGGATTGCTGCATGGATATCCGTAATGACCATAATTGCTGTATATAAAATCAGCGTATAACAGCAGAGCAACGTGACAAATCCGAGCCACCGCCCAATATAAAACTGTGTTCTTGATATCGGACGTGTAAGCAGCGCCTGCATGACTCCTTGCTCCGCTTCCCCAGCGATCGAAGAGAATGAGCTAAAGATGGAGAGCAGCGCAATGACAAAACCAGCAAAGAAGAAGCCGATCATCATCATGAGAACTCCCGTCGTATAGTTAGTAATGAGAGAATTCCCCTCCGAAAACATCCCAAAGCTCTCACTTCCTGCGACAGCATCCGCAATAAACCAATAAGCAATTAGGAATAGTATCGTAAGAATCATAGCGAGCACCATAACCCGCTTACGAATCATCTCTTTCCAGGTCATCTGCATAATGAGCATCATACGTCTCGTTCCCCCCGATGACTAAGCCCCTTCACTGCCGTTAAGAACCAGTCTTCCAATTTACCGCTCTCTTTCCCAACTTCATAAAGCGTAAGCCCTTGTTCAATGAGTAATGAATTAATCCATCCCGCCTGTTCTTCATTCTGTAATTCGGCTTTGAGCCAGACCGTATCATGTCCTGAAATAACAAGTTCTTGCTGCGCTGTATTAGTAGAAGAATCCGGCTTATGTACCGTTTCTACTTCAAATTCAAAACCCGTTTCATCCTGAAGCCAAGTTCTTACAAGCGGTGTATACCCGCTTACTTTAAAGCGATAGGTTACTTTTTGCTGAAGGACATTTCCTACATCGCCCGTACGTAGAATCTCCCCATTATTAAGTAGTGCAATCTGGTCACATACCGCTTCTACATCCTCAAGCATGTGAGAGTTCAAGAAGATGGTCTTACCTTCTGCTTTCAATTTCATCAGAATAGAGCGAACCTCTTTACGCCCAACAGGATCAAGGGCTGAGGATGGTTCGTCCAGAAAGATAATATCCGGATCACTAACAAGCGCTGCCGCAAGTCCAAGACGTTGCTGCATCCCTTTAGAATAGTTCTTAATCTTGCCTTTTCCTCGGCTGCCAAGTCCTACCTCATCAAGCAATTTTGGAATTCGCTCTTTGGCTGTTTTTGTATCTACTCCGCATAGTTTTGCATGAAGTTTAATTACCTCTTCTCCTGTCAGCCATTCTTGATACCTGAATAACTCCGGCAAGTAACCAATCCGCTTCTTCGCTTCCAGACTATGAATCGGATGTCCAAAGATGGTTGCCGTTCCCTCTGTAGGATGAATCAGACCGACCAGCATTTTCACAAAAGTGCTCTTCCCTGCTCCATTCGGGCCGAGGAAGCCAAAGGCTTCCCCTTTCTGAACGGTGATCGATACATCACGGCAACCACGACCATTATCGAACTCTTTCGTCAATCCTTCGGTATGAATAGCTGCTGTCACTGGTTCATCAGCTCCTTGATTTCTTCGATCATTTTCTCTTTTGTATCGAACAAAGTGTACCCCTTCAAGCGATACACCACATCATTTTTAGTCCATGTAGCCGTATAATTAACAATCTCTTCTTTACCTGATTCTCCATAGTAATTGTCACTATTCTGTTCTAAAATGACAGAATTGCCATCAACACTTATTTTCTCAACAGTACCATTAGTAATTACTGGAATCGGCAGTTTTCCGTTCAATATCTGTTCCGTTTGGATTGCTGACTTCATTCGATCTGGCAATAGTGGAAAGTTCAGCACTGCTTTTACTGCATCTTCAATTGCCACAGAAGAGTCTACGTTAACTGTCGGAATTTTTTGTTGATATAGAGATGCGCTTTTTTCATTGTCATCTGTTTGATAGATCTGATATAACGTTGCCGGGACCTCGAATGTAATGACCTGACCATCTAGTGATTTTGGCATAAGATCATCTGCTCCCAGTCGTTTCATCGTTGCATTCACTTTAGGTATATCCAGCTTCATCGTTATCGTCTGTGAACTGTTAGCAATTCCAGAATGTTTCGGATCAATCAATTCATCAGTTACGGCTTGTAAACCGATCATATTCGCGATCTGCTCTGCTGTCTTGTTCTCCGTTTTGATGTACTCCCCAGATTCACTCGTAAAAGTTCCATACTTATTTATAAACTCTTGCTCACCGGCTCCTTCTGAGATCGTGCTAAACAAGTTCATCAGTTCTCCTTCATCTACCGATGTGACTTCCTCCATTCGGAATTGATTAAGGATCGCAGCAAGTGCTTTATCACCAATAGGTGTTGCTACCATCACGCCGGCAATCGCTGCAGCAGCTGCGATGCTGATCCACTTTTTAGCAGGATGTCTCTTTGCTTTCTTCCTCTTTGGCTTATTGTCTTGATTCTTATTCATTGAGTTCTTATTATCTTCATTTATCTTCATTTCTCTCATCTCTCCTTTGAATGTATTTGTGGAAACTCGATTTGTTTGATCTATTTCCAGCTCTTCTGATTTCTTCATATCCAGTTGGCTCGACGCCCAAGCTGCCCATTTGGGGCTCTTCTCCTCTTTCTGGAGCTTGGATGTGAGCTTTTCCCATGCTTCATCTATCCGTTCATTTTCGTTGTTATCTTTTATAGAGGTCATGGATTCATTCAACTCCTTATCATTCCATATTCTCGTGAGGCGAAGATCCTAAGTCACCGATTTTCTTAGTACTTTCCGTTTCAATTTATTCGTTGCCCGGCTCAGCATGGAGCCGACAAGAGGCGGTCTTATATTCAGTTCCTCGGCAATTTCAGCGTAGCTGTAACCAGAGTATTTTAGCATCAGCACCTTACGATCTCGTTCAGGCAGCTCTTCCATCCACTTCCGAACTTCTTCTTGGTCCATGCGCCTAAGCACTACTTCCTCTCCGGAGGCTATCTGCTGCCCCATATCATAATGTTGCTCCTGTTTATCTTTTAATTTTCGCTCTCTAATTTGTTTACTTATATAGTCATATCCGATGCGAGTCAGTACACGATGTAACCATGCACCCATTGCGGCCGGATCATCAGGCGGATTACGGTATAACCTGATAAAAACTTCTTGCGCAAGATCTTCCGCCGCGGCTTCATCCTGAACCAGTGCAACGAGTTTACGTCTCACGATCGGATAATGCTCTTCAAACACGGTGCGGAAAATATCAATTTCTGGTCCTTCCATGCGTTATTCGTCTCCTTTCAGCTGCAGCTATCTATAAGACGGACCTTGTATTTATTTTGTAGCACTAAAATCAATTTTCAACATATCTTTAGTTGCTTTAATGAGTTAAGAAATGGATTCACTTATTATAAAATATCAGACATCGTAATTCAGCGTTCAGATAGATGAATAAGAAGGAGATGTAGAAAAAACCTCGAATTATAGAAAATATGGAAATTTTCTGGATAATAACTTACTGAAGAGAAGTGTAAGATTAGTTCATTGTTAAACTGATATTAGGGACAATAACAGTGCACTCAGCTCGTCCAGATAAGAAGAAACAAATAGAACATCCATCTTATCACTTCCTAAAACAACCACAATTCGACATAAACTGATAGATTTATAAATCACTTTAGATATGAGGGATAAAAAATGTTCAGTTCAACGTTGACTATTCATGACACAGCTATTATTCATCCAACAGCGGTAATTGGAGAGAATGTTACCATTGGGCCGTTCAGCATTGTTGAAGAAGGAGTCAGAATCGGAGATGGATGCAAAGTTGGAAGCCATGTTCTTATTGGTTCACACACACAGTTAGGGAGAAATAATCAGATATTTCAAGGTGCTATCATTGGTGCAGTCCCACAGGATAAATCATGTAAAAACGGTGGAGATCGCCTGATTATTGGTGATAACAACACCATAAGGGAGTATGTAACAATTAGTAAAGGAACACACAAGAGTGATGGTGTAACACGTGTAGGAGATGGCAATCTCCTTATGAATTACGTCGTCCACATCGGGCATGATGCTATACTGGGTAATCACATCGTCATTGCTAATAGTGCTCAATTAGCCGGTCACGTGGAGATTGAAGATTGTGTATTTATTGGCGGCCAGGTTTGTATTCTTCAATTCTGTAAAATTGGTAAGCTTTCCATGATCGGTGGGATGAGCGGTGTTTCCCAAGATATTGTACCTTACTCTTTTGCTAACGGTGAACGTGGAGATATATGTGGTGTAAATATTCTCGGGTTAAGGAAAGAGGGAATATCCAGGGATGAAGTGAAGATCATAAAAGAAATACACTCTATTTTATTTCGCCAGAAGTTATCACTTGCTAAATCGATCGAAGCAATAAATGCCTTACCTTCATCGGAATGCAAGCACCATACACTCCAATTTATTAATAAATCCACACAAGGAATCGCAAGAATGAACGATAAAGTTCACTCCTCCTAAATAGTAACAATGCACTCATGCTTTATTATTTATTATTTTCAGATTACTCAAAAAAGCTGCCGAGGATTGCTCCTCAGCAGCTTTTTTCGTTTATATACCGGAGAATTAAACCCTAATAAATCGTCCGGTTCTGTTCATCTGCAATCCCTGATTTACGATAGAAATAGGTATTAATAATATCTCGCCATTCTTTAGCATGCTTATGCTGATGTTCAAGTCTTGCCATCACACCTGCATAACGTTTCGCATCGATTTTCCCTTCCAG
Organism: Paenibacillus sp. J45TS6; assembly: GCF_018403285.1. Lineage (GTDB taxonomy): Bacteria > Bacillota > Bacilli > Paenibacillales > Paenibacillaceae > Paenibacillus. The sequence continues at coordinate 11,196 of NZ_BOSJ01000007.1, read as the reverse complement.
ACTGCTCCACTGCTGAATAAGATTCTCTACTCCTTCTACTCCGGCAAAGTGAGTATCATAGATATGCTGAATTACCGTACTTCCCGAATGCAGCTTATGCGTATAAGGCACATGATGGAAGAAGAGCAAAAGCTTATCCGGGCAGGTCACAAGTGACTCATATCGTTCGGCATTTTCCGGGAAATATTGACCTGTGTACCCTGTACCGTCTTTTACCGTACGATTCACCCCAATTCCATCGCAATCGGCAAAATGATACGTACCCCAGACCGAATATTCATATCCATCCACATTAGGGCCATAATGATGCTCTGGATTGACCATCCAGCCTACTCCAAGCGGTGAGGTATAACTTTCATAGATCCCCCAAGACGCAGCAAGCATGGAGCTTACATGTTCTACAACATCGGGGTCATTTCCAAATGTCTGATGGATCCACTCCGAAGTGATTTGCTGTTCTGACAGATCTGGATTCCAAGTCAGTCGTCCGTATCCATACAAATTCGCTTGGGCAAGCGTATGTCCTGTCCAGTTCTCATCATCCCCGACATTAATTACAGCTGAAATCCCGCTATGTGCATACGGATACAGTTCGCCAGACACTACTTTCTTAATCTCGGATTTGGAACCTTTGGCGTATGTATCAAAATCAAGTATCTCTTTCCACTGCGGAATCAGATAACAGAGATGCCTTTGCTGTCCCGTGTATTCCTGAGTGATCTGGAATTCCAGTATTTGATTTGTCTTCGGCATGGCACCAAGCAGCGGAGATACCCCTTCACGCACTTGGAAATCCATCGGACCATTCTTAATCTGCAAAATCACATTATCTTTAAACTGTCCATCGAGCGGTTTGAAATGATCGTATGCTGCTCTTGCACGATCTGTTGTTCGATCCCGCCAGTCTTGCAGGCAGTTATATACAAAACAGCGCCAAATCACGATTCCGCCATAAGGTTCTAGTGCTTCAGCGAGCATATTCGAGCCATCTGCATGGGTTCTTCCATACGTAAATGGTCCGGGTCTGTGCTCCGAATCTGCTTTGACTACAAACCCGCCGAAGTCTGGTATTGCATGATATATTTCCTCCGCTTTCGTCTTCCACCAGGCACCGACTCTTTCATCAAGAGGATCTGCCGTCTCAATTCCTCCAAGTTGAATCGGGCTCGCATAATTGACACTTAGGAATAATTTGATCCCATAAGCTCTAAAAATCCCAGCTACTTTCGCTACATCCGGTAAAAACTCTGACGTAATCAGCTTCGTCTCTACTTTATGGACATTTACATTATTAATAGAAATTCCATTGATCCCAATCGAAGCCATCATCCTTGCGTAATCCCGAATCCGCCCATCATTTTGCACAAACTGATTATCTTTGAAAAAAATAGACCGTCCTGCATATCCTCGTTCAATGGAACCGTCCATGTTATCCCAATGATTCATCATGCGAAGCGGGTTTCTCGGATTTTCGATAACTTCCAGCTGAGTGAGCGTCTGTCCCTCTGACTGCAGAAGCCGCAGCAGATGGAATGTTCCATACAGTAAGCCCTTCTCTGTTTTTCCTATAATAAATACGGATTCACCTTCTTCTTGCAGCAGTGACCTCAGGGCAAAACCTTCCTCCCCCAGCTGCTGAGAGAGTTCCTTTGTCTGTAACGCTTCAGGCAAATCTTCCGCAGAGACCAAAGCAAGCTGAATATATAAACCATGAGCAGCATCATCAGATAAGTTCGCTGTCGTTGTTAGTTCAGGTTCATTTCCAGTCATCTGGAGAATAGCGTAACGAAGTTCCCGTATGGCGGACTCTACTGCTTCTCCTGATGCGGAGCTATGTCTTACAATCGTGGATAAACAAGGTGAATCCTGTCTTTTCTCATATCGTAACCAACCTTTGTCGGCCGAAGAATAAGGAAGCTGTTGTAGCTCAGTCATGAGGTCACTCATCCTCTCTATTTCTGAAAGTTTTTAAAGCCAATGAATGGACTATGAAATGGATTCAATTAGACAAAATAATGCGGATATTTCTCTAACAAGAAATCTTGTTCCACTACAGCGAGCCGCAAATGATTCTCCATGATTTGAACAGCCTGTGATGTCTCTTTGTTCACAATCAGTTGATATATTTCCTTGTGCTGAGAAATGATGTTGTCCCAGTTCAAATCTTTGGACAATCTTAGCAGTCGAAGACGATTGAAATGAATATTGAGCTGCTGCAACATTTTCCATGTCCGTGCTTTTCCTGTACCCTCAAACAAAATCTGATGGAACTCTTCATCAAGCTCATACAGTTTGTAAACATTGTTTCTGCCTGCGCAGACATCCTGCAAAGCAATATTGGTTTCCATCCGAAACCTGTACTCTTCATCAAAAGATTCGCATGCAAGAGCTACAATCTCTCTCTCAATTTTCTCTCGTATGAATCTTCCTTCTTCCACATGCGCAAGATTAATCAGAGATACCGAGCTTCCACTTTGCGGAATAATATCTAGCAGCTCTTCTTCTGCCAGTTTCATAAAAGCCTCACGTACAGGAGTTCGGCTGACATTAAGTTCCTCTGATATCTCTTTCTCGGAAATTTTCTTACCCGGTTCTAATTCCAAGTGCATGATTTTATTTTTTAAATAATGATAAGAGTAAGCCCGAGTAGAGCCTTTGAGCTTTGATTCTGTAGACATACGGTTCCCTCTTTCTTCTCCAATACTTAACCGCTTTTCTCTAGTTATCGACTATGTCACAGCACCTTAAGGACCTGGGATGTGGGTATAAAATAAACCGGGAGATCCGGAAAATGGTCTCGAATCTGCTGAGCAACTGCCTTCATTCCCGGCTCTTCACTAGCTGCATGACCAATCAGGATTTGTGATTGCGGGCTTCCTTGATTCACCGCATCCTGTACATATTCGGGTGTTTCCCACTCAGGACCTTCTCCTGCTATTAGTAGATCGATTCTTTGTTCCGTGAATAAAGGAAGCGCGATATTACTTCCGCCCCGATAACCGGCAGTAAGAGCAATTTCACTACACTTTTGTTCACTGTCTCCAGCAAAACGAACATAAGGAAGATCAAGTCTATCTTTCAGATGTTGAACGATCTGCTGCACGCTGAGCGGCTCGGGAAGGGTAACCAGACAAGCATACTTCAGATGGCTATATTGATACGTATCCCAGTCTAACGCTTGTAGAAGTCCATGCGTGATGATATCGGGAACCGCTTGATGCGGACCATCATGATATCGGTATAAGATCATTTGGTGTGATTTGATCTGTTCCTTTTTTCTTAAAATGACAGGATTCTTTAGTTCCTTTTCTGCTCTGCTCCCATGATGTTCATAAAACACACCTTCATGGGTGATGAAAAGATTTGCTCCAAGCTGTGCTGCTTTCTCAATCGTCTCATGGGAAGCAGTAAAGGAAACAGCCACTCCCTGAACCTTTTGGTTCAGATTCCCCGTGATAAGCCCATCCACCGTAGAACCTTCAGGTCCAGATGAACGAGGAAGCACACGAATCACGTCTTGAACGGTCAATGACAAATGATCACCTTACCTTCTGCGACTTAGATCAGATAACTGAAAGCTTATTTTCCTTCTTTGTACTCTTTATATGTTGTGTTCGCAAGTTCCAGGTACTGCGTTAGTCCTTGGCTCTCCAGTTCTTTTACAAACGCATCAAACTCGGACAAATCTCGGTCACCCAGAATAAATTTGAGTGTATTTTGATCTGTATAATCTTTAAGCGGTGTACTGAGGAGCGTAACTCTCTCACGTTCTTCTATAGAATACGGGATTGGAGGTTCTGCTGGAAGGACCTCTTTGACTTCTTTCATGTCATTTTGGAACTTCAGTTCTTCTTCACTAAACATAGAGTGCAGCAAATCCGTCGTCCCGCCATAGGCGAATACTCCACCAGAGAAACCATAATCAATACGTAAATCTTTTGTACCTTTTGGATTCAGACCATTGAAGTTAATATCATCAGCGAGTTTACGCACCCCATTTTCTTTCGTATATGTCTCTCCTTCGACTCCCCATTTCGCAAACTCTTGACCTTCATCGCTGTAATACAGCCAATCGATAAACTGGAGAATCGCTTCGAAATTTTCACTTTGTTTTGCTTTTGCTGAGATCATGACACCGTTCTCAAGTCTTCCTCCAGACATGAGCTGACCTGCCGGCCCGCCAGGCACCGTAATTTTGGCAACAGAGAACTTACCTTCACCAAGCGTTTTATTCATATCATTACGGTGCAGAACAACGGTTTGAGAATTTCCATTAATAATAAACGATTTCCCGTTTATAAATTTTTGAATAGCCTGATCATCGTCTTGAGTAAAGCTTTCTTTATCCAGCAGACCCTCTGCTACGAGCTCGTGGAAATAAGTCAGCATATCCTTATATTCCTGTGTAGCCGCAGTATATACAAACTCATCTTGTTCTGGCTTGTAAGTCAGGCCGCTTCCAAATCCCCATCCGCCTTTCGTTCCAAATCCAGTTGAAGCAACATTCAGTGTGCTTAGGAATTTAAAACGATCCGAGAATGGGATAGAGTCCGGGTACTCTTTTTTAAGCTCCTGCATAACCGTCTTCAGTTCATCCCACGTCTTCGGTATGGCTAGATTATGTTTTTCCAAAATATCTGTACGTACGAGCAGCGTATAATCTGGCCAAATTTCTTCGTGTAGTCCCGGAAGAACATAATATTTTCCGTCTTCTTGGCGAAGACCTTCTAGCTCAGTATCAAGGCCCCACTTCTCTACTTTATCCTTGAAATTCGGCATCAAGTCAATGTAGTCACTGACAGGCAGAATCGCATTAGAAGAAACAAAAGCCGATTCTTCACCCGGATACGTTTTAGGGATAACGAGCGGTGCATCACCCGAACTAATGAGCAAAGATCGTTTTTGAGCGTAATCACTCATGGGTACAATAACAGGATCCAGCGTAACACCGGTCATCTCTGTGATTTTCTTAAATAACAACCAATCTTTTTTGTAAGGATAAAGCGGCTGATCACTATACATAATCGATAGATTAAAAGGTTCCGTTGCTTTAAAAGTTTCTCCTACGGCGTAGGATTCCATTGCTCCTTTATTTTGGATCTCTGCTTCTTTTCCGCCCATACCATTGCTGCATGCCGCCAGTGATAGACTGAGTATAGCTGCAAGTGCTGTTTTTCCCATCACGCGAAGAGAAGGTTTCTTCATTTTTTTGCCCCCCATAATTTGATGATTCACTTACAATTGAACGATCTTTTCATGTCTTAGGTGTTAACCCTTGACTGATCCAAGCATGATACCGGATACAAAATACTTTTGGACAAAAGGATAAATCGTTAAAATAGGTAAAATCGTCAAAACCATGGTGACTGATTTGATGTTAGCAGAAATTTGAGTCAAATTATCAGCAGATGTAGCTCCTGCCGAAGTTCCTCCTGTAGCAGCAGCAATCATATTTCGAAGGTAAATCGTAACCGGGAACTTTTCTTTTTGATCAAGGTACAGAAAGGCTGGAAACCAGGAGTTCCAGTGCCCAACGGCATAGAATAGAACCATCGTGGCCATAACCGCTTTACTAAGTGGCAGAATGATACGAAATAAAATCCCGTACGTACTTAGTCCATCAATAGCTGCGGCTTCTTCTAATTCTTCCGGCATATTCTCAAAGAAAGATTTCATAATGAGCATGTTATATATGCTGATTGCCCCCGGAATAACAAGAGCCCACATGGAATTACTAAATCCAAGGCTGTTAATCAGTACGTAGTTTGGAATCAGTCCCCCATTAAAAAACATAGTGAAGACGGCAAACATCGTTAGAAACTTGCGCCCCATGAGTCTTTTTTTAGATAAGGCGTAGGCAAAAATCGTAGACAAAAACATAGAAATAGCAGTTCCCACTAAAGTATAAACAACGGTGTTTTTGTAATTAGTCCAGAACATGTTGTCTTTTACTACGGTCTTGTAAGTATCGATATTAAATCCTTTCGGAATGAGATTCACCTTTCCCGAATTAATATAGGCTTCACTGCTGAACGACTGTGCGACTACATTGAGAAAGGGATACAAAGTGATAAAGACAATACATAGTAAGAAGACCGCATTACAAGTTTTAAAAATTTTATAGGACATGGATTCCTTCATATCTCACTCCCCCTTACCATAAGCTTCGTTCTGTCAGTCTGCGTGAGATTGCATTCACCGAGAAAACAAGGATTAACCCGATAACGGACTCAAACAGACCAATCGCTGTTGCATAGCTGAAGTTGCTAGACCCAATACCGACACGATAGAGATAAGTGGATATCACATCGGAAGTTTCGTAGATAAGTGGGTTGTATAGTAAGAGAATTTTCTCAAATCCTACCGCAAGGAAACTTCCCATATTTAGAATGAGCAGCGTTACGATTGTTGGTAAAATACCTGGAATCGTTACATGCAACGTCTGTTTCCAGCGATTCGCCCCGTCAATTCTTGCTGCTTCATATAGGGAGTCATCAATTGTAGTGAGTGCTGCGAGATAGAGTATGGCCCCCCAGCCCATGCCTTGCCAGATTTCAGAAATAATATAGATGGTACGGAACCACTCCGCACGCTGCATAAAGTTAATCGTCTCACCTGTGAAGAATTGCACCAGTGCATTAATGGAACCATTCGTGGCAGTCAGCTGCAGAATCATCCCTGCGACGATAACGATGGATAGAAAGTGTGGAAGATAAGATGCAGTTTGCACAAATTTCTTAAACTTTTTACTCTTCACTTCATTAAGCAGAAGGGCAAAAATAATCGGCATCGGAAAAGTAAGAAGCATCGTAAATCCGCCTAGAATAATCGTGTTTGTGAATACTCGCCAGAATGTAGGATCATGGATGAACATCTGGAAATAATGCAGTCCGACCCATTTTTCTCCAAAGATACTTCCTCCAGGTACAAAACGACGAAACGCAATCACATTTCCAATCATCGGTCCGTATTTAAATATAAGTAAGTAGATAATAGGCAATACAAGCAAGGAGTATAACTGCCAGTCTTTACGAAGAAGAGATCCTATCATTTGCAGTTTGCTTTTAGGTGCCATTTTTATTTGGGGCTGTGTACTGCTTACGGTTTTCGTATCCATGTTCATCATTCACTCCAATCCATTTAAGCTCGGCCCTGACTGGTGTCATTACGGTTCTTAGAATCTAAGTTTCAACTCACGAATGAGCTCACGAATGAATATCCTCATCACCCGATGAGTAACCCTTCTATTAAATCTGCGATTCAATCCCCCTTTTCTATTTAGATCAATAGGTCTCTACAATAGACACATTCCATATTACATAACGTATCCTTGGACCCAGCCATAAAAAAGCGCTTACAATACAGCTTTTAAAACAACACCGCTTTTTCAATAGACTCTTTACATAACGCCCCTTGAAGAACAAGCAAATACGGAAATGCCTCAAAACTAACTTCAGCTACTTTTTGAATACTAGTCATACTAGTATGTTAGTTGGGTTTATTGTAATCTACCGTTTCCATTAATTCAATATATTTCTTGTATTTGGTCCCGATTTTTTTCTGAGGCTCTCTAACCGCTTCCATTTGCTCACAAAAAAAGCACCCTCAAGAATCAAGTATCCTAACCCTATGGTTAGTTACCTATTCTATAAAAGTGCTATAGTTATTCATCTATTCTTTTTTTGATATTGCATGAATTAGACGATCCGCCATCTTCACCATCTCTTCTTCACTTAAAGCTTCACTTGCACTATCTTCCATAAAGTATGCTGTGGAAGTTGATTCATCATACCAAGCGATTTTGGTGTTAAAGTAAGTATTACTTGAATCATGCATAATTAGTGCTTGCTGTGTACCTATCTTTATTTTCCTGCTTATCGCGCCAGCTGGTTGAGGTACCTGTAGTCCTAGACCATATGAAGCTATAACTGTAAGACTGTTTGGTTCATTCTTTGTAGAAAAGTAGAGATGAACGCTACCGGCCTTACTCCACTGCAGAGTCTCTGAGATGATTTTCTCGTTGGTTCCTATTGCCTTCGAACTAAGCCTTTGAAGCAGCTTATCATATTCAGAACCTTCTCCATCTCCAGCTGAAGGATATTTCGGCCAGATTGTTGCAAAATGAAACGTGTATCCTTTGGACAAATAGGAGGGGGATAACAGATCTGGTGCATTTGTACTTTTTGCTTTCTTATACAACTCGTTGATATCGTAATATTGGATGGGTTTATACTCATAAAGAATTTTAGTTGGGCCAAGATAGGCTTGCAAGTCAGTCTCTATGGGGAAATATGCTATGAGTTCACCGGGTTTGGCTTCTGGTTTCAATTTCTCTATCCGTTTAGATTCTTTTGAATAATAGTTACGATCTTTCATAGGATACGTGTCAACGACGACTTTCCCCTTCTTATTATAGATTTTCGCAAATTCCTCGGCAGCATAGGTTGTTACCGAAGCAATACACACACAGAAGAGAAGGAACAAAGACACTGTTTTCCATCTATGGTTACTTTTTTTCTTCATTGTTGAGTTCGTGATCTGTTCTATAACGCGAGGGACAACCGAAATCTGCTTAAGTTCTTCGTCCGTTACACTATGTCGCCTTATGCTTTGGTTCTCATTAGTGAAAATGTCCATTCCTCCTCATCCTCCCGCTCCATCCATGTTTTTTTCACTTTCATCTTTGTTCTGCTGATTCTTTTTCGGACAGCTTCTGAGCTGGTTCCTGTGATCTCCGATATTTCTTGATAGGTTTTTTCATGAAATACATGAAGAATAAGTAGACTCCGCTCCGCATGACTGAGACTGAGAAATACTTTTTCAAATGCAGGACTAAAAATACTTCGCTCATGAACTTCCGTATTTGTTTTGCTTCTCTCCTCCATAAAAAGCAAAGACTTAGCCTTTTCATATACTTTTCTTTTTCTCAAGACATTAATACAGTGGTTATAAGCGATCTTGTACAGCCAGGAGTTAAAACTATACCTCGGTTTATAGGAATCAATCGACTTGTACGCCTTAAAGAAAATCTCTTGGATCGCATCTTCCGCATCTTGTTCGCTGTTCAAAATCCGGCTGCAATAGATGAATATCTGCCTTTCATATTGATGTACAATATAACTGAATTTCTCGATGTCTCCAGCCTTCACGTCAGCTATGTATTGTTCCATTCGCTCCAGTGCCCTCTCCCCCTTTCTGCTTGTTTATCTATATAACAGTTGTGAACTTAGAAAACGGACACAGTGAACTAAATATATAAATTTTCTTTAAGTACATTACTTCTAAAAATGCATCCTAATACGTTGCTATACCACTAAAGATAAGGGGTTTTAATTACCATTCATCACAACAAAAAAGACCCTGATAATCTATCAAGGCTCGCATCTCCATCTCGTATTAATACTCCAGTTTGTAAACTACTTCTCCCTCAATTATACGACCATCTGCTGCAAATCCTAACTTCTCATATAAATGCTTTGCCCAAGTATTCTCTGGTTCAAAACTTATGTAAATTACTTCATGCTTTTCATCCTCTTTAATCCTGTCGATTAACTTCTCCATTGCAGCCTTACCATAGCCTTTTGACTGATACTTCTCATCAATCATTACACGGTAGATCCAGTATTCCTGATCCTCATCATCTATACAGTACATCGTAAATCCTACTAAAAGGTCATCGTGGTAGATCGACAAACAGATACACTCCGGAAATGCCTTAGCCTGTGCCAGAGAAAACAAATTATTCGCTACAAACTCTTTCTGTCTATCTGCTACACCCAGCTTAATCACATCAAAAAAGTTATTTCTATCGATCTCCTTAAATTCGATCATATTCTATTCCCCCATAAGTTATCAGTTATCCCGATTTGTTTGTGAACAGCGCTGCCCATTAGTTCAACTTTATACTATTTGAGAAACTCTCTTTCTTTTGGTATATCATGTCATAATTAGCAACACTCGGGCAAGGGAATAATTAATTAAGTTCAAACTTTCCTGATCAGCTGCAAAAAAAGATTAACTAGTAAAACCGATTAACCACTATCTTTTTGGTATTAATATAATTTCTTATCGCATTAACACCGAGAGAAATCGTACCGAACTTTTTATCACATTTAAAATATAGCAAGCTAAGTATACAACGATCCTATTGTTAGCAAAAAAGAAGGCAACCCCTTTTATTGGTTGCCTTCTTTTCTTATTTCCTCGGAATTCCGTCGTTTATTCAGTTGTTGTCGTTTCTGTAGGATCAGTGGACTCTGTAGATTGAGTAGTCTCTTCTTCCTCAAGTTTATTGGTTATCTTTGCATTGGAACGCAGATCGGACAACCATGTTGAAGAAAGTTCACTAACTTGTTGATCTACTAGCAACTTACGAATCTCTTCTTTTTTATCTTCAAGTGTTGGATCTGTGGCTTCTTTATAATCTGTTTTCTTAATAATATGGTAGCCATAATCTGACTTAATCGGTTCGCTAATCTCATTGATCTCCATGGAGAAAGCCGCTTTCTCAAATTCTTCTACCATGTCCCCTTTTCCGAAGAATCCAAGGTCTCCGCCATTTGCTGCAGAAGAGTCAGTAGATTTTTCTTTAGCCAAAGTTGCAAAGTCTGCTCCTTCATCCAGCTCTTTCTTTATCGCATCGGCTTCTTCCTTAGTTTCCACCAGGATATGGGATGCTCTTACTTGCTCCGGAGTTGCAAACGTATCTTTGTTCTCCTCATAGTAAGTGCTAATCTCTTCGTCTGTCACCTTCGTTTGCGGCTCCAGAATTTTACGAATTTTCACTTGAATTTCTGTGTTTTTCTTGAGGTCATCTAGTGTCATGCCTGATTGAGCAAGAGCTGAATTCAGCGCTTCTTCACCGCCAAATTGAGTCTTCAGCGATTCAATCTCAGCATTCACGTCTTCATCGGTAATAGTAACGTTAGCATCCGCAGCCGCCTGGTCAATGAGTTCCATAGTAATCATGTTATCAAGTGTGGACGTGCCTCCGAGTGCCACCAATTCGTTATATAGTTCATCCTTAGTAATCTTGGTACCGTTGACTGAAGCCACGGCTTCATTGTCTCTGGATCGTCTACACTTAGTTGGACAGAAAAATTAAGGGCTAGTAGAATGAAGAGAATACGATTAGGAGCGGATCTACTATGCCAAAGCAAAGACGCACATTCACAGCAGATTTCAAAAGACAAATGG